>NZ_JANUXV010000009.1 GCF_024814355.1 Gleimia sp. 6138-11-ORH1 | reverse complement strand
TGTGTTTGGTTTGCGGCGGTGTCTTACTCTCCCACACCCTGGCGGGTGCAGTACCATCAGCGTGCTAAGGCTTAGCTTCCAGGTTCGGGATGGGGCTGGGCGTTTCCCTTAGGCTATGACCACCGCAAAGTTTGGTTTGCTAACGTTTTGAAACAATACTTCCGTTTCCGGTTTTGGTTTCGTGTTTGGTTTGTTGTTTGTGGTTTGGGGGTTGGTAGTGAGTTGTATAGTGGTTGCGTGTGTTTAACAATGCTTTGCTTGTTTGTTTGTTTGTGTTTTAGTTGTTGACTATTAGTACCAGTAGGCTGAACACATTGCTGTGCTTACACGTCTGGCCTATCTACCCAGTGTTCTGCTGGGAGTCTCTCCCCACTTGTGTGGGTTGGAAACCTTATCTTGAAGGAGGCTTCCCGCTTAGATGCTTTCAGCGGTTATCCCTTCCGAACGTAGCTAACCAGCGGTGCACTTGGCAGTACAACTGGCACACCAGAGGTTCGTCCGTCCCGGTCCTCTCGTACTAGGGACAGGTCTTCTCAAGTTTCCTGCGCGCGCAGCGGATAGGGACCGAACTGTCTCACGACGTTCTAAACCCAGCTCGCGTACCGCTTTAATGGGCGAACAGCCCAACCCTTGGGACCAACTCCAGCCCCAGGATGCGACGAGCCGACATCGAGGTGCCAAACCATGCCGTCGATATGGACTCTTGGGCAAGATCAGCCTGTTATCCCCGGGGTACCTTTTATCCGTTGAGCGACCGCGTTTCCACGAACCACGGCCGGATCACTAGTTCCTACTTTCGTACCTGCTTCACCTGTCAGTGTCGCAGTCAAGCTCTCTTCTACACTTACGCTCGACACCTGATTACCAACCAGGCTGAGAGAACCTTTGAGCGCCTCCGTTACTTTTTGGGAGGCAACCGCCCCAGTTAAACTACCCACCAGGCACTGTCCCTGATCCGGATTACGGATCGAGGTTAGATAACCGTTTGTATCAGAGTGGTATTTCAACGTTGACTCCACCACAACTGGCGTTGCGGTTTCATTGTCTCCCACCTATCCTACACAAACACAACCGGCTACCAATACCAAGCTATAGTAAAGGTCCCGGGGTCTTTCCGTCCTGCTGCGCGAAACGAGCATCTTTACTCGTATTGCAATTTCACCGAGTTCATGGTTGAGACAGCGGAGAAGTCGTTACGCCATTCGTGCAGGTCGGAACTTACCCGACAAGGAATTTCGCTACCTTAGGATGGTTATAGTTACCACCGCCGTTTACTGGGGCTTAACTTCAAACCTTCACACCCACAGGGGTGTTGAGCTTTCCGCTTAACCTTCCAGCACCGGGCAGGCGTCAGTGCGTATACATCGCCTTACGGCTTCGCACGCACCTATGTTTTTAGTAAACAGTCGCTTCTCCCTATTCACTGCGACCCCCAGCAAAGCCTCTCACATGGTCGTGAGTGTCCGCGTGGGGTCCCCCTTCTCCCGAAGTTACGGGGGCATTTTGCCGAGTTCCTTAACCATGATTCACTCGAACGCCTCGGTATACTCTACCTGACTACCTGAGTCGGTTTAGGGTACGGGCGGTGTGTGATCTCGCGTCGAGGCTTTTCTTGGCAGCACAGGCTCACCTACAACAACACCATTTTTATTGGTGTTGTTTTGTCCGTCCTCACCCCTTGTGTCACCCGGATTTGCCTAGGTGACGGGCTGCGACGTTGAACTGGCACAACCACCGGCCAGCGTAGGTTACCACTCTGCGTCCCCCCTGTTAATACGCTTACCGCACTCCTACCACTGTGAAGACCGCTGCAGGTAATGAGTTTCCGAAGAAACCCAGCCCTTTAGCAGCATCCACAGTTTAAAAGAGATTAGTATTGGGCGATCAAACACCGGTACCAGAATATCAACTGGTTATCCATCGACTACGCCTGTCGGCCTCGCCTTAGGACCCGACTAACCCAGGGCGGATGAACCTAGCCCTGGAACCCTTAGTCAATCGGCGGACGGGATTCTCACCCGCCTAATCGTTACTCATGCCTGCATTCTCACTCGCGTGTAGTCCACCAAAGTTCACACTCAGGCTTCACCCCAACACGCGACGCTCCCCTACCCACCCACACGTACATTAGTGTGAGTGCCACGGCTTCGGCGGTGTACTTAAGCCCCGCTACATTGTCGGCGCGGAATCACTTGACCAGTGAGCTATTACGCACTCTTTCAAGGGTGGCTGCTTCTAAGCCAACCTCCTGGTTGTCTATGCAACTCCACATCCTTTCCCACTCAGCACACCCTTAGGGGCCTTAGCCGATGATCTGGGCTGTTTCCCTCTCGACTACGAAGCTTATCCCCCGCAGTCTCACTGCTACGCACTAACCAATGCTGGCATTCGGAGTTTAGCTGACCTCAGTAACCACAATGGCCCATTAACCAACCAGTAGCTCTACCTCCAACAGGATACGCGTAACGCTGCACCTAAATGCATTTCGGGGAGAACCAGCTATCACGGAGTTTGATTGGCCTTTCACCCCTACCCACAGCTCATCCCCCCAGTTTTCAACCTAGGTGGGTGCGGTCCTCCACAGAGTCTTACCTCTGCTTCAACCTGGCCATGGGTAGATCACCCCGCTTCGGGTCTAGAGCATGCGACTAATAACGCCCAGTTAAGACTCGCTTTCGCTACGGATCCCCCACACGGGTTAACCT
>NZ_JANUXV010000008.1 GCF_024814355.1 Gleimia sp. 6138-11-ORH1 | reverse complement strand
GGCTCTGACGGCTTATAGGCACCCGGTTTCAGGTACTATTTCACTCCCCTCCCGGGGTACTTTTCACCATTCCCTCACGGTACTATGCACTATCGGTCACCTTGTAGTATTTAGGCTTACCCAGTGGTCTGGGCAGATTCACAGCAGATTCCACGAGCCCGCTGCTACTTGGGTGGCAATAAACCCATTTTGATTGAACACACCTACACGACTATCACGCACTACGGTCAGGCTTCCCAACCTGTTCACCACACTCAACCAAAACAAGCAGTCGCGCCGGCAGACACAACTACAACTGCTCCCACAACCCCACACGCACAACCCCCGCCGAGTATCACATACGCATGGTTTAGCCTCCTCCGCGTTCGCTCGCCACTACTAACGGAATATCTCTTCCTGCGGGTACTGAGATGTTTCACTTCCCCGCGTTCCCCCCAATCACCCTATACATTCAAGTGATGGTAACCAGAAACAAACCTGGCTAGGTTCCCCCATTCGGAAACCCCCGGATCAAAGCTCGCTCGCCAACTCCCCGAGGATATCGCAGGCCACTACGTCCTTCATCAGCTCAAGGTGCCAAGGCATCCACCGAATGCCCGTAAAAACTAAAAAACACAAAACAATAAATGAGCAACAAACAAAAAAATTTTTAAATCACAAAACACTAAATCACAGAATCAAAAACCATAAAACCAGCAAACCCAAACCCACCCAAAAGGAAACCAATCAGATGAACCCAGATAATACCAGCCCTACAGAAAAAAATAGAGATTTAAGATGCTCGCAACCACTATACAATTCACCAACAACCCCACCACAACCAAAATACAACCAGACCCAGCAAAAAGAACTGAACCAGCCGCAACATGGCCAAGCGAAACCAACAACCAAGCACCAACCCAACACGCTCCCACCAAAAACCCAGCAGAAACAAACAGGCTAGTACTCAAAACAGGTGTTAGCAGAAAACCTGATAGCATACCCAAAACATCATTGCCTTACACCCACAAAGAAACAACATTCCCCGCGTGCTTTGTATTCATCCTTCAAATATCACTCCCCCCACACCCTCTCCCAACCAGTAAAAACACCAGCCAAAAGAAGAGCATGCGCTGCGTCCCACCAAACAATGAAACAACAACCAAACAATAAAAAATATCAACAATCATTGAGGGAGGTTGTCTAAATAAAATAATCCTTAGAAAGGAGGTGATCCAGCCGCACCTTCCGGTACGGCTACCTTGTTACGACTTCGTCCCAATCGCCAATCCCACCTTCGACCACTCCTCCCACAAACGTGGTTAGGCCATGAGCTTCGGGTGTTACCAACTTTCGTGACGTGACGGGCGGTGTGTACAAGACCCGAGAACGTATTCACCGCAGCAATGCTGATCTGCGATTACTAGCGACTCCACCTTCACGTAGTCGAGTTGCAGACTACGATCCGAACTGAGAACGGCTTTGGGGATTAGCTCCACCTCACGGTATTGCAACCCACTGTACCGCCCATTGTAGCATGCGTGAAGCCCAAGACATAAGGGGCATGATGATTTGACGTCATCCCCACCTTCCTCCGAGTTAACCCCGGCAGTCTCTAGAGAGTCCCCAACACTACTTGCTGGCAACACTAGACAAGGGTTGCGCTCGTTGCGGGACTTAACCCAACATCTCACGACACGAGCTGACGACAACCATGCACCACCTGCACACCAACCACAAAGGGAAACCCTATCTCTAGAATCGTCTGGTGCATGTCAAGCCTTGGTAAGGTTCTTCGCGTTGCATCGAATTAATCCGCATGCTCCGCCGCTTGTGCGGGTCCCCGTCAATTCCTTTGAGTTTTAGCCTTGCGGCCGTACTCCCCAGGCGGGGCACTTAATGCGTTAGCTACGTCGCGGAAACCAACAAAAGCCCCCACAACTAGTGCCCAACGTTTACAGCGTGGACTACCAGGGTATCTAATCCTGTTCGCTCCCCACGCTTTCGCTCCTCAGTGTCAGTAACGGCCCAGAGACCCGCCTTCGCCACCGGTGTTCCTCCTGATATCTGCGCATTCCACCGCTACACCAGGAATTCCAGTCTCCCCTACCGCACTCAAGCCTGCCCGTACCCACCGCAAGCCCGGAGTTAAGCCCCGGGTTTTCACGACAGACGCGACAAACCACCTACAAGCCCTTTACGCCCAATAATTCCGGACAACGCTAGTACCCTACGTATTACCGCGGCTGCTGGCACGTAGTTAGCCGGTACTTCTTTACCAGTTAAAGTCAACAACAACAAAATGCGTCTTCCAACCTAGCGAAAGAGGTTTACAACCCGAAGGCCGTCATCCCTCACGCGGCGTCGCTGCATCAGGCTTGCGCCCATTGTGCAAAATCCCCCACTGCTGCCTCCCGTAGGAGTCTGGGCCGTATCTCAGTCCCAGTGTGGCCGTCCACCCTCTCAGGCCGGCTACCCGTCACCGCCTTGGTAGGCCATCACCCCACCAACAAGCTGATAGGCCGCGAGCCCATCCCCAACCAGAAAAAACCATTTCCCACACCCACCATGCGACAAGCGTAGAATATATTGCATTAGCCCCACTTTCATGGAGTTATTCAACTGTTGAGGGCAGGTTACTCACGTGTTACTCACCCGTTCGCCACTCTCACCAACAAAGCAAAAAGCCCCATCAGATCCCGTTCGACTTGCATGTGTTAAGCACGCCGCCAGCGTTCGTCCTGAGCCAGGATCAAACTCTCCAAACAAAAACATGTCCAGAAAAA
>NZ_JANUXV010000007.1 GCF_024814355.1 Gleimia sp. 6138-11-ORH1 | reverse complement strand
GGGTGGTTTTCACCAAGCACGTGAAGGCTTGCTTTGAGGTTTTCTACATGGAGGGAGATCGCTTCCTTTAAACGTCCAGACTTTTTGTATGCGCTGGCGAGGTTATTGCGACTAGTGAGGGTGTCGGAAAGGTTTTCCCTAAGTATGTGAAGGCTTGCTTCAAGGTTTTCTACATGGAGGGAGATAGTATCGTCTAAACGCCCAGCCTCTTGGTAAGCGGTGGCGAGGTTATTCCAGTTTGCGAGGGTGTGGCGGTGGTTTTCATCAAGCATGCCCTTTCTTGCTACAAGGTTTTCTTCAAAGAGGGTGATCGCTTCATTTACTCGGCCCATATTTAATGAAGCTAGACCGAGAGTATCTTTTATCTGGATGGATTTTTCTTTGTCAAGATCTATTCCTAAGATAAATGTATCGAGAGCGCAGATTTCAGAATCCAGATTCATTTTGGAAGCTCTACTGAGCATACTTGGAATCAAATCTATTACTTCCGTAGATTTAATGATATTTTTCGAAAAATCCTGATCGTAGATGACTTTCAGTTGCTCTAATAGTTGCTTATAGTCTTGACGTAATGAATTTCGCATATTTTCTTTTAACGGTTTTTCCGCTTCATCAAACTGGGAAATCATTCTTTCAATGTTAGTGGTTAAGAGTTTTACAGCCGATTCTATACGGATTATAGGATCACCTTTAGCGAACAAAGAGGGATTTTCTCTTAAAACCCGCGATTGTAAACTGTGTAAGAAAACCAAATCTTCATCGGTTGACTGGATAAGAGAATAATCTTCCAAAGCACCTAAAGTATCTAAAGAACAAAGTTCATCTTCAGCACATTCTTCAAACCATTTTCTTGGCACACCTGATTCGGCCAAAAAACACAGTGCAGATAATTGTTCCTCAGCATTACTCTTTTCTTCTTGATTCAGCGTTAATAGTGTAGACTCAACTGCTTGCAACAGAGCTGTTACAACGTGCGTGGTGTAGTTGGCTCCCGCAGGACACTTTATCGCCCGATTGAGCTCGTACTGTTTTAGTGCAGAAAGATACTTGCGAATGTCCCTCTTGTGCTTTTTCATAGTGTGGCAGGCTTGGCTCAACGCAACAGGTAAATAGCTAAGTTTGGAAGCAAGCTCAGCATAATCGTTGCTGTCTTTTCCTTTTAGTCGCTTGTTTAGATACTCTTTTGCTTCGGCAACAGAAAAACCATCAATAATTAGTTCTTCAGCTATTTCAAGGGAAACAGAGTTAGTCGTGATGATTACTCTTGCCTTCTGAAAACTCGGAATTAAGCCAGAAAGATCCTCAGTAGTTTTTAGATCGTCAAAAACAAAAAGACAGTCACCTAAATTAGGGTTTGAAGCTAATCTATTTTGAACGGTTTGAGAAAGTTCATCATCACTGACATTTTCAGTTGGAATCTCAAGTAATCCCGCAATCTCTCTATACATTGAGTGAAGAGACAAAACAGAAGGATCTTTTTGCCAAACTACAACGGCCCAGTCTTTTTCTAATGCAGCAGAAACTAAAGCTGAAGCGATTTGAGATTTACCGCTTCCTCGCATACCTTTAAGAACCCAAACGCCATCTTTTCCATCATCAAAAATCTGCTTTTTAAGGCTTCTAAAACGTTCGCGCTCAATAGAATCCTTAGCTTCAGGAATCCTATTGGCTAACAGGTGAATAGGATGGCTAAATTTCCCTTTTCCACTCAGGGCTTCTAACATTCTATCTTGTTTATCGTTAATCTGTTGAAAGTTAGTGTTAAGAAATTCGTCTGTCTTTTGACTACTAGACAAAAGAGCAGTAATACCCTCAGGAACAAAAGAATCTTTATGTTTAATTAAGTCAAAGTAGATTTCTATAGTTAAAACAACTAGTCGGTCAAATAAAGGGTAGGATTTTTTTGAGTGAGAGACGCGTTCCTTCTTTGCATACTCTTTAAAATTGGTCAGAAATAAATCGTAGTTTTTCGCTATATCAATCTCTGTATTCTGCGGGTTAGAGAAAAACTCATTGATATAACGATTAAAAGCTTCGGAAACATTGCGGCAAATACTTTTAAGCTCATCAAGAGGGGTGTTATGAAGTTCTTTCAAGCTCTTAAGTCTATCCTCGACTTTGCTTTCTAAGGCCTGTTTTAACTTCTTTTCTGATTTAGAATCAGTACCAGGTACGATGTTGGATGCTATTGAGTACAGTTTTACAGCGGCAGCAAGGTACGGAGAAAATAACTCTAGAAATATAGTAGTTATCTCTTTCATCTGCTTCTTTGAAATATTCACTACGAACCCTCCGCAACAAACAAAACTATAAACTAAATTTTACCGCCCACCTACAATGGCATCAACAACCTGAGAATAGACTTTTTCTGAAACCCGCCCTCCTTCACGGCGAACCGAACCGGCGGGTACAAAAACGAACCTATCTAAACGCACCTCAGAGTTACGACGCTGACGGTCCCAGTCGCCCGTACCAATATCCATCCATCGGCGCCCCCACCGTGTTTCTTTAAAATCCTCATGATTCTTTGACGTCATCTGCGCACAAATAAACCCGCCATCATATTTCGCTAAAACTAAGACCGGCCGATCTTTACCCACAGACGGGTCATCCTCAAACGGAACCCAAGCCCAGACAACTTCCCCTGGATCTGCATCCCCATTGTGGCTAGGCTGATAGGAAAACTCAGGCAGGGCAGCGCCCTCGGGAAGAAAATAGGAATCATGCCCCGGCAACCCCGCTTCAGTGACGCTCCCCGGAAGCCCCGCAGCTGTCACTTTCGCGTGAGGTGGCTGAGGTTTACCAGCAGCTTTCTTGCGCTGTGCTTTCTCCTGCTTGCGCCGTGCTTCCTCCTGCTTTCGCTGGGCCTTTTCCTGCTTGCGCTGGGTTTTTTCCTGCTTTCGCTGGGCCTTCTTCTTTTTCCGCTGCGCTCTCTTTTGCTTATGCTGCTCTTGCTTCGCCTCCACCAGGAACAGAGAAAAAATAAAATCAATGACCAACTCAATAAATAAGTTCAAAATGGGCTCCTTAAAATCAACTCCTTACAGTCTATAGAGCACACAATCCAAAAGAAACCATTTAAGGTGAGCAAGCCCTCTATCCCTGTATTTTCCCTAAACTGCCAAAAAGCATAGAATAATACAGTTGGAAACTGCTAAATGTTGTAAGGCACAAACTTGAAAACCAAGAAGGAACTTTTCCCTATTCTAGCTCTGCTAGTAGCTGCGGCCATTTGGGGATCCACTTTTATTGTCATTAAAGATCTGGTTAATGCGGTTTCACCCTATGACCTGATCGGGATCCGCTTCGCTATCACCGCGGTAATCATGGGACTAATCTTCTTCCCCATGCTCCGCAAAGCCGACCGAGACACCTGGAGACACGGACTAATCGTGGGTGTAGTATTTGGAATCGGGCAGATCATCCACACTGTGGGAATCTCCATGACAGCAGCTTCAACAGCAGGATTCATCACCGGAATGTACATCATCATGATCCCAATCCTGATGCTAATCATGTACAAGATTGTCCCCAACGGATTCGTCATCATCTCTTCCGTTCTGGCAGTCGCAGGGATGGGCGTGCTCTCATTAAACGGTTGGCACCTGGGAATCGGCGAACTGGTGGTATTGGTTTCCGCTGCTTTCTTCGCCCTACACATGATTTTGCTGGGCCGCTGGTCAACTGAACGCACCAGTTTCCAACTGACAATCATTCAGATTTTCGGCCTGGCCCTGGTGTCAGTGCTGGTCGCCATTCCCGGGGGAGTGCAGCTTCCACAAACCCCTCGTGACTGGCTTTCCATGGTTTACCTGATTGTCTTTGCTTCCGTGCTGGCAATTTTCATTCAAACTTGGGCGCAATCTAAAGTCAGCCCCACCCGCACCGGCGTGGTAATGGCAACTGAACCAGTTTTCGCCGCAGCATTCGCCATCCAGTTCGGTGGCGAGTCCCTCACCCAGCGTATGATCTTAGGCGGTGCACTGATTTTAGTGGCAATGATCATTTCCGAACTGCGTCCCGCGCACGGCACAGTAGAAGATAAGCTCACTACCGATCGTCCGGTGGAAGAAAAAGAGCACGCGGACAATTAATATATTATTTCCTTATCTCCCAATAGTAGGCAGTGCAGGCGCCCTCGATTTGCTTGAATAACAGCATTTCCCGAGGGCGCTTGCAATATGTTTTCTCTTTCTAGAAACGGTTTTTAACCCGGAAGTGTAACGATTTCGCAAACATTCCGTTATTTACGTTTCAATAAGTGAAACTCACTTTAATTTGACCGTTTCTTTACTTAAGGTAGTAGTGTCCTTCAATTTATCAAGATAGGGATGCAATGAAAAAATATGCACGCATCGTCGCAGGCGCAAGCGCGCTGGCCCTGCTATTCACCCCAGGAGTAGCCTACGCTACTTCAACGGAGAATCAGCCAGCCCCCACACCTGCGGTAGAAGCACCAGTCGAATACGTAAAGGTGCTGATCTTAACGCACAACCAGCCCACCCGCCCCGGCGCGGAGATGCTGAACCTGCGTGAAGTAAACAAAGTCCGTGACCAATTAGTAGAAAAGTACGGTATTAAACCAGACCGTTCCTTCGGATACCTCATTAAAGGTTTCGCAGCAGAAATCCCCGTTGATAAATGGGCAGAAATTGCAGCAGAACCAACTGTGGCCAGCGTAGAACGCACCGTTACCTACAAGCCATTGCAGGGAACCGCCGGTGACCTAACCTTCTCAACTCACGCTCGTAGAGACCACAACATCTCTGGTGAAGGCACCGTAATTGCGGTTATCGACACCGGTGTGGACATTAACCACGAGTCAATGAAACTAGACGACGGAGCAAAAACTAAACTAGCTCCCGCAGCCGGCTTCACCGCGAAAGTACCTTGGGGTTACAACTACGCGGACGATAACACCGAAGTAAACGACCTAACCGGTAACGAACACGGTATGCACGTTGCAGGTATTTCCGCTGCAAACGGCGGTAAAGACGCTGACATTCAAACCAACGGTCGTATCAACGGGATTGCCCCTAACGCTCAGGTGCTGGCACTAAAGGTTTTCTCTAACTCTGTAGATGTCAAAGGTAAAGGTGCATCCACCGAAGACATTATTGCAGCGTTAGAAGACGCAGTTAAACACGACGCTGACGTGATCAACATGTCCCTGGGCGCCACCAATGGTTTTGGTGGTACCTCCGGTGAAGGTCGCGCCGTTAAAATGGCTACCGACCAGGGGATTGAAGTAGTTGTTGCCGCCGCAAATGACGGCTTGAACTTCTCAATGGACGGCGACACTAAAGACGTTTTCGGTCTATTCGATGACAGCACCATTGGTAGCCCCGCAACCGCAGATACTGCTTTGGCAGTTGCTTCTGTGGATAACGTATCTTCAACTGTGCGCGCTGCCCGAGTAACTTCCGGAGCAACCTCCTACGCCCTCGGCTTCAACGTGCAAAAGGGTGCTCCTGACGGACAACCACATAAGATTGTCTACGGTGGACTGGGTAAACCAGACCAGATTCCAGCTGACGCACAGGGTAACTACGTGCTAATCCAACGTGGTGAAATCACCTTCGCCGCTAAAGTCGAAAATGCGTTGGCTAAAGGCGCAATCGGGGTAGTTATCTATAACCATGCCACCGGTGGTGAAACCATTCCAGGCATGGGCGGAATCGACGGATTCCAAACCTTCATTGGCGGTATGATTCACTCTGAGGGTGAACGCTTACGTCAGCAGATCGCCGCAGGAGAAACTCAGGTAGCATTCACCTCTGAACTGGTCCTACAGCCATCTGATACTGCTAAGCAGCCATCATCGTTCACCTCTTGGGGTACTGACACCTCCCTTTCTTTCCGCCCTCACCTATCCGGTATCGGTGGAAACGTTTGGTCTGCTCAGAACAACAACTCTTACGCCACCTCTTCCGGTACTTCCATGGCAGCGCCACACGTAGCTGGTGCAGCTGCTTTGATGCTGGAAAAGAATAAGCAAAAATTCCCTAACCTAAGTCGCGCAGAAATTACCAAGTGGAACCGTATCGCTTTGGCAAACACCGCGCAGATTCTAATCGCCTCAAACGGCGTGCCTTTCTCTGCTCGTCAGATGGGTGCTGGTCTGATCAATACTAAGGCCGCAATCGAAACTGACGTTTACGCAACTGTAGAAGGATCTCCTTGGGTTGCCTTAAAAGAAATCAACGCCCCACGTACCTTCACAGTTACTCTGACAAACAAGGGCGATAAGGAACGCGTTTACAACACGGGCGCAACCTGTGTAGTAAACGAAACCAACACCGCATTTGAAGCAACCACCACAGTTTGTAGCAACGTGGAAACAATTACTGCTTCCGCACCTACCGTAACTGTGCCTGCGCAGGGAACCGCAACAGTTTCTTACACTGTAACCCCAGATATTTCCTCTACCCACTGGCTCAGCGCCTGGGCGAAATTAACCCCAGCAGCTGACGCTAACACTGTGCCTGAACTGGTTATCCCAGTATTAGGCTTCGTAGGGGACTGGAACGCAGAAAAGATTTTTGATGCTCAAGCTGGCGAACCAGCCGTTTTTGACGCTCTCTTCCCAGACCCAGCTCAGAACACCACTCGCACCGCTTTAGTAACTCCCACTGGTCCTAACACCAGCGTAACTTCCGTTTTGAATAAGCCATTTTGGGTTTCTCCAAATGGTGACGGGGTTCGCGACTCTGTACACCCACTGGTTGTCTCATTGCGTAACGCTTGGGAAGTACGCGGTAAAGTTCTAAACGCTAACGGAGAAGTAGTCCGCGAAGTTGGTAAAGACAACGAAATCCGTCGTAATACCCTCAATGACTTACTAGCTGGCCGAGCTCAACTAGGTGAAGAACTCAATGCACTTCGCTTTGACGGTCACCTTTACAACAAGAAGACAGGCAATTTTGAGCCACTTCCTGAAGGTGACTACACCTACCGTCTACAAGCTAAATTAGCTGACGGATTTGCCGCGCAGGACTACGACTTCGCGTTCAAGGTTGATACTACTAAACCAACTTTGACGGTGAATACACCTGCGCCTAACGCACAGCAAGATCTGGTAATTCCAGTAACTGCAGCAGATGCGCTTTCCGGCTTGAACAACGTTTCCGCCACCATCAAGGGCGAAGGCGTTAAACTGGCTGTAGCTAAGACCGCAGATGGCAACTACGAGATTACTCTTCCAGCAGATTACGTGGAATACACGGAAATTGTTGAAGTTGTCGCTACCGATAACGCCGGTAACACTCAAGTTGAAGATCTAGTGGTAAACCGTAGTCCATTCACTTTGGACGATGCAGAAAACTGGGCTAAACTATCTATCGCAGCTGATACCAAGTCAGAATTCTACGGTGATTTAGTAGTTAAGAACGCTCAGCGTAAACTAAGCGGTTCCGTAATTGAAGGCGTTGAAAAACTCTACCTCAACAACGTTTTAGTACCGTTGAATGGGCGAGCTTTTGACACTACTTTGCCAGTAAATGACGGTGCTGAAACTGAGGTTATCCTGCGTGCCGAGAGCGGCGGTAAAACCATTGAAACTGACCTGACCTTCCTCTATGACTCGGTAGCTCCAGAAATCACCTTAAATGGCTTAGAACACGACGCTGCTTTTGGTTTCTACTACGCAGAGCGTAAAGCGGACGGTACGGTTCGCTTAGAAGGCTCAGTTGCTGACGCTAACTCAACTATCACTAAAGTGGACGCTACTTTACTGGGTAAAGTCGGTAAACTAACCCATGATTTTACCGGTAATAACTTTGCTTGGGATCTACCAGTTCCAGAACACTTTGGTGTAGTTAAACTGACAGTTACTGATGGTGTCAATGAAAGCTCCGCTTACGTTCGCATCACCAACGCTGGTTTCAATGCTTCTGGAAAGATCGTTTACGGTGATTTGTCGGTCACTGGCTTCAATCTAGCTGACCGTAAAGACGAAAATGTTTCTTTCAAAGACGGCCAATACTACTACAGCTGGGATGGCATTTTAGCTTCCTTGCCAAGCCGTTTCTTGATCGACGATAAAGAAGTTCCATTCGATCCAAAGACTGGTGCATTCAACGTAGAACTTCCTTTAACACAGGGGATTACCCCAGTTAATCTAAAGATCTACGATCTTAAGGGTGACTTGGTCTTTGACACTTCATTTAGAATCTTCTTTGACTCAATCATCCCGGTTTACACCCTGGAAGAAGGCAAGCCAGCAATTAACGCTGACGGTGCAATCTACTTGAAGGAAGCTGGCGACGTACAGTTCAAGGGAACAGTTTCAGACAACGCTTTCGGCTATGCGCTGGCGTTAAATGGAAATATCTTGGAATACATCGTAAGCCGTTTTGATCCATCTCCTGAAGCAAACCAGCGTGACTTTGACACAACGGTAGCTGCAGAAGACGGTGACATCTTCTTCCTTGGCCTCTACGACCAAACTGGTAACTTCACCGAACGGAAGATTCCAATTGTAGTTGATAAGTTAGCTCCTGAAATGACCACTTCCGGTATCGAAGCTAACGCAACCTACCAGGTGCCAACTGCATCAGATAAGGTTACTAAGCAAGTTACAGTAGAAACTACTGACGCTAACTTGGCGAGCCTACGCGTCCTAGTAGACGGAGAAGTGGTTTCCACTAAGGTAGTTAAAGCTGTACCTCACCCGAAGTCCTCCTTCGTACAAGAAGGTGACTCTACAGAAGGTAAAGATGCGGGCTCAGGCAACACTCCGGAAGATCCGAAGTTCCAAGGCTCTGAGGAAACTGCTGAGGAAGCAAGTGCTAATACTCCTGCTGCTGAAAAGACAACCGGAACTGAAAATGGTACTGCAGTTCCAGCTGCTGTGGCAGAAGCTGTAGCTAAGCGTGACGCGCAGAATAATGCCACTGGAAAAGACGCAACTCCAGGTGCAGAAACTGCTGAAACCACTTTGGCAGTAACTGTTGAAGTTGAAGCTGCTCCGGGCGATCACGTGTTGGCTGCGGAAGCTACCGACAAGGGTGGTAACTTGGCAATCACTAACGTTCCATTCGTAGTTGAAGTAGCTCCGGCACCTCCAGCACAAGATGAAGCACTTAACGCAGAAGCAAAGACCTCAAAAGTGACATTAACTGCCACTGGTAAAGCACCTAAGGGTGTAACTTTCAGCTTGACTGCAGCAGAAGAAGGTAACGTAGCTACCTTCACTGCGAAGAGCCAGCCAGTAGCCTTCCAAGCAACTTACTCTTTGGCACCAGCTACGGCAGTTGCGAAAGTTGAATTGGTTGGAGCAAACGGTGAACTCACCGTAGTCAAACCAGTACTACAGGACGGTAAGTTGGTATTCCAAGCCTACTCCGATGCAGTGATCCGCGTAACCTACAAGGCTGCACAGATTGAAGGTAAGCCAATCGCTCCTCCAATCAAGAAACCAGCTAAGCCAGGTATTCCTAACACGGGTACCAACGCAGCAACCCTAGGATTAGCTTCCGCGCTATTCCTAGTTGCGGGGGCAGCGTTTGTAGTTGCACGTAAACGCAAAACCGCTTAAGAACTAAACTATTAGCTTAAGCTAACGGGCGGGTGAGTAACCAAGGGTTACTCACCCGCCCGTTCAATTGGAAGATAAGAATGCTTTCCCCGCTCTAGAGTTCTCACTTCTAGCAAGAAGCCAGCCCCGTACGTAATCATCACGGGATGCAATCGCAAGCAAAAGTCCCTATCACAGCAACGCCGCTTGTCCCATAACCCTGAAAGGGAGGGAATGACTTAGAGGATCGCCCCTACAAAGATAAAACAAAACCCGGTATCTCAGTGATTTTTCGTTGAGATACCGGGCTTTTCTGGTAGCGGGGACAGGATTTGAACCTGCGACCTCCGGGTTATGAGCCCGGCGAGCTACCGAACTGCTCCACCCCGCGTCGGTAATATCTACCTTACGTGAGTTTGAGCTAACCGTGCAAATCAGCGGTGGGTGTGTTTAATCACGTTTGGTAAGATGAGGGGGATAGTCTGAAATCTTGAATAAATCAACGAAAAGAGAATATCCCTTGAGTGACGTACCGCAGCGCGATAAAACTATGGAGATTCTAAGCCAACCTCAGCCTAAAGGCTTCGCCACCGGCTACGTCAAAGCCGAAGCTTTAAACCAAAAAACTCGCCGGCAACGACTCATGGTCGCAGCCGGTTGGGCACTTTTCACCCTCCTGTTCTTAGGGCTCCCCACCGATATTATTCCCAACCCGATTTTTGCTCGTGAAGTTCCCATCCGCTGGTGGGAATATCCCGTAATCATCGCAACTGTTGCTTTAACTTTCGCCTGGTTCGCAGTTCAGGCCCCACCCGCATTAGAAAAACAAAACTCGCGTTTAATTGGGGGAGTGACACTGGCACTCTTTGCCGTTGCTTGCCCGGTCTGTAATAAGATTATTCTGCTTCTAATGGGCACTGCCGGAGCCTTAAATACTTGGGCGCCGTTACAACCTTTTATTGCCGTATTCTCTTTGGTGGCGTTAAGCATTGCCCTGTGGTTGCGTATTGTGAGCGCGAAAAAACAAGTCTCTTAGAGTCTTTTTAAAGACTTAGGGGATAGTTTAGCGGGTCTAAAAATGGGGTGAACCCAGGTCCACAGCAAAGAAAGCCCCACTATTAACGCCCCTAAACCGATCGCTAAAACAGAGGAGTAACCATACAGGTAAGTACCTAAAAAGGGAGCGAAAATCCAGGTAAAACCACCCACAGCATGTAAAAGTCCCGCTACGGAACCTTGCCCGGTTACGTCAAACTGTAAAGATGCTCCCGCATGATAGCCGGGACCACCAATCCCAGCTCCCAAACCTTGCATAAAGGAAAAGCACAACAGTAGCCACAGGGGAAGAGAAAACATTAGGGAAGCTACTGAAAGAAATACCAGGAATAAGCCGGTACGCAGCAGGCGTTGTGGCCGCCAGCTTAACTGCTTAACTATAACTAGCTGAGCAAACATTGCGCCGGAAGCTTGTAAAACCATAGCCCAACCCGTGTAGTAAACAGCAAACTGTGGTGAAAAACCGTAGCGGTCTTGCAAAATAAAGCCAATCGTAATCTGAACAACCCCATTGGCAAAAAACATTCCAGCCCCAGCCAAGATAAAAGGAAGTACCCGCCTATCAGTAAAACGTACTTTAGGTGGTTTAGCAGGCTTACTTACCCCTTTTGAAGTAGGTAAGAAAATCACTGCAATCACTAAAGCCGCACTCACAAATAAAGGAGTTGCATAAACCGGAGCTAAAAGCCACCAAGCAGCCAGGAAACTCGACAGCAGAGAACCAGTAATAGTAGCAATGTTAAAGGCGGCTCCAAAAGAAGCTAAACCCTTTACCCGCGCGCGTTCAGTAGGAGTAAATTCAGCAATCAGCGCCTGACCGGTGGGTGCAACCGCTGCCACAGCAGCTCCAAAAAAGAAACCTCGAGCAAAAATAATCCCTAAAGCAGCAACTCCGGCAGTGATTAAACCCGATATACGCGCGTAGGTAGTTAAAGCAAATAAAGAGCCAGCAATGGTAGCTAAAACCAAGGCGGAAACTAAAACCGGTTTACGCCCCCAAGAAACCGATAACCTACCCCAACGCTGCGATAAAGTCATCACCATCAAAGCAGCTAAAGAAACCGTAGCTCCCATATGCCAATCCTGCATCCCTAAAGAACGAGACAGCGGAGCCAACACAGCATTTAAAAGAAACTGTCCAATATAGGTGAAAAATACCATGACTATCAGCGTATTAATCACACGATTAGCCTGCGCAGGAGTTAAAACAGAAGCACTTGGGTCAGTCATCATTTAAGAATACGACACAGGGTCAATAAAACCACAGTGAGCAGATTTCAAAATAACCAATCTCTCAAAATATACGGTAAAAAACTCTAAGTTCTGATTTTTTCCGCCCTCGGGAATAAAATGAAAGTGGTTACGCACCCAAGTAAGAAAAACGAATAATGATCGAATTTATTAACGTATCTAAACAATTTCCCGGATCGGAAACCAAAGCAGTTTCCGATTTCAGCCACACCATACCCAGCAGAGAAATACACGTCTTTTTGGGATCCTCCGGATGTGGGAAAACAACTTTGCTGCGCTGCGTGAACCGCATGGAAACTCCCAGCAGCGGAAAAATCCTCTGGGACGGTGAGGACGTAGCCAACTTAGACAAAGTACAACTGCGTCGCTCAATCGGCTACGTACTCCAATCCGCCAGCCTATTTCCACATATAACAGTATTAGACAACGTAACCACCGTGCTGCGTTTACGTAACGGAAAAGAAGACAAAAAACTCTCCTCCGCGCAGATCCGCGCTCGCGGGCTAGAAATGCTGGAACTGGTGGGACTCAACCCAGATTTAGCTAACCGCTATCCGGCGCACCTATCTGGCGGGCAAGCCCAACGCGTTGGAGTTGCCCGCGCCATGGCCCCCAACCCGAGTCTTATGCTGATGGACGAACCTTTTGCCGCGGTAGACCCACTGGTGCGCGTCCAACTGCAGGATTTAGTACGCGACTTGCAAAAAGAATTTAAAACTACGGTGCTGTTCGTAACCCACGATGTCGATGAAGCGGTGCGTTTAGCAGATCAGATTCTGGTACTTTCTAACGGAGCACAAATCCGGCAAAGCGGAACCGCCCGCGACTTACTCACCAACCCAGCGGATCAGTTCGTAGCAGACTTTTTAGGCATAACTCCGGATCGGGAACTTACCTTAGGGGCAGATAATCGCGTATTTTCCCCCGATGGTCGCCCTCTTGGGAAACTCAGCGGGGGCAGCCAATGAGTTGGTTAGCAAATAACTACCAACACGTAATCAACCTATTATGGATGCATTTACTGCTGGTAATTCCCGCCATTATCGCTACCTTGCTTGTCTCTGTGCCAGCTGGGTATGTGGCGACGAAAACTCCGCGTCTACGGGAACTTCTCCTCACCGGCTCAGGGTTGATTTACTCTATTCCCGCGCTCCCGCTTTTAATTCTTCTGCCGGTCTTATTAGGGATTCCGCTACGTTCCAATTTAAACGTGCAAATCGGCTTAACCCTCTATGGCTGTTCTCTTTTGATTCGCGCTGCCGCGGATGCTTTTGACCAAGTAGATCGGCAGATTCTCAGCGCAGCTCAAGCACTGGGCATGGGGAAGCACACGATTTTTTGGAAAGTTCATCTTCCACTGGCCGGCCCAGCGATTTTAGCTGGTTTACGAGTTGTGGCTGTTTCTACTATCGCTTTAGCAACTATCGGCGCTTTGCTGGGGATTTCTTCCCTGGGTTTACTATTCACTGACGGCTTGCAGCGTTCGATTATGGCTTCAGTTATCACAGGTATTGTGATGACGGTGATTTTAGCTGTGCTAATAGATCTGCTTTTAGTTGGGATTGGCCGTTTGCTTATGCCATTCCCACAGGCTAAGACTCATAAATCTGGCCAGCTAAGTAAACCGGTGGTGGTCGCATGAATTTCTTTGTAGAAGCCTTCCAATGGCTGGCTGATTCGGCGAACTGGACTGGGCCCGACGGGGTGATTAATCGCGTAATCGAACATTCTTACTATGCGTTACTCTGTCTTTTCATGGCATCTTTAATCGCGATTCCGCTGGGCTTGTTTATTGGGCATACAGGCCGGCTGCGTTCTTTGGTGATTTTATCCACTGGGAGCCTCCGAGCCATCCCTACCTTGGGATTGCTTTCCCTCTTTGGGCTACTGTTGGGCGCCGGTTCTTTAGCGCCTTTATTGGCTTTGATTATTTTGGTGATCCCCACTATTTTGGCGGGTACTTACGCCGGAGTTGAAAGCGTTGATAGGATGATTGTTTCCGCTGCTCATGCGCAGGGGATGACCGGTTGGCAAGTACTTTTCAAGGTGGAGATTCCGTTGGCTTCTCCACTGATTTTGGGGGGCTTGCGGTCAGCTATGCTCCAGCTAGTTTCCACAGTTACTTTAGTTGCTTACTTAGGTGGCGGCGGCCTGGGAAGATACTTATTCCTGGGGTTGGGAACCCAAAATTATGCGTTAATGCTGGTGGCTTCCCTTTTAGTGATCGCTATCGCGATTCTTTTCGAGGGCGGTTTTGCTATCCTCCAGCGTTGGAACCAGCGTAAGATTCATAAGTAAGAATAAGTAGATTTAAAAGAGGTATGAGTATGCGTGATCTAAATCGTCGACAGGTTCTGAACCTGGCAGGTATTTCCGGGTTCATGGTTTTAGCAACCGGACTAGCTGCCTGTTCTAATGTTGATCCCTTAGCTGATGGCGGTGGGAAACCTATTACGGCGGATGTTAAACCTGGTGATAAAGATCGTCCACTGGTAATCGGTTCTTCAAAATACTACTCTGCTGGTATTATCGCGGAGATTTTTGCGCAAGTATTAGAAGCTAAAGGCATTTTCGTTTCCCGCCAGTACAACATTGGGGCGCGCCCTGTTTTCTTAAAAGAATTTGAAGCCGGTAAGATCGACTTAATGCCCGAATACGGCGGTAACTTATTGCAGTACTATCGTAAAGATTCTACGGCAGTTACTACCGAAGAAATCCGTGAAGAATTAAAAACTGCGTTACCAGCAGGGATTACCGCACTGGATTTCTCTTCTGCGGTAGATCAGGACTCTTACTGTGTAACCGATAGTTTTGCAATCAACAATGCTATTGGTTCCTTAGCTGATTTAACTCGTTTAGGGCGCCCCATTAAAGTGGCTGCTAACTCAGAGTTAGCAGAACGCCCCTATGGGCCGATCGGTTTGAAAGAAAAGTACGGTTTGGAAGTTGAACTCACCCCGATTGAAGATGGGGGAGGCCCGCTAACTGTGAAAGCTCTTAAAGACGGCACAGTTGATATGGCTAATGTTTATTCTGCAGATCCCGCTATTCGACGTGAGGGTTTGGTGCCGTTAGCTGATCCAAAGAATTTGATTGTAGCGCAGAATATTCTAGCTATTGCTTCAAATCAAGTTTCACCTGAAGCTACTGCCGCGATTAATGAGGTACTGGGTAAACTCGACCAGACCGGTATCTTAGGAATCAACTATGCTTCGGTAGTGGAACAAAAATCAGCTGAACAAATCGCAGCGGATTGGATTGCGAACAACCTTTAATATTTAAGTTAAATCCCCAGATCGTCGAGATTAGTTCTTAAACGATCTGGGGATTTAACTTTTAGTGAACTATTTTAGTTTCCTAAGAAGTGTGTTGAAGCTAGGCTTAACGGTTTCCCTAACCTGCTGGGTGAACCTAGCCTACCGGCGACGGCGATAAACAGCTACTTTCCAACGGGCATCGCCGGACTTTTCCCGCCACTGGCAGTCCGACTCTTCCGGCACTAAAACCCAGTCGTTTGCGTCAATTTTAGGGGCATACACAACTGAAGCATTAGTTTCAACATCTAAATCAAGGTAAGAAACTACCAGCTCATCAGCTACTTCCAGGGCCTCTTGATAAATAGTTGCCCCACCGGCAATCCACACCAGGTCAGAAGTAGTCTCAGCTAAGGCGATCGCTTCATCTAAAGAATAGGCAACTTCACCGCCCTCGGCAAGAAAATCTTTATTCCGCGTAATCACAATATTGCGACGCTGCTTCAAAGGCGCGTATTCGCCCAGCGCTTCCCAGGATTTTCTCCCCATAATCACCGGATAGCCCAGAGTAGATTCTCGGAAATGCTTAAAATCAGCAGGAACGTGCCAAAGCATTTCAGCACCCGTACCTAAACGCCCAGACTTATCCTGAGCCCAAATCATTTTAATAACCGCCACGGAAGCCCACCTACACAGCAACCGGAGCTTTAATAGTTGGATGATGCTGATAATTTTCTACGCTAATATCTTCAATCTGATAGCTAAAAAGAGACTCGGCTTTTTCTAGCTTAAGCGTGGGGAAAGGATAGGCTTCTCTGGAAAGCTGCTCTTTAACTTGCTCAAAATGATTCGTATAAATATGGCAGTCCCCGCCAGTCCAAATTAAATCCCCAACTTCTAAATCGCACTGCTGCGCAATCATGTGAGTTAGCAGAGCGTAAGAAGCGATATTAAAAGGAACGCCTAAAAAGAGGTCGGCACTGCGCTGATAAATCTGCAGTGATAGTTTTCCATCTACAACGTATAGCTGGAAGAAAGAGTGGCAGGGCATAAGTGCCATTTTAT
Source organism: Gleimia sp. 6138-11-ORH1 (assembly GCF_024814355.1). Classification (GTDB taxonomy): domain Bacteria; phylum Actinomycetota; class Actinomycetes; order Actinomycetales; family Actinomycetaceae; genus Gleimia. The sequence continues at coordinate 15,489 of NZ_JANUXV010000007.1, read as the reverse complement.
CCAGCTCTGCTACGTTCCAAGCAGACACAAGCATGCGACGCGAATCAGGGTCATTACGCACCAACTCTAAGATTTGGGAAAGCTGGTCGATATGTTTCCCATCGGGTGTGGGCCAGGCACGCCACTGCACACCGTAAACTGGGCCGAGGTCGCCGTTTTCGTCAGCCCATTCATTCCAAATCCGAATCCCGTTCTCCTGAAGCCACTTGACGTTTGCTGAGCCTTGTAAGAACCACAGTAGTTCACCCACCACAGATTTTAGATGCACTCGTTTAGTGGTGATTAGAGGAAAACCTTGACTAAGATCAAAACGCAGTTGGCGTCCGAAAACAGAGACTGTTCCCGTGCCAGTACGATCAGATTTTTTAGCTCCTGTGATTAAGACTTCGCGCAGTAAATCTTCATATGCTGTATTGATCTCAGTCATTTTCTCTCCTGGAAAGCTGGGGAATACCGGGTTTATTTGGAAAGCTGATTGGCAGGAAGGCGGGAAGTTTCCGGTGCGGTTGAGAGTGCTTCTACAACCGGTAAATTAACTTCAGAAGCTGAATTTATGCTTGCTCGGGGAATAACTGGAAAACTAAACGTGGCTGGAGCCGGCCCCAGAAAATCACGGGTTCCCGTAATCGCCTGATGGGCTAAAGTATGTCCCAGATACCAGCCGACTCCCACGCCAATCCCAAACGGCAGGACCTTACCAAGAATAGAGGTGGTCCCTTTTTGTAACTGCCGCTTCCCGAAGCGTTTAAGTAATATCGCATTTACTTTAGTAACCGCATTAGAGTTCATCTGTTGGAATGAAGACCGCATACTAAGTAAAGAAGAAAAACCAAGTTTACTATTTACTAACTCAGTTGCTTCTGCTCCAAGAATCGAAGACATAACCAGCAGACGGCGATGTTCTCTTTCCTCAGTGGGGATACCGTACACGTGTGCCACACTTAAGACGTAAAGGCCAGCTTGCCCTAAGTAGGCAATAAACTGGGCTGAAGAAACTCCTAAACCGGCTATCGTGTTAAGTCCCGGAAGGGTGGCTACTGCTCCGGTTGCTCCTGCTGAGAATGCTGACGAGCGACGAAAACGCTGCCCCAGAATTTCAATCAGTATCTCTGGGGTAGCCTCTGGGTGTTCTAAACGCAACGCATTAACCCGATTGGCAATATAATCTTGTGGAACTTCCGTCATCACATCAATCGCTGAGGCAAAATCAGTGATTCTTTTAAATTCGCCAGCTACTTCTGAGACATTCTTTACCGCTGCAGTAACTTTACTGGGCACAGTTTTAAGAGTTTCTAAAGCCATTAAGAATCCTTAACTTAGGGTTAGCTTTCTGAAGTAATTACCAGGTTATCAGTCATCCCGTTTTGCAGGGTATGAGAGATAGTGCAACGACGTTCAATCGCAGCCCGCACACGACGTTCTAAAGTTTCTAACTCAGCAGTGGACAGCCCCGATAAATCGGTAACTATTTCGATATCCATGTGAGTGAAACGATCAGTTTCTTTATCGTAGTCTCCGGACACGCCAATAGTGGACTGGTAATCCTCTCCTAAAACAGCTGCAAACCGAGCGTCAGAAGAAGTGGCATTACAACCAGCCAAAGCGAGTTTCAGCAGGTCACCAGGAGTAAATTCATCATCGGCGTGACCGATTTTCACAGTAGGTCCCAAAGAAGAGTGTCCTACAAAAGATCCGTTACCAACACGTTCTAACCAAAGCTGTTTTGCCATGTTATTCTCCAAAATTAGTTAATGAACTTAGTGAAAGCCTGCGTCTCAAAAGACGCTACCGACTCTAAATTATCAACAACTTGCTGTTCGATTTTCTTCCCAAACAATGGAATAGAGACTTTCACCTCTAATTCAACAATTCGTTTAGTTTCAGATTCAAGTGGAATTAAGCGGGAAAAGCCCTTAACAGATACCGGTAATCCTCCGGTATCAACTTCAATAATTCCCGTGTAGTTAGAGGTATCCCACTCATCTCGCACCTGTAATTGGAGTCCCGCAGCCGGGATAAACTTCTGAGCTACCGGCGGTAACTTGAGGGCTGTTCCACTGGCGGTTAAGTCAGTGACAGCTACAAAACCTTGTTCGGTGGGAAGTACTGTGCCAGAGTAATTGATTTCTGTTGATTCTTCAGGAAACTGCTGTTCGATACGTGCCGTTAAAAAATCTGGGTCACCTAAAACTGTAATCACTTTTTCAATCGAAGCTGGGTAGATGATTTCAAATGAAGTTTTCATTACTTCCTTTCGCCCTGCGGCTTTCAAAATGAACTTACTTATACTTTACGGGCAAAGCACAAAAAATACGCAAGAAACCGTAAAGTAGAAGTATGCAAGGTTTGACAGATTACGCCCACACTCTGACAGATGATTCACTCCCCGCAGAGGATCTCCATTGGTTACAGCTGATTCTTTCAGACTGGCAGGTTATATCTGACCTTGCAGGCGCTGACTTAGTCATGTGGATGCGCACAGAAGACAATCGCTACATTGCCGTTGCCCACGCTCGCCCCGCCACTTCCTCAACCGTACATTTCGAGGACGTTGTGGGCATGTATGCAGCGCCCTCGCGAGTAGCCATGCTTGAAAAAGCGCGCAACAGTAAAAAAGTACTCTCAAATGAAGCTGCCAAATTTGCCGGTACCTACTCACTTAAAGAGCTGCTGATCCCAGTGATCATGAACGGAAAAACTCTGGCAGTAATCACCGCAGAAACAAACTTATCAGCAACCCGCTCAGTTGGAAACGCAGCTAATTGGACTATGGGAGCTGCCCGTATCCTCGCTGATATGATTACCCGCGGCGAATACCCCTATGACGCAACCCCAGCGGCAGTGCAGCATGGGCAACCACGCGTGATTGACGGCGCAATCCTAATTGACGCGGAAGGTTACGTTAGGGAAATCACCCCTAACGCAACTTCATGTTTACGCCGGTTAGGTATCAGAGAAAATCCTGTGGGGCGCCTCCTTATTGAAGACGTCACGCAAATTGTGCAAGCTTCTCGTAGTATTGATGAAACTTTAGCGGTAGTTGCCATGGGGAAAGCCTCTTGGGTAGCGGAAATCGAAAGACACCAAACTACGATTACTCTGCGCGCAGTGCCACTTATTAACGGAGATAAACGTTTAGGGGCAGTCCTCTTAACCAGAGATGTTTCCGAAATGCGCCGGCGCGAACTGGAGTTAATGACTAAAGACGCCACGATCCGAGAAATACATCATCGGGTGAAGAATAATCTGCAAACAGTTTCCGCTTTGATTCGTTTACAAGGGCGGCGAAGCCAATCTGAAGAAGTTAAAGCAGCGTTGGCTGAAGCAGAACGGCGAGTCACCACTATCGCCACCGTACACGCGGCACTTTCGCAAACTATTGATGAACGCGTAGATTTCAACGAAGTTGCCCGTCAGGTTCTTCCTCTGGGGGTTGATTTAGCTCGGACAAAACATCAAGTTTCGATTGAAATTGAAGGTGACTTTGGAGTAGTTAAGTCAGATAACGCCCAAGCTTTGGCTACGGTACTTACCGAACTGGTCACTAACGCTGTTGAACATGGGTACCGCGATTACGGTGGGGTAGTGCGGATTAACGCTACTCGCAACGGAAAGTGTTTAAAAGTGACTGTAAGTGATGACGGGTTAGGGATTGAACCTGGGCGGGCGCGTTCCGGTTTAGGAACCCAAATCGTAGACACGGTAGTTGCCGGTGAACTGGATGGGAGCATCGAATGGAAGCAGCGAGAAGACCAGGCAGGAACTGAAGTTCTACTTGAAATGCAGTTAGAATGTTAAACTCCGTCTCACCGGCAGGTAATTTTCTAATCCTTCTATTCGCTGAGAAAACAGCCAGTTTAAGCGGGTAAGACTGCTTCTAAGCCGCCTGCTAGCAAAGCGTCAAAACTTTCCTCAGCGACTACTGGCACGCCCAGGGACTCAGCTTTAGTTGCTTTAGAACCGGCGCCGGGACCGGCAACTACTAGAGTAGTTTTCTTAGATACCGAGGACGCCGCTTTAGCCCCTCGTGCAATAATTGCCGCTTTTGCGCTCTCACGGTCATATCCGGGCATAGTTCCAGAAACTACAATAGTTAAACCAGCCAGAGTTTGGGGAAGTTCCTCAGTAGCTTCGTCTTCCATCCGTACTCCGGCATTGCGCCAGGCAGCAACTACCTGCAAGTGCCAATCAACTTTGAACCAATCGACGATTGACTCAGCGATAGTTGTCCCCACGCCCTCAATAGCTGCAAGTTCTTCCACAGAAGCAGCCTGTAAAGCATCCATAGAGCGGAAATGGGAAGCTAAAGCCTGGGCTGCGGTGGGACCAACGTGGCGGATTGAAAGCGCATTTAGAATCCTCCACAGTGGCTGAATCTTAGCTTTTTCAATCTCTTCTAACATAGTCAGCAGGTCTTTCGTAGGGCGAGGCTGCCCGCCTTCTGCCCAACTCCCGTCCTTACGTTTGCGCCCGGCAGACCAAAACGCATTAACTTGTCGCCAGCCTTCTCCATCTTTAGCTAAAGCAGCAAATTTTTTCGGGAGCTTTCCAAACTTCCACACGTACACGTCTTTCAGCCCCGCAGCGGTGAGTGAAAAAATATCTGCTTCATTACGCAGTACAGGTGTTTGCACGGGGGGGAGTTTCGCTTGGGCCAGCTGATAAAGCTCCCCATGATGGGTTTCGGTTAGCGTATTTTCATCCAACATAAGTAGTTGGGACGCGCCGCCCTCGGAAACTAAAACTACTGGTTCCCCCGCGGCTAAGCTGGAAGCAACTTCATCCCGCTTATAATCTGGCTGAGTCAGGGCTAATGCTGATTCGTCACCCAAACCCTCAATATCAAAAGCAGAACGGCCCCCCAGGAAAGAAATCCGCTCTGTAAGCTGCGCCGGGCAAGTTGCTTGATTTGGGCACCGCAAATCCACATCCCCTTCTTTTGCTGGGGCCAAACCGGTGCCACATGAAGGGCAGGAAGACGGCATTTGGAACTCTTTTTCACTGCCGTCACGCAGGGTTAAAACTGGACGCAGAATTTCGGGAATCACGTCACCGGCTTTCCGCAGTACCACGGTGTCTCCGATTAAAACTCCCTTACGCTTCACTTCATCTTGATTATGTAAAGTGGCTGAAGAAACGTGCGAACCGGATACTAATACTTTTTCTAAAACAGCGTAGGGTGTGACTCGTCCAGTGCGTCCCACCTGAGTGCGAATATCTAACAGTTTAGTGTGAACTTCCACCGGGGGAAACTTGTAGGCAGCTGCCCACCGCGGAGCGCGCGAAGTAGTCCCCAAAGCAGCCTGGAACTGGCGGGAGTCCACCTTAAAAACTAAACCGTCAATCTCGTGGGAAAGCTGCTGGCGGTGGTGCGCGAAATATTCGATTACCTCATCAATCTCACTGTGCTTTTTCAACAGGCGCGTGTAATCTGAAACCGGCAACCCCCAGGAAGCCAGTAAATCATAGCAAGCATGTTGTGAATCAGGCGGAACCGCCCCGGAAAATAATCCAATCCCATGGCAAACCATCGCCAGGGGACGTTTCGCCGTTTCTGTAGCGTCTTTTTGTCGCAGTGAACCCGCAGCCGCATTGCGTGCGTTAACAAAGAGTTTCTCCCCAGAAGCTGCTCTTTGAGAGTTGAACTTTTCAAAATCAGCGGTGGGGAAGTAAACTTCTCCGCGCACTTCTACCTGCTGCGGGTAGTCGCCTTGTAAACGTTTAGGAACATTTTTAATCGTCAAAACATTCGCAGTTACGTCTTCCCCTACGCGCCCATCTCCACGAGTTGCTGCCCGCACTAAAACCCCGTCTTCGTAAAGCAGTGAAATAGCCAGGCCGTCTACTTTAACTTCGGCTAGGATTTCAGGGGCTGTTTCACCTAAGTCAGTTCTGCATCGCTCTAACCACTGGTGGACTGCGGGAACAGTGAATAGGTCATCTAAAGAAAGCATGGGAATTTGGTGTGCAACCGGGGCGAAAGTGTTAATCGCTGTCCCTCCCACAGTTTGGGTGGGGGAATCGGCGGTAACTAGCTGCGGGAAGAGTGCTTCTAGATTTTTAAGGTCTTCAAATAAAGCGTCGTAGGTGGCATCAGATTGCGTTGGAGCGTCCTGCTCATAGTATTCTGCGCGTAAGCGGTTAATTTCTGCTACTAAAGTTTCCCACTGCTGTTTAACCTGCGGGGGGAGGGCCGCTTCGTTTTCCGAATGCTCTGTATTTTCACGCATGGTTTTAGTTTCTCACGGGAAGGAAGTTTTAGGCGTGTCTTTTTAAGTGTTGAATGCTTTTGTGGCATTGTCTGCTTTTAATTTAGTAGCAGTTGGTTTTTTCATGCGAAAACCCCATCTTAATCATTTGTCCCCACTCCAATTTGGAGGTTGGTTATCCACATGATCTGGTTGGGAAAGAGAAAGAAACCCACTTACTTTGCTGGAATCAGAATATGCAGAAAATCCAATCCTCCGCCCTACACTTATACTGCTTAACCGGCCCAGATACCGGTCTGCTTCTACCAATTTCCAACAAATTTATTTTCCTAGGGCGCAGCAGGGAAACTCAAAGAAAAATAACCCAATCCCCGCAGAGCAAATCCTCTAACCCTCCAGATAGTCAAACACCCAGCCACACAATTACCGAGACCGACCAGCAAACAACGGAGCCAAAAGGACACGCAGAAGACATTTCCCTAACCGATCCTAAAACCTCACGAAACCACCTTTTAATTGAGCAAGAAGAAAACCGAATCACCGTAACCGACCTGGGATCACTCAACGGCACCTACTGGGGAAAACTCTTCCACCCATTTCCCGGATTTGCAAAAACCTGGATCTACTGGCGGCGCCTACCCAGCAGTCCCCTTAGCCAAACCATCCAAATTGGCGACCTTCTAAAAATAGGAGGAAATATATGGCAACTACGCGCCGTTGGCGCCCACAGCATATTAGGGCAAAACCCAAATAATCCCCTGGAAAAAGTAGGCGAATCAGGGTGGAAAGAAACGGCGCGCACACCAATACGCGCAAATATGACCGCTTTAAACCATAGGGAAACAGGCGGGGGACTTAACTTAGCTAAAATACGCCGCAGCCTCTTTATTATGCTTCCATTAGTTTCCCTCACCGCCCTCGGACTTAGATACCTGCCCGCCGAAGCAGTATATGGCACGCTAAGTACCCTCCTGCTTGCCCTTAGCTACCAGGTAATCCGCGCAAAACAGAGAAAAAACTGCCAAGCATACTGGGAACCCGCCTATATCTCTCACCTGCCCGTCAGAACCGAAAAGAAAAATAGTGACAACGAACTGATAATCCCCGCGCAACCGACCGTGCAAAACCGCCGGGGAAACGGCAAAATCCAACGCCTAAAACAAACTAACCCCAGCAACCACAAACGAATCTTCTGCCCACCCGGAACCATCCTAGTTGAAGGGAAAAACGCAGCCACCTGGTGCCTAACCCTGGGACTCCTAACCATCTTGAACCTAAAAACAAAAGGAAAAACCCCGAAACTCTACTACGAAAACAATGCAGTAACCGTGAAAACCACCGAATCAGCAGCAAAATGGATTTTCACAACCCAAGCGGAAAACGAAACTATTGAAATGCGGCTGAACCTAGACGAGCCACCACATTTTGCAGGCGCCGGCCTGACCCAACAAATCGAATCTGTCACCACCAAAACAAAAACCAGCAAAATACTCACCCTCACCGACTTAAGAAAACTAGTCGCCCAACAAACAAGCGACCAGTTGAAAACCCGAAAAACAGCCAATCAAGAACCCAAAACAAAACCGACTTCTACAAAAGCAACCCTAAAAGTACCCATCGGAATAGACTCACAAGAAAATATCTACTACCTTGACCTGGTCGAAGCTGGACCCCACGGAATCATCGTGGGCACCAGCGGCTCAGGAAAATCCGTCGCCCTGCGCACCTGGCTACACCAACTGTGCTACACCTACCCGCCAAACCAACTACGCCTAGTCCTTTTCGACTACAAAGGCGGCGCCGCCCTAAGAGAATTCACCGCCTTACCACACGCGGAAGGCCTGGTCACCGACCTAGAACCCAAACAGGCTAAGCGAGTACTAAGTGCTTTAGCTGCAGAAGTAAAACACCGCGAACACACTCTGGCAAAGCACGGATACAGTGACGTTGCCCAATGGCAACAGCAAAACCCACAGACTTGCCCACCGCAAATTATCTGCGTAGTAGATGAATATAAAGTTGTCAGCCAAACCCACCCGCAAGATATAGAAACTCTCTTAGACCTTTGCGCTCGCGGACGTTCGTTGGGGATCCATCTGCTACTTGCCACCCAGTCAGTTGCGGGTATCGTCACCGGACAAATGCGTGCGAATCTGAATCTAAAAGTATCTTTCCGCACTGCCACAGTAGCTGACTCGATAGATCTATTAGGAACACCACTGGCACATGAACTAACCCAAACGGGAGTATCAATCGTGACCAGCGGGGCAGATGAACGAGGACACACGCAGGTGCGCTGGGCAGTAGCTGAACCGCAGGTAGCCAATGGAAAAACAACCCACCCAACCCTATGGAAACCTGCCATAGCAGAGTTGATCGACCAACTAAAGAGGGAAGAGGAATCTAATGGAGGGAGTCTGCTCCGGGTAGAAGGGCAATTTAATGGGGAGAGTCCGCTCCGGGTAGAGGGGCAATCTAATGGGAATAACCAACTTAGCGAAGAATATAAGAATGCTTTTCTGATTGCCGATCAGATTGAGACGCGAAGTTACCTGCCACTGAAATGGGAATCCGCGGTAGTGGCGGTAGTTGCTGAGGAAACACAGCGCACACAGATCTTTAAAACGCTAACTTCCCCCCACTGGATAGACTTACTCCAGTATCCGCCAAATGAGTGGGCGATTAGGTTACATAATGCTGAACAGAAAAAACAAACAGTAGTTATTTTTGATGCCCATCGTTTTATCTCACAGTTAGAACAACAATATGGCCTAGGTATTGGAAGAGAAATCTGGGAAAAACTCTGCCGTCAGGAAAACCGAGTCTTAGTTGGAATAAGTCCAAATGACTACAATCTTTGTCGACTGGTGAGACAAGTGCTTATAAACTGTAGTGCACAACAGGGAAAACACCTGGGATTAGGAGCAAAAGCTGTCAGTGCTCTAAACCTTTTAGAAGATAATGAATTCATTGTTTTGCGCTGGCCGAAAGTAGATCCTGAATCTGCCAGCCTTGCAGTTGGTGTGCAGGGACAAAGATTAACATCTGAAAAAGAAGCTCCAGTCCGATTAGAGGACTTTACTTTGGAAATGCCGTTTTCTTTACTTCAAGCAGATAAAACTAGCCTACAAATCCATACTGAGGTGAAGGCAAGTAAAGAAATTGAAACCCTAATTAGTCGTTTGGAAAACTATTTCGCATCTAAAGGGATTAACAAAATAAATATTGAAATCATGGATAGGGAAGCAGAATCCACCCCCTGTGGGTGGCAAAATGTTGAGACAACTCATCCAAATGTACAAGTTTATTATCGATTGTCACAGCTAGGTTGGAAAGGGCGAAAATTACCATACTTTACAAGGAATTTACTTTGCGAGACTAATGAAATCTGGGCCGTCAATAATAGCAGTTGGTATCAGATTCCGATATAAAAAACATGGGTGAGTAGTTGCACAGAAAAACTCTTAAAAAACGTGGCGTAATCTATTGTGTAAATCCGCGAAATGATACAAACTTGTAATCTGACACTTGGTAATCTCAGTGTGTCACAAGAGATTCTATATAAAGAGAAACGATTTTAGGAGCACAAAAGAAATGGATTGGCGCAGTCACGCAGCGTGTCTGAATGTGGACCCCGAGCTATTTTTCCCAATCGGGAATACTGGTCCAGCAGTTGCTCAAGCTGCAGAGGCTAAAGCTGTTTGTGCTTCTTGTACCGTAATCGATACCTGCTTACAGTGGGCTATCGACAACAACCAGGATTCTGGTGTTTGGGGCGGTAAGAGTGAGGACGAGCGTCGCGCATACAAGCGTCGCAACGCACGCGTACGGCGTGCAGGCTGAAAGAAAGCAAACAGTCCTAGAGTATAGACGGAATAAATAAGGATGGGTGCGGGAGTGATATTCCCGCACCCATCCTTTACCCATCTAAAAGACTAGGTTCTACCGCTAATATCTGCTTCTAAAAAAGCGGCCCCAACGGTTTCAAAAGACGCTCCACCGCCCAATACACCAGGGGGCGCTTACGCCAACTCTCATAGGTGAGCTGCGACGCAGAAGTTAAATCATTGAGGAAAATTTGCTCCATCCGCTTAGCTAGTTCCTTTGAATGGAACTGCATATTAACCTCATAGTTACCAGTTAGAGATAAACGATCCAGGTTAGCAGTACCTACCGTAGTCCAACGTCCATCTACCGTAGCCGTTTTCGCATGAATCATCGCATCTTTGTAAAGCCAGATTTCCACTCCAGCTTCTAATAGAACTTCAAAGAAAGCAGCCGAAATCCAATCGACCACCACATGGTTAGAGTTATGCGGAATGAGGATCTTTACATCCACCCCACGATTTGAAGCAGCGATTAAAGCTCCCAGGATTTCCCGATCTGGAATGAAATATGCAGAAGTTAAATAAATATTAGAATTAGCGCGCTCAAACGCATCCAAATACATTCCCCTTACAGGGTAGAGACGCGCCGACGGGCGATTGTGTGCGGCATGAATCTGCCCGTCCCAATGACGAGCCCCTTTACGAGGAAGCGCGGAATGAATGTTCTTTCGAAAATAGTTCCACATATCAACGAATCCATTTTCTAACTCCCAAACAGATTCGCCCTCGATCCGCACGTGAGTGTCGCGCCACTGCTCGGCATACAACAACCCAATGTTATATCCGCCTACAAAACCAGTATGACCATCAACCACCATTATTTTTCGATGATCGCGTCCCGTATGGCGTAAGTTCAGAGTAAGTGTCCCTAAACGCACATTTGGAATCTTAATTACCTGCAGATTAGGGTGCGTTTTGAACTTTTTAAACCGCGGAGAAACCACCAGGTTCGCAAACCCATCAAAAATGCAATAGACCTTAACACCCCGTTCAGCAGCCCGATATAAAGCTTCTTTAAAAGCATGTCCCACCGGGTCGGACTTCCAAATGTAAGTTTCAAAAAAGATGAACTCTTTAGCGTTGTCGATTGCTTCCAACATATCCGCATAAAGTTGCGTACCCTCAGAATAAGTAGTTACCGCATTGTTTTTCACGAATGAACGAGTTGCCGGTAAAGCTGGGAAACCATCTATTGGCGGAGTGCGTCGTTTACGAATCTCACCAATCGTAATCAAAGTAGCAATGGCACTGAACTGCGCAGCTGCGGTAACAACTGCCGCGGTTTTAATCCCTTTCCAAGCGGTTTGAGAGAGGGAGTTGAGTTTAAGTTTCTTCAGCATAGTATCGATTCTAAGATAATTCCCCACAGGTTTTATTCACAAAATACCAACCGGCAAACAGTGGCTAACAGAACCGCAAGATTCCTCTTATACTAGAGGGTATGTCTACTTTTACTAATGAAGAGGTCCGCTACCTAGCGCAGCTGGCCCATATTGCCTTAACTGAAGAAGAAATTTCAAAAATGGCTTCCGAACTGGGAGTTATCGCCGACTCGGTAGCAAAAGTTGCCTCCATCGTTGACGCGCAGACGCCTTCCACCTCACACCCCATCCCATTGGTAAATGTGATGCGTGAAGACGTTGTCGGAGAACTGCTTGATCGGGAAGAAGTTCTAGCTTCCGCACCCGTAGCCGAATCCGGGCAATTCATGGTTCCCCAGATTCTAGGAGAAGACTGAAATGCAAACATATTTAACTAAGTCAGCGCTGGAACTGGCGCAGATGATGCAAAACGGGGAACTAACTTCAGTTGAACTAACTAAGGCCTGTTTAGAACGTATCGAAAAATACGATGAGCAAGTAAACGCTTTCCTGCACGTGGATGCAGACGGTGCTTTAGCTACCGCAAAAGAAGTTGATGAACTTCGCGCAGCCGGGGCAGAACTACACCCTCTAGCCGGCGTGCCGATTGCATTAAAAGATAACCTGGTTACTCGCGGAATGCCAACCACCTGTGCTTCAAAGATTCTAGCTGGTTGGATTCCCCCTTACGACGCATTCGTAGTTAAGCAAATTAAAGCCGCTAAACTTCCGATCCTGGGGAAAACTAACCTGGATGAATTCGCGATGGGTTCTTCCACCGAGCACTCTGCTTTTGGTTACACTCGTAACCCATGGAATCTAGAATGTATTCCCGGAGGTTCCGGAGGTGGCTCGGCTGCCGCAGTAGCGGCTTTTATGGTTCCTCTCGCTCTTGGTACTGATACCGGCGGTTCAATCCGCCAACCCGGTGCAGTTACCGGCACTGTGGGTGCTAAACCAACCTACGGCGCGGTTTCGCGCTACGGGGCGATTGCGATGGCGTCCTCGTTAGACCAAATCGGGCCAGTTACCCGCACGGTTGCAGATGCGGCAGCACTGCAAGAACTCATCGGCGGACATGACCCCCTGGACTCAACCTCTTTAACTGATGGGGCAACTAACCTTTTAGCTGCAGTTAAATCAGAAGGCGACTTAACCGGCGTGAAAATCGGGGTTGTCAAGCAGCTTTCCGGTGACGGATACCAGTCGGGAGTATTGGATTCATTCCAAACTGCCGTAGAAAAGCTAGTTGCCCGCGGCGCGGAAATAGTCGAAGTTGATTGCCCATCTTTCGACTACGCACTGGCCGCCTACTACTTAATCATGCCCGCAGAAGTTTCTTCCAACTTGGCTCGCTTCGACGGAATGCGTTACGGAATCCGAGTAGAACCAACTGAAGGCCCCATCACCGCACAACGAGTGATGGCAGCAACTCGCGGCGCCGGATTCGGAGCGGAAGTTAAACGCCGCATCATTCTTGGCACCCACGTTCTTTCATCTGGTAACTATGATGCTTTCTACGGGGCAGCACTGAAGGTCCGTACCCTAATTCAGGGTGACTTCGCAGCCGCTTTCGCCAAAGCAGACGTACTGGTTTCTCCAACAGCACCAACAACGGCATTCAAATTCGGGGAAAAGACTGACGATCCGTTGGCAATGTACCTAAACGACGTAGCTACGATTCCGGCGAACATGGCAGGAACCCCGGCAATTTCGGTGCCTTCTGGGATTGCCGAGGACGGTTTGCCAGTTGGCTTCCAGGTAATTGCTCCGGCTCGCCGTGACGACCTAATGTACCGGGTGGCGCGATTCGTAGAAGAAACAGCGGATGTAGCCGCAAGCTGCCCTGCTAAAGATTGGGAATGAGGACGAAAAGATGACTAAGTTAATGAAATATGAAGAAGCAGTCTCTAAGTTCGACCCAGTTCTAGGGCTGGAAGTACACGTTGAACTGGGTACTGCCACAAAAATGTTTGACGCTGCTCCTAACGAATTTGGTGGTGAACCAAATACTTTCATCACTCCGACTTCTCTAGGGCTGCCAGGTTCTTTACCGGTAGTGAACCGCACTGCCGTGGAGTATGCGATTAAAATCGGGTTGGCGCTGAACTGTAGTATTGCCAAATACTGTCGTTTTGCGCGGAAAAACTACTTTTATCCGGACTTAACTAAGGCGTTCCAAACTTCTCAGTATGATGAGCCAATCGCTTTTGATGGTTGGGTAGACGTGGAGTTAGATGACGGCGAGATCTTCCGAGTGCAAATTGAACGCGCCCACATGGAAGAAGACGCAGGAAAGAACACTCACGTGGGTGGGGCCACCGGGCGTATCCACGGCGCAGAGTATTCGCTGTGTGACTATAACCGTGCTGGCGTGCCGCTGGTGGAAATCGTTACTCGCCCAATCGAAGGAGCCGGTGAGCGCGCCCCGGAAGTAGCTGCAAAATATGTCCAGACGCTGCGTGATATTTTCCGTGCGCTGGGTGTTTCTGAAGCTCGGATGGAAAGAGGGAATGTCCGCGCTGACGTTAACGTCTCTTTGCGTTCTTCGGCGGATGCTCCTTTTGGAACTCGTACGGAAACGAAGAACGTGAATTCTTTCCGCGCTATCGATAAGGCTGTGCGTTACGAGATTTCTCGCCAGGCGGCTATTTTATCGGCTGGGGGAAAGATCACTCAAGAAACCCGTCACTTCCACTCTGAAGATGGTTCAACTTCTGCCGGTCGAGAAAAGTCTGATGCAGAAGATTACCGTTATTTCCCAGAACCAGACTTGGTGCCGGTACAACCTGATCCAGTTTGGGTAGAGGAATTGCGCGCGACTATGCCAGAGCTTCCCACAGCTCGTCGCCGTCGGCTGCGTTCTGAGTGGGGTTTCACGGATTTGGAAATGCGCGATGTGATTGCTGCTGATGCGCTGGAATTGATTTTTGAAACTGTCACGGCTGGAACGACGCCTGCTGCCGCACGTAAGTGGTGGATGGGTGAGCTGTCTCGTTTGGCGAAGGAAGCTGAAGTTTCCTTGGAGCAGCTGGCAGTAACCCCCGCGTTGGTGGCTGAGCTGCAGAGTCTGGTAGAAGCTGGCAAGTTGAATGATAAGTTAGCGCGTCAAGCTCTCGAGGGCGTGGTAGCCGGTGAAGGTACTTTACAAGAAGTGATTGCCGGGCGTGGTTTGGAAGTTGTTTCCGACGATGGCCCGTTGATTGCGGCGATTGAACAGGCAATGGCTGATAACCCCGATGTGGTTGAAAAGATCAAGGGCGGAAAGATGGCGGCGATTGGTGCGTTAATGGGGCCAATCATGAAAGCTACCCGCGGCCAAGCCGACGCAAACCGAGTCCGAGAACTAATCATGGAACGCATCTAAAGGTTTTCCTTGAGTTACTTTATTTTCCGGGGGTGGGGTTTAGGTATCTAACCCCCACCCCCGGGGGCTTAGGGGTAAGTAGGTGAAACTGTTCTCAGGAAAAGGCGTTTAGAAAACCAACCGTAACTTAGGTCTGGACTAGACGGAGCTTAACTTTCGGTCAGGACTGTAACGGGGCTTAACTTTCAGTCAGGACTAAGGAGGGCGAAACCATCAGGTTTCGCCCTTTTGCTGCTTGTTGAGTCTTTTCCAATCCCCCCTCCGGAGCGTAACACGCCGAAGTGGTTGTGATGTGGGGGTTGTGTTGGAGCGTAACTCGCCGAGCTGGTGTTTGGTGCCGGAGCGTAACTTGCCGAGCTGGTGTTTGGGGTCGGAGCGTAACACGCCGAAGTGGTTGTGATGTGGGGGTTGTGTTGGAGCGTAACACGCCGAAGTGGTTTTGGTGTGGGTTGTGTTGGAGCGTAACTCGCCGGGGTGGTTTTTGGTGTGGGAGCGTAACTCGCTGTGGGGGTGTGGGTTGTTTTGGTGTTGGGGGTGGTTTTGGTTGTGGTTTGGGGGTTTGTGTGGGGTGTGGTGGTGTTCACGTTGTGTGGATTTGTTTTGTGGGGGTGGGTGTGGGTATAGTTAGTATTCGTTGCGTTGAGCGGTTTGTTTTGTTTGGCGTG
>NZ_JANUXV010000006.1 GCF_024814355.1 Gleimia sp. 6138-11-ORH1 | reverse complement strand
CAAAACGAACATTAGCAGCAACCTTACCAGTAACCTTCAACTGATTATCCTCAGCCACCTTATTAACACACTGCGCAGGAACCAAATCAAACTTCGCTTCCACCACAGGAGCAGTCGCAATCCGAGGTGGTGGAGGAGGTGTAACAGTTGCTGGGTCAGTAAGCATTAATGGACCGGAGTCGTTTAGTAAAACTGCTTTGGTTAAAGTTGTTCCCACTAGCAAATTAACAGTGGTATGTTTTTCGCGGTACTTGTTGGCTTTATCGAAATAGTAAACCTTAATTGTAAGATTCTTATTTTTATAAAGATTCTTACCGAATACTCCGTTCTTATCAAGAGATTCTGCAGTTAAAGTACCCGCATAGAGTGATTCACGTTCACTCTTGTTCAACTGGCGAAGAGCCTGTGAACCATTATAAATAACAAAACGATAGGAACCCTTAACTGACTCATCCATTCCAGAGACGACCAGTAGGTTTTTCTCTTGAGGTGTTGTTGGGGCTTTTACGCTTATCTGCGGTGCCGCAGGAAGCTCAATCGCCTGTGCAACGGGATATCCCCCCCCCACTAAAGCCCCTACAGTAAGAGCGATAGTGATAACTAATGTGTTGAGTTTCTTTAGCATTTCCCTTCCTTTCGACTTATGCCAACCAGAAAATTGACATAAGATAAACTCAACTACTTAGTCTAGAATACTTAAAATTAAATTACTAGTATCCAGCGATTACATCATCTTAACAATCGCTTCTCATCGCATGAGCAAACCATATTGTTGAAACATTGTCAGAGGCATCTTTTAGAATTGAGCTATGGGAAAGCAAAAGAGTACTTATTTCTGTAGTGAGTGTGGCTGGTCTACTTCAAAATGGGTGGGACAGTGCCGGGCTTGTGAAGCCTGGGGAACTGTAACTGAAGAAGCCACAAACACTACTGCAACTACTTTTAAAGCGATTGCTCCGCGCACCGCTGCTACTTCTATTTCCCAGATCGATGTGGAAGTTTCGCGGGCACGCCCTTCGGGAGTATCTGAGTTAGACCGCGTTTTAGGGGGCGGGATTGTTCCTGGTGCGGTTGTTCTGCTGGCCGGTGAACCGGGGGTTGGTAAATCCACACTCCTTTTAGATGTAGCTGCAAAAGCAGCTGCTCAGGCAACTGAGACTAAAACTGGGCCAGTTCTCTATATTTCTGGGGAAGAATCTGCTTCCCAAATTAGGCTTCGGGCAGAACGAGTTGGCGCTTTGCATGATCATTTGCTCCTGGCAACAGAAACTCACCTGGAAACGATCATTGGGCACATTCAACAGCAGTCCCCCTCATTATTGATTTTAGATTCTATTCAGACAGTTTTTTCCTCTGAAGCCGAGGGCGCCGCCGGCGGAGTTACTCAAATACGTACGGTAACTTCAAAATTAATTGCCACCGTGAAGGAAAGAAATTTACCCACTATTTTGGTGGGGCACGTAACTCGTGAAGGAGGGATTGCCGGTCCACGCGTATTAGAACATTTAGTTGATGTAGTTTGTCAGTTTGAAGGTGAACGCCACGCACGGTTGCGTCTCTTAAGAGCCGTGAAAAACCGCTACGGGGCAACCGATGAAGTTGGTTGTTTTGATTTAACTGACACCGGAATTATTGGTTTACCTGATCCCTCAGGATTATTTCTTTCCACCGCATCTGCTGAAACCTCTGGAACCTGCGTGACAGTTACGTTGGAAGGGAAACGTCCTATGCCAACTGAAGTGCAAGCTCTGGTAGCGACCAGTGTTGCTGGAGCTCCTCGGCGAACGACTTCGGGAATAGATCAAACTAGAGTCACCATGATGCTAGCGGTAATGCAGGCACGTTTAGGGGTAGACACTTCTGGCACGGACGTTTACGTTTCTACCGTAGGTGGGGCAAAAACCTCTGAACCTGCAGCCGATTTAGCCACTGCATTAGCGATTATGTCAGCTGCAGCTGATCGCCCCGTGAAACCTGATTTAGTGGCCTTCGGGGAAATTGGTTTAACCGGCGAAATTAGAGCCACCGTGGGCATCCAACGTCGTTTAGCTGAAGCAGCTCGGCTTGGTTTCAAAATAGCTTTAGTTCCTGATACCGGTGCGGAAACCCTGCAACCTGTCAAAGGGATTAACATTTATCCGGTGGCGGACCTTTCCGCTGCTGCGCGTCTGGGCTTATCCTCTTCTAAAAAGTAGTACATTTAGAAAGAGTAGGCTATGTTTAGAAAACGAGGGTGGCAATGAGTGTTGATGCAGAAATGATGCGCAAAGCGCTAATTGCGCTGGCACCAGGCACTAAACTGCGTGACGGATTAGAACGAATCCAGCGTGGACACACTGGCGCTTTAATTGTCGTCGGAGATACAAAAGCATCACAATCCATTTGCTCTGGTGGTTTTGATATTGACGTGGAATTAACCGGCGCGCGTTTAAGAGAACTCGCGAAAATGGACGGGGCAGTAATCGTTTCTGCCGACGCACAGCGAATCACTAAAGCTAACGTACAGTTAATCCCCAACTCTGACATTTACACCGCTGAATCCGGAATGCGCCACAGAGCGGCAGAACGCACAGCCCGCCAAACCGGGCAGCCAGTAATCACCGTATCAGCTTCCATGCGAGTAATCACCGTGTTTGTAGGATCGCTGCGGCGAACTTTAGTGGAGCCAGAAGCACTCCTTTCCCGCGCTAACTTAGCTTTGAACACTTTAGAACGCTACAAACAACGTCTCGAAGAAAATGTAGCTGACCTTTCTATCCTAGAACACCGCGACGCAGTTACTTTAAGAGAAGTCGCCACCTGCTTACAGCGGATAGAAATGATGCGTCGGATTCACTCAGAAATCTCTGGCTACCTGGAAGAACTCGGCTCTGAAGGACGTCTAATCGCCCTCCAGTTAGATGATTTAGCCCGCGGCTTAGCTGCCGAAAGATTCCTACTAATCCGCGACTACATTCGCCTCACTGACCACTACGAACAAGCCGATCGCGCATTAGCAGAACTAGATGGAGAATCCCTAGTGAACCTGGGAGCTATTTCAGCTACCTTAGGGCATATCATAGTGGACAGTTCAGACTTAGACAGAGGAATTATCCCCCGCGGAATTCGAGTGCTCTCCAGAGTTCCTCGACTACCGAAATCAATGGTCATTAACATTTCAACCCACTGGGATTCCCTCCCTAAACTTCGCCTAGTCACCGCTGAAGATTTACAACAAGTTGAAGGCGTAGGACCTTACCGAGCTTCAATTATTCTAGAAGCCTTAGAACGACAGTATCAGGCCGCACTCTTAGAAGACGCCACCTGGTAAAACCTACCCTTTAACGCCCCACAAACCACTTACGAAGTAAAGCAATCCTGGCGTCCAACTCCTCAATAGTCGCTTGCGGTACTTCCGGGCCACCACAGAGGCGACGCAATTCAGCGTGAATCGCCGCATGAGACTGATTAGCCCGACGCGCCCAAGTACTCACTAAAGAAGAAAGTTCCTTTCGTTTAGCGGCTCTAACGCGATGCAAAGGCACCTGCGCGTTCTCTGCTCTCACCGAAGCAGCTGCCGCTTCCCGACGTTTAGTTTTCGCTTGCTCAGCGTGCCGAGCACGCAAAAGTGTAGTCACTTGCTCAGGCTCTAACAGCCCCGGAATACCCAAATACTCTTGTTCTTCAACTGAGCCAACATCCGCGCCCTCCCCAAAAGAAGCCCCGTTAAAAAGAACCCCGTTAAACTCAGCCTGCGCCCCCAACGCTTCAAAACCGGGCAGTAAATCAGCAGAAGCAGACTCCTCACGGTTCGCCTGCTGCACCAAAACCTCATCCTCAAACGTTTCTGTCGGCAGATTCAACGCATGATCCCGCTGAACTTCCATCTGTTCAGCAAGTTCCAACAAATCCATAACAGAAGGAATAAAAACTGAAGCAGTTTCACCTCTGCGCCGAACCCGCACAAACCTACCCACCGCCTGGGCAAAAAATAGTGGCGTAGAAGTATTTGTCGCATAAACACCAACCGATAAACGCGGAACATCAACGCCCTCGGAAACCATGCGAACCGCCACCATCCACCGTGAATCACCCGCACTGAACTCATCAATTTTTGCAGACGCCTGCGCATCGTCAGAAATAACTACAGTTGGAGACTGCCCAGTAATAGTCCGCAGATGCCGCGCATAGGCGCGCGCCGCATTCTGATCCGCAGCAATCACCAAACCGCCAGCGTCAGCGATAGTTCTCCGCACTTCCGAAAGACGCTGATCGGCAGCAGCTAAAACTGAAGCAATCCACTGCCCATTCGGATCCAAAGCAGTACGCCAAGCCTGCTTCATCATATCCTTTGTTAAAGGTTCCCCTAAACGTGCCTGCACCTCATCGCCAGCGCGCGTCCGCCAATGCATTTCTCCCGAATAGGACATAAACATAACCGGGCGCACTACCCCATCTTTTAATGCCTCCGCATACCCGTACGTGTAATCCGCCCGCGAGCGTAACACGCCGTCCTCGTCAAGGGCATAAGTAACGAAAGGAATTCTAGAACTGTCAGAACGAAATGGTGTACCGGTTAAAGAAAGGCGACGAACCGCTTCTGAAAAAGCATGTTCTACCCCGTCCCCCCAAGAAAGTGCGTCACCGGCATGGTGGACTTCATCTAAAATCACCAAAGTTCGATAGGCGCGTGTGCGCATAGCGTGAACTGCCGGGTTAGCAGCCACCTGCGCGTAGGTGACAGCTACCCCGTCATAGTGCGAGCCGGCGCGGCCTTGGGAATTTGTGAAAGCCGGGTCGATTTGGATACCAACTCTGCCAGCGGCTTCCGCCCACTGTCCTTTAAGGTGTTCAGTCGGGCAAACGATGGTGAGTTTTTCAACTATTCCACTGCCGATCAGTTCCACTGCGACACGCAGAGCGAAAGTTGTTTTTCCAGCTCCCGGAGTGGCGACCGTAAGAAAATCAGTTGCGCCAGAGGTTAAGTATTTTTCTAATGCTTCCGCCTGCCACGCACGCAAAGACCCGGCGGTTCCCCAGGCGGCGCGAGCTGGGAATGCGGGAGAAAGTTGAGAAGCGGCAAATGGTGAAGGGTTTTTAGCGGAAGTTTGCGGAGAAGCCCCCTCACGCATTAGAACCACCATTTGCATAAGGCCAATTCGGACCCATTTTTCCCATTTCTTCTTTGATGGCTAAACATTTAGGACAGACAGGAAATTTACTGGGGTCGTGGAGGGGCACCCAGATTTTGCCGCAGAGGGCGACTACAGGTTGCCCGGTTAAAAGTGAGTGATCAACGCGATCGCGACGAACAAAGTGGGCAAATCTGTCTCTATCTCCATCCGACGGTTTCTCTTTTGTTTCTGTGCGTTCCAGGACGGAAGTGGAACTTTGAGTTCCGGGTTCTCCTGGATCGTTTGCATAGCGCTGAGAGTCGAATGAGTTTTCCATATGCCTAGTTTAAAACTTTGTTCGTCGCGATCCCTACTTGAAAAGGTAATTTAGCGGAAAAATCAGCGGGATTTTTCCCACACTTCACGATAGTAATCTGCCAGTTCCAGTTCAGCAGCGGCAGCTTCATCTACCAGAACCCATGCGTCTGGGTGCATTTGCATGATGGTAGCTGGCCATTTGGCAGAGACTGCGCCTTCAACCAGTTCTTTGATGGCGCGTGCTTTGCCTTTACCTTGAGCGACCAAGACCAAGCGGCGGGCGTCCATAATAGTTCCCAGCCCCTGGGTGACGCAGTGGGTGGGGACTTGGTCAATGTCGCCGTCGAAGAAGCGTGCGTTATCGCGGCGAGTTTGTTCAGTTAGAACCCCCACGTGGGTGCGGGAGGTGAGGGATTCACCGGGTTCGTTGAAAGCAATATGGCCGTCAGAGCCGATTCCTAAGATTTGTAGGTCTACTCCACCAGCGTCTTTAATTGCCCGGTCATAGGCTGCACAAGCGGCGTGTAGGTCTGGGGCGTTACCGTCTGGCCCGTTTACTGCGTCTGCGGGGAAATCGACGTGGGAAGCGATTTCTGTGTCGATTACATTCCGGTAGCGTTCTGGGTGCTCGTTAGGAATACCCACATATTCGTCAAGCATGAAAGCTTTTCCGTGTTTGAAGCTGAGTTTTCCTGCTTGGTGGCGGGCAATTAGTTCTTTGTAGATCGGCAGAGGGGAAGAACCTGTCGCCAATCCCAAGACTGCGTTTGGTTTCGCGCGGTAGAGTTCTTCAATCAGGTCAGCGGCTACTTTACCGATAGTGTTGTCATCAGGCAAGATGGCGATACGCATTTTCTTCCTCAATCATCTTTGGTTGCGTGGCTATTTTTGGGGGTCACTTTCCCCTCCCCTATTATAGGCAGTTTCCGAGGGCGGTGAGAACACCCCACGTTTAGGATAGGTGAAATCTTGAACGAAAAATCCTCGGCATATTTATGCCGAGGATTTTTGAAATTCTAACCAGATAGGTTAAATCAC
Organism: Gleimia sp. 6138-11-ORH1; assembly: GCF_024814355.1. GTDB lineage: Bacteria > Actinomycetota > Actinomycetes > Actinomycetales > Actinomycetaceae > Gleimia. The sequence goes on along the minus strand of NZ_JANUXV010000006.1, from coordinate 89,731 downwards.
TTAGCAACAGCCTTCTTCAAGGTGGAGCCAGCGGAGATCTTTACGCCGAAGCCAGCTGGAATGTTAATCTGTTCGCCAGTTTGTGGGTTGCGGCCGGTGCGTGCTGCACGTTCTACGCGTTCTACTGAGAACAGGCCGGTTACCTTAACGGTTTCGCCAGCTGCTAGGGATTCGATCAGTACTTCCTGGAATGCTGCCAGTGCTGCGTCTGCCTGTACCTTGGTTAGGTTTGCTTTGTCAGCAATTGCGGCTACAAGCTGAGTGCGATTTACGGACATTTTGGATCCTTCCTATCGGAATTATATTAGGGGTGATCGATGATCAACCTTCCCACTAAACTACTTTCAGCAGTTTGCTTCCCGCAGTTGTAGTAGTTCGCATTTGATTATCTTCAAAAGTAAATATAATGTGTTTTCCCTGAAAAATCACCCTTTAACGACGAAAAACACAAAATTTCTTAAAAAATAACATTATTTTACGTGCTTTAATGACATGTCGCACTGAAAAAACGTCTGCGGTATGGTTGAAGAAAACGAATTGGATTAATTGGTTTTAAGAAAGAAGTAATAATGACTCGTAAAACTACAAACTTAGATGCGATTGCGGAAGAATTCGTAAAACAAATAATTGAACTCAGCCCCGATATGCGAGTTTCTTTAGGATTACGTGCCGGTAAGCAAGGTTTTGAGGACTTCTCTCCCGCGGGCGCACTGCGTTACCACCAGTTGATTAAAGAAACGCTTGAGAAAGTTTCTGCTTGCGAAACTGTCGATAGCGTTGATGAAGTAACTAAAGCAGCTATGCTTTTTGATTTTCGTATGGCAATAGAATCCTACGAAAACAACGACCATTTGGGCGACTTAAATAATATCGCCAGCCCCCTGCAGGGGATTCGTGATGGCTTTGACCTGATGCCAACTGCCACTGCAGCTGACTGGCAGGATATCTACTATCGGATGGCAGCTGTCCCAACGGCTTACGCCGGTTATAAAGAAAGCCTCATTGCGGGAGCTGAACTGGATTTACTTCCTACCCGCGTGCAGTTACGTGCCGCCTTGAAAGATTTAGCAGCTACAGCTAATGAGGCTAATCCATTTGCTCGAATGCAGGAAGAATACGCTGCGTGGGCGTCCTCGGAAACAGGAAAATCAGCTGAGTTGCCAACAGATTTTGCAACCAAATTTGCAGCTGCCGTCACGGACGCCACCCAGGCAGCCAGCGACTTCGCCAGCTGGTTAGAAGCAGAGTTTACTTCCCGCGCTAAAAATGACGACCGCGTGGGGGCCGACCGCTACCGCCGCGCCTCAGCTACATTCTTAGGGGCCTACATTGACACGGACGCCACCTATGAGTGGGCAAAAGCTGAACTCCAGCGGATTCACGCTGAGCAAGTCCAGATTGCTGAGGATCTTTTCGGAGCTGGCACCGGAGTTTTCGAAGCTATGCGGAAGTTAGATGATGACCCGAAATACCAAGTTCTCGGCACCGACGGGTTAAAGAAGTGGATGCAAGAAACCTCCGATCAGGCGATGGAAGACTTAGCAAACGTGCATTTCACGGTGAAACCCCAGATGCGAGCTTTGGAATGTATGATTTCTCCTACCGGTTCCGGCGGGATCTATTACACGGGACCATCGGATGATTTCTCTCGCCCGGGACGCATGTGGTGGGCCTGCCCACCAGATCAGGAAATTTTCCACACCTGGCAGGAAAAAACCACCGTCTACCACGAGGGTATGCCTGGACACCACATGCAGGTTTCTTTAGCAACCGCGGCAAAAGAGGAACTGAACTCTTGGCGCCGCAACTTCTGCTGGTATTCTGGCCACGGTGAAGGCTGGGCGCTTTACGCAGAAGACCTGATGGATAAGCTAGGTTACATGCAAGACCCCGCCGACCGAATGGGAATGTTGGATGCGCAGCGTTTACGAGCTGCCCGCGTGATTATTGATATTGGCTGCCACACTGGGAAAGAGTTACCCGGCTGGGATTATTTAGCCAGCGTGGGGATCAGCCAAGAGGCTTATGAAGCATCTTTAGCGAAAAGTCCTTTTGCTGATTTAGGGGATACTTCCGCAGCTGAAAACGAATGGGATCGCAACCACGTGTGGGCATTTATGAATAATAATGTGGCGATGGCTGAAGGTTTCTTAGTTTTTGAGGTGACTCGCTACCTGGGGTGGCCCGGACAGGCTTCTTCTTACAAGGTGGGGCAAAAGCAGTGGGAAGAAATCCGTGATTCTTTCCAAGCAGCCCACCCTGAGAAATCTTTGAAAGAATTCCACGATCAGGCTCTGCTATTGGGCGGTTTGCCCTTAGAAGTGCTTCATACGGCGTTAAAGTAGGTGTCTCATGTCCGCCAGTTGGTTAAATCCGGAATTGGATATTCCTCTTTCGTTTACTCGCCCCGCGCCCAGCACTGTTTTCGTGTTAGCTTCGGCTTCATCGGGCCGAGCAGGAACTTTGCGTCGCGCTGGGATTGAGCCACTAATCAGAGTTTCTCAAGTTGACGAGGACGCTGTTTTAGCTAAGTTTGAAGAGGTTTCTTCCGCCGAGGACGCTGCTGAGAAAGTCACCGCTTTAGCGCAGGCTAAATTAGCGGACGTTGTAGCTGGTTTAGACATCACCGAAATTTTAGAGTTCGCTGCCGCACAGCAAATGCCACTCCCCAGTAAAGTAGTGGTTGTTGGCTGTGATTCAATGTTGGATGTAGCCGGTGAGCTGGTGGGTAAACCACATACCCCGCAGGTGGCTTATACCCGGATAAAGCAGCTTTCTGGATCGCGGGTGCGGCTCTTTACCGGGCATGCGATGACCCTTTTATCAGTATTACCTGTCGCGGGAGCTACTGAGCGCCCACAGTATCGTCTGCAAGTAGAAGATACCTTATCGCAGTGTGAAAGTACTGAAATTGAGTTTACTCATTTAACAGACGATGAGATTACTGCCTATATCGCCACCGGTGAGCCGCTTTTTGTAGCTGGTTCATTCACGATAGATGGTTTAGGCGGTTCTTTCATTCGCGGGGTGAAAGGCGATCCTCATTCAGTAGTGGGGATTTCACTTCCCCTACTACGTTCTTTAGCTACACAACTAGAGGTGGCTTGGCCAACCCTCTGGAATAAAGCCCATACTGTGGATTAAAGCCTACGCGGCAAAGACATAGTCTCTAATAATTTAGTTTGGGGGCACTCAGTGAGTGCCCCCAAACTTAAAATCCTATTTTTAGTTAGAAGCTGAATCTTCCAACTATTCTTATAACAGTTTCGGATTGTTCTTTGGTTAATCTTGATTTTGCGGTTCTAATCCCGCGATCATTTCATCATCAAAATCTTGTACTCCCAAGCGTTGTGCTCCCCCGGGAGAACCCAGATCTTTGAAGAAGTCTACGTTCGCACGGTAGTAATCTGACCATTCTTCAGGCAGATCGTCTTCGTAGAAAATAGCTTCCGTAGGGCAAACTGGTTCGCACGCGCCACAGTCAACACACTCTTCAGGGTGGATATATAGGGAACGTTGCCCTTCGTAAATACAGTCTACGGGGCATTCGTCTACACAGGCGCGGTCCTTCACATCCACACATGGTTGTGCGATAACGTAAGTCATTTCAAGGCTCCTGATCGGATTTTCAGTTTATTGCGCTGGCTTTTATAAACTGCCAGTTCGCATTGGGCAAAGTTCTCTATTATTATCCCACTATGGGCACACAATCGAAACCTGAGCACCCGCAAGATGAGAATTTAGAGACTACCACCACTGTCCAACAACAGCTTCCCTGGTTGGACTGGCAAGTTGGTGAACGAGTTGTAATTCGCTACCGGCTAAAAGACGGTCGCCACGACGCCCTCGGACACCTGCTGGAAGTAGCCCCCACCCACGTAACAGTGAATACGCGACGGGGAATAGTCAAAGTCCTTGCCGAAACAATGGTAACTGGCAAGAGAGTTCCCGAAGCGCCGTTTCCCGTACACTATCCAGGAACTCCCGCCAAGTTTATTTAGACCCAACCATTTTCAATCGCTTTGCGTTCTCGGCGGAGCCGCGCCGCAATCTTAAATCGTTCCTGCGCTGAAAGAATATTTTTACGGATTCTAATCGCTTCTGGGGTAACCTCCACGCACTCATCTTCAGCAGCAAACTCTAAAGATTCTTCTAAGGTAAGTTTGCGCGGTGGAATCAGCCCTTCAAAGTTATCCGCAGATGAGGCGCGCATATTAGTTTGTTTCTTTTCACGGGTTAGATTTACATCCATATCCTCATTGCGAGGGTTTTCTCCCACAATCTGTCCCTCGTAAACTTCAGATCCCGCTTCAACAATGAATGAGCCTCGTTCTTGTAGGTTAATCATCGCGTAGGGGGTAGCTGGGCCGGGACGGTCGGCAACTAAAGATCCGGTGGTTCGAGAAACAATCTCTCCCTGCCAAGGTTCATAGCCAGCCGCTAAAGATGAAGCAATTCCGGTCCCGCGAGTTTCAGTGAGGAACTTAGAACGGAAACCAATTAGCCCACGGGCAGGCACGGTGAACTCTAACCGAACCCAACCAGTACCGTGGTTAGCCATTGATTCCATACGCCCCTTACGAGCCGCTAAAAGCTGCGTCACCTGCCCCAAATACTCTTCAGGAACGTCTACGGTTAGCTTTTCCATCGGCTCACACTTTACGCCGTCGATTTCTTTAACCACTACCTGTGGTTTCCCTACGGTAAGTTCAAAACCTTCACGACGCATTTGTTCAACTAAAATCGCTAAAGCCAGTTCCCCGCGGCCCTGCACCTCCCAAGCATCAGGACGTTCAGTGGGTAATACTCGTAGAGAGACGTTACCGATTAGTTCCCTATCTAACCGTTCTTTTACCTGCCGCGCAGTCACTTTAGAACCACGGACTCGACCAGCCATAGGAGAAGTGTTAATCCCAATCGTCATAGAGATTGCCGGATCATCAACTGTAATCATCGGAAGTGGGCGCGGATCCTCAACATCTACCAAAGATTCCCCAATGGTAATCTCGGGAATACCAGCCACAGCTACAATATCACCAGCGGAAGCAACCTCAGCGGGGACTCGTTCCAAGCCTTCAGTAATTAACAGTTCGGTAATCCGCACGTTAGCCAGTTGCCCGTCAGCACGCGACCAAGCAACCGTCTGGCCTTTACGAAGTTCCCCATTGTGAATCCGCAGTAAAGCAATCCGACCCAGGAAAGGAGAAGCATCCAAGTTAGTTACGTGAGCTTGCAGCGGAGCCCCTTCTTCATAAGTTGGACCAGGAATCTTATTTAACAAAGTTTCAAAAAGTGGTTCTAAGTCTTCACTGGGAACTTCCCCAAATGGAGGACATTCTAAAGAAGACTTCCCCAGCTTAGCTGAGGCGTAGATAATAGGAACATCCAACATAGCGTCAATGTCTACATCAACGCCCTCGGTAACTAAATCTTCTGCCAAAGAAAGTAGCAGGTCAGTTGTTTCTGAAACAACTTCGTCAATCCGCTGGTCAGGGCGATCAACTTTATTAACAACCACTACAACGGGTAGTTTTGCCTGCAGGGCTTTTCGCAACACGAAACGAGTTTGCGGCAATGGGCCTTCTGCCGCATCTACTAGCAAAAGTACCCCATCAACCATGGACAAGCCACGTTCAACTTCTCCGCCGAAGTCAGCGTGTCCTGGAGTATCGATCACGTTAATAGTGATCCCGTCTGCTAAGCCTAGTGCCTGGGCAGCTGGGCCTCGATAGTGTACCGCGGTATTCTTAGCGAGGATAGTGATACCTTTTTCGCGTTCTAAGTCGCCCGAGTCCATCACTCTTTCGCCGCGTTTTTCAACAGAATCATGAGCTGAGAAGGCTCCTGACTGCCAGAGCATTGCATCCACTAAGGTGGTTTTGCCGTGGTCTACGTGGGCAACGATCGCAACATTTCTAATATCTTTACGTGTAGGCATACTTCTCCCGCTCTATTTTTCTTAACTCATTAAGAATAATCCCGCCAGCACCTAGATTTATAGTTGTAACGTTGCGAAATTCAACACGTTACGCGGGTTGTTAGGGTTCTTAGGAAGGATTAGGGCAGACTAATATCATGCATCCTACGTTAAAAATATACTCACTTTTCTCTCGCGTGGCTTTCTTGGGAGCTTTTTTTCTGGCGCTTTTTATCAGTGGTCTACTCTTCTTTATTGATGGTTGGCCTGCAGTTAAAGCCCTTCCCTTTATTGCTTTTATTCTGTGGCTGTTCTACTTGCTTTGGTGGTCCCCTCTTTTGGTAGTTACTACTAAGAATCTGGTAGCTTTCAACGTGTGGCGTACCATTCAGATTCCTTGGAGTACTTTTCAGGGTGCAAAGCTACATTTGGGAACTATTCTTGAAACCACAGCTGGCCCGTTCCGTCTTTCCACGGCACAACCTAAAAACCGCATGTCTGAACTGCGCCATCCGGGACTTGACCCAGTACCACATATTGATTTTTCAGCTTCGGAAGTATCAGTACACCTGCATGCGCAACAACTGGTAGAAGTTTTAACGCAGTGGCGGCTTTTACATGATGAGCACGAAAAATTAGCGAAAATAGTCCCTGGTTATGCAGAAAAAGCGCAGATTAGAGTTTCAAGTGAGGCGATTTTGCCTGACGGGTCTGATTTTGTTACTGATTCAGATCAGGTCAAAGTTACGATTCGCTGGTCTCATGTGGGAATCACTCTTGGGTTAATCTGCTTGATGTTTTATAGTTGGCTTTACTAGTTTTCGTTTCATTTGCGCACCTAGGATTTAGTTAATCTTTGACATTGTGCTTCCGTATTTGGATTTTTAGACGCATATTAAGAGGGGGTTGCACAGCTTAACTGTGCAACCCCCTCTTGACTACCTGTATTTAGTTAGTCAGAAGTTAGCTTTGCTTACTTAACGTAACCAACGTTTTCGTAAACTGCGGTGCGGTTTCCGAAAGCACCGAAGTTAGCTAGATTCTGCGGAACTGCGGTGAATTCCATACGACGGTAGATTGGGAGAGTCATTACTTCGTCCCAGATGATCTTATCAACTTCGTTTACGTATTCAATACGCTTTGCCTTATCCAGTTCTACGTCAGCCTTGGCACGCAGTTCTTCGATCTTATCGTTACATACGCCAGAGAAGTTTGAATCGGACTTGCAACCGTAGATCTGACCGATGTTATTCATTGGGTATGGGGTACCAACCCAGGTGAAAGCAATCACGCCGAAGGAACGGTCGCTCAGAACATTTCCGAATTCTGATGATGGAGCGTTCTTGAATACTACGTTCACACCAATCTTTTCCATGTCAGCTTGGAACAGTTTACCTTCGTTTTCAGAGGTAACTACACCGGTGAGCATTAAGTATTCGACCTTTAGCTCTTCGCCGTCCTTGGTACGGAACTTCTTACCATCTTCAAGCTTCCAACCCATTTCGTCCAATTCTTTCTTGGCACGTTCTGGATCGTACTTGTAGTCGCCAGAGTTATCCTGGTAGCCTTCCTGGCCAGGCATGAAGAAGTGGTTACCAAGCATTAGCTTCGCAGGTTCTACTGGCAGACCTACCAAGTCAGATTCTGCAATGGCTTCGCGGTTGATACCACGCACCAGGGTCTGGCGAAGTTTCTGATCAGAGAGCAGACCGGACTTGGAGTTCCAAGTGAAGTGACGCCACTGTGGGGAACCTGCGGTACGGATCTGGTGGTCAGGACGCTGCTTTGCTTTATTTAGCTGTTCAGCGGTAACCAGGGTGCTTGCTACGTCGGTTTCGCTGTTACCGAATGCGGAAGCTACCAAGTCACCTTCGAGCACGTGGAATTCAACGCTATCGAGTTTAGCGGTTTCGCCCCACCAGTTAGGGTTACGCTTGAGGTAAACACGCTGAGTGGACTTATCTACACGATCTAAGGTGAATGGGCCGGCTAGCCAGTCGGCATTCACAGCATCTGCCTGAGCATTCTTAAATACTTCTGGGTCAGAGATAGAATCTTTGTTGTATGCACCGGAAAGAACAGCGGTCCAGTCTGGGTAAGCGCTCTTGAAGGTAACTACAACTTCAAATTCGTCTGCACCTTTTTCAACTTTTTCAATCTGGTCATAACCATCGGGGGAAGCACAGTCGTATGCTTCGTTTTCACCGTTACATACCTTAGCGGTGGCTGCGTAGTCTTCCCAAGTAATTGGGTCACCGTTATTCCACTTCGCATTTGGGTTTAGCTTCAGGGTAACTACCTGAGGAGTTACACCGGGATCGGTAATGGTGTAGGATTCCAGGAAGGTCTTATTTGGAGTTGCCACGGCTGCTTCATCAAGAATGAAGTTGCCTGGGGACATCCATGCCAGGATCCTACGGGTATCATTGTGATTACCGTTCGCATGCATTCCGTTCCACTGAGTAGGGAAGCTACTAATCCCAATGCGCAGGGTGCCGCCGTCTTGAAGTTCGTCACGTTCTTTAGGGTTGATATCGGACAGGTTTGGCGCGTCTACGGCGTTTTCTGCCAGGTTGCCGCCACATGCGGACAAACCGAGCATTGCAACTGCTGCAACGGCTACGAGTGCTTTAGCTGATCGCTGCACTGTCTACCTCCTAGGTTTTCTTTTTTAGGTAACCTTCGGAATCTACGTACTAAAAGAGATTCCGACGTTGCTATCTACTCTAGCGTAAAGAAAACGTAAAAGAGAAATCAAAATAAAGAAATCTCAGTTCTGTTTATCTAATCTTTATAAAAGGTCTCAAATGATGAGAAAAGATAACGAATCCTTAACGCCTCAAAAAGCAGCAAAAATTATCCATCTAAAGAGCTTAAACGCAAGAAAATGGGGCCTCTCACTTACAATGAGAGGCCCCGTAAAAAGTCTAGAAAACTGTAATCACTTCAGGATAGTGACAAGCATTCTTAGAATCTACTCCCGGATTAGAAACTTGCAAATCAGGCATAGACTCTAGACAAGCAGCCTGCTGTTCCCCAGAAAGAGTTAAGAACTTCTGGCAACGAGTCCGGAAACGACAGCCCGAGGGAGGATTTGCAGGTGATGGCAAGTCACCTTGGAGAATAATCCGCTTGCGGGTGCGTTCCTTTTCCGGATCAGGAATCGGAATCGCAGACAAAAGCGCCTGCGTGTAAGGGTGGCGAGGACGGTCAAAGACCTCTTCCACATCACCGATTTCTACAATGCGACCTAAATACATTACTGCAACGCGATCAGCAATGTGACGCACAACAGAAAGATCGTGAGCTACGAACAGGTAGGAAAGACCCAGCTTTGCACGCAGTTCCTCAAGCAAATTAATTACCCCGGCCTGAATGGAAACGTCCAACGCGGAAACAGGTTCATCCAAAACCAGCAGTTTAGGTTGTAGTGCCAGAGCACGGGCAATCCCAATACGCTGACGCTGCCCACCAGAGAAGTGACGAGGATAACGGTTCAAGTGAGAAGGTTCCAAACCAACTAACTTAATCAGCTCAGTCACGCGCCCCTGGATATATTCCTTATTAAAACCGTTATACTTCAACGGTTCTGCAATAATTTCAAAAATCGGCAAACGAGGATCCAAAGACGCCATGGGGTCCTGGAAAACCACCTGCAGATCCTGGCGGATAAGCTTCCGTTCAGACCGTTTCAAAGAGGCAGTATCTTTACCCAAAACAACAATCTTGCCGCCCTCGGGAGCCTTCAAGTCAAGGATTTCTAACAAGGTAGTAGTCTTACCACAACCTGATTCACCCACCAGCGCAAGAGTCTCACCAGCGCGAATATCCAAAGAAATACCATCCACCGCGTGAACTGTACCCACCCGTCGCTTAAAGATGGCACCCTTTACCAACGGGAAGTACTTCTTTAATCCATCAACCTGGAGGACTTCTTCACGCTTCAAACGATCGGGATCCAAAGTCGATTCAGAAATTAGCTCAGGAATCGGATAAATATCCTTATAGGTGAGTTTCTTCTCAACAATGTCAACAGCTCGTTTACAAGCTACGCGGTGCTCATCCACGTCTTTACGGGGATTTTCTTCCAATAACGTTTCCGGAGAAAATACCAGATCAGGTTCTCCGTCCAAACATGCGTCCACCGCCAAAGGACAACGAGGTGCAAACGGACAACCGGTGGGTTTCTTCAACATGGAAGGTGGGTTACCTTCCACCGGAGCCAAAGCCTCATTGGAAGACATATCGGGGCGAGGCAAAGACCCTAAAAGCCCGATCGTGTAAGGCATAGTAGAACGATAGAAAACGTCATCTACAGGACCAGATTCAACACAACGACCAGCGTACATAACTGCAACGCGGTCTGCCATGCCAGCGACTACCCCCAAATCGTGGGTAATCATAATTACAGCAGCCCCGGTTTCACGTTGCGCCGTCTTTAATACTTCCAAAATCTGCGCCTGAATAGTCACATCCAACGCAGTGGTGGGTTCGTCAGCAATAATCAAGTCAGGATTATTTGCGATTGCCATTGCAATCATGGCGCGCTGACGCATACCGCCAGAAAATTCGTGAGGGAAAGCCTTCACACGAATCTCAGGGTTAGGGATCCCCACGATCCCCAAAAGCTCTACAGCGCGAGCGTAAGCAGCTTCCTTACTAAGCTTCTGGTGAATCTGCAGGGCTTCAACCAGCTGATCACCAATGGTGTAAACCGGAGTCAGCGCCGAAAGTGGATCTTGGAACACCATAGAAAGTTTGATGCCACGAACTTTAGACATCCAGTTATCGTTTTTACCAAGCAGTTCCACGCCGTGAAGTTTCACGGAACCAGATATGGAAGCCGACTCATCCAAAAGCCCCATGATAGCCATGGAAGTTACTGACTTACCAGAACCGGATTCACCAACGATACCCAGAACTTCACCGGCATTAACCTTAAAGTTAACCCCGCGAACTGCATGAACTTTACCATCTTCGGAAGGGAAAGTAACCTTTAGATCCTTCACTTCCAGAACTGGGACTCCCTCAGTCCGTTCAGGCAACTCAAATGATACAGATTCGTCTACTTTATTTTTTTTGCTCATGCTTTGCCTCCGGACTTAGATGATGGATCGAGAGCATCCCGCAAACCATCACCAATAAAGTTTACGAAAACCAAGGATAGGGTCAGTAGCAGTGCCGGTGCTAAGAAGATCCAAGGCGAAGTAGTTGTTAAAGACTGCCCTTCCGAAATCAACACACCCAAAGAAGTATTTGGAGCTTGCACGCCGAAGCCGAAGTAAGACAGAGTAGTTTCCCCCATCACTGCAGCTACGAAGCCCAAAGCAGCGTCAATAATCAAATAGGAAGCAACGTTAGGAATAATGTGGCGCGTGATGATTACATATGATGGCACCGACATGTACCGAGCCGCCGTAACATAATCCAATCCCTTAACAGTCATTGTCAAAGAACGAATCACACGAGCAGAAAGCATCCAGCCAAAGGCAGAAAGAAGCAGGATGAAAACCCAAATAGAACCTCTGGCTGCCCCGGCGCGCTGAGAAATAGTTGCAATCAGCAAGAACGACGGAACTACCAGCAAAAGGTCAATAAACCACAAGATCACTTTATCGATAACTTTACCAAAGTAAGCGGCAGTGGAACCGATAATCGCAGCCAAAGTAGTTTGGATCAAAGAAACAGAAATACCGATAATCAAGGATTGACGCAGACCCTGTACGGTTAGAGCAAATACGTCACGCCCACCCTGGGTAGTTCCAAAAAAGTGCTTCGCAGAAGGACCTTTCAAGAAAGAAGTATTATCTACCTCCGTGTAATCCCACGGGCTGAGGATTGGCCCTAAAATCGCTAACATCACGACAGCTAAGAAACCGAAAAGACCAATCTTAGCAGTAGCCGAACGGAAGAAACGACGCCGCACCAACGCCCCACGGCTTAAGTGAGTATCAACATTTCTTTCTTCAGTAGCTTCAGCAACTTCTGCGGAAGTAGTTTTGTTATCAGCCATCAGTCACCTCAGCTCACACGAACGCGTGGATCAACCACAACAATCAAAATATCGGACAAAAGCGCACCCGTCAAAGTAGAAACCCCTGAGAATGCAACCACTGCTGCGGTGGCATTAATATCCTGACCGATAATCGAACTTACTGAATAACGTCCTAAACCGTGCCAGCCATAAACAGTTTCCGTAATAGTTGCACCCAAGAATAGGCCAGCAACTGCGAAAGCGAAGAAAGTAGCCATAGGCACCATCGAAGTACGCAAAGCGTGGCGGGTAACTGCCTTAGATTTACGCAAGCCCTTTGCGCGGGCAGTACGCACGTAGTCAGCACCCAAAGTATCCAACATCAAGTTGCGCTGGTAACGAGAATATGAGGCAATCCCGGTTAGGGACATAGCTAAGGTAGGAAGCAAAAGGTGCTGCGCGCGGTCAACAATCCAAGCACCCGGATAGTTACCAATCTGCCCAGTCTCACCAATGTACTCAAAGAAGTTCGTGCCAGTAGCCAAGTTAAACTGGGTGGCACCAATCTGCAATAAAGTAGCGGTAACTACCACTGGGGTAGAAAGCAGGATCAACGCAACAATAGTAACCGTCCGGTCAATCCAAGTATGCTGCTTAGTTGCAGTCCATGCACCTACTGTTACGCCACCAATCATGCCCACAAAAGAACCGATAACAATAAGACGGACAGATACCCACATACGGCGTGACACTTCTGCATTCACGAATGAGCCTGTTGGGCCGCGACCCCAATCCCATTCCGTGAAAATACTGGTTAGCCAGTTAATGTAACGCTCAGTAATCGGAATAGTGTCCGAAATATTATAGGAAATCAGGGTACGTTCAATCGCAGCCCAGTCCAAAGACGGGTTAGTAATGTCGTACGCATGCTTAGGATTCATCGAAAACGATGCAAGCAAGTACGCGAAAGACACCGCGACGAAAAGGAGGAGCAGATAGTTTGCTAGCCTCCGAGCTAAGTAGTAGAACATGGTTGTACCTCATGTGTTTTCACCAGCGGCAAGCCGATAGTAAAAGCCACGTTTCTTTACATTCTGAATTCAGAACCCTACTGAAAGATAACCCAACAGTAGAATTCACACTATCTTTTGACTTTAGTCTAATAATCCCGGTTGTAAAAATCGTTTTCCCAGATTGTGGTATTTTTCAACTTGACCAAGAGTTTACCAAAACAGCTTTTCTCCTAGATTTTCTACATTTTCAGGAAACTCTCAGAAATAAATGTGGCATATGACGCATTCTCTAATTCGCTTACGTTTCCGCAAGAAATCAACACACTTAAACAGAATTAGGAAAGCCCCAACTCAGTTTTCTCCACCAAACAAAAACCAAAAACATCTTACAAACAAACTTGCAACCCCCAAGAAAAAGTCATATATTGAATCCATGCAAACGCACAACAACACTTACTTCTGGTGGATCGCCTAAGGGCGGTCTTAGTTGTGCACCAAAAACCGCCCCCGTTCAGGAGGCGTTTTTTATTGTCCTGGGCGGGTACCCTAAGGAGAAAAATGAACACCCACTCCCCCGCCCTCGAAAACCTACCGGCAGATAACCAACTTTCCTCAACAAACCAAACTACGCCACCCACCCAAACCAGTGACTTCACCTACGATGCAGACGCAACTGGTAACTTCGGCACCTACGGTGGCTCATATCTGCCAGACTTCCTGGTAGCCCCCATCGCAGAAGTTGCTGCCGCCTACGAAGAAGCGCGAAACGACCCGGCTTTTCTCTCCCAATACCGCGAACTTTTACAAACCTACGTGGGGCGCCCCACCTTGCTATACCAAGCCGAAAACTTAACTGAATACGTGCGCTCACAAACCAAAACTGGCCACGGAGCCAGAATCTTCCTTAAACGCGAAGACCTAAACCACTCTGGCGCCCACAAAATCAACCACTGCTTAGGCGAAGCCCTCTTAGCGAAACGCATGGGTAAACGCAAACTAATCGCAGAAACCGGTGCCGGCCAACACGGAGTAGCCCTGGCCACCGCCGCCGCCTTGCTGGGCCTAGAATGCGAAATCCACATGGGACGAATCGACGTGGAAAAACAACACGCCAACGTAATGCGCATGAAACTACTCGGCGCACAGGTAGTAATCGTAGACGCAGGCGGTAAATCGCTGAAAGAAGCCGTAGACTCAGCCTTCGCAAAATACGCAGAGAACTACCACGAAATGTTCTTCGCAATCGGATCCGTAGTTGGCCCCCACCCCTACCCCACAATGGTTCGAGACTTCCAAAAAATTATTGGAGAAGAAGCTCGCCAACAGCACCTAAAAATGGAAAATCGCCTACCAGACGCAATAGTAGCCTGCGTAGGCGGTGGCTCTAACGCAATGGGACTATTCAACGCATTCCTAGCTGACCCAGTAGACATCTACGGTGTAGAACCAGCCGGCAAAGGATTAGAAACCAAAGAACACGCCGCCACCCTAACGCTGGGAACTGACGGTGTCTTACACGGAATGCGAACCCTGGTATTACAAGACGGAGACGAGCCAGCTGCCGTTCATTCAATCGCTTCAGGTTTAGACTACCCGGGGGTAGGGCCACAGCACGCTCACCTAGCAGCTGCGGGGCGCGTAAACTACGCTTCGGTAACTGACGCAGAAACTCTAACAGCTTTCCAAGACCTATGCCGTTTAGAGGGGATCATTCCCGCGTTAGAATCAGCGCACGCGATAGCCTTTGGCATGAAGCTAGCTGCCAGCTTAGAAAAAACCCAGACGATTATCGTGAATCTTTCTGGGCGGGGCGACAAAGACGTGGAATACGTTGGGCAGGTGCTGGGAATCTGATTTAACTTCCGTAGCAGGTTATCTACAGTTTTCCCGAGGGCGTTAAGGGGTGCGTCAAAGTGAAAATGGAGCTTTGGTAAACTAGTGGAGCTTTAGCGCACCCAAAATATTGAGGTTAATATGTTTAAGACGTAACCCCATCTACAGGACGTGTCGAAATTTTCCCATTTTTTCGACACGTCCCCATTTTATGGTTACGGCTTCGACATATGGGGTTAGACGCTATTAAGAGCTACCACATGCCTTAAATATAAAAAATAAAGTGCCCGAGGATTACCCTCGGGCACTTTCAAATATTAAACAGTTTTAGCGTTTACACGTTGAACTTAAACTCGACTACATCTCCGTCTACCATCACGTAGTCTTTTCCTTCTAAGCGGACTTTTCCGGCGGCTTTTGCTTCTGCCATGGAACCGGCGGCTACCAGGTCAGCGAAGGAAACAACTTCGGCTTTGATGAAGCCTCTTTGGAAGTCAGTGTGGATGACTCCGGCGGCCTGCGGCGCAGTCCAACCTTTGTGGATTGTCCAGGCGCGGGCTTCTTTTGGTCCGGCGGTTAGGTAGGTTTGTAGCCCGAGGGTATCGAATCCGACTCGTGCTAACTTGTCTAAACCGGCTTCTTCTTGCCCGGCTTCTGCTAGCATTTCCCGAGCTTCTTCTTCGGAAAGTTCCACCAGTTCTGATTCAAACTGTGCGTCTAGGAAGATTGCTTCTGCTGGGGCCACCAGGGCGCGCAGTTCGGCTTGCATTTCTTCGTCTTCTAAGCCGTCTTGGTCCATGTTGAAGACGTAGATGAATGGTTTAGCTGTCATCAGGTGGAAAGATTTGACGATTTCTGGGTCCAGGTTTTTACCGGCAACAGAGATCATTTCTCCGCGTTCGAGGATTTCCAGGACTTCCCGCGCTGTTTCTAAAACTGCTGGTTCGGCTTTTTTGGCGCGAACTTCCTTCTCTAGGCGGGGAATTTGGTTTTGCATTGTCTGCATGTCTGCCAAGATTAGTTCCGTGGCGATAGTTTCAATATCGTCCTTTGGGGATACTTTTCCGTCCACGTGTACTACGTCTGGGTCGCGGAAAGCGCGGGTTACTTGGCAGATTGCGTCTGCTTCGCGGATGTTGGCGAGGAATTTATTTCCCAGGCCTTCTCCTTCTGACGCTCCCCGGACAATGCCGGCAATGTCTACGAAAGATACGGTTGCGGGGAGGATTCGTTCAGAGCCGAAGATTTCCGCTAGGGTGTTTAGGCGCGGGTCTGGCAGGGGGACTACCCCAATGTTGGGTTCGATTGTTGCGAACGGGTAGTTCGCTGCCAGGACAGTTGCGCGAGTTAATGCGTTAAAGAGCGTGGACTTGCCTACGTTGGGCAGTCCCGCGATACCAATAGTTAGAGCCACGCTTTCCAGTTTAGTTGATAAGTTGCGGTTTCTTAATTATTCCCGAGGGCGGAATTGATTACATTTAGATTATTTTTAGGTCTTTGGAGTTTACCTCTGGGATTATGTCAGTGGGGGCTGATAGTTTTTTAGTATGTATGAGGTATCTATTTTTGTAAGTGTTTTACTGGCGTTACTTGCTTTAGTTTGTGGTTTGTTCCTGGGCTTTATTGCGGGATTACGTTATCGGCAGAGTTCCGTTTCTGCTGATAATTCGCAGTCTCATGTGGCTTTAACCACGCAGTTAAGTTCCCAGTTGCGACCACTTCATGATTCGCTTACTTCTCTTTCTGGGAAAGTACAGCAGTTTGAGGTTAATCAAAGAGAGAATCTGGCGGGGCTTCGTTCGCAGCTTAAAGCCTCTCAGCTGGTGGATCAGCAGATTTTAGAAACTACTTTGGGTTTAGATTCCGCGTTGCGCAATACTTCTAAGCGTGGTTCTTGGGGGGAGGCTTCTTTGCGCCGAGTTTTAGAGCTTTCCGGTTTAACTAAGCAGATTGATTTTTTGGAGCAAGTTCCTTTAGAAAATGAGCTTGGGAAAGTTGAGGGTATTCCTGACGCGATTGTGCATTTACCTAATCGGGCGGCGCTGATTATTGATTCTAAAGTTCCTTTAGATGCTTATTTGGAAGCTGAAGATTTCACGGATCCGCAGCAGCTACGTTTGCACGCGCAGGCGGTGCGTCGGCACGTGGCTACTTTAACTAAACGCGATTATCAACGGCAGTTGAGCACTGCGATTGATTCTGTAATCCTCTTTATGCCCTCTGAAGCTTTAGTGTCGGCTTCTTTCCAAGGTGACCCGACGGTGTTTGATCAGGCTCTGCAGCAGGGCGTAATCATTGTTGGTCCCAGTGGGTTAATGACTTTACTGCGTTCAGTGGGGCATTTGTGGAGCCGGCAAAGTCTTAATGAAGATGCTGCTGAAATTCTTAGATTGGGAACTATTTTAACGCAGCGTTTGGGGCGTTTAAGTACTTTGCTTACTTCTTTAGGGAAGCATCTGCAATCTGCCGTGGGTGCGTATAACGATGTGGTAGCGTCTTTTGAAAGCCGTTTCAAAACACCTCTGCGGGCGATTAGTGCTTTAGAAGCTAAAGTGTCCGCAGAAACTAAACCCGTGGACTTGGCTTTACGCCTGCCTCACTCGGAAGTTTCTGCGGACTCTTAAAAGATTTTATTCGCCGTGTAACGAATCTAGCATTTCACTGGTGCAACCGCATTGCAACTCCAGCCTTTCACCCGCGCAACCGCTCTACAGCTATAGCTTTTGCACAGGTACACCTATCTAACAGGTATGATCTGGGCCGGGCTGACGTTTACCTTTCGCGTCATCTCCGTGCGCATTTAACTCACTACGCAGATTACGAGGCAAGGCAAAAGTAATCGTTTCTGTAGTGGTGCGTACTTCCTCCACCTCAGGGAAACCTAAACCCTTTAACTTCTCAATCACTTCGCGCACTAAAATTTCCGGTACGGAAGCTCCCGAAGTAAGCCCCACAGTTTCCGCTTCAGCTACCCAGGCGGGGTCAAGCTCATTTGCCTTATCAATCCGGTAAGCTGCTCCCGCTCCCGCATCTAAAGCCACTTCCACTAACCGAACAGAATTAGATGAGTTAGCCGAACCAACCACAATCATCACATCTGCGTTCGGAGCAATAGTTTTCACTGCTTCTTGCCGGTTTTGCGTAGCATAACAAATATCATCTGAAGGAGGGTTATTCAGATCTGGGAAACGTTCGCGTAAACGATCAACAGTTTCCTTAGTTTCATCAACACTCAAGGTAGTTTGCGACAGCCAAACAATTTTTTCAGGGTCACGCACTTTAACTTTTTCAACTTCATCCGGAGTGCCCACAATCTGAATATGCTCAGGAGCTTCCCCGTAGGTGCCCTCAACTTCTTCATGCCCCTCGTGACCTACCAGCACAATGTCATAATCGGCTTTAGCAAACCTAACTGCCTCTTTATGCACTTTAGTTACCAGCGGGCAGGTAGCATCAATCGTCTGCAGGTTACGTTTCGCCGCTTCAGCGTGTACCGCCGGAGAAACACCATGAGCTGAAAAAACTACCCGCGCGCCCTCGGGAACCTGATCTGTTTCCTCTACGAAAATCGCACCCCGCTCAGTTAAAGTTTCCACCACGTAACGGTTGTGGACAATTTCTTTACGAACGTAAATCGGAGGACCGTATAAGTCTAAGGCTTTTTCTACCGCATCAACTGCACGATCAACCCCCGCACAGTATCCGCGCGGCGCCGCAAGCAAAATTTTCTTCAAAACAGTCCCTCATAACCAAATATCTACTATTGTCTTCCTACATACTAATCTATCTGCCTGAAAGCAGGTTTTCCCATCCAAATGCAGTTATTCCTATCCCA
The DNA here is from genome assembly GCF_024814355.1 of Gleimia sp. 6138-11-ORH1. GTDB lineage: Bacteria > Actinomycetota > Actinomycetes > Actinomycetales > Actinomycetaceae > Gleimia. The sequence goes on along the minus strand of NZ_JANUXV010000006.1, from coordinate 71,159 downwards.
GTTTCTCTCACAAGTCGGTTTCTTCCCGAAAGGTAACTCAAAATATTCACAAAAATATGGCACTCTGAGAAGGTGAATATGCCAAGTTTCCAACCACCTCACCCGCCAACTGAAGGAAGTGGTACTCCCCCTGCATTACCGCGCCTAGCGCGAGAAACCACCAAAGAGCACCCCTGGCCACTGGCTAAACTCTCAGAGAACATTAAAATCTACATTGAAAAAATGTCTCCTCTATGGGTGGAAGCCCAAATCGTGCAGTTAGCTGACCGCGGGGCAACTAAAATGTCATTCCTCACTCTGCGTGACGTGGAACAAGACATGTCAATGGAAGTTTCTGCTTTTGGCAACGTCATTTCTGCTTCCGGCGCGCCCATCACCCCAGGCTCGCGCGTAGTTGCCTACGTTAAACCAACCTACTGGTTAAAATCTGGCAGGCTCGCCTTGCAGGCAAAAGAAATCCACCCCGTTGGTTTAGGCGACCTATTAGCACGTATTGAAAAATTACGCCAACAGCTACAAAGCGAAGGGCTTTTTGACGACACCCATAAAAAACCCCTCCCTTTTCTACCCCGCAAAATCGGTTTAATTTGTGGAAATAACGCTAAAGCTAAGGACGATGTTTTAGTTAATGCCACAGCCCGCTGGCCGGGAGCACAATTTGAAATCCGCGAAGTTTTAGTCCAAGGAACCGGTGCAGTTGCAGGCGTTTCAAAAGCGCTTGCGGAACTCGACGCACTGGCAGACGTGGAAGTGATTGTAATTGCGCGCGGGGGCGGCTCAGTTGAAGACCTCCTCCCCTTTTCCGATGAAACCCTGGTGCGCGCCGTTTTTGCCGCCCGCACTCCGGTAGTTTCCGCAATTGGGCATGAGGGGGACTCCCCGCTAATCGATTTAGTTGCCGATTACCGGGCTTCAACTCCTACGGACGCTGCTCGGCGGATAGTCCCCGACTTAGTTGCTGAAAATCAAGGTTTGACTAACGCCCTCCAGGAATTGAGACACCGCTTCCAAACGCGACTAAACACTGAAGCGCAACATCTGCAACTACTTTTAGAACGCCCCGTACTTACCACCCCGGCGGCGTCCTTGAAAACTCATTTTGAGAGCCTGGAAAATGCTCGTACGAAACTAAATCACGCGGTTTCTCTGCGTTTAACCCAAGCCCAAGCTGAACTAAACGCCGCGTTTTCCACCCTCAGAGCTATTTCCCCTCAAGCTACTTTAGAACGCGGCTACGCAATCATTAAAGCTCCTGGCAAAGGGGTGCTCACTGACGCAAGTAACGTGAAAAAAGGTGAAATTTTAGAAGCTCGTTTAGCGAAAGGCTCTATGATCGTCACCGTATTTGGTACTAATAAAACCGAACCTGACTCCAACGAATAAGGAAATATCATGCAAAATTCCCCAGAAGTAGCGACCTTAACCTACGAACAGGCCCGCGATGAACTAATCAACATTGTTCGCGCTTTAGAAACAGGGTCTGCCCCCTTAGAAGAAACCCTAAAAATGTGGGAAAGAGGCGAAGCCTTAGCGCAGCACTGCCAGCAGATCCTCCAAGCTGCGCAGCAGCGTCTGCACACGGCCACCCAAACTTCCCCTCAAAACTAACCCACCATAAACGTATTAACAATTTGAAAGCATTCACCTGACTTGGATTAGCCACTAAAATCGAAATAGTCTAATTCATAAAGAAAGAATGGTAAACCATGGCGAATGCGCGCGCTTTAATTCTAGGTGAAGCTCTCATCGACATAGTGATTCCCCCAACTGGTGAAATAAAGGAAATCCCCGGCGGATCCCCCGCCAATGTCGCCCTCACATTAGGACGCTTAAACCGAGAAGTTCAGCTGGTCACCTGGCTAGGCAAAGACGAACGTGGCAACGCCATTAACAACCATCTCAAAGCCTCCCAGGTAGATATCCACCCCGACTCTTTTAACGCGCCTCGCACCTCCACCGCCCAAGCCACCCTCAATGAAGCAGGAGCAGCCAGCTACCAGTTCGACCTCCAGTGGGAGCTTCCCACCCCACTTTTAGACAACTCGATTCTAGTTGCCCACTCGGGTTCAATCGCCACCACCTTAGAACCCGGAGGAACTCAAGTTTTAGAAACCCTGAAAAATGTGCGCAAATACGCGACCATCACCTATGATCCTAACGCGCGCCCCTCAATCATGGGAGATCCGGAAATAGCCTATGAAAAAGTCATAGAACTGGTCAAAACTGCCGACGTAATCAAAGTTTCCGACGAGGACATAGACTGGTTTACAGCCGGCGCCCCCTTCCCACAAATTGCCCGCGAATGGTGCAACCTGGGAGCCTCCCTAGTGATTGTCACCCGCGGTGAAAAAGGCTCCTCTGCCTACGGAAAATTCGGTTCCATCGACTACCCCGCGCAGAAAGTGACCGTGGCCGACACCGTCGGAGCAGGAGATTCTTTCATGGGTGCGGTGATTGACGCCCTGTGGAGCTTAAACCTGCTCGGCGCAGCAAAACGCGAAGACTTACAAAACATCACCAAAGAACAAGTAGATTTCGTGATGAAAAGAGCCGCGCAAGTTTCTGCCGTTACCGTCTCTCGCTCAGGTGCGAATCCTCCTTGGCTAAAAGAGCTCTAAAATTCCGAGGGCGTCACAGTAGCGTCCTCGGAAAACTATTTACCTAAACGCCGCTCGCGGTAAGCGTAATCTCTGAGCGCACGCAGAAAATCAACCCGCCGGAAATCCGGCCAAAAAGCTTCACAGAAGTAAAACTCAGAATGCACAGACTGCCACAGTAGGAACCCCGATAAACGCTGTTCACCGGAAGTGCGAATCACCAAATCCGGATCCGGTAGTCCGCGGGTGTACAGGTGGTCGGAAATATCATCAATCGTTAAAACGTCAGCCGCTTCATTTAAAGACATGCCTCGCTCTGCGTAAGAACGAAGCAGTGAGCGTACCGCATCGGTGATCTCATGCCGCCCCCCGTAGCCGATAGCTACATTCACTTTCAAACGATTTTCCACTTTGGAAAGCTCCGCTGATTTTTCAGCAATTCCCGTAAGCTGCGTAGCTACCTCTTCGGGAAGTAAACTCATGTCGCCCACCACTTGCACCAGGTGAGCGGGGTCTTCAGCTACCTCAGCGGTAGCGTCCACAATAATCGAAAGTAACGGGGCAAGTTCTTCAGCGGGTCGCGAAAGGTTATCAGTCGAAAGCATCCAAAGCGTAACTACCTGCACCCCCAGTTCACGGGCCCACCCTAAGAACTCATTGATTTTCGCGGCCCCTTTGCGGTGCCCATAAGCAGTACCGGTGCCGATTGCTTTCGCCCAACGGCGGTTACCATCTAAAATAACGCCAACGTGAGCAGGGATCTTCTCTGGGGTGAGATCCTTCAATAGCTGGCGTTCGTACAGGTTATACAGCACCTTTAAGTTCATCATAAGTTACAAATTATCGAAGATAGTCGGTTTTCACAACGCCAATCCCTAAAATAGTTGCTATGGTTAGGTGATTGGATTTTCTGGAAAGAAAAATAAGGAGACGTTATGTCTGAAGCTCTATGGGTTACGCAAGAAGCCTACGACCGTTTAAAGGAAGAACTGGAACACCGCTCTACCACTTTACGGCAAGAAATCACCCGGAAGATTGATAATGCGCGCCAAGAAGGCGACCTGAAAGAAAACGGCGGCTATCACGCAGCCCGTGATGAACAGTCAATGAACGAAACTCGCATCAACCAGCTAACTAACATTCTGCGTGATGCGGTGGTAGGTGAAAGCCCCGCCGACGATGGGATTGTTGAAGCTGGCATGGTGGTTACCGCTGACATTATGGGACGAGTTTCTAAATTCCTGCTTGGCTCACGCCTAGCCGGATCAAATGATGACTTAGAAGTTTACTCTCTTGACGCTCCGATTGGGCAGGCGCTCAATGGACATAAAGTAGGCGACACTGTCAGCTACTTTGCTCCCACCGGTAAAGAGATTAAAGTAAAAATCCTTGAAGCTACCCCCTATAAAGGCTAGGCTACACCTGAACTAATTATTGTTGCCCGCGAGGAAACTCGCGGGCAACAATAATTACGGGCAATAATCTACCGGCAACCTACTCATAACTGCGTAACAACTGCGTGATCTTTCCAGAAATCCGCATTCTTTTCCCAACTGAGCAATCTTTCCCAACTGGAACACAGTGAAAACCGGCCAGATTAAATCACCTACTTTGCTTCACTCGGCGGCTCTGCAGCATTCCGCGGCCCTTCAACTGCCGAAGCTGAACTTTCTTCTCCATTCAAAGATTCAGTTTGCTGCGCCGCTAGGTCCTGCGCGGAACTTGGGAGTTTACCACCATCTTTCGCGGTAGTTTCCGCTTCAGGAACTACCACAGCCTTTACTTCCACAGATTTTGTCTTAGGATGGCGCAAAGGAGCTTCGTGAGTTGCGAAAGACTCATCGTAAGTTTCCAAAATCTGCTGCTTTAACATCCCCGGAGGCCCACCCGGACGCTCTGGATCACTAATCAAATCCGGGAACCTGTCATAACCGTGCAAGTACAGCAATGAAGTATTCACAAAAGCCGCAATCGGCACAGAGAACATTGCGCCCGCAATTCCAAAGAGGAACGAACCACAAGCAACCGAAAGTAATACTGCCAGCGGATGTAGGGAAACCGCAGAGGACATCAGCCACGGTTGCAGGAAGTTACCTTCAATCTGCTGAACTGCCAAAATAATCAAAAGCATAATAATCGCAGTTTGTGGCCCCTGATCTACCAGTGCCACTAAAACCGCAACCGAGCCGGTAATCATCGCCCCGATAATCGGCACGAACGAACCAACAAAGACTAATACACCCAGGGGGATTGCCAGCGGAACTCCCAGGAAGTAAGCGCCTAAACCAATCCCCACGGCGTCAATCGCCGCTACCATGATTTGTGCGCGTACATAACCATTTAGGGTGATCCAACCGCGGATCGCAGATTCATGGACAGGTTCACGAGCGCCCTCGGGAATAATCCGAATGAACCACAGCCAAATCGTGCGCCCATCTTTTAAGAAGAAAAAGAGAACAAAAAGCGCCAAAATAATTCCAGTTAGAATCGTCCCAATCGAAGCCGAGACCTGCAGCACTCCGGAAGCAAGATTACTGGAATTGTTACGAACTGCCGAAGCAACCGTATTAATTATTTCATCAAGATGGTCGTCAAAATAACTGCTATCAATCCCAAACGGGCCTGAACGCAACCATTCAACCAGTTTCTGCGCTCCCTCTTGGGTACGCGCCCCTAAGTCTTTAAACTGTAGGGCGATTTGAGTGGAGGCAGCTGAAATTAAGCCTAAAACAATCGCTAAACCAACCAGCATCGAAATAGTTGCTGCCAACGCATCTGGGAACTTCAATCTGCGTTTAAGCACCCGGTTAATCGGATCAAGTAGCACCGCGAAAAGTAACGCCACCAGAATCGGAATAATCAGAAAATAAACGTAGGAAAGCAAGTAGCCAAGCAAATACAGCATGGCAGCTACCACCAGGGTACGCCACGACCAAGCAGCGGCTACTCGCAACGACCAGGCAACGTGTTCTTCTACTTTATCTCCGCTACGTTCTGGAGTGTAGATACGCATTGGAGGAGGTTCAGAAACCCCAGTTCGCGTGCGGATCGGCTCAGAAACCTTTTCGATGATTTCCCCAACCTTTAGTTTGCTGAACGGATTTTGTCCAAATATCACCTAAACTCCTTAAAACTAAGTCATTTCTGAGTTTACGGTATGTTTTCTTTCTGCGCCTATTAGAAGAGCTTAATGTCTATCATTTATTTTTCAGTTCCCCGTGGATTGTTGATTTTCTTCTGAGGTTATACTGTTATCTGTAGTTTTCAAGGAGGCACAATGGCTATTTTGGCAGGTTCTTATCCTGATTCAGACGTTCCCGTCTGCACTATTCCCGGGATTCACCCCGTTTTAGGAAACCCAATTGCGGGGCCCTGGGACGCTCCCTATGAGATCCTCTACGTGGGAATGGGTTGTTACTGGGGGGCTGAGCGCATTATGTGGCGTCTCCCCGGTGTGATTGCCACCGCCGTTGGTTTCATGGGTGGCACTACCCGTAACCCCTCTTATAAAGCAGTTTGTACCGGCAAAACTGGTCACGCTGAAGTGGTGCGAGTAGTTTACAATCCACAAGAAATTGATGCGGAAGAAATCATCAAGGCTTTTTGGGAAAATCACGATCCTACTCAGGGGGATCGGCAGGGAAATGACCGCGGCACCCAGTACCGTTCAGTTCTGTTCACTACCACTGCCCGCCAGTTGGCTTTGGCGCAGGCTTCTAAAGAGGCTTACGGAAAGGTTTTAGCAGCTGCCGGATTTGGGCCGATTACAACTGAAGTTGATGAAGCTGCTAACAGTGGCATTTTCTACCTGGCTGAAGGATATCACCAGGCTTATTTGCATCATATTCCCGATGGGTACTGCAACCATGGTCCAAATGGTTACGCTTGCCCTACTGGTTTACTTCCCGAGGGCGCTGGGAAATCCGCTTCTGCTTTTCCTGAGGTTTCTAAAATTCAACTTCCCTAAACCTATTTGGATGCTGATTTTCTGACTAAACTAAGGCGGGCACTTCCCAAATGGGAAGTGCCCGCCTTAACAGTTAAAGATTAATTAACTTTAACGATGTCAGTAACGAATACCAGGGTGTCTCCGCCTTTAATACCTGCCTGTGGAACACCGCGGTCACCGTAACCGAGGGAAGCGGGAATGGAAAGTACCACGCGGGTACCTTCGCGTAGCCCTAAGAGGCCTTGATCCCAGCCTTGGATAACCATACCTACGCCTACGGTGAAATCCAGTGGAGCACCGCGGTCGAAAGAGTTATCGAAGTGATTGCCGTTCCAAACTTGCCCCAGGTAGTGGCAGGAGAGTTTATCTCCGGCTTTTACCTCTGGCCCAGCGCCCTCGCGAATGATTTCAATATGTAAACCAGCCGGTGGCTCTTCCGTGTGGAAGTCGATGGTGGGTTTGCGGAGGAAATTATCGGAAACAGTTAGAAATTCGCTCATTAGTCTCTCTTTTATTTAATAAGTTACAGGAAAGTCCGTAGTTTAGTCGTTGCTTTGCAGGATTGCCAGTAGGCGAACAATCTCCACGTACAACCAAACGACGGTAACCATAATGCCAAAAGCGATCTGCCAAGCGAATACTTTTGGAGCACCATTTTCTACACCGTAACGCGCAATGTGGAAGTCACCAACCAGGCTGAAAGCTCCCAGGCCAATCGCAACTAAACCGATTACGATTCCCAGTGGGAAACCGAAAACAGTGATGCCGGAAAGGCCAAATGGGTTGGAAACTACACCGGTTAGCTGCAGTACCAGGTTAAGCATGTAGTAGAGGAAAATCCCGCCGGTACCGATCATAAGGATCTGCGCCATCTTCGCAGAGTAACGAACTTTACCGGAACGGAATAGGATAAGCATAGTAGCAAACACTGCTACGGTAGCGATTACACCCTGAATGGCTACGTTCGGGTACATAGTTTCCATAATGTATGAGAAACCACCCAGGAAGGCGCCTTCTACTACCGCGTAGGCGATGATTAGCGCAGGGCTGATTTTCTTCTTGAATGAGTTCATCAGAACCAGGCCAACTCCAACTAAACCAGAACCCATAGTCAGCGCGCCACCTAGGTTCAGGTTTACGCTGCTAATCGACCAGCTTACTGCGGTTGCCAGAAGCATAATGCCAAACAGCATACCGGTCTTAGTGATAATGTCATCGTAGGTGAGACGACCGGTGTCTACTGCATCAGCAGAGGGAGCGAAGTAGGCTTCGTTCAGTTCTTCGACAGTTACCTCTTTATCTGCGGGGTTGTACCGAGGCATTTGCGTCGCTGCGTCTGCAGTAGCACCCGGTTGGTAGCCTGGCATTTGTGGGTAGCCAGCTGGCGTGTTTTTCACCAGATCGCGCGCCACAGAATTCATTATTGGATTAGACATAATGCTCCTTGATATAAATTATGAACTTAAATCTAGATTGCCATATAAACCATGGTTTAGCGACTTTTTTAGAGGATTTATAGCTCTAAAATCTCCCCTACCTGAGCGGAAACCAACTATATTGTCTGCTCTGAATATCGAGACTCCAGCAACCCCAAATTTCGTACCATCCCCAAATGTTGTAAAACCCTAGAGTCGCATAATCCCGCGAGTCATATAACCCTATGACCGCTAACCCCGCGAGTCATATAACCCTATGACCCAGTATCTGCGTTAGAAATAAAAAAGCGGCAGAGCCATAAGCTCTGCCGCGATCCGTACCTCCAGCCGGACTCGAACCGGCACTGAATCGATTTTAAGTCGATTGCCTCTACCATTGGGCTATGGAGGCTTGGAACTATTTCATTCTACCTGATTAAATCAAAATTGTTATCATTGAAAAAGCTAAAACTTCTAAACCGTTGCTAAAGCCACTAAAATTCATGGAGAGAAGGCTGCAAATATGCGCCCTGATAAACCGCGCAAATCCCAGAAAAAAAGCACTCGTTCACGGACAATCCTAAAAAGCGCTGTCAGTCATCAGCCGCGCCCTACCAAAATACGTAAGAAACCTCTCACATTTTCTGAACGTCTCAAGCGTATTCCACGCGCTTTTAGAAAGCTGGTTGAGGACGAAACCCGCTCAGGAATCCTCTTAGTCATTGCCGCTTTAGTAGCGCTGATTTGGGCGAACTCTCCCTGGGCAGAAATCTACGAGAACCTGGCGCACACTAAAATAGGTTTCGAATCAGTTAATCTAAACCTTTCACTAAGCCACTGGGCAGCCGACGGTTTACTTACTATTTTCTTTTTCATAGTTGGGTTAGAACTAAAGACCGAATTTGTCACCGGTGCACTTCGTGATCTTAAAGAAGCTACCCTCCCAATGATTGCCGCTGCCTTCGGCATGATCGGGCCAGCTGCAGTTTATCTTTTAGTACAGTATTTGGGACGCTCCGGTGAATATCACGGGTGGGCCATTCCAGCTGCCACTGATATTGCATTTGCAGTTGCCCTGCTGGGCTTATTTGGGAAAGGAATGCCCCCGGCAGCACGTACTTTCCTACTCACCTTAGCGGTGGTAGATGACCTGCTCGCCATTATAGTGATCGCCGCCTTCTATTCTTCCGGCTTAAACTGGTTTGCTTTGGGACTATCCCTATTAGTAATCGCCCTATTCGGAGTTTTAGTGCATAAGCGGATTATGAAGTGGTGGATTCTCATTCCCCTCGGCGTTTTAGCCTGGGCGTTAATGCACGAATCCGGGGTACACGCCACCATTGCCGGTGTGGCTATGGGTCTGCTAGTACCTGCTTCGCGTCTGCGCGGTGAACCCCAGTGGTCATCGCATATTGCCCACTTAATCCACCCGCTTTCAGCCGGTATCGTAGTTCCCGTTTTTGCGTTCTTCGCCGCTGGCGTGAATATTTCTCAATCAGGTGGAATCACCGAAACTTTAGCCAGCCCAGTTGCCCTCGGGGTGATTTTAGGGCTACCGCTTGGAAAGTTCCTGGGCATTTTAGGTTCAGTCGCTTTCTTCACTAAGTTCACCTCACTTCGCTTAGGACACGGGATTGACCTTCGCGACATTGGCGCTATTTCTCTCTTAGCGGGTATCGGCTTCACCGTATCTTTACTTATCGCTGGTTTAGCTTTCCCAGTTGAATCTTCTGAAGTTGCTAATGCGAAACTCGGCGTCATGCTTGGTACGCTCTTAGCCGCAGTTCTGGGTGGTTTAGCAGTTCACCTGCGAGTTAAGCAGCAAAAGCGTGGTACTGCCCCGGATCGGAAGAAACGCTAAAGTTTAGTGGTAAAACACTAAAATTCTTATCGAGGGCGCGGAGTTTGCTCAGTAAAATCCTAGATTTTCTCAGAGCAGACTCCGCGTTACTCCATCTAAAATATCCTGTTCGGAAGTAACTACCTGAGTGACTTGCGGATTAACTTGACCTACTCTGCGTAAGATTCGCGACCATATCAAAGCCCCTGCCCCAATCACGTCAGCTCTCCCTGGGGGCATATAAGCTAAAGCTGCTTTTTCAGCTACCGGCGTGTTAATCATAAAATCACAAGCTGCTTGATGAGCAGCGAAAGAAAGCCGCGCATTATGGATTCTACTTGGCTCATAAGCATCTAAATCCAAAGCTTTAGCGGTAACTGTTGTGGCCGTACCTGCAACTGCTACAAAAGAAGTAACTTCCTGTAGGTTCACAGTTTTAGCTACCCGATCCAAATACTTATCCACCCACTTTGTGGCTTCTTGCAAAGCCTCTTCATGCAGCAGACTCCCCGGTTCGGCACGAAACCCAGCAAAGCGTTCCGTTAAGCGCACGCTTCCCATATCCGCTGAAAAAGCACTAGAAATTGTTAGCCTACCTTTTTCCTCCAGGCTTCCCACCACAAATTCGGTAGATCCACCCCCAATATCAACTACTAAAGTGGGGAAGGTAAGCTCAGTTAAAGAACTGACTGCACCTAAAAATGAATAGCTGGCTTCTGCTTCACCGCTAATCACTTCGGGAACTACCCCCATAGTCTGTTTAATCGCGTCCACAAAATCCGCACTATTTTCCGCATCACGAGAAGCCGAGGTAGCTACGAATCTTAACTTACTTACCCCGTGTTTAACACAAATCTGCGCGTATTTTTTCGCGGCCGCTACCGTACGTGAAATTGAGGTTTCACTAAGCCGACGGGTTTTATCTACGCCCTCGCCTAAGCGAACTATCTCCATTTCCCGACACAGTTCTTCAACTTTTCCACCTGTTTGACGCAGAACAAGAAGCCTAATCGAATTAGTCCCACAATCTATAGCTGCAACAGTAGTTCCCGCCGGTGATTTAGACACCGGAGTTTCCCAAGGAAAAGTAGCCGGCAGGTTTTTTGGAAGATTAGCTCCCATATGCACTTACGCAGTTAAGTCAGCTGGGGTCTGTCCGGGCAGACAACTACATTCCTGCGGCTTCCACAGGCCGTCTGCTTCTAAACGAGAAACTAGAATATCTCCGATTGGGTTCACACCCTGCCCCGCCGCTAAGGTGTGTCCTAAAATCGCGTGTAAGCACTTGACCCGATTTGGCATTCCTCCGGCAGAAAAATCTTTAATCTCAGGGACTTCTTCAATCGCATCACGGCTCGAAATGTAGTGGTTGTGGGCCTGCGCATAAGCAGTCCGCAACGCTTCGTCCTCAGCCAGTAGCTGGTTGAGTTCTTCCATCCACTTGCCAGCTTCTAAAACTGAACACCCTTTAACTGCAGCTGGGTGAGTTAAATAGTACATGGTGGGGAAAGGGGTGCCATCTTCTAAACGTGGTTTTGTCGCTACCACGGCGGGTGCCCCACAGTTACAGCGGTAAGCGATTCCCATTACGCCGCGGGGGACCCTCCCAAGTTGCAGTTCCAGTATCTTTAGGTCCTGCGCAGTTGCTTCGCTGATAGTCACGTTTCTCCTTGCTGATGTTAGAACTGTAGCTAGTTTCTTTGTCGTAAATTCAGTTTCCGTCACCCTCGGGTGGGGGTGCGGGGATTTCTTCTGCTAACTTAACTGAATCCATGATGACCAGGTACCAAGGAAGCGTGGTTTCGGAGCGGGTTTGTTTTTTGCTTCCTGCTTCATTGGGGGCATCTACTACCAGATACTGGGTTTCCCCTGGGCGAATATACCCCAGCCGGGAACGAGCTTGGCTGGCAATGAAACTATCTGACTGCCATTTTTCCAGTTCGCTGGTTAAACGCTGGTTTTCAGCTTTAGCTTCGGCAAGTTTTTGGCTGATAGCGTTATATTCTCGGTTTTGTTTCCACCATTGGCTCAGTGGCTGCCCTAAGGCAACAAAAGCAACTAGGGTGACAAGCACTAAAACTATTAAAAAGGCGGGAAATTTCGCTGGTGGCTGCCCGTCAGCTGTAGTTACTGCAGTATTTATTTCCCCCAACAGTTGCGTACCAGTTTGCTTTTTTCGCGGCGAATTTCGAGTTGTCCGAGGGCGGCGTACTCTTTCTAACCGACTATTTCCTGTTACTCTGGCGGACCCACCCACGGCGACGCGGGTGGAGGTTTCAGACTGCTTAACTGAAGTTAGGTGTGATTCAGAAGCCCTCTGGCTTTTGCGCCGAGGAACTCGAGGTCGCCCTCTGTTAGCTGCGTTCATTTCCACTCACTTCAGTTAGCAACTTTACAAGTTTTACTGAGCCGGACGTTCAAAGACTACTGCCATTGGGGTTTGCTGCGTGCCCTGTCCCAGTGGGTTATCAGCAAACTGTGCTTCGTAGTGTTCCAACGAATGGCTTCCGGCTGCCCCTAAAGCATTTCGCCCAATGTCATTGGCATCCATAATAACTACCCCGTCAAAGGTATTTGCCCAGGCGGGGGGAAGTACTTCTAAGAGTACTTTCTTTAAGTGGGCTGCTACTTTTTCAGGATCTTTAGGAGGTAGTTTTGCAGAAACGTTCGATGGGTAAACCGAGTATTCGGTAGGGCCGTCAATAGCGCGCACGTTTGCTCCAGCTAAGTTGTAGAAAACTCCGCGTTTGCCAGCTAGTTTCCCTAAAACTCCGCCTGCGGAAGCAAACAGGATCCTGGGTAGACCAGCTTCATTGATAGCCAGCTGCATGGTGACTGGGTCACCTAAGCCGATTCCCGCTGGGGTCCGAGAAACGTATTTGGAAAGTTTCCGCGCAGCGAAACCGGGTTTAATCTCCCAGGTGAACCATGAGCGCCCCTGCATGATGGCGATGATTTTCTCAGAAATAGTCAGGTTCCACCGATGGCCTTCAGTGGCTTGTTTATCGTCAGTATCTCCGTTAGCTTCAAGTTCCTTAAAGAAATCCAGAACGTAACGGGTGATTTCATCCTCCATCTGTGAATCTTTAGAGAACTTTTCAGTTTGGATTGGGTAGCGGCGGGCAATCATTTCCCCCACGGGTAAATCAAGTTCTTTCCCAGCGTTAGCTTCTAAAGGCTCTTTCGGATCAGCCGGTAAAGACGCACCCATGTCAGATTTATCTATTGCTTCTTCTGAAAATATGGTGAAGTCAGCTTCTTCATCTAAGAAAAGTCTTGCCCAAATTTCGACGTTGAGTAAACGCCAAAATAGCATGGTGTCTGCCCCATTTTCCTCATTGATGTAACCGTGGAAGGCTTTTAATACTTCCGCTTGGTTAAACCAGGGGCGTTTTCCGAATGACTCAGATTCAAAGATCGCGTTAATGGAGTTTTTAATCCGCTTAAACCATTCATTTTCCGGAGTGGTAAAGCCAATCTTATTGCGGCGGGTGGAAACCATTTCCGGAAGAATATCTTTAGTTGCGTCACGAAGAATACGCTTATTCCAACCCGCTTTAATAATCGCGTCATCCGCTAAGGAAAACAGGAATTTCACCGTGTCTTTATCTAAGAAAGGGACTCTTCCTTCTAAGGAAAAACGCATTGTGTTACGGTCTTCATAGCGCAGCAGCGAAGGCAGGGAGTTTCTGAAAAGATCTTCCAGCAGACGTTCGCGTAAGTTATTGCGGGTAGATTGCAGAGCCTCTCCAGAGTGGTTAGCAATGAAACTTGCATTCAATAGGTTTTCCACCGGAACATCTGGTTTGGCAGTGAGTTTATTCTTTACACGGAAACGAACTAAACGAGCCAGGACATCTGCGCTGCGAGCCACCTCAAGAGCAAGTTTGCGATACTCTCCCTGTGCTTTTAGCTGGTTGAAATAAGTGAAGTAGTAGGGAATGTACCCCGCCATCATTTCATCAGCGCCCTGCCCGTCTAAAAGTACGGTCACGTGTTTAGAGGCTTCTTTCATCACACAGTATTGCGCGTAGGGGCCGGAAGAAATAATTGGTTCTTCCTGGGTGCGGATAAAGTCTACGAGGTCGGCTTTGAACTGGTCTGCATTCGGCAGAATCTTATGGGCTTTCACACCGTTATCGCAGCGTTCTAAAACAGCGTCTACGTAGCGTTCTTCGTCGTTTAGAGAACCGGGGAATACGGCTGAGAAAAGATTTTGTTCCTGCCCCACTGAAGCGGTTTCTTCCGCGTTAGTGCCCAGTAAGCGGTTAATGATTACGGCTACGGCAGATGAGTCTAATCCACCTGAAAGGGAAGTTCCTACCGGTACTTCCGCCTGTAAACGTTCTTTCACCGATTTAAAAAGCAGCTCACGGTATTGTGCGATGGCACTTTCATCGTAGGGGCGTTGGATTTTAGCGGCTTCGCGAAGTTCTTCAACGAAGTTTGTGTAGTTTGAGATCTTGATTCCCGCTGCGCTGATTACCGCCATTTCCCCTGGTAACAGCCGTTCGATTCCTTTGAAGAAAGTCTCCCGAGAGTCTTCGTGAATCCTAAAACGTAAGTAGCGGTAGAGGATTCGTTCATTTGCTTCAGCTTTAAACTGCGGTACAGCCAAAATAGATTTCAATTCTGAACCGAATACAAAACCTGCACCAATCTTTGCAAAGTAAAGCGGTTTAATCCCAAAATGGTCGCGACTTAAAGTGAGTTCAGCTTTTTCTTTATCCCAGATAGCTAATCCCCACATACCGTTGAGGCGGTCAAATACGGCACTTCCCCACTGGGCAAAACCTTTAAGAACTACTTCAGTGTCAGTTCCAGTGTGGAATTCGTATCCCAGAGCTTCTAGTTCTGCCTGTAACTGCTTGTAGTTATATACTTCGCCGTTATAAATAAGCGTAAACCGACCATCTGAAGTGGTCATAGGCTGGTCGCCATGAGAACGTCCCAAAATGGCTAGACGCTGATGCACTAAGCCTACTGGCCCGTCTAAACAGTCTCCGGAACTATCTGGACCACGGTGTGCTTGGCAGCGACTCATCTGTGCCAGTAAGTCTGGGGTGAAGTTTTCTTCGGTCCCGTAATATCCGGCGATCCCACACATGAGTTATCCTCTTTTCCTACAAAAATTCTGCTATTTTGAGTTTACTTTAGTAGGTTAGGTTTGGAAAACGCTACACCCGCTATTTTACCGATCGGGACGGTTAAGCCAGTCACCTTGAAAACTTCAGCCCTAACAAAAGTGGACACCACCAAAAGGTGGTGTCCACTTACGTTTAAGTAGTTAAGTTATAGCTTAGCCCTTGAAACGTGGGAATGCGCCTGCGCCAGCGTAAACTGCTGCAGTTTCCAGTTCTTCTTCAATCCGTAGTAGCTGGTTGTACTTAGCTACACGTTCGGAACGAGCTGGAGCACCAGTCTTAATCTGACCGGAGTTAGTTGCCACTGCCAAGTCAGCAATGGTGGTGTCTTCGGTTTCGCCGGAACGGTGAGAGGTCATGGAACGGAAGCCGGCGCGGTGTGCGTCTTCAACAGCGTCCAAAGTCTCGGTTAGAGAACCAATCTGGTTTACCTTAACCAGCAAAGCGTTAGCAGCATTTTCTTCAATGCCGCGACGTAGACGGGCTGGGTTGGTTACGAATAGGTCGTCACCAACTAGCTGTACGCGGTGTCCGATCTGACCGGTGAGGGCTTTCCAAGCGTCCCATTCATCTTCAGACAATGGGTCTTCGATGGAAACCAGTGGGTAGTCGGTGATTAGCTTCTCATAGTAATCAACCATGAATTCGGTGGGGCGTGCCTGGCCTTCAAACTGGTAAGCACCGTCCTTGAAGAATTCGGTAGAAGCAACGTCCAGTGCCAAAGCAATGTCAGATCCTGGCTTGAAACCAGCCTTTTCGATTGCTTCCATGATCAGATCCAAAGCAGCGGTGTTGGAATCTAGGTTTGGTGCGAAACCACCTTCGTCACCCAGACCGGTGGAAAGTCCACGTTCCTTAATAACAGCCTTCAGAGTGTGGTACACCTCAGCACCCCAACGCAGCGCGTCACGGAAGGTGTCTGCACCCAAAGGAGCAATCATGAATTCCTGAATATCCACGTTGGTGTCTGCGTGAGAACCACCGTTGAGGATGTTCATCATTGGAACAGGTAGTACGTGTGCGTTTGGTCCGCCCAAGTAACGGTAAAGTGGTAGGCCAGCGGAATCAGCTGCAGCCTTAGCTACTGCCAAAGAAACGCCCAGGATAGCGTTTGCGCCCAGCTTACCTTTGTTGTCAGTTCCGTCCAGAGAGATCATCAGTTCGTCGATGTGACGCTGGTCGGTAGCTTCTTCGTCAATCAGTTCTGGCTGGATTACGTTTACTACAGCATCAACTGCTTTTTCAACACCCTTACCCAGGTAACGATCCTTGTCACCATCACGAAGTTCCACAGCTTCAAATGCACCGGTAGATGCACCAGATGGAACAGCAGCACGGGAAACGGTGCCGTCTTCCAGCAGAACTTCAACTTCTACGGTAGGGTTGCCGCGGGAATCCAGAATCTCGCGTGCGCCAATGGCGTCAATACGTGCCACTTTATTCTCCTTATTTTAGTTTTGCGGCCAAATGACCACGTTTTATGAAAAGGCCAGCTGGCCCAATCTTTCTTGACTTATCGTCAAAAGTTCTATGGTTTAGTTTGCCCCTGCTTAGACTGAATATCTAAAACACCGGGGAAACTAGGAGGAAGCATAGTCCCTGCTTCTGAAACTGAGCCGAAACGCGGATTAATTTCAACCTTACGTTCCGCTTGAGTTTCTAAAAATAACTGCGAATAGGCTTGTTGCCCAAGCTTCTGATTAAGATTTTGCAGAACTGAATTAACGTAGAATGTTTCCACCGTAATATCTGAAAGTGGCCCAGTCCCCTCAGGGAGTCCTTTTTCCAACTCTGCTCGGACTTGCTCCATAGAAATGTCCACACCATTGAGTTCTGCCAATTCTTTTGCAGTTTCTAACCGAGACAGAAAATCAATAATCGTATTAGCCTGCACGGGATTACCAGCCACTAAAGAAGCTTCCTGAGCTGCTTGCGTAACCTCAACAGTACGATACTCTTTACCGTCCACAATCAGCGCTACACCCGGGTGAGCACTACAAGCACCCAAACCTAAGGCTAAAGCTCCCGCAGCCACTGTGGTAATCAAACGTTTTACATTCATAAACTTGCCTATCGGCATCCTTTCATGCAGCAACAAGATACATTTTACTATGCTTTAGCCCCTGGGCGGTAGCCCACCACCACCTTAAGTAGGTTATCTACCCAATCAATCAGATCCTGATCGACCAGTGGCTCACCTCCCAGTTTCGAAGTAGTTGGCAAAGGCACTAAAACCTTACGAATTGCGGGTTTCATAATACTTCCCGGGTAAAGGCGAAGCAGTCTAGCTGCCTGCACATCCCCTAAATCAACCGGCCCTAAACGCAAATATTTTCCCTGCGTAACAATCTCATGTACGCCTAAAGACCTAGCGTGCTCTTTCAAACCAGCAATCGCAAAAAGTAAAAGCACCGTCTCAGGGATAGCCCCATAACGGTCAGTTAATTCGGCGCGCACTTCCGCAGCGTCCTCGAAAGATTCCAAAGCCGCAATCTTCGCGTAAGTTTCCAACCGCAGTTCTTCCCCACGAATGTAACTTACCGGAATATGCCCATCGACCGGAATCTCCACCCGCACATCCGCACGAGTCCCCCGATACTCACCCTTAAAAGCCGCCACTGCGTCAGCCACCATGCGGATATACAGGTCAAAACCAACCCCCGCAATGTGACCAGACTGCTCCCCGCCCAACAGGTTCCCTGCCCCGCGGATTTCCAAATCCTTTTGCGCCACCGCAATTCCCGCGCCTAAATCCGTATTAGTCGCAATTGTCCGCAAACGTTCCAAGGCCGTCTCAGTCAGCGTCTTATTCGCCGGATAAAGGAAATAAGCATAACCTCTTTCACGACCGCGCCCCACGCGCCCACGTAACTGGTGTAACTGGGACAACCCCATCGCATCAGCCCGATCAACAATTAACGTATTCGCGTTAGAAATATCCAGGCCAGTCTCAACAATCGTAGTACAAACTAAAACGTCAAAATCCTGGTTCCAAAAATCAACAATCACTCTTTCCAACTGGTGTTCAGACAACTTCCCATGCGCTACTCTTACCCGCGCTTCCGGCACCAGTTCGGCAATGTGCGCCGCCACCTTATCAATATCTTCAACCCGATTATGAACGTAAAAGACCTGCCCATCGCGTAAAAGTTCCCGCTTAACCGCAGCCACTACCTGCTGATCAGTGTAAGCTCCCACAAAAGTAAGAATCGGATGACGATCTTCCGGCGGAGTTTGCAATACTGACATTTCCCGCAATCCCGTAACCGCCATTTCCAAAGTACGCGGAATCGGCGTAGCCGACATAGAAAGCACATCCACATCGTTACGTAACTGCTTTAACGCCTCTTTATGCTCCACCCCAAAACGCTGTTCCTCATCAATAATCACCAGCCCCAAGTTCTTAAAACGCACTGAGCCAGAAACCAGAGAATGAGTCCCAATCACCAGGTCAATACTCCCTTTCAAGAGCTTTTCCTTCACTTCTTCCGCTTCCTTCTTAGAGGAAAAACGGCTTAAAGAAGCAACTTCCACCGGAAACCCCGTGTACCGAGAAGTAAAAGTCTCATAATGCTGCTGCACTAATAAAGTAGTCGGCACTAACACCGCAACCTGCTTGCCATCTTGAATCGCTTTAAACGCAGCACGCACCGCAATCTCAGTTTTCCCATACCCCACGTCGCCGCACAGTAAACGATCCATCGGAGTCGGCTTTTCCATATCCGCCTTAACTTCCTCAATCGTCACCAGCTGATCAGGGGTTTCTACATATGGGAAAGCCTCCTCTAACTCTCTTTGCCAAGGAGTATCCGGACTGTAAGCAAATCCCTTAGCAGCCTGCCGAGCAGCATAAAGACGTACCAGTTCCCCCGCAATTTCTCTAACTGCCTTACGCGCATTTGCCTTAGTTTTCGCCCATTCAGCGCCCCCAATTTTAGAAAGCGAAGGCGAATCTGAACCACTATAACGCGAAACTTGTTCCAAAGAATCAATCGGCACATAAAGTAAATCAGCCGGCTGTCCGCGACGGGAAGACGCGTATTCAACCAGTAAATAATCTCGGGTCACTGCCTGTTTCCCGCTCCCAATCGTGCGGGTCACCATTTCCTTAAACTTCCCAATCCCATGGGTTTCGTGAACCACAAAATCGCCGGGACGTAAAGAAAGCGGATCAATTGCGCGTTTACGAGAACGAGCCGGAACTTTCCGCATTTCAGCAGTAGATGGCCCGCTGCGCCCCGTTAAATCCGTTTCGGTAATCACCGCAATTTTCAGTTCCGGCTGCACAAACCCCGGGCCGCTTTCCGCCGGCAGAATATCCACCACACCCCGCTGGAAATCAGCTGCCAGTTTCCCCACAATTCTGGCGGGCAAATCCGCTTCTGCGAAAAGTTCCTTAAATCGTTTAGCCGGCCCCGGCCCGTTCGTGGTGACAACCAGGCGCCAGTCCTGCTTCGCAAATTTCCGCAAATCCTTAATAGCCTGCGTTAAATCACCGCGATAGGGCTTTACATTGCGCCCTCCGACTTGGATTAAATGCTCTGCAGCAATCACCGTGGCATGCTGCTCCAACTGCTGACTGTCCAAGGCATCAGCAATTTCCGAGGGCGCCATTTGCGTCATCCGCACCCACGCCAACCGTTTTTGCGTAGCCAACTCACGCATTTCATCTAAAGTGGAAAAAGAAGCTTCTTGCGCTACCAAAGGAATTTTCCCACCCTCAGCGGCACTTTCCCAAGCGGCCGCCATGAACTCTTCCGTGGTGGCAACTAAATCTTCTGCACGGGCTTCAATCCGCTCAGGATCAACCAAAACCACGGAAGTTTCAGCAGGAAGCAAGTCGAAAATAGTCTCCATCTTTTCAACCAGCGCAGGGCTGAGCATTTCCATTCCCTCAACGGTGACTCCCGCAGAAATTAGCTCCAGCATCTCCCGCACACCCGGTAACACATTAGTTAGTTCCCGTGCCTTAGCTTTTACTTCCTCTGTCAAAAGCAGTTCTCTTGCCGGAGGCGCCCATAAACCGCCCTCGGCAACTTCAATCGTTCGCTGATCAGCCACCGAAAAATAGCGGATATCATCAACTTCATTACCGAATAGTTCAACTCGCAGTGGGTGCGCTTCGGTAGGAGGGAAAATATCAATCAACCCGCCACGCACCGCAAGCTCACCGCGCTGAGTCACCATCTCAACCCGAGAATACCCGTAAGAAACCAGTTTTTCCGCTAAAGTTGGCAGATCAACCACCGAACCCAGTTTCAAAGAAATCGGCTCAATCTCAGCTAATCCGCCAATAATTGGTTGGAGGAAAGCACGCAGTGGGGCAACCAGAATTCTAATCTCCCCATCTTTATCAGAGAGCTTTGCACTGGCGTGTTTCAGCCGCCGCATCACTGCAACTCGCCGTGCCATAGTGTCTTTTTGCGGGGAAAGCCGTTCATGCGGTAAAGTCTCCCAAGCAGGAAATAGCTCCACCCCACCCGTGTAACAGCGCAGCGCCTTAACTAACTGTTCAGCGTGCCTGCCCGTCGGAGTAACCACCAGCAGTGTTTTTAGTTCACCGCTGGCACGCGCCTGCGCTAAAACCGGAGGTTGCAAACCGGCTGGAACCACAATGGTTGCCCCCGCGTCAGTTTCACGCGGGGAAGCAGATTGGTCAAATTGGCCAGTTTCGTTAAGTAAATCAGCGCAATGTCTAATCCCCGTTTCCGCTGCCAAGTCACTTAACAAACCCTCAAGTTTCATGCGTTTCCTCTTTATATTCTTAAAATTTGGCAGTCAGTGGGCTCTAGCGAGTATGCAAATCTTGTTGGGCTTGAGCAAAACCGTTAGAAACTATCTGGGTGATTACCTCTACCGCTTCGTTAATAGTGATTTCTAAATCTACTCTACTTTTCGCGGGGAAATCAGACAGGACATAGTCCGCGGGATCCATCCGCCCCGGAGGGCGCCCCACACCGAAACGAAGCCGACAATAGTCTTTTGTCCCCAGGGCTTGAGAAATTGATTTCAAACCGTTGTGTCCGCCCTCGCCACCACCTTGTTTAAGGCGTAGCAGATGCTCGTCGATATCCATTTCGTCGTGGATTACCAGCAGATGCGCGGGATCAATCTTATAAAAATTCATTAACGCCGCAACTGGTTTCCCAGAAACATTCATGTAAGAGTCCAGGTAGGCTAAATGTACGGCCGGGCCGGGGCGTCCTCCCGGGAGCATTCCCAGCCGCACCGTAGCCACCTGAGCACCAGCCTTATGCCTACTGAAACTTGCTTTTTCTTGGGACGCGGCGGCTTGCACTACCATGTGCCCAACATTATGGCGGTTCCGCGCATATTTAGCACCGGGATTTCCCAGTCCCACAATTAGCCAGGTGGCGTTATCCATGAAAGTCTCCTTTAGTTCTTTTCAAGGATAGCAAAGTGGCTACACTGAAAATGAGGTCAGTTAATTAAAAAGCTGCCTCAGCTGGAAACGCCCGCAGGAAGTGTGGCTCATTAAAACCTGCCTGCGCAAACGCTTCAGTTACTGCCTGCGTCACCGCCGGAACATCCTTAGTATGCACCAAGGCAATTGCCGAACCACCGAATCCGCCGCCGGTCATCCGCGCCCCTAAAGCACCGGCTCCGCGAGCGGCCTCCACCATCGTATCTAACTCTGGGCAAGTTACCTCATAGTCCACGCGCAAGGACTCATGGGAAGCATTCATTAAAGCACCCAGCCGTTCCCAATCAAAATTACCTGTCTGTGCGCCCTCGGTAAGTAAGGAAGCGAACTCTTTCGTCCGCGCGATTTCAGTTACCACATGTCGAACCCGGGCTTGCTGCACCGCAGAAAGCTGCTGCCAGGCGGGTAATTCGTGGTAGCTGCCCGCCGGTAACTCGACCAGTAGCGCTACGCCCAGGATTGAAGCTGCCGTTTCACAGGCTTGCCGGCGGGCCGCGTACTGTCCGTCTACCAGGGCGTGCGGAGCGCGAGTATCTACCACCAGCAGTTCTAAATCAGCAGAATTTAAATCAAAAGGTAGGTGCTGTACGGTCTGGTCACGGCAATCTAAGAAGATAACGTGCCCTGCTTGACAGCGTAAAGACGCTGCCTGATCCATTCCGCCGGTGGGGGCTCCCGCAATCTGGTTTTCTGCCTGCACGCAAGCATTTACTAAAACGGCGCGCCCACTGTCGGTAGCTAAAAGTGCGCCACCTTGAAGCGTATCCCACGCGGCAGCTACCGCACATTCTAAAGCGGCGGAAGAAGAAAGCCCCGCTCCGAAAGGAACGCAGGAATCAACCGCAATATCCAATCCCATATAGGGGCCGTAGCCAGCTTGTTCTAACGCCCAGGCAACCCCCACTACGTAGGCGGGCCAGCCGGACACCGGATTTGCTGAATCAAAAGTATCTACCTGGTCTAAGGAAACTTCCCGAACTCCGGATTCCTGTGCAGAAATTAGGCGCACTAACCTATCGGTGCGGGGCGCAACCGCCACATAGGTGCGGTGCGGCAGTGCCATCGGCAGAGCGTACCCGCCGTTATAGTCGGTGTGTTCCCCGATTACGTTTACTCGTCCCGGCGCTGAATGTACTGCGGTGGGAGCGTATCCAAAAGTTTCGGTAAATAGGGTGGTTACCTGGGTAGCGCCCTCGGTAAGAGAAAAAGCTTGCTTGAGTGTAACCATGATTTTACTTTCCGTAAACTTCGCGAAGCCGGTCGGCGATCTTTTCCGGGGTGGTGTCTGAAATCCAAGCTGCCATACCTGATTCTGACCCGGCCAGATACTTTAGTTTGCCGGGGGAACGCAAGATGGAGAAGAAGTCCAAGTGTAGTCGCAAGTCAGCGCGGTGCTCCCCTACCGGAGCTTGGTGCCAACCGGAAATATAGGGAAGGGGGATATTCTTTCCGTCTGCTTCGACGAAGAACTTATCGCCGGCAGCCAGCATTTTTAGGTAAATGCCAGCTAAATCGTCGCGTTCAGCCGGGGTTAATTCGTAGAGTGCCCCCACGTCCCGTTTCGGCATTAGTTGCATTTGGACTGGCCATTTTGCTGCTCCGGGTACAAACAGAACCCAGTGTTCAGTTTCGTCAATAATGCGCCTGCCTGAAGCCAGTTCAGCTTCCAACACGTCTTTTACCAAGTTCCGGCCCGTTTCGGCACGATAGGGGGTGGCTTGGGTGAGCATCATTTGGGTGCGGGGCGTGACATATGGGTAGGCGTAGATCTGCCCGTGCGGGTGATGGAGGGTGACGCCAATTTCTTTCCCGTGGTTTTCAAAACAATATACCTGTTTGATGCCGGGAAGTTGTTCTAATTCGTAGGTGCGGTCTGCCCAGGCTTCAATCACGGTGCGCATCCGCTTGTGCCCCATGTCCACCAGGTTTTCTTCCAATTTTGGTCCAAAGCAAATTACTTCGCAGCGTCCCGCGGCGGGGCGGGTTTCATAGAGGGGTAGCCCGTCCAGGTAGGTGACTTCATCTGTTTGTCCGGGAACGGTCATGAGGGAGGGGAAACGGTTTTCAAAAACTACTACGTCATAGTCCGTGTCTGGGATTTCTCCGTCTGAGAAAGCGGCTCCTGGGCGGGCGGGGGCGAAGGGATTGGCGTCTGCCGGGGGTAAGAAAGTGCGATTCATGCGGTGAGTTGCCATGGGAATCCACTCTCCGGTGAGTGGGTCGCGGCGCATGGTGGGGGCGGTGACTGGTTTAAGTTCACCGTCCACTTCGACGGGGGCAAAGCGGTCTCCCAGTGGACGAGGATCGTCTGTGCGACGAGTTTTCTGTCCGGTTACGTATTCTTCAGTGTCGTCAAAATAGAAGAGATCACGTCCGTCTGCTAGTTTAATGGCGGTTTTGCGCACCGACATTTTATTCCCTTTCTGTATTTGCCTAGCTTTACTGATAGTTTCTTAGGTTTACTTCTAGTGTAGAAAACTCTGCTTGACATTGTAGGCAAATTTGTCAGCTAACAAGGGTTAGTTTGCCTTTCTATCTGAACGTGTGAACAATAAAGAGGGTCAAGATTTTTCTGTGCGCCCGCTTTTTAATGTGG
This sequence comes from Gleimia sp. 6138-11-ORH1, assembly GCF_024814355.1. Classification (GTDB taxonomy): domain Bacteria; phylum Actinomycetota; class Actinomycetes; order Actinomycetales; family Actinomycetaceae; genus Gleimia. The sequence goes on along the minus strand of NZ_JANUXV010000006.1, from coordinate 47,173 downwards.
CGGGAGGAGCCTTTTGGAGCGCCGTTGGGAGGTGAGTTCCACAGTGTATGTACCTGCTTGTGCTGCCGATGAAGAGTTAATTGGAGTGGTTATCGCGGTTCCAGAACCGTGGATGAGCCTGCTAACTGAAGCGCGCGTACACCTGGGCGATGATCACGGGATCAACACGCCCGCGCATATTACTCTCCTACCTCCCACTGCGGTGCGTAAGGCTGACCGCGAGCGCCTGTTTGAACATTTGCAGACGGTTGCGCAACGCACTTCCCCATTCAAGATTTCCCTGCGGGGGACGGGTTCGTTCCGCCCGGTTTCTCCGGTAGTTTTCTTTAATATTTCCGAGGGCGCTGGGCAACTTACCGATTTGGAAGCGCGTATTCGCGCGGGGATCACCGATCAGGCCCGCCGGTTCGCATACCACCCGCACGTTACTTTAGTGCATGGGGTTTCTGAGGAACTGATGGATAGGGCGGAAGAGTTGGGTAAGAATTTTTACGCTGATTGGATTTGTGCGGGGTTCCGTCTGGATAAGGTTAGTCCCGATGGGGTGTACCAGTCGTTGGCGCTATTTAACTTCACTGAATAATTTTCTTCACTGGGTGGTTCTTTTCACTGAATAGTTTTAGCTGCGTCGCATTAGAAGATTACTAAATACTGCGGTATTGTCAGTCTTATGACTGAAACCCCTGATTCTAATGTGAAGCAGAACTATGCCGGCTCCGGCTCGGTTATTGATACAAACCCAGCGTGGCTCCCCTGGGAACCACGTTCCGCAGATCCCGTTCCCTTAGTTGGCCCCTCTATAAAAGAAGCGTTAGCCAAAGAGGGTTGGTTAGCTAAAATCATGGCCCTCTATGAGGTCTACGCCTATTCGCGGCTGGGGCGGGCACTGACGCGTTATTCCATGAAACGCGGGTATTTGCTAGCGGGCGGAATTTCTTACGTTTCGCTGTTTTCAATCACTGCGGCTTTAACTATCGGTTGGACAGTATTTGTCGCTATTTTGGGTGATAACCAGGTGCTCCGCGAATCTACTTTAAATACCATTGATAAGGCAATTCCGGGGTTGCTGGTAGTCCCGGGAAAATCAGGTGGTCTGCTTAATCTCGATACGTTAATTCTTAGTTCTTCAGTCAGCTTACCCAGTATTATCGCAGTGGTTTTGCTGGTTTTATCCGCGTCGCGTTTGATGAATGCGATAAAAACTTCCCTCTGGTCAATGTTCGGGATTGTTTATTTGCCGGAAAATCCCGTCACAGCGCAAGTTCGAGACTACGTGGGGTTCGTTCTTTTAGCTTTAAGTGTTTTAGTTACCGCAGTACTGGGGGTACTTACTACAGAACTGCTCTCCTCAGTACTTGATTTTCTTGGGATTTCAGGCAAGTCCTCCAGGTTCTTCTTTCGACTTTCTTCCCTTTTAGTTGCCTTCGCAGTAGATGCGGTTGTTTTTGCAATCATGGTGCGGAAAGTCGCAGGGATTAAAGTTCCTCGCTATGACCTTATCTGGGGTTGTGTGATGATGGGCGTTGTCTCTGGAGTAATTCGTTACCTGGGGACTCGCGCGGTGGGGAGCGCTAATACTCCTTTACTAGCTGCCGGTGCCACTGTAGTTACGATTATGCTCTGGGTTAACCTAGTGGCGCGTTTAGTGTTGATGATTGCAGCTTGGATGGCTAACCCGCCTTATCCGGGGGTAGCTAAGTCAGTTGGGCACATGCACGGAGACGCAGTTCCTAACTATGTGACGATGAGTGCGAAAAATACTCTAGATTGGCCACGCCACACGATGACGGGGGATTTAGATCGCGATCCGCGGCGTGACCCGGAAGCGTTTGAAACCGTGATTTCTTCCGCAGTGTGGGAGTCGCGGCGCGGTTTGCGTTTGCGTAAACAGATTGAATCGTTAGAAATTAAGATTGTTAAGCTGCGTCGCGACCTGTGGTCATTAGGTGAGCAACGCTTGCAAAAGTGAGGATAGAAAATGGCTTTTAGTTTAGTTTCGGTTAATGTTAATGGCATTCGTGCCGCTATGAAGCGCGATATGTCAAGCTACTTGGCGACGCAGCGCCCTGACGTACTGGCTTTGCAAGAAGTACGTGCTTCGGATGAGATTTTAGATTCACTTCTGGGTGAAGAATACCTGGCAGCAAATTATTCCTGTGAAGTTAAGGGACGCGCTGGAGTGGCCGTGTTGGTGCGTAAAGATTCGCACGTTAAGTTGGCAGATTCTCCAGTTCGTTTCGGTGCTCCCGAGGGCGGTGACGTAACGGCAGTAGATACCGGACGTTGGATTGAAGTTGATGTAGTGGACGGTTCCCGCACGGTCACCGTAGTGTCTGCCTACTTCCACTCAGGTGAGCTGGGCACTGTGAAAATGGAACAAAAGTACGCGCATTTAGATTTAATCGACGCGCGTATGGCGCAACTATTAGCCGCCGGACAAGACGCAGTAGTTGTGGGAGATTTGAATATTGTTCGTTCTGAAAAAGACATTAAGAACTGGAAGGGCAACCACAATAAGTCTGCTGGGGTAATGGATGATGAAATTGCCTACTTAGAAAAGTGGATGGGTGCTGGTTGGGTTGATATTTCCCGCGCTTTAGCTGGAGCTGACGCGCAGGGCCCCTACACCTGGTGGTCTTGGCGAGGGAAGGCTTTTGATAATGATGCAGGCTGGCGGATCGACTACCAGTTAGCTACCCCGGGGTTAGCTGCTTTGGCAACTGACTGCGTAGTAGATCGCGCTGACGCTTACGATAAGCGTTTTTCTGATCACGCTCCCCTACGGGTTTTCTACGCTTAAGGTGCAGCACTGATGGGTAAGCCAATTTTCTCTTTCCGCAAATTTGGAAAACACCTGAACTATTCGGTTGGCTTACTCTTCGGCTTATTTTTCATCACCTCCGCGATTATCCCGGTAGGTAAAGAGCTACACGCTTTCCTCTTTACCTACCTGCCGCTCCCCCCTTGGCAGCGCCCTGAGAATCTTCCCCTGCTAGAGAGTTTTCTGCAGTTTCAGCTGCCCGCTTACCCGCTGTTAGTTGCGGGGTTAGTTCCGATTTTAGAAGAAACGCTATTTAGCGCCCTCGGAGGCACCCTGCTGCTACGCAAAGTCCGCTTTTTCCGCGCTGGTGAAGCCATTGGGATCTTAGTTGCCCTGCGCTGCCTATACTATTTTCCAGTTGGCAGCATCGCTTTTTTCGCGGTGCCGGTGTGGGCACTTTTGCTGGCAATCTTTTATCAGCAAACTAAACTACTTTTCCCCATTTATATTGCCCACGTTTTTGTGAACTTCAGTATCTTTTATGCACCGGATCTTTTCCCTTGGTGGGGAACTCTTGTTAATCCACTACTTTTCTTAGGGGGTGCCCTGTGGACAGTTGTCCATTTCGCACCACCAGTTTCTTTCCTAACAGGGAAAAGAACTCGCGAACTTAACCTAACATCCCAGTGGGAAGACGGTTGGCTTTCTAAAACTCTGCTGGGAGTTTTAACAGTTTACTCGGCAATCGTCTTTGGCTTCTACCTATTTTCCTCAGTGTTCGCTTCTCTTACCGGTAGCTACTTTGAAACTTACCGCATGTTCACCGACCTGTTTTCAGTGTCGTTAGATAACGTGTTGGGAATTTTTAACTTCACTCTCTTACTTTGCACCGCCCTGTGGTGGCACTATCGGATTAACGGATTTAAGTTCCCTGATTTTCAAGCAATCACCCTGAATAGTCGCCTGCGGCGTAAGAACACGTTGTTTTTATGGTTAGCGGGGGTAACTGGTTTCATTGCCATCAGTAGGATTACTCAACAGGTGGTTTATGCTCCTGCCAGCAGATTCTTAGCATGGGTTCCGCTAGAGAAATGGCGTCCTTTGGAACCACCGATTGAAAGAGGGCTCTTCTCGAAACTTTGGGAATTGCCTTCCCCCTTGGCAGCGGGATTAAACGGGGCGATTGAAGAAATTTTCTTCACCGGTATTTTAGTTGCTTTTTTAGTGTTCCACCGGAAAATATCCCTGCCCTATCTGGCGGTACTGATCGTCATTTTAAGAGGTGCTTTCCACCTTTCCCAGGGGCTCCCCACATTTCTTTGGGTATCAATTTGGGCAGCTTTTGCGTTAGTTTTCTACTATCGAACTAAACTACTTTTACCTTTAGTTTTAGGGCATTTTCTTTATAATCTTTTGGCCACTGTGCCCGCCGGGGCAGAAACTTCCTGGCTTTCCCAAGCTACCTTTACCCTGTTTTTTCCTCTGCTGAGTTTCTTAGGGTTAGCTACTTTGATTCTGTGTATTCATATTCCTTGGCGGACACCGGCGAAACAAAACTATTAGCTTCTTAAAATGGGTTGGTGCCGGTATGTTTACCAGCACCAACCCAAATATAGATTTTACAAATGTTAAGCGTTTACAGTCGTTCAGCTGCTTCTACGACGTTTGCCAGTAAAAGTGCTCGTGTCATGGGGCCTACTCCTCCGGGGTTTGGCGAAGCCCAATCGGCGACTTCATCAACGCCCTCGGCAATATCCCCAGCCAGCACAAACCGGCCGTCTTGTTCCACGCGTGAAACACCCACGTCCAGGACAATCGCGCCGGGCTTCAACATATCGGCGGTGATAATTCCCGCCACCCCAGCAGCTGCCACCACCACGTCAGCGGCACGCACTTTCGCTGGTAAATCAATTGTCCCCGTGTGAGTTAAGGTGACGGTAGCATTCACTTGCCGGCGAGTTAGCAGTAGCCCAATCGAACGGCCCACAGTGGTGCCGCGCCCCACAACGCAAACGTCTTTTCCTGCAAGCGAGATGCCGTTACGTTCAATCAACTCAATCACCGCGCGCGGCGTACATGGCAAGGGAGAATCAATCGTTTCCGAAACTCGTAAAACTAACCGCCCTAAGTTCATTGGGTGTAAACCGTCTGCATCTTTTGCCGGGTCAATAGCTTCCAAAATCTTATTCGTATCCACGCCCTTTGGCAGGGGGAGCTGCACGATGTAGCCAGTGCAAGCAGGATCGTGATTTAACTGCTCAACTGCCGCTAAGATTTCAGCTTCGCTAGCTGTTTCTGGCAGGTCAATGCGGATCGATTCAATCCCCACTTCTGCACAGTCCCTATGTTTTCCTGCTACATAGGTAGCTGAACCAGGATCGTCACCAACCAGGATCGTTCCTAATCCGGGGATAATCCCTTTTTCTCGCAGGGCGGTTACTCGCTGGGCAAGTTCTGATTTAATCTGCGCGGCACAGGCTTTGCCATCTAATACTTTTGCTTGCCCCTTCCAACCGGCGCGCATCAGGCATCAGCTCCGCAACCACAGGTTGCTTCCGGATCTTCGGCCCCGCACTGCTGTACTGTTTCAGCGCCGATTAAGTTAATTTCTGGGTAGAGCGGGAACCGGTCAGTTAGAGCTTTCACGCGGGCACGTAAACCAACCGTATCAACTGCACCGGTGGCGCCTTGGACTAAAGCAGTTGCCAAAATATCAGCAACTTCAATGAACTCTGCTTTTCCAAATCCGCGGGTGGCCAGCGCCGGAGTACCAATCCGTAAACCGGAAGTTACCCGTGGGGGACGCGGATCAAAGGGGACGGCATTGCGGTTAATCGTGATGTTAATCGAATGGAGTAAGTCTTCTCCCTGCTGTCCATCTAGCTTAGAATCACGTAAATCAACCAGCACCAGGTGTACGTCAGTACCTCCGGTTACCAGGGAAATTCCGGCTTCTTTAACATCTGCTTGGCTGAGCCTTTCAGCGATGATTTGCGCGCCTTCTACGGTGCGACGCTGCCGGTCTTTAAACTCGTCGGTCATCGCAATTTTCATGGCTACGGCCTTAGCAGCGATTACGTGCATGAGTGGCCCACCCTGGTTACCGGGGAATACGCGTGAGTTGAGTTTTTTCCCTAACTCTACGTCGCGTGACAGAATCAAACCGGAACGAGGTCCGCCGATAGTCTTATGCACAGTTGTGGAAACTACGTCTGCAAATGGCACGGGGTTAGGGTGGATTCCGGCGGCTACCAGACCCGCGAAATGTGCCATATCTACCCACAGGTAGGCGCCCACTTCATCAGCGATTTCCCGGAAAGCTGCGAAATCTAAAACGCGTGGGTAAGCTGACCAGCCGGCGATAATAACTTTTGGTTTTACTTCGTGGGCGATGCGACGGACTTCGTCCATGTTAATCAGCATCGTTTCTGGATCAACCTCATAAAATGCTGCTTTGTAAAGGCGTCCGGAAAAGTTCAGGTGCATTCCGTGAGTAAGGTGTCCTCCGTGGGCAAGGGAAAGTCCTAAAATAGTGTCCCCGGGAGTGGCTAACGCGTCTAAAACTGCGGCGTTTGCTTGTGAACCGGCATGGGGCTGCACATTTGCGTAGGCGGCTGAGAAAACTTCTTTAGCTCGTTCAATGGCTAGGTTTTCAGCGATATCTACTACTTCACACCCGCCGTAGTAGCGTCGCCCCGGGTAACCTTCAGCGTATTTGTTGGTTAATACTGAGCCTTGGACTTCTAAAATTGCTGGGGGCACAAAGTTTTCCGAAGCGATCATTTCTAAGAAATCGCGTTGGCGCTGTAGTTCACCGTCCAATACGGAAGCAATTTCGGGATCAAGTTCAGCTAGTGACATGGAGTTTACAGATTTAGTCACGTTTTACCTCTTCTTTTGCCTGGCACGAAGGCTTATTTTACGTTTATCTCCGTGTTGGCTCGCTGACCCAGGCGGGCGGCCGGCGCGCCGATTTGTCGCTCCCCGGTGGTGTTCCACCTGCGCCAGTTACGACACTTTCAAAGATACCGTATTTGCTTCAGCTTCTGCAGGGGCAGAGTAAGTTTTTGCACTGGTATAGTAAGTCCATGACCGATTATGTTTCTAACTCTGCTTTAGAGAAGTTAATTCTTACTCTTTCTTGCCCGGATCGTCCGGGGATTGTTTATTCCGTGACTAAAGTTATCAGTGAAAATAGTGGCAATATCATTCAGTCACAGCAGTTTGGTGATCCCGATACGGGGTACTTTTTCATGCGCGTTGAGTTGGAGACTTCCCAACGCGCTGAAATTGAAGCTGGGATTGCGCAAGTAGTTTCTTCCTACGAGGGTCAGTATTTGATTGATGAGCTGGGGCGTCCGTTACGCACCATTATTATGGTGTCTAAAGAGGGGCATTGTTTAACGGATCTGCTGTACCGGCAGCGCTATCAGGATTTGGGGATTGAGGTTGTTGCCGTAGTTGGTAATCACCCTGATTTAGCTCCGGTTGCGCAGTTTTATGGGATTCCGTTCCTGTGTATTCCGGTGACGGCGGAAACTAAAGCGCAGGCTGAAGCTCAGCTGGTGGCGCTGGTGGAATCTGAAAGGGTGGAGCTGGTGATTTTGGCTCGTTATATGCAGATTCTTTCAGATAAACTGTGTGAGCGTTTAGCGGGGAATGTGATTAACATTCACCATTCTTTCCTGCCGTCTTTCAAGGGGGCGCGTCCTTATGCGCAGGCGCATACGCGGGGAGTTAAGTTGATTGGGGCAACTGCGCATTATGTGACTGCTGATTTAGATGAAGGTCCCATTATTGAGCAGGACGTTACCCGGGTGACGCATCGGGAGTCTACGAAAGATTTGGTGGCTCAGGGGCAGGATGTGGAACGGCGAGTTCTGGCGCAGGCAGTTAAGTGGCATGTGCAGCACCGCGTTTTACTTAACGGGCATCGCACGGTGGTGTTCAGTTAGCGGGTATTTTCCTTTATTTTCCTTTTCGAGGGCGTTATAAAGGGTATTTGTGAAGTAAACGTTTCAGCAGATAACTGTTACACGTGGGGTGCGGGGAATCAAAAGATTCCCCGCACCCCATCTTGTTGTGTCACTGTGTTTAGAATATTTGACTGTGTTTAGAATATTTCACTGTGTTTAGAATACTTCACTGTACTTTTGGTGTAGCACTGTGTTTTAGGTGTATTTTTAGCCTTTCACAGAGCCACTCATTAAGCCACCAACGAAGTACTTACCCAGCGCGATATATACCAGCAGCGTCGGTAGAGAAGCAATCAGCGCACCTGACATGGAAGCTCCATAGTCAGCCAAGATTGAACCACGAGCCAGGTTATTTAACGCCAGCATTACCGGCCCATTTTGGATTCCTCCGCCAAAGAAAAGGGCAAAGAGGAAGTCATTCCAAGCGGAAGTAAACTGCCAGATCAAAACCACCACGAAAGATGGAATGGAAATGGGGAGCACTACCTGGAAGTAGGTGCGGAGCATTCCAGCGCCATCTACGCGGGCAGCTTCAATGAGTTCATTTGGAACAGACTCATAGTAGTTGCGGAAAATTAAGGTGGTGATGGGAATACCGTAGACTACGTGTGCCAGGATCAGAGCGGGAATCCCCTGGGGGAAGTTCGTCGCTAGGATTAGCTTCAACATGGGAATCATAACCGCTTGGTAGGGAATAAACATACCAAAGAGGATCAGGGTGAAAACTACGTTTGCTCCGGGGAACCGCCAGCGGGAGAGAACAAAACCGTTAGCCGAACCTAAGAGAGCGGAGATGATTGATGAGGGAATCACCAAAAGCAGAGTCCGCCCAATGGGGGCTGCCAGTTCATCCCAGGCTTTACTCCAGTTAGAAAATTCCCAGGCTTGGGGAAAATACCAGGTGCGAGATGGGTCTGCGTCACCGGGGCCTTTGAATGAGGTGATTACCAGAACGTAGACGGGGATCAGCACTACGGCGAGCGAGAAAATCAAAATCGCATAGCGGATTGCAGTACCGGTGAGGGTGCCGCGCATAGCGGGATCATTTTTTAGGTTAGTTGCAGCGCTCATCGACGGGACTCCTTCGCATCGTAAATCAAGTATGGGATGACCATGATTGCCACGATTAGCAGGAGGATTGCGCCTACGGCTGCGGACATGGAGTAGTCGCCGTCTGTCATGTAGTTGAACATGTCAATGGCGGGGACTTTAGTGGCGTAAGTGCGTTGGTCGGTGATGGACATGATCAGGTCGAAAGACTTAAGTGACATATGTCCGATGATGATTACTGCAGAAAGGGCGATGGGGGCTAACTGTGGGAAGATTACGTGACGATATACCTGCCATTCGGTTGCCCCATCAACGCGAGCTGCTTCGCGTAGTTCTGCGGGGATTCCTCTGAATCCGGCAAGGAATAGGGCCATGACGTAACCGGCTAACTGCCAGATAGCGGGAATAGCAATGGCTAAAATACCGGTGGAGATATTTGCTGTCCACGTGTTTTGTAGGAATCCTAAACCAACCATTTGGAAGAGTCGGTTTAGACCAGCTGCGTTTTCATCTACTGCTGAGTTCAGTAACCATTTCCAAACTACACCTGAGGCAACGAAAGATACTGCCATGGGGAAGAGGAATATGGAACGGAAAACACCTTCACCTTTGATGGGTTTTTCCAGGATCCAAGCCCAAATGAAACCAATTACCAGCGTGCCTACTAAAAATACGGCGGTGAGCATTAAGAGGTTTTTTAAAGAGCGTATGAAGTCTGGATCGTTAAAGAGAGTTTGGTAGTTTTCAAAACCTACAAACTGACTGGGTTTTTTCCCAATCTGCTGTGCAACGGTATGGGAGTCCAAAAAGGACATATAGAAGTTGTAGCCAATTAGTCCGTATACGAATATTCCGATGAGAATTATTGAGGGACTGATTAAGAGTATAGGTGGCCCGTAACGGTGGAGCCATTGGGAAATAGTCATTTTGCGGACCTTTCCCCGAGTATGTTTCGCCATTGAAATCTCCTTTGGGGGGTGAGTGGCTGAGACGCTCGTGCCTCAGCCACTCACCTAATTTTTAGTTAAGCACAGGCTTACTTAGTTGCCTGGACAAGTTCAGCTTGGAACTGAGTTGCGTCTGAACCGCCCTCGACGAACTTGGCTACTGCATCTGAGATTGCGTTAGATTGCTTAACTGGAAGTGCTGCACCGTGAGCGATAGAAGAAACGATGGTATCTTTACCGAATGATTCCATAGCGCTTTGCTGGTACTTGGGGAACTTTGCGCGTTCTTCATCGCTTAGGTCAGCGCGTGCGGGGATAGAGCCTTTGGCTAGGTTAAAGGCGATCTGTCCTTCTTTAGAAGAGATGACATCTAACCAAGCACGGGTTCCACCTGGGTGGGCTGCACCTTTAGGTAGAGTGAAGGAGTCAGCTAGGAAGTCGAATGTCCCCTGGGTTCCTGGTACTGGGAAGTAAATGTAGTCAGTTCCATCTACCTTATTTTGTGCGTTAAATGCACCTACTGCCCAGTCGCCCATCACGTTGTAAGCGGCTTTACCATCGACTACAGGTTGCATCGCTGGTTCCCAGTCCTCAGTGTAAAGAGCTTTGTCGGTGAAGGTAAGGATCTTTTCAAAGTGCTTAATAGCTTTAGTGACCTCTTCGGAATCCCACTTGGTGGTGCCGTTAAATAAGCCGTTGTACTTTTCGGCTCCCAGGTCAGCTAGGAGGATAGTTTCGAATAGGTGCAGGCGGGTCCAAGCTACCCCGAGGGTTAGTGGGGTCTTCCCCTTTGCCTGGATCTTTTCCATATCCGCGATCCACGCGTCTAGGTCTTCTGGCTGCTTACTTGGGTCGATTCCAGCTTCTTTAAGGACTTCTGGGTTGGCCCAAACTACGTTTGCGCGGTGAATGTTTGAAGGAACTGAATAGATCTTTCCATCTGAAGTCAGCTGTTCAACTAGGGTTGCGGGGAATGCTTCCTTTAACTTAAGTTCATCGTAAAGACCGGATACGTCAAGGATCTGATCTGCATCAATGTAGTCAGTTAGTTCTGCCCCGGCGTGGGCTTGGAAAGTGTCTGGTGGTGAGCCAGCTGCCAGGTCAGCAGCTAGTTTCTGCTTTGCCTGTGAGCCACCTCCCCCGGCAATGGCTGCTTTAGTGAATTTGATGTCTGGGTATTTTTGTTTGAATACTTCACTTAAAGCATCAAACCCGACTTTTTCTGAACCTGCTTCCCACCAGGTGGTAATTACAACTTCGGAAGCGTCTCCTTCCCAGGCTTTTCCATTTGCACCTGTTGTAGAGTTGTTATCTGTTCCTGAAGTACCTCCGGTGGTACCTCCGCCACAGGCTGCTAGAACTAAAGCTGCGGCCGCGACGCCTGCAAACAACTTGAATTGACGCATTTGCATCCTCCTTCTGAAACAACATTGTTCCTATTTTTAAGACCTTTGTTAGGTCTCACCTTTTTATTCTGCCTGTTTTCAGGCGACCTGTCGACCGCTTTAAGTGGTCTAAACCACTCATTTCGATAACATTTTTATAAAGTGAGCTTATTTCTCTTATAAATAGCTAACTGGGTTAATTAAATAGGTGGTTGATATTCGATTGAATATCAACCACCTATTTTAGGAAATCTAATTATTTCACTTTACGAACCCAAGTTCGCGCACTGCACTGCGTTCTTCTTCCAATGCAGCAATGTTGTGGTCAATCCCTGCGCGAGTTGCTTCAGAAATTTCCAGACCCTGCACGATTTCCCATTCACCACCGTGAGAGACACAGGGGAAACCGTAAACCAGGCCTTCTGGAACTCCGTAAGACCCATCGGAAGCTACCCCGGCAGTTACCCACTGGCCTTCTGGAGTACCCTGTACCCAGTCGCGCATATGGTCAATTGCAGCGCCGGCTGCAGAAGCAGCTGAAGAAGCTCCCCGAGCTTCAATAATTGCTGCGCCGCGCTTAGCCACAGTTGGTACGAAGTAGGAAGAAAGCCATTCAGCATCAACCAGGTCCTTAGCTGGCTTACCAGCTACAGTTGCGTAGGATACGTCTGGGTACTGATCTGCAGAGTGGTTACCCCAAACAACCATGTTTTCAATGTCGGCTGCGGAAGCACCCACCTTGTGAGCCAGCTGAGAGATTGCACGGTTGTGGTCCAAACGCATCATCGCGGTGAAACGGGAAGCAGGTACGTCAGGAGCAGCTGCAGCTGCGATCAAAGCGTTAGTGTTTGCTGGGTTACCTACTACCAGGACGCGCACGTCGTCAGCAGCATTATCGTTAATAGCTTTACCCTGAGGGCCGAAAATACCGCCGTTTGCAGAAAGCAAGTCAGCGCGTTCCATACCGGCAGTACGAGGACGCGCGCCTACTAAGAAAGCAGCGTTAGTGCCAGCAAAAGCAGCATTCGCATCGTCGTAAATATCAATACCCTTCAACAGTGGGAAAGCACAGTCATCAAGTTCCATTGCGGTACCTTCAGCAGCTTTCAACGCTGGGGTGATTTCCAGCAGGTTCAGCTTAACTGGCACGTCTGGGCCAAATACTTGTCCAGAAGCAATGCGGAACAGCAAAGCGTAGCCAATATTGCCTGCTGCACCGGTGACGGTGACGATACGTGGTTCTGCCATGGTTTACTCCTTTGTGGCGATTAAAAGTGATGAATATGCGTTTTGCGTCAATGCGCACATACACTCTAAGATTACCTGTTTAATCTAGTTTTCGTGGGGACTTATTACCCGTTTATAAAGTCCCCACGAAAACTAACAGACACCTGAGGTTACTTAACGCGATTAGCTAAATAGAACTCAATCAAACCCTGCGTAGAGGGGTCTTGCTGTGCCAATACTTCACGGTCCCCTGCCACTGCTGGAGTTAGCTGGTTCGCCAACTGCTTCCCCAATTCCACACCCCATTGGTCGAAAGAATTAACGCCCCAGACAATCCCCTGCACAAAAGTAATATGCTCATAAAGGGCAATCAACTGTCCCAAAACAGCTGGAGTTAAAGCCGCCGCCATAATCGAAGTAGAAGGCTTATTACCAGCAAAAACGCGGGCTGGCACAATTTCTTCCGCCGTTCCTTCAGCACGCACTTCCTCTGCAGTTTTCCCAAAAGCTAAAGCCTTAGTCTGCGCGAAGAAATTCCCTAAGAACAGCTCATGCATATCATTTTCGCCATCTACAAAAGCCCAGGTTGGGTTAGCAAAAGCAATAAAGTCAGCCGGTACCAGGCGAGTCCCCTGATGGATCAGCTGATAGAAAGCGTGCTGCCCATTGGTTCCTGGTTCCCCCCAGAAGATCTCACCCGTCTGGTAATTAACAGCTTCACCAGCCCAGGTGACGGACTTACCGTTAGATTCCATAGTTAGCTGCTGCAAGTAGGCGGGGAAACGAGAAAGGAACTGCGCGTAAGGAAGTACCGCGTGGGTATGGGCATCTAAGAAATTCACGTACCACACGTTTAATAAGCCCATTAAAGCTGGGACATTTTCCTGCCACGGTAAAGTCCTAAAATGTTCATCTACCGTGTGGAAGCCAGCTAAAAACTCAGCGAAAACAGCTGGGCCTAAGACTACCGCTAAAGAAGTTCCCACCGCAGAATCAACTGAGTAGCGTCCCCCCACCCAGTTCCAAAAACCAAAAGCATTTACCGGGTCAATCCCAAAAGCAGCTACCTTATCTAAAGCAGTTGAAACTGCCACGAAGTGAGCTGCCACCGCATCGGCTTCACTGGCATCGCCCTCGAAAACTCCGCGCTGACGCAACCCATCTAACAACCACTGCCGGACTACGCGCGCATTAGTTAAAGTCTCTAAAGTCGTAAAAGTCTTAGAAGCAACAATCACTAAAGTGGTTTCAGGATCTAAATCTTTAGTTTTTTCCCCCGCGTCAGTGGGATCAATATTGGAAATATAGCGGGCGGTTAAACCAGGTTGCGCATAGGGTTTCAACGCTTCATAAACCATTACCGGCCCTAAATCAGAACCACCAATGCCGATATTAACAATCGTTTCAATCCGCTTCCCAGTGACCCCTTTCCACTGACCAGAACGCACCTTTTCAGCGAAAGCATAAACTTTTTCCAGTTCAGTGTGCACATCGGCAACTACTTCAACCCCGTCTACTACCAGTTCAGAGCCAGCCGGTTTACGCAACGCCGTATGCAAAACTGCGCGGTCTTCAGTGTTATTTATGTGCTCGCCCGCAAACATAGCGTCAATCCGCTCCCGCAAATTAACTTCATCTGCCAGCGCACACAAATCCGCCAAAATCTCATCAGTTAGCAAATTCTTAGACAAATCGACGTGTAAGTCCCCTAAAGTACGCGAATACTCGGAAGCTCGCTGCGGGTTTTGAGCGAACCAGGCGCGTAAGTTAGGAGTAAAGTTTGCTGCGGTTGTTTCCAAACGTTTCCAAGCGGAAGTTGCGGTAGGGTTTACTGGATTTACCATCTTATTCTTTCTACTTTTCAGTTACTAAAATACGGTTACTGATTCCGGAGCGTATATCGGCACATTTGCGGGAATAGAATCCGCAAACTCCATCGAAACAGTGGAAATAATCGGAGACAAAGAGAGCCACCACTGTTCAAATGGACGGCGGTTTTTAATATCTAAAACTTCCATCATGTGCTCCACCGGGTTAGAGTGCACTGCCGCGTCATTCATGCCCATGTAGCGGGCATCCTTCCCACCCCGTCCCAGGATTTCCTCCAGTTCCAAAATCGCTTCATACACCAGGTGGGTGGCAAGTAGGCGATCAAACGGCGTCGGCGCACCCCCCTGCTGCAAATGTCCGAGGGCGGAATGGCGCACGTCATACATTCCCTCACCCTCCGTTTCAAAAACGCGTGCTAAGAACTCACGGTTATAAACGTCATGAGCTTCCTCATTGCGAACTACCAAAAAGAGCTTACGCCCATGACCGAATGTTTCTTTCAAAGCAATCGCGTCATCATTGATAGCTGCCAAATCAACCGGCAGTTCATTTAAGTAGACTTTCTCAGCTCCCGAAGCAATCCCGGACATTAATGCCAGGTACCCACAGCGACGCCCCATCGTATCGGCTACGAAACAACGGTGTGAAGCGGCAGCGCTTTCCTTAATCCGATCAAGCGCCCACACCGCATTATTTAAAGCAGTATCAGCCCCAATCGACAGATCTGAACCGGGAAGATTATTATCAATCGTGGCAGGAACCAGCATAATCGGGATATTAAACGCCGGGTAACGGTCGCGTTCTTTCACCATCGAATAAACTGCTTCGTAGGCGTTTAACCCACCGATTACCAGCAGCGCATCAATCCGACTATTTTCAATCGCTCGCCCAATCGAATAAAACTCTTCAACCCGCGGAACCGCGCGACGCGTCCCCAGGGCCGCGCCCCCTTTAAAAGCCCAGCCTTCTACCGCAGCCCAAGAAAGTGGTTCAACATTTCCTTCCGCTAAACCACGGAAAGACCCCTGGACGCCCAACATTTCAATGCCCGCGTCCAAACCGATCCGCACGGCAGCGCGCGCTGCCGTATTCATTCCCGGAGCTAAACCTCCGGCATGTAAAATCGCGATTCGTTTAGCGCCCTCGGGAATAATGTCAGTCTGCGGAGGCTCTGAAAGAATCGAATTAATCCGCATCATTTTCGCGAAACTTGTCCCCCGCGCCTCAGTAGCTGCCGTGAAATTCTTTTCAGCAATCAACTTGCCCACCCGACGGGTAGCTGCCACTGCTTCCATCAGCGGAATCCGGGTTACGCGGTTGCGACGCACCCCTAAAATATTCGCCGGCTTTTGTGGGTCTGCCTGCAAAATCTCATGAGCAGCCGCATACCCTAACAAAGTTGGCATCCAACGGTCGTAAGCTGACGGAGTGCCACCGCGCTGCACGTGACCTAAAATCGTAATTCGCGGGGTAACTCCCAGCTCTTTTTCAATCACCGCAGCCACATCAGCACTGGTAATCCGATTGCCTTCAGCATCTAAAGCACCCTCAGCTACAATAACAATCGACTCACGCCTACCAGCTTCACGGCCTAAGCTGAGCTTAATAGCCATATCCTTTTCCCAACCCACCTGCGGGGGATTTTCCGGCGTGAAAACATAGTCAGCTCCACCTGCCACCGCAGCCATCAACGGCAGATAACCACAGTGGCGGCCCATCACTTCAATCACGAAAGTACGCTGGTGAGACGCAGCTGTGGCCGAAACATTATCAATCGCATCAACTATCCGGTGCAGGGCAGAGTCAGCGCCGATAGTCATATCAGTGCCCACCAGGTCATTATCAATTGAACCCACTAAGCCCACAATCACTAAAGTTGGGTGAGCGGCAGCTACTTCAGCAGTAATTTCCCCTTGCGCCAGAAGTTCTGCAACCAGTTCTGGCCATTCATTTTTAAACTCGTTAGTGCCAGTTAAAGACCCGTCACCGCCGATTACCACCAGGCGGTCAATCCCGTGCGCTAATAGGTTTTTACAGGCTTGCCGGCGGCCGTCTTTTTCTCTAAAAGCGGGGCAACGAGCAGTGCCGATAACAGTTCCGCCCTCGTTAAGAATCGAAGAAACATCATTCCAGCCCATTTGCTTAATGCGGTCCCCGCCATCAACGGCGCCCTGCCAGCCTTCCATCACCGCATAGGGGGTGGCTCCCAGTTTTAAGGCCGTCCGGATTACCGCCCGAACAGCTGCGTTCATACCTTGAGCATCGCCTCCAGAAGTGAGGATGCCTAGACGTTTTTCACCTGCGGTCATTTTTATTCTCCAGTTCGAGGGTTGTGTCGCTTCTATTATCCTCTGTTTAGCTATTTATATCCACGTTTTTCGGTTAATTCTTAACTGGAAAACTCTGCTAGCTGCGCCGCCTCAAACCCAAATACGGTCTGTTCTACCTGAGCTTTATCTCCGGCAACAAAAACCCATTCAGTATTTTTTGTGTGGCTGACTTTGCCAACTTTTTCACCGCTTGGTGAGTGGATACCTGTTTTCGCTCCCACGTAACGGGCGTGTTCAAACCCCAGGGCAACTACTTTTTCTTTTCCAATCCCCAGCAGCTGATCTTTCATTTGCGCTGCGGATATCCAAGATTCGTTGTTGTAGGAAATAATCAGTAAGTCAGCGCGGGCTCTGCTTAGTAAATCAAAAAAAGCTTCTTGCATGGTGCGCTTATAGTTGAATACGGATTTAGTTTCGGCTTCTTTTGCGTCCACCCGTTTACAAGCCACTCCGTAAACTTCCGGTTCGTCCCAGCGCACCAGAGTTTCCCAAATGTGATAGTTGGTGAAGTAGCGGTGCTGGTTGTAGGGGGGATCTAGATAGAGGATTCCTGTAGGGGCCAGTTCATCGATTAAGTGCATTGCGTCTCCGAGTTTTGCTTCCCCTGCCCCGGGAAGTAGTTTGGGAGTGCGCATTTCTAAATCGTTGTAAGATCGGGGAGCCCATTTTTTCAGGTAGGCCATTTGCACGCCGATAGTTGAGTCCACTCGGTCGGCTGCTTCCATCAGGCTGGTAAGTAGTAGCGGGTAAAGTGGGGTTCCTAAATACTGGTTTTCAATCTCGTTGCGGATCGCATCTATTCTGACGCCATTGTGGGGTTGAAAGAAACGAGATTTTTCGCAAAAGGTTTCTGTGAAGTAACCGGATTTTCCAGGAAGCTGATTTAAGTGGTTTAACGCTTCATTTAGTTCATTTGGATTAATTTGGGTTTCGTCTGTGGCCACGTAGGTTTGGGCTAATACGTGCGCGTAGGTAGCGATGTCGCAGGCGGTTGTGTGGAGACCTAAACGTTTGAATTCTTGGGCTACTCGAGTGGTTCCGGTGAAGAGGTCTACCGCGGTGGTCGCTTCAGATTGGCTGGCGAGTTTTCCTAAAATGGGGATAAAAACTCGCTTAGACCCAATGTATTTGAACACTTTGTTTCCTGCGCTCCTAGTGCTGGGTTAAGTTTAGACGGGTGAAGGTTGATCTAAAAATGGAATCGTCAAAATAAGCAAAAGCACGATTAAAACGATGAATGAAACATCGATAATCCAGTTTTTGGCTTTAAACCAAACCTCTTCTTGACTGAAGATCCGTCTGAAACCAACTATCAGAGCAAATCCTAAAAGTACCGCAACCCCGTAAAGTGGTTTAACAACTACAGCCAGGACAACGGCAGAAACGATGGTTAGTACCATTGCCGTCATAGAGAGCTTAATAGTTGTGCGGTTGCTGTTCACGATATTTATTTTAACGGTTCTTTTGAAAGAAACGTTAAATCTGCGCTCTGTAAAGTAAACCCAGCCTATCTGAGACAGGTTTATTTCAGTGGCTAAAGTGCCTATTTCCAGTGAAGTACATGGTGATCCCGGCAGCTTGTGCAGCGGCGATTACTTCTTCGTCGCGGATCGATCCGCCTGGTTGAACTACCGCTTTTACTCCCGCGTCTATCAAAATCTGCAGTCCATCTGCGAAAGGGAAGAATGCGTCCGAGGCCGCTACTGCCCCTTGGGCGCGTTGAGGGGGAGCAGTTTTTTCTACAGTTGCTTCGGTTTCATCGGCTGTTTTCACTTGTGTTTGTGCGGCATCGGCGGTGGCGCGTTCTCCGAGTGTGTTTGCTCTGGTTACTGCCAAAGTGCAGGAGTCTACGCGATTGACCTGTCCCATGCCGACGCCTACAGAGGCTCCGTCTTTAACGAGTAAAATCGCGTTAGAGCGAACAGCACGAACGGCTTTCCAAGCGAATTCAAGGTCTTTTAGGGTGGTTTCATCAGCGGCTTTTCCGGAGACTAAGGTCCAGTTTGCCGGGTTGTCTCCGCGGTCGGTTAGGGTGTCTGGTTCTTGAACTACCAGTCCTCCGGAGATTTGTTTGAATTCGGCAGTTTCTCTATGTGGGGGAACTACTTTTAATACCCGCAGATTCTTTTTAGTTGCGAGGATTTCAGCGGCGCCTGGTTCATAGTCGGGGGCGATGACTACTTCAGTGAAAATAGGGGCGATTTGTTTGGCGAGGGTGACGCTAACTGGACGGTTCACGGCGATTACGCCGCCAAAGGCTGAGACGGGATCGCACGCATGGGCTTTTAGATGTGCCTGGGCAATATCTGTTCCGATTGCGATTCCGCAGGGGTTCGCGTGTTTGATGATGGCGACGCAGGGTTCAGTATGATCGTAAGCGGCTCTTAAAGCAGCGTCTCCGTCAGTGTAGTTGTTGTAGCTCATTGCTTTTCCGGAAAGTTGCTGCGCATTAGCTATTCCGTTTGCCTCTGTTAGTTCACCGCCGAATCCAAGGGTTTTGGTGCGGTAAACAGCTCCTTTTTGCTGTGGGTTTTCACCATAGCGGAGGGTTTCTATTAGTTCCCACTGTCCGCCAACTACTGCGGGAGTTTGGGTGTTTTGTCCGGCGAACCAGCTGGCTACAGCCGCGTCGTAGGCGGCCGTGTGGGAGAAGGCTTGGGCTGCGAGTTGGAAACGGTGGCTGGCGGTAAATCCTCCGGCGCGGATTTCTTCGGCTATTTCACGGTAGGCTTGCGGATTAGTTACTACGGCTACGCAGGAGTGGTTTTTCGCTGCTGCGCGGATCATGGTTGGCCCACCAATGTCGATTTGTTCAATACATCCGGCGAAATCGGTTCCGGCCGCTACTGTAGCTGTGAAGGGGTAGAGATTTACCACTACCAGGTCAATGGGGGTTACGTTTAGTTCGTTTAGTTCTGCCAGATGGGTTGGTTTTGTGCAGTCTGCGAGGATTCCGGCGTGGATATGCGGGTGGAGTGTTTTCACCCGTCCTTCTAAGCATTCTGGGAAGCCGGTGACTTTTTCTACGGGAGTAACGGAGATTCCAGCAGCTGCGATTGTGGCTGCGGTGGATCCGGTGGAAAGAATTTCTACTCCGGCTTGGTCTAATACGGTGGCCAGTTCTTCCAGACCGGTTTTATCGTAAACAGAGATTAAGGCGCGACGGATGGGACGGCGGGTTTCAGTTGGGTGGCTCATCAGTACTCCGAGTGTTCAAGTTTTCCCGTATTTTGCTTAAGAAGCAGCTGGTATTTCAGCAAGGATGATCAGCGCCCAGGCGGGCGACGCTGGTCGGAGTAGTTTGTCGCTTCCCAATGGTTATTTCCATTTGCGCCAGTTGCGACATTTTTAGTTTAGTTAATTTCTACCCAGCGTCCGCGGGTTGTCCATCCCTTGACCATTAGTTTTTTCACGTATTCCACCAGTTGTGCGCGCTCGGCAACTTGGATACGTTCCAGCAGGGTTTCTAAGGTGTCGTCGCCGTGAATTGGGACTATAGTTTGGGCGATAATCCGGCCGGTATCGATTCCTGGATCAACGAAGAAAAGGGTGGCTCCGGTGTATTTTACGCCGTAGGCTAAGGCGTCGGCTGGCCCGTTTATTCCGGGGAAGGCCGGTAGGAGCGAGTTGTGGGTGTTGATTACTTTTCCGGCGAAGGCGCGGAGGAATTCGCTTCCCAGTAGTTTCAAGAAACCTGCTGAAATAATCAGGTCGGGGGCGTATTCTTTCACGAGGGCGGTCAGGGCACTGTCCCATTCGCTTCGCTGCGGGTAGTCTTTCACGGAGCAGACGAAGGTGGGGATATTTGCTTTATGGGCGCGTTCGCAACCGTAGGTATTTGCCCGGTCTGCGCCCACGGCAACGATTTCACATCCGTAGGCTGGGTCCTTACAAGCGTCGATTAACGCCTGTAGGTTGGTGCCTTTTCCAGATAGAAGAACTACCAGACGTTTAGGGGAGTTTTTCGTCATCTGTTTGTTTTATTCCTGTGGTTGGGGCTTCTTCTGCTGTTGTGGTGGATTCAGTTTCTGTTTCTGGTTCCGTTTCAGGTTCCAGCTCTGTTTCCGGTTCCGTTTCAGGTTCCAGCTCTGTTTCCGGTTCCGTTTCAGGTTCCAGCTCTGTTTCCGGTTCCGTTTCAGGTTCCAGCTCTGTTTCCGGTTCCGTTTCGGGTTCCAGCTCTGTTTCCGTTGTACCAGAGCTTGGGCTGGGTTTTTCTTCAGTTAGCTCTCCGCTTTGTAACAAAAGTAGCTCTGTTGTTTCCGCAATTTCTGAGTCTGTTAAAAGTTCGGCGGATTCGTTTTCTGCAAGGGAATCTTCTAACTGGGTTAAGTTAATTTCTTCTGACGAAACGGCAAGTAGTTTCAGTCTTTCTAAGGTGGTTTGGTGCAGTAAAACCATTACCAAAAATGAAGTTCCAGCCAGTTCAATGGTTAGATAGAGCCCAGCTGGAATCCAGTTTGGCCCCAGTAGACTAAGTCTCCCACTCCCATAAGTTCCCGAACTGGCCCACATTACAAAAAATAGGCAGGAAGCAAATAGGGGGAAGGACACTAAATAATTTTTTAGGATCTCAGTTAGGGAATATTCCCGCTGCATCCACGCTATGATTCCTCCAGCTAAAATCCCTAAAATAATGGGGAAGATTATCACCCAACTCCCCACCGGCGTTTGGGGAATGATTCCCAGTTCTGGAATAGCTGGGATCGGCATAATTATTGCTTGGCTCGGCGTTTGTAATGCGTCTGTTGCAGTATAAAATCCTGCGCCACTATACCAGGCGCCGGCAGTAGCTAGAATATTCGGTAAGAACAGCAGCTGGGCGAAAATAATCACTACTGTGTCTGCACTACTGGCGTTAAGCAGCTCATGAATGCCTACTACTCTTTGCCATCCCAAATAGTTGGCAATACCTACAGCTAAGGTAGTTCCAGTTAAGAGGGTAAGCCCCCAGACTTTTAAGTGTTTCACCGCCAGCTGGTAGGGTTGGATTATTTCCCATTTTGGTGGTCGTTCAGACCAACGTTGGAAAGTTATTAGCCAGGCAAATGCCGCCAGTAGCCAGATACCAAAAATAGTTGGAAGCAAGTTTACGTACTTAGCAAATGAAATCACCAGGAGCGTACTTAACAGGCTAAATCCCAGGGGAACTATCCCAGCTTGTAACCATGTTTTTGCCCCAGTATTTCTGGTTACCAATACCAAGGTGAGCAAAGTTAAACCGGTAATTAGTAGTGGGGTGAGTCTAAAACCTACTTCGCTTACTTGCGCCGGGGCGAAAAAGCCCAGGGCCCACAGTTCAAAGCTAATCTGGTTTACTGTATCCCAGTTTGTTTCTAATACCCAGCGGTTTGAAGCAGTGAAAATAAAAGCCGCTGCAGTTACCGCAAAGGCGGGTATTAAACTGACCATAACGGCAAGGACAGCTCCGAAAAGAAGTTTCCAATGCGTTTTCGTAATCTGCAAAATGATTACGGGCCGCTGTTTTTCTTCCAGTTCTTTAGCGCGTTTTTGCGCAGCTGCGCGGACGGCGGCAGAAGGAGTTCCCGTTTTTACGCGAGGTAATGTCTCTTTCTTATCGCCTTTGGGCACTGGGGCGATTGGTTCAGAAACTTCTTTTTCCGATGAGATTTCTTCAAAGGGCGCTCTAACAGTGTTTTCTTCTGGGGTTGCTGAAGAATCAGCTGTTGGAGCGGAAGTTTCATGTCCCAGTTGGGAGAGTGCTTCTGTGGGTGTGTTATCCGGATTTCTTTGCATTATCCAAACCGATGGTTCACCCCAGGGTGGCGATTACCTCGCGAACCAAGTTAGCGGTTTCAGTTGGGGTCTTTCCTACCTTAACACCTACTGCTTCTAAAGCGTCTTTCTTCGCTGCGGCGGTGCCTGAAGATCCCGAAACAATTGCGCCGGCATGCCCCATAGTTTTTCCTTCTGGAGCGGTGAAGCCAGCCACATAGCCAACTACTGGTTTCGTCACATGAGCAGCAATATATTCGGCGGCTCTTTCTTCTGCGTCTCCCCCGATTTCTCCGATCATCACGATTACGTCGGTTTCCGGATCAGCTTCAAAGGCGGCGAGGGCGTCAATGTGAATGGTCCCGATAACTGGATCTCCGCCGATACCAATACAAGTAGTGAATCCCAGATCGGCCAGCTCGTACATCATCTGGTAGGTAAGTGTCCCGGATTTAGAAACTAAACCAATTCTGCCCGGCCCAGTGATATCTGCGGGGGTAATCCCTACATTGGATTGTCCGGGGGAAATAATTCCGGGGCAGTTTGGGCCGATTAAGCGTACACCTGCGGCGGCGGCAGCTTGGCGGAATTCTACGGAGTCTTGGACGGGAACGCCCTCGGTAATCACTACAATTAGTTCTATTTTGGCGGCAACTGCTTCTAAAACCGCATCTTTGGTGAAGCGCGGGGGTACGAAAATCACCGAAATGTTTGCGCCGGTGGCTGCTTTTGCTTCCGCTACTGTCCCGTAAACGGGGACTTCATAGGTTCCGGCTCGCACCTGGTCGGCTAAAGGACCGTAGGGGGTGATTTCAAATTTCTGGATTTCACCGGCTTTGCGCGGGTTTACTCCGCCAACAATTTGAGTGCCTGAAGCAATCATTCGGGTAGTGTGTTTTGTGCCTTCTGCACCTGTCATACCTTGGACAATGACTTTGGAGTCGCGATTTAAAAAGATAGCCATGTTTTTCTCCCTATGCTCCCGCGGCCAGCTCAGCTGCTTTAGCTGCTGCCCCGTCCATGGTTTCAACCATTGTTACTAACGGATGATTTGCTTCTACCAGTATTTGGCGTCCTTCTGCTACTTTATTGCCGTCTAAACGAACCACAATCGGTTTAGTCGCATTTTCGCCAAGCAGTTCTAACGCGCCGATTACACCTTTGGCTACTTGGTCGCAGGCGGTGATTCCTCCAAAGACATTCACTAAGCAAGATTTAACCTGTTCGTCTCCAAGAATAATGTCTAACCCTTTTGCCATTATTTCGGCTGAGGCTCCCCCACCAATGTCCAGGAAGTTGGCGGGTCGTACTCCGTATTTTTCGCCGGCGTAGGCAACTACGTCAAGGGTGGACATGACCAGTCCGGCACCGTTTCCGATGATGCCTACTTCCCCGTTTAGACGCACGTAGTTTAGTCCCGCTGCTTTAGCTTTTGATTCTAAGGGATCTTCTGCGGTGAGGTCTTTTAGTTCAGCGTGTTCTGGGTGGCGGAAGATGGAGTTGTCGTCCAATGAGACTTTACCGTCCAGGGCAATGATGTCTCCGGTAGCAATTTTTACCAGGGGATTTACTTCCACTAAAGTTGCGTCTTCTTTTGCGTAAACTTCCCAGAGTTTCACTAAAACTGGGATGAGCTTTTCTTGTTCTGCGGTTTCAAATCCTGCTTGGGTGAGAATCTCTTTCGCTTTTGCTTCGTCTATCCCTACTGAAGCATCCAGGGGAACTTTAGCCAGGGCTTCTGGGCGTTCCTTAGCAAGCGTTTCAATGTCTACGCCACCTTCTTTTGAGCACATGGCCAGGTGGCAGCGGTTGGCGCGATCTAAAAGTATTGAGAAATAGTATTCTTCTGCGATGGTTGCGCCCTGGGCGATCATCACTTTCGCTACGGTGTGCCCTTTGATATCCATTCCGAGGATAGCGTCAGCGTGTTCTTTTGCTTCAGCGGGAGTTTTCGCCAGTTTAACGCCTCCGGCTTTACCTCGTCCCCCTACTTTTACTTGAGCTTTGACTACAACTACTGGGCTTGCGATAGTTTCAGCTGCTTGTTCTGCTGCTTCAGCAGTATTAACTACAATGCCTTTTAGGACGGGCACGCCATGAGCTTCAAAAAGGTCGCGGGCTTGGTATTCAAAGAGATCCACGCTGATTTCCTTCCGGTTCTTAAACGCTTCGGTTGCGTTTAATTGTTACAACTATTATGTTACAGCTTTTCTAGGGGTGCGTAGCGTAGCATGAGTCGCTTACCTTTCCCGTCGCCAAAATCAACATTTGCGACAGTTGATTTTCCGCTTCCTTCCATGCCGATTACGATGCCAGTTCCGTAGCTAGCGTGGCGTACTTTATCCCCGATTTTAAGGGAAATTCCCTCACTTTCCGAGGTCGCTTCAGCCGGCTGTTTTTGCTGCTGAGAGAGTTTTTGCGCGATTGATAAAGTTGCTTCAGATTTAAGCGTTTCCATCTCATATTCTGAAGCGCTGCGGGGGCCGCGGTAACTTAACCCACTTCCAAATGCGGGAGCAAAATCATCATCAGCTGAACCTGCCGCGTATCCTTCGGTGGCTGAGCTACTTTGCCGGTAGCTGGTGCCCCTGTTTCTAATTCCATTTCCGGCGCCATAACCACCACTGCGGTAGCGATCCATTTGTGTTTGCCCTCGGCGTATTTCTAATAGTTCGCTGGGAATGTCGTCTAAAAATCTTGAAGGTGGCAGATCTGTTGGGGTCCCCCAGGCAGATCGCACTGCAGCGCGCGATAGGTAGAGTTTTTTCCTAGCTCGAGTGATTGCCACATAAGCTAGGCGTCTTTCTTCGGCCAGTTCAGATACTTCCATTAAGGATCGTTGATGCGGGAAAGTGCCGTCTTCTAATCCGGTTACGAAAACTACGGGAAATTCTAACCCTTTAGCTGTATGCACTGTCATCAGGGTGATTTCTCCGGCATTTTCACTTTCTGAAGCTACCTGGTCGGCGTCTGCTACCAGGGCAACTCTTTCTAAAAAGTCGTGGAGTTGCCCAGTGGGGTTAGCTTTAGCAAAGTCGGTGGCAACAGAATGTAGTTCAGCCAGGTTTTCCACGCGGTTTAAATCCTGCGGGTCTTTAGATCGGCGTAGTTCTTCTAGGTATCCGGTAACATCTAAAATCTGATCCAGAACTTCTGCAATGGAATGCTCCTTGGCATACACTTGCATAGTTTCAATCGCTCCCCAAAAGGCGGCGATTGAGTTTAATGCTCGCGCAGTTAAGCCTGCCAGCGGAGCTGGATTTTCAATGAGGGCTTCCCGAATTTGCTGTTCCCAGGCGGCTGGGCTTACTTCAACGGTTTTTGCTTCCCCCTGGTCGCACCCTTTTTGGATCCACACTTGTCGTGCAGCTGCTCCGAAACTGATTCCTTCCATTTGCGCGTGGGCGGCCAATACTTGTTCGGCTTTGTCTCCGATTCCTCTGCGGGGGGTATTGATAATCCGCCGAATTGCCACTGCATCATCTGGGTTGGCAATAACTTGTAGGTAGGCTAAAGCGTCTTTGATTTCTTTGCGTTCGTAGAACTTTGTGCCGCCCACTACTCGATACGGAATCCCTGCTCTGACAAGTTGTTCTTCCAGGGCGCGTGACTGAGAGTTGGTGCGATAAAAGATCGCTATTTCTCCGTATTTGTATTCGCTTGGAGTTAAACGGCTGATTTCTTGAACCACTATTTTAGCTTCATCGTATTCTGATTCAGCTGCGTCATAGGCAATTAGTTCTCCAGCTCCAGAGGCTGTCCACAGAGCTTTAGCGCGGCGCCCATAGTTTTTTGAAATAACCGCATTGGCTGCTGACAGAATATTTTGAGTGGAACGGTAGTTTTGTTCCAGTACCACTGTGTGCGCATTTTGGAAATCTTTTTCAAATTCCTCAATATTGCGTATGGTGGCACCGCGGAAAGCGTAGATTGACTGGTCTGAGTCACCCACTACGGTTAGTTCTCCGGCGGGAAGGTCTGCGCCATTTCCAATTAATTCTCTGACCAGCACATATTGTGCGTGGTTGGTATCTTGATATTCATCTACCAGGATGTGGCGGAAACGCCGCCGGTAGTGTTCTGCCACCGCGGGATTGCTTTGGAGCAGTTGCACCACTTTCATAATTAGATCGTCAAAATCAACCGCATTTGCTTCGGTAAGTTGGCGTTGGTACTGCTGATACACCTGGGCTACCACTTTAGATACGGGATCGTTCGGGGCATTTTCTTGGTATTCTTGCCAGGTAATTAGCTCGTTTTTCAAGTCTGAAATGCGCGATCCTAGTAGTTTCAGCGTGAATCGTTTTGTGTCAATGTTCAGGTTCTTAGTTATTATTCCCAGGAGTTTTTGTGAGTCTGCTGCGTCGTAAATGGTGAAACTCGACCGCATTCCGGCTGCCTGATACTGTTCTCTAAGGATTCGCACGCAGGCGGAGTGAAAGGTAAATACCCACATTCGATTCGCGGTGGCACCCACCAGTTGATTTACCCGCTCTCGCATTTCTGCGGCTGCTTTATTCGTGAAGGTAATTGCTAATATTTCTCCGGCACGGGCCCGGCCGGTGCAGAGTAAATATGCAATCCGATGAGTCAGCACCCGAGTTTTTCCTGATCCTGCTCCGGCGATAATCAGCAGTGGGCTACCGGAGTGTGTAACCGCTTCTTGCTGCTGCGGATTAAGTCCCTGCAGCAGTTTGTCACAGTCAGCGTTCACTGAAAAATCACTGTTTTGGTGGGTTTTTTCAGCCTGCTGCTGATGGGGGGAAGTAACTATAAGTAGGTCTTCTACCGGGGGCAATCCAGGAAGAGCTACAGCGGGGTTATATGTACCTATTTGACTCACACTAATACCCTACCAGTATCGACAGACAGGCTTATATTTATAGTTTTGCGGGTGAGTTTTCTAAATCTAAAAACTCACCCGCAAAGCGTTTAGTTTAAGTCAGTTGCCCCTGCAGAGGCTTCTGGGGCAACTTCTCTAATGATTTCTTGGAGGGCTTCCCCGATTGGGTAAAGCGGTGAAGAGGCGCGCATCGCGAAGTAAACGGTACGCGACGGCCCGTTCTCACCAAATTCCGTAATGTGTAATCCGTCTGGATTCTGAATTGGGGGGATAACTGAGAGGCGGGGAAGTAGGGTAGCTCCATAACCGGATGCAACCATATTGCAGAGCACGGGGAAAGAGGACGCACGAAAATCCATTTGTTTCGCATGGGCAGTGCGGCAAATTTCTAGCGACTGAGTTGTTAGACAGTGTCCTTCATTTAAAACTAATAGTTCAGTAGACTGCAGGTCTTCAACTTTTAAGGGGCGCTCTAAGTTAGCCAGTGGGTGATCTTTAGTAGAACCGAATACAAAGTCTTCTTTGAAAAGTGGTTTTACTACCAGACGTTCGTCTTGCGGGATTTCCCCTAAAACTACCCCGTCCAGTTCTCCTTTAATGAGCATTTCTTGGAGGACTTCATTTTTATCTTCTACTAGCCGTACGGTGATATTTGGCAATTCTGTACGGATACGCCCCATAATGCGTGGCAATAGGTAGGGTCCCAGGGTTGTAAAGAGACCCAGGGTGAAGGTACCTGAGTGTGGGTCACGGGCACGCTCAGCGAAGTGTTGAATAGCTTCGGCTTTTTCAATGATGCCCCGAGCATAGTCTAAAATTTCTTGCCCAACTGGAGTTATGATGATTCCTTGGCTGGTGCGTTCAACTAAAGTAGCCCCGATTTTTTCTTCAAGTTTGCGGATTTGTGTTGAGAGAGTTGGCTGAGATACCCCGCAGCGTTGCGCAGCTTTGGTGAAGCTGCGTTCATCAACTAGGGTGATAAAGTAATGCAAGTCACGGATATTCATGGCTTCCTTACTGTGTGTGAATATGAATTTATTAGGTCAGTCTACTCATTTTGTAATCAGTCTACTCACACATATTAAACTAATGTGACAACTCATTGCCACATGTATGCTCATATTAAATTCCGCTGGCTTGCCCAATGTGTTAATTCATTTCGATTGGATAGTTGTAACTTTCTAAGTACGGCTGAAACGTGGGTTTCTATCGTTTTAATTGAGATGAATAGTTCTGCTGCCGCTTCCTTGTAGGTATATCCACGAGCTATCAAACGCATTACTTCTTGTTCGCGGGTAGAAAGAAGATCAAGTTCTTCATCGGTGACATTAGTTTGGGTACTTCCGAAAGCATCTAAAACAAAACCAGCTAAGCGGGGTGAGAAAGCTGCGTCACCGGCACCGACTCGTTCAATTGCTTGGATTAGTTCGGGGGTGGAAATAGTTTTGGTGACGTATCCGCGAGCGCCGGCGCGGATCACTGCAACTACGTCTTCGGCTGCGTCTGAAACGGAGAGTGCCAGAAAGCGGGTGGGGCTGTTTTTGCAGCGGGCAGCTACTTCTGCTCCGCCTCCGCCGGTTCCTCCTGGCATATGTACGTCTAAAAGGGCAACTTGGGGAGTGAGTTGTTGTACCAGGGAAATAGCGTTGTCTACGTCGGCTGCTTCTCCAACGATTTGGATTTGGGTGGGGTATTTTTCGAGTTCAAAGCGGATTCCTGCGCGTACCAGTGGGTGGTCGTCGATGATTACCACGGAAATTGGTTGTTCCGGCATGGTTATTTTCCTTCTTTTTCCGAGGGCGGAATGGTTAGGTGTATTTCGGTTCCTAGTTCGAGTTTACGGATTTTTGCGGTTCCGCCGGCTCTTTCCATTCGCCCGATAATTGAGTCTTTAACCCCGTGCCTGTCGGGGGCGATGTTTTCTAGGGTGAATCCGCAACCGTGGTCGCGTATGTAGATGTCGATTTGTCCGGGGCGTATTTCTGAGAATACTCGCACAGGTGGTTTTCCGTGTCTTACCGCATTTTTTGTGGCTTCGGCAGTGGCAGCAATGATGGTTAGTTCATTGGGGCCGGGGGTGGTGTCTCCCACGCAGACAGCTTCAACTTCTGTTCCGTAGCTGGTTTCAATTTCGCTAATAGTTTGTCTAAGTTGTTCAGAGAATGATTTTTGGGTGTCTTTAACTCCGGTGTAGAGCCAGGCTCTTAGTTCGCGTTCTTGTTGGATTGCGAGGCTTTTTACTTTCGCTGCGTCCATTGCGTTTGCTTTGATTAGCATGAGTGTTTGGAGTACGGAGTCATGTAGGTGGGCGGCTATGTCAGCTCGTTCTGTTTCGCGTACTCGTTCTAATTTTGCATTTTGGTATTCTTGGTTGGAATACATGAGGAATGGGGCCAGGGAAAGAGTTACCGAAGCTAGGATTGCTATACCTACGAAAAGGTTATTCACCCAGGGTTCATCTATTTGCACGGCGGCGGAGATTAAGAGGATCCCTCCGATTTGGAGTAAGAAGCCCAAAGTTAGGGGGGTGGCTACGGCGGGTTTTATCCAGCGGTTTAGATTTTGGGTTTGGGTCCAGATAATCAGTATTCCACTGGACAGAAGTGCGATGCCCAGATGCCAGTCAGAAAGTAGATACCAGCCGTTTAGATGCATTAGTCCGACTATGCTAACTAGTAAAAAAGGCGTTGCTAGCATTATCCCTTGGATGTAAGACGGGATTTGCCAGCCGGTGTTCACAATTTTTTGTTTTTGTGCCAGGCGTTCTTCATTATATTCGCGGTAATCGGTGGTGGGTTTTACTGTTGCCCAGAGCCAGACGTATAAGATAATTCCGGCACCAAAGAAGGCGAATAGGTTGATGAGTACGAAAAACCAGCGAATGTAGGCAACTTTTATATCCAGGTGGAGTGCTAAACCGGATGCTACTCCTGCTACATAGGGGGTAGGTCGGTAGGGGTCACCTGGACGGGTACGTTCTAAGGGGAGACGCTGGTTATTTGGTTGAAGTGTTTCTGCCACTTTTTAAGTCTGCCAGACTTTCTGTTCAATCCTCTATATTTTCTGCATATTTCAGGGTGCAATCAGGGGTTTCCCCGATAGCTGTCGGCTGTATTTTTATTGACAATAGAGGTATGAATACTTTTGATAATAATAATTCTGCGAATGGGCAGCCTCCTTTTGCTGGAGCTGTTCCTCCCGGTGGCTATGGTCCTCCCGGTGGCTATGGTCCTCCGCAAGCACCTTACAGAAAGCCACCTACGGCTAAGTTTTTTACTGAACTGCGGGCGCTGACTTGGCGACGTTCTCAAAACGGTTGGTTAGGGGGAATCGCCCTCGCTGTTGCTAAGAGATTCCAGTGGGATGTTGCGATTGTCCGCGGGATCTTTATCATCCTCTTACTGGTTTCTTTCCCAGTGGCTACTTTACTGTATATGCTCACCTGGGCGCTGTTGCCGGAAGAACATTCTGAGTCCATCGAGTTAGAGGAACTTTTAGCGTCGCGGTTTACCGGTTCGCAAGCACTTATTTTGCTGGGTACTATTGCGGCATTAACTTCTCGGGGTTTTCGATTTAACTTAGGTTTACTCGATCCTACCTTCGATAATGTCTTTTTTTCAGTTTCTCCGCTGACGATAGTTGCTCTGCTTATTGGGGTAATCATCTTTTTTGCCCATCGTAATAAATCAAACTCGAAAGGTGAAACTACCATGTATCCTTCATCTCCTAATGCCCCTCAACCTTTCGCAAATTTCGAAGCTGCAGCTCCCACTCCACCTGCTGCACAGAATCCACCTGTTTTTGAAGCTCCGCAGACTCCGCCTGCTCCACAGTTCACTGAAGCTACCCCTGTTGCTGAAGGTTCACTCCCCCCGGAGGCGTCGCCAAGGAATTGGGCTCCTCCGGCTGATTCGCTTCCCACATTTGTACCGGCTGCTCCGGAACTTCCGTTGCAGATTCCTGTCAATGGGTATGGAAACTACGCTTATCCGCCTGCGCATTCACCTAATATTCCGTCAGTTGCGCAGCCTCCGCTGTATTACCCGGGGGAAATGGCAGAGATAGGAGGCCGTTGGGGCAGAGGCCCTGGAGTTGCCGCCTTCCTGGGTCTGGCCGGGTTTAGCTTAGTTTCCCTAGCTTTCTTACTTTTAGCTAAGGAACTTAGTTTCCTCCCTCTTACCTCAGAGTTAGTTTTCTTAAACTTCCTTGGAATAGCTTTCATTTCCATGGGCTTAATGCTGGGTTATTTGGCTATTAAAGGTCGCCAAGGAACTTGGCTAACGGCTTTAAGTATTGTCGTTTTATTCCTACTCTCGCCCTTTATCTTAGGGTATGCCCCCTCGATTCATTACCCAATTCATTAAGGAAAGCTCTACCATGTCTACGCAAAATGATTTTTCACAAACCCCTGCTCCAGATGAACTTACTGACACAGTAGAACCTGCCGAAAGCGTTACTTCCAGCCCTACTGTTTCCGCATTTTCACCTGAAGCCACCGGAGAGACCCCTGTCAGCCCGGCCCCGTCGTTCGCTGAGACTAATGCCGATGTGCCGCCGGTAGGATCTGAAGCTCCCCTGGCTGGAACTGATACTTCTTTCCCCAGCGGCACTTATGATAGCGCTTCTTATTCCGCGGATTCAGTTGCCGGTTCTAAGGGAATTAACTTTGGTTTACTTGCCTGGGCTTTCATTGTCTTTGCGATCGGGGTTTTCATTATCGTACTTCCGTTCACGAATGGAATTGATCCGGTGGTGCTCGCGATTGTTTCTTCCGGAGCAATTGGTTTAGTTCTTTTAGTATTTGCTTTCGTCACTGCACTTAAAGAGCGTAAGCGCCGTTAATAATAACTGTGTTTTAGAAATGTCCGGTTAGTTATCTAAGGTAACTGACCGGACATTTTTTGCTAGGTTTTTCGGTTCAGTCCGCTTCGCGTCTGCAAATCAGGTATCCTTATATAGAAGAGTTTTGTGCTACAATGAAAGGAAGATTATGAAACTTGTTGTTGTCGGTGGTGTCGCCGCAGGTATGTCAGCAGCTGCCAGAGCACGCCGTTTAGATGAAAAAGCAGAAATTATCGTTTTCGAGGCCGGGCCATACGTGTCTTTCGCCAACTGTGGACTTCCCTACCACGTAGGTAAAGAAATCGCCGAACGCGATTCCCTTTTACTCCACACTCCCCAAACCCTAAAATCCCGCGCAAACTTAGATGTGCGAGTAAACTCAACTGTCACCAAAATTAACCGCGCAGAAAAAACTGTTTCCGTTTCCGGCCCAGACGGTGAATACACCGAAAGCTACGACAAACTAATCCTCGCTCCCGGAGCAGACGCAGTACTCCCCCCAGTTCCCGGCCTGGAACTACCCGTAGTTCACGGCCTGCGCACCATCCCCCAAATGGATGCTTTCCTTGCCGACCTGGCCGAACGCAAACCTACACACGTAACCGTCCTGGGCGCTGGATTCATCGGCTTAGAAGCAGTCGAAGCCCTGGTTCATCAAGGTTACACAGTTACCCTAGTTGAAGCAGCCCCCCAGGTAATGCCCCTCCTAGAACCAGATCTGGCAGTTGTTCTCCACCGTGAACTTCGCGAACACGGTGTAGACCTCCGCTTAGGGGTGCTGGCCCAGCGCGTTGAAGAAACCGCAAACGGTGCAATCGTACACCTCTCTGACGGTTCTACCGTAGAAACCGGTTTAATTCTCGCTTCCTTAGGGGTACGCCCTCGGTCAGAACTGGCTAAAGAAGCTGGACTGGAACTTTCTGAACGCGGCGCAGTGATTGTAGATGACAACCAAGTCACCTCTGACCCAGATATTTTAGCCGCCGGGGACGTAGTGCAAGTACGCTTCCACGACGGGCGACTTGCCCCCATCTTCCTAGCTGGCCCCGCCAACCGCCAAGGGCGCCGCGCCGCCGACCAGGCTTTAGGACACGCCACTATCGAGCAAAAACCCGTCCTCGGCACCGCAGTAGTCCGCGTTTTCGACGTAGTCGCCGCCGTAACCGGCGCTAACTCACGCGCTTTAGAAGGCAACACCGAATACACCACTGTGCGCGTACACGGCAGCCAGCATGCCGGCTACTACCCCGGTGCGAAACAAATCCACCTAACCGGCTTTTTCTCCCCCGATGGACACCTGCTCGGCGCCCAAGCAGTTGGCCCAGACGGAGCCGATAAACGCATCGACGTTTTAGCAACCGCCCTGCGCGCCGGAATGACCGCAGATGACTTAGCCGAACTGGAACTTTGCTACTCACCTCCAATCGGCTCCGCCAAAGACCTGGTAAATATGCTGGGCTTCACCGCCGGAAATATTCTATTCGACAACTGCCCCACCTGGGATTGGAAAGACATTCCTACAGTAATCGAAACCGATTTAGTGCTGGACGTGCGCAACCACGCAGAAGTAGATGGAAAGTTTAAGCTCCCCGAGTCTTTACTAATCCCTCTTCCAGAACTACGTGACCGGATTGAAGAAGTCCGCACCGCCGCAGCTGGACGCCGAGTCAGTGTTCACTGCCAGTCCGGTTTACGCTCTTACCTAGCGCAGCGGATTCTACAAGCCCACGGGATTGACTGCCAGAACTTCTCTGGTGGAGCAATCTCTTTACAGTTCGGTTTAGAAGTCCTTAATGCACAGAAAAAATAGTTTTACCACGCCCTTGGGAAAACCCTTTAAAAGGCACGTAAAACACCCTGCTTAATTGCAAATCCCAAAGACAAAAAAGGGGGGCTTGGCGGAAATACTTCCGCCAAGCCCCCATTAAAGTTATCCGACTTAACCTTTCACCCCGCCAGCTTCTACTCCGCGGAAGAACTGCTTTTGAGTGGAAACGAAAAGTAAAATAATCGGCATTAGCGCAATCATCGTACCCGCTGCCACCACCCGCGGATTATTACTCATCGTGGATTTCAAATACTCCATCCCCACCGTCAGCGTGTACTTTTCCGGATCGGATAAAACCACCAGGGGCCACAGGAAATCATCCCAAGCTTGAATGAAACTCATCAATGCCACTACTGAAGCCATTCCCTTAACATTAGGCCAAAGAATATGGCGGATTCGCTGCATAACTGAAGCACCATCAATCGCAGCCGCATCTAAAATCGACTGTGGCACGGCAGCTGCGGCGGTAGTCATCAATAGAACGTTAATCGCCGTGATTGCACCGGGTAAGAAAACACCCACTAAAGTATTTGCCAAGCCCATACTTTTCACCGTCAAATACTGTGAGGTAAGGGTAACTTCACCCGGAAGTAAAAGGGTTGAAAGAATCAGAATCATTAAGATAGCTTTGCCCTTAAACTGCATTTGAGCCAGCGCATAACCGGCAGCAGTAGCAAAAATGACGTTAGTGACAACGGTAGCTAAAGCCACTAAAAGCGAGTGCCACGCGTAGGAAACTACCGGAATAGTGCGGGTTACTTCCGCATAGTTTTCCAAAGTTGGTTCAGCCGGAATCAAGTTCGGAGGGAACATATAAATGTCCTCAAACGGGCCTTTAAGGGAAGTAGAAAGCTGCCAAATGAAGGGGCCTACAGTAATCACCATGACAAAGACCAGCAGAATATAGCGGAAAATTAGTCCCTGTAAGGTTGGTTTTGCGAAATCCGCTTCGCCGCGGCGGCGCCAGGGTCGGTTAATTTTCATTTCGTGGTTCCTTCCGCGATTAGTTTCCCATTTTTACGTTGGGCGCGGCGCTTCTTCCTGTTTTCGAGGGCGGTGCGGATCTGCTCTCCTTGATTAATCCAACCCACAATCAGTAGAGGCACAATGGTGAGGAAGAAAAGTACCACTGATACGGCGGAGGCGTAACCTAACCGCCCGTTTAAGCCTTTTCCGGTTTGTTGGATTAGCATTACCAGGGATTGGGCTTGCCCACCGGGTCCACCGGTTCCATTAGTGAGCACGTAGATTTCAGCGAAGATACGCATCGCGGCAACTGTAATCAGCGCAGAAATTAGCATCATGGCGGGACGTACCGCAGGAACAGTGACGTTCCAAAAACGCTGCCAGGTGTTGGCCCCGTCTAAAGCGGCAGCTTCGTGGAGTTCAGGGGAAACGTTAGTAAGTGCCGCTAGGTAAACTACCATGTAGTATCCCAGCCCTTTCCAAACGGTGAGAGAAATGGCGGATAAGAGAATTAGCCAACGATCGATGAGGAAAGTAATCGGTTCGTCAATCACACCGGTGAACATTAAAGATTCGTTGATGATGCCTTTAGTGTCGAAAATCCAGCTCCAAATAATCCCGACTACTACCACTGAAGCGATCACTGGGAAATAGTAGGTGGTGCGGAAAATCGAAATAGCGGGGATTTTCTTTTGTACTAAAAGAGCCAGAAAAAGAGGTAGGAAAGTTAGCAGAGGAACGCAAATGAGGACGTACACGAAACTGGTCGTCATCGCATAGGTGAAGCGTTCGTCTGCAAAAAGTTCTTGGAAGTTTTCCAGTCCCACCCAGTTTGGTTTCCGCAGGGGCCGGGCGTCTGTGAAGGCTAGGTAGACTGTGTTTAGAAATGGCCAGATTGCAAAGACTACTACCCACACAATCGCCGGAGCCAAAAGTATGTATGGCGTGTACCAGCGGTAGGATTTCATTTTCCGCCTCCTTTAACTAAAGCAGTAACTAAAGTTCTGTGATTAAAGCTCTTTTGGTTGGGAAGATTTGTGAGGGTGTGTGGTGCAGATGCCACCGCACACCCTCACAGGTTGATTACTTAGCGAGGTTCTTATTCGCGTAATCGACGGCCTTATCTAAGGCTTCCTGAATGGAAATTTCACCCTTAACAGCCAGAGCCATCTGCTGTTTGAGGTAGGTGTCCATGTCGTAGGTGAACTGGATGGGGTATTCAGGGGTTGCTTCATCCATTGCGGCGGCAGCTTTTTCAGTTGCCTGCTTTTGGAGTTCGGATTCAATTACTGAAGTGAAAGAATCTGGGTTTGCGTTTGCTTCCTTAGTTCCGGGGAAGAAACCTTGGGCGAGTTTAACGAATTCCACTTGGTTTTCAGTGTTGGTTAGGTACTTAGCGAAAGCTAAAGCAACTTCAGGATTCTTAGTATTCTTAGCTACTGAAATACCTTGAATGAACAAAGGTGGGTGTCCGATTCGTGGGGTTACTACAGTGTCAGCTACCAAAGTTGGAGCGTCTTTTGCCATGTCAGAAGCGAAACCAGCAGCGCCGGTAGTCCAAGCAGTTTTCCCTGAAAGGTACAGGGTCTTGTTCCCCAGGTAGTCGGCGTTCAACGCTTCGGCTGGCATAGCTCCGTCCTCGTAGGCTTTCTTGTAGCGTTCCACTACTTTTACAGCTTCTGGAGTGTTGAAAACGAACTTACCGTCCTTGTAGATTTCCACTCCGGCAGCTGAAAGAGTCCCGGTACGGGGTACGTCAGAAATCATCTTAATTTTCCCGTTTGTTTCTTTGGCTACTTTAGAAGCCATTTCGAATAGTTCATCCAAAGTGGTAGGAAGTTTGTCGATATCCACGCCGGCATCTTTAAGCATCTTTGTGTTGTACCAGTTGAGGTCAGTTCCCAAATACCAGGCGTACCCGTAGGTTCCTTCAATCTCTGGGTACTCGTAGGCTTTACTTGCCCCTTCGACATAGAGATCAAGAGTTTTCGCATCGGCTGCTTTCAGGTCCATCAGCTGATCTACCTGAGCCAGTTTGTAAGCGAATTCTGGAGGTAGGTTGATTACGTCTGGGAGTTCACCAGAGTTAGCTTGCTGGAGGATTTTATCTTCGTAGCCGTCACCGGGTTGGTCAATCCATTTGATTTTCACACCTGGGTTAGCGGTTTCAAAGTCTTTGATGAGTTTTTCAAAGTAGGGGGAGAATCGGTCACCTTTGAGTGACCAGGTTTGGAAGGTGATTTCCCCACTTAGACCTTTTACGTCGGAGCTAACTTCAGGTGTGGTGCCTGCGCCGCCACCGGTACATGCTGCCAAGCTTAATGCGGCTAGGCCTGCAATTACTGCAGATAGAACACGTTTGGTTCTCATTTGTTTTCCCTCCTTGGAAATTATTTATTTTGGTTAGTTGGAAGTCCCGTGGGGGTTACTCCCAGGTTGAAAGGAAAGTTTGCGTCGGCGCTTGCTTTCCGATTTTTTCTTCATATCCGCTTAAGTTCAGTTCGATAGCTTTCACGTCCCCTTGGAGGGCGTGCGCTACCCACTGATCAAAGAATGCGTGGGTGGCATCGGTTTGGCTACGCTGCCACTGCGGGGCGTTAAAGACCAGTTTTTCGCGTTCCACCGGCTCATATTCGGTGGCACTGTAGAGTTGGGTGGCTTCTTTGAAGGCTTCCCCGATGGGTTTGACTTTTCCGTCCTCGGAAATTAATCCCAAAGAATATTCTAAAACGGGGAAATCTGCCAAGTCTTGCGAAACGTCGTGGGAACACCACCAGGTGATGGCTTCTAAATGGGGGGAGACTCCCCCGCCGCCGGCTCCTAACAAGTTACCCACTGTTTCTAAAAGGAATTGGGGAGCGTCACTGGTTTCCACGTAGTTTATGGGACTGCCAATTTCTTGGAGCCACACGCCTCTACCCGGGGTGGGTGACCAGGCGGCTGCGAGTTCACACAGGTAGCGGGCAAAATGGGTTAGCTCTGGCGCACCTTTTCCAAAACGCGGGCCGATCCGCCCAAATACCCAGGAGTGAACGGTAGTTAAGTCACCGTATTCAACTGCTGCTGCGGGGGTGAAGGGGTGCGTGTCGTCAAACCAGAGGTCGTCGTCGTGGCAGTGCACGTGCGTCCCGGCGGGCCAAATTTCCTTGGCTTTCCCCAGTAGGGTTGCCAGCCATTGATTCGCTTCAGTTTTAGAAATCAAGTCGGCATCTGGGTGACGCAGGGCAGCGAACTGGATAAATTCGTTACCTACGGTCAGTCCCGTGGTGCCGGGAACGTCTTTCAGGGCTTTTCCGAGGGCGGTGAGTAACTGTAGTTGTCCATCCACCACCTGCGGGTCAGTGAAAAGGTTTCGCCGGTGCCAGGTGGAAACCCAGCTGGGGAGGAAATCAAATGAGGACAGGTGTCCTTGGAGGACATCTATTGAGGTATTCAAGCCGGCTTGATGAGCCAGTTCAGCAACTTTCACCACGTCATCGATTGCTTTTGTGCGGATCAGCGTGCGATTTGGTTGCAGGATCGGCCATAGGGGGAAGATACGCACATGGTCAGCGCCTATGCTGGCAATGGTTTGCATATCTTCAGCTACTTTAGCTGGATCAAAGTCCAGCCAGGAGTGGAACCAGTTTCCACGCGGTGTGTAGTTCACGCCAAATTTCACTTTGCACTTCCTTCGGTTGGGATTCGCAGGGTGATGATTTGGAAGGGACTTACTTCCAAGCTATAAGAACGCGATTCAGTTTG
The DNA here is from genome assembly GCF_024814355.1 of Gleimia sp. 6138-11-ORH1. GTDB lineage: Bacteria > Actinomycetota > Actinomycetes > Actinomycetales > Actinomycetaceae > Gleimia. The sequence continues at coordinate 8,711 of NZ_JANUXV010000006.1, read as the reverse complement.
GGTTAGTTGTTTAGTTTCCACCGGCTGATAGCGCAGATCAGTTATGAGCGGCTGTTTCAACCGGGGGTGGAGTAGGGTTAAGGTGGCGTTTGCCGGGCCGCCGGTTGGCTCATAGGCGCGGATTATCACGTCACCGGATCCGTCAGGAGCTAAAGCCACTGATTCTGTAGTTAATCCTTCTAAGGTAAACAGTGGGGCAACTGGTTTGCCGGTTAGTTTACGCCGCCCCAAGTTAATGTCTTGCCCGGCAGCTACTGCATTTTCTACGCTGGCACCGGGAATCAGACGGAATTTCCAACTGTGGTTTCCCTGATCTTGGTGTGGGTCAGGGTAGACAGCAGTTTTTATTAAAGTAGCTCTAACCAGTGACCAGGTTCCGCGGTTTCCGCGAGCGTGGCGGGTAACGTCCCACCCGTAGGTGGCGTTATTGGCGATTGCTAGTGCAGCACCTGCGTTAGCTATCCGAATCCAGCGGTGTGCGCCGGCTTCAAACTTATAGGCGTCCCAAGAGGTATTTTCGTGGGTGTTGCGTTTGATGAAGCCCATTTGGGTTTCATATTCGGCTTGGTCGGTGTGAATATCAACGGGGAAGCCTAGTTTCAGGAGTTTTTCACTTTCCCACCAGCTTGCCTCTACTTGTAGGTCCAGGCCGGTTTCGCCGGGGGCAAGGCTCCAGGTTAGGTTGATTTCACTTTGCCCGTAGGTGGCGGTTGCTTTAACTATTGCTTGCCCGTCGGTGAGGGTGAGGGATTTTAGTTGGCGGGTTTCTACCGTAGTTTGGCTGCCGCGGTAGAAGGGGTCGATATCCCATGCGTCCCACATGTTAGGGAAGTCTTGGTGAACGTGTAGAACTCCGGCAGCTGCGTTTGCCGGTAGGTATTCGCGTCCGGTAGCTACTTCTACTAGGCTTTCACATTCACCTGCTTGGTTGAAGCGGGCGGTAATGATTCCGTTTGAGATTTCTCGGCGCTCGCGGTCGATGGTAACTGGCGTGGGGTTACTTACCGGATTTGTTGTTACCGAATTAGTTGTTACCGGGTGGGCTGGCTGGGTATTTTGGGTTGCTGCACCGCTGGTTGTGAGGGGCTCGGCGCTGATACTTAGAGGAGCGGCTGCGCCGAGGGAATATGAGCTGGCATTTGCGCTGAGAAGTTGGTCGCCACCGGCAGTTAATGCGGTTAAAGAAGCGTTTATGATTGCTTCGAGGCGTGCGGAAGTTTCTGCGTGGATTTCTTTTACTTCACGGTGTACCCAGGCGATTGAGGTGCCGGGGAGAATATCGTGGAATTGGCATAGTAAAAGGTTGCGCCATAGTTCGCGTAGTTCTGCTAAGGGGTAGTCTCTAACTCCGTTTAGGGCGGCCATAGTTGCCCATAGTTCAGCTTCACGCAGCAGAGCTTCGTTACGGCGGTTACCTTGTTTAGTGGCGATTTGTGAGGTGAGGGTTCCGCGGTGGAGTTCTAGGTATAGTTCCCCCACCCATACCGGCGGCTGGGGTTGGTCGGCAATGGCTTTGTCAAAGAAGTCTACGGGGCTTTCCATTTTTACTACTGGTGCGCCCTGTAGGTTACTGTAGCGGCTGATCCGTTCTATCATTTCCCGGGTGGGGCCGCCCCCGCCGTCTCCGTAGCCGAAGGGAAGTAGGGAGCAGTTGGCGCGTCCTTTATTCTTAAAGTTATTTACCGCGTGGTGTAGGTTGGCTCCGCTAATGTCTGATCCGTAGGTGTCTGCCGGGGGGAAGTGGGTGAAGATCCGCGATCCGTCGATTCCTTCCCAAAGTAGCGTGTGGTGAGGGAATACATTTACTTGGTTCCACGAGATTTTCTGGGTGAGGAAGCGTTCAATCCCTGCTTCACGAGCGATTTGTGGCAGTGCTGCAGAGTAGCCGAAAGAATCGGGGAGCCAGATTTCTTTACAGGTGTATCCCAGGTTTTCTTCTAGCCAGCTCATACCTTCGGTGAGTTGCCGGCAGAGGGCTTCTCCCCCAGGTAAAACTGCATCTGGCTCTACCCACATTCCGCCGACGGGGACAATACTGCCGTTTTCAACACAGGTTTTGATGCGGGTAAATAAGTTGGGGTCGTCTTGTTTTACCCATTCCAGGTGTTGTGCGGCGGGGAGGGCGAAGATTAGTCCGGTGCCGTCCTCGATAAGTCTTACTACGTTTGCCAGGGTGCGGATTACTTTGCGTCGGGTTTCGCGCAGTGGCCACAGCCAGGCGGTGTCGATGTGGGCGTGTCCCACGGCAGATAGTTGGTGGGCGCCGGGCAATGCGGGGGCAGTTAAAACCGGTTTGAGAATTTCTCTAGCTTTAGGCGCGGTAGCGGGGATCTGGTTTAGATCGAGGGCGTCTAAGGCGTCGTTTAGAGTGAAGAGGATCCGCCAGTGCCAGTCGGTAAAGTCTTTTTCTACAGCGATTAGTTCTCTTAAAACTGCAATATCTAATGCCAGGTGGTAGACGTCTGCGTGTTTAATACATAGGTCAGCGCTGCGGAAAGTGTAAAGGTCAGTTTGTGAAGCGGTGAGTTTGTCTCCGTCGTAGGTGACTTGGAATGGGGGGACGGCTAATAGCAGGGGGTTTGCGGCTGCTTCGATGTAGATTTCTTGTTGTTTAGTGTGGCGGTCTAAAGGGAGCCAGCGGTTTTTCGGGTTCAGTGCTTTAAGGGTTTCGCCGTTGGCGTCGCGGATCAGGGCTTCACATTGGAAGCCTACTGAGTGGTCTTCCCAGCCCAGGTCAAAGACTGCTTCCAGTTCATCGTTTTCTGACAGTTCCAGATTTGCTGGGGTTTCGAGGACGGTGCGGAACCAGGTGGTTTGCCACGGCGCTCCCCAGGTGGTGCCCAGGGTGAAAGGTGTGTAGGGCGCAGTTTTCGCTTCGTTGAAAGAGATGGGCTCGGCAATGATCCCGTTTTCTAGGGGGATCCGGTAGTGTTCCAGGGTAAGGGGAGCGATTTTTGTGTATTGGGCAGGCAAAATGCGCTCAACCAGGGTACGCTCTATGCGGCGTTCCAAGATATCTCTATTGTCATGCATTTTGACTCCTTCGTCTGTTACTTCCTCGATGAAGTATGTAATGAATAGTACTTACTAAAACGGTTTAGTAAACTATCTTTAGATTAAGATTTTATAACGTTTAAGGTGATTTTAATGAAGCGAGTCACAATCAAAGATATTGCGCGGGCAGCTAAAGTCTCCCCCACCGCAGTTTCTTTCGCACTCAACGACAAACCGGGAATATCCGCACAAACCCGCGAACGCATCCTTACAGTAGCCGCCTCAATGGGGTGGTCACCCAACCCCACAGCACGCGCTCTATCAGCATCCAAAACAAATACAATCGGCTTAGTTATCCCCCGCCCCAACACCTCCCACTTAGCCGAAAGATTCTACTTCAACTTCATTGTCGGCTTACAAACAACCCTGCACTCCAGCAACTATGAACTGCTCCTCCACCTGGCAGACTCTGTCGAAGATGAGTTAGAAACCTATCGCCTATGGTGGGCGCAGCGCAAAGTCGATGGCGTAGTAGTAGTTAACCCCCAGGAACAAGACCCACGCAGCAGCCTCTTAGAATCTTTAGAACTACCTGCCGTAGCCATCGGAGATTCCATGCCCGGAGCTTCTGCAGTACTGGCAAATGACGCCCAAATGATGGTTGAAATAGCTAAACATCTGGTCTCAAGAGAAGTTAGTTCCCTGGCGTACATCTGCGGAGCCGCCACCCGCCTACACGCTAAACGACGGATCACGTCCTTGCGTAACTTCGCAAAAACTGTGGTGCTCTCTGTAGAAATCGCTTCCAACACAGACTTCACCGAATATGCCGGATATACCGAAACTACGAAACTATTAGAAAAAGCAAACCCTCCGCAGGCGCTAATCTTTGAAAACGAAATCCTGGCACTCGGCGGCTTACAAGCCCTTTACGACAATGACCTTACCCCCGGGAAACAAATCCTCCTAGTTTCTTGCGAAGACTCACCCATATGTCGGGTAGTAAAACCCTCCATCTCCGCAATCAGTCGCAACCCCGCCACCTTAGGTGAACACGCCGCCCAAGTTCTAGTATCTGTCCTGGACGGACAACCACCCCACACCGTAAGCGAAGAAACTCCCAATGTGATTGTGCGGGACTCTTCTGCTAACAACTTAAACGGGACTAGCCACTAGCAAGCAAACTACGTGTCCTTCAAGGAATATATCTAAATCAGATTCCCGCGTAGCGAGCCAGTTCTTCTTCAATAATCGCCTCATCCAATTTCACAAAAACTGGTTTCGGTTTCTCAATCTTCGTTCCCACAACTACGTTGCGACGCTCCCACTTAGGGAACTGATAGTCGCCAGTAATAATTGGGTAAGCGCGGGCAGAACCATCTTCATTAGTAACATCCAAGTCCTCCACCTCAACGATAGACGGCATTGGAGCCAAGTCACCAGCACCCCCCATTACCAGGTCAATCGCATTAGCAGAGTGAGGTAAGAACGGGCTCATCATCGTATTCAAATCAGAAACCGCCTGCGCCAAAGTCCACAAAATCGTAGCTAAACGCTCTTCCTGCGCAGGATCCTTCAACTTAAAAGGCTCCGTATCAGCCACATACTTATTAGCTTCACCCACCAGCCGCATTACCGTAGCAATCGCCGCTTTCTGCCGATGAGAGCCGATCAGCTCACCGACCTCGGCAAATCCAGCTGCCAACTGATCCAACAGGGCCCGGTCAATCTCTGCCAACTCTCCCGGCTGAGGAATCTCCCCAAAACGCTTACTAATCATCGAAGCTGATCGGTTCACCAAGTTCCCCCAACCAGCTACCAGTTCCGAGTTAGTCCGGCGCACAAACTCAGCCCAAGTAAAGTCCGCATCAGAACTTTCCGGCCCAGCCGCCGAAATGAAGTAACGCAACGCATCCGGCTGGTAGCGAGACAGCATATCCCGCACATAAATCACAATCCCCCGCGAGGACGCAAACTTACGCCCTTCCATAGTGAGGAACTCTGAAGAAACCACTTCAGTCGGCAGATTCAAAGTACCGAAAGCGCCAGGCTCACCGCCCTTGTCTCCGCCCCCGTTGTAACCTAAGATTTCCGCCGGCCAAATCTGCGAATGGAAAACAATATTGTCTTTACCCATGAAGTAGTAGGACAAGGCTTCAGGATCATTCCACCACTTCCGCCATGCTTCAGGGTCACCACTACGACGCGCCCACTCAATCGAAGCTGACAGGTAGCCAACTACCGCGTCAAACCAAACATACAGGCGCTTAGACGGCTGATCCTCCCACCCGGGTACAGGAATCCCCCAGTCAATATCGCGAGTCATCGCCCGAGGGCGAATATCTTCCAAAAAGTTCTGCGAAAACTTAATCACATTCGGACGCCAAGTACCGGACTTTTCACGCTCATCTAACCAGTTAGACAAAGCCCCAGCCAACCCAGGTAAATCCAAGAAATAATGTTCAGTTTCAATAAACTTAGGGGTTTCCCCATTGATCCGCGAAACCGGGTTAATCAAGTCAGTCGGATCCAGTTGGTTCCCACAGTTATCACACTGGTCGCCGCGCGCTCCCCCATCTTTACAGATCGGGCAAGTTCCCTCAATATAACGGTCCGGTAAAGTCCGTCCAGTAGACGGCGAAATCGCTCCGTGAGTGGTCTGCACCAGCATGTAACCGTTATCTCGCACCACCTCAAACATTGCCTGCACCACCTGATAGTGGTTACCGGTAGTAGTCCGAGTGAAAAGGTCATAGGAAAGCCCCAGCTGCACCAGATCCTCAACAATCAGCCGGTTATTTTCATCAGCCAACTGCCGGGGAGTAATCCCCTTCCCATCGGCAGCTACCAAAATTGGGGTACCGTGTTCGTCAGTCCCAGAGACCATTAGCACGTCGTGTCCCTGCATTCGCATGTACCGTGAGAAAACATCAGAAGGTACGCCGAAACCGGCTACGTGTCCAATATGACGAGGGCCGTTCGCATACGGCCAAGCTACTGCAGATAAAATACGACTCATAGTTAATAGTTTATGCCTTTAAGTACGGGTTTCTCTACTTTATGCTCTTTTAGTTACTTTGCTGCCAAAGCCGCCTGATAAAGCTCATTCTTCCGCAAGCCCGTCGCCTCAGCTACCTGCGCCGCCGCATCTTTAAGGCGCATACCTTCTGCAGCTAACGCCTTCACCTGCGCCACATAGTCTGCCGGATCTTTACTAGACTTTTCTGCTCCGGCGATTACCAGGGTAATTTCACCGCGGATTTCGCCCTCGGTAAGATCTTTTAACTCACTCACCGTACCGCGTAAGATTTCCTCATAAGTCTTGGTCAGCTCACGACATAACACCGCTTTGCGGTCTGCTCCGAAAACTTCTTCTAAAACCCCGAAAGTTTCATGCACTCGCTTAGGGGAATCGAAAAAAATCATCGTGCGCGGCTCAGTTTTTAAAGCTGCGAAGAACTTTCTGCGGTCACTCTCTTTGCGGGGCACAAACCCGTCAAAGCAGAAGCGGTCTGAAGGCAGCCCCGAAACTGCCAGGGCAGTGAGCACAGCAGACGGCCCAGGTAGAGCAGAAACCTTTATTTGCGCGGCTGCTGCCTGCGAAGCCACCCGAAAACCCGGGTCGGAAACTGTGGGCATTCCCGCGTCTGAAACTACCATGACGCGCTGCCCAGCTGCTGCTGCTTCAAGGAGCTTTTTCGCGCGCTCATTCTCATTATGTTCATGCAGCGCAATGATTTTCGCAGTTGTTTTAATCCCTAAACGCCCGCATAAATTAAGTAGTTTCCGCGTGTCTTCTGCGCCGATTAAGTCGGCTTCTTGCAGGGCTTTGACCAGGCGTGGGGAGGCGTCAGCTGTGTCCCCAATCGGGGTGGCAGCTAGCAGAATACTCCCGGCTGGTTGCACGGTGGCTTTAGAAGCACTTTCTCGAGGGCGATTTGTTTCATCTTTCACGATTTCTATTGTCCCATACCTGGGCAAGCGCCTCGCCTGGTATTTGGTGAGTAGGGTGCCATTGCGAAGTGTGGGTCGGCGCGTGGAAAAACAACGCGCCGGAATGGGAGTTTGTGAATCGCTGTGTGAATGAGTGGGCGCGGAAATCAGCGCGCCGGAATCGGAGTTTGTGAATCGCTGTGTGAATGAGTGCGCTGGAATGGGAGAGCGGCATTAGTGGGAAAATTTTGGGGGGCACCGAAGCGCCCCCCAAAAGTAGAATTAATCTACGGAATAGCTATCCCAGATTAAATCTGATTACAAATAGCTACTTTGCTAAGTCTAAACTTACTCGTCGCCCAGCTTGGAGTCTAGGAAATCGCGTGCAGCTTCAATCTTGTCTGCAAACTTACCACCGGTAGCAGAATCAACAGCGCCAGCTACGGTATCTAAGATGCCATCAGTGTTTTCTTCAGAAGCCAATTCAGCTGCCTTTGAAGTAACAGTTTCCTTAATGTCACCAAGGTTTGCTTTGCTGTCAGAAACAACTGCGTCAAGGTCAACTTCCTGACCGGTAAGTTCAGAAATCTTTTCGGAAACAGTGTTCTTAATATCGTCGAGGTTCATTTTTATCTCCTTTCCTGAGATTGATTCCATCATATCGGCATCTCAAAGGGCGCGCATCTTATAGATGGTCGTATTTGTTAATTGGTTGCATTCACAATAGGTTTTTGTGTTATACACGCTCCCAGCTGGCAATCGGCCCGGGGATTAAATCAAACATCGGATGGAGTTCGGTTGCAACATCATCAACGAGGTAGTGAACCCAATCTGGTGTCCGTTCAGTTAGCTTTCTTAAAAGATGTTCGCGTTCATAAGCTACCTGCCCGTCGGTAACTGTAATGCGAATACTTGGGTCGCTCTCAATAATCCGAGAAGCATCGAAGTTATATCCGCGCCGAGTCGCCTCTTTTTGTACAGAACTTAAGTAAGTACCTACTGCAGCTAGAGGACGTTCGCAGCTTTGAAAGCGTTCAAGCTGTGGATGGCGAGTATAACCCTTAGTTCGTCCAGCAATAACTGCCTGCGCTAAAAGCGCTTCCCGCCAACAGGCAGTAAGCCCTTGCCTATCTAGGTATTTCGGATGAATCGACCAAAGCCGCATATAAAGCCCTCCCAACATTAGTAACGCATGTATCTTACCCTATTAACAGGAAATTAATGTGTGCTTGTGCTGTTTGTGGTGCTAAACCGTGCTAGTTGGGTTTATGGGAGTTTCTTTTAGGCAGGCATTGCTCACATACTGATCCTACGCACCTCATTATGCGTATGTTATTTGGGTTCCGCCCCCTGGCTGTGGTAATGCCCTCGCCTGGACGTGTTTGGCTTGCGGCTATGCACCTGTTGCGTGTGTTTTGTGCCCTGGTTGTGGATACGCACGTCATTATGCGTATGTTATTCGTGTTCACGCGCTCTGGCTGTGGGCGTGTGGCTGCAGTAACGCCCCCGCGTGTGCGTCTGGCTGCTATGTGCCCTCGTACCGCACGTGTGGGTTCACCTACCCGCGCCCCCTGGTGTGCGTGCCCTTGTGTGCCCCCCTGTTGTGTGTTGTGTGTTTTTGGGGGGGTATTGTTTTGGAGCACAAACACCATACCCGTTTGGGGTTTTGGTGTTTGTGCTCCAGTTTGTGTTTGGTTTGCGGCGGTGTCTTACTCTCCCACACCCTGGCGGGTGCAGTACCATCAGCGTGCTAAGGCTTAGCTTCCAGGTTCGGGATGGGGCTG
>NZ_JANUXV010000005.1 GCF_024814355.1 Gleimia sp. 6138-11-ORH1 | reverse complement strand
CACGCCAAACAAAACAAACCGCTCAACGCAACGAATACTAACTATACCCACACCCACCCCCACAAAACAAATCCACACAACGTGAACACCACCACACCCCACACAAACCCCCAAACCACAACCAAAAACCACCCCCAACAACCCACACCAAAACCACCCCGGCGAGTTACGCTCCGGCGTGGAGGGGTGCTGGGTAGCGGTGGCTTGAAAATTTTGGCACTTCACGAATTTTGCGGTGATTCACGAATTCTGCAGCGATTCAGGAGTTTCAAGGACTATAGCACTACCCTTTGCTCCCTAAAATATGTTGAAATTCTTAATAACTTATAGTTTCCACTGAGGGAGGCTTTATGCTTCACCCTACTGCACCTAAGGCGCGGCTTTATTTACGGCTATTTTTACTACTGCTGGCCGGCACCGCCCTCGTAAATGGCTTAAACGGAGCCGCTGCCCTCACTGGGGTGAGGCACGCCCTGCCTGCCAATCCCAGCTCCCACATGCACGGAATCCTCATGGTGATTGGCTTCTTGGGCACAGCAATTGGGTTGGAACGCGCGGTAGCTGCCCGTAAACCTTGGACGTACGCGGCGCCCGCACTCACCGGCGCCGGATCGCTTCTGGCGCTACTACTGCCGGTATTCGCCCGCTGGGAAGAGAGCCTCATCCCCCTTTCGGTAGTCGGCGTACTCTGGACTGCTGGGATGACGGTTTTAACCCTCACCTACGGGTTTTTCTTGACTCGCCAAAGTAGCCTCCCGACTATGCTTGAGGCCCTGGGGGCACTACTCGGTCTGGCTGGCACAGTATTTTGGACCGCCGCTCAAATGGGTTTACCCGCCAGTTTTTACCAGCTGAAAGCCTTGCATCTGCTGCTAATCCTCTTCCTGGTGCTCACCATCGTGGGCGAGCGTTTCGAACTGGCACATTTGAATCAAGACTTCCAAAAGCGTCTCCCCTTAGCGACTTTGCTGGCAGCTAGCTTAGCCATTGCAGCCTGCTTCACTTTTTTCACCCCTCGTGCCGGCGTGTTCGTAGGTGTAATCCTGGTGGCTCTCAGCCTGCTTTTAATCCGCGATGACATTGCGCGTCACACGTTGAAAAACCGTGGGCTACCAAGATTTTGTGCAGCGGCAATGCTGGCTGGCTATTTTTGGATGCTGGTGGCGGGTTTCGTTTGGGCGATTGCGGGTTTCCAGCCTTTGGGAACCCTATACGAATTACCGATTCATGCCCTGACCCTAGGGTTCGCAATTTCCATGGTTTTCGCCCATGCACCGATTATCATTCCCGCTGTTATCCACAAGAATTTTCCCTACTCGAAAGTCCTGTGGGTGCCATTGATTGCTTTACATTTTGGTTTGCTGGTGCGCTTTTGGCTGTCTTTCACTCTGGACCTTCCGGGGCTACACCAGTTGGGCTCGGCGGGAAATATTGTGACAATTTTCGTGTTCGTCGGATTAGTTTTACTTTCTATCAATTTCCCGAGGGCGGTGAAAAATGCGTAAGGCGAAAGTTTACGTCTATTACCGGTGGATCTTAGCGGGTTGGGTGTTACTGATCTTAGGTTTCACGCTGTGGAACCAGGTGGCTCCTCAGTTTGTGAGCGCGTGGTTTGGGACGCGCCTGTGGTGGATGAGCATTCACGTGTTTACTTTAGGTGTGGTGGCCACTTCGATTTTGGTGTGGGCCTGGCATTTTTCGGTGACTTTACTACGCTATTCTGATTTCACTTCGCAGCAGCCACTGTGGCGTCTCCTGTTACATACGGCGGGAAGTGTGCTTTCAGTTTTAGCGTTTGCATTTTCTTTCGGCTGGTTTTTACTACCGGGATTTGCACTGATCTTTGTGGCTTTTGCTTGGTTATTGGGTGCTATTTGGCAGGCGCTGCGGCAGGCGGCGTTTAAGAGCCAACTAGCGGGGGTAGTCCGTTACTATGCTTTAGCTACGGGTGCATTTTTAGTGGGATTGATATGCGGTCTGCTGTTAGGTTTAGATTTGCTGGGTGTTTGGCTGGTTCCTTTTCTGTGGCGCGAGGCTTTCTTACTGACGCATATTTTTGCGAATGTGGTGACCTTTGTGGGAATTACGATTTTCGTTACTTTGGGAACACTCTTGCCGACTACTTCCCGCACTAAGGTACTGGCTCAGACGAAGGATATTTTGGCAGCGGCTTTTCCGGTGGCATTATTTGCGGTGATTGTAGTTTTAAGTGGCGCTTGGTTTATGAATCCGTGGTTGATTTTTGTAGGTTTTGTGATTTTGGCGGCGGTTTTATTAACTTTGGCGGTTTTAGCAGTGTTGCCGTTGCGTGTTAATGCGCACTGGGGGTTTGCCCCGCAAACTCTTCTGCTGGGTACTTTTTGGCTGGTCGCAGCAGTATTGCTACTGGGGTGGGTGACTTTCCCCAGCCCAGCTTGGACTGCCCTGCCTCTAGCTCAGTTACGAGTGGAGATTGCTCTGTTGTTCCCTGTGGTTTTGGTTGGGGCAGCGCAGATTTTACTGGGTTCGTTGGCTTATTTACTGCCGATGATTATTGGTTTAGGACCGGCTTTGCAGGCCAGTTACCGGAGTTTGGATCGGTTTGCGGAGTATCGGGTGTTCTTATTGAATCTGCTTTTCTTAGGGTCGTTTATAGCGCCTCCACAACCGGCGCAGGTTTTGTGGTTACTGGGTCTTTTTGGGCTTTTTATTACTTTGTTGCAGTTGGCTCTGGTAGTGGTCAGGCAACTTTCAACTGCGGATCCAACTGAGCCGCTGGGAGTGGCGCCGCCCCAGCACCGCCGTAATCTTTTAGATTCCAACAATCGTCAGCTTTAGTTTTATTTGGTTTCGTGATTAAAAGGATGGGTTTATGAATATGCAAGTTTCTTCTACACCGAAAGAAGGGGCGCCGCCGCAGGGCCCCTATGTGAAGCGAGCTTTTAATCCTGCTGGTGTGGTGGCAGCGGTAAGTGCTTTTGTTTTGGTTTTCACTACTTTGCTGCTTAGCCAAGGTTTTCCAAATCCGGTTTCTACACCGCCTCAGGACGTTCCGGCTCCTGTGGGGGATAAAGCTCCGGTGCAGGTTGAAGTACGCGCCCAGGCAATGGCTTTCTCTCCCAATTTACTTGAAGTTCCGGCGCATACTCCGGTTGAAATTACTTTCATTAACGATGATTCCACGGCGCATGATTTGGTGACAGATTTAGGGCCGAAAACTGAGTTGGTGGCGCCGGGACAGTCAGCTAAGCTCCTGCTTCCCGGATTGGATCAGCCGGTTTCTGCTTGGTGTTCAGTTCCGGGGCATCGGCAGTCCGGCATGACGATGAAGATTTCTCCGCAGGCAGGTGGGCAAAAGAGTTCTTCCGAGGGCGCTGCCTCTGGTAATCAATCGACTGGAGCGCACTCTCACCATGGGTCTGGTAGCACTGTAGCAGCGGACGTTCCGGGGATGAGTGCTTTCTTGCAAGATCCTTCGGAGGTTTATATTGACCCGGTGTTACCTAAGGCTGACGATAAGCGGGTGCGTGAGTTCACTTTTGTGGTGACTGAAACTGAGATTGGTTTAGGTGCGGGGGTGAAACGTCCGATTTGGACTTTCAACGGTGGTCCGGTGGGGCCGACTCTGCGCGGTAAGTTAGGTGATAAGTTTGTGATCACCTTAAAGAATGAGGGCACTATGGCTCATTCGATTGACTTCCATGCGTCGTATTTGGCTCCGGATGTGCCGATGCGTTCGATTGAACCGGGTGAGTCTTTGGTTTATGAGTTCACGGCACAGCGCGCGGGGATTTGGATGTATCACTGTGGTACTGCGCCGATGACTATGCATATTGCTACTGGTATGCACGGGGCGGTGGTGATTGATCCGCCAGATTTGGAGCCGGTTGATTACGAGTATGTGTTTGTGCAGTCTGAAATTTATTTGCCGTCTGCTGATTCGCCTGTGGATCCGCAGAAACTCCGTTTGGTGCAACCTGATTTGATGGCTTTTAATGGGGTGCCTTACCAGTACCGGGTGAAACCGATTGAAGTTCCCGTGGGGAAAAAGGTACGTGCTTGGGTAATTGCCATTGGCCCGAACCTGGGGACTTCTTTCCACGTGGTGGGTTCTCAGTTTGATACTACTTGGGCTGAGGGGCGTTTCTTACTTAAAGACGGGGTTGATCCGGTGACTGGGAAAAAGGGCGGTGGCAGCCAGGCACTGGGATTAACTGCAGCGCAGGGTGGTTATGTAGAGTTCGCGCTTCCTGAGGCGGGTAACTATCCGTTCTTAGACCACTCGATTATTCGCGCGGAACAAGGGGCGATTGGTATTTTCCGCGCCAAGTAATTCCCGTAAATGTGGAAAGGCTCTGCTCCCGCTTAATAGCGGGAGCAGAGCCTTTCATTCTTCTTACCTGAGATTACGGTAGAAGCTGGTAGCTTAAAATACCGGTGGTTTGTTTTCTTTTACCGCAGATGGTTACTTATTCCGATCGGGGCGCCCTCGCCAAGAACGCAATGCGGAAACTCCCAGAATCCATAGCCCTGAAATCAGCCAAGGAACGGAAATCCAGGGAGACGCAACCGGATAGTAGTAGACCAGCAGAGCCGTGGTGATTACCCAAACTACTGCGGCGGCAGCGTTAAACATTCGGTACTGTTTTACGCGGAACGGGTGTACCCACTTCCAGGGGATTACTGCCAAAACTGTAAAGACAACGATAACTAACCAGTTAAGGTAAACGTTGATTTGGAATACCCAGAGGATAATCGCCACGATATTCCAAGCGGCGGGGAATCCCACGAAATACCAGTCTGAAGATTTCATCAGATTATTGGCGTAGCAGAACATAGAGGACATTAGGACCATTGTTGCTGCTAAAACAGCCAGTGGAGTAGGCCCTAAGGGGAGGGCAATTACCATAAAAACTGCTGGAATAAAGGTCCAGGTTAGGTAATCGACTACGTTATCCATCATCACGCCTGAGAACCAAGGGACAACTTCTGAAACTCTTGCTTTGCGTGCCAACGGCCCATCTGCTGCGTCTACGATAAGTGCAACAACTAGCCACATCCACATCATTTTGTAGTCGCGTTCAAAAAGGGCGAGTACTGCCAAAAGTCCCCAAAGCAGACCGGTCATGGTGAAAGCGTGTACAGCCCATGCGGCGATGTAGTTTTTTAGCGGCCAATTCAGCTGGTCGATCGCTTCTCCGAGTTTCTTCGTCAAGATATTTCTCCAATATGTCGGGGCACTATGGCTCCGCCTTCTCGCACTGTGTCTGTGTAGCTAAGGCGATTTATAGATACCTAATTACTTCCTAGCATATGGGAAATGGGCATTTGAGCCAAGCATCGACCAGGTTTAAGTCAAGTTTTGGCAGGTAATGTATACTTCAGCGCCTCTCTCAAGCCGCTTCTTATTTCTGTGACCAATTCTTATTTTTCGGCACACTTCTTATTTCCGCGACTGCTTCTTATTTGCGGTGACTCCTGGCGGAGTTTCTAAGGACTGTATCAACGTGCTTATCTGCCCGCACTCGGTAGGCTTCCCATGCGAACGTGATGAAAATCAATAGGGTGATGGTAACTATCACGTGGAACGGATAGTTTGAACCTTTGGCACCAAAATAGAGGTAGGGCGCTAAAAAGGTCACTACGGTCACCACAATACCGACAAGTCTGAGCCAAAGTTCCCTGGCGGTCATCATAGTAATCAGACCCCAGGTGTAAGGTAAAGCTGTTCCCAGATCAATAAGCCAAAGCACTGCCAAAGAGCCTTCAAATTCTTTCACAAAGGTGACGGGTAAGGCACGCAAGGCTGAATAGATGAGGACTACTGCGTAGGCGATGAATTTTGGAGTGGTAATTACGCGCACGAATTTGCTGCGTTCCATCACTTTAACTCCAGCATTAACTACCTGCCGGTAAACTCCAGCAGTCAAATGTAGCCCGTCAATGTCATGCAGTGATTTTTGTAGAAAATCCAGATCACTACTTCGAGCCCGTTGGGCAAGGAAGCTGACCAGTTTCAAAGGAGAAATCCCGTAGGGAGTGATTGTTTGTCCCAGCCATTCTTGTTTCGGTCCCACTTTGGTGAGCACTTCCCCATCTAACCATTCAACCCATTCAGTGTGGACTTCATCAGTCATGGGGAGTAGCCAAAGTTTTTCTCTTTTACGTACAGAGTCTCGCAGGATAAAGATAAGGGCGTCGCGGATTGCCGGGGTGTGTAGCTGTTCTACTGCGGGTAGTTCTCTCACATGGCGATTTCTGAGGTCGCTGAGTCGATCCACTCCTGCGGCTTCGCGCACTGCGTGTGGGTCAAAGATGTATTCTTCACCGAAAGATAGGTCAATTAACAAATTCACCCTCCTAATTTAGCGGGTTTTACGTTTTTCTGCTCTTAGGGGGTTTTACTTTCAAATAAGGCATACTGTTTCTATGCGTGATAAGTATTCAAACTTTCCTAATCATCCGCCCTCGGGATTTTCTTCTGCTGCCCCGTGGTCCGCGCGGGTAGTTTGCGAACCTGATTATTCTCCTTTGAACTTATTACTTAAAGCGGCGGTGCGTAATCCGCATCGTCTGCACTTGGTGGGGGTGGCTCCCCCGGAAAGATCGATTTTTTCTCCTCTTGTTAAAACCGATAGTCTACTTCCTCAAGCGGTTGCCTCGGCTCAGGATTTTGAGGTTAGTTTCGTTTCGTCTGTTTCACAGTCAGCTGATCTAGCTTTACGTTTAGTTAGTCTCTTGCAGGCGCATGGCGTTAAAGCTGGTGACCGGGTGGCTGTTTGGGGACCAAATAGTGTCTGGCATTTATTGGTGCATATTGCTTGCGCCGGGCTGGGAGCTATTTCGGTACAGTTGGATCAGCACTATACTGCGGAGGAATTTGCTTTAGTTACTGAAGATTGCAAACCGAGATTAGTTTTTGCCGGGCCGGAGCAATCGAAAAGGCTAGCAGCTGTTTTTCCCGAACACTCTGAATCCCCCCAGCAGGGGCCGTTAGAGACAGCCAGAATCAACGATTTTGCAGTATTTGCTTTGCCGCAGTTAGCGGAAACTGTAGCTGATTATCTTCCGTTTTCGGTTGCGGATCTTCCCGTTTTAGATGCTTCTACAGTGGGGGCGATTATTTACACTTCGGGCACGGCAAGTCACCCCAAAGGGGTGGCTTTAACACACGCGAATTTGTGGTGGGGCTGCCGTAATTTCCGGGAGGTTTTTGAATACTCTTCTGATTTTGTAGAAGCAGTCGTTGCCCCGCTTTCTCATATCGGTGGGTTTAATGGGACTACTTTAGATTTAGTTTATAGTGGTGGCACGGTAGTAGTGATAGAGGGCTTTGCTCCAGCTACGGTGCTGGAAGTTTTAGATGTCTTTAAGGTGCAGATGATGTTTGGGGTGCCAACCATTTATTTGCGTCTTTTGGATGATCCGTCTTTTACTTCTCGTGATTTGTCTGCGTTTGTGCGTCCGTTGATTGGGGGCGCGTCTTTGCCGGTTAGTTTAGCGCAGCGTTTGCATGCGGTGGGTTGGGCGCCTTATAACGTGTGGGGGATGACTGAGCAGGCGGCTTCGGGTACTTGTTTAACTCCGTCGATGGCTCCGAACTGCGAAAACGGCATTGGTATACCATTTCCTTATACGCGGGTAAGAGTCGCTCGTTTAGCCGGAGATAAGCCACTTTTGGTAGAAAATGAACTGGTTGATACGGCTCCTAATGAAATAGGTATGCTGGTTTGTGCCGGCCCGTCGGTATCATCTGGCTACTGGCAGGATGACGCTCTAAATGCTTCTTCTTTTGTTGGCCCTTGGCTTTTGACTGGGGATTTAGGTTACCTGACTGAAACTGGCACTTTCCAGTTCGCAGCCAGAGCAGCGCAGACGATTAACACTGGCGGTGAAAAGGTGTTGCCTGACGCGGTGGCTGAGGTTTTGCAAGAAATTCCTGGCGTAGCTCAGGTGCAGGTGGTTGGGATTGCGGATTCCCAGTGGGGGCAGATCGTAGCTGCGGTGTTGATTCCAGAGTTTTCTGCCGAGGGCGACTGGTTAAAGTCTCTACCCGAGTCCACCGTTTTAAAGCAGCTGCGTACTTTAGCTGCAAAATCATTAGCCCGCTATAAGTTACCGCGAGCGGTGCGGGTAGTGGATAGTTTCCCGGTTTCTTCTAATGGGAAGGTTTCTCAAACTGGTTTGCAGGAGCTTTTTAAGTGAGCTGGTTCGGCTGCATAACTAACCTGGGCTAAGTTAGCTGATTCTGATAAGTTAGCAGATAAGTTAGCAGATTCAGCAGCCGCATCCTCCACTGGTTGCGCTTGGGTTTTTGGCGCTTTGTCCACCGCAGCAGCCACCTCCTGTTTTTACGCTTCTGAGGCTGCGTGCGTCCAGGCGTGCTTGTACGGCTTCGGCTTCTTGCTGGGCTGCTCCCTGTGAGGCAAATTCCACCAGATCGTTGTATTGCGCTGGAATTTCTCGGCCGAGTTTTTGCATGACTTCGACCCAGAGTTTTCCTGAGCGGTATGAAGAGCGTACCAGTGGCCCGGACATGCAGGCGGGGAAGCCCATTTGGTAGGCCAAATCTCGTAGCTCAATAAATTCTTGTGGTTTTACCCAGCGGTCAATGGGGTGGTGTAAGGGGGAGGGGCGCAGGTATTGGGTGATAGTTAAAATATCACAGCCGGCTTCCAGCAGATCCTGCATGGTTTCTTCAATTTCTGCGCGGGTTTCTCCCAGCCCCAGGATTAGATTTGATTTGGTGACGATCCCAGCGTCTTTCGCGGCGCGGATTGCTGCCAGGGAGCGTTCGTAGCGGAACGCGGGGCGAATGATTTTCATTAGCCTTGGTACGGTTTCGATATTGTGGGCAAATACTTGTGGGTTGGCGCTGAACACATCTTGCAGGGCATTCACGTCGCCTTTGAAGTCGTCTACCAGTAGTTCCACTCCGGTGCCGGGCATTAGTGCGTGGATTTGGCGGCAGGATTCTGCGTATAGCCAGGAGGCTCCGTCCGGTAGGTCGTCGCGGGCTACGCCGGTGATGGTGACGTAGCGTAATCCCAGTTCTTTTACGGATTCTGCCAGGCGGCGTGGTTCGTCTTGGTCGTAGCCTTCTGGTTTTCCGGTGGCAATGTCACAAAATGCGCAGCGGCGAGTGCAGATGGCGCCGCCGATGAGGAAGGAGGCTTCGCGGTCTTCCCAGCATTCGTAGATGTTGGGGCAGTTTGCTTCGGCGCAAACGGTGTTGAGGCTTCCGCGTTTTACCAGTCCGCGCATTTCTTGGTAGTTGGGTCCGTTGGAGACGCGGGTTTTTAGCCAGTCTGGGTGTTCTTCGCGGGGAACTTGCTGGTTGCGGGCTTCGACGCGCAGTAGTTTGCGTCCTTCGGGTTGCGGCAGCGTTGACATTAGTTTTCCCCTCCGATTGGGTGGGTGGTTGCGTTATTTTTTGTAGTTTCCCACAGCAGTGGTTGCAGGTGGGTTTCTAGTTTTTTCACGAGGGCGTACATGGCCTCTTCTAGTGTGGTTTCGATACCTTCTTCTTGGAGGGAGGTTACCCCGGCGTCGTCGATTCCGCAGGGAATGATTCCGGTGAAGGCGTTTTGAAAATCGGGATAGAGGTTTAACGCGAGTCCGTGCATGGTGGTGTTTTGGGCTACTTTTAAGCCGATTGCGCAGATTTTTCGATCTGGGTGGCGGAGCCAGACTCCGGCGCGCCCTTCGACAATTTCTACGGGTAGCTGCCAAGTTTCTTTAATTGCTTCTACTACGGCGGCTTCTACTGCGCGAATGTATTTGATGCGATCTACTGGTTCTTTGAGGCGAACAATTGGGTAGATTACCAGTTGTCCTGGGCCGTGCCAGGTGACGGATCCGCCTCTGTCTACTTCGATTACCGGTAGGTTTGTGTTGCAGATGTCCTCTGGTTTTGTGCGTCTTCCAGCAGTGTAGGTGGATTCAAATTCCACGACGATGAGGGTGTCATCAACTTCTCTGTCTTTGACTTGTTGGAAGGTTTCTCTTTGGATTCTGTCTCCTTCTAGGTAGGGGACGTGTCCGTTTGGTAAAAGGTTTAAAACTCGCACGTATTTAAGTCTAGCTAGGTAATTTCTAGATTGCTTCTCTAGATTGCTGCTGGGTTAATGAGGTCAGACACATTGAGTTATTTTGATTGAAAGTAAGATATATTGTTCGCCTCTTTGCATCTGACAAACCTGCTGGTTTTTGCGCCTAATTTCAGAGAATTATTTTTTCATGAGAATTTGTTAATGTACTTGGCATACCACCAAATTTAGCGAAAAAATTTGTAGTATTAAATTAGACTATATGGTAGGAAAATGTCATCACTAACATTGGTGTTACCTTATCTCCCTTTCAGGTAAGTTGATCATTTTCCAGCAGAGTCTTTTCCACCATACACCGTGTTATTAAGCCATTAGGAAGGAGGTCAGGTTCATATGGAGAAACCATTTCAATTAGAAGTACACATCGACCGTGACTCTACTATTCCTCTATATCAGCAAATCGTTGACCCATTCGAAGAAGCTATTGCCCAAGGGCATGTCTCTCCTGGCCAGTTAGTCGAAGATGAAATTTCCATGTCAAAGCGTTTGGATGTTTCACGCCCAACCCTGCGCCGCGCTTTACAGGAATTAGTTAATCGCGGGCTTTTAGTGCGTCGTCGCGGGATTGGCACGCGCGTTGCACCCTCCCAAATTCACCGTCCTGTAGAGCTTAGTTCCCTTAATCACGATCTTCTTGAAGCTGGTTATACCCCTACTTCTCGCGTGGTTTCCTACCAGGTTGTACAGTCTGAAGCCAAAGTAGCTGAACAGCTGGGTATTAAACCTGGCGAAGGAACTCTACACGTAGTTAGGATTCGCTATATTGATGATCGTCCGTTAGCGATTTTGCGTAACTATCTGCCACTTGATATTGCTCCTTCTTGGGGGGAGTTGCATGAGAAGGGGCTGTATGACTGCTTCGCTAATCGGGATATCAAGGTTGCTTCAGCAAACCAGATTATTGGGGCGCGGCCTGCTACTGAAGAAGAAGCTCGGGATCTGATGGTTCCGGTTGGTTCTCCGCTTTTAACGATGAACCGCGTTGCTTTCACTAAGGATGGGCGGGTTGTTGAACTCGGTGAACACGTTTACAACCCTGAGTTGTATAGCTTCCGCTTCACCGTTTTTACTAACTAGTCACTTACCCGCTGATTTAGAGCACTTAGAGTTTTGCGTCGGAGCCACTGGTTCTGACGCAAAACTCTTTTTTAGTTGCTTTACTTCCCCTGCTTTGCGTGCCCTGCTTTACTTCCCTACTTTGCGTGCCCCGCTTTGGTACTTATATTCGCTTTTTCAAGGCACTTTGTTTGGCATAAAAATACGCACCGTCCTTTTGGGGCGGTGCGTATTTTCAGTTTAAGCGGTGTTTAACTAGCTTGTTTCTAGCAGAAACTATTAGCTAACTTTATCCATGGGGGTGACGTCTCCGTGACGACCTCGGACTGCTTGAGATTCTGCTTCATCGCGAACTTGTAAAGCAGCTTCTTCAGCGTCGCATCGTGCCTGGTAAGCGGCAATTTCAGCTTCGCGCTTAGCGTCGTCCCAGCCAAGAAGCCCCGCCATGATGTCAGCAATTTCTGGAACTGCTGCAAGACCGCGGTCACGGCGTTCGTAGGTTAGGCGCGTGCGGTGGCACATCATGTCCTCAAGGTGCAGTGCACCTTCGTGAGTGACCCCAAAGGCGATTTCTGCGCGTAGGTATTCGTTAGCTTCTGCCAATTCCTTACCCAGTGAGGGATCCTGTTCGATTGCTTTAAAAATCAGGTGGATATCGTCACCGTAACGATCCAAGAGATCTTCAATGTGATCCACACTTAGGCCGCTCTTTTTCGCCAGTGCTTTGCGCTGGTTCCACAGGCCACGGTATCCGTGTGCGCCGCGCAATGGGGTGGTGGCAGTTAGCGATGGGTTCCGCTTAGCTTCTGCTTTACCGAGGGCGAAATTGACCGCGTCTTCTGCCATCACTCGGTAGGTGGTGAGTTTACCACCGGCGATAATTACCAGGCCTGGAGCAGCTTCGGTAACGGTGTGTTCGCGAGAGACCTTAGTGGACTTGGTGTCTCCGTTCTTTGTCCCTGGCTGTAGCAGTGGGCGAAGTCCGGCGTAGTATCCGATGATGTCGTCGCGGGTAAGAGGGCGGGCAAGTACTTGGTTTGCCTGTTCCAGAACGTAGTCTACGTCGGATGCGTTGGCTACTGGGTGGCGGAAATCTTCTACGTACTTGGTGTCGGTGGTGCCAATAATCCAGTAGCGCTTCCAAGGAATGATGAAGAGTACGGACTTTTCGGTACGGACGAACATACCGACTTTACCGTTAATCCGATCCTTTGGTACTACGATGTGGATACCCTTTGAGGCAAGAACTTTTAGGCCACCGTCAGAGTCGCCCAGCTTTTCAGTTTCTTCTGTCCAAACCCCAGTTGCGTTAATGATCTTCTTGGTGGGAATGACGTATTCTTTTCCGGTTTCCAGATCGCGGACGGTGGCGGAAACTACTCGTCCGTTTTCCTTACCCATTGCAACTACCTGAGTGCGGTTTGCTGCGTATGCGCCGTAGTCTACTGCGGAGCGAACAAGGTTTAGAACCAGGCGGGAGTCATCGACGCGGGCATCGTAATAGACCATTGCACCGATGAGAGAGTCTTGGTGTAGGTCTGGAACCAGTTCTAAAGCGCCCTTCTTAGAGTAGTGCTTTTGAATTGGCACGGATCCGCGGTGGGCAATTTGTGCCATTACGTCGTAAAGGCCAACCCCTGCGGTTGAGTAGGTGCGCTCAATTAGCGGAGTTTTGAATGGCCACAGGAGTGGCATTTTCTTTACCAGGTGAGGGGCGGTTGATTCCAGCAGCAGACCACGTTCGGTTAGGGCTTCGTGGACTAGTTTGAAGTTCATCTGGTAGAGGTAACGCAGGCCACCGTGGACCAGTTTTGAAGAGCGTGAAGAGGTACCTGCTGACCAGTCCTGAGCGTCGATAATACCGGTTTTTAGTCCGCGTAGGGCCGCGTCGTAAACGATTCCAGCTCCGGTTACGCCACCGCCGATCACTAGAATATCAACGCCTTCGGTCATTGCCTCCAATGCTTCTTGGCGAGTTTGCGCATTCATGGTCGCTTCAGACATGATAACTCCTTCGTTAATTTTGATGCTATTAAAATGACTGCGGTCAAATTGCACGCTTACTACTAGTAAACCGCGGAATGGTTTTTTGTGCAAGCAACAGAACAAACGTGCACTTGTGTGAGGTAGGCTTTCAATTCCAACCGCGTTTAATTTTCTTAACTAAGGAGATTAGTTTTGTTGGCTAAGGGGGGTTGTGGGGCGGTGCTAAGCAGCACCGCCCCACAACCCCCCTTTTAGGTTATTTGTTTAACCGGTTGATTCCCGTTTGGGTTACGCTTGGCGTTTACGAGCCAAGAGAACTCCAGCAGCGAATAATACCACTGCTAAACCACCCAGTACGCCAGCATCAACACCGGTCTTAGGTAACGGTTTCTTAGGCGTTTCTACCTTAACTGGATCGTAAACATTCACGAATCCGGCTTTAGAAACTTCACCCTTAACAGATACCTTAACCGTCTGTGGTTTTGGAGTTACTAGGGTGTAACCCTTAACTGCTGGTGAGGCAGTTTCTTCAACCTCACATACAGTTCCCACTGGGACAACTACGGGATCAGATACGTTTCCAGCAGCTACATTCTTCAAAGTTCCTTCTAAAATGTCACCTGAAGAAAGCTGACACTTATAAGCAAAGTCGTAAGTAGGTAGAGCTACTCCAGCAGCCACACCCTTAACTTCCTTACCTACTACGAAAGAACCTTCATGCTTTTGGTAAACATTTTCAAACGCAGTTTGGAATACGAAATCTTTCTTATCCAAAGTTACAGTAACTGGAGCAACTTCAGTCAGATCGTAGTCAGCTACCTGCGCAGCAGCCTTATCTTCAGCTACTGTACAGACGCTTCCAACCGGGAACTTAACACCTGCAGGCACTTCAGTACCATCACCAGGAACGTTTTCAATCCGACCTTCAACCGCTGCTTCATTCCCCTTCACACAAGAGTAAGTGAAAGCAAACTTAGGTGCAGCAGTGTTAGCTTCTAAACCAGTTACAGTCTTCTTCACTGAGAAAGTTGCCAGGTCTTTGGAGTACACGTTTTCAAACGCTGCTTCTACAACCGGCTGATCAGCAGCCGCAATAGTAACCTTTACCGGAGCAGGAGTAGTTAGCGTGTAACCATCAACCGCTGCCGAAGCAGGCTTTTCAGTAATGGTACAAACACTACCAACAGCAAATTCACGAGCAGTTACTACAGCTGGGCCACCGGCAACAACTCCGGTAACTTCACCCTCAACTGCGGCTTCATTCCCCTTCACACAAGAATAGGTGAAATCAAATGGGCCAGCATTTACACCCGCATCCAAACCAGACACAGTCTTCTTCACCGCAAAAGGTGCAACCACCTTAGTAAAGACGTTGGTGAAAGTCACTTCAACGGGTTTGGTCATATCGGTAATCGCTACAGTTTGTGCAGGAGGCAAAGTTAGCATGTGTCCGCTGATTTCAGCTACGGGCTGTTCGGTAACTACACATTCAGCTCCAATGGGGAACTTCTTATCAGCTACTACAGCAGCCCCACCGGCAGTTACGCCAGTAATGTCACCGGCACCAACTTCTACACCACCTTTAGTACATACGTACTTAAATGAGTAGGTAGGCTGCGTTCCCTTAAATGCGTCCAAACCGGTAACCAGTTTCTTAACTGAGAAAGTACCCAGGTCTTTGGAGTACACGTTTTCAAACGCTGCTTCTACAACCGGCTGATCAGCAGCCGCAATAGTAACCTTTACCGGAGCAGGAGTAGTTAGCGTGTAACCATCAACCGCTGCCGAAGCAGGCTTTTCAGTAATGGTACAAACACTACCAACAGCAAATTCACGAGCAGAAACAACTGCCGGGCCACCGGCAACAACTCCGGCAACTTCACCCTCAACTGCGGCTTCATTCCCCTTCACACAAGAATAGGTGAAATCAAATGGGCCAGCATTTACACCCGCATCCAAACCAGACACAGTCTTCTTCACCGCAAAAGGTGCAACCACCTTGGTGTAAGCGTTAGTGAATGGAACTTCAACGGTCTGCCCCTTAGTATCCAAAGTGATTTCTACTGGCGCAGGGGCAGCCAATGCATAACCATCAACAGGAGCTGGAGCAATTTCAGTAATGGTACATACGCTTCCAACTGGGAAGTTAGTGCCAACTGGAACTGCAAGCCCGTCAGCTGGAACATTATCAATCCGCCCATTGAAAGTTTCCGCGCCCTTCACACAAGAGTAGGTGAAGTTAAAAGCACCCGCGTCAACACCGGCAGGCAGACCAGTAACAGTCTTTTTCACAGAGAAAGTTGCTACGTCCTTAGTGTAAGCATTGTTAAACGCTGCTTCTACAACTGGCTGATCAGCAGCCGCAATAGTAACCTCAACAGGAGCAGGAGGAGTTAGCGTGTAACCATCAACTTTTGCGGTAGTTTCATCTTCGGTGATAGTACATACGCTACCGACTTTAAACTCACGATCAGAAGCAACCGCTGGGCCACCGGCAGTTACACCAGTGACTTTACCAGTAACTGGCGCGTCAGTACCGTTTACACAAGTGTAATCAAAACTAAACGGTCCCGCGTTTACACCCGCATCCAAACCAGACACAGTCTTCTTCACCGCAAACTTAGCAACCACCTTAGTGTATTCGTTGGTGAATACAGCTTCGGCTGGTTTTTGAGCTTTGTCGGTAACAACAACAGTAACTGGGGCGACTGGCTTCCAGCGATGTCCGGAAACCTGAGCGGTAGTAGCTATTTCAACTACAATACAATTGCTTCCAACAGGGAATTCTTCCTTTGTCACTACAGGTGTTCCGTCACCAGGAACGCCCTTGATTTCTCCGGCTACGCGTGGTTGAGTGCCGTATTGACAGGTGTAGCTAAAGTCGAATGGACCTGCGGTAACGTTATCAGCCAAGCCAGCTACTTTCTTTACTACTGCAAATGGAGCAGTTTTGAAGTTAGCTTTATTGGTGATAGCGATTGTGTCGTAGGCACCATTATCCTTAATGGTTAGGAATGCTGCGTTTCCTGGCAGATCCACAATTGGAGTACCCCAGTTAAAGTCGCGAATCTCTGCAGAGATTGAATTTAAATCTTCATCTGCTGGGGTGATGAAAACCTTACTTCCTTTTGGAAGTAGTTTTCCGGAGCTGGCTCCTTCGGCAAGACAGAGGCTTGTCTTACGGAAGTTGATGGTACAAGAGGCTTTACCCGTCTTATTGTCTGGGTTTAGAGTACCTGGAGCGGTCCAATTTGCATAGTTATCGGCAGTTAGAGGCAGTTCGTAAGTGTAGTTAACGGTTACGGTGTGATCTGCCTTAACCAAGGATTCTGCAGTTCCAGAAATACGCTTTTCAATTCCAAAGGCACCGAAACCGGGTACTGCTTCAGCTGTGGCAGTTACCGTGTTACGGTATGAGCGTTCTAGTTGGAATGAGTGGGTGGTTTGCTCTAAGTTAAGCCGGTTCGAGTAAACCGTTCCTTCTTGCACACCTTCTGGGTTTACAACGTCAGTGGCATAACCAATTGAGTAGTTGTAGTTTTCAGAGAATGGTCCTTTAATCAGAATCCGGGCGATATGTGGAGTTGCTTTATCAAATTCCACGGTTAGTTCAAACTGGCCAATTTCGGCTGGAAGATCTGCGGGAGCGCGGTTATTTGGACCTGGACGCAAGTCGTCTAACTGGTAGGACTTTCCGTCTTGATCAAGGCTAACAGCGCGCAAAATCCAGTCTTCTGGGCTGGCTGCAATTAGCTTCGTTGGGTCGGTAGGGTGATCCTTGAGCTTGAATTTTTGCCCCGGATCGATCTCTGCCTGTCCATTTACGAGGGCGTCAGTAAACCGCACTTTTTGATTGGGATCATCATAGATAAAGAGTTCTCCCATGTATCTCTTGAGGCGAATTCCACTCATGTTGATGGTGTAGTTGTTTTCAACTGCACCTTCTTTGAAGTTGAGGGATTTGTAGACTGAAGCAGGAACACGTTTTGGCACAATGATGCCTACTTCGCCATTTTTACCGGTTGGGAGCACCACTTTAGTGGCCACGCCGTTAACGTGAATTTCTACGGTCTCACTAGTGGTTTCTTGTAATACCGCAGTTTCGAGGGTAACAGTTCCGCGCCAGTCAGAGTAGCTGGTCTTTAAGCGGTCTACGTTCTCATCGAACGTACAGGTAATCGTACTGTCATCCAGAACACAAGAACCTACTTTTTGTTCTGGGTTTCCGGGCATTGGTAGTTTTAGATCAACTGTTTTTGCTTCTAAGTTTTTAAACCAAGGAGAAAGGTCAATCGTAAATTTATCTCCGGTACCAAATCCTGGCTTCCCCGTTGCGTCCCAGTTAAAGGAAAGGAGAGCTCTTCCCGATTTTTCTAATTGGCGATCTGGAATATCCGTGATCCCATTCGTGAAGATTACCTTTCCGGGGGTTACGGTAATATCTTCATCAGCTGCGACTGCAAGATTTCCGCCAAGTAACATACCAGTTAAAAAAATAGTCGTTACTACGGCAAATGCAGAGCGTAACTGTTGCTTAGAGAACCAAGCAAACATCATTCTCCTCTGATTGTGGATTAGTAAATTAATGACTTTCACGAAAAATGTGAAAATCCTGTGAATTTACCGTAAGTACCCTGTATTAGTTTTGTCAATGAAAGTTTAACTTTAGAACTATAAATAACCTTAATAAGTATGACTGTTTCAACAGATTCAATTTTCAATTTTGAACTAAAATAAAAATCCAGGGGATGTGAGCATTTAAGCACTGAGTATTCAGAGCCCCAATGTGAGATCGCCCTTGTTTTGCACTTTGAACAAAACTCAACCAAACCCCTATGACCTACGTCCCAAAAAGAGCCACTTTAAGGAAACAAAATTGTTTCTTTAAAAACTTTTTAAGATTTTATTTCAAAACACATCCGCAGAACATAGCTGTGAAGCCTTACAAGAATCGAATTCACACTAAAAGAAAAACCTAATACTCCCTGACATAACGCTTCAAATACCCACATAAATCAAAACTATTATTTACACTGTCAGTTTAATTCTGCTCCTCATTCACCTTATCTATCACTTAAACTAAGCTAAAAAATAATCGCTCTTAAACAGTTAAATCCCGTCTAAGAGCGATTAATTTAAATCAGCTAAGCAGCCTTAGCTTTCTAAAATCCCCTGCTGCCACAGCGTAGCGTGAGGATGATGCGTTTCCAACCGGCGCTGAATCCCGGCAGTTACGATTTCTTTAGCAGTTTCTACGGCATCTACTACAGAAGCTCCCTTAGCAAGCTCCGCAGTAATAGCTGCTGCCAGCGTACAACCAGCACCACCTACCCGTTCTTCCCCTACCTTAGGGCGAGCAAAACGGGTTACTTTTTCACCGTCCCAAAGAATATCAACTGCTTCAGCACCAGGAAGTTCCACACCTCCTTTAGCCACCACGTATTTTGGTCCCAACTCACCAATCTTCTTAGCAGCAGCAATTAAATCTGCCTCAGTTTCCACCTTCACCCCAGAAAGAGCTTCAGTTTCAAACAAGTTCGGAGTAACTACAGTTGCCAGCGGAAGAACCTTAGTTTTCAATGCTTGGTCCACGTCATAGGCAGCGCCAGCTTCCTGCCCCTTGCAAATTAAGACAGGATCCAAAACTACATTCTTCCAATTTTGTTTTTGTAACGCTTCAGCTACCGCTTCGATAGTTGGAACTGTTCCCAGCATCCCAATTTTCACGGTATCTACATCATGGCAAGCCGTAGCCGCTTCGATTTGTTCTTTAATCACAGTTGGATCAACCGGCACAAACCGGTGATTCCAGTTATTTTGGGGATCGAAAGAAACGATACAAGTAAGTGAACCCATCCCATAAACGCCCTGTTGATGGAAAGTTTTCAAATCTACCTGGATACCCGCCCCGCCAGTAGATTCACTACCAGCGATAACCAGCGCTACCGCAGGACGCTTAGTCTCAGTCATTATTACTCCTGTACACAATAAATTAATCGTGTCTCTAGCCTAGCCGATTACCCCTCAGGCGGTCATTTTTTGTTTAACCAACCTGCCGAGCAAGATCTGAAAAACGCGCATAGTGCCCCTGGAAAGCAACCGGCAAAGTAGCTGTTTCTCCGTTACGGTGTTTCGCAACGATAATATCTGCTTCACCCGCGCGGTCTTCCTTATTGTAATAATCTGGTCGGTGCAACAAGATAATCACGTCAGCATCCTGTTCTAAAGAACCTGATTCACGCAGGTCCGCAATCATCGGTTTCTTATCCGTACGCTGTTCCGGCCCACGGTTTAGCTGCGCAACTGCCACAACCGGCACTTCAAGTTCTTTCGCTAATAGCTTCAAAGAACGTGAAAACTCAGAAACTTCCTGCTGCCGCGACTCAACTCTTTTCCCCGAGGTCATCAACTGCAAGTAGTCAATTACAATCAGACTTAATCCCACCTGCTGCTTTAACCGACGACACTTTGAGCGGATCTCATTCATTGCCATATTTGGAGAGTCGTCAATATACAGGGGAGCCTCAGAGATCCGCCCTAGGGAAGAAGTAATTTTTGTCCAGTCTTTATTGGTGAGTTTTCCGCGGCGCATATTCCCAAAAAGTACGCCAGCTTCAGCCGCAACTAACCGCATCCCAATTTCTGAGCGAGACATTTCCAAACTGAAAATAATCGCCGGTTTTTTCTGGGTGATGGCAGCAGAGCGCAAAAAGTTCATTGCCAGCGTTGATTTCCCCATTGCTGGGCGAGCCGCCACGATAATCATCTGCCCCGGCTGCAATCCGGTAGTGAGGTGATCCAAATCAATTAACCCCGTAGGAAGCCCTTTCGCCGGCCCCCCGTTAGCTTGGATTTCTTCGAGCTCTTGCACCAAAGGGTCGGTTAAGTCGTTTAATAAAATGTAGTCTGAACGGGCGCGGTCTTCGGCCACCATCATAATTTCTGCTTGGGCGGCATCAACTATGTCATCAACTTCTGTGCCGTCCGTGGCGTAGCCAAGTTGCACAATTCGCGTTCCAGCATCAACCAGGCGTCGCAAAATGGCTCGTTCAGCTACGATTCGCGCATAGTAGTTTGCCGAGGCCGCCGTGGGAACTAAAGAAATTAGGTGATAGAGGTAGTCGCGTCCACCCACATTGCTTAGTTTGCCGTTGGTTTGTAATGCGTCCGCTACGGTAATTGCATCTGCCGGTTCTCCTTCAGAATGCAATTCCATAATGATGTTGTGGATAGTTTCATGTTTCGGAAGGTAGTAGTCTCTTCCTTTAAGGATTTCGGCAACATCGTCGATAGCCTTTTTAGATAACATCATGGAGCCCAGGACTGATTGTTCAGCTTCTAAGTCCTGTGGTGGCAATCGATCAAATACGGTTGAATCAGCCATGTTACATTTTCACCCTTTAATTAGTTATCCACAGCTATTTTATGGGAATCACAAATTTTCTCTACCTGTTGGCAGAATACCTTGGTTTTAGGCAAGTTTATAGCCGAACTTAAACCTTCAATGTGGATAACTTGGGGATTTTCTGTGGATATCGGGGGATAACCTGTGAATTATTGTGGACAAGTTGCTATCTTTCAATTACTTAACATTTGTCCCAGCGCCCTCATTTCCGAAAAAATCAAGGTATAGTTACCCACAGATTCATTCACAGTCTGTGGATAAAAAATACAATTATGAATTGGTGGATAAAACCTCCTTGGTAGAGACAACCTTAAA
Source organism: Gleimia sp. 6138-11-ORH1 (assembly GCF_024814355.1). Taxonomy (GTDB): domain Bacteria; phylum Actinomycetota; class Actinomycetes; order Actinomycetales; family Actinomycetaceae; genus Gleimia. Next base: position 103,304 of record NZ_JANUXV010000005.1, on the reverse strand, counting down.
GCAAAACTTAAACCTTTATGAACACTTCACCTAAACCTAAAACCCCCCATAACCTCAACCAACAAATCCTAACCCTGGCTTTACCAGCATTAGGTACCCTAATCGTCCAACCCCTACTAACCACTGTAGATACCGCCATGGTAGGCCACCTGGGCACCAGCGAATTAGCGGGACTGGCAATCAGCTCCACCATCCTCATCACCACTTTTGGACTATTTGTTTTCCTGGCCTACTCCACCACTTCACTAACTGCCAAACACTTCGGAGCTGGAAATCAAAAAGCCGGACTGCAAGCTGGTTTAGATGCACTTTGGCTCGCCCTGTTTTGTGGAGTTATCACCACCAGCTTCCTCCTCTATTACAGTCCCACCCTGATTGGACTTTTCGGCACCAGCGCAGACACTCTCCCCCACGCAAACGCCTACCTCTATTTCGCAGCTCCCGGACTAATCGGCATGCTCCTTTCTTTAGCTGCCACCGGAACTCTCCGCGGACTTTTAGATACCCGCACCCCCTTAGTAGTCGCCACCGTCGGCGCTGCAGTAAACGCCCTCTTAAACGCAATCCTAATCTTCGGTTTCAACCTGGGCATCACCGGATCCGCTTTAGGAACCGCCCTCGCAGAACTAGGAATGGGTGGGTTCCTCACCTACCGAGTACTCAAAGCCTGCAAAACCCACCAAGTCCATGCCCTACCGAACTTCCAAGGGATTTTCAAAGCCACCCTCACCGGCGCTCCCCTCATGTTCCGCACCCTCAGCATGAGAGTATGCCTTCTTTTCACCGTGGTAACCCTCACCCAAGCCGGGGACCTCTCAGTTGCCGGAAACCAAATTGTTGCCACCATCTGGGGTTTCGCCATATTTTCTTTAGACGCTTTAGCCATCGCCGCCCAAGCGTTAATCGGCCGCAGTCTGGGCGCAAAAAACTCCCGCCAAGCCCAAGAGCTACTTCGCACCCTCAGCCGCTGGGGCATAATCGCTGGAACTTTGCTGGGAATTTTCGTTGCCGCCACCTCCCCCCTGCTCCCCTACCTTTTCACTTCTGATCCTGCGTTAACAAAAATCGCCACTTTAGGGTTACTCTACTCCGCTCCGTTCTACCCGCTTGCTGGGTACGTGTTTGTCTTAGATGGGATTCTAATTGGCGCTGGCGACAATCTTTACCTAGCTTTTGCCGCTACTTTCGTGATGGCTCTTTTCCTCCCCGCTCTTTGGGTTTACTATGCGCTCACCTTAAAAGACGCAGTTATTTCGCTTAGTAGTCAAAGTGACGCCCTCGCCTCCATCTGGCTACTTTTTGGAATTTTCTTTATCGGAGGGCGCGCCCTCACCCTCTATTGGCGCACCCGCCAAACAACCTGGCAGCACCTAAACCTCAGCTAAACCCTGAAAATAACTACAAATAGTAAGCAAAATCGCGCAAACTACACCTAGCTAAACCCCCTGCCGATAAGTTAAGATTGTAAGTTGATTGACTTATCTCAAACGGAGCTTCTGCCATCAGAACTTTCCCTGAGATGACATAAGGAAATCAATCGCATATCCCTCCTGTCACGGACCGTCCGTGACCGATTTAGTCCAAAGGAGGTGGGGAAATAATGCGTGCTTACGAACTAATGGTGATCTTCAATCCCACCGTTGACGAACGCACCGTCGCTCCCTCAATGGAAAAGCTGCTGACTCTGGTAACAGATAACAACGGCACTGTTGAGAGCGTAGACGTATGGGGCAAGCGTCGCTTAGCATACGAAATCCAGAAGCAGTCTGAAGGAATCTACGTACTGGTTAATATGACCACTACTTCTCCTGTTGCACTGGAAATCAACCGTCAGCTAACCCTGAACGAATCCGTAATGCGCACCAAACTGCTGCGCAACGACGCCTAACAATAGCCTTTCCCCTCGCAAGAAATCTAAGGAGTAAAGATGGCTGGAGATACGATAGTAACGATTGTTGGTAACTTAACTGCCGACCCTGAACTGCGTTACACCCCTTCTGGTTCACCAGTAGCTAACTTCACCGTCGCTTCAACCCCGCGCACTTTCGACCGGGCAACCGGACAGTGGAAAGACGGCGACGCACTATTTATGCGCTGCTCCGTATGGCGCGAGTTCGCTGAAAACGTCGCAGACTCCCTTTCTAAAGGAATGCGCGTTGTAGTACAAGGTCGCCTAATCCAACGTTCTTACGAAGGTCGGGACGGGACACAACGCACCTCTGTTGAACTACAGGTTGATGAAATTGGTCCTTCCCTGCGTTACGCACGCGCCCAGGTGACTCGTAACCCATCTAACTATGGGGGACAGTCCAACCAGGGAGGTTTCGCGCAAAATGGTCCTGGTGATTTCAACCAGGGTGGCTACAACCAGCCTGAAACAAACGGTTTTGGAAGTAACCAACCACAGGGTGGCCCTGCCGCCGGTGGATTCGGTGCTCCCTCTGGAACCCCTAACTTCAGCGCTGCCCCAGGTGGTTCACCTGCCGACCCGTGGTCCACGGGAGGCGGAAGCTCTTTCGACGACGAACCACCGTTCTAATCAACGATTTAACTTAAACTTCTTAAGTTACAAAGACCTTATTTAGGAGACACCATGGCGAAGCCACAACTTCGCAAGCCAGCAAAGAAGAAGGCAAACCCTCTTCGCTCGGCTAAGATCGAAAACATTGACTACAAGGATACCGCCCTGCTACGCAAGTTCATTTCTGACCGTGGCAAGATCCGCGCTCGTCGCGTAACTGGCGTATCCGTGCAGGAACAGCGTCGTATCGCTAAAGCTGTTAAGAACGCTCGCGAAATGGCACTGCTCCCTTACTCCAGCTCCGGCCGCTGAGATAAAAAGGAGACTGAAATATGGCAAAGCTAATTTTGACCCACGATGTTCCTAACCTCGGCTCCGCAGGTGACGTTGTTGTAGTTAAGGACGGTTACGCACGTAACTACCTGGTTCCACGTCGTTTAGCAGAACGCTGGACCCCAGGTGCACAAAAACAGATTGACGCTGCAGTAGCACTGCGTCGTAAGAAGGCAATCGCTTCTATCGAAGATGCTCGCGCAGTCCGCGATCAGCTAGAAGCAGCAACCTACACCGTTGCAAAGCACGCTTCCGCACAGGGTAACCTGTACGGGGCACTGTCTTCCGCAGACGTTTGCGCCGCTGTTGAAGCAGCTACTGGCATTAAGGTAGACCGCCGTAAGGTAGTTATCGAAAAAGCCATTAAGAACGTAGGTTCCGTAGTAGTCTTCGCTAACCTCCACCCAGAGGTTTCCGCACGTCTAAACGTTACTGTAGTAGCTGACTAATCGCAGTTAGCTTCTAAAAAGTTGGGGGCTTTATTCACCATCTGGTGAATAAAGCCCCCAACTGCATTTTAGGGAAGCTCCCCCTTAACTTTCCTTATCATTAGGATCTTCTGGAGGGGGCACCTGCTCTTCAGGTGGCAACGCCGGATCGGTTTCCTTGGGTGGGTCCGGCTTAATTTCTTCAACCGGTTTTTCAGGTTTTGAATCCGGCTCTTCTTCCGGTTTCTCCTCTTTCTTTGGTGGAGGTGGCACGTAAGCGTGCTTAGTGAACTTAGTTTGCCGATTTTGAGGCACGTACCAGTCAAAATCTTGCACCTCATACTTATGGATAACTCCCTGCATGAAGTTTAACCACACGTCCCCGGGGATAGATGAACCAGTCACCTCATTTAACCCATTCCAAGGGGTAATTGATTCTTGCTCCCCGTTAGGTCCAACCTGGTAGAAAGACACGGTAGTTACCAGCTGCGGAATAAACGCAACGAACTGCGCTGACTTAGTATCTTCAGATGTACCGGTTTTCCCTGCAACTGGGCGACCTAGGTAACTGGCTTTCGCACCAGTCCCCCCAGTTGCCGCATCACGTAAAGCCGGCAGAATCTCAGAAACATCCTCAGAACTGTAAACTCTTTCCCCCTCAGTAGACGCAGTGTAGACAGCGTCCCCTTGCTGATCGAGTACCTGGCGGACGATATGCGGATCAATCCGCACCCCTCCAGAAGCAAAAGTAGCGTAAGCTCGCGTTAAATCAATATTATGAACTGCCGCTGAACCAAGAATGTTATTTAGGTTCGCTTCTAAACCAATCGCGTTATCGCTAAGGCCCAGCCGTTTCGCAGCTTCAACTGTTTTTTCTGGTCCCATCGCGTCATTCATTCCCAAAAATGACGTATTTGCAGAACGAGAAGTGGAAAAACGTAAGTTCACAAAACCGTAGGAAATATTAGCGTAGTTACGAATCGGCGGACTAAGCACGCCCGTTCTTGAGTCCTTAATCTGGATCCCACTATTTGCGTTGTAAACATCGTTAATGGTGCCACCGGCGGCAATGTATCCCATTAACCCCAGTGGTTTCATTGTCGAACCAGCCATCGCATAATCTTGGGTAACTGAATTTGACTGTAGCTTCTGATAGTCAGCTCCCGCGTATTCAGCAACTATCTCCCCGGTTCTTGGATCCACTGCTGACAGGGCAACCCTGAGGTTATCCGCATGGCCAGCTGGAATTTCAGCAACCGCACGCAAAGCCTGTTCCTGGGATTCCTTATCAATAGTAGAAATAATCTTATATCCGCCAGTATTAATCTCTTCTTCAGTGAAACCAGCCTTTTCAACAAGTTCCGCGCGGATCTGTTGCATTATGTAACCTTGCGGACCGGCAAAGGATAAGGATTCTTTCGGTTCAATCACTTCTGGGAAAACAGCGGCACTGCGTTCTTCAGCAGTAATCCAACCATCTTCAACCATTAGATTAAGCACGCGCTCCCACCGCTGTTTAGCAATGTCAGGGCTAACTGCTGGATCCCAAGCTGAGGGCGCCGGAATGATGCCGCTTAACAGTGCTGATTCAGAAATAGTTAATTCCGCTGCGGAATGCCCAAAATAGCGTTTCGAGGCTTCTTCAATTCCGTAGGCACCTCTTCCGAAGTAAATCGTATTTAGGTAGTTCCCTAAGATTTCTTCTTTAGACTGCTGGCGGTTGATTTTAAGCGCTAAAATCGCTTCTTTGAACTTTCCCCAGTATCCGGTGGTAGTGTCCAAATAGTAACGTTCCACATACTGTTGCGAAAGCGTAGAACCACCCTGTAATGGCCCGCCCTTTAAGTTGTTGTAGGCAGCGCGCCCAATACTCCACAGGTCAATCCCAGAGTTTGTGTAAAAACTCCTATCTTCTGAGGCAACTACCGCGTGGCCCACATGTTTTGGCAGAGTATTTGCGTCAATGATGGTGCGGTTAAGTTCCCCAAATGTGCCCATTTGAGTTTCCCCGTCAGCATAATAGACCGTAGTATTTTGGGCTAACGCGAACTCTCCTGGCTCAGGTACTTTAGTTGTAATGTACGCAAAGACGAAAACCAGAACACTTAAGGTAAAACCTGCCACCCCAGTTAGCAGTATGCCTTTGAAAATTCGCTTCCCCCAACTTGCTTTAGCGGGTGGTTGTTTAGCTTTATTTCCTTTTTTAGGTGCCACTGTTTCCTCTTTCTGCTGCGGCGAAGCAGTATTTCGCGCCGCCCAAATCGGAGTTTTTGGGTCCGCTTCCGCTGCTTCTGTGCCAGCAGCGTCAGTTTCCGCTGCTGCCTGCCGCTCGAATAGGCTAACTCGTTCAGTTACTGCTTCTGTCTCGGCCTTAGTAACTGTTTCTTCAGCTTGAGTTTCCTCAGTTACAGGAGCTTCTGCTGGTTTTCCGTGTATATCGCGGCGCCGAGGTAATCCAGAAGGTCTTCGCGGTGTATTTTCATGTTCAGTCATAAACTTCTCTTCCGGCTATACGCTTACTTCAGGGCGGTTTGCTTCTGCCCACTCAGTGTGGAAAGTACCCGGTTTATCAATCCGCTGGTAGGTGTGCGCCCCAAAGAAGTCTCTCTGCCCTTGAATTAGTGCCGCTGGTAAACGCTCTGCCCGTAAAGTATCAAAGTAGGCTAGCGCAGAGGAAAACACCGGGGTAGGCACCCCGTGTAAAGCAGCTTGCGCGACAACTTCACGCCAAGCCTGCGTCGCGTGTTTAACTTTGGCAGCAAAATTCTGATCTGCTAATAAGAGAGGCAGCTGCGGGTTACGTTCATACGCTTCAGTTATGTCTTCTAAAAATACCGCGCGAATAATGCAACCGCCGCGCCAGATTCGCGCTACGTCACCTAGATTAATGTTCCAACCGTAATTTTCTGCGGCTTCGCTGATTTGTGTGAACCCCTGCGAGTACGCGACGATTTTTGAAGCGTAAAGTGCCAGTCGCACAGCTTCAATGAACTCGGCTGGATCACTGATTTCCCATGTTTTTACCTGTCCGGCAAAACCGCTGGCAGCAGTGCGCTGCGCCAAAGCAGAGGAGGCTCCTCGAGCCATAGTGGCTTCAGCAATGGCAGTGACCGGAACAGCCAGGTCTAAAGCGTTTTGAACCGTCCACTTACCGGTGCCTTTTTGGGAGGCTTGGTCGACGATTAAATCAACTAGAGGTTTGCCAGTTTCCGCATCGACTTGTCGGAGGACTTCTGCGGTGATTTCGATTAGGTAGGATTCCAGTTCGCCCTGGTTCCAAGTCGCAAAAATTTCCGCGATTTCCGCCGCTGATAAACCTAATCCCTGTTTAAGCAGATCGTAAGATTCTGCGATTAGTTGCATATCTGCGTATTCGATCCCGTTATGCACCATTTTTACGAAGTGTCCGGCCCCATCTGTGCCGACGTGGGTGCAGCAGGGTTCTCCATTTACCTGCGCAGAAATAGTTTCAAAAATGCTTCCCAACCGCGCGTATGATTCCGCAGTTCCCCCGGGCATGATGGAAGGGCCCCAGAGGGCGCCCTCTTCCCCTCCGGAAACACCGGTGCCTACAAAGTGCAGTCCGCGAGCGCGACACCACGCTTCGCGGCGAATAGTGTCCGTGAAAAGAGAGTTGCCGCAGTCCACGATGATATCTCCGGTTTCCATGTGGCTGGCCATTTGTTCCATTACCGCGTCGCTAGCGGCTCCGGCTTGCACCATAATAATCCCAATTCGCGGGGTTTCGAGGGCGTTAACAAACTGTTCCAGATCGGCAGTGGGGACAAATTCTGCTTCGTCTGCGTAGTTTTTAATGAACTCTTCGACGCGTTCGATACTGCGATTTCCCACAGCTGTGCGGTAGCCGTTTCGAGCTAGGTTGCGTGCCAGGTTTGAACCCATTACGCCCATTCCATATACGCCGATAGCTGCAGTACCTGCCTGTGGTGGGTTAAGTGTCATGGTTACCCCTAATTAGTTTTCATTAAATCTATAGTTACTCTTATTTTCGTTGATTTAACTTAGGGATGCCACCGGATACGGATTACTGCGGGGTATTCCACCATTCTTGGAGCATTTTGGCAGCTTGTTCTTTCCCTAAAGGACCGTGTTCCATTCTTAGCTCCAGTAAATACTTGTAGGCGCGTCCCACTTCAGGGCCGGGGGTGAGTCCCAGTAGCTCCATGATTTCTTCACCGTCTAAGTCAGGGCGGATCGCGTCAAGTTCTTCACGCTTTTTTAACTCAGTTATCCGTGCTTCTAACTCAGCGTAGGTGGCTTCTAAATAAGCGGCTTTACGTTTGTTTCGAGTAGTGCAGTCTGCTTTGGTCAGGCGGTGTAAGTATTCTAAAAGGTGTCCTGCGTCGGCAACGTAACGGCGGACTGCTGAATCTGTCCAAGTTTGTTCCCCGTAGCCGTGGAACCTTAGGTGGAGTTTCACTAAGTCAGCTACATCAGCGGTGGTTTGTTTATCGAACTTGAGTGCCTTCATCCGTTTACGAGTCATCTTTGCCCCCACGTAGTCGTGGTGGTGGAATGAGACTGTGCCGTCTGCTTCAAATTTTCGGGTCGCTGGTTTACCGATGTCGTGCATCAGGGCAGCGAAGCGTAAAGTGAAGTTCGGTCTGGGCACGGGGCCGTTTTCGTCAGTTTCTAATGCGATAGCTCTGTCTAAGACGGTGAGGGTGTGTTCGTAAACGTCTTTGTGGCGTTTATGTTCATCAACTGTTTCCCGGAGGGCGGAAAACTCGGGAAGTACCAGGTCACAAACGCCGGTTTCGACCATTAATTTCAGTCCCAGGCGAGGCTGGGGGCTGATGATTAGTCGTTCAAGTTCAGCGCGGATGCGTTCGGCTGAAACTATTTCTAACCGGTGCGCGCCCTCTTTCATAGCTTCTTTAATTTCTTCGCTTACCGTTACCCCCAGTTGGGCGGCGAAACGAGCAGCTCGCATGATTCTAAGCGGGTCGTCGTCAAAAGACTGTTTAGCTGAGACGGGGGTGCGTAAAATCCCAGCGGCTAAATCTTCTAAACCGTGGTGAGGGTCAACAAGCTTTAAATCGGGGAGGGTGAGGGCGCAGGCATTAACAGTGAAGTCACGGCGGCTTAAGTCGCCTTCTAACGTGTCTCCATAAGCTACCACGGGTTTACGTGAACCTACCTCATAGGCTTCTGTCCGGTAGGTGGTGATTTCTACGGTGAGTTTATTTTTTTGTCCGCCGATTGTCCCGAACTCTCTACCGATCCCCCAGGTGGTTGCTCCCCATTTTTGGAGGAGTTCTTCCGTTACATCCGGGTGTGCGTTAGTGGTTAGATCGAAATCGTGGGGGGGAAGTGCTAAAAAAGCGTCTCGGACTGGCCCGCCCACTAAAGCAAGTTCGTATCCGGCAGAAACAAAAACGTGACCTAAATCAAGAATCTCAGGTGGGAGTTTTTTTAAAGCTACGTGCGCGTTTTCTAACAGGCGTTGAGAATCTAAGCATCCCACGCCAAATTCGGTTTTAGACAAGCTCAAAGAAAACTCCTGTGACAGTTAGTTTGAGCCGGATTTCGGCTCATCTCACACCAGTATAGACTGTTCTCATCCTTCCCAATATCGCAAATCTACCGCGGAAAGACTTAGAGTAGTAGTATGGCTCAAAGTAATTCGCGCAAAATGACGGCGATTCCTCGCCCTCCTCGCCGCCCTCCGGTGGCGCATTTTGAGCGCACCCACGGGAGGAGCCTACCGGTAGTTGAAGAACAGTCCGCCGGCGGTCTGGTATTAAAAATCGAAAATGGACGCCCCCTGGTAGCAGTAATTGCTCGGCGAAACCGCGCTGGGAAAATCGAATGGTGCCTCCCAAAGGGACATATTGAACCAAATGAATCTGCCGAAATAGCCGCTATCCGTGAGATTGCTGAAGAAACGGGGATAACTGGAAAAGTAGTCATTCCCCTAGCTGATATTGACTACTGGTTTTCCTCATTAGACCGGCGCGTACACAAAATCGTTTACCACTTCCTTTTAGAGTATGTAAGCGGTGAAATTACGGTTGAGAATGATCCGGACCAAGAAGCCGAAGACGCAGCTTGGTACCCGTTAAAAGAAGTCGCTAATATTTTGGCTTACCCCAACGAAAGACGCGTAGTTTCTATCGCTATGCAACTGCTCTACCCCGATGCTTATGTAGCTGATGACCGGTACGGTGATTATGCATGAGAACAGGTCGGAAAGCGACAAGAATTGCGTCTTTACTGGTTGGGTTAGCTACTGTCTCAACTGGCCTGTGGGGAATTTCTAGTTCCGCGAACGCCCTCGGAAATGAGAATCTTGCCGATTCTGACTCCGCCACTCGAAATGTTTTTTCTCCAACGCCAGCGGGCAACTTAACTGAAACTACAACTAACCCAACTACTTTAACTCTGCCAGCGCAGCACCCTGGGAACGAAAACCTGTCGGTGAAAATTAATGATCTGAAACCACGCGTTCTCAGCTCAGAAAACACCCTGGTAGTTGAAGGAACAGTTTTTGTAAAAGAAGCAACCCCCCTGTTGAACCTGGTGGTGCGCGTCAGCCCTAATACTGCTTTAAACGCAGAACAGTTAAAGAACTATCTGGCAGAAAAAACTCCTGCCGGACAGTGGGTAGCGCAAACCCAATTAACTGATCTTCCCCCGCAAAAACCGACTAGTTTCAAAATTGAAATTCCAAAAGCAGCCCTGCCGCTGGGAAATGCCTGGGATTGGGGGCCACGCGGAATTGAAGTGGCGGCTGCAAGTAACTCCATACAAGCCACCGACCGGTCTTTAATTATCTGGGATTCTCAAGTAGAAATCGCCCCCTCCCGCATCCACGCAGTAGGGACCGTACCCGTACAAACTCAGGTTTCTGAAGAAAAAATTGAAACTCAACTCCCCACCGCAGCTGACTGGAAGTATCCGCTTGAAGCAGCCCGAATCCCCGGGGTTACCCTGGCCGTACCAGCAGATATTTTAAAGTCCGATTTCGGCCAAACTCAGCTGGCGAACACCGCTTCAGAACTTATTGCCCTTCCCAACGGATCACCAGATGTAGTTGCCATTTCTAAACTGGCTCATACAACTGATCTTTTAACGCATTTACGTAACCAAGTGAATGAATCTGACTTTGGGAAACTCCCGGTTCGTACAGACGTGGTTGTCCCCTTATTACCAAAACCAGATTCACAACTGGAGCGCAGTCTTTTCCCCAGTAAACAACAGCTAATCGACGCCGCAGTTTTAACTCAATGGAAGGGCAAAACCATCCTTGCAGGTGAGCTGCAGCTTGAATCTCCCTGGAGTTATAACTATTCACCCAGCACCTATGCTTTCTACACGGCTGACGGAGAAATCTCGTCTACGTCCTCTGCTGACGGAGGTTTATTACTTACCTCAAAGCAGACTTTAAACGAAGTATTTAATCGAAAAATTACCGGAGCCGATGAACTATTAGATGATACGCAGTACTTAAAAGCAGTTTCTGCTGTTTTAACTCGCGAACGCCCTTTTCAGCCGCGCTCATTTCTGACCCTCTTGCCAGCAAGTGGCTGGGATGAAGTACAGTTAGCCAGACTGCAGGCGCTGTTACAAAACCGCTGGGTGGAAACTTCTAAAGACTTTTATTCTTCTAAAGACGTAGCAGAACCAGTTCCGTTACGGGTTTTAGCTCAAAGCGCCCTCAACCCGGTTGTGACCGTAAAACAAGCTGATTTAAACGCTCTGGATTCCGCTTTAAATAAAGCCATGCCAATGGCTAAAGCTATTTCTGCGCAAGCACAGTTACAGGAAGAATACTTATTAGCTAAACAAAACCTCTTTAGTGAAAGTGCCCTGATAGATTCACAGTTGCAAACTAAAGTGGTTAAAGGTTTCACCGGGCAAATGGAAAAATTTACCCACTTAATTAAAGTCGCCCAGCCCTCAACTTTTAACTTAGTTGATAAAAACGCAACCCTACCGCTGCGGATCATAAACGAAAGCAGCACTGAAGCAGTAGTAAATGTTAAGCTACAGCCCTCTGACCCGCGCTTACAGATTGACGATGTGGTAACTGTGAAAATCCGCGGGAAATCCCAGCAGACAGTGGAATTTCCAGTGAAGGCAATCGGTACGGGCGATGTTGAGGTACAGGTTATCGTTACCGCTAACGATGGCACTGAAATCAATAAAGACATGAAGTTTATGGTAAGAGTCAGAGCTGACTGGGAATCTAATGCTACTGTCGTATTTATAGTTATTGTGTGTGTAATTTTCATCTTCGGCGTATTTCGTACTTTTCGTCGGAATCGGCAAAAACCTAAAGAACTTCAAGTAAGTTCTGAAAATCCGGTAAGCGAGGCGAAAAATGAGTAAGGAAACTGCAGTGAAAGCAGAAGCGAAACCAATCGGTGATCCGATTAAAGGCTCGGTGTTAAAGTCCTCAGCTGTTATGGCGTCAGGAACTTTAGTTTCCCGCATTTTAGGCTTTATCCGCTGGTCGTTACTTATCGCCGCAATTGGTGGGGTTGCCGCTAATGACGCTTTCCAAGTGGCAAATAGTCTTCCGAACACGGTTTATAACCTGCTTGCTGCGGGAGTTTTAAACGCGATTTTAGTGCCCCAGATTGTGCGTGCTTTTAAAACCACCTCTGGTTCAGATTACGTGAATCGGCTAATCACTTTAGCTGGGACCATCCTTTTTGGAATGACCCTGCTAACTTTAGTGGGCGCTTCTGTTTTGGTGAATATTTTTACCGTGGAAATGCCCCCCGCATGGAAATCCTTAGCAGTAGTATTTTCCATTTGGTGCCTACCCCAGATTTTCTTCTACGGTTTATACAATCTCTTAGGGGAAACTCTTAATGCCCGCGGTATTTTTGGCCCCTACACTTGGGTTCCGGTGGTAAATAACATTATCGGCATTGCCGGTTTAATCGCATTTATCATGGTGTACGGGACTGCTTCTAACGTAGATGACCCAAGCATTTGGACTTTTGAACGGACTGCGTTACTGGCTGGCCCAGCTACTTTAGGGGTGATTGTCCAAGCTCTCTTACTCTTTATTCCCCTGCACCGCGCCGGCGTTAAAATCCGCCCTGATTTCAAATTCCGCGGTGCCGGTTTACGGTCAGCTTCCAAAATCGCTATTTGGATGTTCGCCGTTCTTATAGTCAATCAGCTTTCCATCATTTCCACTACTAACATCGCTGCAGCAGCAAATAACTGGCGAGAAATAACCGGCCTGTACGCCCCGTCAATTACCGCGGTTAATCTCACTTTCATGATTTACATGATGCCGCAATCGATTATCACTACTTCCATCGCGATTGCTGTTTTTACCCGCATTGCGTCAGCTACTGCCGATAACGATTACCTGCAGGTTTCAAAAGACTTCCACTTTGGCGTGCGTATCACCACTGTTTTGAACCTCTGGGCTGCTGCGATTCTAGGGGCGGGCGCAATCCCCATTTTCCAGGCTTTAGCTCCTCGAGTTGGGGAAGAACAGGTTTACGGAACCGCCCTCGCTTTAGTAGTTATGCTCCCCGGTTTAGGGGTAGCTGCTATTTCCATGTTCTCTACTCGCGTTTTCTTTGCGTTAGAGGACGGTAAACCAATCCTCCTTTCAGTCCTATTCCCAACGGTAGCTTTCGTAATAACTTCGTGGATTCTAAAAGGTTTCCTTCCCGGCTACCTGTGGGTAACTGGGACCCTAGCGGCTGAAGCTGTCATGCGGTTGGCAGTTGCCTGGTTAAGCCTAAAATTCGTTGCCGCTAGAATTCCGCGAGTTAATAAACCTGCCATTATTCTAGAAACCGCGCTTTATTTTGTTCTTTCCTTAATTTCCGGTTTCTTAGCCTACAGTTTGCTGCGACTGGTTAATCCCTATGCTCCGGGTTCGGCTTATTCAGTTCAGTTACTGGGGGCTGCCTGGCGCGGTATTTTAGTGGTTCTTTGCGTCACCATAATCTACGTTATTTTGATGGCGATATTTGATCGCCGTAGTTTCAATGCCATTTTAGATGCGGTAGGTAATAGAATTCCGAGTGTGAAAAAGTTTGGTGAAAAACTTCCGCAGGTGAATCTGATTAAGACTACAGAACCGGCAGCAGAACCTGCTGATGAAGATTTCTTTACACCTGGCAATGACCCGCAAGAACCCATTTGGTTTAGCGATAAGCTGGCTGACCGCAGTAAGTTTGCTACTGCGAAAGTAGCTCCCGCCTCTTTAGAAAAGGACGCAGAAGAAACTCCGTTTGCGTCTAAGTTTATGAGTGGATTAATTGACCAGCTTTACCGCGTGGCCGTGGTGTTCCAGCCAGCTCCCTATAAGCACGCCGATCCGGTAAGTTCCCTCCCTGAGTTTGGGACTGCTAGTGAGTTCACGCCAGCTACAGAATCAGTGGACACAGATACTGCTGCTTTACAGTTAGCTCCGGTGATAGACGAAGAAACTGAACCGGAAGTTTCTTCACCTGCTGATTTAGAAGAAACTATGGTTATCGGACACCTTCCCTTTAAAGGAAGTAAAACTACTGTCCCTAAGGCTAGTGAAGTAAGTTCTGCAGCTGCAGAAGTAGCCGAGGAAGCAGCTGAGGAAGTAGCCGATGATGCTTCCCCGTCAGTTTTAGCACGAGCTAAAACCACTGGTGCTGCTTTGGCAGCCTACTTGACTCCTGCGCTTTCCAAACTAAAAGATTCGGCTAGTTCCACTCTTAAAGGGAGCCGTTCTAAAACTGGAGATGAGCAACCGTCCTCGGAAATTAATGAAAAGAACGGAATCATGATTGAGACTTTGCACAGAGGTACCCGAGCGATCTCTCAATCATTTGAATCTGTACGGCAAACAGTAGATGATTTCCAAACTGGCAAACGCGTAGATCCAACTAAGCCAACTATCGTGATTTTTGTTGTGCTGACTATTTTGGCGCTGCTTTTTGCCCTGGGAACTTTAGGGTTATTGCCGGGTCTGTCACGTGCAGCTGAAGCCCCGCAAACTTCCGGTGTATCTGCCAGTCAGTCAAGTGTTTCCACCGGACTAACCCCCCAAACAGATTGGTATACCGGCACTTAGTGTGGAGTTCACAAACTACACCGAAAAGTGATCTGACTAGCAATTCTTTAGATTTCTGACCCGCTGGGAATAATCTTGCAAAATAACTTGTTGTAAGACATAACAACTTAATGGAAAGGTGCGTTCATGTCTGAAATCCATGACGTAATAATCGTTGGTTCCGGCCCCGCCGGATACACTGCCGCCATCTACACTGCCCGCGCCGGGTTTAAACCCCTGGTAATCGCCGGAGCTATCACCGCTGGTGGCGCGCTAATGAACACCACTGAAGTCGAAAACTTCCCCGGTTTTCCCGAGGGCGTAATGGGCCCCGACCTAATGGTGAAAATGCAAGAACAGGCGGAAAAATTCGGAGCTACCGTCATGTTCGAAGATGTAGTTTCCGTAGAACTTGAAGGTGACGTAAAAACCGTTACCACCGAAGATGAAACTTTCTCAGCCCGCACCGTGATTTTAGCAACCGGTAGCCAACACCGCGTTCTGGGACTACCCGGGGAAGAAACCTACGGCGGGCGCGGAGTATCCTACTGCGCTACCTGTGACGGATTCTTCTTCCGCGATAAGCCAATCGTAGTAGTTGGCGGCGGAGACTCCGCTATGGAAGAAGCTAACTTCCTTGCTCGTTTCGGTTCCAAAGTTACTGTAGTACACCGCCGCGACCAGCTGCGTGCTTCTAAAGTAATGGCGGATCGCGCTTTAGCTAACCCGAAGATTGAATTCGCTTTCAACTCAGCCGTAGTTGATATGGGCGGAGAAACCTCTTTAGAAACTGTGACATTACGCGACACAGTCACCGGTGAAGAAAAAGTTATCGAAGCTAATGGTCTTTTCGTGGCGATTGGGCACGACCCTCGGGTGGAACTGGTTCGCGACCAGCTGGAACTGCGCGACAACGGCTACATTAAGGTGGCTGAACCGGGTACGCACACTAACCTCACTGGCGTATTTGCCTGCGGTGACGTGGTGGACTTTACCTACCGCCAGGCAATCACGGCAGCGGCTTCCGGTTGCCGCGCCGCTTTAGATGCACAGCACTACTTAGAATCTTTAAACGACTGAATTTGAAAGGCTTTTAATGGCTAACGTTATTGATGTAACTACTGAAACTTTTACTGAAAAAGTTATTAGCTCCCCCGTACCAGTTCTGGTTGATTTCTGGGCGCCTTGGTGTGGCCCATGCCGTCAGCTGGCACCCATCTTAGAGCAGGTAGCCACGGAACTTTCCGACAAACTGGTTGTTGCGAAAGTAAACGTAGATGAAGAACCCGGTCTGGCTGCTAAGTTTGGGATTATTTCTATCCCCACCATGCACCTGTTCACTTTAGGTGAATCAGTGAAAACCATCGTGGGGGGTCGCACTAAAGATAAGCTGATCGCCGAAATCAGCCCCCTGTTAGGTGCGTAATCTTAACTAAACTCGCTTGAGTTTCCATCGGCACTTTCAAGTTCTAACCAGCTTTTTGGGGAAATTAACTTGAAAGTGCCGATTTCACATTTGCTGATTTCTTTGAGTTAAACCGGCTTTTTTCTAAAGCAACTTATGATTTTGCATTATTCATGGCAAAATTAAGCTACTTACACAACCTAGTGAAAGCGTAAAGATATGACTGACAGTGGCACTATGCGTGAAATGGCTTCCGGCACCAGACTTGACCCTTGGTTTAACGCGTACGCCGAACGTGCGCATGGCTTGCGCTCCTCAGAAATTCGTGCGCTTTTCGCAGTTGTCTCTCGCCCGGAAGTAGTTTCTTTAGCGGGTGGAATGCCAAATATTAAAGACTTACCTTTAGATGAGTTAGCTGATGATGCGGCGCGTCTAATCCGCAACCACGGGGCACAACTCATGCAGTACGGTTCCGGCCAAGGGTGGGAGCCGCTACGCCAACGCATTGTCGATGTAATGGCTTACGAGCATATTAAGGGCGATCCCGATAACGTGGTAATCACTACCGGTTCGCAGCAGGCTCTGGATTTGGTTTCTGAGATCTTCCTGGACCCAGGTGACGTGGTATTAGCGGAAGGCCCTTCTTATGTGGGGGCTTTGGGTACTTTCCGCGCCTACCAAGGCCAGGTAGTGCACGTGGATATGGACCAAGATGGTTTAGTACCAGAGTCTTTAATCGAAACGATTCGTCGTGTCCGCAGTGAGGGGCGCACCATTAAGTTCCTCTACACGATTCCTAACTTCCACAATCCCGGTGGGGTGACTCTTTCCGCTGAACGTCGCCCGCAGATTGTGGAAATTTGTAAACGCGAACATATTTTGATTGTGGAAGATAACCCCTATGGTCTGCTGGGTTTCAAAGCTGAACCATTGCAGGCCATGCACGCACTAAATCCCGAGGGCGTAATCTACCTGGGTTCATTTTCTAAGATGTTTGCTCCTGGTTTTCGAATTGGGTGGGCGCTGGCTCCACATGCGATTCGCGATAAGCTGATTTTAGCGGCCGAATCTGCGGTACTTTCCCCGTCTATGGTGGGGCAGATGACGATTGAAAGTTATCTGACTAATTTTGACTGGTTCTCTCAGGTGCAGACTTACCGTGAAATGTACCGCGAGCGTAAAGAAGCCATGTTGGAGTCTTTAGATGAGATGATGCCTGACTGTACGTGGACAAAACCTGAGGGTGGGTTCTACACCTGGGTGACTTTACCGCCTGGTTTAGATGCGAAGTCAATGCTTCCGCGTGCGGTTAAGAATCTGGTGGCTTACGTTTCAGGTACGGCTTTTTATGCGGATGGGCGTGGTGGCAACCACTTGCGGCTGTCGTTTTGCTACCCCACGCCAGAGAATATTCGCGAGGGCGTGCGGCGTTTGTCTACCGTAGTTAAAGCTGAAAAAGAGTTAGTGGATATGTTTGGCACTAACATTCGTACTGAGTTACCTTCTAACGCAGTTTCCGCTCCTGCGCCGGACCATATTTAACAAGGAGAGACTATGGCAGAAAAGCTGAAAGTACTGGTAGTTGCCGGTGGGCTAACCCACGAACGTGATGTCTCACTGCGTTCTGGTCGGCGGGTAGCTAACCTGTTGCGCCAGTTAGGGCACGTGGTTGAAGTCTGTGACTTAAATGGGCAGTTTCTCCCAACTGTTGCTGAGTTTGAACCGGATGTGGTGTGGCCACTGATCCACGGGTCTGTGGGGGAAGATGGTTCGATTCAAGACCTGTTGGAACTGGTTGGTTTTCCTTACGTGGGTTCGCAAGCTCATGCGTGTGTTTTAGCGTCCTCGAAACCGACTGCTAAATCTTTAGCGGCGATTGAAGGGATTGTCACTCCTGCTTGGGTTTCGTTGAAGCAGTCTTTGTTCCGCCAAGTGGGGGCTCCGGCGGTGATGCAGGCACTTTTGCATAATCGCGATGACTTGCAGTTCCCGCTGATTGTGAAGCCTTCTGATGGGGGTTCGGCGCTGGGTCTTTCTAAGGTTTCTTCGGAAGATGAGTTGCGCTCTGCAATGGTGGATGCTTTCGCCTATGGGGATACGGTGATGGTGGAGCAGTTTATTCCCGGCCGTGAGATTGCGGTGTCGATTGTTGATTTAGAAGAGCCTTTCGCGCTTCCGCCGGTTGAAATTGTCACTGATGATGGTCGTTATGATTACGATGCGCGTTATAATACGGGGCGTTCGCAGTTTTTTGCTCCGGCGCGTTTAAGTGCGGCTGAAACTGAAGCGGTGCAGCGGGTTGCTTTAGAGGTGCATGAGCTGTTAGACTTGCGGCATCTTTCCCGGATTGACCTGATTTTGGGTGAGGATGGGGATGTTTATTTGATTGATGTGAATGTGGCGCCGGGTATGACGGATACTTCTCTTTTCCCGCAGGCAGCGGATGCGGCTGGTTCGTTTAGGGATATTTTGGGGGAGATTGCTGCTTTCGCGGCTAAGAACGGCTAGGTTCGACTGTCCGGTTACTATGAAGTTATCCCTTCAATATTAGCTTGTTCGGTTAAGATTAGTTGGCCGGTTAAGATTAGGTTGTTCGGTTAAGGTTAGGCAGCAGCTTCGTTTTAGCGGTGATTGCCCGTAGGCTTGCGGTTAGGCTGAGGGTTACGGTTGCGCATAAAACCAGCGTGTTTGCGGCGCCAAGCCAGATAAGCAGGCTGCTTTCTAAAGATTTTCCGAGGGCGGTTGCGCCTAACGCTAAAGTACCGATGGGGAAGGTAGTTGCCCACCAACTTGGAGTGAATGGCATTTTTTGTGCGAAACCGCGTATGGTCACGATAGTTGCCCATAGGGTGAGGGGCGTACCTACTGCAAACATGACAAACCCATACCAGTTAGCTAAAGATACTAGATCTTCGATTAAACGCCCGGTTGCAAATTCTTTTCCGCTCACTACGAAGGCTTGTACGGCGGCAGTGGATTGTCCTACTAAGCCCAGGGGAATCCAGGAGGATGCCGAAGCTATGAGGGGGAGGGGTTGCACGGTGAAGAATTGGTAGTAGGCTTGGATAAAAATTGCCCACCCCAGGGTGAAACTTACCATGAACCCGGTGATGGAGAAGATGAGTACAAGTGGCCCCCAGTTTTCGGGTAGGTGAGTTGAGAGGTTTGCTCCGCTGGTGGCTGCCACCATGGGGCCAACCACGGCTAGTCCCCAAACGAAGTTTGGGGTGCCCAGGCTAGTTCCGACCATGCGGATGGCGAAGTAGAATGCGGAAAGAATCCCTATGGCTGCACCGATTAGCCACATTACTGTATCTATTTGCCACGCTAGTTCGGTTAGTTTTGGCCAGTGGTAGGGGACTGCGGTGGCAGTTGCTGATCCGACTGAAAGGTACCCCATTGAAACTGTTCCCCAAAACGGAATGATCGCGGGGGAATAGAGGGCTTCTGAGAATACTCTTGGATTGCTGATACCCCGGTATAAGAAAGCTAGGGTTAAGAAAAGCAGTAGAGACCAAGCTAAGAATAAGGTTAGTAACGCCAGGTGAGCAGCTGTGGGGATATGTGCGGCGTGTTGGATTAGTAGGGTGGTAAGAATTCCAGTCCCCATCACCGAGGGAAACCACACTGGTCCTGCCGGAGGGAGGGACGGTTGATTAGCTTCTGGTTTAGGGGGATTTGTATGCTTATTTTCGGGTGTCTTCGCAGTATTCATTTTTCCAGACTGTTCTTGACTTACCTGCTTGGTTTTATATGCTTTATTCTCTCAAATCTGGAGTTTTCTGAACAACACGGTTCATAATAGTATAACCTTTTGAGCATTGCTTTAATGCTTATTAGTCCGGTTTTGCGCGCAGAGGGCAGCTTAGGGTTGTAGCGTGGGTATTGTAGCGTCGAGAAACTATTCTTGTACACTGATGGGATGCAGCATGGGGATTGTAGCGTGGGGATTGTAGTGCCGGATAGAGGTGGCTGATAGAAGTAGCTGATGGCGATTGCTGATGGCGATTGCTGATGGCGATGGCTTATATGAACCGATCTTCTAACGAATCGCTGGTTGAATGCAGGAATACTCGGTGCGTATTCACTATGTTTTGAGGACTAATAACTCCATCAGGATAACGTCTCCCAGTTTTCAGGTGCGCCAGTTCGCAAAAAAGGAATAAGCGGTTTTCTGTAAACGTTTTATAGAACTTCGGTAGGAGCACTGGGCACTAAAGGGATGCCTACCTATTTCTGCCGCAGAACGAGCCGCAATGTTTCACGTGGAACATCGTACTGCACAATACCTCTAAACCTGATTAAAGTGGCTCGCCTTAGAAGATTTCGCTAAGACGAGCCATTTAAAATACGTTCAGAATCTTTAGGTTATGAAGCTATGTCGTTGTATTCCTTTATGGCTTTATCGCCAACAAACCGATTTGCCAGATAAAAGAATAAGACACTCACTATTAACGGCACTGTGCACACTAAAAGCCCTAGCAAAGTCACCTGGTACATCAGCGCATATGCGCCTAGGACTGCAGCACCAAGCAGAAACAGACCCGCTTGCACTGCCATTAGGTAACGGCCTGCAAAATTCGCCACGTTCCAGTTTTTCAAGGACTGTTGAGAGAGTTTTGTGCGCACACCCAAAAGTGAATTCCGCTTTAATTCAATATTTCCAGCTTGGTAACTGATGTAACCTATTACCACTCCTTTTAATAATAAAATTACAGAAAAGACCCACGCAATTAACTGATATTCCATGTTTTCCCCTACTCAATTCCGTGTACTTCGACGTACAATACATCAGCTTTTTTGCTTATTTCAAGCATACTCTTCGGCATAATTATCTGCCCGGTATTATTAACTCCACCGCAGAAATCAACCTCTCCACGGTCCCCGCGGACAATCAGACGTTGTTCACCATTAGTAATCCAGTATGCCAGCGCCTCACTTTCAACCCGAAGATTCGACTGTGTAGCGGCTTCCGCAGCGTAAGTAGGAAGATTTTTAGGATCTGCATATGGACAAACTAAAACTGCTTCGCTCCAATTATGGTCAGGGGCGATTATCTTAACCAGCTCAGCTGCGGTATTTGGTTGCTCCGCCTGCAACTGCGTAGAAGTTACGCCCTCAATTCGATACCGGTTAATTCCTTGCGAAAACGAGTAGACTGCAAATGCAATTATAAAAGTTAGCATCGCCAGAATGACAGCCCATAAGGCTTTTGATAGTCGCGCTCGATGTTTGGTAAGCGGATCTGGTTCAGACCATACTTCTTCGTCTTCCATAATTCCTCCAATGTTTCACGTGGAACATCTTTATTCCACTTCTGAACGATTCTGTGAGAGCCACGAGGTTAGAAATTTGCTTCCCGAAAATCAGAATTTCCGGAAGCGAATTTCTGGTCTGAGGCGATTCTCAGAAACCAGTTTCAGCCTCATCTGTCGTCTAAGGTCGATCTGCGGAGAGTTTCAGTACTTGCACTAAAGCAGCAATCCGCTCTAAATCCTCTTCGCCCGCGAACTCAACGATGATCTTCCCTTTCCGTTTGCGTTGTTCAACGGTCACCTTTGTATCGAATAGGTCACCCAAACGCTCTTGTACATAATTTGCTTGAATTGAAAGAGGTGCCGGCTGACGTTTCGTTCCGCTAACACGCTTTTGTGCGCTGACCTCACCCAAAGAAACCAGTTCTTCTGTTGTACGTACCGAAAGTCCTTCGGCCACAATTCGCTCTGCCAGAAGTTCCATTTTCTCTGCAGAGTCTAATCCGAGTAGGGCGCGTGCGTGACCCATACTGATGACATTTGCCATTACTTTTAACTGCACGTTATGCGGTAACTTCAAAAGACGAATGGTATTGGAAATCTGTGGACGCGAACGCTTGATTTTTTGCGAAAGTTCTTCTTGGGTGCAGCCAAATTCTTCTAAAAGTTGCTGATAAGCAGCAGCTTCTTCAATAGCATTTAACTGCACTCGGTGCAGGTTCTCTAACAGCGCGTCGCGAAGCATCTCATCATCTTGCGTGTCGCGAATAATTGCCGGAATCTCGGTTAAACCAGCCAGTTGGGAAGCCCGTAAACGCCGTTCCCCCATAATCAGTTCGTACTTTAATTCAGCCGGTTTACCCGCCGCAATCTGCGCCTTGATGAGCGCTTCATAACGCTTCTTATTATCAGAGATTTCTCTAACTACTATCGGCTGTAAAATACCAATTTCTTTTACAGACTCCGCCAGTTCTTTAAGGGCTTCCTCATCAAAGAACTCACGTGGCTGATCTAAGTTTGCAGCAATTTCAGCTATCTTCAGCACTGCCATACGAGCACCTGGCACCGGAACCAAATCTAACTCATCCTCAGATTTGACGCTTAATGCTCGGTTAGTGTGCCCCGTCTTTTCCAATCTGGAGGCCTCGTCAGAAAGGTTTAAGTTAGTAAGCACGTGACCAGCTTGGCCTGGCATGGCCGCAGCCTGACCGCTAACACCGCTTTTGCCTCCGCCGTCTTCCTCAATATTCTGTCCATCAATGCGCTGTCTATCAGTGCCCGGTCCATCAATGCCCTGTATATCAATGTTCTGGGGAGCAATCTTCCGCGGATTGGAAGTGGAGTCCGCGCTTGAGGGGGAATCTCCTGCACCCCTTACCGCGCCACCTAAGCCAGCTTCTTGGCTACGTACTTTAGTTTTCTTCGGTTTAGCTTTTTGTGTTCGGCGCGCAGGTGGTTTCAGTAAATCTGCAGTTACGGCACTATGTCCGGCGCGCCCGGTAGGTTCTTTTCCCTTACTCGTTTCATTGCTACGCGGGAAAAATACGTCCATTGCTTTTTCCGGAGCCAATGATGTTTCACGTGGAACATCGCTTTCCTGAGTGGGAATTAAGGAGCCGAGGCCACGTCCCAGGGCTTTGCGCTTTTCTGCCATAATCTTCTTCTTTCGACGCTGAACTAACGGTAAATTTTAGGCTTTTGCCAGACGATTAGCTAACTCTAAAGCAGCTTTTTGGTAGCTTAAAGCAGCAATCCCGCGGGGGTCATGTCCGAAAATAGAAGTGCCGAAACTAGGGGCTTCGGAAAGCTTCACAGAACGAGGAATTGCCGTACCAATTAGTTCTTGAGGGAAATACTGGAAGATTTCCTTACCGACCTCAGAGGCTAAATTGGTGCGCTTATCGAACATGGTTAAAAGGATAGTTCCAATATGAAGCTGGGGATTTAAATAATCGCGTATCTTATTTACGGTATTGAGTAGCATTCCCAAGCCCTCAAGTGCGTAGTACTCAGCCTGAATTGGCACTAGAACTTGGTCAGATGCAGCAAAAGCGTTGATGGTGAGCAGTCCCAGACTTGGTGGGCAGTCGATTAACACGACGTGGGTTTCCGGATTAACCGCTAAGTAAACGTCCAGGGCTTCTTTTAGAACGAACTCTCTTCTTTGTTGAGCACTTAAATCTAGTTCTGCGCCGGAAAGGTCAATAGTGGCTGGACAGACTTTTAAGTTTTCTGATTCTGCGCAGTCTACCAGTACTTCGGCTAGGCTATTTTCGCCAATTAAGACTTCATAGGTAGAAGAAATTCCACTATGGTGTTCCACTCCCAGTGCAGTAGAGCAGTTCCCCTGTGGATCAAGGTCTACTACTAAGACATTTAACCCGCCTTTAGCTAAAGCTACTGCCAGGTTTACCGTCGTAGTAGTTTTACCAACCCCACCTTTTTGGTTGGCAACGGCAATTACCGTGGGTTGCTTTGGCTTGGGGAAAACGGCTTCTGCCAGCTCTGCGCGTAGCTTTGCGGTAGCTGAAAGTTCATCCGCTAACGGGGTATTATTTCCTGCCACAGTTAGTCCTTTCATTCACCTTTAAGTGTAAACCTTCCCTCAGACAGATACACCTTCCAGACAAATGTTTCACGTGAAACATTAAGATTTCACAAAACCAGCCAGCCCTATATTTCCTGCAGCAAACCCTTAATCAAGGGAAAGTATATATCTAAACATAAAAATGCCTGCTTTGGAAACGTCCAAAGCAGGCATTTAAGCTAAATCCACTATTTAGCGCGCTTTAACTGCACCACCATCGTAGATTCGTCTTCCATCACAGAGGGAACCTCGTGAACAGTAGCTTTCACCACCCCAAACTTCTTAAACAGTCTGCGGGCTTGAGCAACCTCATCTTTAGCTTTACGTCCCTTTAGAGCCAGTAAGGAACCGCCCCCGCGCACTAAAGGCAAGGTAATCGGAATCAACTTACTTAAGTTCGCCACCGCCCGAGAAGTAACAATATCAGCCTTCCCATGCCCATGCAGTTCTTCGGCCCGCTTCTGGTGCAAGGTAACGTTATCTAAGCCCAGCTCCTCCACAACGTCAGCCAACCATTCAATCCGCCTCAACATAGGTTCAACTAAATGCACATCCACATCAGGGCGCATAATCGCAGCCACTACGCCGGGAAAACCGGCCCCCGAGCCAACATCTAACATCTGCGCATCAGCGGGAATAAAAGGCACGATCGCCGCAGAGTTCACCAAATGCCGTGACCACAAGCGAGGTAACTCCCGCGGACCAATCAACCCGCGGGTTTCCCCCTCTTCAATCAACATTTGCGCGAAATGCTCTACCGCAGAATAGGATAAATCAAATAGATCAATAGCGGCTTGGTTGGGTATCTCTACAGGCAAAGCCTCAATTTCAGACAAGAAACGTCACTCTTCTTCCGCATTTGCTGCAGCAGCTGCAGCGGGAAGAACCACTACGCAACGGTTTGGTTCAACGCCCTCGGACTCAGAAGCTAACCCGGCTGCCGCAATCACGTCGTGGCAGACTTTCCGCTCAAAAGGATTCATCGATTCCAACATAACCGGTTCGCCGTAAGTGCGCACCCGAGTAATCGCCTCTTCGGTGATTTCTGCCAGCTCACGGCGCCGATCCGCACGGAAGCTAGCAATATCAAGCATCAACCGGGAACGCTCCCCAGTGCGGGCCTGCACAGCCAAGCGGGTGAGCTCTTGTAAAGCGTCCAGAATCTGTCCGTCCTCACCAACCAGCCGCTCTAAATCGCCAGCTCCGTCTTCAGAAACAATATCAACCAAGGCACGGTCATTTTCCACATCCAGTACCAAGTCGCCATCTAAATTTACAATATCGAGGAATTCCTCCAGATAGTCAGCTGCGAACTCGCCTTCTTCAACCAGCTGTTCTACGCGCTGTGCATTATTTTCTTCAGCCATCTTTTTCTCACTTACTTAAAGTTGGTGGGTTTTTACTTACTGCTTTTTCTTTTTTGCTTTGCGCTTCGCAGCGCGGCGGGCTTCTCGAGCTTGTTCCAGCTCAGCTGCTGACTTTGTGCTTACCTCAGCAGCCATTCTTTGAGCTTTTGAAGCCGCGGCTTCTGCCTGGCGCTGCGCTTTAGTCTTACGTTGCGGCTGCACGCGGGACTCAGTGCTAGTAGCCCGTGGAATGAACCGTCGAGTCCAAAATTCGTCAGGTAATACCTGCCATTCAGAATAGGCTAGTTCACGGTACGCCCCCACCTGCAGGTCTGGAGTAACGCCCTCGGGGAACTGAGTAGGCACCTTAAACTTGCGGGCGCGCTTTTTAAGATCCTTTAGCAGCTCAACCCGAAGCTGAGCTTTCTGATCATCACTGATTTCCCCGCGAACCATTTCATCGTAATTTTCAAACAGCGGGCGAATATTCTCAACGTACCCAATGCGGCGCTTATTCATCAGCTTGTTATAAGCTTCCGAACCCATGGTGGGCATCCGTTCAATCGTCCAAAATTGCTGCCCCATCGTCCACATATTAGAAGTAAACATGTAAACCAACAGACCAGTTTGGAAGAAGAAACCAGAAACACCGATCATTAGCGGCAGCATGTACATCATAATCATCTGCGTACGCATCATCGGGTTGTTAGGATCCTTAGCAGATTCAGGCATATTCTTCATAGTTAGCTGACGCATAGTGAAGAACTGAGAGCCCATCATCAGCAAGATAAGCAGCACCAGAGTGATTTTGCCCTGGTTAGAGGCAACTACGAAATAATCTGAAAGATAAGCACCAAACAGTCGAGAGCCCTCAATGTCTTGTGCTAACTGTTGATTTAAAGGACCTAAAGCGCCACCTGGGTAAGTTCCCTCGGCAATACTCTTCGTCGAAGCCAAAACGCGGAAAAGAGCGAAGAAGACTGGCATTTGCGCTAATAGGGGCAGGCAAGAAGCAAACGGGGAAGTCCCGTGTTCACGGTAGAGCGCCATCATTTCTTCGCTCATCTTTTGCCGGCTCGCTTGGTCTTTACGATCCTTATATTTTTCTTGCAGTTTCTTCATTTCTGGTTGTACCAACTGCATCCCCCGCGAAGCCTTGATTTGCTTGAAGAATAGGGGAATAAGAACAATCCGAACCACGATGGTTAGACCAATAATCGAAAGTACCCAAGCTAGTCCAGAGCCATCACTCATTCCTAGAAAGACCAGGAGGTTATGAATGCTGACCATAATCCAGGCAACAGCTAGTTTAAACGGATAGAGCAAAGTATCAAACCACACAGGCAAGCTCCTTATTCAGCGCTGGACACGGGGTCCAAATCATCGTCGGTTGGCCGTACATACGGCTTTGGTTTCCATTTTCCCACGTCCGGTACATGATCGACACCCCCAAGGGACCAGGGGTTACATCTTAGAAGTCGCCAGCTGCTTAAAATAAGTCCTTTGATGGGTCCGTGTACTTGCAGTGCTTGCACTGCGTAGTTTGAGCAACTGGGATAGTAGCGGCAGCGTGGGGGGATAGCGGGGGAAATATAGCGTTGGTAGAAGCGGATCGGGAAAGTAAGTACGGCTGTGAGCAGGCGCATTTTAGTTTCCTTCCGTTGTCACCGAAGCTGTATTTTTGCGAGCCAATTTTTCTAAAGCTCTGTCTAACACGCTATCTAAAAAGTTAGTTATTTCAGCAAAGTTGGCATCTTTACACCCTGGTAATACGCGGATTACGAGGACGCTGTGGGCAGGTAGTTTTTCCAATCGCCCTCGCATCAGATGACGTAAACGCCGTTTTGCTTGATTGCGCTCGTGCGCACGCAGAAATACCTTCTTAGGTACGACGAAACCGACGAGGGATTCTTTGGGGAGATCCTCGCCGGTTACTACGTGCGCTACTAGCGCATGGTTGCCTGCGCGAACACCTTTACGCATTGCCAAACGGAAAAGTTCAGGGTCCTTCAGGCGGTTGCCTAGTGATAACACTCAGGCGGTTAGCTTTGCGCGACCCTTGCGACGACGGTTAGCGATGATTGCTCGGCCGGCGCGGGTACGCATGCGTAGACGGAAGCCGTGGGTCTTGGACCGACGACGGTTATTTGGTTGGAAAGTGCGTTTAGACACGAGTTTCCTCCTAGTAGGAAGGGTATTTCTCTACAAGTAATACCCACTGTCTGAAATTCGCCTAAGCGAATAATGGTCTCAGCGTGTAGAAATTACACACATACGAATAAAAACTTTACTACTGACCACTCTGTAAAGCAATGCGAAGCGCCGGAAATTCAGGGTAATCTGCGCCATTGTTTAAGAGGAATTTCTTATGATCCACAATTGTGAGCAAGTCGAAATTCACAATTTTCGGAAGATTTTTTGTCCGCGAATTTTTGTAATTAACTAGGTAAATACTAAGAATCACATATTTGTGATTATCTATCCTGTTATCCACAGAATTATCCCCAGAATGTGGATAACTTTTTGTTTTTGGTGTACAAATATAGAGGTATTAATGAGACGCAAACCTAACAAACGTGTTAAAGGTCACGCTTTTCCTTGAGGGAGAAAAAATTGGAGACAACGAGCTTAAAGGCAGCGTGGGAAAAAGCCATCAGTGCTTTAGACCCTGAAGATGCCGGTCCCGCTTTAAAATCAGTTGTGTCTCAAACCGTAGTTTTAGGTGACTTAGATGGAACGATTTTATTAGCTGTTCCCAACGAATGGTCAAAGAACTACCTGGAATCTCGCTCTTCCTTAATCAATCCACTGCTTACCTATGCGATGGATAAAGACGTACGTATCGCCATTACGATTGATGCAACTATTGAAGAGCGGATGGAAGTAGTTCCAACCGAAGAAATCCAAACCAGCCCGGAATTTGTCCCCAGCGTTGTCTCAACTAATCCCCCGGCGCGAAATGAATTACCTTTCGATTCTCGGTTAAATCCGAAATACGTTTTTGATACTTTCGTAATCGGTTCGTCGAATCGTTTTGCTAATGCCGCTGCCGCACAAACAGCTGAACAACCCGGTCGCGTTTACAATCCCCTTTTCATTTACGGTGATTCCGGCCTCGGTAAAACTCACTTAATCCACGCAATTGGTAACTATGCTTTGGAACTTGCCCCGCATTTAAGAGTTAAATATGTTTCTTCTGAAGAGTTCACCAATGATTTTATTAACTCCATTCGCGCTGCCCGCGGCGACGAATTTCAGCGCCGATACAGGGAAATCGATATTCTTTTAATCGACGATATCCAGTTTATTCAGGGTAAAGAACAAACGGTTGAAGAATTTTTCCACACTTTTAATACTCTTTATAACGCCGGTAAGCAGGTAATTATTACTTCCGATGTGCCCCCAAAAATGCTTTCTGGTTTAGAAGATAGGCTGCGGTCGCGTTTCGAGATGGGTTTAACGGTGGATATTAAACCGCCGGAACTTGAAACCCGTATTGCCATTTTGCGTAAAAAAACGATTGCTGAAAACCTCGACGTGGATAACGCCGTGCTGGAATATATCGCTTCACGAATTTCTTCAAATATTAGAGAACTCGAGGGCGCTCTGATTCGGGTAACTGCATACGCTAACTTAACTGGTCAAGAAATTAACCGGGCTTTAGCGGAATTAGTTTTAAAAGATATTATTTCTGATCCCGGCGATTCTGAAATAACAGTTGCTTTGATTATGGGCCAGATTGCGGATTATTTTGACGATGTCTCTATCGACAAACTCTGCTCTGCTGATCGTTCCCGAAATTTGGTGGAAGCCCGGCAGATTGCCATGTATTTGTGCAGGGAACTAACTGACTTATCTTTACCAAAAATCGGTCATAATTTTGGCGGTAGAGATCATACAACTGTAATGCACGCTTATCGAAAGATCGCTAAGGAAATTAATTTGAAACCTGAGATCTATAAGCACGTTACAGAACTTACCTCGCGTATAAAGCAGCAGGCCAGAAATAATAATTAGCTAAGAAAATACCAAAACAATTGGGGTTATCCACAAAAATCTGTGGATAACCCCAATTTTTAGTGGAAAACTCTACATTTTTCCTACTTACACTGTGCACACTCAAATGCTAGGCCGCAGCAAATACACAGGACTAGCAACTTAACCACAGCTGAATAAACAGTTCATACACAGATGACTTAACTGAAATTACAAGAAAATCTGGCATTATCCGCAGAATTCACAGTCCCTACTATGACTACGAAATTTCAATTAAAAGAAAAATCTCGCGCACAAAGAATCCACAGGCACTCACGAACTGAAAATACATCAACAGGAAATCAGCAGAGGATGGATTAAAAGCTATAAATGTCGTAAAGTAAAAAGGCTAGTAATTTATTTTAAGTCCCACTGAAAGGGAGATGGATCGTGAAGTTCACTGTCTCACGCGATGTTTTAGCGGAAGCTGTAAACTGGACTGCTCGTACTGTACCTTCGCGACCTTCAAGCCCCATCTTAGCGGGAATCAGGATTAAAGCTGAGAACGAAACACTTAGCCTTTCTTCTTTTGACTATGAAACTTCAGCTCACGCAGAAGTCCAAGCCCAAGTTGAACAAAGTGGAGACATTCTGATTCAAGGGCGGCAGCTAGCGTCAATCGCGAAAGCTCTTCCCAATCGAGATGTAGACTGTGCGATTGTTGATAATAAATTAATTATTAAATGCGGTAGTTCTCGTTTTGCACTAGCGAATATGAACGTAGAAGACTACCCAACTTTACCGGCAGTACCTGCTATAAAAGGAAAAATTGATGCGCAAGTTTTTGCGCAGACAATCAATCAAGTTTCCGTGGCGGCAGCTAGCGATGAAACAATTGCTTTGCTAACTGGGATTCGCATGGAAATCGAGGGCGATACTATCACTCTTTTGGCAACTGACCGTTACCGCTTAGCGATGCGTACTTTCCAGTGGGAACCTGCTGAACCCGGAATTTCTGCTGAACTTTTAGTTAAAGCGAAAACTTTAAACGACGTTGCTAAAAATATGGCAGTTGCCGGTGAAGTAGAAGTTGCTTTTAACACTGGGGAAACTGCCGGACAATCACTGATTGGATTTAGAGCCGGAGGTCGCCACACCACCTCTACTTTAATGGAGGGAGAGTATCCTCCAGTCCGCCGTCTTTTCCCAGAAAACACAGAAACTACCGCTTTGGTAAATCGGGCAGATTTACTTGAAGCAGTAAAACGTGTTTCTTTGGTAGCTGAGCAAAAGACTTCCCTAAGACTTGTCTTTACTGCCGGACAGGTGGTTTTAGAAGCTGGTCAAGATGACAATGCGCAGGCAACTGAAATCATCACCGCCCAGTTAAATGGTAAAGAAATTCGCACAGCTTTTAACCCACAGTATTTGCAAGCTGGACTTTCTGCGCTTACCTCACAGTACGTGCGTTTTTCTTTTACCGATGCGGCTAAACCAGCTGTATTGACCGGGCAAAGTGAACCGCTAGCTGAAGATGATCCAAGCTTCCGTTACCTGCTGATGCCAATTCGTTTCGGTATCTGATAAATATAGTTTTAAAATAATTTCCTAGGTTTAGGAATAACTATGTATGTTTCACACCTGGCGTTAAATGATTTTCGTTCCTACCGTGAAACATTGATTGAGTTCAAACCGGGAATAACAATTTTATTGGGATATAACGGGCAGGGAAAAACTAACGTTATTGAAGCTATCGCCTATTTAGCGCATCTTTCTTCCCACCGAGTAAATGCCGATAATGCGTTAGTAAGATATCCGCAACCTAGTGAAGCTTCTCCTTCAGCAGCGGTGATTCGCGCAAAGATTAACCGTGCTGAGCGGGAACGAATTTTAGAAATAGAAATCGTTAAAGGTAGGGCAAATCGGGCGCGTCTAAATCGGGTAGCGGTAAAACCAAGAGATTTAGTAGGGGAAATTAAAGTCGTAGTCTTTGCACCTGAAGATCTTAATTTAGTTAAAGGTGATCCGGCTACAAGACGGCATTTTTTAGATTCTGTAGCAACCCAAATGTGGCCCGCCTACGCGGCATTTAAAGCAGACTATGAGCGCGTTTTAAAGCAGCGAGCTTCTTTATTAAAGCAACTGGGTAAAATGCAAAGAAGTGGCCAAAAAGTAGACTTTTCTATGTTAGAAATTTGGGATGAACAGCTGGTCACTTTAGCGCGACAACTGGTTGCTTTGAGAATGAAACTAATCGCAGTCATTACTACTCCTACCCAGAATGCGCATGAAACTGTGGCCAGGGGAGTTAAAAAACTGCAGTTAGAGTATGCAAATTCAATACTGGAGGCTTTTCGGGAAGTACCTTTAGAAATAAGTGAATATAAATCTTTAAATGAGTTAGCTTCTAAAGAACCGGATTTATATGAAAAAATCATGCGAGAAGCACTGGTAAAACAGCGATCTAATGAGGTTAATCGGGGAGTTAATTTAGTTGGCCCCCACAGAGACGATCTTTTACTTTGGTTAGATGATTTACCGGTAAAAGGCTTTGCTTCCCACGGGGAAAGCTGGTCAGTTGCCCTGGCTTTACGGTTAGGATGTTTTGAAATTCTTACCAAGGAAGAATACGGGAAAGTTGAAACTCCGGTACTTATTTTAGATGATGTCTTTTCTGAGTTAGATGGCAACCGGCGCCGAGCTTTATTAGAAGCAATCAAACCGGCGAAACAGGTGATTATCACGGCGGCAGTAGAAACTGACGTACCAGCAGAAATTGAAGCGGAAGTTCTTTCAGTTACGTTCTCTAAGGAAACAGGTTCTGTCTGTGAGGCAGGTAAAGAAGATGCCTGAAGAAAATCCTTCTGTAAATGAGTACGCGCTTCAGGCTTTAGAAAGACAGCAGGCAGCTGCGCGGCGAAAAGGCTATTTTCCAACTGGGGTGGCTTCCCCAAAGATTAGAAGAACAGCAGCTGAAACTGAAATAAATGAAGGGACAGAGCTTCATCAAGATAATCTGAGAACTTTAAGGTTTAAAAATTCTCCGGGCTTAGCCCGAGCCGATCTTTTATCGGCACGCGATATTCCTAAACAAATCGGTCAGGTGATGCAGCGCCTGATTGCAAATAATGGTTGGCAGACGCAGTTAAGCATAGCTGCTTTGAGTCAAAACTGGAGTGAAGTAGTTGGGGTAGCTACGGCAGCGCACTGTTGGGTAGATAGTTTTGACCCTGATAAAAACCTGCTTTGTTTGGGAACCGATTCTCAGGTTTGGGCTAATCAACTTCGGCTTTTACTTCCCCAAATTGAGGCAAAAATTTCTACCTTGGTGGGGGATTCGGTAATTCAGCAAGTAATTATTTTAGGACCCGAAGCTACTGCGCGCAGGAATCCGGGTCAGCGACCAGGTTTAGACACGTAAGCTTCTGAAAATGTGGTGAGACAGACACTTTTCGTTGACAAATATGCGGGAAGTTTTACACAGTCGAAAAACCCTTGAAAAATCGGGGAAATTTCGCCTTTCTAACAGGTTATGCACAGGTTATCCACAAAGTTTGTAAGTAATTCACAGTAAATCGGTGGAAACTCAGGCCTACACCTTGTTAGCTCAGGAAGAAAAGAGGCTAAAAATGGTAGAATAATTGAGGATAATTATGTAATTTTTCGTCCTCGAAAAACGCGAAAAATGGAGTGCGAGTGAACCTGTGTTCACCCCGGAACTATTAAGGGGGCCGGCTTGGCTGACCAAGAAATAACCGGAACTGACACCAGCTCATACGGTGCAAGTGATATTACTGTTTTGGAAGGGCTCGAGGCCGTTCGTAAACGACCTGGCATGTACATCGGTTCCACCGGAGAACGTGGGTTACACCACCTGGTTTACGAAGTTGTCGATAACGCAGTAGACGAAGCCCTGGCCGGGTACTGCGATCACATTGAAGTAACTATTCGCAAAGATGGCGCAGTTACCGTAGTAGATAACGGACGCGGTATTCCCGTGGATATTCACCCCACTGAAGGAAAACCTACAGTTGAAGTAGTTATGACTATTTTGCATGCCGGTGGTAAGTTCGGTGGCGGCGGTTACGCAGTTTCCGGTGGTCTGCACGGCGTAGGTATTTCAGTAGTAAACGCACTTTCCAAACGAGTTGATACAGAAATTCGCCGGCAAGGATACGTTTGGCGACAATCATTTGGTAACGGCGGTAAGGCACTTACAAAGCTAGAGCGCGGTGAAGAAACTGCAGAAACCGGTACCTCTCAAACTTTCTATCCAGATCCAGAAATTTTTGAAACCATCGAGTTTTCTTTTGAAACGTTACGGAAACGCTTCCAGCAAATGGCCTTTCTCAACAAGGGTTTGCGGATTACTTTAACTGATGAACGAGCCACCTTAGATGACGGCGACGAAATTGCTGGGGAAGATACCGACGAAAATGCTGAAAAGGAACCCCTATCAGTAACTTATCAGTACGATCAGGGGCTTTACGACTACGTACAGTTCATTAACTCCACTAAAAAAACTGAAGTCATCCACGATGACATTATTGCTTTTGAACATGATGCGGGAACTCTCTCAGTAGAAATCGCGATGCAGTGGACGAAAGCCTACTCAGAATCAGTTTTCACCTACGCGAACACTATTTCTACTACCGAAGGTGGCACCCACGAAGAAGGTTTCCGTGCGGCGCTGACTTCCATCATCAACAAATACGCGCGGGAAAAGGGAATCCTAAAAGAAAAGCACGATAACCTTTCGGGTGAGGACATTCGAGAAGGTTTAACCGCAGTTATTTCTATTAAACTCACCGAACCACAGTTCGAAGGTCAGACTAAGACAAAACTGGGTAATACTGAAGCACGTACCTTCGTCCAACAGCAGGTATACCAACAGTTTGGTGACTGGTTAGACTCCCACCCAGCAGAAGCAAAAGCAGTAATTGTTAAAGCTCTTTCCGCACAGGAAGCTCGTTTAGCAGCCCGTAAAGCAAGGGAAGCTACCCGCCGTAAAGGAGTATTAGAATCAGCTTCCATGCCGGGTAAACTGCGCGACTGTTCTTCCAAGGACGCAGCAAAATGCGAAATTTACATAGTCGAAGGTGACTCCGCGGGTGGTTCCGCGGTGATGGGCCGTGATCCTGAACATCAGGCAATCCTTCCGCTCCGCGGAAAGATCCTCAATGTTGAAAAAGCTCGCCTGGACAAAGCCTTAGACAGCCAAGAAATTCGCGCACTAATTTCTGCCTTCGGCACCGGAATTGGCGACGAGTTCGACATTTCTAAACTTCGTTACGGCAAAATCGTGCTCATGGCAGACGCTGACGTAGACGGACAGCACATCACCACCTTATTGATGACCCTCCTGTTCCGCTACATGCGCCCAATTGTAGAAGCCGGACACGTCTACCTGGCACAACCTCCGCTGTACCGACTTAAATGGACTAACGCCACCCACGAATTCGTCTACTCTGACGCAGAACGTGACGAAGCAATTGAAAAAGGTAAAGCCGCCGGAAGACGACTACCAAAAGAAGGTGGCGTACAACGCTACAAGGGTCTGGGAGAAATGAACGCCCAAGAACTTTGGGAAACCACCATGGATCCAACTAAACGCACACTAAAGAAAATCGAGATTGCGGAAGCAGCAATTGCCGACGAAATCTTCACCATCCTCATGGGTGACGATGTGGAATCACGTCGCTCTTTCATTCAGCGCAACGCACAAGACGTTCGTTTCTTAGACGTATAAACCTGAATGAAATAACCCTAAGCAGAAGATTGAGAACATGAGCGAAGATAAAAACACCCCCGAAACCGACCTGACCGTAGACAACGCAGCAGAAACTGAACAAGACACCGGTCGCATCAACTACGTTGATATCGAAGCAGAAATGCAGAACTCTTACCTGGCGTACGCAATGTCCGTTATTGTGGGCCGCGCCCTCCCGGAAGTAAGAGACGGGCTTAAACCAGTCCACCGGCGCATCCTCTACGCCATGTATGACGGCGGATTCCGCCCCAACGCAGGTTTCTACAAGTGTATGCGTGTAGTTGGTGACGTACTGGCAAAATTCCACCCACACGGTGATAAAGCAGTTTATGACGCACTAGCACGTTTAGTACAACCCTGGTCAATGCGCTACCCACTAATTGCCGGACAAGGTAACTTCGGTTCCCCCGGTAACCTTGGCCCCGCAGCACCACGTTACACCGAATGTAAAATGGCTCCACTGGCAATGGAAATGGTGCGTGACATTGACGAACAAACCGTTGATTTTGTAGATAACTACGACGGACGCGACCAAGAACCAGTAGTCCTACCATCGCGTTTCCCGAACCTTTTAGTAAACGGTTCGGAAGGTATCGCCGTGGGTATGGCAACTCGCATTCCACCCCACAACTTAAAAGAAGTAGCTGCCGGCGTGCAATGGTACTTGGAAAACCCTAAAGCCAGCCGTGAAGAACTTCTAAACGCATTAATTGGGATCATTAAAGGCCCAGATTTCCCTACCGGAGCCACCATTTTAGGGCGCACCGCCATTGAGCAGGTATACCGCACCGGGCGCGGCTCCATCATTCAACGTGCGATTGTAAACATTGAAGAAATCCAAAATCGTCAATGTCTGGTAGTTACCGAATTCCCCTACCAGGTAAACCCAGACAACCTGGCATTAAAGATCGCTCAGCTGGTCAAAGACGGAGCCTTAGCTGGAATCGCAGACATTCGCGACGAAACCTCAGACCGTTCCGGACAGCGTTTAGTAATAGTTCTAAAACGTGACGCAGTAGCAAAGGTAGTTCTCAACAACCTCTACAAGCGCACCGACTTACAGTCCTCATTCCCAGCAAACATGCTGGCCCTGGTCGATGGAGTGCCCCGCACCCTGTCATTAGATGGCTTCGTACACTACTGGGTCAAACACCAAATCGACGTGATTATTCGTCGCACTAAGTTCCGTTTAGCAAAAGCTAAAGAACGTCTCCACATCCTCGAAGGCTACCTGAAAGCCCTCGACGCATTAGATGAAGTAATTGCGCTGATCCGCAGGTCTGCAACCGTTGAAGACGCGCGCAGCGGATTAATGGACTTACTGAAGATCGACGAAGTACAAGCTGACGCCATTTTGGCAATGCAGTTGCGTCGCCTGGCCGCCCTCGAACGGCAAAAGATACTGGACGAACACGCCCAGCTGGTTGCTCGCGTTAAAGATCTGGAAGATATTATCGCCACCCCCGCACGCCAACGCACCATTGTCAGCGAAGAACTGGCAGAAATCGTGGAACGTTTCGGAGACGAACGCCGCACCGAGATTGTGCCTTTCAACGGGGAAATGACTGACGAAGATCTGATTCCAGAAGAAGAAGTAGTTGTCACCATCACTCGTGACGGATACGCAAAACGCACGCGGATTGATAACTACAAAGCCCAGCACCGCGGCGGTAAGGGCGTGCGCGGAGCAAAACTGCGCCAAGATGACGTGGTGGAGCATTTCTTTGTCACCACCACCCACCACTGGCTCCTATTCTTCACTAACTTGGGGCGCGTTTACCGGGCAAAGGGTTACGAGATTCCCGAGGGCGGACGCGATTCACGTGGCCAACACGTAGCCAACCTACTGGCTTTCCAACCGGATGAAGCGATTTCTCAGGTGCTGGCTATCCGCGATTACGAGCAGGCCTCTTACCTGGTTTTGGCAACTAAATCCGGTTTGGTTAAGAAAACTGCGTTGGGAGATTACAACTCACCTCGTTCTGGCGGTCTGATTGCGATTAACTTGCGTTCTGACGAGGCCGGACAGGTAGATGAACTGGTTTCAGCCGCCCTAGTAAACGCGGAAGATGATTTGATACTAATTTCCCGCGGCGGCCAGTCATTGCGCTTTAACTGCACTGATGAGGCAGTGCGTCCGATGGGACGCTCCACATCAGGGGTACGCGGAATGCGTTTCAAAGACGAGGATTCCTTGCTCACCATGGAAGTTGTCGAACACGATTCCGATCTGCTGGTAGTTACCGAGGGCGGATTTGCGAAGCGTTCAGCAATTGACACCTATCCGGTGCGCGGGCGCGGCGGTTTAGGCGTTAAGGTGGCAAACCTTGTGGAAGAACGCGGCGGCCTGGTTGGTGCTTTGAAGGTACGCGAAGAGGACGAAGTCTTAGTTATTATGGAATCAGGTAATATTGTGCGGATTCCTGTAGCTGAAATTTCTCGGACCGGGCGAACCACTCAGGGCGTGACCTTTGCGCGTCCATCGGAAGGTGACCGAATTATTGCGGTGGCTCGGAACTTGGAAACCAGCTTAGACGACGCCGACGAAGAAACCGGCGACGCAGCCGACACAGTTAAAGAAACCCCACAAGTGGAGGAGACTAAGCAGTGAACAGCATACAAAAACGACAAAGCGAGCCAGAGCTAAGTGATGATCTGCCCCGCCAGCTTACCCTCACCGTAGCCCGCGTTGATCTGTGGAGCGTCGCAAAAATCGGGTTTCTTCTTTCGGTAGCCGGAGCCATCATTCTGAACGTAATGACCCTAGTTATTTGGCTGATGTTAGATGCCATGCACGTTTTTGGCTCCATCGAAGAATTCCTCACGCGGATTGGGGCAGATAACTTTGTGAGCCTCCTAAAATACCTGCATTTGCCTCAGGTAATGTCAATGAGTACTTTAGTTGGGGTCGCAAATATTATCCTCTTAACGGCCCTGGCAACTTTAGTGGCTCTGATTTACAACCTGGTTGCCTCTTTAGTCGGTGGCTTACAAGTCACTTTGATGGATGAATAATCGAGTTCCTAACTGCAATAGCTTTTAGTGCTTTACTTCACCTTTGGCGTATTTGGCATTTATAGGTTAAGTCAGTTAGACTTTTATAGTGCGAAACGCACGGAGGGCCTATAGCTCAGTCGGTTAGAGCGCTTCCCTGATAAGGAAGAGGTCGCTGGTTCGAGTCCAGCTAGGCCCACTGTTCTAAATAGAACAGCCTTCGGGGCTATGGCGCAATTGGTAGCGCACCTGCTTTGCAAGCAGGGGGTTAGGGGTTCGAGTCCCCTTAGCTCCACCGAATCCGGTGGAAACACAGAATGTGCTGAAACTGTGATTACGAAATAAATAAATACGGGGCTATGGCGCAATTGGTAGCGCACCTGCTTTGCAAGCAGGGGGTTAGGGGTTCGAGTCCCCTTAGCTCCACAGTTTACCCACTCATGTTGAGACAATTTCGCGTGAGTGGGATTTTTGTTGCCCGCCTACAACAGATCATGATCTACCGGGCAAACGGATGACTAGGCGATTGCTCAGCGCAATCAAGCAGCAATGACATCTCGATTGGGAAGAGCTGAAAACTCGTACACAAAATGTTGAATCACGCTTGGTACAGGCAACGGTTGAAAGCGGTCATTGATATGAACGCTCGCTCTCATGGGATTAATCCTGACGAAGCCCAGTGGTAGTAACATCATCACACTGACCAAGCTATATCTAAGCCGAGAGGTCAAATGAAAGATGCGTGCGTGTTTGATTGCAGAGTGGGGATTTCCGTAGAATAAGGCAGAAAACTTTTGCCCGCGACTAATCTTCCTCTTTGGCACTTGTATCAAAATGAGCGGCTTTCAAGGGATTTTATCGTTCTGAGTGAGTGTAGAGTAACTCTTGATGATGACCGGTAGAGGCAACAACCTTGGGTCTACACGGACTGACAAGCTTGCTAACTCTTCAATCGTGTTGCCGTCAGGTGATGGTGTGTGAAGCCCAATAGGTGCCGGTGACAGGCAATCAAGTTTAGCTAAATCAAGTTTAAGTTCATCATCAGAAGATTAAAAGCAATTGTGGTTGCTCGCAGAGAGTGAATCAATCCGAGCAGCACCAGACAAGATCAAGGATATATTGACTGGTAATTTGGAATACTTATAGTTTTACCTTCGCTGTTTGGCTTGATACTAGTATCCTTGAGTCCAGTATGGGATTGTTGAGTTATCGTACGGAAACATTTGCGTCACACCTTCATATAGGCTGATCTCGCCAGTCGCACAAACAATGGCATTGCTAGGCAATTGATCAAACCAAGTATCCCAATAAACTAGAGTAAAACGCTCAGGATTAGGATAATCGCGACCAAGATTTACAAAAGTTCCATATTCAGTACCTCGCATACTCCGCAACGGACCACAGACTGTTTGTGAAGTACCGATATAAGCATCAGCTTCACTCCAGCTAACTGCATTAGCTACTGGCCAGTCAGGTCGTGTCTTAGAGAGATGATTGATCTCATTATATTGAAACGTTATACGATCATTCGCTGATTCTTCTTCACGTTTTTGATACTGCTCAGCACGAGTTTCCACAGAAAGAGATTTTTTAGATTCACTTTTTGTGCCACATGCTGTGGAAGTCAACAAAAGAGATATACAAATAAATAAACCAAGCTTACGAAATCTCATCGTGCCTCGTTGGAAAAATCGTGTTACAGATGGGAAATATAGACACATTATAATGGAGTTTAGAATATATAAGCAAGCTTTCAATATAAATTGAAAACGATGCTTAATCGTTTGTTGAAAATTCTTTAAGACCAAATTATTTTTGTATTCAGTTAAAGATCATTGCGGATACTGCAACCGGTTTAATCCATGAAGGGCACCCTATTTTGTATTGACTCTGAAAGTTGAATAATACTGTGGCTTGGCTGCAGCAGATTTTTCTTTCCGAGGGCGGCAGCTACCGGTAAATTAATTAATGCGGGAACAAAAGTTCCCGCATTAATTAATGTATTAAAAGGTAGGGTTAGAAGAAATCTACGCTCTTGATCTCTATGGGATGAGACTTCGCAGCTATTTCAATCTTTTTAATCACCCCAGCTGAAACTTCGGCAGGAAGTTCCAGACGAATAGTTGCTAACTGGTAGATCCCATTAGAACCAGCCCCAGAACGATTTTGTAAAGCGGGGTGGGTGGGAGCTACTGCCAAGGTGTGGGTAGTACCATCAGCTAAAGTAAGCACTATTTCTATGGGAGCACCCTCATCTGCCATGGAGCCCACCGGAGTTACGTGAACTGCTAAACCAGACGCCCCCTTTACCTCAACTTCCGCATAAGCAGAAGTCAGATAGCCAACTTCTGTGAGGATTTGAACGATTCCCGTTTTTGGTTCTGGACAGGCGTTAGGAATTTGAATGGGACTCATCGGGTCTGGATTAATACAGAGACTGAAAGAGTTTTCTGCCTGAGCTTTAAACTGGTCGGCATTAACTGAAGCTAACGATTTCGGGGTATGTGCCAGCCAACGTGCCGGTAGGTTAGCTACTTTTTCAGGGAGGGTAACCTTGGAAGTGATCGGCAGGGAAGTTTTCGCGTCAGTTAAGGTAGCGTTAAACCAATCTAAACCAATTTCTTTTAGAACCCTTTGATGTTCTGTTGCGTCAGGACATTCACGTTCGTCGCAACCAATCCGATCATCTATTCCCGCAGACGCAGCGGTTTCGTTAATCAGCATATGTCCTAAACCGGGAACAGAAACTACGTTAGCCGGATGTTCTCTAACTGTCGGTAGATAGTGTCCTAACCAAAGATTTGCTGAAGGGCCCACATCAGCGTCATATTCGCCAGCTACCGCCAGGTAGGGAATATCTGCTGGGGCGGGGGAAATAGCAGCGATTTCTACAGTGTCATAGGCTGGCCCGTAAGCTAAAACGCTCTTCACTTCAGTTTTTCCGAAAAGCTCTTGAGCGGCTTCGACCATTGCCGCAGAACGAGAATGTACCAGCAACCCCACGTTTGAAAAGTTAATTTTCGCTAGTTTTTCAACTCCGAAAATGTTGGTTTCACCAGCGGAATCGGATTTAAGTGCGTCTACAAATTTCCCTACGCTCTGCTTCCACATGGCGCGTTGATCATAGGGCTGTTGAACGTCACTACCTACAAAGATGCCTCCCAGATCGGGAATAATCACTGTGTAACCATTTTCTGCCAGGAACTGCGCGTAATAGTGCATACCCTGGTCGTAACGAAGTTCCTCGCTACCTTGAGCGCAGGGATAAGAGAAATTTCCATCAGCACAGTTGGGAACACGCAGGTGGCTAATCACTACCAGAGGGGAAGCATCGCCCGTAAATTTTTGAGCGGAAACGACTTCAGGTTTTGGTGCTACTAACAGGCCTCTAAGCGGAGCACTGTACTTTTGGTCAGAAGTGCTATTTCCGAAGTCAATTTCAACTGAAATAGTGGAGTCTTTAGAAGTGATTTTACGTTCTGCTAAAACTCGTTGCGGATCCGCTAAAGGCCCTGAGGCGGGTTCTGGAAGATTAGAGTCTGAATTGGAAGAAGTATTTGGAGCAAAGGCTTCCAGATCGGCTGTTACCAAGGAACAGCCAGCTAAAGAAAACAGGAGCGTAGCTGCACTGGCAACGGTTAAGTAATTTTTCGTTTTCATAGAACCTTTTTACCGGATTATTTATAAAGAGAAAACTACATTCCGCATGAAAGCATAAAAATGTGGTTGGTGTAGTTAAACTACACCAACCACACTAGAAGTTTAGAAAAAGACTACTTCTCGTCCTTTTCCAGCTCAGCTTCTAAGGCTTCGAGTTCTTCTAACTCAGCCAGTTCAGCATCAACTTCAGGTAAAGTAGCTTCTTCAACAATGAACTCGTCTACTTCAACATCAGTATCAAGGTCAGCCCAGTATTCGTCTGCCCAAGGATCGTCGATTGGCTGAGAACGACGCCATGCCAGGTAACCGGCACCTGCTACCGCAGCGGTTCCTAACGTCCACAAAGCCACACGACCGGCGCGGAAACGACGCTTTTTAGGTGCTTTCAACGCTTCAATAGAAGCATCAGAGGCTTTAGAAACTTTTTCAACCAAAGTGCCATCTTCAGCCATTGCACGCTGAGCTTCACGAGCAGCTTCTTCAATCCGAGGAAGGTATTCTTCAACTACCTTATCGTGAACGTTATCAAGGTAAGGACGTACTTTTACTGCAGCTTCTTCAATTTTTGGAGCCACGTAGGTGACTGTTTCTTCGTACAGGCTCTGTGCCTTTGGAGCAGCCCACTCATAGCCTTGTTCAGCTAGTTGAGAAGCTTTAGAAACCAGTTCCTCACCGTGACGTAAAGCAACTTCGCTTAGGTTTTCGAGCTCTTGCTGGATTTTCTTTTTATCAACAGCCATGATTCTTTCCTTCCAAATAAATTCCGCTCCTTAACGTTGAAAACGTAAAGCAGCAAAAAATTCTCTCACTTTCTATTTTGCAATGAAATCGACGGTTTTGCAGAGGAAAATCTACGAAGAAATGAAAAATCGACTTAAATTGCGCAAAATCGTTCGGCTTCACCCGGGCAGTTTGGGGAACTTATGTCAGAATTAGGAGTATGAAAGCTACAATTCAAACTTCGCTCGGCAACATTCGCCTGGAGCTTTACCCTGAACATGCCCCTGTAACTGTCCAGAACTTTGCTGACTTAGCTCGCGGAACCCGCCCTTGGACTCATCCAGAAACTGGCGAAACTATGAATGAGCCACTTTATGATGGAGTTATTTTCCACCGCGTCATCTCTGGTTTCATGATTCAAGGCGGTGACCCGCTGGGAATGGGCTTCGGCGGCCCCGGCTATGTTTTTGACGACGAAATTCATCCTGACCTAAAGTTCTCTGAACCTTATTTATTGGCTATGGCTAACGCCGGTAAGCGTATGGGAAAGGGCACTAACGGAAGCCAGTTCTTCATTACCGTGGCACCTACTCCACATTTGAACGGAAACCACACTATTTTCGGTAAGGTAGCCGATGAGGAATCTAAGCAGGTAGTAGATCAGATTGCTAACGTGCGAGTTTCTTTCCAAGACCGTCCAGTTGATGAAGTAATTATTTTCCACATCGAAATCGAGGATTAATCCGTTGAACGACCAGCCTAACTATGGGCAACGGTTTGAGAATTTTGAATGGATCGCCTGCTACCGTCACCCACGTGAGCAGGCGATCTCTAAATGTAAACGTTGCCAGCGAAATACCTGTTTAACCTGCACCGTTCCAACTGAAGTTGCGACAGTGTGCGCAGACTGTGCTTCAGAGTCAGTCGCTCACCTGGGGGTAGTCTCTAACGGAGGATACTCTTCAACTCCAGTTAAGTCAGCGGGGCAGTCACCTTTTTCTACGAAAACTTGGTTCGGCGGAGGAGTCACCCTCACCGCAACTAATGTTTTAGTTGCGGTGATTACGATAGTTTCTTTAGCTGCGTTTGTTTTTCCCTCTGTCGCTGGGTTACTTGCTTTTCACCCGGTGGCAGCGTTATCGCAACCGTGGCGGTTTTTAACGGTAATGCTGATCCACGGTGGGTTTGTTCACCTGCTGTTTAACATGTATTCACTTTACCTGGTGGGTAATCCGCTGGAGCGGACGCTGGGGGTAGCTAAATATCTGGGGATTTTCTTCGCATCAGTATTTGGTGGCTCACTGGCTGCTCTCCTGTGGACTTTGTTCACTAGTCAGATTGCTTGGACAGTGGGAGCCAGCGGCGGCATTTTTGGTTTGTTCGCGGCAATTTTCATTTTGCAGCGGCAAACTGGAGTTGATGCGCGGTCGATGGGTTTCTTGCTGGTAGTTAACTTAATTATTAGCTTTAGTTTCTCTGGGATTTCTTGGCAGGGTCATTTAGGTGGCATGCTGACCGGTGGGCTTTTGACTTGGTTGATTTATAAGTTTGCTTTGCCTCGGCCGGGGCGGACTGTGGGAGAAGCTAAGCGGGCTGCTGAGCTAATTTTTATCGGTTTCTTATTTTCGGCTATTTTGCTGCTTTCTTTCGCAGTTTGGATACGGTAAATAAGATTTTCCGAGGGCGCCAATCTGAACTTTCAAGTTCGGGTTGGCGTTTTTATTTGCTAAGCCTTTACTGAAGCGTAGTTTTCCACAAACCTGTCCACAATCTGGGGAAAACTACACTAATGTAGTTTCCCCAGATTGTGGGAAACCCTGTGGATAATTCACAGAATTAACAAGTTAATTTTCAAAATATCCACCTTATACACAGCTACCCGTGAAACCGAAATAGTAACAAACGTTTCCTATTCCGCCTTAAAGCAAGTAAACTAAAGGATAGAAACTAGGTTGTTTATCCCAAAACACGAAAGTAATTAATAGTGAAGTGGTTTAGATCCTTAACGTTAGAAATGCAAGCATTTATTGCAACAACACTAGCGTTACTACTCGTTTTCGGAGTCGGCACTTTAGCCTACCGAACGGCAACCGCCGCCCACCGGCAAGACTGCATGAGCTTAAACGAAACCTACGCGGAACTTGATAAGCAGTTCCAATCTTCTAAAACTCACGCCGAAGAAATCATTGCGAGTTTAGAAAAAGCCCCACACGCAGAGGGCTTCAGTTCTTTCAGCAGTGGGAAAAAGAATATCAACTTAATTGAAGACGCGATTGCACAATACAGCCTTATTACAGACGCTTGCACCCCAAATTCCAACGAACGCGAATATAAGGATGCAATCGAGAATAATCGGCGAATCATCACCCAGATTGACAACGCCGCTACCGATTTAGAAACCTCTCTAAAAAACTTCCAACTTAAGAATCTTTCCGAGCAGTTAGAAAAACAGGTAGACCAGTTTAAAGGCGCAAAACTAATGGTAAGCGCCGTAATTGAAAGAGCTAAACACCAAGCAGGTTACGTTACCACCTCAGGTGGAACTCAAAACCTGAAACAGGCAGAAACTACACTATCAGACCTAGACGCAAAAATTACGGCGTACACCGCGGAAGTAACTGCCGTAGAAGTTTTAGAAGAACGCTTAAAGCAGATTGAAAATGACAAAAAAGTCATTACCAACGCAAAAACACTGGTAGCGCAAATCGATAAAGACCTGGCAGCTTTCGCAAAACCCGTAGAAAACGAAGAAGACACAAAAGATCCTAAGAAAGAGCCTGAAAAGGACAAGGAAAAAGCAACTCAAAATCAATCTGAAGATAATGACGTTTTACTATACGGAGATAACTGCGAAGGCGATAACGTCTACGAATACCGGCGTTCCCTCGGCTGGGATCTGGCCAGTGCAAAAGCAGACGCGCAAGCAAAGTGCGAAAGTATCCGTAACCCCTAACCAGTAAGCTTCC
This sequence comes from Gleimia sp. 6138-11-ORH1, assembly GCF_024814355.1. Lineage (GTDB taxonomy): Bacteria > Actinomycetota > Actinomycetes > Actinomycetales > Actinomycetaceae > Gleimia. The sequence goes on along the minus strand of NZ_JANUXV010000005.1, from coordinate 58,312 downwards.
AGTAGTACATTAAAAATCCCGAGGGCGTTGTATAAAGCTATACTAACGCCCTCGGGAAATTTTAAAGCCGCAACCGGTTACGAAACAGTTGATTCACTCAACCCAAAGTAATCTTGCGCCCAGGGAAAACCCCAGGTTAGCAGCGCGTAAACGATCACCCCAACCAATAAAAGCGACTGAGCAACTTTTAACCAAGTTGGACCCGGCAAATGCCGAAATATCCATGCGTACATAAGCCTTTATCCCTTCAAAGTATTAGCAAGTTCCTGGGGGATTCCACTTTCGCGAGGCACCCAATGAACATACTTGGTGTAAACAATATACCGGTGTGAATTACCCCAGATCGGATCGCAGGTAGTTAATGTCATTAAACGTTCCGTAGGCTGAATCCCCACCTGATTAGGAACCGGCTCTAATACCTCAACCTGTGTTGGCTCAACAATTTCCCAACTGGAAACTTCATAAACGAAAAACGCGTCAGAAGTTTCCGCCACAATTCGGTCACCGACCTGTAGGTCGTGAACATATTGGAAAGCATTCCCATAAGAAAGACGGTGCGCTGCTAAAGCAAAGTTACCAACTTCCCCTAAAGCCTGCGTAGTTGGGTAATGTCCGGCGTAGCCTTGGTTAATAACGTCTAATCCGACCCCTTCAGCCATGGGCACAATCGCGTTCCAACGAGGAACGTGCAACTTACCTAAAGGAGCTCCATTCGCATCAACCTTAGCAACTGGCGGAGCATCTGTACGAGGTTCACCAATCTTCAACTTATTGCCCTGTTTAGGGAGGGGTTTCAAAGCTTTATCGAACTGGGAAACTGCCTGATCGAGCTGGCGATTAACTTCCCAAGAAGTCCAGACAACCTGCCAGAAAACAAACAGACCCAAAACTAAAGAAATCGTAATTAGTACTTCACCAACTACCCCAATTAGTGCTGCAAATAAAGGAGTTTTTGGTTTTTCCTGCTCTTCAATTGGCTTAGCGTGGCGAGGCTTCTCATGCCTAGCGTGACGTGCTTCCATCTTTTAATACTCTCACATACTTATAGTCGGTTAGCGTTTTAACCCTGGTAATAACAATATCCGATGACTCTTCGACATGGAAACCTAAATGGTAGCGGTTTACGTATTGTTGGAAGATCTGGATTGCCTCATCATTAGCAATTGCTTGCTTCAGATTTTGCGGGTCACCGATAGCTGAAATAACAAAAGGCGGAGAGTGTAATTTACCGTTAATGTTAATCACGTTACCCACACAACGCACTAACGTATTTGGGCGAACTTCCAACCCACCAATGGCCACAGAATCTGCTCCGCCAGCCCAAAGCGCGTTAAAGACCGCTTCAATATCACCCTGGTGAATCACCAGGTCATCCGCAGACGCCCCATCAGGCAATTTATCAGTATAGGGGGCATCTGTTAAAGCTACCGAGATTCCAGGCCCACGGTATCCGTGAGGTTGGGTAACGGCGTCAGAAGTGGGAACTTTTGCTTGCTTCGTAAGTAACTCAACTTGGTTTTTAGCTGCAGTAACTTCCGCCTGTAATGCTTCAACAGTAGCTTCTTTATTTCGAGCCAAAGACGGCAGGTCTACCCCTAAACGAGTGGTTTGAGTTGTGTCGTTTGAAAGGTAGCTGATCGTAAAGAGAATCCCAATGGCAACCATTGGTAGTAACACAAAGAGACTGGAAACTAAGGAGAACTTCGTTTTCTGATTGCCCACGCGTGAAGGCTCCTCCCCAGATAGTGTTTTTACTGATAATCTAATTTTAGTATTGATTGATAATCGATGGGTTTCAAGTGGAAAACTAACTCATCTAATAAAACTAGAAAGGTTACGTAGGTGCCTGAATCACGTAAACGTAAAAAGAAGAATAAGCAAGTCGTACAGGCTGATACGGAAATTCAAAAGTCATGGGTAGATGATGTGCCTCTTTCACCTACCTGGTGGGCACCTACTTTCATTACCCTAATGATCTTAGGCCTACTGGTTATGCTGACCTATTACATGAGCGGCGCCCAGTACCCCATCCCCGGAGTTGGACACTGGAATATGGCCTTAGGTTTGGGCCTAATGCTAGTGGGGTTCTTCATGACCTTACGCTGGCGTTAAGTGAATGTCAGCTAACTGAAAATTTAGTTTAAAGTTTCTCTGTCCCCTTGAAAGAAAATCTTTCAAGGGGACAGTTTTAAATAAAAAGTAGCTGGCGGAAGCCATTAAACTTCCACCAGCTACCTATCAAAGTGACCGGCCCTTAGCCGTTCCCACCCGGTTTTTCAGGATCTTTTGGTTTATCTGATTCATTTCCCGGGCCCTCTGGCTTACTGGGATCCGTACCCGAGCCAGGGTTTTCTGGGTTGTTTTTCGGCGGTTCAGGTTTAGCCGGAACTGGAACTGCCACTTCCACAGTAATGCTAGTTTTAGTTGGTAAGATTCCCTGAGGGCTTACTGAAATAACCGTTCCTTGGGAGTGTTCATCAGTTTCCACTTGCTTTTCAACTACCAGCAGATCAAGTTCTTGCAAAATAGTCCGCACTTCCTCTAACGGTTTTCCAGCTAAATCTGCCGGAACCATCACGTTCCCAGAAGCAATGAAAATGTTAATCGCAGTTCCCTTTTTAATCGGAGCACCAATTTCTGGGGAGGTTCGCAAAATCCGATCCTTAGGTTCACCCAGTTCGTCAATCCGGTTAATTTCCCCAATCGTTAAACCAGCTGCCTTAAGGGCTTCACGCGCCTGGTCTTGAGTCATCCCCTTGATGTTGGGAACTGTAACTTCTTTCGGACCACTTGAAATCCGCAGCTGCACCTTAGATTTTTTATTAACTTTAGTGCCCGGCGCCGGATCGGAAGAAACGACTTTACCTTTTTCTACCTCATCGGAAGCAACCGGTTCCCCCTGGACACCTTCTAAACCAAGTTCATTTAACTGCTTACGAGCTTCTGCGAAATCTACATTCAAAATTGAAGCAGGAACTTCAACAGTTTCTGTTTCCGGATCAACTGCCTGGGAAGCAAAAAGAAGCCAGTAACCTAAAACTAAAGCTATTACAGTAGCAAAAGCTAAAGAAATCCACAGCCAAAGTTTGGAAGGCTTTTCTTCAACCTGTTTTCCATTACCAATTGCCTGCATATCAGTGCTAGTTTCTGTAAGTCCAGCAGCTTTCACCGAACCCGGCATAACTGTAGTTGCGGCAGTAGCCGGTAAAACAGTAGTTGCAGTAGCGGCGCTTCCTGCCGCAGGAGATTCCCAGGAACTAACCGCCGGAGCTGAAATCGCTGAACCAGCTAAAGCTCTTTCTAAGTCCACTCGCATTTGCGCAGCACTGGTATAACGCTCTTGCTTTGATTTTGCTAAAGACTTCAAAACTACTCGGTCAATCGCGTCAGGAATATCCTGGGTAATTGAAGATGGAGTAGGGGGAACTTCAGAAACGTGCTGGTAGGCTACCGCAACTGCTGAATCTCCCTTAAAAGGAGGGCGTCCAGTCAGAAGTTCAAAAAGCACACAACCGGTTGAGTACAAGTCAGAACGGGCATCAACAACTTCCGCACGCGCTTGTTCCGGAGACAGGTACTGTGCAGTGCCCACTACCGCATTAGTTTGCGTCATAGTCGCTTGAGAATCGGCAATAGCCCGGGCAATCCCAAAGTCCATTACTTTAACTTTGCCGGTGTTGGTGAGCATAATGTTTCCCGGCTTAATATCGCGGTGTACGAAACCCTGCGTATGCGAATACTCTAAAGCGGATAAAACGCCAGAAATAATCTCAACTGCTTCATCGATTGGAACTGGAGTGCCCCCCACCAGCAGTTCTTTCACCGTGTGCCCCTCAACGTATTCCATGACGATGTAGGGAACTGAGACTACGGAGCCATCTGGTAGTTTAAGATTTTCTTCACTCGTATCATAGACGGCTACGATATTTGGGTGGTTAAGTGATGCTGCTGCCTGAGCTTCACGTCGGAACCGAGTTTGGAAAATAGAATCACGCGCTAAATCGGTGCGAAGCATTTTAATTGCAACGATGCGAGACAGTCGCGTATCGAAACCCAGGTGAACTTGCGCCATGCCACCGCGCCCAATCAGGGTGCGTACTTCATAACGGCCACCTAACAAAGTGGGCTGGGAACTTACCATTTTTGGACCTCCGAAGGGGTATTTTTTATCAAGTGAGTTACTGGCGTAACTCGATAGTTTGCAGATTGAGTTGTCTGCATTGGGGGACTGGATTGAATGTAGAAAAAGATAAAGGAAAAGAGGAAGAGCACTAATCCGAAAACAAGCAGTTCTGTAATTGTGCCATTAGGATTTTCCCTCTGGTGCCGGATTGAATTTGCCGGTGAGCGTTGGGTGCGCCCTCCGTAGAGCGGACCGTAAGGAGAAAACAGGTGTTTATCGGCAGCTTTCGCACCGGGATTTTGCGGACGCAAATCAGCTTTGGGTTTCCAGTCGCGCTCATCGGTCGAAGCCCCTGCGACGCGGGGGCGGGTTGGTGATTTAGCTGCGCCCTCGCTGGCATTGGCAGGATCCGCTGGCTGAGAAAGCCAAAGTGCGCGGGTTTGCCCTTTGAGTGGGTCAGCAAGTTTTCTTCTTACCCGAGGGCGCCCCAAAACGGTTTTTCGTCTGGCTGAACCGGTTTTGGCTGAGCTGCTTAACGGTGTTTTTAACCGATCTGCCGGTTTGCTAGATCTTTGCGCGGAATCAGTTTGAGGGAGCGTAACTGGACGCGGAGCTGTAGAAATCTCCAGGGATTTAGCTGCTTTTTCTAACTCACGAATTACCGCAGTAAAGTCTGGCTGACGATCTTTTGGATGTTTACGAAGCATTCGTAAAATCAGTTTCCGTAACTGATTAGGGACAAAAGCGGGCAGTTCTGGAACCGGATCGTTTACGTGCGCAAAGGCAATATCAACTTGAGTTTTTCCTGTGAAAGGACGGCGTCCGCACAGTGCTTCGTACGCGATTACCCCCAGGGCGTAAAGATCGGATAAATGCGTGGCTGATTCTCCCATGGCCTGTTCTGGGGAGAGGTACTGGGCGGTTCCCATCACCATCCCCACATCAGTTAAAGCCACCTGGTTAGGCATAGTTGAAATCCCAAAGTCAGTGAGCTTCACAATCCCAGAATCGGTGATTAAAATATTCGAAGGTTTAATGTCGCGGTGTACTACGTTACTTGTTTTGGCAGCTTGTAAGGCGTGTGCGATTTGAATGAGTACTGGCACAACTTCGGCTGGGGAGAGCCTATGTCCAGGCTGTAAAAACTCGTTAAAGGGACGACCTTCAACCAGTTCCATAACAATCCAACCCACCCCGTTAAGTTCGCCGTGATCTAAGACAGCGGCAATGTTTTGGTGGCGGATTTGCATGGCATTTTGCGCTTCAATACGAAGGCGCGTTAAAAACGCTTCTTGCCCAGCTAATTCTGGTTTCAATACTTTAATGGCAACTTTACGAGCAGTAATTTGGTCGCGAGCAGCCCAAACTTCTCCCATGCCACCAATTGCAAGCTGAGTAATCAGCGTGTAGCGTCCGCCAATGACTTTTCCAGGATGATTAGAGGTAGCTGCGTGATAGTTCACTAGTTACCTCCTTTCGACAATCCGGCTTCAAGAACTGCTTTCGCAATGGGTGCTCCATCTACAGCACCGTAGCGAGCTGGTTTAGATTCATCACCTTCAACTAAAACGGCAACAACGATCTGGGGATTATCCGCCGGCGCAAAAGCAGTCACCCAAGCATTGGCATACCCGGGTACACCTGTTTCCGCAGTGCCAGTTTTCGCAGCTACCTGCACCCCGGGAATAGAAATTCCCGTTCCGGTGCCATACGGTTGATTAACGGTTTCTACCATTAAGGTAGTTAAGGATTTAGCTACTTCAGCAGAAATTGGGGTGGCGTAAACTTCTGGGGTAATGGACTGTACTTTTTCTAAATCAGAAGACAAAACTGAGCGAATCAGCTGAGGTTTCATGATTTTACCCTCGTTGGCTATCGCCGCCGTAACCATTGCCATTTGTAAAGGTGAAGCAGTAACTTGTCCCTGTCCGATGGAAGCTAACCCGATTTGCGCTAAATCGTTTTCTTCAGGGAAGTTAGAGGCAGTTACTTTTAGAGGGATTTCAGTAGCTTCACCGAAGCCAAAATCTTCGGCTTTATCCCGCAGTAGTTGTGGGTCAAGTTTAAGGGCTTCGTCAATGAACGGAGTATTACAAGAAATAGCGAATGCTTCCGCTAAAGTTGGTGTCCCGTTCAGGCAGGGGCCTCCTGAGAAGTTTGGGACAGACACGTTTGAGCCAGGTAGGGTAATTTGTGCTGGGCCCTGCAACTGAGTTTCAGTAGTTACCCCATTTTCTAATAAAACAGCGGTGGTAATTATTTTAAAAACTGACCCCGGAGCATAGGAAGAACCGTCGGTAACTCGATTATTTAAAGGTCGTTTCGGATCGGTTTCTAGAGTTTGAGCGTAGGCTAGGGCAGCTTCGGAATTACTTCCCGCTAGCTGATTAGGGTCGAAACTGGGAGATGAGTAGAGAGCTAAGATTTCTCCGGTTTTCGGATTTAATGCCACAACCGCGCCTTTTTTGTCTCCTAATGCGGCAGCTGCTACCTGCTGCATTTGAGAATCTAAGGTGAGTTCAATGCCGTTGCCTTGGCGTGGTTTACCAGTAATCGTATTAAGGAAACGTTGTGTCCACAAACTGGGAGCTTCCCCGTTTAGAACCTGCGCTGAAACAGACTCTAAACCAGTTGCCGAGTTTAAGTTTGCTGAAAACCAGCCGGTTACAGGCGCATAGAGAGGTCCCTGCGGGTAGGTGCGATCAAAACGGCGACTGTTAGCAATTTGTACAGATTTTGCGACTGCTTCACCGTCCACCACAATTGGGCCGCGGTCTTTTTCTGCGGCGTGTAAGAAAGTGCGCGTATTACGCCCGTCGGCATTTAAAGAAGGCGCTGCCCAAAATTGCAAGTAGGTGGAGGCTAGCATCAATGAAATAACCATTGAGAAAGCAACTAAGAAAAGTTTACGAATCTGCGGGTTCATGCGGACGCTCCACTTCTGACAGTAACTTTCTTAGATTTTTCTGTCCCCGCATCGTTTACTGGCAGGGGCGTGGGGCGACGCGCCGCATCAGAAATGCGAAGTAAAAGCGCAATCGCGATCCAAGAAGAAACCATGGATGATCCGCCTTGCGCTAAGAAAGGCGCAGTTAAACCAGTTAGTGGAATTAGTCGGGTGATTCCCCCTAAAACAACGAAAAGTTGCAGGGCTAGAGAGAAAGAAATACCGACAGCTAAGAGTTTTCCAAACCCGTCTCTTACCCCAATCGCAGCGCGGAAACCACGTTCAATCAAGATTAAGTACATTAGTAAAATAGCCATTAAACCGGTTAAACCCAGTTCTTCTGCTAAGGACGCCAAAATGAAATCAGAGTTCGCAAAAGGAACCAGGTTCGGATAGCCCAACCCCCAACCGGTACCAAAGAGTCCTCCAGAGGCCATGCCGAACTGTCCTTGCACAACCTGGTGGGAACCGCCCACCATATCATAAATCTCAGGGTCAAACGCATTGAGCCAAATATTCACCCGTCGCCCTACGTGGCTAAATAGTTTTGTAGCCACCAGTGCAGCCGGAATGAAAAGCAAACCACCTAAAATAATCCAAGAAGTGCGGTTGGTAGCTACATAAATCATCGCTACGAAAAGACCGAAGTAGAGAAGAGACGTACCCAGGTCACGTTGCATTACTAAAATAATGACAGAGATACCCCAGACAACTAAGATCGGCCCTAAATCTCTAATTCGAGGCAAGCGAATTCCCAATACTTTCGGGCCGCCAACCGCCAGAGAATCACGATTTGCTACCAGGTATCCGGCAAAGAAAACAGCCAGGGTAATTTTCACGAACTCAGCTGGTTGCAGAGAAAAAGGCCCCAGGGAAATCCAGATTTTAGCTCCGTATTTAGCTCTCCCTAAACCTGGAATAAATGGAGACAGTAGCAGCAAAATGGAGACGAACATGGCGGTGAACGTGTATTTTCGCAGTACTCGATGATCGCGAATTACGATTAGTACTACGAATGCTGCGGTTAAGCCTACCCCAACCAGAATCAGCTGTTTAATGCCGACCACCGGTTCGCCGGTAATCGTATAAGCCATGTCAATCCGATAGATCATGGCCAAACCTAAACCGGTTAAGCCAACCGCTAAAGGCAAAATCACCGGATCGGCATAAGGGGCAAAGTAGCGCACTAAGAGAGTTCCCCCCAGGCCCAACGCCACCAAAAGGGCAATGTGAACCCCTAAATTAGCAGGGAGTGCTCCGGTGCGGTTTAAAGAAGTGAGGATGTAACCGCCGACTCCCATCGCTAACGCTAAGAGCAGCAAAACATACTGAAAAACGGGTTGCGGTTTACTGGTTGAAACAGTTACGGTTGCCATTAGTTCCCCCCGGAACTTTCCGGCTTAGACTGTCCTGCTCCCTGTTGTTTCTCTAAAGTTTCCAGGTAGCTATCGATAGCTTCGCGGCTATTGCGGCGGACTGGTTCTTTAAGTCTTTCTAACTCAACTGGGCGCAATAGTTTTGGATCAACTTTAGAAATTCCAACCGGATGAGATAGTTCAATCGGACCAATAGTCTGTGGTATACCTTGATAAATTAAGATTTTATCGTCTTTAATCAACGCATAATACTGCTGTTGCGACCAGGCATAACCAGCCCAAATTCCTAAGCCCAGAACCGCAGTAATAACTAAAGCCAAAAACGGAGTTAGCCAAGTGCGTCGAGGTACCGGAAGGGACGGAGCATCGTCCTCGAATAAATCTAAATTATCTGCCGCAGAAATAGAAGCTGCTTTCCCCGCCGCCCCTTTAGAACCACGAGTAGGACGAGCCCGATCAACAGCAACCGCACCAACAATCTGCGGAGTCTGCTCAACTAAAGTACCTGCCGGAACCACCTCAGCTAACACAACTGTGATGTTATCCGGTCCTCCCGCACGCAAAGCTAACTCAAGTAGTATGTCGGCACACTCGTCCGGGTCAGCATACTCTTGCATAACCGCGCAAATAGTATCATCAGACACCACCCCGGAAAGACCATCAGAACAAAGTAGCCAGCGGTCACCCACAATAGCCTCACGCAAAGACTCATCAGGGGTGCCATCAATTTCCGTAGAAGAAAGAACCTTCAAAACCACGTTTCGCTGCGCGTGAGTTTCAGCTTCCTTTTCAGTAATCTGCCCCGTATCAACCAAATACTGCACAAAAGAATGGTCAGAAGTAACCTGCGTAAGACGCCCATCACGCAGCAAATAAGCTCGCGAATCACCCACGTGAACCATCGCTAACTTATTACCACTACGCATTAAAGCGATGCAGGTAGTTCCCATCCCCTTTAACTTCGGATCAACCTTAGCGCGCTCTAAAAGTTCCGTACGCGTATCCGCCAACCCTTTACGCAACAGACCTAACATATCTTCAGCAGGATAAGAGTCGGTATCAAGATGAGCTAAGTGTCCCACCACAATTGAAGACGCTAAATCGCCCCCAGCAGAGCCACCCACACCATCAGCTAAAATCAGCAGATGCGGGCCAGCATAACCAGAATCCTGATTAGACTTACGAATCAAACCCACATCAGAGCGGGCAGCATAACGAAACTCTACGGTCATTGGTTCACCAACTCAAAGGTAGATTGACCAATTCTTAAAATTTTCCCAACACTAAGTGGCTGCGGATAATGAATCCGCTCATCATCCAAATAAGTTCCATTAGTGGAACCTAAGTCTTCGACATACCAAATATTTTCTGCCTTATAAATCCGCGCATGCTGAGAAGAAGCATAAGAATCATCTAAAACTAAAGTAGCGGACGGAGACCGACCAATAATTACTTCCGCATTGGTCAGAGCTAACGAAGTCCCCAGCAGTGGACCGGACGTAATCAGTAAAGCCGGATTATCAAGTGGCGCTTTACCCAAACCGCGGGTTCGCCGCTTTTTTTCCTTAACTTCTTTACTTAACCGCCCTTTACCCCGGGGAGTAACCACGGTTCCAAAAATATCCTGGCGCAGCACTGAGATAGTTCCCAAAACAACTGCCCACAATAAAAACAGGTAGGCGAAACGGAAAACCGTGAACGCTAAATCTGAAGTCATGAGTGCTGTCCTTGAAAACTATAGTTACTGTGCATGGATAAAGTTGAAATGAGTTCAGTAGACCTCATCAGAGGTGCGGAACAAAATCCGTGTCCGGCCAATCACCAGCTGATTACCATCAACCAAAGTTGCGGCATCTACCTTATAGCCCTCAACGAATAGCCCATTCGTAGAACCTAAATCGGTGGCAATCACCCCGTCTGGAGTTTTCCGTAACTCCAAATGCTTCCGCGAAATCCCTGAATCGGCAATAGTGATATCGGCTTCCACACTCCGACCAATCACCGTAACTGGCTGAGTTAAAAGCCAACGCTCCCCTTCAATTTCAATAATCGGATGATCAGTTGAAGCAGCTTGGCTAACAGCTGGAGCCACCGGACCACGCTCCAACTGAGCGCTGATCTCTAACTGTCCAGTAAGCTCATCAGCTCCCAACTCAAATTCAACGGAAACTGGACCCAGCAAAGAATAATCATTTTCCTGCGCATACTGCAGTGCCGTATTTTCAATTTCGCTGGCAATAGCTTCTAAACCCAAATCTTCTAACTTCTTATAATCAGTCCGTGAAACACTCACCACGAAACGATTAGGAGCCACAATATGGTCACGCGCAAATTCCTGAACATCTTCCTCCATGCGTTTACGCACCGCAGAAGTAATATCAACCGGTTTTAGACTACTGCGAAACACTTTCGCGAAAGTCCCCTGCACGCCTTTTTCCATGGCGGATTCAAACCGACTTAGGATACCCAATTTTGGCTCCTTCCATAAGATGTTCGATTCCGTTTAGATACTCGTATTATTTCTAGTTTACCCTAGAGGAAAGGAAACTGAATTTGCGTAACCGGGATTTTTTTAGGTAGACTTATCTAGTCTTGCGCGGGTGGCGGAATAGGTAGACGCGCACGGTTCAGGTCCGTGTGCCCTTGCGGGCATGGGGGTTCGACTCCCCCCTCGCGCACAAGATTAAACTCCGAAGCCAAATTGGCGACGGAGTTTTTTGCTATCTACCCCCCTATAACTGGGGGATAAATCACCCTAAAAGTTTTGAAACAGTTCGGAAAGAAACTAACGCAGCTTCTTCTGCCGCAATATGGAAATCCTGCCCCGCCGCTGGACCACACAGGTCAGAAACTCCCCGCGCCGAAACAAACGGCACCTCACTTAAAAAGCACACTTGCGCAGCCGCAGCAGATTCCATATCCACTCCCAACACAGCGGGGAAACGCTCGCGGGTATCTTCCACATTAGCTTCCGTCACAAAAGCATCCGATGACGCTACCGCCCCCACCAGCACCCGCGGAAACTCACTGTCAGCACTTACTTTAGATAGGTTCGGTAAAACCTCCAACGTTGCAGGAAAATCTACCGGAAGTCCGGGGACCTGACCGGGGGCATAACCAAAGGCAGTGGCGTCCGCCCTCGAGAAAATAAAAGAACTCCCCACAATCGCGTCGCGAACTCTAACTGAAGCTGCCAAACCGCCACAGGTGCCGACGCACAGGTAACCGGCCACGGCGCTACTGCCAGCAGATACAAATGAAAGTGCTCGACTAGCAGCAGTGGCCGCATTAACTAAACCAATTCCAGAGCGAACTAAAAGAACTTCTCTGCCCAGCCAAGTGCCTAAATGAAACTCCTGATTCGCTACCAAAAATGACTGCCGCACTTTAGTTGCCTGCAAAAAGGGCGCCAATTCCAGTTCCATCGCGGCGACAATGACCGTTACCGCGGGCGTTTCAAACTTGAACTGAGGAAACTTCATCTTAACCGCTCCAAATTCGCGTAGGCAGGTAGTATTAGTAAATACTTAACAATGAAATCTTAACTGAGAAAACGCGAAAGGGCAGGTAACGTGGGGGACGCAAACCAGGTTTCTAACCAGCCTCTGATTGAGCCAACTGAATTTGCTACGGCAGCTGGGTTAATCTCTGGACATGACCGCGCTGAGGAAGTGGCTCGCCCCCTCTCTGTCTTTGACATGTTCCGAATTGGGATTGGCCCTTCCTCTTCACATACGGTGGGTCCGATGCGCGCCGGTTTAGCTTTTGTTACTGCCTTAGAAGAAGCCCACGCACATCAGATTAAAGATGGGAAACTACAAATCGTCGGGTTTACGGTGGAACTTTTCGGCTCCTTAGGGGCAACTGGGAAAGGTCACTCCACTGACCGGGCAGTGCTACTGGGTTTAGAGGGGTACTTGCCGGATACTGTTCCGGGACCAGTGGTAGCTAACTGTTTAGAAAGAGTGATCGCAGAGCAGAAAATTAACTTAGCCTGCGGCTGTGAAGTTGCTTTTGACCATGCTAAAGATATGCAGTTCAAGCCGTTTACAGTTTTGCCCTATCATGTGAATGGTTTGACGATTACAGCGCGTTTGGTGAACACCGAGGTTGAACCGGTGCAGACGATTGATTTTGCGCGCACCTACTATTCAGTGGGGGGCGGTTTTGTGATGGAGGACCGTTCCGCTGATCCAGCTATCCCAGATGTGGTTGCGTTAGCTGCTCCAGCTGCAGTGGAAACTTACGCTAATCCTGCTCCGTATCCGTTTGCGAATACCGCGCAGCTATTGGAGATTTGTGCGGAAAACGGGTTGAGTATTGCCGATGTAGTGCGAGCAAATGAGGAGGCTTCGCGTCCGAGGGCGGAAGTGAATGCCTATTTAGATTTAATTCATCAAACTATGGCTGAATGTATTGAATCTGGTTGTTCCACCGAAGGAGTTTTACCGGGTGGGTTAAAGGTGAATCGCCGTGCGCCGGGTCTTTTCCGAGCTTTAGGAGGGCGTAAAGGGGAAACGGTTGAAGAAGCGGTAGCTAACCCGTGTGGCCCAGGTGCTTGGCTGGGGTGCGAGAACGATCCGTTACGAGCGATGGAGTTCGTTAATCTGTATGCCCTGGCAGTAAATGAAGAAAATGCTGCAGGGCATCGAGTCGTAACTGCTCCAACAAACGGTGCGGCCGGAGTGATTCCAGCAGTGCTCGGATACTTAGTGAATTTTTGTCCTGAGGGGCAGGAAAACCGTGTTGAAGCGGTTCGGAACTTCCTGCTGGCAGCCACTGCGATTGGGGCGATTATTAAGACGAATGCTTCGATCGCGGGAGCGGAAGTTGGGTGTCAAGGCGAAGTAGGTTCAGCTTCTGCAATGGCAGCTGCTGGGTTGGCTTCCGCCTTGGGAGGAACATCTGCGCAGGTGGAAAATGCGGCAGAGATTGCGATGGAACATTCTTTGGGGCTCACCTGTGATCCGATTGGAGGGCTGGTGCAGATTCCTTGTATTGAACGTAATGCGATTGCGGCAGTTAAGTCGATTAATGCTGCTCGTATGGCGTTATTGGGAGATGGCCGGCATACGGTTTCTTTGGACGCGGCGATTGAAACTATGCGGCAGACCGGGGTGGATATGCACTCGAAATATAAGGAAACTTCCGCCGGTGGTTTAGCGGTTAATGTGGTCGAATGTTGAACTGTCCTGTTCTCAAATGACCCTAATCGACACGCCCGAATGCGGGTGTACGAGGGTTTTAATTTCGCGAGCTTTTCCACATTTTCACAGGCTGTTAATTTTCAGTTTCCACTGAAGCGAAACAGGGTCTTCTTTATATTTCAAGTGAATGCACGAATTCTCTTCCACAGAGAGCGAATCACCAAGGTGGAAACACGCCATTTTGTGGTGGTGGAACATTTTAACCACTAGGTGTAGTGTTTATTGAGGTAGAAGAAAATACTGTTGAGAATTAATAAACACAGGGGTGTAACTCTTAGCAGGAAGTACTTACTGATAAGACAAAAAATATGTCAGACCCTAACGGTAGGCTAAACGTGTCGGTAAGTCTTTAAGAATAGAAAGGAAGGCTCCGATGACAATTACCGTTTACAGCAAGCCACAGTGCGTGCAGTGCGATGCAACTAAACGAGCTTTAAAAAAGCAGGGTTTAGACTTTGAGGTCATCGACATGAGCCTCGATCTGGAAGCACTAGAGTTCGTTAAAGGACTAGGCTACGTTCAAGCACCAGTAGTGATGGCTGGCGACGAGCACTGGTCAGGATACCGTCCAGACCTAATCAAACAGATTGCTCAAGCTGCCGCTGCCGTGGCAAACGGTTAAAACTAAACGGAAACTACCGTCTTTAACAAAGCCTATTTAAGCCTTGTTAAAGACGGTAGTTATCCAGTTAAGAGACTTCCATGGTTTATGTAGTCTACTTTTCTTCAGCAACTGAAAACACTAAGCGATTTGTTGAAAAGCTTGGTTTTGAAGCTGACCGTATTCCGCTCAGAGCAATGGAACCACTCTTATACGTAGATAAACCCTACGTGCTAATCACCCCCACTTACGGCGGCGGAAACGTTAAAGGAGCCGTCCCAAAACAAGTGATTAAGTTTCTCAACCATGAGGCAAACCGCGCACAATGCGTGGGAGTAATCTCTTCAGGAAACACCAACTTCGGAACGGCCTTTTGCCTAGCAGGTGACATTATTTCAGCTAAGCTAAAAGTGCCCCACATGTATAAATACGAACTTTTAGGCACGGCAAGTGACGTGGCTAAAGTGCAAGAAGGACTGAGAGAATTTTGGCAGAAAATCTAACCGACACCGGCTTGGAAACGGCACCCTCCCCGGAATTGGATTACCATGCACTAAACGCCCAATTGAACCTTTACGACAAAGACGGAAAGATTCAATTCGACGCAGATAAGAAAGCTGCCCGCCAGTATTTCTTGCAACACGTCAACCAAAACACGGTTTTCTTCCACAACTTAGAAGAAAAACTCGATTACTTAGTCACTGAAGGTTACTACGAACCAGAAGTCTTAGAACAGTACGACTTTCCTTTCATTAAGAGCCTCTTCCAACGTACATACGCACATAAATTCCGCTTCCCCTCATTCCTGGGCGCGTTTAAGTACTACACCTCTTACACGCTGAAAACTTTTGATGGAAAACGCTACTTAGAACGTTTCGAAGATCGCGTTGCAATGGTTGCCCTCTACCTGGCCCGCGGGAACAAAGAAGTAGCGGAATACCTGGTAGATGAAATCATTAGCGGACGCTTCCAACCAGCTACCCCAACTTTCCTCAACGCCGGGAAAAAAGCTAGAGGGGAACTGGTCTCTTGCTTCCTCCTGCGGGTAGAAGACAATATGGAATCTATCGCTCGAGGGATTAACTCAGCGCTACAACTGTCCAAACGAGGCGGAGGAGTGGCCCTGTCCCTCACCAACCTACGTGAAGCCGGCGCCCCCATTAAGCGGATTGAAAACCAATCTTCAGGCATCGTGCCAGTCATGAAACTACTAGAAGACGCATTTTCCTACGCAAACCAGCTGGGAGCACGCCAAGGAGCCGGAGCCGTGTACCTACACGCACACCACCCGGACATTATGAAATTCCTTGACACTAAACGCGAAAACGCCGACGAAAAAATCCGGATTAAGTCACTTTCTCTGGGCGTAGTTATTCCCGACATTACTTTCGAACTGGCAAAAAACAATGAGGATATGTACCTATTCTCTCCCTACGATATTGAACGGGTTTACGGAGTTCCCTTTACCGAAATCTCAGTAACCGAAAAGTACCGTGAAATGGTAGAGGACGGGCGGATTCGCAAGAAGAAAATCAACGCGCGTCGTTTCTTCCAAACTATCGCCGAAATCCAATTTGAATCCGGCTACCCCTACATTGTTTTTGAAGACACCGTGAATCGCGAAAACCCCATTAAGGGACGCATCACCATGTCTAACCTCTGCTCGGAAATCCTCCAAGTATCAGAAGCCTCCACCTACAACGAAGACCTCACTTTCTCACACGTAGGTAAAGACATTTCCTGCAATCTGGGTTCACTAAATATCGCTAAAGCAGTAGACTCACCAGACTTCGCTTTAACTGTAGAAACCGCGATCCGCGGGCTAACGTCAGTTTCTGACCTATCTAACATTTCTTCAGCGCCCTCGATCGAACGTGGAAACCGCATGTCCCACGCAATCGGGCTGGGACAGATGAACCTGCACGGTTTCCTGGCTCGCGAACGCATATTCTACGGGTCTGAAGAAGCCCTAGATTTCACCAACATGTACTTCTACGCAGTGACCTACCAGGCATTGCGCGCCTCCAACAAGATTGCGCGCGAACGCGGCGAAAGTTTCCACGGCTTCACCGACTCTAAGTACTACACCGGAGAATACTTCACCAAGTACATTGAAGGCACCTGGGAACCACAAACAGACCGAGTTCGCGAAATCATCGCTAACTCCACCATCTACCTGCCAACTCCGGAAGATTGGAAGCAGCTCGCCGCCGACATACACGAATACGGAATGTACCATCAGAACCTGCAGGCAGTACCTCCAACCGGTTCCATCTCATACATCAACTACTCAACTTCTTCGATCCACCCGATCGTGTCAAAGATCGAAATCCGCAAAGAAGGAAAGATTGGGCGCGTCTACTATCCGGCGCCTTACATGACAAATGAGAACTTAGAGTACTACCAGGACGCCTACGAAATCGGGCCAGAAAAGATTATCGACACCTACGCAGTAGCTACCCAGCACGTCGATCAAGGGCTGTCTTTAACTTTGTTCTATCCGGACACAGTTTCCACCCGAGACCTGAACAAGTCCTACATTTACGCGTGGCGTAAAGGGATTAAGACCATGTATTACATGCGAATTAGGCAGATGGCTTTAGCAGGTACTCAGGTAGAAGACTGCGTTTCTTGCCAGCTATAAGAAAAAGGCGGTTTACGAGTCTACCAGCCCGGTAAGACTCGTAAACCGCCTTAAAAATACCGAAATCGGTGTGAAATACGAGTCTAGGCCCCCGTTACGACTCGTAAACCGCTCACCTGGATGCGAAACAGCGGAAACTCAGTGGCGCTTCACCAAAGCGGTAGCCTCTTTAACCGGGCCACCCACCAGCAGGTAAGCACCCCCAATAAACACAGCGCCCCCAACTAAGTTACCCGCCCCCACAATCAGCCAGTTACGGGCAGCTTCAAATAAAGTAGCCTGCTCAACGCCCAGGAATAACCCCAACGAAAAAGTAGTCATATTAGCAACAACGTGTTCAAAACCAGAAGTCACAAAAGCGAACATAGCCCAACCCATCAGCAGGATTTTCGCCACATCATTCTGAGTACGCGCCTGACTCCAAATCGCTAAACAAACCAGCACGTTACACATAATCCCGCGAACAAAAAGCTCCAAATCGCTCTTATGAACCTTCGCAGCAACAACGCCTTCCAACATTCCCCCCGCCGCAGTATCAGCAGCGAAAACACCGGAATAACTCACCAGCGCCGCCAAAAGAACAGAACCCACTAAGTTACCAAGCAAAATAAGCATTAACACAGTAACAGCGCGAAGCAACGCCACCTGTTTACCCGCCACCGCCTGGGGTAAGGCCATCATCGCAGAAGTAGCCAACTCGCCCCCTGCAAAAACCACCAGCACTAAACCTAAACCAAAAACCAACCCAGACAGCAGTGGCGCAGCCGGGCTTTGCGCCACATAAAACGGGCCGGCCGCAGTAAACATAAGAATATCTGCGATTCCAATAAAAATGCCACCAAGTAAAGTAGCAACAGCGAAAGCTAAAGGACGGTTAATGCCAGCAGCCTTATGGTGACCTGATTCCATTTGCGCGGCTAAAGATTCTTGAAGATTAAGCATGACTTTAGTTTAAAAGGTCAGCACCTAAAACTTACGGCCCGCAAGTCCCGGATCAGCAAAACAGCCCGCTAAGCGCCCCTAAAACGTATCGGGAAGCTCCCGCTGCAAATGTGCGAATAAACCATCTTTAGCTACCGCCATGCCTAAAACTACTTCCGTTTCCGCAGTATCCGGCTCCTCACAGGCAACACCGCAACGCTGATCGGCGGCGATAAGCTGATCCACCCACTCTTGTTCAGCTGGATTTTCAATCGCAAACAAATACCGCCACTTAGAAGTGTCCTGATAGTAGGCAACTACAGCCTCACCATCTTCCGACCCCTCGAACTCAATCGCTGGCGTCCAGTTCGGAAATAAAGAAATAGCGTTAAAAAGATACTCCAACCGAGCTTCATACGCGTGCGTAAGCCGCTGCCCCTCCCAACTCCAAGCCGGTTGGAAACCATCAGCTACACGCGGAAAAGTCACTGGGCGAGGACGCGCATTCATGCGGACGCTCCTAAACTCAAAGTGCGCAACCGGTTTAAAGCTGCCACAATATCAATCTTCCGAGGGCGCACCCAAAACGCCGGTTTATCAGGGCCACCTAAAGCAACCAGCCCGTGAGTTTCAATCGCCTGATCTAAAGCATCCACAGTTTCACGTAAAGAAAGCCCCTGCCTAAATCCAGTGGGCCGAGAACTATCCAATAAACCTCTTAACGCCCAAGCAATCGATTCAGTCTGCCCCGGATCCACAATCTGCTCCACGTCAGAAAGGTCAATATCCACACGGTCTAAAGAAATCTGATTCAACCCGCGACTGCGCGTCTTTGACTTCCCCTTAGGCGAAGCTAAAGGCTGCGGGTAACGCTGCAAAAACCGCGGAAACTCAGTTGCATCGAAACGATCCCGGGGAAGCTCTCTGGCGATTTCGTGCGCCTGAACGGTAACGTCCTTACACTGATATTCGTCCATTAACAGCACAGTATCAGCAACGTCCAGGTAGTCACCCGAGCCACCCATCACTAAAATCGTTGAAACGTCCGCAGCAGCTAAACTTCTGATCCGATCCACTAAAGGCGTGATCGGTTCTTTTTCTTTAGCCACCAACTGACGCATCCGCGCGTCACGAATCATCAGGTTAGTAGCAGAGGTGTCCTCATCAATTAAGAGGGTATCTGCACCGCCCTCCAAGGCTTCCATAATCGCAGCAGCCTGGGAAGTGGAACCGGACGCATTCTCAGTGGAAAACTGGGTTGTGCGCGCACCCCCGGGCAGATTAGTAATGAAAGGAGAAATATCCACCTTCGTGACAGCTCGCCCGTCAGCGGCACGCACTTTCATCGCCTGCGGGCGAGTAGCAACAAGCTGACGCCCATCTGCCGGAACATGCGGGTAAACTGCGCGTTGGATAGCGTTCAACAGGGTAGATTTCCCATGGAAACCACCACCCACAATCAAAGTAACCCCAGGTTTAAGCGCCATGCCACTTACACTTCCCACATAGGGAAGTTCCACGGTGGCACGCAAAGAAGCAGGGCTGCTAAAGGCGATCGCGTCAGTTAAAGGCAGATCAGAAATCCCTGAACGGCGCGGCAAAATAGCGCCGTCAGCAATAAATGACACCCAGTTATTTTCTTTCAACGCCTGCTGCAACGCCAGGTAATCCAAGTAGGTTTCCACGTGTTCCTGTAACTGCGCTAAAGGAGCTTCGGGGGAGGTGAAATCTAAAGTATCTTGCGCCGTATAGGGAATTTCTACGTCCATAAGCTGCGCCATGGCTCGCCCTAAAATGGTGCGCCCGCGAGCGGGAAACTGGCATTGGAAACGCAGTTCTATGGTTTTCGCGGTGGCGTGCGCGTAAGAGCGTTCTAAAATTTCTTGCCCGCAGCGAGCAATGGAAAGTTCCGGAGTTTGTTTGACTGCTTGATGGAAAAGCCGCGCCAGGAAATCTGCTACCGCAATCTGTTTGGCTTTGCTGTCCAGTAAGTGCGCGGGGATCCCCAGTTGGCGGGGGTCGGCAGTGATTCGCAGGGCCGAGGGCGGAGCGTAGGGGTCTGATTGGACTCGATCAATATGGAGGGTGAAGTCTTGATAATCGTAGTCTCCGCGCAGTGACTTGTACGCTCCGTAGTTGCGTCCGTCTAGGTCGTAACAACGGTCAATCAAATCACGGTCACTACCGGTTTGCCGAGTGTCCTCTGAGTACATGGGAGTCCTTTCTAAGTCTGCTATTAGTATAGCTGGGCGGGGTGGAAGCAGTTTTTTGCCCGCCCTAGTTAAGCAGATTCCACAGGCGCTTTAAGGAAACTTTCTGCGAAGTACCCAGCTCTTGGGCGAATAAAGATACGCGCAGTTCTTCAAGAAGCCATTTGGCTTCGATTAGCCTGGCTTGCCGAGTGGTTTCGGTGGGCGCAGTCACCTGCATTAGCTGGTTGATTTCTGCTGCCAGCTCAGCGATTTCCTGCTGGATTTCTTGGTCGCGGTTGAGGGCGCTCGCGGATTGGGCGGCTTTTTTCAGGCGTAGTTCGTCAGCTTTTATGAAGCGCGCTATGTGCGGTAACCATTGAGCGGGAATGTGGGTGAAGAAACGGTCGTTTATTAGAGTGTTGGCGTGGGTTTTTATCTGCTGATTTACTTTTAGCAGTGACTGGGTGGCGTGGGTTTTGCGAGTGTTTTCTAAGCTGGCAGAGGCTTCCAGGGCTTTGCTGAGGTAGCCGATTAGTTCGTAGATTTTGTCTTCTAAACGTTGTTTCACCCAGTTGGATAACTCGTTGTAGGCTGAGCGAGTTCGTATCAGTACTGGGTTTGTTGGGTAGCTGGTTAAGAGGGCGCGGGTGGCGGCCAGGTGGGCTTCGTAGACGAGGGTTTGTGTGTTTGGGTAGGGGGAGGCCGCTAACATGAGGGCTTCGGCTCCGCTCCAGCGGGTGGTTACGCGGGTGGGGGTTAGAGCTAACTGGGTTAAGAGCAGGTGGGTTAGTCCTTCGCGGTGGGCTTGGTCGGCTTCCGCTAAGGTGGTGAAGATACTGGTTCCGGCGCGGTATTCTAAGCCGGTTGTGGGGTTGGCGCACAGCGCGGGGTAGGCGCGTACCTGTAGTCCTGTGACTGCGGTTGCGTCAATGTCTTTGGGGAGTGCGTCATCGGTTAAGCCGGTTGTTGGCCAGTTTGTGAGCGCGGGGATTTCTGTGAAGTTTTGGGTGAAAAGCTGGTTGGGGTCAGTTGTGTTGGGGTCAGTTGTAGTTTGCGGTTTCCGAGGGCGTTGGGGGGCGTCTTTTCCTGTGGGTGAAGCTGATTTTTTCTTGGGTTTTCCGCGTTCTTGTTGGGCTTCGAGGGCGGTAGCTAAAGCGGTTTTTAGGGCGGTACGGACGGCTTTTTGACTGCGTCCGGCAAGTTCTTTTTGAAGCCATAAGAGGTCTTTACCGGCTTTGAGTTCTTTGCCTTTTTCGTCTACCACGATATAGGTGAACTGTAGGTGGGCGGGTAGTTCTACTTCAGCTATAACTTCTGAAGGTACGTCAATGCCTTTTAGGGTGCGTACGGCGCGAGTGAAGGCTGCGTGAAAGTCTGGAATTTCGAGGGAATGGGTGGTTCCGGGAATGAGTGGTTCTGCCGGAGGTGAGGTGGGTTTTTCGTCATCTCGGCGTGTTACGCTTCGGGGAGTTGTATGGTCATCTCGGCGTGTTACGCTTCGGGAAGGGGAGGGTTTCTTTGCGTTGCTTTGCCGGACGGTGCCGGTGGCGGCCCCCCAGTCAGCTAAACGAGCTAAAGAGGCTTCTAAAGACAGGGGATCATCTGCTTGAGAACTATTTTCGGTAGATGGCAAAAGCAGGTCGCTAACTTCGCCCTCGGCAGAAGTTTCCCCCCATATGTGCGTGCGAATCCAACCAGCTATTTGACGAGCCACATCCGGAGCGGGAACTAACTGCTGGCGCACCGATTTAGGCAGCCCACGGATAACCGCAGTTAAAAGTTCTTCCAACATTCCTGGAACCAGCCAGGCGAAACCAAGCTCACTAACGCGAGGAAGTAAAGCCAACGGAATCTGCACGCTCACCCCGTCACGGGCAGAACCGGGATCAAACTGATAGTGCAACGGGAACTCTAAATCACCTTGGCGCCAAACCGTAGGGAAATCAACAGCACTTAAATCACTGGCATCAGGTAAAAGTGCCTTTTTAGAAAGCAGCAAAATCCGCTTATTGCGCTGGCGCTTCCACCAACTATCAAAATGCGTTGCGGAAACAATCGAATCAGGTAAACGCTCATCATAGAAAGCGAAAATCGTTTCCTCACTGACCACCCCACCGGTACGCAGACGCGCTTCTTCTGCATGAATCTCATCTAAAACCCGCTGATTATCAGCTAAAAACTTATGGTGAGTACGCCAATTATTTTCCACCAGCGCGTTGCGAATAAACATTTCTCTGGCAATTTCAGCAGGCGTTAAAGGCGTTAAAGGCGCTACCGTTTCGGTGCGCTGTCCAATACTGAATCCACTTCCGGTGGAAGCATCCAAATTAACTGAAGCCGGTAAGTTACCTAAAAGAACTTCTTTATCTGCAGTGAGGGTTAAACCGTAAATCGTGACTTTTTCGCGGACTAAAGCAGCTCCGCGGGTAGCTGACCAAAAAGGTTCAGAATAAGAACGTTTCACTAAGTTCGGGGCAATCTGCTCCACCCACTCTGGGCGAATCCGCGCCACGGTACGCGCAAAAAGCCGAGACGTTTCCACCAGCTCAGCAGCCATCACCCAATCGTAGTGTTTACGCGCCAAACCAGAGCCAGGCCAAATCGTGAAAACTGTGCCCCGCGCCCCCAAGTAAGCGCTTTTTTGCGGGCTATAAGCTCCCAGGTTAGAAAGTAAACCAACTAGCAGAGCCTGATGAATCAAATCAGCATTACGTGCAGAAGTTTTTTCCGTAAAAGACTTCACGGCACTAACCGCAGCTAAGGAATCACCTTTGGCCAGCCCCTGCATATTTTGAGCTTTCACAATCTCAGCTTTAGAAGGTAAGGAAAGTGGCTCTAAGTTTAGTTTTAGTGGTTTTGCCAACTCGATCAGCTGAGTAACGACATCTTCCCACTCTCGAAAACGCAGGTAGTGTAGGAACTCGCGTTTACATAGTCGGCGCAGCGCAGAGTTAGAAAGCTCTCGGTCATTTACCCGCAGGTATCGCCACAAGTTTAAGTAGGTTAGGAAATCAGACGTGGGATCTAAGAAACGGGCGTGTGCTAAATCAGCTTCTGCCGCAGCTGCTTCGGGGCGTTCACGCACATCCTGCATTGATAAAGCAGCGACGATTACCAGTACTTCGGAAGCACAACTTAGCTTTACGGATTCCAAAAGCATCCGCCCTAACCGCGGGTCTATGGGAAGTTTAGCTAAATCTCTACCAATTTTAGTTAGTTGCAACTGGTGCTTATCAACGGTAATCGCACCTAACTCACTTAAAAGGGCCACACCGTCTTTAATTGCTTTAGGGGCGGGAGCGTCCAAAAAAGGGAATTTTTCAACTAAACCTAACCCTAAAGCAGCCATCTGTAAAATAACTGACGCTAAAGAAGTACGTAGAATTTCAGGTTCCGTATAGTGGGGGCGAGCGTCAAAATCACGTTGCGCATAAAGGCGAATACAAATCCCGTCAGAGACGCGCCCGCATCGGCCACTTCGCTGATTAGCGCTGGCTTGTGAAACAGGTTCGATGGGAAGCCGCTGCACTTTAGTGCGGTTAGAATAACGGGAAATACGCGCTAAACCAGGGTCGATCACGTATTTTATACCCGGCACAGTAAGGGAGGTTTCAGCTACGTTAGTGGCTAAAACAATCCGCTGACGCGGGTGGGTAGTAAAGATTAGTTGCTGCTCTGCCGCGGAAAGCCGCGAATAAAGCGGCACGACTTCAACTGCGTCTAACGGAGAATCAGCTTGGGCGTGCCCGGCTTTTAGGAAACGCGTCCCTAAATGCTCTTTTAACGCGTTAGTGGCGTCGCGAATATCTCTTTCCCCCGGAAGAAAAACTAAGATATCACGGTCAGTGGCTGTAGCGTCGGCTTCTTCGCACAGCTCATCAACCGCCGCGCAAAGAGCCGTCAAATAGTCAATGTCTTGCCCATAGCCGTAACCGTTTAAAGCCAGGTCATCGTCGGGGTCTTCTAAAACTAGGTTCTTAAATTGTTCTTCGGTTTCAAAGCCGCCCTCGCTACCATTGTCAGCCGCTGCCTGCCCGGCGTTGGACTGAGGTGAAGCTGGTAAAGGAGGTTCACTGGGGCTTAGGGGACGGTAGCGAATTTCCACGGGGAAAGTCCGTCCGCAAACACGTATCACCGGAGCGGGATTACCCGCCGAATCAGCAAAGTGCTTAGCGAAACGCTGCGAGTCAATAGTGGCAGAGGTGATGATGACTTTTAGGTCTTTACGTTTGGGAAGTAGCTGCTTTAAGTAGCCTAAGAGGAAATCAATATTGAGTGAACGCTCGTGGGCTTCGTCAATGATGATGGTGTCATATTGGCGTAAAAGCGGGTCATTTTGGATTTCGGCAAGCAAAATGCCGTCAGTCATGAGTTTAACCAGCGTATGCTGGGAAACTTCGTCAGTGAAACGCACCTGGTATCCGACTATGCCCGTTCCCCCCACGGTGGTGGAAAGTTCTTCGGCTATGCGGGAAGCAACTGCGCGGGCAGCTAAACGCCGTGGTTGCGTATGCCCAATCAAGCCTTTTACGCCCCGCCCCAGTTGCAAACAGATTTTTGGAAGCTGAGTGGTTTTCCCTGAACCGGTTTCCCCCGAAACAATTACTACCTGATGGTTTTTGATTGCCGCGGCTATCTCTGCGCGTAAGGCGGTTACAGGGAGGTTTTCAGGATAGTCAATTACGGGAATCGAAGCGGCGCGGGCAGCTAGTTGTTCAGGGGAGTAACTTTTCCGCGCGTGCCTACGCTGTTTTTTCGGCAGAGTTTTTTGCGAATTTTTCCGAGGACGCCGGTTAAAGCCCCCTGATTTACCGCCGTGAGTTTGCCCCGGCCGGTCTGTACTGGAGGTACGTGCTTGTGAAAAATGAGCTTGAGAATCTGCCACCTTCTTAGTTTACGGGTTTTCCGGCAATGACGTACCTTGAGAATTTGTGGGCGGGAGGGAAGCTGTGGGCTTTTGGTGTTGATGTACCTTGGGAAAACAAGGGTTTCTTGAAGGAGCTTTTTAGAGTACTGTTTGCCTCCAGTAATGGCATAATCGGGGTATGCAAGCAGTTTTCATTGGACTTACCACTTTAGACGTAGCGCAATTGGTTTCTAAAACGGTTGCGGAAAATCAAAAAGTAACTTCCTTAGCGCAACTAATTTGCGCTGGCGGGCCCGCCACTAACGCAGCAGTTACATTTGCACGGTTGGAAGCGAAAAAAGCAGCCGCATCCCAAAATCAAACAAAGGTACGTCCTTATATTAAAACGAGTTTGCTCAGCGCCCTCGGGAAAGGAAAAACCGCTGAAATAATCCGTGCAGATCTGCAAGAAAACCAAGTAAATGCCTATGATTGCACCGACTTTGGGGACGCAACGCAAACTGATTTCACTACCGCGGTATCAACGATTTTTGTAAACCGAAGTAACGGTGCCCGCACTTTAGCGAGCACTAACTCGCGCTTGCCACTGACTGTGCAGCTGGTGGAACCTGTGGTGAATGACCAGCCAACCGCAGTGATGCTGGTAGATGGGCATAACCCGAAACTCGCAGAAGCGGCTTTGAAAGCGCACCTGCCACAGGCCCACTCAGTCGAATCTTTCGCAGCAGCTGACCCTTTTGCAGCGGTAGAAACCAAACCAAACTATCTGCGGATTCTTGATGGCGGCTCTTGGAAACCTTGGCTACCCTCGCTCCTTCCCTTCATCGACGTTGCGATTATTTCTGCAGATTTCACCACTCCTTTAGGAGGAGGGTTAGAATCCACCGTTGAATTCTTACGCGGATTTGGGATTACGAAAGTAATCCAAACTAATGGGGAAGCGTCGGTTCGCTGGTTTTGGGAAAACGAAACTGGGCAGGTGGAAGTGCCCCAAGTAGAAACAGTTTGCACACTGGGAGCGGGAGACATTTTCCACGGGGCTTTCGCCTGGTACTGCGCTGACCAAGGAAACTTGCAATCCACCGGGCAGGTGGTGAAGGCAATCGAGTTTGCCAGTTCAATCGCAGCAAAATCAGTGCAGACGTTTGGAACTCGCCCAGATAACTGGTGAACGGCTTACCCTAAAGCAAACACCTAAAAAACCTTGCCGGAACATTAATAAACCCAGCCGGAACAGCTAGCAGCGGGAACAGCTAGTAAACTTAGCGCACAGGCAAATGCTGCGTCACCCACTGCACAGACTGGTTCTTTAAGAAATCTGCGCCCTCGCCCAACCCAAAACGATACTTGCGAGTAATTTCCAAATGCGAACCAGCTGGGAAAAGCTCTTTAGCGCCCTCGGTCAGCTCAAGTAAACCACGATCCTCATCAGCCAAATCGTGAATAATCAGCAGCGGAACATTAACAGCTGCGAAAATATCTTCCGTCCGATTCAAAGACAGATCCAGCAGAGTTTGCCGAGAAATCACAAAGAAATCCCGCTCCGCACAAGAATCGTCAGGAATCCGCGCGTGCCCTAATTTCTCGAGGTCGTCCAATTGCGACGAATCAAAAATAAGATTCCACGGAATCGATAACTGACCGGCAACTAAAGAAGTAAGCACCATCGTTTCCACCCGCGCCGGGCAAGCTTTCAACGCGGGAAGCGTCCCGAAACTGTGCGCATGTAACGCCTGCCGGTCAAACCCCTGGTCAGCCAACCAGTTAGAGGCAGAATGAAGATCCTCAACCTGATTTTGTAAGGTGATTACGTCATCGTCCGAAGTACCACACCCAGAATAATCAAACTCTAAAGTCGCGTAACCAGCCGCCCGGTAGGCGGCTGCTAACCGGTCAAAATGTTCACCAGAATGACGGTCAGCTAAAAACGAATGCGAAAAAATCACAGCACAATCAGTGGCGTCAACTGGATTGACGAAAGTGCCGGAAAGATTCTTACCTCGCGGGGTGGGGATGCTGATTTCACTCACTCTTTAAGATTACGTGATTCAACGAGCTTTTGCTGGGGTAGTGACAAGCTGTTACATACTAAGTACAGACCCATAATAAAAGGTTTATCCCATTTATGGAGCTGGGGAAGTGAGATAAACTCAAAGAGAACAAATAACGCCTAAGAGAGGAAGCAGAATGGGAACTAAGTTCGGTTTATTCGTTGGAGCCGGTTTAGGATACGTGCTCGGAACTCGCGCTGGGAAAGAACGCTATGAACAACTGCGCACCTGGGCTACAAAAATACGCCAAAATAAACTCGTTTCCAAACCCTTAGACGCTGCCGCTGAAAAAGTCTCAGACGCAGTTCGTAAAGGCGGAGAAGCTGCCACCGACAAAGTAGTTTCCCTGGTAAAAGAACAACTTTTCGGACAATCCCAAACGCGAGTTGAATACGTTGAAGCGGAAGTAGTTGAAGTAGAAGTATCCTCAGAACAAAACCAAAATACCGAAAACAAATAGGATTTTGCGTGACTGAAGAAAAAGCCGGGCAACCCACTGCCGAACAAATTAAACGGTGGCGCCGCTACATGGCGGAAGAACGCATGGAAGGGCGAACCTACCGGGAAATGGCGGCGAAACGCACCGGGGAAGAAGCTGAGATCCTCCGCGGATTAGCAGAAGCCGAAAAACGCCACGAGCAGTATTGGCGTGACCGACTGGGTGAACACGCCCACCCGGAACCAAAACCCCCCGTAGGTTCACGAATCCTAGCGACTTTAGCGCGACTTTTCGGCTCAATTTTCGTCCTCGCCCTAGCCCAACGCGCCGAACAGCGTAGCGGCTACGACACGGACAGTGACGCAACTGCCGAAATGGCTGCTGATGAGCATATTCATGAAGAAGTTGTCCGCGCTTTAGCAGCCCGCTCCCGCGAAAATATGTCCGGAACTTTCCGCGCCGCAGTTTTCGGCGCCAACGACGGACTGGTTTCTAACCTGGCGCTAATATTAGGAATTGCCGCCACTGGCACGTCTAACCTGATAGTAATAATCACCGGATTAGCGGGTCTTTTAGCAGGCGCACTTTCAATGGGTGCAGGAGAGTACATTTCAGTAGCTTCCCAACGTGACCTGTTGGAAGCATCAGACCCAGATCCTCAAGCTCACCGCGCCTTAACTAAACTAAATGTGAATGCGAATGAGTTAGAACTGGTGTTTCGCGCTCGCGGAGATTCTCCGCAGCAAGCTGCTTCTCATGCGGCTACGTTATTTGCAGCGATTAACAAACCCGAAACGGATGTTTCTACCGGTTTTATGGTAACTCGCATGTCGATGCTGGGCAGTAATTATGCGCGTACCGCCACGAATCAGCATATTTCAATTGGTACGGCTTTAAGTGCTGCCGTTTCTTCTTTCTGTTTCTTCGCTAC
This sequence comes from Gleimia sp. 6138-11-ORH1, assembly GCF_024814355.1. Taxonomy (GTDB): domain Bacteria; phylum Actinomycetota; class Actinomycetes; order Actinomycetales; family Actinomycetaceae; genus Gleimia. The sequence continues at coordinate 30,013 of NZ_JANUXV010000005.1, read as the reverse complement.
GGGTGCTTTACTTCCTTTGCTTCCTTTCTTATTTGGGCTTTCTGGTTTAACTGGGGTGGTGGTGGCTACCGCACTGGTGGGAGTTGCCTTACTGCTGATTGGGGGAATAGTGGGGATTTTGTCAGGGAAACCACCGTTTTTGCGGGGGGTTCGTCAGCTGGCGGTTGGCTACGGGGCTGCGGCGGTGACTTACTTTTTGGGTTGGATTTTTGGGGTAGCGGCAATAGGTTAGTTGGTGATTGCTGATGGTGACTGGATACGCTTGGTTGGATTATTTAAATGAGAGTTTGCCGGATTTATTTCGAGTAATCGATTTAACGGGAGTTTTCTTAAACGGCATTATTGGCGGTCGGATTGCTCGGCAAAAACATTTTGATTTTGTGGGGTTTGCGGTGTTGGCAATCATGTCTGCTTTAGGTGGGGGGATTGTACGTGACGTAATGTTACAAGCTGGCCCGCCGGTGGCATTGACGGACCCTTACTATTTGGTGACGGCTTTATCCGGTGCTTTGATTGCGTTTTTGTGGAAGTTAGATTCTAAGTGGTCGGTGCGAATGATTATTTTCGCTGACGGAGTGGTTTTGGGTACTTGGGCAGCAACGGGTGCGATTAAGACGCTTAGTTTGGGGTTTGGCGTGATGCCGGCTTTGATGCTGGGGGTAATGACAGCTGTGGGGGGTGGCATGATCCGCGATGTTTCTTCAGGAAGTGTTCCCATGGTTTTTGGGGGGAATAATCTTTATGCGACGCCAGCTTTTGTTGCTTCGTTGATTACGATTGGGTTTTTCTATTTGGAGTTGCCGATGTTGGGAATGTTGGTGGCAACTATTGTGGGTTCGTCTTTCACAGTGTTGGCGCATTGGCGGAAGTGGCGGTTGCCAACTAATCCGGAGTGGACTTTGGACTTGCGGAATTTTAAGTCTCGCGCCCGCTGGGGAAATTAACAATTTCACTTGGTTTTTCCACAGATTTCAGAAAAATACACAGGTTTTCCACAAGTGGCTGTGGATAGAATAGTTTTCGAGGGCGGTGAAAATGGTTTCAACTGGAAATAATCCTCCAAAAAAGTCAGCTAAATTTGGGGTTTCCAAAGCAGACCTTTTTATTTACGCAGTAGTAGCTTTGCTTGCCTTAGTGTTATTTTTTCTTCTGAATCCAACTATTGGCAGAAACCTTTTTTGGGGAAAACGAGTTGAAGATTTACCGGCTTCGCAGGCGAAAACTGCTTTGCTGTCTCTAAAGGTGCGTGATAAAGAGCAAGCCCCGGAATATAGGAGAGAGGTTTTCGGGCCAAGCTGGGAGGATACGGATAATAATGGGTGTGATACTCGAAATGATGTTCTGCGTAGAGATTTAACGCAGGTAGAGTTCAAAAAGGGGCGCCCTCGTAACTGTGTGGTTAATCGGGGTGTCTTAGAGGACCCGTATACGGGAAAGCGAATAGATTTTGTTCGTGGGCCAGAGACTTCCCCTGTAGTGCAGATAGACCATGTGGTTGCTTTGGGGGACGCTTGGCGAGCCGGGGCTTACCAGTGGGGTTTTGCTAAGCGAGTAGAGTTTGCGAACGACCCTGAGAATCTACTGGCAGTAGTTGGTTACGCGAATGAGGATAAGGGAAGGCAACGTGCGGACGAGTGGCTTCCGCCTAACTCGCAGTATCACTGTGCTTATGTGGCTAGGCAGATTAGGGTGAAAGCTAAGTGGGAGCTGTCGGTTACTTCCGCTGAGAAAGAAACGATGATTGCGGTGCTGGCGAAGTGTCCCGCCGTGGAATAAGGTATACCAGCAGTAAGTCGGGTTAAAAGCAGAAAACCGAGGTCGCTTTTAGTCGCTTAGGAAACCAACGGTAAATGCGTTTACCGGTAGCTTGATTTTATAAGACCACTAATCCGACCTTGACGAGCTAAATCAAAACCATCATGCCCCACGTAAACGGGAATAGTATCGGGAACGCCCTCGAAAACCTGCGAAAGCTGCCCTAAGGCACTGGGCTTGCCAGAAGAAAGAATCAGCTCAGCGGGAGTGAGCGTGCGAATCATAATCCCAGCTACGCGATCTGGGAATTCTTTCGCAAATTCGGCGTAAAGTTGCGGGTCATGCTGACCGTCGTCACCTACTAGGAACCACTTGATATGCGGAGCCAGTTGGGTTAGTCGGCGTAGTTCTTTTCGCTTATGCTCAGGGCCGGAACGGAACCAACCAGTTTGGGAGGGGCCCCAGTCGCTCATCAGAGGAATGCCAGCGGGGAAAATACCGCGGGCCAGGAAACGCCGCAAACTGGGCGCTACGTTCCAAGCGCCGGTTGAAAGATAGACGGTAGGAGGCAGGAATTTCTTCACCTGTTCTGAATCTGCCAAGGTTTTAGTGGCGTGAGAATGGGAGAGGAATTGCAGGAATTTACTCATTCCCGGAACTGCCTGCCGGTCTGAAACGTAGGTGAAGAAAGCATTTTTAGCGGCCACGATGGGGCGTGGAAGCCAAGAAATCATTACCGTGTCATCTACGTCAGAAATAATGCCATGCGATTCTTGGGTGGAAATAATCCGCACGGGCACCAGCATGGGTTTGGAAGCTCGCACGCGTTTATCCCCGCGTTCCACGGCTCTTGCGTCTAAGGCTTGGATGGTGGCGATTTGCCAGCCGGGTTCCAGCGCGTGATTTTTGAGGACTACATCCACGTAGCCACCTCGGTCAGCGTTGAGGACTTTGCGAGCTTTTCCGAGGGTTACTAAGACGGGTTGGAAGGGGATTTGCGCGTCAATGAACTGGCGCCAACCCCGTTCGCCACGCGAGTCGGAAGAAGTTGGGTCGCCGCTGGGGGATTGATAGTTTTCTCCGAGGGCGTCGGCTATCAGGTTCACGCCGGGAAGTTTCACTGAGGTAGCCAGTTCTGCTACGTCGTGAACAGTGGGGACCCCAACATTTTTTGCCCAGGCTTCGAAACGTTCTTCGAAAGGAGTGGGGGACATGAGAGCGCGCCCAATGATGCGGGCTTCAGTTTCTGACCCTACACCGCCGTAGCCGATCATTTCAGGACGCCAACCTAGCTCGTGCATTAGTTGCGCGATGGTGGCGTTAAAGAAGTCTCCGAAACGGGTTACTGCTGTAAGAATCACCTTAATAGCCTATCAATTAATTTCGTAGCTTTTGGCTATACCTAATAGGATTCCACCGGTTACTACCAGGGCAATGCCTATAAATACGAAGATTTTTTCTTTCTGGCTTCGTTTTTCTCCCAGAATGTAGATTCCTCCCAGGGTGGAAATAACTACCCCTAGCTGTGAGAGGGTGAAGCCGGTGGCAATGCCCAGTTTGGTCGCGGAAGTAAGTAACGCTAAGTTACCTAAGGCCCACATCATGCCGGGAACCATTAGAAAAGTTAGTTTTCGGTTTAGGACTGGAACGGGGTCGATTGGGCGCAAAAGTACGGTGAAGATGATTCCGCAGGTGAGGATAGAGATTCCCATAGGGCCCAGTACGTCTTCGGTGGGAAGCTTATAGTATTGGAACATTGCCGGATAGATGGCGTAGAACATTCCAGAAATAATCGAAGCGGTCATGCCTTTTTTAAGGTTGAAAGTTCCGGTTTGGACGGAGGTTTTTTCATGCCAACTGGTGGAGTAGATGCCGGTGATAATCATAGTCAGGGCAGTGAATCCCAGGGTGAAAGCTATGGGGGAACGCCATTCCCCTAATAGGAGCACTCCAATTAGAGCATTTTGTACAAGTTGCACGCCGACAATGACGGGCATGGATCTGGAGACGCCTTGGTATTTGAATGCTAGGAGAAGAAATACTTGACCGCAGGACCAGAACACGGCTCCGAGGAAACCAAGGGTGAATGTGTGCAGTGACCAGCTGTGGTTGATGAGGGGAAGTAGGCACAGGGAGAGAGTGCCAGCTCCCAAAGCTAACCCGAGGTTTTGTTGTCGAGGTTTTCCGCCGATGTATCCGGTTAATACGTTCATACCTCCGAACATGAGGGAGGGGAGTAAACTGATTAGCAGGTCCAAGCTGGTGTCCTTTGTGAATTTTGATTGTGTTGAAAACAGTATTTAGAGGAAGCTTAGCAGATTAGTGTGTTCCCATTACGTCAGTTGCTTGGGAGGCTTTTCGCAGAATTGGAATGGCTGCTAGGGTGATAGTAGCCATTACCCAGGCGGCTACAATCGCGACGGTGAAGCCACCGGCTGAGTTGGTGTGGTCAATGATTCTTCCGGTGAGTGCCGCCCCTAAGGAAATGCCGATGGACATGAAGGTGGACATCCAGGTGAGGCCTTCGGTGAGTTGGTTTGCAGAAACGGTGCGTTGCACCATGGTGTTTACGTTAATCATGGTGGGGCTGATAGTGAAGCCGGTGATGAACATGGTTAGCGCCATGGAGAAGTTTGTATTTGAGAAGGTGATGAGAGTAGTTCCAATTGCCAGGGCGGTTACGCCTAAGACGAATAGTTTCCATAGGGGAAAACGCCAGGTGCGGGAGCCGTAGAGAAGTCCGGCAACCATTGATCCGGCGGCGAAGATTCCCAGGAGGACGCCGGCCATGGTTTTATTTCCGAGTTCGTCAGTGAAGGCCACTACGGCTACGTCGATGGAACCGAAAACTGTTCCCGCACATAGGTATACCAGTCCGAGGGAGAGGATTAACGGGTGGAGAATGATCTGCGTTTGCGGTCCACTTATCTGCTTTACATTTGCGGGTGGTTCAGTGGCTTTTTGGCTCAGTAGCCAGGCTCCACCGGTGAGCGTGAAAGTGATTGCTAGAACTAAACCGGCAGCGGGGTGAATACTGGTGGTTAGGAGAGTAGCTAAAACGGGACCCACAACGTACACGAATTCGTCGATGGTGGATTCCATAGCGTAGGCAGTGTGCATTTGCGCTGGAGTTTTCACTACCATAGTCCAGCGCGACCTGACTAAGGCTCCCAGTGATCCTGAAGAAGCTCCGGCAATTGAAGTGAAGAGGTAAAGATAGAGCGGAGCTGCTTTAAGAAAGGCGCTGCTGATTAGTAACCCCAGGGCGGTGACGCAGATTATTAAAGCTGGTGTCATTATTTTTGCTTGCCCGTAGCGGTCTACGAGTTTGGCCAGGAGAGGAGCGAAAATCGCATAGGAAATTATACTGGCTGCGCTGACTTGCCCCGCTAAAGTATAAGAGTCATAAAGGGCAGTAATCATGAGAATTTGCGCGATTCCAACTATAGACATAGGGAAACGCGCAATTAGTCCGGCGGCAGAAAATTGCCAGGCTCCGGGGATACTTAAGATTTCACGATAGTTTTTCAGCACATTCAAATTCTAGCGGTATGCCGGGAATTAATTACCCTCGACAGTGGTGAGATACTGCTTACCTTGGGATGGGAGTTTTTACTTGAAAACCTGTAAACTTTCATAAAGTTTTCCTGAAAAGATTGAAGTGAGCTTGGAACAAAGCCAAAGCCCTGCTGGATTAGCAGTCACGCGCCAAGCCGTTTGGGATCCAGAGAAACAAGTGGAGAAGTATTCCATTATCTATCGTGTGGTAAAAGGAAAAGGGAGTCACTCGCATCTACGAGTCACTCCCTAATCCAAATAAAACTGGGAAACTACTGTGCTAAAGCGTCAGAAACAACCACTTTCGCCTGCTCTTGTACCAGCGCCAAATGGTCTGCTCCCAGGAAACTTTCCGCATAAATTTTATATACGTCTTCCGTGCCAGATGGACGTGCCGCAAACCAAGCGTTCTCAGTAGTTACCTTTAGCCCGCCAATCGCCGCTCCATTTCCTGGAGCTTCAACTAACCGAGCCGTAATCTCTTCACCGGCCAGCTCAGTAGCGGTCACATCAGCAGGTGAAAGCTTCGCCAATTTCGCTTTTTCTTCTCGCGTAGCTGCTGAATCAATCCGCGCATACGCAGAAGCCCCAAAGCGCTCCACCTGCTCTTTATGTAACTGTGAAGGAGTCTTGCCGGTAACAGCAATCATTTCAGCAGCTAACAAGCACAGGATGATTCCGTCTTTGTCGGTAGTCCACACAGTCCCATCCTTACGTAAGAAAGACGCTCCCGCAGACTCTTCCCCGCCGAAACCAACTGAACCATCCAGCAAACCGGGGACGAAATACTTGAAACCAACCGGAACTTCCACCAAATCGCGACCCAAATCAGCCACTACTCGGTCAATCAGCGCGGAAGACACTAAAGTCTTACCCACCGCACAGTCCTTACGCCACTTAGGGCGATGATTAAATAAGTATTCAATAGCCACCGCCAAATAATGGTTAGGATTTAACAAACCATCAGCAGTAACAATCCCATGGCGGTCAGAATCCGCATCATTACCATGTGCCACATCATAGGGAGTCTTCCCAGAAGCATCCGGAGTCATCAGCTTACGTAACGAAGCCATTGCATTAGGAGAGGAACAATCCATACGGATCTTTCCATCCCAGTCTAAAGTCATGAAACGCCACGTAGGATCAACCTTCGGATTAACCACCGTTAGATCCAGACCGTAGTGTTCACCGATGGCCGCCCAGTAATCTACCGAAGCGCCACCAAGCGGGTCAGCTCCAATACGCACGCCAGCATTACGGATCGCATCCATATCAATAATGGAACTTAAGTCCGCAACGTAATTAGCGCGGAAATCATAGCGATGCACCCGCGGGTGTTCCAACAAATCATTTGCCGTGTAACGAGCTACCGCAGACCAACCCGAAGCTAAAATCTCATTTGCGCGAGCAGCAATCACACTGGTTGCGTCAGAATCAGCTGGACCACCATGGGGAGGATTGTACTTAAACCCGCCATCACGCGGAGGATTATGCGACGGAGTCACCACAATCCCATCAGCTAAACCAGAACCAGACAAACGCACTCCAGTTGGAGTCCCCGCCCCATTAGCTTTCAAAATAGCGTGAGAAACCGCGGGAGTAGGAGTATAAGAGTTACGGCTATCAACATAAACATCAACCCCAGCGGCAACTAAAACTTCCAAAGCTGACCGCCACGCAGGCTCAGACAACGCGTGAGTATCACGTCCAATAAACAAAGGGCCATCAAACCCCTGCGCCTTGCGATACTCAACAATCGCAGCCGTGGTAGCCACAATATGAGCCTCATTAAAAGCCCGATCCAAAGAACTACCGCGGTGACCGGAAGTTCCAAAAACAACCTTTTGATCAGCCACATTCACATCAGGCTCTAACTCGTAGTACGAGTTTAAAAGCTCTTCAACATTAATTAAATCTTCTGGTTTGGCAACAGTGCCCGCTCTTTCATGCATAAACCCATTTTCGCAGGAAGAAAACGATTTGTCACAGTTTTAACCACCCCACCTGTAAAAGCACTCAAAAACTCGGTAAAATAAGGCGAAACCGTAAAACTAACCAGTACCGTGGGGCGCCGCCCTCGGGAAAGAAAAACTGGACAGAAAGAAGAAAAACATGGGCAAAGCCTCTCGCCGTAAAAAAGTAACCGGACCAATCAAACCAGCCCTGCCAGTAATCCCCCACGTAGCACGCCCCTTTGCTGGGCTACCCGCAGAACGCGAATTGGTTGCCATGCGAGAAATCCTCCCCGCAGCCACCCTTAAAGCAAAACTAACCAAAGAATACGGCGAAAAAGAAATCACCTTTGTAACCGTCCTCCCAGATGCCGCTACTGCGATGATCCGCGCCGATGGTGAAATCCTCATCGCCCTGCAAACCCGCTCCCGCACTGGCGACAACAGCCACGACCTGGGAGTTGCAATCGTAGCTGCCCTCGATCACGCAAAACTGGTTGAAGCAGGAGAAGCCGAACCAGCCGTAATCGCCGTAGATGTCCGCGTAGCCGGCCCCCGCTTAGATGAAATCGTTGCCGAATACGACAAACTGGAACTCAAAGGCGACCTGGGATTCTGGTTGGCGCCCGGCTCAGCAAAAGCCGCTGAAGCCAAAGCCGCAATCGAAGAATCAGCCACCGAACTTATCCCCACCAAAGCAATCCCCGGTACCAACCACACCTACTGGCACGACATGACCAAAATCTTCGTACGCTGGATCCGTGACGAGGACGAAACAGAACTACTTACCGCCCTCGCCCGCCTAGGAGCAGCCGATAAACTAACCCTGGGACGCAACTCCCGCTGTATCGGCGCGTTCCGTGCCGCCGGACTATCTATCCCCGTCTTTGAATTCCCAGAAAAAGTAGACGCAGAAGAACTTACAGACGCAGTACAAACTCTGGAGAAAGAACTCGAAAAAGCCTTACAAACAACTGAACCACTGAGTGAAACCGAACGGAGAGTCCGCGCCGGACTGGTCTCACGCCAAGTCTCACTCCGCTAAAGTGAAAAGCCCCGAGGAAACTCGGGGCACAAATTCACTTAACCCACGGACAAATAATCCCCAGCCTGGACGCACTTACTGGAGCAACCATGGAAACCACCCGTCGGCAAAACAAAATCGCAGTAGTTATCCCCGCTCATAATGAAGCCAGACGAATCGCCGCCACTGTGCGCGCCTGCCGCGCCCTCCCGGGCGTAGACTTACTCATCGTAGTAGATGACGGTTCAGCAGATAACACCCAAGACTACGCTCGCGGAGCCGGAGCCGTAGTAGTCCGCCACGCAGTGAACCGTGGAAAAGCATCCGCTATGGAAACCGGAGTGAAAGTTGCTGCTATGCGCGACCTCGAAAATGGAAAACCCCGGGATATTCTCTTTCTCGACGCAGACTTAGCAGACTCAGCAGTAGAAGCAACTGCCCTAATAGAAATCCTCCAAACCGGCCAAGTCGATTGCGCGATAGCCACCCTACTTCCGGCGAAACAACCGAAGAACAAAACCGCAGTCAAACTAGCGCGCAAAGCAATCTACCGAGCCACCGGGTGGAAACCACAATGCCCCCTTTCAGGCCAACGCTTAATCACCCGCCAAGCCCTGGATCAGGTCATGCCATTTGCAAACGGTTGGGGAGTGGAAGTAGGCATGACCATTGACCTGCTAAGAGCTGGCTTTACCGTCCAGGAAGTCCCCTGCGATTTCAGCCACCGCGACTTGGGAACAGATGTTGTTGGAAAACTCCATGGCGCAGAACAATACAAAGATGTACTACTGGCTGTCGCCAGCCGAAAATTAGCCAGAATGAAACAGCTTTTCACCGTGAAAGATGGACAAAAAGTAAGCCGCCAGCAAATGAAAAACGCGATCCAAACCGCTACCAGCAAACAGGGCCCCGGAATTCCCTATCACCTAGAATTCTAACCGGAGCATAAACTATCACTGTCTTAAAAGCGTCCGCGCAATCTTCTGATTAGCTAAAGCCCGCTGCGTGGCGCGCCGACTACGCTCAGCTAAAATCGCACTAATAAAAACTTCCGGATGAGGCATTTGGGCGGGAAGTGGGTAAACGAATTCTTGTAGTTGCTGGGCTAACTGTAAACCAATTTCCTGACGTGAAGCTGGCGCTAGAGTGTCTTTACGCAGCAAAAACTGGCGGGCACTTAAAGCTGTAGGGGTAGGAATACTCCCAATATCAGCAGAACTTGCCCAAGCTTCCATTTCTTTAGGCATCAAGATCGGCTGGGTAAGCCGCAACGGGATCCGATCAACGATTACCAGCGTGCCCGCAGCGAAATCACCAACGCGCAAACCATGTTTTGAAAAAAACACGCTTACCGCGGCAATAGATCCAGCTGATAACCAGATTTCAATCACTCCAATCATGGCGCGAGTAAAAGCATGTCGGAAAGAAATCGCCCCATGATCAGTGCGTACCACCCGCGTCCCCATGATGAACCGCCCCACAGATTTACCTTTAGAAAGCGTTTCAATTAACGTGGGCATAACTACAAGGAAGAACACAATCACACTAATTGAAATGGTGCGGGCAATAGCGGCGTTACTGAAAAGAAGGTAATTGGAAAAAGTATAAAAAACCGCACTAATAAGCAAAACAGTGATAAAAGCGTCAATCAGGGCTGCGGAAATACGTTGAACAGGGCTTGCCTTGGGGACATCCAGAGCCACCCCCTCGCCAACGATAATATCGTCAGCAACTAAGTGATTTTGGGTTTCCATGACAATCCTTTCAAAATAAGCGAAACAAAAACGCCTATAGAATCTTCTTTTAATTTAAAGTTCTGCTTGGGATTTCAACAGTAGATAATGATCAACCACCTTCATAGGAAGTGACTGGGGAGTTCCCTCCACAATTGAAATTCCGGCAGTTCGTAACCCTTGGAGAGCTTTTTCATGGTCATCTCGCACTGAGATCGCTGCGGCAGCGGTATAAAGATCAGTCTTAGAATTACGTTGTTCAGTTAAATCCGTTAAATCAGGGTCGATAACTGAAGCAATTAGTACCTTAGTGCGCTTACGTAAAGTAGCTAAAACTGGAAGCAAAGAAGCCTCCAGAATATGCGGTTCCACCGGAGAGAAAATCACCAGTAGGGAAAGCTTATTACCGAACTCATTTAACGAGTGAGCCAATTTATTCCAATCAGCTTCGATAATCTCTGCCGGCAGCTCAGTCATGGTTTTAGACATGGCATTTAACACCTGATTGCGCTGGGGAAGAATACACTTGGCGCGCACAGCTTGAGAGCCAGCCACTAAAGAAATATTGTCATTTGCTTTAGCACAAACACCAGCAAGTAAAAGAGCTGCATCCATTTGCGCATCCAAACGAGAAACATCCCCTAAACGCACTGCTGACACTCGGGAAGTATCTAACAGCATCATAATGTGACGATCCCGCTGAGGGCGCCAAGTGCGTACTATAATAGATTCCCCGTGGCGGGCGGTTGCCCGCCAGTCAATCGAACGTACATCATCACCATCAACCCATTCGCGCAGTGAATCAAATTCAGTTCCCTGCCCACGCTGTTTAGCTAACGCTTGCCCCTCGGCGATTTGTAGTTTCGCCAGCGCCCTCGGAAGCTGTTTGATTGACGGAAATGCAGGGAGGGCTTCTAAAAATGTAGCAGTCTTAAAGGAAAGCTGTCTGCCACCTAAACCAAATGGCCCCCAGGAACGCACTGTCACATGGTCTGCCCACAACTTTCCTCTCCGCGCCGGAAGTAAAGGAGTCTCCACGTAGCTTGGCTCTTCTGGAAGCAACTGGACTGTATGCCGATTTCCAAAGTGCTTTTCTAAGTTCGGGTAACCAGCTTGGGCGCTGGGCTGCCAAGCGTCCCGGACTTGGATTTTCATTTTTTTCGGACTGCGCAGCTCAATGATTGAAGCAGACGGCTGCAAGGCACGTACTGTTTTCGGCTGTTCTCTGCGGATGCTGAGCAACCGAAGATTGGGAGCCAGCAGCACGTCAATAAGAACAAGTAAAGCTACGAACAGGGACCAGCTGGTCACTGTAAGAATCGTTGGTTTCCATACAACCAGTGGTAGCCCTAAAAGGACCAGCACTGGCGTGCGCCAGCTAATAATCATCGCGGTACCGGTACTGAATCCAATGCAGAGCTAAGTACGTTTTCAATATTCACACCTTCTAGTTCTGCTTCTGGGCGTAGTGCTAAACGGTGCGCAATAGTTGGTTTAGCCAGCATTTTCACGTCATCTGGGGTGACAAAGTCACGGCCAGAAAGCCAAGCCCAAGCGCGAGAAGTTGCCAGCAAAGCCACCGCAGCACGAGGGGACATTCCATAGGAAAGGGAAGGGGACACTCGGGTGGCTCGGGCAATATCAACAATATAACCGGAAACTTCAGGGCTGATAGAAACCTGCTTCACAGCGGCAATGCCCGCTTCAATATCCGCTGCAGATGCAACTGGACGTAGACCGGCCGCATCAAGGTTGGAAGCATCAAATCCGGCGGCGTGACGATTAACAATCTCAATTTCTTCATTACGTGCAGGAAGATCCAGTTTTAACTTCAGTAAGAAACGGTCTAACTGGGCTTCAGGAAGCGGGTAAGTTCCCTCTTGTTCAATCGGGTTTTGTGTGGCAGCAACCATGAAGGGGGAGGGCAGTCGCATTGCCTGGCCATCTACAGTAACTTGACGTTCAGCCATGGCTTCTAACAAAGACGCTTGAGTCTTAGGAGGGGTACGGTTAATTTCGTCAGCTAACAGGAGGTTGGTAAATACCGGGCCGGGACGGAATTTAAATTCGGCTTCCGCCCGGTCGTACATTAGTGAACCGGTTACGTCCCCCGGCATTAAGTCTGGGGTGAACTGAACACGTTTAGATTCTATTGAGAGGGCTTTAGAGAGGGCTCTGATAAGCAGGGTTTTCGCAGTGCCGGGAACGCCTTCTAAAAGGACATGCCCTTGGGAGAGTAGACCAATTATCAGACCGGTTACAGCCACATTTTGCCCAACTACTGCTTTAGAAACTTCCGCTTGTACTCGAAGCAGAGCGTCACGAGCTTGTGTGGAAGCGTCAGCTGGCAGGGGAGCAGCTGGGGTGGTTGGCGTATCAGACATTTGTGACCTCCTGGATAAGGGCATCGAGTTGTTTATTGAATATTACAAGTTCGTTAGCTGAACCGTTGAAAGGCTGGAACAGAAGTTGATTAATTTCTGCGGGAGTTCTATTGGTGCGAACTGAAATTACGTGTACTAAGTCAGCGTCCGTATTTTGTGAGTTCAGGTAAAGCACTCTCCGTAACCGCCGAACAGCATCGGTTTGGAGTAGGTGAGCGGTATGCTTGTTTGATTGATTTTGCGCGTATAAACGCCCCAGAGATTGGATAGTTTCCGAAGACTTAACAGTGACGGGGAGTTTTTCATAAGCTAATCTTCCGAATCTTCTACGACGTGCAACGATGACGAAGAGCATAGCAGAAATCAGCAGGTAACCAACCGGGGCTACCCAGAGGGGGAAGAACTCCTGCAAGGTTTCGTCGGGGTTTCTATTCCCCTCAGAACCTGGGTCAGTATACGTATTATAACTGTGATAGTAGACCTGAATTTTTGGAGTACGGTTTATTACGGTGATCCCTAAAGCCCCATTTTGATGATCGATAGTTTTCCGGTTGGTGAACCATGTGCCGTCAGCAAAACCAACAATCTGCGGGTGGGAGATAGTTTTCTGATCATAGTGCGTGGTTGTATTTGCTGGCCAGATTGCAATCGGTGACTGCCCGTATTTGAGGAAGCACTGATAGGGTGGGCGATGGAAACTAGAATCGTAAACGCGTTGGGTGGAGCTTACTTCATCAATTTGGCCGAAAATATCAACGGGGCAGATTCCTTTTTGTAGCGTTTCGTGCTGATCGAAATTGGGTCTGGATAGTTTTACTACTATGCCCACCTCTTCTAATGCAGTATCTGAGATACCGATTAAGACAATCCGCCGAGCCTGAGAAGACTTTTCGAAGATTTTTGCTATGTCGTAAGGGCTTGTATGGGTACTATTTATGATTACGACGGTGGTATCTTCATCTGCTTCGGGAGCAGCGTAAGCATCCGTGTAATATTCGACGCTTTCAGCATTTTTACTGAGGATTTTAAAGAAAGCTTTGGTTCCGGAGGGAGCGGCGGAATAGGGGGAGAGCTGGGCTTCCGGGGTTTGGCTGGTTACCACATGCAAGATGGTGAGGGTCATGAAAACAATCATTACCGTTGCCCAGGTGCGCCAAGATTTAAGGTGTTCTTTAATGCTTTTGGAAACGGGGGTTGCTAAACTAGGCTCGCTCATTACAGGTTCACCTCCCACTGGGGGCTAGGTATTTCTGGGGGTATGATATTTGCTGCGGTGGCATTTGCTTCGATTCGGGTTCTGAGCGCATCAGCTAAAATCAGCACAGTATTTACCGCATTTACATCTACTCTGGGAGCGGGCAAGGTGGAGTAGGCAGCCGTGTTGAAAGCCAGGGCAGATGCGTTAATAGTTTGAGTTAAGTCCGGGTAGTTTTTCCGCATTAGCAGGGCAACTTCTCCAGCTGTGCGTCCGGGAGTAACTACAATAATTTCCGCGCGGTCCAAAGTGGCTACTGCACAACGGAAAGCATTCTTCACAGCTTCGTCCGGGTTGGTTTCTCTCAGTTGCAAAGCCCACTGGTGGTATTTTTCGGGAGGAATCCGGGGGTCGATTAGCTGCTCTTCTTGTTCTTCGACAATTTCTTTTTTCCGAGGGCGCCAGGTGTACGCAATCCACGTGATTAGGGTTAAAAGAACGGTGACGAAAAAAATCGTAAGTATAATACTGGTGGTACTGGCGGCAGTATTTGTTAAGTGCCGTAGAGGAGAAAAAATTATGTCTAGTATTTCCTCAATCCAGTTTCTTTTTGATAGGTATTCCCAACGGGTAGCTTCGTCTACTAGTTCTTTTTGGAGCTTGTCTGGATCTGGGCTGTAGTCTTCAATAGTGGACAGCATAGTGAATAAAGGGAGCATCGGATTTTACCTTATTTTAATTCCCCTGAGGTTAGAAGCTCAATATCGTAGCCTTCTAACCGGATGCGCTGATCAACGTATAAAAGCGTGTGGAAACTGGTGTAAAGAGGGACGGTTATGAAAGTAGTGATTGCGTTGAAGATGAGGGGGATAAAAGCCAGTGCTCCGGCGGCAAATGCTGGATTATTCACTAGGAATAAAGGTATAGAGAAAATTACACTGAAGGGACCAAGGAGCAAGGAAAGCCCGATATTAAGCGCAAACATGAAGATCAGTCCCAGAGCTACTAGACGTAAGAAACCTTTGTTAGATAGCTTCCAGGCGCGTTTTATGCTGCTAAGCACACCCAAATTAGTAGTTACAGAAATTGGTTGTGCGAAAACGAACTTCATGTATAAACCGTAAGAGAAAAGCGCGATTAGTAAGAAAGCGAATATAGAGAAAATTATTGCAGTTAAAATATCGGAACTTGTAGCGGAATTTATGAAGATAGCCAGTAGAGCCACTGAGCTGATGCCTATAACCACGCCGGTGGTTAAAGACACGATCAGTGATGTCAAAAGGGAAACTCCAAGATATTTCCATAAATTGGGTTTAAACGCAGCCCAGGTTTCACTGATGGAAATTTTCCTGCCTTTAACTGCCTCAATTGTGACAATCGAGAGTGGTCCGGAAGAAAGAGAGGTGGCGAGCAAAATTGGAAATAAATTAATTCCCAAAATTGAGCTTGCAGCTAAGTTGGGGCTATTTTCATCGAGTGATTGCACCAGGGGCACACCTGAGACTATGAAAAAGAAGGTGCTGAAAATTATACCAATAACGATGATTAGCCCGGGGATTCCTAAGGTGGGCTTAGGGTTGTAGCGCAGTAGTGAAAGGGCCCCTGAAAAGAGGTCGCCTAATTGCAGCGGGCGAATTGGAATAATTCCTGGTTTTGCTTGTGCCCACGTGAAGTTACCTGGGCGGACTGTTGCTTGCGTATTACCCTCGGAGCCGTAACCATTTGGATAACCGTATCCAGGTTGTGCGGTAGTGGAATACCCGTATCCAGGTTGTGAGGTAGTGGGATACCCGTATCCAGGTTGTGTTAAATCCGCGGGTGCGTAACCACTTGGGGTGGGGGCTGTTTGCCCATAACCTGGCTGAGACCCTGGTTGTGCAGAGGTGGGCTGTCCGTATCCAGCCTGAGGAGAATTTGTTAAGTTTGAGCTATCAGCGGAGCTTTCTCCCATCGTCCAGCCACTAGGCTGCGGAGTTTCTTCCGGATGTGTATCGCTCATGGTCTTCTCCTTCACGTCTTTGCTCAAATTAAGGATAGCAATGTTATTAAAAATTAGTTAGAAGATGTAATCTATAAACATGATTGACATTAAGGCACTTCGCGAAAACCCAGAACCAGCCCGCCAATCGCAAATCGCTCGTGGAGCAGACCCTGCGTTGGTGGATCAAATTCTTGCTGCAGATGAGCTGCGCCGTGAGACGCTGAGAGAATTTGAACTTAAGCGAGCAGAGCAAAAAGAAATTTCCCGTTCCATTGGGAAAGCTGCCCCCGCTGAAAGGCAAGCGGTTTTAGCACAGGCCCAGGAGCTTGCTAAAGAAGTTAAAGAACTGGAAGCGCGCGCTGACGAAGCAAATCAAAAAGCGGAAGAGCTGATTCGGAAAATTCCTAACGTCATTGTGCCTGGCGTGCCGGTAGGAACTGAAGAAGACTACGTTGTCTTACGCGAAGAAGGAACTGTCCGTGAGTTTGACTTTGAACCAGCCGACCACCTGGCATTAGCGGAAGGCCTCCAAGCAATCGACATGAAGCGCGGCGCAAAAGTATCAGGATCGCGTTTTTACTACCTAACTGGGATTGGCGCTCGTTTAGAACTGGCACTACTGACCATGGCGTTAGATCAGGGGTTAAAGTACGGTTTCACGCCTTTAACTACTCCCACTTTAGTGACCCCAGAGATTATGGGGGGAACCGGGTTCTTAAATGAACATTCGGATGAAATCTACTATCTTCCCGCAGATGACCTCTATTTAACTGGAACTTCTGAAGTTGCGTTGGCGGGCTATCACAAAGATGAAATTTTGGAGTTAAACGGAACTGCGCAACGCTACTTAGGTTGGTCTACCTGTTACCGGCGTGAAGCTGGTTCAGCTGGAAAAGATACCCGTGGGATTATTCGCGTACACCAGTTTAATAAGGTAGAGATGTTTAGTTTCTGCCCGGTTGAAGAAGCGGAAGCAGAACACGCTCGTTTCTTAGCTTGGGAAGAAGAAATGCTTCAAAAAATGGAACTACCTTACCGAGTTATTGACACTGCTGCCGGCGATTTGGGGACTTCCGCAGCGCGAAAGTTCGATTGTGAAGCATGGTTACCCACACAAAATCGGTGGATGGAAGTTACCTCCACTTCTAACTGCACCACTTTCCAGGCGCGTCGCTTAAATATTCGCGAACGCACCGCGGAGGGCACACGGATTGTTGCTACCCTAAATGGCACGTTGGCAACAACCCGCTGGCTGGTAGCCTTCTTAGAAAATCATCAAAATGCGGACGGTTCTATCTATGTTCCAGTAGCTTTGCGCCCCTACCTGGGTGGCGTTGAAAAACTGGAGCCAACTGCGTGAAAAGAACTTTCCTAACCCCTCCACCTTCGTCACTTCCCTATGTTCCTTTTGAGACGCAAGTGGAGGGGCTTTTGGTAACTCTTCCGCCGGATCTTCCCACTACTGCTTCGGAATTGCTGGTTGCTTTGGATGTTGATGGCACTCTTTTAACTAAAGAGGGCGTGACGGCAGCAGTGAAGTCTCGGATGAAGATACTTTCTGAAGCGGGGGTAAAACTGCTTATTGCCACAGGACGTGGAATAGCGGGAACTAGAAACATTCTTGACGAATTGGGATTAGCTACCGGCTGGATAGTGGCCTCAAATGGGGCTCTTCTTTTAGAGGTAGAAGACGGAGAAATTAGAGTTGTTGAAGCAACCTTGTTTGAAGGCAGTGAAATAATTGACCAGGTTTTAAAGAATGTTCCAGAGGCGACGATAGCCACCGAAGGAAAAAACTATAGGACTTTGGTCTTGGAGGGGTTTCCGGAAGATGAAATCTTCGGAGAGTGGGAATCCGCTCCCCCAGAGGTGCTGCGCGACGCCCTCGTAACAAAAATTATTGTCCGCATGCCCCACCTCACCCGTAAGGAATTTAAACAAAAAATCAAGCAACTTGACCTGTCAAACTACCAGCATTGTATGGGCTGGACAGCCTGGATGGACATCATGAAAAAAGGTGTTACCAAAGCCAGCAGATTAGAAGAAATGCGTGAAAAACTGGGCGTTTCTCACTTAGGGACCATCTCAGTTGGAGACGGAAGGAACGACATTCCCATGCTGCAGTGGGCGCACTATTCAGTAGCCATGGGCGGAGCTCCTCGGGATGTAATAGAAAGTGCAAAAGCGGTCACCGGGCCAGTAGAACATGACGGCGCCGGAGCCGTTTTAGAAGCCTTAATTCGACACCTAAAACTACCCGCAGAATGAAGTGTGATATACGCACAAATCTTGTAATCACGTTGGGTAAAAACAGGTAAGAGCGTAAAATTCAAGATATAGGGTAATCCTAACGTAGACCCAAAGGAGATATACGTGAGCATGAATCAGAAGCGGGAACTAACCGACATCGAAAAGGAATGCTGGGAGGGATTTGCTACCGGCGCCTGGACTGATGAAATCGATGTCCGCGAGTTCATCCAATTAAACTACCTGCCCTACGAAGGGGATGAAAGTTTCCTCTCAGGACCAACTGAAAAAACCCTGCGCGTATGGCAAACCCTGGAAAAGGACTACCTCTCAGTAGAACGCGAAAAGCGCGTCTACGACGTAGACACGGACACCCCAGCAGACGTAGACGCATTCCCTGCCGGATATATCTCAGAAGATGACGACGTAATCGTAGGTCTACAAACTGACGTGCCACTAAAGCGCGCCATGATGCCAAACGGTGGCTGGCGTATGGTTGAAACCGCAATCCGCGAAGCCGGAAAAGAACCAAACGAAGACATCAAAAAGATCTTCACCGAATACCGCAAAACCCACAACGACGCAGTATTCGACATCTACACTCCCCGCATTCGCGCTGCCCGTTCCTCACACATCATCACCGGCTTGCCAGACGCATATGGCCGTGGTCGTATCATCGGAGACTACCGCCGCGTAGCCCTCTACGGCGTAGACCGCCTCATCGAACTAAAAGAACGCGACAAAGACCTGGTAGCCAACCAGCCATTCTCAGAACACTGGGCACGCTACCGCGAAGAACACTCAGAGCAAATCAAAGCTCTAAAGAAGCTAAAGTCCATGGCTGCACGCTACGGCTATGACATTTCCCGTCCGGCAAACACCGCACAAGAAGCCGTACAGTGGACCTACTTTGGCTACCTAGCTTCCGTGAAAAGCCAAGACGGCGCCGCCATGTCCATTGGACGTCTCTCAGGCTTCTTCGACATCTACTTCGAACGCGATTTCAAACGCGGTATCCTAAACGAAGAAGGCGCTCAGGAAATCATCGACGCGCTGGTAATCAAACTGCGTATCATTCGCTTCTTACGCACCATCGACTACGACGCAATCTTCTCAGGCGACCCCTACTGGGCAACCTGGTCAGATGGTGGCTTCGGTGAAGACGGACGTTCCTTAGTAACAAAGACCTCCTTCCGTCTCCTGCAGACCCTGGTAAACCTCGGTCCCGCCCCAGAACCCAACATCACTCTCTTCTGGTCTGAAAAACTACCTGAAGGATACAAGCGTTTCTGTGCACGTATCTCAATCGAAACATCTTCAGTCCAGTACGAAGCTGACGAACAAATCCGTTGCCAATGGGGCGACGACGCAGCCATCGCCTGCTGCGTATCCCCCATGAAGATCGGTAAACAAATGCAGTTCTTCGGCGCTCGCGTTAACGCAGCCAAAGCACTGCTGTACGCCATCAACGGTGGACGCGACGAAGTCTCAGGCAAACAGGTAGTAAACGGATACGAACCAATCAAGGGTGACGGCCCACTGGACTTCGACGAAGTTTGGGAAAAATACGAAGACATGCTCGACTGGGTAGTCGGCACCTACGTAGAAGCCCTTAACATCATTCACTACTGCCACGACCGTTACGCATACGAAGCAATGGAAATGGCCCTCCACGATTCCGACATCATCCGCACCATGGGTTGCGGTATCGCCGGACTATCAATCGTAGCGGACTCACTCTCAGCAATTAAATACGCGAAGGTAACTCCAGTACGTGACGAAACCGGTCTGATCGTAGACTACGTAACCGAAGGAGAATTCCCGGTATACGGAAACGACGACGACGCAGCAGACGACATTGCTGCCACCATCGTTCACACCGTCATGTCAAAGATCAAGTCCATCCCGATGTACCGCGATGCAATCCCCACCCAATCCGTACTAACCATCACCTCAAACGTGGTTTACGGAAAAGCAACCGGGTCTTTCCCATCCGGACACCGTGCAGGCACCCCATTCGCCCCAGGTGCAAACCCAGAAAACGGCTACGACACCCATGGAATGCTAGCTTCCATGCTCTCCGTCGGTAAACTCGACTACAACGATGCGTTGGACGGAATATCCCTAACCAACACCATCGTGCCATCTTCACTGGGACGCAACCTGGACGAACAAATCACAAACCTAGTCGGCATCATGGATGCTGGATTCATCAAGAAGGGCTGAACCAAACAGACCTTCCAACAAACAAAACGGGATTAGAAAACCGCCCTCGGAAAATAATCCCACCCACCCACAAAATAGGAGAAGAACAATGGCAACCTCATTCGAAGACCGCCTAGCATCCATGAAGGCAAACCGCGCTGCCACCGGTGGTGTAAAAGGCCTGTACCACGCAAACATCAACGTGCTTAACAAGGACACCTTGGTAGATGCCATGGAAAACCCAGAAAAGTACCCACAGCTAACCGTCCGCGTGTCCGGCTACGCAGTTAATTTCGTACGCCTCACCCGCGAACAGCAGCTGGACGTTATCTCCCGTACCTTCCACGACGGTATGTGATAACTACTTTTCAACCTAAAATCTAAATAAAGGATCGGGACAGTAATGACTTCTGAAAACTCATCTTTCACCGGAGACGGGTCAACAGGAGAATACCGTCCCGATCCTTTAGATTATGAAGTTCCCCGCGTAAAAGGTGCCGGCCTGGCCGGAGTAGAAAGCGCCGGAGAACTCAGCCACCACGAACACCTAATGGCAGTTCGCGCCGGCGAAATTGGGTCAATCCACTCTTGGGAACTGGTAACCGCAGTAGACGGCCCCGGAACTCGCATGACCACATTCTTAGCCGGCTGCCCCTTACGCTGTCTCTACTGCCACAACCCCGACACTATGAAAATGCGTGACGGTACCGCCGTCTACGCAGAAGAAATTATTAAACGGATCGAACGCTACGCACCCGTATTCAAAGCTTCCCACGGAGGAGTTACCTTCTCTGGTGGCGAACCCCTCATGCAACCAGCTTTCTTAGGGAAACTACTAGCCGCAGCTAAAGAACGCGGCATCCACACCGCCATAGACACTTCCGGGTTCTTAGGAAACCACGCTTCAGATGAACTGCTGGCAAACGTTGATCTGGTCCTATTAGACGTAAAAAGCGGTATTCCAGAAGTCTACGAAAAAACTACCGGCCGGCAACTAGAACCCACCATTGCCTTCGGACAACGCCTCTCCGACATGGGTAAACCCATCTGGATCCGCTTCGTCCTGGTCCCCGGACTAACCGACTCACCCGAAAACGTAAACGCCGTAGCAGACATAGTTGCAAAATGGGCCAGCGTTGAACGCGTGGAAGTCCTACCCTTCCACCAAATGGCAAGAGACAAATGGGCGGAACTAGGTATGGAATATCAACTAAAGGACGTGCAGCCGCCCTCGAAAGAAGCCACTGAAGCTGCCCGAGAAGTATTCCGCTCCCGCGGACTGCTTGTATTCTAAAGTTAATCCCCAGCACGCATCTTATCGGAACCAAATTTAGGAGGAACTATGCCAAACCTAAATGAGAGACCACCATCATTAGCCAGCGTAGTTTACGATCGCCTGAAGCAAATGATCTGCAATAAAGAGATTCTGCCGGGAGCTCGACTAATTGAAAGAAACCTGGCGAAAGAGCTGGAAGTATCCCGCGTCCCCGTTCGCGAAGCACTACTAATGCTCCGCAAAGACGGTCTGGCTTTCGACAAGCCCGAAGTGGGGCTTTGCGTAGTAGAAGTAAACGCGGAAGAAAACTGCGAATATCATGAAGTGCTCACCGCTTTAGACACCCTGGTAATCCGCCTAGTCTATGAAAACCTAACCGACGAAACTTTAACTAAACTGGATGAAAACCTGGCCAAAACACGGCAAGCCCTGGAGAACCAAGATTCCGAGGGCGCTTTAGAAAACTGCTTTACATTCCACCGGCTACTCAGAGAAACCACCGGCAATCAGTACCTGATCGAAACCTGCCAGCAAACCGAATTCCTAATGACCTGGCACCTGCCAAAAGCA
Organism: Gleimia sp. 6138-11-ORH1; assembly: GCF_024814355.1. GTDB lineage: Bacteria > Actinomycetota > Actinomycetes > Actinomycetales > Actinomycetaceae > Gleimia. Next base: position 8,133 of record NZ_JANUXV010000005.1, on the reverse strand, counting down.
GAACTGGCGCAAATCAACTACGAAGCACATAAAGAAATAGTGCAGGCCCTCAAAGCAAGAGACAAAAAAGCCCTCTACGTAGCGTTCCTAAAATACAACCGGCAACTAGGCGAGTACTTAAGCGAGTTTTGAGCGAGAGCTGCAGTAAAACTGGTTTGGAAAATGGAAAGTAATAAGTAACTTTACTTTCATTGCTTTCTCATCTACCCACCTGCTTCGCACAGTTCTATTTAAATATCAAGAACGCAATCTTTTCCGCAAGAGCCTAACGATTCCAGCAATTAAAGAACTCATTCAAACGGGAACTATTAACTAAAAGTATTCTAGTGTCATATGGGATCCCGCCTTCCCTTTAATAGAGCAAGGGGACTAGAAACTATAAATTCACTGTAGAACGAAAAACCCCGATATTTCAAAGAAATATCGGGGTGCTGGCGGAGATGGCGGGATTTGAACCCGCGAGGGGCGAACACCCCAACCTCCTTAGCAGGGAGGCGCACTAGGCCACTATGCGACATCTCCAGTACCTTTATAGAGTACCGAAAACTCACGAAAATGCCAAACAGACAATCGCATAAGGTACGGAAAAAACAACTGAGATAGGGAAGTTACTTCCGGAAATATCAGTGAAAGGTTCCTTTAAGTTTGGCATCAAGAACAAATTTCGATAGAATATGAGAGCTTAGCAATAAGCCTGGAGAGTTGACAGAGCGGCCGAATGTGACGGTCTTGAAAACCGTTGTGTCTTTACGGGCACCAAGGGTTCAAATCCCTTACTCTCCGCCAAATAAATCCCGAATCGCAAGTGAAACGCGGTTCGGGATTTTACGTTTTATACAGCTGCGTCTGGTTAAGAGCGGAATCCTTTTTAAGATATGCGCGCATTAAAGAAATACGCCTCTTTGAATAGCCGCGCGGATATCTTTGTGAACAAATGTCAGATAGAAAAGCTACAAAAAAGCCAAAAGACCTAGTTAGGCAAGCCTATCCTAGCTAAGATTTTAGAGTGTAGTTATTCGCTCTAAAAGAAAGCTAAACTAATGCGTACCCTAAAAACATGGAAACATACCCTGGCAGCAGGCTTAATCGCAACCTTAACTTTCACTATGGCAGCTTGCTCCACCGCCGGAAAAACCCCGGAAGCAGGAAAAGACGCTAAAGCCGACAAAAAACTAACCATCGTGGCAACCACCGGATATCTAGGTGACGCAGCCCGCAACATTGCACCAGATGCAGAAGTAATCGTTCTAGTTGGGCCAGGGGGAGACCCACACACCCAACCACTAACCACCCAAGACACCGAAAAGCTCAATAGTGCAGACGTAGTTCTGTGGACCAGCCACGACATGGAACACCAAATGATGGGGCAGCTAGAAAAACTCGGTGACAAACAGATAGCCGCCGCTGAAGCCATTCCAGAAGCAGATCTGCTTCCTTGGGAAGAAGACGGTGTAGTTGAAGGTCACGACCCACACGTATGGAACTCCCCAGATAGCTGGAAGTACGTAGTTACCGCCTCCGCGAAAAAGATCGCAGAAATTGATAAAGAAAATGCGGATACCTACCTAAAGAATGCTGAAGCATACAACCAAAAAATTGACGAAATCAAGGCAAAGGCAAAAACAGAACTGGATAAGATCCCAGCAGAAAACCGTGTTCTGATCACCGGACACGACGCATTCAACTACCTGGGTAAAGAATTCAACATCGAAATCCACGCCACCGACTTCGTTTCTTCTGAAGCACAAATTACCGCAGCTGACCTAGATGAACTAGCTAAACTAATCGCAGAAAAGAAAATCCCCGTCATTTTCCAAGACAACCTGGCTAACCCAGGGGCAATCAAGCACCTCAAGGAAGCCGTAAAAGCAAAGGGCTGGGAAGTAGAAATCTCTGATAAAGAACTCTACGCAGATTCATTAGGTGAAGCCGCTCCAGTAGACACCTACCTGGGAGTGTTTGAATACAATGTTAATGCGATTGTAGAAGCCCTCACCCCCAAAAAATAAACTAAAGCATTAAACAAAAACACGTAACGGTGATACTCCACCTCAGAACGCAGGCGGAGTATCACCACTTAAAGCCCCAAAGCAGTTGCGAACAGAGGAATAGCAAATGAAAACTCCGGCAATGCCCTTAACCGTCAGTAAACTAACGGCCGCCTACCATGACCGCATCGTACTACACGACGTAAATATTGAACTTCCAGCCGGAGAAGTAATGGCCATCCTAGGGGCAAACGGAGCAGGAAAATCAACCCTAATCAAAGCAACCTTAGGTTTAGTACCACCCTTAGCCGGAGAAACAAAGTTTTTTGGCACAACCCTAAACAAAGCACGCAAACAGGTAGGCTACATGCCCCAAAGCGCCGACGTAGACTGGGACTTTCCCACCACAGTTTATGACGTAGTCACAATGGGAACCTACGGAAAACTCGGCTGGCTAAAGCGAAGCGGACAAAAAGAAAAAGAACTGGTTGAAAAAGCAATGGAAACGGTCGGAATCACCGATTTAGCTGACCGGCAGATCAGCCAACTTTCCGGCGGACAAAAACAACGCACCTTCATGGCCCGAATCCTGGCACAAGACCCAGACCTCTACATCATGGACGAACCCTTTGCCGGAGTAGACGTAGCCAGCGAAAAAGCGATTGTAGGCGCCCTCGGAAAACTAAAAGAAGCCGGAAAAACACTCCTGATAGTGCACCACGATCTTTCAACCGTAAAAGACTTCTGCACCTACGTAACCCTACTAAAAGAAGGGCAAGTAATCTCCAGCGGCCCGCTCGCGGAAGCATTCACCACAAATAATATCCACCGCGCCTACGGATTCGACCAAATCGACCTGGGAGAATAACGTGACTGCCTTCTTCCTAAACTGGATTGTCACCCTAGACGGTGCCATCTCCCTTAGCGAGTTTCTCACAAACTACACTTTCCGCACCATGCTAATCGGCACCACCCTAATCGGTTTAACTTCCGGCGCACTGGGGTGCTTCCTCTACCTGCGGAAACAATCCCTAATCTCAGACGTAATTGGGCACAGCGCAATCGCCGGAGTCATGCTGGCATTCATTATTGCCGCTGGCATCCTAAATATTGAGGGCCGCTCCATGCTAGTCCTCACAATCGGCGCAGTTATCTCAGCAACAATTGCAGTCCTGATTTCCAACTGGGTAACTCAAGACTCACGCGTCAGTATCGACGCTGCCATGGCAATCAGCCTCTCCCTCTTTTATGGAATCGGCATGGTGCTAATGCGCCAAATCACTCGTTCTTCTTTACAAGGGCGCGGCGGAATCGACAAATATATGTTCGGAAATGCCGCCACCTTACTGGAATCCGACCTTTATACCATTGGTTTCTTCGGTGGCTTGGCTCTGCTGATCATGCTCATCTTCTGGAAAGAGTTTAAAGTATTCACCTTCGATCCCGTACTCGCTACCCAAATGGGATTCAACCCAAGGATTCTCAACCCACTGATGATGGGCGCAGTTACCATCGCGATCGTCATAGGCGTGAAAGCCGTTGGGCTAATCCTCATGATCGCTTTTGCAATTATGCCTGCCGCTGCAGCGAGACAATGGACTAAACGGCTTTCCTCAATGGTGCTGCTTTCAGCACTAATTGGCGGTTTCTCAGGAGCCGTAGGATCTTACCTTTCCGCTAACTTAGGAAGAGTCCCCACCGGCCCGATCGTAGTGATTATCCTCTTTACGATTTTCCTAGTTTCCTTAACCTTTGCCCCCGAACGTTCCGTGCTGCGCCGTCTGGTAATGAGACGAGCAAAAGCGAAAGAACTAGAAGCAATCGTACGCGGAGAACTGTCCTATGAAGATGCGCGGGCATTAAATAATCAGCCCGAGTTTCGTAACCAAAAAACTATGGGACGCTAAGTAAGGAAGTATCATGTCGTTTATTTTTTCTGTGGCGCTGCTAGCAGTAGTTACTTCTTTGACTTGCGCACTTCCAGGAACTTTCCTGGTGTTACGTCACCAAGCCATGCTAATTGACGCAATGAGCCACGCGGTACTTCCCGGAATCGTGATTGGCGCCTTACTTTCGGGCAGCACACATTCTCCACTGATGATTGTTTTAGCATCAGCCATGGGAATGCTGGTGGTAATTGGTGCAGAAAAACTACGGAATACTGGGTTAATCGCGGGGGACGCAAACCAAGGACTTATCTTCCCAGTTCTGTTGGCGATCGGGATTATCCTGCTTTCCACAGTTTTGCAGAGCGTACACATTTGTGAAGATACGGTGCTCACGGGTGACATTAATTTAATGGCACTGGAACCGGAACATATTATTGCGGGGTCCTTAGATTTTGGTCCGCGTACCATGTGGATAATGCTGGGAGTTTTCGCTCTAAACTGCCTTTACATTGGAGTTACTTTCCGGATTTTGAAGTTGGCTACTTTTGATCCGCTTTTGGCTCGTACAATGGGCTTTCCTGTTCGCTTAGTAGAGTATGGTTTGATGCTGTTAGTTTCAATGACCGTGGTGGTTGCTTTCGATACTGCCGGAGCGATCCTGGTGGTGGCATTAATGGTGGTTCCTCCAGCTACCGCACTTTTGCTGGCGCGCACCCTCCCGCAGATGATTATGCTGAGTCTGGGAATTGCTGTGGTTACGGCTTTAGTTGGGTTTTGGATCGCTCTTGAGTTTGACTTGGCGACCTCAGCAATGATGTCAGTTGTTGATGGGCTGGTATTTTTAGTTGTTTTCGTGGCAACTAAACAGTGGACACGGTTTAAGGGGCAGCGGGCATTGCACCGGTTGGCTGCGTGAGGTTTCGGTCGAATACTTTTCGAGGGCGCCAGTAAGTGTGTTCAGCGATACAGTGAATTGATTTTGTGTTTTCGCGCTAACGGTATTAGACTAATATAGTCAGTTGATGACAATGCGCTCGTAGCTCAATGGATAGAGCATCTGACTACGGATCAGAAGGTTGGGGGTTCGAGTCCCTTCGAGCGCGCAGCAGACCCCGTCGGTGAGACCCACCGGCGGGGTTTAGCATATGCGTAAACAGTTACCCAGGTTGGGTTTTTCTAGCCGCACCTGCAATGTTGGTTTGGTGAAAATATAGAATCTACCATAAGTGGGGCAATTCATAATCCGCTTAATAGAGCGGTTATTTTGCAAAAAAGTAAAAAATTTGAATCTTTTAGTAAGTTAAATAAACGTATTTAAAGATATAAGCATGGTTTTTTATGGGAAACTGATTTTCTTAAGAAAATCGGTGAGGCCGTGAATGCTATAGGAATGTTAGTCCCATCTATTTACGATAACTGTATCTACAAATATAATGGATTTGTATTGTGTCTAAAAAGGAATCAGTTTATTTAAAATATAATCTCCCCATATTTAATCAAGTAAGTTGAATTTGAGCCCCTTCATATTAGGCAGATAGTAAACCTTAAATGGCGAGCATGGCATGAAAAACATGTTATTTACGAAAGGAAGTACATGTCATTGGGAAATAAAAACAGATTACTAGCTGTTTTTGCTGTAATCACACTCATTTTAGGGGGTGTAGTAGGATTTGTTGGCCTCACCCCAAGTCATGCTGCTCCAAACCCGGGAATTAAAGTTAAACCTTCCGGGCTAGTACGTTTTGACCCAAGTGGTAAAGTCCTTGAAGGACCCATCCCATTAAACGAGACCGGGCTATTGTCTTTTGAATGGGATGCCCGAGGCGTAGACATTAAATCAGGAGATTCATTTTCCGTTAACTTTGGGGAACACTTCAGCACTCGTGTTCCAGGAGTCAGCTTTCCTCTAAAAGTCTCAGGTAAGGTAGTGGGTACCTGTGTTACCGGAGCTGATGATTTCGTCTGCACCTTTAATGATGAAATTGAAAGTGTATTAGCTCTGCATCCAGAGGGCGTATTCGGTAAAGGCAAGATGCACATCAATGCCGATAAAGAAACTGACGCTGATCATGTAGACATGAACTTCAACGGAACTGTATTACCAGTTACGCTTCCAGGTGGCGGAGGGATCGTAGCGCCACCAAAACCACCTTTTACCCCTACAAAATTCGTTAAATTCTCTACTGGTATGAGTGAGAAATCAACTGCAGGTAACTGGTACATTGGTTTCTCAATTGATGAGTTGAATAAAGTTCGCGTAGAACAAGGACTCCAGCCAATTCCAACTGACGGGAATCCAGCAACTATCGTGCTGGAAGATTCCGTAGGGCCGAAGCAAAAGTTCAGAAGCTCAGGTGAAGGGGTAGAAGCCTCACTGGCTGTGAAAAAGATTGACGGCTCAACCGTAGTTCTTTCCCAAATCGACAAGAATCGACCAGTAGAAACTCCTGGTTGGTCTTTGGAAGTTGAGAAGAATGCGCCAGCTACCTACGCAAAGGTAACCATCTCCGGAGCTTTCGAATCCGGCGTAAACTACCAGCTGTATTTGCCAGCAAATATTACCGACCTACCAGCGCAACCAGGGTACGAATACTCAAATAGCGTCAAGGTAGAAGGAATGGATCTGAGCTCTGAAAATTCTCGTTCCTTCGCAGAATCCTTTGCTATCGATATCGAGATGGTACAAAACTACGGTTTGTTTAACGTAATGAAGAGCCTGGGCGGAAATGCTTCCGGACTAGTTCCTAATGACACCACTTACCGAGTAATCGCTAAGTACCGTTTCCCAGATAATAAAACCGCAGATGATTATCAAACTAACGGGGGACCGTACCGTTACCCAGGTACCTTGGACGCTGACAAAATGGGTGGCTCAGTAGTGCTTGAGCTAAGCCCAGGGAAGAAAGGCTACCCCAAAGGGCAGCTTCCCGGCGAAACAGATCCTGTAATCGCGCTACTGCCAGTTGGAACTACCGTTACTTTGGAAGAAGATGTTACTGCCCTTCCAGCTATCAACGGCTTGGAATGGCAAACACCAGAATTCAAGGTTGAAAACAAAGTGGCTAACACTTTGGTGATTAAGAATCAGGCAGACGAAAACGTTACTCTAACAAACCGCGCTATTTTCACCACCAAGCAATTCTCCATTAAGAAGGTTGTCGAAGGTATTCCTGCCGGCGGAGCTAACCAACCTTTCTTCTTCAAGTACGTTTGTGACAGCGGAACTACCGGACGAGTACAGGTAATGGCAGATGGGGTAGCACACCTCGTCGACGCTCACGTACCAGCAAGCGACCGATGTGTCATCAGCGAAGAAGCAGAAAAGACAGTTATTCCCGGATACGCTCTGGTATCTGTCCCTTCTCCAATCGCTTTGGACATGACCGATGCAAATCCAGTAGCTGATTTCACCAACGTTTACACTCCAGGTGCTCAAGTTTCTGTAACTAAGACCGTTGAGGGTATTAATGAAGGCGAAATCTTAGGTAAAGCATTCCCCTTCACTTTGGAGTGCACCAGTGGCGCAGATAAGTTCACCGAAAAGGGTCAAGTAACCCTGGGTGGAAAATGGACTTCTAAAGTGCTTCCAGTTGGTAGCAACTGTACTGTTACCGAAGATATGGCCGTAGCACAGGTTCCCGGCTATAACCTAGCTTCTCAACCAGTTCAAGTAACCCTCGCTGCCGGCACCCCGGTTGCAGAAGTTGCAATGCATAACGTTTACAAACAAAAAGTTGGCAATATTCAAGTAACTAAGATTGCTAATGGGTTTGAAACTGATGCTGAACGCGACGCTAAAGAGTTCCCAGTTACCGTTAGCTGTTTACTGCATGACGATCAGACACTGATGTTAAAGCACGGACAGCCACAGACCGTTACTGGCATCCCTGAAGGTGACATCTGTACCATCAGCGAAAATAAAGCTGCAATTGAAGTACCCGGTTACTCTTTGGCAGATCCAGTAATCGACCAGCCAAAGATCACCGTAGTAGAGGGTCAAGACCATCAGGTGACGGTAACAAACACCTACACCCGTAACCCAGGTTCCCTGGCTATCAAGAAGGTGCTAGAAGTTCCTGCGGGTGCAGCGTTTGCTAACGATACTTTCACCATTAACTACACCTGTGACGCGGATGGTTTCCGTGATAAGACGGTGACCTTAGCAAATAATGCGCAGGAAGTTATCAACGGTATTCCACACGGAACCGTATGTACCATCAGTGAAGTTGCTCCGGACTTCGATGGCCACAATAAGA
>NZ_JANUXV010000004.1 GCF_024814355.1 Gleimia sp. 6138-11-ORH1 | reverse complement strand
AGCCCCATCCCGAACCTGGAAGCTAAGCCTTAGCACGCTGATGGTACTGCACCCGCCAGGGTGTGGGAGAGTAAGACACCGCCGCAAACCAAACACAAACTGGAGCACAAACACCAAAACCCCAAAACGGGGCGCGTGGTGTTTGTGCTCCAAAACAATACCCCCCCAAAAAACACAACGGGCAACGCGGGGCGCACACGAGAGGGCGCACAAGCGAGAGCATGCATAGACGCTAGCCACACTGCGGCATAGACGCAACCAGGCACGAAGGGGGAGCGGAACCCGCACGCGAGGGCGCGCACACCCGGGATAACACGCCAACAGCCAGGACGCGGGAAACCCAAATAACACACGCATAATGACGTGCGTATCCACAACCAGGACGCGCGAACACACGAGGGCACATAGCAGTCGAGCGTGATACCACAGGGGTCCTGACATCACAGGGCACGCGCCCACAAGCAGGCACATCCACTTCCCATAGAACAAAAAGGCGAACCGCCTGGGAGGTACGATTCGCCTTTTGGCTATAACAGAATAGTTTACTTCTTAAAGAACGCTGCAATACGTTCGAATAAGCCGGGTCCTTGTGCTGCTTTAATTTCTTCAGGTGTATGTTTCTTATCGCACCATTGTGAGGCTGGTACGCCTCGTTTCACCTGCGCAACGTGCTGGCCGCAGCCAGCCCAAGTAGTTTTGCCGCAAACTTTACATTTCACTGGTTGGCACATTTTTAACTCCTTCCAAAGCTAACTTCTTACACTATACATCTAAACAAGCGACTCGCGTGGCAAAATATAAGGTTTTTCTAAACTATTACCGGTCAGTGACGCCCTCGGAAATATTTTAAAAATCGAAATTACCGCCTCGGTTTAAACCAGCGTAAAATAGAACCCGTATCAAATAAAGGAGAAAAAATGCGTGTTTCCCCGCAGTATTCTGCAACTTACCGCGTTGAAGTCGATGAGACTCAAACGAAACTATCAGACGTTGTTAATGTCGTCACTGCAACCGGAGCTTCAATCACCGGCCTCGACGTAACCGATTCAGACCAGGGTGCGTTAAGTTTTGATTTAACCAGCAACACTCGCGACTCTGCGCACCGACGCGAGATCGCGCAAAAACTGAGCGAACTTGACGGCGTGACTGTTAAGGACGTGCGTGACGCTACCTTCTTAGCGCACGCCGGCGGGAAACTAAGTGTTAATCCGAAAACGCCGATTCGTAACCGCGCGGATCTTTCCCGCGTCTACACCCCCGGCGTAGCGCGTGTTTGTACTGCCATCCATGACAATCCCTCTAAGTCGTTCTTCTTCACGCAACGGGCTAACACTGTCGCTGTTGTCTCTGACGGGACGGCGGTGCTGGGCTTAGGAGATATTGGCCCGGAAGCAGCTTTACCGGTGATGGAGGGAAAGGCTGCCCTGTTTAAGCAGTTCGGCAACGTGGACGCTTGGCCGGTAGTTTTGGCGACTAAGGACGTGGACGAGATCGTTAATATCGTTAAAGCAATTGCTCCAGGATATGGGGGCATTAATTTAGAAGATATTTCCGCACCACGCTGTTTTGAAATCGAAGCGCGCCTGCGTGAAGAGCTGGATATTCCCGTTTTCCACGATGATCAGCACGGCACCGCGGTTGTTGTGTTGGCGGCGTTAATGAATGCTTTGAAAGTTGTGAATAAGCGGATCGAGGACGTGCGGATCGTTGTTTCCGGTGTTGGAGCTGCCGGAACTGCGATTATTAAGCTACTTTTGGCGCAGGGCGCGAAAGATATTGTTGGATACGGGCGCACGGGTGCGTTAGCTGCTGATCAGACTGAGGGGATGAATCCGGCGCGTAAGGAACTTGCTGAGATTACAAATCCTCGTTTGGTGCACGGCCAGTTACAAGATGGATTAGCGGGCGCGGATGTTTTCATTGGGGTTTCTCAGGGAAATATTTTAACTGGTGACGATATTGCCACTATGGCTGACGATGCGATCGTTTTTGCTTTAGCTAACCCAACTCCCGAGGTTGATCCGTTAGCAGCTGCGAAGTATGCGCGGGTGGTGGCTACGGGCCGTTCTGATTTCCCGAATCAGATTAATAATGTGCTGGCATTCCCCGGGTTGTTCCGCGGGTTGTTAGATGCGCATGCCACGACCATTACGACTGAGATTTTGCGTGTGACAGCAGTGGCGATTGCCTCGGTTATTAGTGACGAGGAGTTGTCGAATCACTATATTATTCCGGGTGTTTTTGATGATCGGGTGGCTTACGCAGTACAAAAAGCGGTGCGTAAGGCGGCGACTAATCTGCCAAAGCATGAGATTCCGGTGCAAGAGCACACTCATATTTCCTAGTTAAGGAATGTTTTTCCGCGGAGCGTAACACGCCGATATGATTTTACTCGGCGTGTTACGCTCCGCGTATTTGGATGGGGTTTGCGGGGGCAGGCTTTGCGGGGGCGGCGGGGAGAGAGTTGGCTAACGCCGCAGAGCTACGGCGAAGGTACCTGCTCCCAGCGCTAGCAGCCCCAGTGATAGTAGCCAAAGAGTGTTACTTCCGGTAAGTGGAAGTTGCAGGCCAGGGCTTCCCTTTTGATTATTGACGCTATTTCCCGACGAACCAGCCTGCGTAGGCGGATTTGTTGCAGGCACGCCAGCTGCAGGCGTGGTGGTATTTTGCACGCCAGTAGTTGCGTTAGGAACCGTGCCGGATGCAGTTGAACCTGTTCTCACGCTATTCCCATCGGTTTGTTTAGTAGCATCTCCCACGATGAAAGTAATCGTAGTTTCAGGGGAGGTCATTTCAGTTTGCGCGTTGGCGGCAGAGGCTGGGGTGGGCGTAGTTGAGTTAGCATTTGCCGAGGGGATCACTGCGCGGATTTTCATCTTATAAACTCCGGCAGTGGTGAATGCCCAGTTAAGGTGCAGGTGGGTGCGCTGCGGATTTTCTAATACTTGCGTGGTGGTGGAATCAAAGATCATTTGTCCTAAACCACCGAGCGGCGCGGTGGTAAATCCCCACCATTTGGCACCTGCGGGGGTTTCGAGGGCGGTTAGTTCCAGGTTCACTCCCTGGGGGAACTGCTGGTAGTTGATTTCTTCGGTAGAGAATCCGGGCCAAGGCCGTCCGGCTTGCTGGGTGGCTCCTAAAATGTAAAGGGGCGTGTTGTATGCTCCGAGGAAATCGTAGGAGCTGTCACCAAAGATGCGTTTTGAACGATTTGCTTGGGCGGCGGTGGGTACGAGGATATTTACGGCCTGCGGGTCGCGAAGCACGGTTTTAGTTGCGTGTTGGCGGGAATCGTCTTTGAGGACGATCCTAAGTTTGTCATTAAAAAACTGTGGGCCAATGTCAAGGTGTCCGTCGGTGATAGTTACTGGCTGGGTGTCCCAAGGAATTTCAAAATCGGCTTGAGAATTCGCGCTGCCAGTCCCACTTCCATTACTGCTGCCTGTCCCGCTTCCAGTACTGCTGCCATTGCCGGTGCCTGCATCTGCTCCGGCGTTGCCGCCGGCAGAAATGTCATCGGCAGAACCGTTTGCAGGTGGGGTATCTCCATCTGCCGGGTCCGAGGGCGTTGGCATAAGCGGATCGGCGGGAACGTCACCTGGGTTAGATGGGTTTGGCGTGGAGTTGTCGCCTGGTTGTTTTCCCTGTGGCACGTATGGGACGGTAGTTAAACGTAGCGCATGGTTTTGTATTCCGCTGTTTTCGGTGATTTCTCCTTTAACAAAGGTGGCGCCCAGGGGGTTGAGTGAGTCTGGAATAACGGATAGTTCGAAGTAATTAACGTCGTAGCAGTCTTCGGTGGAGAGGTTGAATGAACGATTTTGCGGATAAGAGATGAAGCTGACTTTACATGAGGGGTATTTGTCTTGAGGGTTGTTGTAGAAACCACCTTCAACTCGGACGGGGAGGTCTGCTTGGGCGGGAGCTACGGTAAGGAGGTAGTTAGTTTCTGTGGCGTTTAGGGTGACGGCTACTTCTGGGTTGGTGACGACGCGGTCATTGAACTTGAATGCGGGGAGGGTTTCGTCTGCTGCGGGGGTGGGGAAGTTTCCGGTTTGGTTGGTGGAGTCGGATAGGTCGCCTTGGGCGTATGAGATGGGTTCGGATACCCAGCGGGGGCTGGGGGAGTTTGCGGCGGGTAGGTAAACCACTTGTAGGTCTGCGTCTTGTGCACCGATGAGTTCGACCCATTTGGCGGTGCCTTGTTGGACGGGTGCTTCGGTGAGGAAGTAGCCGTTTACGTAGAATACTGCGGTGCCGGTGTCAGCGGGGTTGCCGGTGGTGAAGTTGAGTTCAGTGAGTTTGGCTCCGCTGGTGTTTTCAACTGGTTGGACGCTGAAAACGGGGCGGAAGTTGTGGAGTTGTTCGGTGGTTGCGGGGGCTGCGTTGAAGCGAGTTGCGATAGTTTCGGGTACGCCGGTGGCTGGGCTGGCGCCGCCAACTTGCCATTCCACGGTTTGTGGGGCGGAAGCTAAGAGCTGCCCGTCTTTGGTGCGGGCTGAGGCGCGGTAGCTTACTGTGTAGCGTCCGGGCTGTGAGAAGGTGGTGTGGTTGTGGGTGTGGAGTCCGGGTTTAATCCAGGTGGAGCGTAGGCCTGGTTCGTGTGAGGAGAGCATGCGGTTTACTGGATTTTCCAGCATGAATTCGGGGTCTAGGGTGGAGGTGAAGAGGTTCATTTCTCCGGGGCCGGAAAATCCTACCAGGTCAAGGGTGAAGGATTCGTCGCGGAAGTTTTCTACGGGGATGGCTACATCGGCGCCGAAGCCGATCCAAAGTTGTTTGGAGCGGGGAGCTACGTTGTTAGGGGCCCAAAAGAGTTGTTCTCCGGGGTTGCCGAGGAATTTTTGTCGCGCGTCGGTGGGGACGGTGTAGTAGTATTCTTGGGTTCTTCCGGTGGTGATTTTGTCTAGGTAGTTGATGGTTTTTTCGATGGGGGCCAGTTCGTCACCTTTGGCTTTTAGGGTGAAGTTTTGGGTGGTTTCGTCCCAGAAGATTTTGGGGGAGTCTACGTGTCCTTGCTGGTTGATGATGAGGTTGTCAGCTGCTTGGGCGGTGGGTGGGTTGAGGGTGGGGGTGGCTATTAGTAGGCCGGTGAGAAGTAGGCAGCTGGCGGTGAGGCTGGTTAGGTTTCGGTTTAGGTTTTTGCGCATTCTGATTCCCCCAAGTTATTGAGAATGATTATCAGTTTCAAATTTAAAGAATTATTCCCGAGGGCGCAAATACAATCTCACAAAAAAGAAAAAGGTACTTTCTGAAACTCCTTACCAACTTCCAATCAACCAACTTCTAACCTATCGACCTCGAGTAAAACCAAAGCAACAACTGTAATAAAATAATCCCTATGAGCCCACGCCCCCAAAAACCACCTAAACTTCCCGCTAGAGGTGGACTCCACCCAGTTAGACTCGGCAGACGAATCAACGTAAGAGAAGCTCGCCAACTACAGGGGAACTTAGGTGAGTGGATTTTAGAAAATATTCCGGCAATAAATAAAACGCAGTTAGAAAAATTTTTTAACGCCCAGGCAATCGTAGATGCCTGGGGAAACCCAGTGAAGTGGGAAGACCCAGCCAATATCTTGGAAAAACACGTGTATCTTTACCGTCCCGGAGCTGATGAAACTTCCACCCCGATACTTTTAGAAAAAATCTACCAAGGTAACGGGTGGATGGTGATTTATAAACCTAAAGGACTTTCCACTATGCCGCGCGGCTCCTACGTGGTTCGGAGCGCAACAATTGCTTTGCGCCGACAGGAAAATAACCCCGATTTATCTCCCGCCCATCGGTTAGACCGCGCCACTTCCGGATTACTCCTCTTTACAGAAAAGCCGAAATTGCGTCGCCTCTACCAGGACCTTTTCCAAAACCGAAAAGTTAAAAAAACTTATCTGGCAACCGCAGCAGAACTTGATTTTAACGCCCTCGACCTAAAAACTTTGCAAACAAACCAGCTTATCTGGGTAACTCTTGCCCCCGAAGAAAAACCCGGTTGGGTAAGAATCGAAAGTCGCATTGATAAGGTCGAAGGAATTATGACCGCGCAAAATGTGAAGGGGGCACCGAATGCCGTCACCTACCTGCGCCCAAAGCAGGAGCGCATTATTAAAGACCGGAAGTTCATCGACTATGAGGTAGAGCCGCATACTGGCAAAACTCACCAAATACGCCTTCACTTTGCCGCCCTCGGAATTCCCCTGGTGGGGGACCCGCTTTATGGCGGATTTAATGCCGCCCGCTACGGTGAAGAAACAGTTTCTCCAGCAGAAACTGCCTTACAGTTAGAAGCAGTAGCTTTAGAATTTACAGATCCACAAACGGGGAAGCTCGTTAAGATAGACCTAGAAACTTATAGACAGGCAGGAGAAGAAAATGAAAGTTAGTGAACGTTTGGCAAAAATGGGGATTGAACTTCCAGCAGTGGTTCCCCCGGTGGCAGCTTACGTGCCTGCGTTAGTAAGCGGCCAGACGGTGCGCACTTCGGGGCAGTTACCTTTCCGTGCCGGTGAACTGCTGGCTACCGGGCAGTTAGGTGACGAGGGCGTAGCTATCGAAACTGGTTATGAGGCAGCTAAGCAATGTGCTTTAAATGCGCTCGCGGCTGCGGCGGAAGTAGCCGGAGGAGTTGATAACTTAGCGGGAGTATTGAAAGTAACTGGGTTTGTTTCTTCAAAACCAGAGTTTTATGCTCAGCCGGCAGTTGTTAATGGAGCTTCCGAATTTTTGGGAGAAGTTTTCGGCGATCAGCACATTCGTTCAGCAGTGGGGGTAGCGGCTTTGCCGTTGAACGCTTCAGTAGAGGTGGAAGTCGAATTCGCTTTAGCCTAATCCTTTGGGGTGGCAAGGAAAATCTTGCCACCCCAAAGGATTTAACGTCTTTTAAATAGGCTTAGTTTTTACGTTCGCTTAGGTTTTTACGTTCGCCTAAGTTTTTAGGTTCGCTTAGATTTTTAGGTTCGCCTAGGTTTTCAGCGGGTACTTAGGTTTAACGCGGATTTAGATTTTTAATGCTCGCTACGATGTTTTGAAGTGCGACTTAAATTATCTAAGATCGGCTGATAGTGGTGGTAAACCGCTTTTTGATAGGCCTCTAAATCTCCAGTTTCTAAAGCGTCTAAGATTTCTCCGTGCGCTTGGGCGGTTTCATCTAAATTGTCTGGGGTAGGAATTTCCAGCATGGGGTTGATTACCGTGTGTATCTTCCAAAAAGCCTCTACGAACTGGCTTTGCATGACATTTTCAATTCGGGAAGAAAGGGCTTTGTGGAATTCCAAATCGTAGTCAGAAAAGTCCCTGCCCTGTGCGGCGTGCTTTACCATTTGCCGGACAAGTTCTCTAATTTCAGGATTTTCGGTGTCTTTAAACCGCTTGATTAGTTCAGGGCCGGCGTTTATATCCATTAAGCGACGAATCTCAACGATTTCTTTGAGGGTGTTTAAGTCGCTGCTGGGAGCTAAAGAGGCGCGAAAAACAATTGCATCTACCAGGGGTTGTAACGACATGTCGCCAACGAAAGTTCCACGTCCGTGCTGGACTTTAAGAATGTCGAGGGCGACTAATGTACGCACTGCTTCACGAACTGAAGAGCGGGAGATTTTAAGAATTTCGCATAGCTCTGTTTCAGTTGGAATCGCGTCTCCGGGTTGTAAATGGAGTTGGAGAATCAGATTCTTTAGTTTTGTAGCAGTGTTGTTTTCGCTGAGCATCGCAGTCTTTCCGAATTAGTATTCGAATTGTTACCTAAATATTATTGTAATGAATTTGTGTTGAGGACCATAATTAAACTTGTTTGAGTGTATCTCTCGTAGTACACTAGACATTGTCATAATAGAAAGACATCAGACGTCCGACCTCATTTAGGAGACTTCAATGACGAAATCAATCGGCACCACTGACCGCCGCGGCTTCTTAAAACTAGCTGGAACCATCACCGCTGCAGCAGGTATTGCAGCTGGCCTTGCCGCCTGTGGTGGAAAAACTGACGCGCCAAAGAAAGACGCTCAGTCATCAGCTGACAACAAAGCAACCGACGGTGGCACCCTAACCGCAGGTATTTCCTACGAACTAGGAACCAACGGTTACGACCCAATGACCACCACCTCTGCGCTAACCATCGCAGCTAACTGGCACACCCTCGAAGGCCTCTTCGAAATCATGCCAACTGAGGACCGCACCTGCTACGCAGCACTGTCCAAGGATGCAGAGCCAGTTAAGGTAGATGACACCACCTACGAAGTAACCTTGCGTGACGGCGCAAAGTTCCACAACGGTGCAGACGTAACTGCAGAAGACGTAGTGTTCTCATTCGAACGCGTCCTCGACCCAGCAAACAAGTCCCTCTACGCTTCCTTCCTCAAGTTCATCGAAGCTGTAACCGCTAAGGACGAAAAGACCGTTACCATCAAGCTGAAGTACCCCTTCTCCTTGCTGAAGGAACGTCTCTCCGTTGTTAAGGTTGTTCCAAAGGCTGAAGTAACCAAGGACGCAAAGGCATTCGACGCTAACCCAGTTGGTACCGGCCCTTACAAGATGACCGACAACGGTGCAGCATCCTCCACCGTACTATTCGAAAAGAACGCAGACTACACCGGTCCAAAGCCAGCCAAGGCTGACAAGATGGTATGGAAGATCCTGCCAGACGCAGCAACCCGTACCAACGCTGTAACCTCCAAGGACGTACAGGCAATCGACTCCGTACCTTACCTCTCCATCGATCAGGTTAAGGCTTCCGTTTCCGTTGAATCCGTACAGGGCTTCGGTCTGCTATTCATGATGTTCAACAACGGCGACAGCTCCCCAATGAAGGATCTGAAGAACCGTCAGTCCGCCCTCTACGCACTGGACATGGAAAAGGTTGTTAAGACCGGTCTGCTAAACCAGGCAACCCCAGCAACCTGTTTCGTACAGGAAAACCACCGTTCATACAAGAAGGCAAAGAACGTTTACACCCTGGATGTTGAAAAGGCAAAGGAAGGCTTCGCAGCTACCGGCCTAACCAAGGTACGCCTCCTGGTTACCAACCACGACTGGGTAAAGCAGTGTACTCCAATCATCAAAGAATCCCTCGAAGCAGCTGGCCTGCAGGTAGAATTCACCGAATACAAGTCCTCCGACCTGTACAACACCATCGGACAGTCCTCTGACTGGGATATCGTAGTTGCCCCTGGCGACCCATCCGTATTCGGCGATGACACCGACCTGCTCCTCAACTGGTGGTACGGCGGCGACATCTGGACCGACACCCGCATGCACTGGAAGGGTTCCGCATCCTACGACAAGGTACAGGAACTCATGCAGAAGGCAGCTCAGTCCACCGGTGCAGAACAGACTGCAGCATGGCACGAAATCTTCGACGTAATCTCTGAAGAAGTACCACTGTACCCACTGTTCCACCGCAAGTCTCCATCCGCATGGGATGCAGATACCCTGCCTAACTTCAAGCCAATCTCTCTAACTGGTCTATCCTTCGTAGAAGTTGGCACCACCAAAGCCTGATCTAATCAGGTAACGGCTTAACTAAAGCCTCCAAACTAAAAGATTGTGGGGGTCGGATAAAACTTATCCGGCCCCCACAGTCTCACTAAACTTAGTAATTCTCAGACGAATTGCTTTAATCAGAAACCCCCGACATTGTCGAGAGTAAAGCGCAGCAAGTGCAAGGGAGTAATGCAGCGTGTCAAACCTCATACGTCTTATTGGAAGACGCCTGGTCGCCCTACCAATCATGGTTTTAGGCGTCACATTCTTAGTCTTCTTCATAATGTCATTCTCACCCGCCGATCCAGCACAGCTGGCCCTGGGCGAATCGGCTTCCCTCGAAGCCCTGGAACAATACCGTGAAGAACACGGTCTTAACGACCCCCTATTAGTTCGTTACGGAGCTTTCCTCTACGGTCTGCTAACCGCCTTCGACCTGGGAGTATCTAAAGGGAATACGCAAGTAACTGATCTGATTGCGACAGCATTCCCCATTACCTTGCAGCTAACCTTCATCGGCTTAGCTATCGCCTTGGTAATCTCCTTCGTATTCGGCGTAATCGCAGCCCTATACCGAGATCGCTGGCCAGATCAGGTTATCCGCGTTTTCTCCATCGCCGCGTTAGCAACCCCATCCTTCTGGCTCGCAATCCTACTGATTCAAGCATTCGGCACAGTCCCCGGTGGTACCGGAACCTTCCCCGCGCTGGTCGGTTCCTGGGTTCCTTTCTCCGAAGACCCCGCCACCTACATCAATAACATCTTCCTCCCCGCTTTCGCGCTGGCAGTACCAGTAGCCGGCTCACTCACCCGCGTGGTGCGTACCGCAATGGTTGAAGAACTCGACAAAGACTACGTACGTACCGCCATTGGCGCAGGTATTCCAAAACAGGTGGTTATCGGCCGTAACGTACTGCGCAACGCACTAATCACCCCAATCACCGTAATCGGCCTGCGCGTCGGTTACCTGATGGGTGGCGCAGTAATTATTGAAATCATCTTCAATATTCAAGCAATGGGCCAACTCATCCTAGACGGCGTTACCCGTAACGACGTTTACCTGGTACAGGGTGTAACCCTCACCGTTGCCCTAGCCTTCATTTTCATTAACATCATCGTTGACATGCTCTACGTATTAGTCAACCCACGCATTAGGAGCGTGTGAGAATGCGTAAAAAACTAACTGAACGTTTAAGCGTACCCGGACTTCGATTCAACAAGTCCCGCATGCCCCTGGGGTCCCGCATCGCCGTTGGAATCCTGCTCCTAGTAGTATTCATGGCAATCTTCGCCCCCCTCATCACTAAATTCGACCCACTGACAACTTCACTACCTTTCGAAGCTGACATCGTCGGAAAAGAAGCCGCAGACAGCGCCATCCGCCCCGTAGTTCCACCAGACAGCAACTTCTGGTTCGGTACCGACGCAAGCGGACGCGACATCTTCGCCCGTGTAATGTACGGAGCCCGCTACTCCTTAGTAATCGGGTTACTCTCCACCGGTATGGCCCTCGTCGCCGCAGCAATCCTCGGCTCCATTGCCGCCACTGCAAACAAGGCAGTTTCGGAAGTGCTCATGCGTATCCTCGATATCGTCATGTCCTTCCCCGGCATTGCCCTGGTAGCGGTATTCGTTGCCTCCCTCGGTAAATCCGTAGCCGTGATCATCTTCTCCATCGGCTTCCTCTACACGCCACAACTCTCCCGTATCGTGCGTGCAAACGTCCTCGCCCAATTCGGAGAAGACTACGTAGCCGCCTCACGAGTAATGGGAGCCCGCACCTCCTGGATTCTTTTCAAGCACGTTGCCCGTAACTGTGTTGCCCCCATCATGGTGTTCGCCACCGTGTTGGTTGCAGACGCAATCGTGCTGGAAGCATCCCTGTCCTTCATCCAAGCCGGCGTGCAGCCACCAGAACCATCCTGGGGTAACATCTTGGCAGACGGCAAAGCCCTCGCAAATAACGGTGACTGGTGGCCAACCCTATTCCCAGGCTTGATGATCCTCATCACCACCCTTTCACTCAACGTATTGGCAGAAGGGCTAACCGACGCCCTCGCCGCCCCACGTGCACGAGTGAACAACGCAAAGGGCGGACTGACCGAAGAAGAACTTGAAGCACGCAACCAAGAAATGGTAGCCGCACACCACAGCCAGGAAGAATCCCTGCAAGGACGCCTCAACGCCCTCCAGCGTAGTGAAGCACTCCGCACCGACCGCCTGGTACTTTCAGACGAACAAGCTGCCCAAGCACCACTGCTTGAAGTAAAGAACCTCTCCATCTCCTTCCCCGCAGCACACGGTGATGTACGTATCGTCGATAACGTATCCTTCTCCGTACGCCCCGGCGAAACCATGGGCCTTGTGGGTGAATCTGGTTGTGGTAAATCAATTACCTCCATGGCCATCATGGGTCTGCTCCCAGAAACTGCCAAGATCGAAGGCGAAATCCTCTTCGACGGCAAGAACCTGGTTGGCATGGATCCGAAGGAACACAACGCACTACGCGGACACAAGCTGGCAATGATCTACCAAGACGCACTCTCGTCCTTGAACCCATCCATGCTGATCCGCTCCCAAATGGCGCAGCTAACCAAACGCGGCGGTACCCGCACCGCAGAAGAACTTCTGGAACTGGTGGGCCTAGACCCAGTACGTACCTTGAAGTCCTACCCACACGAACTTTCCGGTGGACAGCGTCAGCGCGTGCTCATCGCCATGGCCCTAACCCGCGACCCATCGTTGATCATCGCAGACGAACCCACCACTGCGCTGGACGTAACCGTTCAAAAGCAAGTGATCGACCTGCTCAACGAACTACGCGAAAAGCTTGGCTTCGCAATGGTATTCGTCAGCCACGACTTGGCACTGGTAGCATCCGTATCCCACCGGATCACCGTAATGTACGCCGGACAGGTAGTGGAACAAGGACGTACCCAGGAACTCTTAGGACAGCCAGTCCACGAATACACCCAAGGTTTGCTGGGAGCAGTGCTCTCCATCGAATCAGGTGGAGGACGCCTCCACCAAGTTCCGGGAACCGTGCCATCACCACGCGAATTCGTTGTCGGTGACCGTTTCGCTCCACGCTCTTCACAACCAACCGTAGGTTTGGACAGCCGCCCAGAAATGATTCAGATCGAAGGAACTGAACATATCTACTCACAGCACAAAGACCGTGAAGACGCACTAGCGAAAATTGCTAAGCGTCGTAGCACTGAGGAGGTCTGATAATGACTGCAGAAACTCCAGTAATTGAACTAAAAAACGTTCACGTAATCCACACCTCCCGCACCGGAAAACTATTCCGCCCCGATAAGGTACATGCCGTAAACGACGTGAGCCTTTCCGTCTCCCGCGGAGAAACCCTGGGAATCGTAGGGGAATCTGGATGTGGTAAATCAACTACCGCACGAGTTATGGTGGGGCTACAAAAACCAACCTCCGGAGAAATCTACTTCAAAGGAAAACCAGCGTCATTTGATTCCAAATCACGCTTAGAAATTGGACGGTCAATCTCCGTTGTATTCCAAGACCCAGCCACCGCACTAAACCCACGTATGATCGTACGTGACGCCCTAGTCGATCCGCTGCGCGTCCACGGAATCGGTGACGAAAAATCACGACTGGCACGAGTTAAAGAACTACTTGCATTAGTAGGTCTACCCCAAAGCGCCCTGGACGTACTGCCACGGCAAATCTCAGGTGGACAGCGTCAGCGTGTGGCAATCGCACGCGCCCTGGTACTGGAACCAGACGTGATTATTGCCGACGAACCCACCTCAGCACTGGACGTTTCCGTCCGCGCACAGGTACTGAACCTGCTCACCGACCTCAAAGCACAACTTGGTCTGGGCCTGGTATTTATCTCACACGACATCAATACCGTACGTTACATTTCCGACAAGATCGCGGTTATGTACAAAGGCTCCGTAGTGGAAGAACAACCAACCTACGATATCTTCCACAGCCCGAAAGACCCATACACCAAGATGCTGCTCTCAGCAGTACCTTCACTTGTGCAAGAATCCTGAAAACCTATTGGAGAAAAAATGACTCACTCATTCCGCGGGGTTGTTCCCCCGGTAGTAACTGCTCTTACCGCAGACGGACAATTCGATAAAGCCTCATTCGCTAACAGCATCAACCGTATGCTAGAAGCCGGGGTAGATGGTCTCTTCATTCTGGGTTCTTCCGGTGAAGTAGTATTCTCAACCGACGAACGTCGCCGCGAAATCATCGCCGCCGCAGTAGAAATCAATGCCGGTCGAGTTCCCGTCCTAGTAGGTGTAATCGATACCGAAACTAGCCGCGTAATCGAACACGCTAAAGTAGCAAAAGAACTCGGCGCAGACGCCCTGGTAGCTACCGCACCCTTCTACGCACTGCAGGGACCAGCTGAAATCGAACGCCACTTCCGCCTCATCCGCGAAGCCGTCGATCTTCCCCTCTTCGCCTACGACATTCCAGTTTGCGTACACGTCAAACTTGACCGCAACATGCTGGTACGTCTAGGTAAAGAAGGCATCCTCGCAGGTGTGAAAGACTCCTCCGGCGACGACGTAAACTTCCGCTTCCTCTGCCAGGACAACGAACGCGCCGGACACCCGCTCACCATCCTCACCGGACACGAAGTAGTCGTAGACGGCGCCTACATGGCAGGAGCAGATGGCTGCGTACCTGGCTTAGGTAACATTGACCCAGCCGGTTACGTCCGCCAATGGCAGGCCTACCAAGCAGGCGATTGGGAAACCGTTCGCAAAGAACAAGACCGCCTAAGCGACTTAATGCGGATCGTTTTCGTTCCCCAGGGAATCCAAGGTTACGGCGCAGGCGTAGGCGCTTTCAAGGGCGCCCTCAAAGCCCTCGGAGTATTCGCCTCCAACCGGATGCCAGAACCAGTACGCACCCTAAACGAAGAAGAAATCGCAGGAATCGCAGAAATCCTAAAGCAGGCTGATCTGCTGTGAGCAACCAACTTCCAGTTGCCGTCGCCATCGACATTGGAGGCACCAAAATAGCCGGTGCGCTTGTCGATAGCGACGGCAACGTCGTAGCTAGCAAAAAAGAATTCCCCTCCTGGAGTGCACCCACTCCAAAAACCGGAGGAACCGACGTCGCCAACACAGTTGCGTCCATCGCCGCCCTCGTAAAAGAAAAAGCCCTGGAAATGGGACGAACCCCAATCGGGTGCGGGATCGGAAGCGCCGGCGTGATTGACCCCAGCGGCCGCTTCATACGCTCCGCCACGGAAGCAATCCCCGGGTGGACCGGCACCCAACTGGCACAAATCGTTGAAGCCGCCACCGAAATGCCCACCATCATCGAAAATGACGTGCACGCACACGCCAGAGGAGAAGCCTGGCTGGGCGCCGGAGCCGGACACAAAACCGTACTCATGGTAGCCGTAGGCACCGGAATCGGCGGAGCTTTCACCATCAACGGAGAAATTGTCCGCGGCGCAACCGGGCTGGCCGGACACGTAGGACATATCGTCACCCCCTACGGGCGCGGACACGAATGCTCCTGCGGAGTAGACGGACACCTCGAAGCCATCGCCGCAGGCCCCACCATGGTCCGCTGGGCAAACCAACGAGGCGCAACAGTAGCAGACGGCATCGACCTGGAACGGCAAGCTGAAACAGGCAACCAAATTGCCTTAGAAGTCCTCACCGACGCAGCCACCGCCACCGGAGAAATCATCGCCGGATTAGTCAACTGTCTGGACCCAGAAATAGTCATCTTAGGTGGAGGCATGGCAGCTGCCGGAGAAGTCTACTGGAAACCACTGAGAGCCGCCTACGAAGCACAACTAATGCCAGCACTTAAAGAAGTGCCACTAGTTGCTGCCTCCCTAGGTGGAGCCGCCCCCCAAGCCGGAGCAGCTGCCTTAGCATTTGCAACATTCCAGGCTTAAACGCCGAAACAAAACTCAAACCAGTTGGAAAACAAAACCAGAGAGAAGAAAATGAGCGATCAAGAAGATATTACTATCGAGGGAATTATCGCCGCCTCAAAAGGTCTGATTGTTTCCTGTCAAGCCTACCCCGGCGAACCACTGCGCACCCCGGAAGTAACCGCTCGCATGTGCCAAGCCGTAGTAGAAGGCGGCGCAGCCGCAGTACGCGTCCAAGGCGTAGTTGATATTACCGCTGCCCGCCAAGCCGTAACCGTACCGGTAGTGGGCTTAGTTAAATACGGGCACTCAGGCGTCTACATTACGCCCTCGGAAGCACACGCCCGCGCCTGCGCCCTGGCAGGAGCATCTATCGTGGCTATCGACGCGACCGGACGCGAACGCCTTTCCGGCGACTTCGCCTCCGCCTGCAAAGCAATCCACGACGAATTTCCCGGCGTAGCCGTCATGGCAGACTGCGGATCATTAGAAGACGCTCTGCGCGCAGAAGAAGCAGGAGCTGACCTAATCGGCACCACCCTAGCAGGCTACACCGGTGAACGACCCAAAACCGACGGACCAGACTTCGAACTAATCGACCAAGTCTGCGCGCGGATCACCAAACCGATCGTAGTTGAAGGACGGATCCACACCGTCGAACAACTCCGGGAAGTTTTCACCCGTCCAATCCACGCAGCCTGTGTGGGAACCGCAATTACGCACCCCACAACGATCACCCGCTGGTTTAACGCCGTCATCTAAACGGGAAAACCCGCACAAACCCTTAGGTGGGAAACTCAAAAGAACTAAACAACTTTGAGTTTCCCACCCTTTTTACAATCAAAAACAAGGGAAAATCATGGTCTACACCGATCCGGAAGAACTCTACGCCTACCGTTCAAAAGTAAAACTCCCCAGCGACTTTGCAGCATTTTGGAACCAAACCCTCACCGAAGCACGCAACGCAGCTAAACCCGCCACCTTTACACCCGTAGAAACCCCCAACAAACACCTCGACTTCTATGAACTAACTTTCGGCGGATATGCCGCAGACCCCATCAAAGGCTGGTTAAGTGGCCCAAGCGGATTCATAGAAAGCCCAAGACCGCTTCCAACCATCATCGAATACATTGGCTACGGCGGAGGCCGGGGCCTTGCCGGCGCAGAAATCAAATGGCCCTCAGCCGGATACATACACCTTCTGATGGACACCCGCGGACAGGGCGGAGACTGGGGCAGTGGAGGCGACACCCCCGACCCCCACCCCACCAGCGCAGCCACCATCGGACACCTCACCCGAGGGATTGAACAGCGCGAAACCATGTACTACCGCAGGTTAATCACCGACGCAGTACGCGCCATTGACACCGCCTTAGAAATCCCTGCCGTAGATAATCAAAAAATCATCCTCACCGGAATCAGTCAAGGCGGAGGACTCTCCCTCACCGCCGGGGCACTCCACCCGCAAGTAAAAGCGATCCTACCCGACGTTGCCTGGCTCTGCGACTACTATCAAGGTGCCACCATCGCAGAAGTTCCCCCCTACCGCGAACTCCGCCGCTACCTGGCAGTTTACCCCGAGCGAGTACCGGCAGTTTTAGAAAACCTCGCCTACATTGACGGAATCAACTTTGCCCGCCAAGCCCACGCGCCCGCCCTCTTTTCCGTGGCGCTAATGGACGACTGCGTGCCACCCACCACCACTTTCGGCGCCTACAACGAATACGCAGGGCCGGCTGAAATGGTGCTCTACCCATTCAAAGGACACGAGGGCGGACAATACCCGCACTTTTGCCAGCAAATCCAGTGGCTCAAAAACCGTGGGCTGGGAGCGTAACCCAACTGCCTGAAAGCCCTCGAGATGGCAAAGACCGGCACTTAGGTACCTAAACTTTCCTACCATCTCGAGGGCGACACTGAACCGAAAACTCCCCAAAAAGCCGTTAAAAACGGATCGCGTCAATTGGTTTAATTCGCACCGCAATAGTCGCTGGAATAATCCCTGCCAACGCACCCACCCCAGCAGCAATCGACAGACCAAGCAAAGCCGCTGACATGGGGTAACCAATATTAGTTGTCGAAAAAGGAATATTGATCCACGCTAACAGCGGCGTCGAACGAATCGTAATAATCGACGCGATCACGCCAATAATCCCCGCCACCGTGGTAGCCACCACCGACTCCATAAAAACTGAGACGAAAATGCGTTTCGCAGACGCACCCATTGCTCTTCTAATCCCAATTTCACGTACCCGATAACGAATCGTCACAATCGAAACCGTCAGCAACCCCAAAGCGCCCAACGAAATCACAATGTAACCAATTACAGAAACAGTGACAGTCACAACGCCAGACAAACCATCAATATTTTCACCAAACTGCTCTTTAACAATATTCACCTGCCACTGCGGACCCAAAAGCCCCTGCAAACTAGCCCCCATCGCCTGAGCGGCCGCCTGTTTCTGCTCCTTAGGAGCAACTATAATCAGCTCAGCACTGGAATTAGTGCCCACAAAATCAGCGGGCATCCCTAACATGAACGTCTCATAATTCATGTAAAAAGTAGGGCCCTCATAACCAGTAAGATTATCGACAACTCCAACTACCGTAAAAGAAATATTCGGATTATCTTGAAGCCGAAACCGCGGGTAGTAACGCAAATCAGGTTTGCCCATATACTCCCAAGCTAACTCACTGATCACAACCGGATTCATCTGCAAAGTAGCATCTCTTTCAGTTAATAGCCGCCCCCGTAACAGCCGCAAACTGAAAATCTCAAAATACTGCGGGTCAATCCCCTTAAAAAATGGAGTAGTGTTATAGCAGTCATCTTGCACCCCATTTTCATTAACCGGACAATCCATATAGCCCGGAGCTTGAATAACCCCATTGGCCACCTCACGGTAGCGCGACCAATAGTTAGACTTCAATAACTCAACTGTGCGCAGCGAAGCCTTACCGAAAACATCAACTACCTGACCATTCTCATCAGTTTCCACAGCGCCCTCGGGACTATGCTGAGTCGGCGGAGGACCCACCTCTGCTGACGGAAAATCAGCAGTCCCCAAGTCCTTCTCATCAGCTTCCCCAGAATTCTTCGTCACCGAAACCCGCACCGTACCAGGCTGCCCACTATAACGAGCAAAAGTCCTGTCCTGAGCCTCAGAAATCACCCCACCCAAAGCGATAACAGTAGCCATCGCCCACACGGCAGCAGCCACACCGGTTAAGGAAAGAATCACCCTCCCACGATTGACAAGCAACTCTTCCCACGCTTCAAACAAAGTCCCCAGGAAAACAAACCCAGAAAACCGGCGCGCACCTTTAGAAGAAGAACCCGGCGCAGACTGCGCAGCACCCTCTCCAGGCATCTCAGTATCCTTAGGGGAAACAGCTTCATCTGAATGTAACTTAGACATCTTCAACCTCAAGCGTCTGCTGGTCATCTAGCTGAGCGGAATGAACTGATAAAGACTTTTGATTAAGCGCCGAATCAGCAGTAACTTTCTGCAAACGACCATCAATAATCTCGTAAACAGTCTGCGCCCGCGCCGCCACACTCATATCATGCGTAATCGTAATCAGCGCAGCATTTTGCTCAGCCGCAACCTCTTCTAATAAATCCATCACCAACTTGCCAGTTCGCAAATCTAAAGCCCCGGTAGGTTCGTCCGCTAAAATCACTTTCGGGCGACGCACCAAAGCCCGCGCAATTGCCACACGCTGCTGCTCGCCACCAGAAAACTCACCCGGATTAGAATAGAGACGATCACCTAAACCCACCCGCTCTAACATTTCCGCAGCCAAATGTTTACGCTTCAACAAACGAGAATCGGACGCATATAAAAGTGGAACTTCCACGTTACTAATCGCAGTGCGATTCATAATCAAGTTAAACTGCTGGAAAATAAACCCGAACGAATCACCCCGCAAAGCCGCCCGACGAGCTTCACTTAACTGGGCTACATCTAAACCATTGAAATGATACTGACCCGAATCAGGTAAATCTAACATCCCAATAATATTCAACAAAGTGGACTTACCAGTGCCAGACTGACCCACAATTGCCACTTGCTCCCCGGCATTAACCTCTAAATCAATACCTTTTAAAATCGCAAGCTCAGATTGATTAGGGAGAACTACCGTGCGGGTAACTTCTTTTAAACTAAGCAACCTCATCCCCCATAGTTTTCGGGGCCATTTATATCCTGCTTTTCATCCTGATTAAGCGGAGCAAACTCTAAGATCACATCATCGGCTTGCAAACCCTCAGTAATTTCAATGAACTTACCATCAGAAATCCCCAGCTTCACTACTTTCTTAATGGGCTTAGACTTACCGTCCTCCGCCGGAAGATAAACAGCACCTTCTCTAAACCTACCCTCCACTGCTGAAGTAGGGACAATAACTACCTGCTTAACAGAGCTACCGGCAATCCGGAGCTTCCCCTTAACGCCCTCGAATACAGTCTGCCCAGCTGGAATATTGCAACGAATCTGCGGGCCGCTACTTTGCTCCCCCTCTTTAGGAGCACTGGCATTAACAATAGTTTGCAAATCAGTGCATTCAAAAGGCGCCGGACCATCTTTAACCGCAAGCGTCGCCACATTAGGAAGCCCCTGCAAAGAATAAAGCTGCTCAGGGTTAATAGAAACCTGCGCATGGAAAGAAGCCGGCACAATTGAACCTAACGGCGAACCAACCTCAACCTGCTGACCCACCAACGCCTCTAAACGTAAAATTCCTGAAGCAGGTGCATAAACATCATGCCAAGACTTTTGCTCCACCTGTTCAGAAGCACCCGGAATAACATTCCCCTCTTCATCCACCGAAGACTGACCGGGAACTTCTTTCACAGTAACTTTCATCAACTGCAAAACGGGAGCACCAGCTTCAACAGTATCCCCATCTTTAACGAAAATAGTCTGCACAACACCTGATTCAGTCGATTTGAAAGCCTTCGACTGATCGCGTACCACCGTAGCATTTAACTCAATCGAATTCTCAATATCACCCAACTCAGCAGTAACCGTAGGTAATTCAAAAACCCCCTGAGGGGACAGTTCCTCAGCTACTTCCTGATTAGGGAAAAAAGCTACTTTAACTAAGGCAATCGCCATAATCGCCCAAAAAACCAGCTTCAAAGACTGAAAAATAATATTACGTGTCGATGTCTGCATAGGAGCCTCTCAAGAATTGTTTTTTCTAGTCTAACTAGGCAGACCAAGAAAAACCTATTCGGAAAGTCCCTGAACAAAAAGTCGAAAAAACCTGAAAAACCCCGAAAACACAGAGTTTATAAACTCTTTACTTAACTTGGGAAGAAGTCTTTAATATATCATTAGCCTACTTTATTCAGCAGCTTTCAAAACTTCAGCCCGCTGCCAATCAGCCACATCAGAAGAATCCCCCTCCAGAAAACGCTTCCGTCCCAAAACCAAAGCGTAAAATAAGAACGCTCCAAAAGCGACAACCCCAATCCCCACTCGCACAAAGGTAGGGAGCGAAGAAGGAGTCACAAAACCTTCAATAAAACCAGCTATTGCCAACACCGCAATTAAACCAAGCACAATAACCATTACCCGCCTACCGGCCTGCGCAAAACTCTCTGCCATAGTCATCGCCCCCGGATGAACCCAAGCCCAGAACAAACTAAGCCCCGCCCCGCAAGCTACAAAAACCGCAGTCAATTCAAGCAAACCATGCGGAAGAATCAGCCCCCAAAACAAGCCAGCCTTACCGTAGTAAATCATTAACCCCGCATTTATCCCCAAATTAAGCATATTCTTACGTAGCAGGTTAAGCACATAAATACCCGTAAACCCCATCGCAACAGCCTGCGCAGAAACCCACGCATTATTAACCCACACCGAAGTCGCAAAATGACTATGCGCATACTCATTGTAGTAGGCTTCAAAATCATGATTAACCAAACTCCGAATAACTGCAGGAGAGGCCAACAAATCATGTAACTCAGGATGCAAATAAACCCAAGTAGCAATCGCCGCAGAATACAGGTAAGAAACAATCATTAACGAAAGCCACCACCAACGCAGGCGATAAAGCTCAACCGGA
This sequence comes from Gleimia sp. 6138-11-ORH1, assembly GCF_024814355.1. Classification (GTDB taxonomy): domain Bacteria; phylum Actinomycetota; class Actinomycetes; order Actinomycetales; family Actinomycetaceae; genus Gleimia. The sequence goes on along the minus strand of NZ_JANUXV010000004.1, from coordinate 112,526 downwards.
AAAGAAGTAGAGAAAAAATGCTGAATAGAATGTAACAGCGACTCTGAAGAAGACCCCAACTTTCGCCTAGACCTGGAAACCACCGCCGAAAGCGACATCACCAAAGTAGCATCAGGAGCTTGAGAACGAAGCGTCGATAAATGCGTAGTAGTCTGCTGATACAGTTTCACCAATCGATCCGCTTCAGCAGAACTAAGCCGCGGCTTACGAGAAAGCTCATCCAACTCAGCCCAAGTAGATTGATGTGTAGCAACATATGCGTCGAGGTCCATAAATACCAGATTAGCTTAAAAAATTGAGGTTCACTGAAAAACACAAAGACGCGACCACTTAGTTGATTAAAACAGCAACTAAGTGGCCGCGCCACCACAAAAGAGGCATCAATCGAACGCCCTCGGAAACGAAATTACTTCTCCGACAAACGCACGATATTTAATGTCCGCAAGTTAAACGCTACGAAACGCACAAACTGAAGCGGAATACACCGGCGGCGAAAGAGAGTTTTCTTCGTCGGCAACGGAGCATCCATAATGCGCTTAGCCGTTTTCGGATCTAACTGCTCAACAGATAACTTGTTTTCCATAGCGATCACTCCGGAATCAGGTTCCAGCCAGGCTTGCCCTTGGCTTTGTAAATGAATAGGTAATGAAGCATGACTTTAACCCAGTGTCCAAACAAGCCCAACTCACCGCGAGTCAAAGTCGGGTGGCGACCAGTCTCAGGGTAAACCGTCTCATCAGGAATAATTGGATACATCATGATGGCAGCGGCTGAACCAGAACGCATATTAGCTCCGGTAGAAGCATCACAAACTGCCCCTAAAGTGCCCATCGAAGCCTCATGTAACTTCGCATTAGGATTCTTCAGTAAATCGACAATCGACTCAGCCACCTTAGCTGCCATCACCCCAGAAGGCTGCCCGGTGCGCGGAGGAGCCGGAGCAATCACAGTTCCATTCTTAGTGGTATGCGGCTTAGAAATACCGTGAGGCGGAGCAAACGCAATTCCAACCGCAAACATATTCGGATAGGTGGGGTTCTGGTAAGTCTTTGGCCAGTCAACAGCACGCCACTGCTCGTAAGGCTTCTGCGTGTAATCCGCATCAACCTTCATGAAACCAGCTGGGTTAAAGACCGTCGCCGAAATATCTTCCCCAGCCCGGTTATAAGCCTTCATCGGTACGCCGGTAAAAGGTGGCAAAAGCATAGCAAAATCGTAATCTAGGCTATGCATTTCACCGTCAGAATCTTCGTAGGTAAGCGAGTTCTTTTCAACATTCTTAACGGCTGCCCCAACGATTGCTTTAACTCCGCGCTCGCGGAAAATGGATTCGGTCCACAGTTGAGAACTGGTCATGTACCCGTCTTGCTTGAACTTCATGCCGCCTACACCTAAGTCACCTAACTGGGGTTCGTTAGTTAGGTAAACGACCTCGGCTTTATCGCGCACACCGTGTTCGCGCAGTTCATGTTCGGTGTTGAAAGTGAACTCGAAAGCAGCACCTTGGCAAGTGCAATTTCCGGCTCCGGTACCGATCACGAACCGTAAGTTTTCGCCGGCTTTCATTCGTTCTACAGCTTTTAGGAATTCGGCGGAACATTCTTCGGCGTGCGAGTCGGTGCACACGGATTGCGTGTAGCCCTCATCGGGTCCTAAACCTGGGGTTGCTGCGAAGTTCAGTTTAGGTCCGGTAGCGTTGATTAGATAATCGAACTCGACGCGGGCAGTTTCGCCGTTACGAGTGGCGTCTGTGTAAACCAGTTCAACTTGTGAGCGAGGATTTTCAGCGTCACCTTCTGGGTAGAGAGCGGTGGCGGCTGCTTGGTGGAATTCGATTCCCAGTTTCTTATACAGCGGAGCCAGCTCGAAGATTACTTTTTCGCGTTTCATGCGTCCAGTTCCCACCCAAATGTTGGATGGTACCCAGTTCCAAGTTGGCTTCGGCGAGATCACCACGACTTTGTGTTCAGTGCGTTTCAGTTTTTTCTGCAGCACCATCGCAGCCGTGTGTCCTGCAATGCCTGCACCTAAAATCACGATTTGTGCCATTGCATTTTCCATTCTGATTTGGAGATTACAGTGAAGCTTCATCGTCTTCACATAGTTTTATAGTAACACTGAATTTCCAAAATGTAACTAAAATTTAGGTAAATTCTTAGGGCGTAAGTCCCAGCGTGCCTGGTGGGGTGCAGTCTGCTGGTTTTCGTGTGGAAAATCCATAAATTTCCGAGGGCGCCAAAATAGCTTCGGCGAGTTACGCTTCGCCTGTGTGGGGTGGGAAATTAAATCGGCGTGTTACGCTCCGGGAAGGGTTTGGCTGCGCCTCTAAGACGCAGCCAAACCCTTAAAATATGCAGCCAAACCTATAAGAAGTATGCCTTTACACAGCTTAAACTTCTTAATCGACTACTAAAATCACCTGCAAATTACGAGGACCATGCACCCCGTCAACGCGGATTAACTCAATATCCGAAGTTGCCGAAGGCCCCGCAATCCAAGTAGTCGGCCGAGTTGGATTCTCCTGCAAAACCGCCACAGCCTGCGGAACCGTAGGATAAACCGTGTCAGCCTTAACCACTACTACATGGCGGTCAGGAACCAAAGTAATCGCCCGACGCCCCTGATCAGGTTCACCATCTAAAATGATCGTGCCAGTATGGCTAACAGAACAACGTGAAGCAGTAATCACCGCATCAGTCTGATCAAGCTCCTCATGAGAAAGCTGCGCCTCAAACTCATCAACCCGCACCGACAAATCAGCTAACTCAGTCAGCCAATCCGCATCTAAACCAGCAGGGACAACCACCGACGCACAACCATCTAAGGCCTGACGCATAGTTTTCGCGATCCCCGCGGAATCAGTACGCCAAACCGTAGCCTTATAGTCATTTAAAGCGTCCTCGAAAACATCCAAAACCGGTGCAGAACCAGGCGCATGTTCAGACGAAGAAATATAATCGCGCGGAACCTCCACCTCAGTGATTTCACTCTGCGCAAGCGCAAACCGCACCCGACGCAAAATCTCTGCCTTCGCCTGCAAATCTTTAACACTCCGAGTAGACATCAGCGAACATCCTTTCCTTGACTGTGCCCCTCATCAGCCCACCACTGGCGGAAAGACTGAGCCGGAGGCGCAGGAACATCGTGAGTAGCAGTCCAAATACTTGCAATCGGAAGCGGAATATGGCCAATCCGCCGGGACTTCCCCCCAAATAAACGCCCCTTAGAAGCCGCCTTACCAGCCAACTCCATATTCTTACCAGAAGACATCACCACAGAAGCCGCCTTCATGGAAATATCCCACAGATTAGGAATCCCCCCGCGGTTCGCATCCTGATAAGCACGCCGACGATCAACAATAATCCCCGGTAAATCAATGTGAACCGGACAAGCATCCGCACAGGCATTACATAAAGAACAAGCAAACGGCAAAGTAGAATCAGGATCCTTATGATCAGTAGCTTCCTTTAACTGCGGTGTTAAACAAATCCCAATCGGACCAGGATAAACCGAGTTATAAGCGTGCCCACCAACCTGCTCATACACCGGGCAAATATTCAGACAAGCCCCGCAGCGAATACAAGAAAGCGCTTCATGACCAACCTTATCCGCCAAAACCTTAGTGCGACCATTATCCAGCAAAATCAAATGGAACTCTTGAGGGCCATCTCCAGGAGTTACCCCAGTCCAACCTGAAGTATAAGGATTCATTCGCTCACCAGTTGCCGAACGGCCCAACAGCTGCGCGAACACTTCCAAATCCTGATAGGTTGGGATCAGCTTTTCAATCCCCATAATAGTTATCAGCGTCTGAGGCAGAGTCAGACACATACGCCCATTACCCTCAGACTCGTAAACGTAAAGCGTCCCAGACTCAGCAACCGCCATATTCGCACCCGAAATAGCCACCTTAGAAGTAAGGAACTTCTTACGCAAATGAGCGCGAGCAGCCATCGTTAAAGTACGCGGCTCAGTAGTTAAATTATCGGGAACAGACGGCATCTTCGCCTGGAAAATCGCTCGAACTTCCGCGCGGTTACGGTGCAAAGCAGGAACCACAATATGAGAAGGCATATCCTCACCCAACTGCACAATCAACTCAGCTAAGTCAGTTTCCCACAGGGAAATGCCTCTTTCTAACAGGTACTCATTCAAGTTAATTTCCTGAGTCACCATAGACTTAACCTTAACGGCCTCATCTACCCCCTGCTGTACCAACAACTCATGGACAATCTGGCAGGCTTCCTCACCGTCACGCGCCCAGTGAACAACCCCGCCACGGGCAGTCACATTCGCTTCAAACTGCTCCAACAAAGCAGGCAGGTTAGCTTGCACCCGCTGCTTAATTGCCGAAGCTGACTCCCGCAGATTCTCCCAGTCAGGCATTTCCGCTACACGCAGCGCCCGCTTATTACGAATAGTCATCGTGGCTCGGCGAATATTCCGACGCAGCTGAGTCTTCGGAAGCTGTTCCTTAGCTGAATCAGCGAAAAACTTACCCCAACGCAACGGGTCAGCCGGAATCTCCGCCCCCGGAGACCACCCTAACTCTGCCTCAGTATGGGCTGAAGTTTTTTGTTCTTTAGTGAAAAACCCCTTTAACATCATGCACCAACCTTCGTAGTCGTTTCCGGTGGGAACCAAGGTTCGTCCTGAGTAGGCGCTAAAACTTCAGCCAAATGCATAACGCGCACGCCCGAACGATTCCGCGACAACCCGCCCCCAATATGCATCAGACAAGAATAGTCACCAGCAACTAAAATCTCAGCCTTAGTGGAAATAACATTAGCCATTTTCTGAGCCAACATAGCCGTAGAAACATCAGAGTTCTTTAACGCGAAAGTTCCTCCGAAACCACAGCAAGATTCCTCTTCCGGCAGCTCCACAAAATCAATCCCACCCACATTCTTAAGCAGGCGGTAAGGAGCATCCCCCACCTTAGCAATCCGCATCGAGTGGCAAGTCGGATGATAGGTAACGCGGTGAGGGAAATAAGCCCCCACATCATCAGTACCCAACACGTTTACTAAAAACTCTGAAAGCTCATAAGTTTTCGCCGCAATTGCCCGCGCTTTTTGTGCCAAAGGATCATTACCCTGCTGTTTAGCCACAATCTCTTGCTGATGACGCAGCGAACCAGTACAAGAACCCGAAGGAACCACAATCGCATCCCACTCGCCATCTAAAACTGGCTCAAAAGTACGCACGTGATTCTCAATCAAAGGCATCGCTTCAGGATAGTATCCCGTGTTAATGTGCATTTGCCCGCAGCATCCTTGCTGCTCAGGAAATACCACTTCATGCCCCAAACGGCGCAGCAAATGCACAGTTGCCTGCGGAGCCTGCGGAAACATGACATCAGAGATACAGGTTGCAAATAATGCAATTTTCATGAGTCAATATCCTTTCTCTTAAAACAATCTAACTAAAAATAAATACGAAAAAATGAAAGTAGAGTTCCAAACAACGCCCTCGGAAAGCGCCGAAAACTCAACCAAAGCTAGGAGCCCAGCGGGAAAAGTAGGGAAGTAGTCCCCACCAGCAAACACAGCACTACCAGCAAGCCCAGCGAAATCGGGCCGGCTTTGCGCAGCAGCTCAGGCTCGGCACCCTCTTTACCAATCGCCCCGGACGCAATCGCTAAGTTCTGCGGGGAAACAATCTTCCCGAGGCCGCCACCCACAGCGTTCGTGCCCACCAGCAAGTTCGGGTCAGCGCCAATCTGTCCCGCCGCCGTGTACTGCAAGTTAGCGAAAAGCGCACCAGCAGAAGTAGCAGAACCGGTAACAGCAGTGCCAATCCAACCCAGGATCGGAGAGAGGAAAACGAAAGTAGTTCCCACGCCAGCCATCCACAAGCCGATCGTGCCCGTCTGCCCAGAGAAGTTCATTACGAACGCCAACGCCATGATGGTAGCAATCGTTAAGATAGCGATTCGCAAGCTGTAAATCGTGGTGAACAGCAGGCCAAGCCCCTGCGTGAAACTGAAGGGGAACTTTCCACCTGAGGAAGTTAAACCGTAAACCAAGGACACAATCAGTGCGGTAAAGACGATTAGTGTTCCCGGAGAAGCTAAAGTCTGCAAGGTGAAGATAGTTCCCGAAATAGGTTCGCCAGTTTCAGTTACCAAATTGCCGTGTAAGCCAGGCCAGCCGAACCGAATGTCAGTGGTCTTTAATAAAGCGGGCAAATCAACTCCGAAAGTCCATAGTTTTGCTACCCCAAAGACAATTACCACCAGCCAGTAGGGCATTAGCGCTAAAGTGGCGCGTGAAATAGTTAAACCTTTTGCCTGTTCAGCTTGCACATCAGCGGGAGTAGTTGGGGTCCAAATCTGCATCAGCAAAGCAATCGAAGCAAAGCCCAGCAGGGAGGAGATCACCGCAGTTAATTCGTAAGAGAAATAGTTCGTTGCCCAGTAGTGACCTCCAGCGGTGACTGCACCTACTAAAAGAGCAGCGGGCCAAAGCTGTTTTAGACCGCGAACGCCGTCAGCGATTAGCAGCAGAATCAGGGGAATAAAAGCAGCGATAAAGGGGGTGATATGACCCATCCAGCTAGCTACAACAGTTGGTTCCAGATCCACCGATTTTGCGGCGGAAGTAACCGGAATAGCCATAGCCCCATAACCGACGTTAATCGCGTTACCCACGATGGTGAGCATTGCGGCTTTAATGGGTTCAAAACCTACGGTAACTAAGATAGCTGCCACAATCGCTACAGGAGCGCCAAAGCCAGCTAAACCTTCCAAAAGACCGCAGAAAGAAAAACCGATTAGCAGCGCTAAAACTCGTTGGTCGCCTTTACCTACGATATTAAAGGCGGTGCGCACATCAGCGGCGCGTCCGGAACGTTCCGTTAAGTTGTATAACCAAACGGCAGCGATGATGATGTAAAGGATTGGCATGAAGCCAAGTCCCGCCCCCTGTGTACCTGCCAAAAGTGCGTAGGTAAGGGGCATTTGGAAGCCTAAAACAGCAACTAGGAGTGAAACGCCCAGGGAAATGATCGCACACCAGTGAGTTTTCACGCCGAAAACTCCCAGGAGTACAAAGAAAACTACCAGTGGCAGTAGGCCTGCTAAAGCAGAAAGGAAGAGGGAGTCGCCGATTAGGTGACTGCCTGCTGTAAACGTCGTCGTTGCTAGCAAGATACGTCCTTTTGTATATGATTTTGATAAACGGTGTTGAGCAGTTTTTGGTAACAAAACTGCATTTTGATGCCAATAAGTTAGCACTTGTGGCTTGAAGTATCTTTTGAGCCTGAGTTTTTCTTGAAATTTCAGGCTTTTCTCATCGTTATGTAAGTACCTATTAGCGCATGGAAATCTTTTCTAAATAGGTCTAAGGACACGCTTGAGCACACTCCCACCCCGCGGAGCGTAACACGCCGAATTCGTGCACCCCACCCCGCGGAGCGTAACACGCCGAATTCGTGCAACCAACCCCGCGGAGCGTAACACGCCGAATTCGTGCAACCCACCTAGCGGAGCGTAACACGCCGAATTCGTGCAACCAACCCCGCGGAGCGTAACACGCCGAATTCGTGCACCCCACCCCGCGGAGCGTAACACGCCGAATTCGTGCAACCCACCTAGTGGAAGAAAAACGATACAGAAAACTTCCCGCACCTACTTAACTGCACATAAACACAAGTAAGTTTTCATAATCTCGGCGAGTTACGCTCCGGTGAATAGGTGAAACGGCGTTAGCTCGGCGTATTACGCTCCGTGCAAAATAAGCCCGGAGCGCAAAATGAGACGGGAATATGAACTCGGCGTGTTACGCTCCGAGGAAAGAGGAACCCGGGGTGGGGGAGAAGTGGCAAGACAATAGCGCTTACACTGGGAAACAACAAAAGATATGCTTACAAAAGAAATCCTAAAATGAAGAAAGTAAAAGCCGTGGAATCTACCCCTCCTGCCTTGGCAGGACTTAACTTAGCTCGCGCCCAGTGGATTGACGCAGATACCCTGGCTATCTCAAAACACCAACTCGCAAATCAACCACCAGACAGTGTTGAAACCTACCTCCTAATTAACGAAAAAGCCCTCACCACCGCCCTCGAGGTGGCAAAACTACTGGAAAAAACACATATTTCCGGCGAAAACTCTACGCTAATCAAACTAACTCCCAGCGTCCTAAGCCAAACCCAACGCGCCAAGTGGCCCCACCTGCAAAACCACGCCATCTACCAAATCCCCGCAGACACAAAACTCAACCGAACTGAAGCCCTCACCCAAGCAATCCAAGTCCTCACCCAACAAAACGGGAAAATCCTAGGACTCACCGGCACCCAAATCCCCGGAATCATAGACGCACTCTACGGCATCCACGCAAAAAATAAACCACTCGGAATAACCTGGAACGAAGAAACCCCCACCCTCAGCATCTGGGCGCCCACCGCCACAGAAGTAAAACTCCAACTCGGCCCCACAGAAAACACGCCGGAAGCAAACGCAAAAAACTACGCGGAATACCCCCTGGAATTAGAAGCAGAAACCGGAATCTGGAAAATCATTGGAAACCCCAACTGGAAAAACTGCACCTACCGGTACGCAATTAAAGTCTTTGTACCCCAACTAAACGAAGAAGTTACAAACCTTGTAACTGACCCGTATTCGGTGGGTTTAAACCACAACTCAACCAGAAGCGTAATCCTTGACCTAACAGCAGAACACCTAAAACCAGCCGGATGGGAGCAGCTGAAAATTCCCACTCTGCCGCGTGCCGTAGACCAGATGATCTACGAACTCCACGTGCGAGACTTTTCGATCCACGACCAAAGCGTACCCGCAAGCTGGCGAGGCACCTACCGGGCTTTCACCCTCCCCAACTCAGCTGGAATGCAGCACTTAACCCGTCTTGCAAATGCGGGAGTAAACAGTATTCACCTGCTCCCCACCTACGACATCGCTTCGTTACCGAAACCAAGAGAAACGCAGACACAACCGCAGATCCCAGCTTTCACCGACCCGGCTTCCCCCGCTCCGCAAGCTGCGGTTGCAGCCGTTGCGGATACAGATGGGTATAACTGGGGATACGACCCCCACCACTATCAAGTCCCCGAAGGCTCTTACGCAACCGATAGTAGTAGCGCTGGGAAAGTTAAAGAATTCCGAAGCCTGGTACAAGCCCTGGCAAATACAGGGCAACACGGTTTACGCGTAGTAGCCGACCAAGTTTACAATCACCTTTACCGCAGTGGGCAACACGAAAAAGCCCTCCTGGACCGGATAGTTCCCGGCTACTATCATCGGTTTTCCGAGGACGGTCTGGTAGAAACCTCCACCTGCTGCGCCAACTTAGCTACCGAACACATCATGATGGAAAAACTCATGGTTGATTCTGTAGTTCACTGGGCTAAACACTATAAGATAAGCGGATTTCGTTTCGACCTAATGGGCCACCACTCCACTGAAAATATGCGAGCGGTAAAAACTGCGTTAGCTTCGCTTACCGAAGCTAAAGATGGGATTGCCGGAGAGCACATTCACCTTTATGGAGAAGGCTGGAATTTTGGGGAAGTAGCAGATAATGCGCGCTTTCATCAAGCTACCCAAGGACAGTTAAACGGAACCGGAATAGGTACCTTTAACGATCGGATCCGCGACGCTATCATCGGAGACCATTTCACCGGTTTTGACCCCACCCGCGGTTACGCCTCAGGGTTAGCACAAGTTGAAGCAAGTAAGCTACCACTGCTCTTAGCTAAAGCCGACGTGATCCGCTTAGGAATGGTAGGGAACTTAAAAACCTATCAGTGGGAAACCAGCCAAGGGTTGAAAACCGGGGAAACCTTAAAAGACTTTGGACAAATAGTAGGTTACGCAAGTGAACCGGCTGAAACAATTAACTACGTAGATGCCCACGATAATCAGACACTTTACGACCTTTCAGTGATTAAACTCCCCCAGGCTACGCCAATGGAAGAGCGAGTTCGCTATAACCTGATTCAACTGGCACCCGTAACTTTAGGGCAAGCTCCAGCTTTTTGGCATGGTGGCACAGATTTACTGCGCTCAAAATCATTAGACCGAGACTCCTATAACTCAGGAGACCATTTCAACGCGATTGACTGGACAAAACAAAGCCACAATTTTGGAGTGGGCCTGCCAGCGTGGGAACGCAATGAACAGGTAGACCACAATTGGGATAAGATGCGACCCCTCTTACGTAATCCTGCTTTAGTGGCGTCTGCTAGCGCCCTCGAAAAAGCACATGGCTTGGCTTTGGAACTGCTGCAGTTACGCTCGGCTCTGCCCCTTTTGCGCTTGGGCAGTGCCAAGTTGATCTGCCAGAAAGTTAAGTTTCCCAACCAGGGGGTGGGCTACGTTTCCCCAGTGATTGCTATGCACGTTGATGACACGGTTGGGAAGCAAGTTGATCCGCGGATGCAGCATCTGCTGGTAGCTATTAACCCGCTACCGCACGAAACTGTGAATACTTATCCGGATCTGCAGGGTATTGATTTCAAGCTTCACGAACTGCAGGCAAAATCCCCGGTGGATGAGCGGGTGAAGGAGACTCGCTGGGAAAAGGGCGTGGCAAAGCTGACGCTGCCGGCTCTAACTGTGGCGGTGCTCTATGCCGCGTGAAAATGCGGGGTAGACTCAAAGGGTGAAAGAAAATCCCTGGGCACAAGCTGCGCCCCGCAACGCATTCGAGTTAGCCACCGGCGAATACGCGCAACTTCGCCCCGCTTACCCCTTTAGTAGCGTGCTGGCTGCTTTGCTTGGTGACACAGAGATCCCCGAGGGCGCCACCAGCACTAACTGGCAAATCAGCGACCTACAGCATGAAAAACTAGCCTCTTTAGAAGTCGCAGATATTGGTGCGGGCACCGGAATTTTCACGGCCCAAGCTGCGCCCTTGGTGAAGCAAATCGTCGCGGTTGAACCCGCGGAAGCTATGCGCATTCAATGTGAAACTCACCTAGCCCAAACCCACCCCACCCTCTCCAACTGGAGCGTAACACGCGGAAGTGGTGAAAATACCGGTTTAGAAACTGCTTCACAAGATGTTCTAGTTTTCGCCCAGTGCTGGCATTGGATGAACGTAGAAAAAACCGTGCAAGAAGCAGCTCGAGTGCTGCGCGCAGGCGGACACCTAGCGATTATTTTCAATCAGTTAGACGTGAGCGTACCCTGGGTGAAACGCCTCGCCAGGATTATGCGATCTGGAGACGTGCAAACTGCTGAGCGCCCTCCGGAACTAACTGCCAACTACCATGCGGGGCAGGGAAGCTATCCACAAGGAAAATCTGAGGAACTATTTAAAAAACCAAAACTCCACCAGGTGAAATTCCAGACTCAGTTAAGCTGTGAACAAATCATCGGATTAGCGCGAACCCGTTCCGCCTACCTGAAGGCGACACCGCAGTACCAAGCTAGAATGCAAGAGAATCTGCGCTGGTATCTATATGAGCATTTAGGTTACTCACCCACCCAGAAAGTGAGTATTCCTTATTACACTCTTACCTGGATAGCCAATAAATGAGTGAAAACTTTAAATAAGTTTGCTACAGTCATGAGTTCAGAAAACTAATTCGCCAACTACCGGAATTAGTGCAATTAAATAGGGACTAAATATGTCAAAACAGAAACTATCGATGATAGTCGTCACCGGTCTGGCACTTTTTGCCATGTACTTTGGAGCGGGAAACCTAATTTTCCCAGTAATGTTAGGTGCAGATGCGGGAGTAAACCTTCCCATCGCAATGGCCGGAATGTTCATTACCGCAGTGATTATTCCAATCCTGGCCCTGGTAGCTTTAGCCACCTCAGAAAATGGGGTTAGTGGAGTAACTGAACGGATTGGGAAAATCCCCGGACTGCTGCTTACCGTATTTATTTTCCTTGTAACCGGCGTACTTTACGCGATTCCTCGAGTCGCAGCCGTCAGCTTTGAAATGGCTGCAAAACCAATCATCGCGCAAATTTCCCCGCAAGCGGCGGAGTCAGCTTTAACTGTGCCCCTTTACATGCTGGTCTTTTTCGGCATGGCAGTTGCTTTAATGCTCCGCCCCGGTAGACTTACCGACATTATCGGTACTTGGCTTACCCCAACTTTGCTTACCCTACTGGTAATCCTTATCGTGGGGATCCTAATCTCCCAGCCTGGTAGTACCGATCCTGCAGTAGATAAATACGCTACCGCACCTTTTGAAACGGGCCTATTGCAAGGCTATTACACTATGGACGCAAACGGCTCACTATTATTCGGCGCTCTAATTTTAGGTGTGCTGCGCAGCCACGGGTACAAAACTAAGAAAGAACTGATGAGTGGCGTAGCAATGGTAGGGGTTATCGCCGGAATCGCCCTGGGGACCATCTATCTTGGTTTAGCATACGTAGGACACCACACGAACGTAGTGGGAACTGCCGACGGGCCACAGATCCTCTCTTCATCGGCAGTAGCAGTTTTTGGAGACTTCGGGCAAGTATTCTTCGGAGCGATTGTGCTGCTTGCCTGCTTAACAACGGTGGTTGGTTTACTGACCGCTTCAGTTACTTACTTCAATGAACTGCTGCCGAAAGTTCCATACTCACAGGTAATGGGAGTTCACTTGCTCATCTCATACCTACTGGCGAACGTCAGCTTAGCTTTGATTTTGAAACTGGTGCTTCCAGTAAATCTCTTACTGTATCCGATTATGATTGTGCTATTTATTGTTTCACTAATCGACGTAGTATTTTCATTAGAGTTCCAGTGGGCTTATAAGCTATCGGTCCTACTGACCGGCGTAATCTCTCTCATACACGCATCAGAAATGTTCGGCTCAAGAGCTTTCGCAACATTCTACGAAAACACTTATGGAGCGTACGTGCCGTTAGGTAACAGTCCCTTCGCCTGGATAGTTCCTGCGTTCATAGGTTTACTAATCGGAGCAGCCCTGGATCAGGCAAATAAAAAACGCCTACTTCCCGCCGGAGCGTAACACGCCGATTTAATAAATTACTTCTAACTACATAACAAATTCGCGGAGCGTAACACGCCGACTTTAATCAAAGCGGCGTGTTACGCTCCGCGAAAGTTTAGGTACAAAACTAAACAATAAAAGGAAATATACACACGCAGTAAACACAAAGCGCAGTAACGCTAAAAAGCGTTTAAAGCAATACCAAAAATGCTGTGAAAAAGAGGAACTGGCCGATAATCGGCGCCCATAATGACGCGAAAATACGTCGCAATGCAAAAGCAGGCACGGCTAAAAGCGTGCCAAACAAGAGCACCACCAAAACATTCGTGGGAGTCGCAGCCGTCAAAGAAATAGGAATCATCCAAAAGAAAGTCAGCACCGTTGAAACCAAAAGAGACCACCGCTGCCTTTTAGTAAAGCGACGTACCTCAGCCACAATCAAGCCACGCAGCAAATACTCCTGCGCCACCGCTAAAGCCGCCGCCGCGAAAGTTCCCGCTAAAACACTATCTAAACTAACCTGCAGATTAGTTAAAAAAACTAAGAAAACGATACTGATCCCAAAAACCGTGAGCATACCAACCAGCCACCACAGCCGAGAAACTCGCGGTTGAATATCAATCTCAATTAGCGGATCCGGCTCATGAGACAAAGCGGGGGCAAAAAATAAATCATCATAAGTATCTAACGGCGGAGCCACTACCGGAGCTTTACCACCTAAACGAGGAGAAACATACTCAGGTTCCTGCCAGACAACATGCTGCAACTCACGCCGATGAATCACCGCCCTCGTAATAAAAATACAAACTAAAGCCGGGATCGCCACCTGAGTTAAAGCCGCCAAAGGATCATGCAACTTTGCCAGCGCAGGCACATCGTGATCCGTTAAAGAACGAGACAAGAAAACCCCCACCATTGCAACCGTATAGGAAATGCTCACAATCGCAGTGAATTCTGCCAAAACTCTGAGCAAACCTCGAAGTTGCAAGGTGGGGATCATAGTGGGTAAATGACTTTCTGAGACTACTTAGAGGACTTAAACTTCAAGCCCAACAAAGCCAGGATAACCGCAAACAAAGCAATGAAAAGCCAGCCGGGAACTGCAGCTAAAGCCGCCGCAACGGTGCTTTCCAACTCGATTTGCTGCTCCCCGGTGAGCAAAGAGAAATTGTCTAACTGCCCACCCGAGAACATCAAAATCGCGCCCAAGACAACAAAAATATGACCGGAAATTAAGTTCATAACAGTCGTCCAGCGACCAAAGATCTGCACTGGTCGAGGGCGCAACAAAGCCTTCTGATTAACCTTCAACGAATCCCACAGTAAAGCTAACAGGACAACTGGTGTTGCCATGCCCAGACCATAGAAAACCATCAGTAACATACCATCAATAACGGATCCTCCTAAGGAACCGTAAGCCAGTACTGCACCTAAAATTGGGCCAGAACAGCCAACCCCGGCTAAAGCATAGCCTAAGCCTAAGAGGAAAACGCCCATTGCTGAAGGAACCTTATTGTTCGCAGAATCTGCAGTATCCCCAACGCCTGTTTCAGTCGCTGTTGTTTTAGAAACAGGTGTGCTGGCAGAAGTAGTTTGCGACATTAACTTAGAAGCAAACTGTGGGACGGGGAAGGTCAAGCTGAATGCTTGCATGAACCCCAGTACGATGATTACGGCACCGGCAATTAAGGAAACCGTGGCAGAATTATCGCGTAAGAAATGCCCGAAAGTACCGGCAAACGCTCCAAAAGGTAGGAGCGCTAAAATAACTCCCAACGCGAAAACCCCAGTACGGGCCAACATAACCCGAGTTGAAGAAAAAGCGTAGGCGAAGAAAGACGGCAGTAGCATTGCTGCGCAGGGCGCAAATATGGTGAGCGCCCCACCAACAAAAGCGATCAGGTACGAAACGTGCATCACTTAGCTTCAATCAGTTGCTGTTCAATGGTGTTAAAGAAGTATTCGGTTGGCTGCGCTCCGGAAACAACTGCGTCACCAACGATGAAAAATGGTGTGCCAGTTAATCCCAGGTTTTGACGCGCATGCAGAGTTTCTTCTTGCACGCCATTAACAATCTCTTCAGATTCAAAAGCCTTTTCAAAAGCGGAGAGATTTTCTACACCCGCTCTTTTAGCTAAATCTAAAATAAGTTCTTTGGTGTATTGGGGGTGCGCGCCATTAGCGGTGAGGGCGAAAGCTTCCTTAGTGAACTCCCAGAATTTTCCTTGCTGGCCGGCAGCGCGGGCTCCTTGGTGGGCAAGTTGAGAGTTGTAGTTAGGGAAGATTACCAGGTCACGAAATTCGATTCGAAGCTTACCTTCATCAACTAATTTAAGTAGTTTTTCATGGGTGTTGCTGTGGTATACACCGCACATTGGGCAAGCAAAATCTTCATATGAAACCAAAACTACGGGCGCATTCGGATCCCCGATGGCACGTGGGTCATCTGCTTTACGGTGAACTTCTGCTCGCACCAATTCCAAAATCTTCGGATCAGTGTGGCTGGGAGCGTAATCACGTCCAGGTACTAAATCAGCGTTGGCAACGGGCTTACCGTCACCTTTTGTCTCAGTCTTAGCATCTTTTTTAGCGTCCTTATTATCCGAAGCACTGTTGGAAGAATCAGTACCTGCGGAAGAACTGCTTGCCTGCTGTTTACCAAAATGTAAACCCATGTAGAAAGCGATTACTAGAACTAATACCCCGCCCACGGCGAGTAACAATGTTTGAATGCGTCGAGTTGAATCCATAAAAAGATATTTTCATAGTTTTCACCCAAATGCATTAGAAGTAGGCAGAATTTAGAGAAACTCACGTTTTTAGAAAATGGGAATAAACTGGTTAATCCTACAAATGCTGTGAAATTTGGTACGTTGCGAAATTAAAGCTAGCGTCTGGAGCAGACACAAAGTAGTCTGTTCAAAGGAAAAGATAGAAAAATAGGAAGGCACAAGTAAAGAATGTACTTGGATTTAGCCACGCAACTAGCCACAGACGTAAGTGCTCAACTAAACGCGCCGGTTATATACGACCAGAACTTGCTAACGACAGTTTCAGAAGCGTTTTTAACCGAAATGAGCCAACCAATGACAGGAAATGATTCCAATTGGTTCAGCACTTTACTGGAGTGGTTTAAAAATCCTGAGACTCTGCTACTTGCCCTTGGGAAATGGGTTCTCTTAGGCGTCGCCTTAATTGTTTTCATTGAATCTGGGGTTCTTTTTCCCGTTCTCCCCGGAGACTCCCTGGTCTTTTCCGCTGGTTTACTTCACTCGCAGCTGGGATTAAACCTCTGGGTTTTGATTCTCACTATCGTTGCCTGCGCTATGGCTGGATCCCAAGTTGGCTACTGGATCGGTGAAAAGTTCGGGCGGAAACTCTTTTCAGATGACGCCCGCTTCTTAAAAAATGAGCACCTGGTGAAGTCTGAAAACTTCTTCGCACACTACGGGGGACGTTCCCTGGTGATGGGACGTTTCGTTCCATTCGTTCGCACTTTCGTGCCAATCGCTGCTGGCATAGCAGGCTATAACCGCACCAAATTTGCGCTTTGGAATTTAGTCGGAGCCTTACTGTGGGGAGGTGGACTGACTTTAATCGGCTCTGCCTTAGGTGGGATTCCGTTTATTCACGATAACCTAAGTGCCATTATTTTCCTGATTGTTTTTGTTTCAGTACTTCCAATGTTTGTGGAATACTTCCTCCATAAACGCCGAGCTAAGCAGGCTTCTACCCCCGGAGCGTAACACGCCGAATTGATTTAACCCGTTAAGATACGCTCCGAAGAATAGGAGACGTTAGCGGAACGCCCTCGGGAAATAGGAAAAGCAAACCCAAATACTACAGAAGCGTAACTCGCCGACTCAAGTGAAATCGGCGAGTTACGCTTCTAAAAATTAAAGACGCTTCCGCAGGATCGGGAATTTAGAAGTGACGGCTATTTAAACCGGCGCAGGCGCAGCGAGTTAGAGACCACCAGCACTGAAGAACAAGCCATCGCCGCCCCCGCAATCATCGGATTAAGCAAACCTGCCACCGCCAGAGGAATCGCCGCCACGTTGTAAGCAAAAGCCCAGAAAAGATTCTGTTTAATGACCCGCAAAGTTGCTCGAGAAATCCGAATAGCCGTAGGAACACTAGCTAAATCCGCGCGGATTAAAGTAATATCGGAAGCCTCAATCGCCGTGTCCGTGCCAGACCCCATGGCGATTCCCAGCCCCTGCACGCCAGCTTGAGCCAGCGCCGCCGCATCATTCACGCCGTCACCAACCATCGCCACAACTTTACCTTCAGCTTGTAACCGAGCCACATGATCGCGTTTTTCAGCAGGTAAAACCTGCGCGAAAACTTGCGTAATCCCCACCTGGGCAGCGACTTTTTCCGCGGAAATCTGATTGTCACCAGTGAGCATAATCGGCGTGATCCCCAGCTCACGCAACTGCGTTACCGCTTGCGCGCTACTGGGCTTAATCTGGTCAGAAATCAAATAAACTCCCACAATCTGCTTAGCTGCAGCTGGCACAGTTTCCAAAATTGCCGCCGCATTTTCCCACTCATGGTGAGTGGGCGTGGATTGGTCTAAAATGCTTTCAGTTTTCTTCTCGAGGGCGGTTTGGGAGAGGATCTTTGCCCCATAACCGGCTTTTTCTACAGTTTCAGCTAACTCTTTCGCCGGGTCGGTAAACTGTGTGCTCGACAATGTAATGCGCGCTGTTTCTGTTGCCAGATTAACTTGTGCGGATACGCCGGGGAGCTTTTCGAGTTTCCTCTCTACCCGGCGCACACAAGACGCGCAGGTCATCCCCTGAACCGATAGTTCTACTACGAGTTGCGAAACATCATTTTCTGATTGTGTTGCACCAGTTTCTATAGCAGTTTGACTGCTGGTGTGCGCAGAATCTTCAGGGTGGGTATTTGCTGCTCTGCTGGGGGTGAGGTGGGAAAGTTCCGTTTGCGCAATCGCGCCGACAACTACTACGGTTGCCCCCTCTGCATATCCGGTTTGCAGACGTGGTTGCCAAGCAGTTAAATCAAAGCCGAGGTCGCCCAGGAACTTTTCGCTGCCAACAAAAACCCTTTTATTTAGGACGTTTGCTGAGGCTCCAAAACCAGCGTGGTTAAAGAAATCAGAAACGGGTGGTAAGCCAGCTGGTGGTGTACTCGGCGTGTTACGCTCCGCGGGAACTGGTTGTGTACTCGGCGTGTTACGCTCCGCGGAGAGGGAAGCGTGATGATCCACTATTGCAGTAGCGATGGGGTGAGATGACTGAGCTTCAACAGCAGCTGCCCAAGAAGTGAACTGAGAGTCAGACACACCGCCCTCGGAAAAATTAGTATCCGAAGCTGTAATGAACTCAGCGACCCGCATTTTGCCAGCGGTAATCGTCCCAGTTTTATCCAACAAAATCGTGTCAATCTGCCGCGTCGATTCCAAAATCTCCGGGCCTTTAATCACAATCCCCAGCTGAGAAGCTCGTCCCGAGCCAACCAGTAAAGCAGTGGGAGTAGCCAACCCCAAAGCGCAGGGGCAAGCAATCACCAGCACCGCCACAGCAGCAGTAAACGCAGCTTGAGTGGAAGCTCCCGCTAGCAGCCAGCCAGCCAAAGTAAGTGCAGAAATTACCAAAACAACCGGAACAAAAACTCCCGAAACTCGGTCAGCAAGGCGCTGTACCGGAGCTTTCCCTAACTGCGCGGCAGTTACCAACTCACCGATTTGCGCCAAAGTTGTCTCAGCGCCAACTTTCGTAAGGCGTACCTTTAATACCCCATCAGTGTTAATCGTCCCCCCGGTCACCGCATCCGTTTGAGAAACGAAAACTGGGAGCGGCTCACCCGTTAAAAGAGACGTATCAACTGCAGCGGAACCAGATTCCACCACCCCATCAGCTGGAATTTTCTCGCCCGGACGCACTAAAACCAAATCACCGACCGCCAGCTCTTGGGCAGGAACTTCACTTAAACTATCATCAGCTTCAATCCTTACCGCCGACTTAGCCCCTAACTCCAGCAGGGTACGTAAAGCGTCACCAGCTTGCGCGCGAGTGTAACTTTCCGCGTATCTGCCAGCCAGCAGGAAAGTTGTCACCACCGCAGCAGTTTCAAAATACAACTCGGGGTGACCAGAAGTATTCTGCGGAAGGAAAGACATATGCATCACATGCCCCCACGTGCCCGCCTCAGTGAAAAACAGTGCCCACAAAGACCAACCCATCGCAGCAATTACCCCCAGGGAAACCAGCGTATCCATCGTGAACCCACCGTGGCGGCCAGCTTGAAATGCTGCGCGGTGGAAAGGATAAGCTCCCCAAACTGCCACCGGAGTTGCCAAAACTGCAACCACCCACTGCCAGCCGGCAAACTGTAAAGCAGGAATCATTGAGATAAACATGACCGGAAAAGTAAGAATACTTGAAATAAAAAGACGATTCCGCAGCTTAACCGCACGATTCTCAGTAGAGGTACCCATAATGCTCCAATACCAGTGGAAAATAAAAGCCAACATCTCCAAAATCCCCGGAGCGTAACACGCCGAAGTGATTATCAAAATAAAGAAAACCAAAAGCTGGCTGTCTAAAAGACTGTAAACCAACTCGGCGTGTTACGCTCCGCGGAGAAACAGAAAATAACGGATAATCTCGAAAATAAGAGGCCACCCGTTTAAAAGAAATAAAGATCAGTCAGCCGAAACAGAAACCAGTTCATAACCGGCCTCGTCAACTGCGTTAGCAAAAGCAGCTTCACTTACTTCAGCAGAAGTAGTTACCGAAGCAACAGAAACTGCTTCTTTACCAGCATTTAAAGCTACCTCCACAGCAGAAACCTCAGGAATTTCTTGCAATTCTTCAGTTACTGAAGCAACGCAGTGCCCACAGGTAAGCCCCTTAACTTCAATCTTGTAAGTACTCATAATGATTTCCTTTCTTAGTAAATGTAAATGGAGAAAACTCAAACTATTCGCTAGCTAATGGCTGCGGATCCTTTTGATGTCCCTGTGTGAAAACTACCAGTAACGCACCAATAAAAGTAGTAAGCGGAATAGAAATAATCAAACCAATCGAAGCGATTAGCGTACGTACAATCTCTTCTGCTATCTCTGCAGTTACCGCGATCTCTAAAAGCGGACGATTAACCATCAGAGCTAAAAGCAAAGCAGGAAGCGCCGTTCCTGCATAAGCGAACGCCAAAGTATAAACAGTTGAGGCAATATGATCGCGTCCTACACGCATAGCGTGAGAGAATAACTTAGTTTTCCCCATTAGAGGATTAGCTGCGTGCAATTCCCACACGGTGGATGCTTGTGTAATCGTGACATCATTTAAAGCCCCTAAAGCGGCAATCACAATCCCGCAAATAAGTAATGACTGTAGAGAAACCTCTGGGAGGAATCCAAAAATTAAACGAGACTCTTCAGTTGATCCACCCGAAAGATGAACGGCATCAACCTGCCAAAAGGCAAGGAAAACGGTTAAAGCCATTCCCCCGAAAGTTCCTAATAATGCGGTGGTTGTCCGAATGGAAATCCCATGCGCAAAGTAAACAGAAGCAAATAGCATTGCCGAAACGCCGCTTAAAGTCACCAGGAGGGCAGACTTACCTTCCATTAAAGCTGGCATCACAAAATAAACGAGAATCAAAATCGACGCAGTTAAACCAGCAATCGCAGCTAAACCACGAAGCCGAGCTACTACAACCACTAAGATCAGGTAAATACCAAAAAGAATCAACAGTGGGCTGGTGCGTTCCATATCCCAAAAAACATGGATAACTCCTTGTGTCCCCCCAGTTTCTGTGCGTAAAACGGTGATGGTGTCTCCCACTGAAATGGCTGAAAATTTCTCTGGGGCAACCTGTAGCTGTACTTCTAAACCATTAGATGGTCCTTCTAAAATCTGCGCACAAAGAGCAGAAGGAACTAAACGATCAGAGTTTGGGATCGTTGTGTACCCGGGTAAAGTGGGCTGCTCTGTGGAAGGATTACCGGCTGAATCTAACTGACAATTATCCACATCTAAGCTAGTTACTTTAGCTTTGGTAACTGTAGTTCCTTCCGAAAAGGGAGGAATACTGCCAACTGGAGAATTCTCGCTGGAGGGCCACAGCCAAACCATGCCAATCAACGTGAGTACCGCTAGCGGAACTACCAGGGCAGTCAAAATAACTCGGATCCGCCGAAGGTGCTGTTGCGGAAGGTCGATTGCGCCATGCTGGTGTGAATGCGTCATGCATACAACTTTAGCAATAACTGTATTTTCTGTGCCCTTTGAAAAGAAGAAAAGTTAGCGGAACCTGTCGAAAATCCCAGTGCAAAAGAACCAAGTTTAACTTCAGTCGTAAACTCGGCGTGTTACGCTCCGAAAAAGTTACCTTGGTACGGGAAGAGTTTGCTGGAAAGTTACCTTGGCAAGAAGCGCAGCCCGCAAAGGAAAAGAAAGCTGGGGAGAAAACATTAAGGGCACAGGGCATACAGTAAATAAGGTTGCCTCACATACATAAATACAGCGAGGGCGGAGTAAACCCTTTCCAAAACCGCGAGCGTAACACGCCGAATTGATTTTGACCGCCCTCGGAAAAATTGCGAACCCAACGCAACTAACCTGGCCAAATGTCCCGTTCTTATTGCCGCAAAATCCACTACAATAGAACCATACGGGTCAAAACGGAACCCAAAGAAAATCCGCATTTGAGAGGAATCCTCATGACTTACAAGCTGGTACTGTTACGTCACGGACAATCCGAATGGAACGCTCTAAACCTATTCACCGGTTGGGTAGACGTTCCACTTTCTGATCTGGGACGAGAAGAAGCAACCCACGGTGGTGAACTTCTGAAGAAGGAAGGCATCCTGCCTGAAGTTCTCTTCACCTCCATGTTGCGCCGTGCGATTATGACCGCAAACCTAGCATTGGATGCTTGCGACCGACACTGGATTCCAGTTCACCGCGACTGGCGTCTAAACGAACGTCACTACGGTGCGTTGCAAGGAAAAGATAAGAAAGAAATCCGCGACCAGTACGGAGACGAACAGTTCATGCTCTGGCGCCGTTCCTACGACGTGCCACCACCAGCAATCGAGCTTGGTTCCGAATTCTCCCAAGACGCCGATCCTCGTTACGCAGGCGAACCAATCCCTGCAACTGAATGCCTCAAAGACGTGTTGGCTCGTATGCTTCCCTACTGGGAAGAAACCATTGTTCCAGTTATTAAGAGCGGCAAAACCGTTATGATTGCTGCGCACGGTAACTCTTTACGGGCGATTGTAAAGCACTTGGATGGTATCTCAGACGATGACATTGTGGGTGTTAATATTCCCACCGGTATCCCATTGCTTTACGAACTGGACGAAAACCTGGTGCCAATCAAGAAGGGCGGCACATACCTAGATCCAGATGCGCAGGCAAAGATCGACGCCGTAGCTAATCAGGGTAAATAAAATCTGGTAGTTAAACTGTAAATATCTTGTCGGTGGGGCACTCGTTTTGAGTGCCCCACCGATCTATTTCAAACACTTATAGAGGACAGATTGTCCGGGCAAGATTTTAGGTAGCGATAGTTTATCGCGGAGCGTAACTCGCCGAAGAAAATGAATCCGGCGAGTTACGCTTCGCGTAAACAGTAATGCGAATATGGGGCAACTGATAAACTGAAGAAGGTCATGTCAAATGTCAGGAGGTCATCATGACCTTACGAGTTGGTGAAACAATTGTTTATCCGCACCATGGCGCTGCAAGGATTGAAGCGATTGACGTTCGTGAGTTCAAGGGAGAAAAACGGACTTATTTAACTTTACGAGTTCTCCAAGGGGATCTCACGATTCAAGTACCCGCTGAAAATGTTGATTTAGTCGGCGCTCGAGATGTTGTTGATGAGACTGGGTTTCAAGCGGTTGTCGATATCTTACACGAAGAAACTGATGACGAACCGGCAGTGTGGTCGCGCCGTTATAAGCAAAATCAAGAGAAGATAGCTTCGGGGGATATTAAAAGTATTGCTGAGGTGGTGCGGGATTTGACTCGTCGCGAAGCGTCTCGCGGTTTATCCGCAGGTGAAAAACGAATGCTTGTTAAAGCTCGGCAGATTCTGGCTTCTGAAGTGGTGCTTGCAAAAGGTGTTGATCATGCGCAAGCAGAAATCTGTTTAGATGAGATTTTAGAAAATCCACACTCTGGTATGCCAGCATCAGAAAGTGACAAATAGGTGTTCGTGAAAAATATCTTTGCGGTAGTTACAGCAGCGGGTTCAGGAAGCAGATTAGGTTATTCACAGCCCAAAGCCCTGGTTTGTTTGAATGGAATTAGCCTAGTTGAACGAGCGGTTAAAACTTTCACACAGCACCCGCAGGTGGCAGGGGTGGTAGTTACCGCTCCGGCTGACAGGGAGATTTTTTCTCAGTTTGAAAAGATTTTCGAGGGCGCCCCCCAAGTGCTGGTAGTAAAGGGTGGTCCCTCCAGACAAGCGAGTGTATACCAAGGTTTACTTGGGATAGAAAAACTAGCCGAAAAACTAGCCATCACAAAAGTTATCCCCCAAGCAAAAGTACTAATTCACGATGCGGCACGCTGCCTCATGCCAACTGAAGTAATCGATCGAATAAGCGACAAGTTAGAGGAAGTAAACGCGGTAATCCCCGTTCTTCCCGTAGTGGATACGCTCACTAAAGTTGTGAATCAAACAGGCGAATGGGCAGGGGAAACTCCAGACCGTTCCACTTTGCGTGCCGTACAAACTCCTCAGGGATTCAAATACCAAACTATCCTAAGGGCACACCAAAAAGCGCAGGCAAACCAAACAGGCGAATTCACTGACGATGCTTCACTAATGCAACTAGTAAATGAACCAGTGGCACTGGTAGCCGGCAGTGAATTTAGTTTAAAAATTACTACTCCTTTTGATCTGGAAATTGCTCGAAGTCTAGTCACTCTTAACCCTTCCAGCGGATAGGAAAGTTACAGAAACCGCCCTCGGGAAGAAACGACAACTATCCGGCGAGAAAATGTCGAAACTAGGCGGAAAGTTTTTCATAACGGCTTTTAATAACCGGTAAAAGACGTTTGTTAGGTAAATTTAGAAAAGCATTGTCATTGAAAAGTTGAAGGACAAATGATGAGTGCAGTAATAAATACTGACAAAAATTCTCAGAAGGAACCGAAAAAAGGCAAACTCCTGAATAAAACCATTCTCTCGTGGGCAATCTGGGACTGGGGATCTGCCGCATTCAACGCGGTAGCAACCACTTTCGTGTTCTCCACCTACCTGGTTTCAAGCCTTTTCGGAGATCCCTCAGAATCCTCTATTAAACTCTCCTGGGGTTTAACCATCGCAGGTATCATCATTGCTCTCACCGCTCCAATCAGTGGACAACGCGCAGACAGGAAAGGCAAAGGCACTTTCTGGCTGGGAGCGAATTCCCTCGTGGTTTTCGCAGCCTTATTGGGAATGTTCTTTGTCCGCCCCGGCTCAACTTTTGGAATGCAAGGCGCTCTTTGGCTGGGGATTATTCTGCTCTCAGCTGGAAATATCTTCTTCGAGTTTGCCTCGGTAAACTACAACGCTATGCTTGGACGCATCTCCACCCCTGAAAATATGGGGCGAGTATCCGGTATCGGCTGGGCTGCAGGCTACCTGGGGGGCATCGTTCTGCTTTTCCTTCTGCTAATCCTTTTCCTAGGAGATAATCCGCTTTTCCCATTCCCCAAAGATGACGGAATGCACGTGCGAGCCGCCATGGTGATTGCCGCTTTCTGGTTTGGGCTCTCTGCGCTACCAGTAATTTTCGCGATACCGGGACGTAAACTTGAAGGGCATGAGGAGGAGGCTCCAGAAACTATCGTCGAATCCTACCGTCACCTTGTAAAAACCGTAAAACGGCTTTATAAAGAAGCCCCCCATACCCTATTTTTCCTTTTCGCTTCCGCGATTTTCCGTGACGGACTGGCGGGAGTTTTCACCTACGGGGCGATCTTAGCTAAAGTAACCTTTGCGTTTTCTGACTCAGAAATTATTCTTTTCGCCGTAGCGTCTAATGTTGTAGCAGCAGCAGTTACGATTATCTTCGGATGGGTAGATGACGGGATTGGCCCGAAGAAAACCATCATGATTTCTTTATTCGTAATGATCTGCATGGGACTAATCGTTTTCTTCTTCCACAGTGAAGGAAAAACAGTTTTCTGGATAGCAGGCTTAACTTTGGCAGGATTCGTAGGACCCGCCCAATCCGCTTCCAGATCATTCCTCGGCAGAGTTATTCCCGAAGGCAGAGAAGGAGAAGTCTTCGGATTATATGCCACCACTGGGCGCGCAGTTTCCTTCCTAGCTCCCGCAATGTACGGTCTTTTCGTAACTATCGGATTAAACTACGTAAGCCCCGGGCAACAGTCCGCACATTTTGGCATCTTAGGAATTATTTCAATCCTGCTAGTGGGGATGCTCATGCTTATTCCCGTCAAAGAAAAACACGCTCACCTAAACTCCTTTGACGGTAAATAAAAGCTAACGATAACCGCAAAACTACCAACCTTAAAAGAGGGGATTACCAGTCGCAAACTGCGTCAGGTAATCCCCTCTTAATTTTCGGAGCGTAACACGCCGAAGAAAATCTTCTCGGCGTGTTACGCTCCGCGAAGGAGAGTTTAGTTAGCGAGCTAATAAGGCAGTAGCAATCCCCAGCAACCCTTCACCGCGACCAGCAAACCCCAGATGATCAGTCGTTGAAGCACCAAAGTTAACGGGCGCGCCAATAATCTCTGTTAAACGCTGTTGGGCTTCCACACGTCGAGCACCAATTCGCGGACGGTTTCCGATTACCTGCACTGAAACTGAAAGGACTTTCCAACCGTCCTCGGAAATGATTCGTAAAGTTTCTTTCAGTAAAGCTTCTCCCGAAGCCCCCGCCCACTCGGGGCGGGAAGTCCCAAAATGTGTGCCTAAATCACCCAGGCCAGCAGCAGCAAATAAGGCATCACAACAGGCGTGCGCCACCACGTCAGCGTCAGAGTGTCCCTCTAAACCAACTTCATTTGGCCATTGTAAGCAGGCCAACCACATTTCTTTGCCAGAATCGGCAGCAGCAAAAGCGTGAACATCGGTACCAATGCCCGTGCGTAGTTCAGGAAAAGTAGTCATAACAAGATTTTATGACACGATATGCCGAAAAAGTACTGGAGCAAGTCCCCACCTTACCTAAACCCGCGAGCGTAACACGCCGAATATACTGTAAACGGCGTGTTACGCTCCGCAGATAGTGACTATAGTGAGGAGTGCAGTTAAATGAACTCGGCGTGTTACGCTCCGCGAAAGAGAGTTAGGGAACGGGAAAACAGCTACAAGAAACCTCGCAGAGGTAGAACTTCACGCTAAAAATCAGCTAACCTGGAAGAGTGAACCTCCATCTATATAATTCAGCTACTCGCACTGTCGAACCTTTAAAACCAGTTAAACCAGGACACGTGGGAATATACCTCTGCGGTGCAACTGTACAAGGCAGTCCCCACATTGGACATATGCGTTCAGCAGTAGCTTTTGACACATTAATCCGTTGGTTAAAATACAACGGGATAGAGGTCACCTACATTCGCAATATCACCGATATCGACGACAAAATTTTACGCAAATCAGCCGAAGCGAACCAGCCGTGGTGGGCATGGGCAGCGAAATTTGAACGCGAGTTCGCCGCCGCATACGAAGCATTGGGTCTGCTCCCACCCACTTTTGAACCTCGCGCAACCGCGCACATAACCGACCAACTACACCTGATCGAACGCCTCATGGAACGCGGCCACGCCTACGCAGATGGGCAAGGTAACGTTTATTTTGATGTGCATTCTCTGGACGACTACGGTTCTTTAACTCGTCAAGAACTAGCAAATATGCGCACCACTGAAGACGAATCGCAAATCGACGCAGCAACCGAAGCTGGGAAGAAAGACCCCCGAGATTTTGCGCTTTGGAAAGCGTGGAAACCCACTGAACCGACTACCGCAGCGTGGGAATCCCCCTGGGGGAAAGGACGTCCCGGCTGGCATTTAGAATGTTCCGCCATGTCAGAACGCTACCTGGGGGAGACATTCGATATCCACGGTGGGGGGATTGACCTGCGCTTCCCACACCACGAAAATGAACAGGCACAATCCCACGGCGCAGGCTGGGGCTTCGCCCAAATGTGGGTGCATAATGCGTGGGTCACCTTAAAAGGTGAAAAAATGTCTAAATCTTTAGGTAACTCGCTGCTAGTTGCCGATATTTTAGAAACCGTGCCCGCCCCAGTCCTCAGATTCGCGTTGGGAACAGTGCACCACAGGTCCACCGTGGAATACGGCGAAGAAACTATTGCAGCTGCCCAAGCTACCTGGGAACGTTTCGCTGGTTTTGTTACCCGAGCCACGCAGTTGGCGCAGCAACAGCAGCTTCCTGAGATTCCCGAGGACGCCCTTGCAAGCCATCCATTACCTGAAGCATTTTGCCAGGCAATGGATGATGATCTAAACGTTGCAGGTGCTTTAGCTGTCATCTACGAGCATTTAAAAGCCGGAAATTCAGCTATTTCTGCGTCGGATTTTGAACGTATGTACCAAGCACTTTGGGATGTCCGCGCTATGTTAGCGATCTTAGGGTTGGATCCTGGTTCTGCTCAGTGGGCTCCTTTCGTATTTGGAAATATGCAAGGCGAAGGGCAAATGCAACAGGCTTTAGATCATTTAGTAACCGCAGTGATAGCTGAACGCGCTCAAGCCCGCGCTGAAAAAGATTGGGCTAAAGCCGATGATTTAAGAGATCGTTTAACGGCTGCGGGGATTATAGTTGAAGATTCCCCCGAAGGGGCTCGCTGGCATTTAGCGTGATCCTTTAAACCCTGAGCTTTACGGAGAGGTCAGAGGGCGCCCTCGGACTATATTTTATGTAAGTGAACCGGTGGGCGCTTTGCCAACTTGCGGCAGATATTTTCCAGCAAATGCCGATCCCAACATTCGTCCGCGCTGAAACGAATGATTCTATAGCCCAGTGATTTTATGAGGCGCTCGCGGGAACGTTGGCGGACTAGCTCTGGATCCGCGCGGCGTTTAATCTCTCCATCAGCTTCAACTACAACTTTTAACCGCGGAAGTAACCCGTCTGTGTAGAAAGTTGTGTGTGGCAGAGGGATCGGTGCTTGGGTTTTATAAGTGCGGTATTTAAGCTGGCGGATGGCAACTTCGATTACAGATTCTAAAGGCGATTCACTCAGAGGGTTTAGCAGTCTGATTCTGCGTAGCACGCGCTGCTGGTAGTAGCTACTAATATATTTACGGGTGAGGGCTTCAAAATACGTTAAATATCGTTGGGTGAGTAACTGTTGTGCCTGACTATTTTCGCGACTTGCTCCCACTAGTTTCCGCAAGATAGCGTTTGCTGTTACCAGCGCGTTATATGGGTTTTTCAGAAGTAGGAAATCTAGAAGTAGCCATTCCAAACGTAAAATGGGTTGCTTGTCGATTACGGTTACTGCTTCGGGTGGAAAGTTACGAAAATATCTTCGTACCGTAATACCATTTCCGAACTTGTCGCGCCCTACTTTAGTTTTGCTGAAGGTTCTTTGCTTAAAGTATAAGACGTTGATTTCTTGGGGAAGATTCCAGCTGGGAAGCTCATACAGGAGACTCGCCGGGTAGAGGGTGAGAGCTACCGTAGAGCGGGTGCGGTGCATGACTTCTTTAGTGTGTTGCAGTATTTTACTGGGAGCGTGAACTAAAGAGGGTTGGTGGGAAAGACGCGGATTTTCTGCACATGAGGGGGCCGGGTTTTGCGTGGCGGAAGTTGAGCGATTTAAAGCGTGGGTTTTCATAAACTAAAAATTGCAAGCTTACTCTGGTGTAGGCTACCGCTGCAGAGTTTTTCTGTGGAAAAACAGGAGTTTCCTTTAGCTGGGGACAGGGTTTTTCCGGCTGGTGATTCTCTTTCGCGGAGCGTAACACGCCGACTTGGTGTTTTGAAGGCAATTTAACGTGTTTAAAGCGTAACTCGCCGAGTCGATCGACTACGGCGAGT
This sequence comes from Gleimia sp. 6138-11-ORH1, assembly GCF_024814355.1. Taxonomy (GTDB): domain Bacteria; phylum Actinomycetota; class Actinomycetes; order Actinomycetales; family Actinomycetaceae; genus Gleimia. The sequence continues at coordinate 83,585 of NZ_JANUXV010000004.1, read as the reverse complement.
TACGCTTTAGGTGATGAAAATAATTTAAGCTCTTAGGGCTTCTGCACGTTTGGAAGCGACCTCGTAAAGAGTGATGCCGGTAGCAACCGCGGCGTTTAAAGATTCCATTTTTGCAGAAATTGGAATGGAAACAATCTGGTCACAAGTCTCACGAACCAGGCGCGAGAGGCCCTTACCTTCCGCTCCGGTGACGATTACCAGTGGGGCAGTAGCCAGTTCTAATGACCGTAGGGAAACGTCCCCGTTTCCATCTAGGCCAACGATGAAACAGCCTGCTTCCTTTAACTCTTTGAGGGCGCGCACCAGGTTGGTTTCTTTAGCTACAGGCACCTGGGCGGCAGCTCCGGCAGAGACTTTCCAAACGGTGGCATTAACCGAAGCGGAGCGCCGTTCAGAGATGAGTACGCCGGTGGCACCAAAAGCCGCGCCAGAGCGCATTACCGCACCTAAATTATGTGGGTCAGTTACTTGATCGAGGGCGACAATCAGCGGAATTTCATGGTTTTCAGCGGCGCGATCTAAGAGGTCTTGCGCGCAATAGTATTCGTAACCTGGAACTTCGATGCCTACTGATTGGTGGGCAGCTTCTCCGGAAGCGTTTTCTAAGTCTAGTTTAGAAACTTCAAGAATTGGGGCGCCCAGGGCAGTTGCCGTGCGGATAACTTTGCCGATTCGTTCATCTAATGCGTTTCCGGCAAGGAATACGCGGACAATTTCTATGCCGGCATCGACTGCTTCAAATACGGCGTTGCGTCCGACGATAAGTTCGTTTCCGGCGGAGATTTTAATGGAAGTGCGGTTGCGGTATGCGTCTGCTTGGGCTTTCTTTTTTTCGGCTATTTCTTTTGCGACTTTGCGTTTGTGGGCTACGTGGTAGACGCGGTCTTCAGCTTTGGGAGTGGGGCCTTTGGGACGCAGGGCTCGACGGGAGTGTCCGCCGGTGCCTTTTAGGGGTCCTTTTTTTCTTTTGGGAGTGGGGCGTCGCGCGCCGTCATTTCCAGCCATTTTATGATCTTCCTAATTTGCGTTTAAAAATCGATTCTAGCTTCATTTTACCGTTCTGTTTGCTTCTTCTTGTCTGCAAGGCTACGTTTGCAAGGTTTCTCACCGTCTGGGTTGGATAAATTTTCCAGTGGGGAGGGGGTCACTTGGGTGGTGGCGGCAGAGTTTTCTTCCCGAGGGCGGAGCGTAACACGCCGAAGTGAATCTTCTCGGCGTGTTACGCTTCGGAGGGGGAGGGCGCTTCGGAGGGGATTTGGTGGACAAAGGGAGGATTGAAGTTGATTAAAAAGCCTCAAAAAGTGCATAAAGTCCCAGCAAAAATAACGAATTAGTAACAGAGTGTTTATTTAAAGAGTAAACTGTAGGTAATGAAAGTAAATCCCAGATACTCTCACATCAGTACCGAAAATAACGTTAAAACAAAGTTTGCGGACTGTTTCACCTATTTAACCAAATGAGGAAACCAAAGGAGGTTCCCCCGAATGGAAGCAACAACCTACCAAGCTGGCGCGATGGTGATCTACCTCGTAGCTATGATCATGATTGGACTTTTCGCATACAACCGAACTAACGATCTTGATGACTACATGCTCGGTGGACGCCAACTCGGCCCAGGCGTAGCAGCACTTTCTGCCGGCGCATCAGACATGTCAGGCTGGCTCCTACTAGGACTACCCGGCGCCATCTATTCCGCTGGACTAATCGAAGGTTGGATCGCAGTGGGCCTAACCATCGGCGCATGGCTGAACTGGAAACTAGTAGCCCCCCGCTTACGCGCCTACTCCCAAGTATCTTCCAACTCGATTACCATCCCATCATTCCTTGGCTCCAGACTAAGAGACTCAACAAACCTAATCCGCATCGTCGCGGGTATTATCATCATGGTTTTCTTCACCTTCTACGTATCTTCCGGAATGGTATCCGGCGGCGTATTCTTCGAATCCTCCTTCGGAATGAACTACAACCTCGGCATGGTCCTGGTAGCTGGAATTACAGTTTTATACACTCTCGTAGGCGGATTCTTAGCAGTATCTTGGACTGACGTGGTCCAAGGCCTCATGATGTTAATCGCCCTGATCATGGTACCCATCGTCGGCATCATGCACGTGGGCGGTCCCGTAGAACTCTTCAACCAAATCAACTCAGTCAATGCAGACCTAACCTCCGTCCTCGGCCCCAGAGAAGCAGCTTTAGGAGCCACAATTTTCGGGATTATCTCAGCAATGGCTTGGGGCTTAGGCTACTTTGGACAGCCGCACATCATCGTGCGTTTCATGGCACTACGTTCGCCTGCAGAAGCCAAAGCGGCACGCCGTATCGGCATTGGCTGGATGCTCCTTTCCGTCCTCGGTGCCGGCACAACCGCCCTCGTCGGAATCGCGGTATACCGCCACGATACTGGCCAACTACCCAACCCAGAAGCAGTCTTCATCACCCTGGGGCAACTCCTGTTCCACCCGCTAATCGCCGGACTAATGCTCGCCGCCATCTTGGCAGCCATCATGTCAACCATCTCCTCCCAGCTGCTAGTAACATCATCAGCTATCGTCGAAGACATTTACAAAGCTTTCAGCAAGAAAGAACTTCGCGAAAATGATGGGATTCTCCTAGGGCGTATTGCAGTAGGTGGAGTTTCAGTCTTCGCAGCTTTCCTCGCCTGGGTAAGAAATGACACCATCCTATCACTGGTCGCATTTGCCTGGGCGGGCTTCGGAGCCTCCTTCGGCCCAACCGTCATACTGGCCCTATACTGGCGCAAACTCACCACCTGGGGAGCGATTGCCGGAATGGTCTCAGGCGCGGTAACTGTCGGTATCTGGCGGAGCCTCTCAGGAGGAATCTTCGAAATGTATGAAATCCTCCCCGGATTCATCATCAACTTCGCCGTAGCGATGATCGTTTCGATTCTCACCTGGCAGCCAAATGAAGAAATCGAAAGAGAATTCGACGAATCATTAGAACTAATGAAAAAGTAAAACCCTAAACCGTTTTATTACAAACAAACCGTTTTTATTTCAAAATCAACACTGAAGTTGAGGTGAAAACAAATTGAAAATCGGAGCGTAACACGCCGACATGAATAAGTTGGGAATGTTACGCTCCGATTTTCAGTCAGAAACGTCCACCTAGTGACCACTAAAAATCTCAGCCACGAAATAATAAGAATCTCAACACAAAGAACTGTAAAATAAAGGCTATTGCCAGTGTGGGTTCATTCCCAAGAATGGCCTTGGAAATCCAACCAATCTGAAAGGAACATCATGAGCGAGTCCAACGCAGCGCTTGCTAATTTCAAAGAAATTGCTGAACGCGCCCTATCACGAGCTCGACGCTGGGCAGATGCCTCTAACAAATACCCGATGGAACAAGCTGCCAAGCTACTCGCCAACGTGTTGGAAGCGCCCGGAGGCCTCGACTACACGGTAGCATTCGTAGACGGAGTCGTCCGACCTGAGGATAAAGAAGTAGCCGCAGAACACCTAGCAAAAATCGGAGCACAAAACCCAGAATTCCTCCCCTGGTACCTCCGCACTCCCGCACTGGTTGGTGGCGTCCTCGGAAAACACGTTCCTAAACTATCCGTACCAGCCGCCCGTAAAGTATTTGCCACGCTAGTTGGCGACCTGGTTGTAGACGTAACCGACGCAAAACTTGGGCCGGCAATCCAACGCCTCCGCGCCAACGGTAGCCGCCTAAACATGAACCTACTAGGCGAAGCAGTCCTGGGAGAAAAAGAAGCTGCCCGCCGCCTAAACGACACACTTAAACTCTTAAAACGTGACGATGTTGACTACGTATCATTAAAAGTATCCGCCGTAACCGGACCACACAACGCCTGGGGATACCAGCAGGTAGTTGACCACGCAGTAGAACAACTCCTCCCGCTCTACCAGTACGCCGCCGCCTCCGGAAAAAACAAGTTCATCAACCTGGACATGGAAGAATACCGTGATCTCAACATCACCATTGACGTATTCAAGAAAATCCTAGACCGGGAAGAACTCCTCGGATTAGAAGCCGGTATCGTCCTCCAAGCCTACCTGCCAGACACCCTGGACTCTATGAAAGACCTACAAGCCTGGGCGCGGCAACGACGCGCTCGCGGTGGTGCAGCCATTAAAGTTCGGGTTGTTAAGGGCGCCAACCTCGCCATGGAACGAGTCGATGCGCTCATGCACGGCTGGTCTTTAACCACCTGGGAATCGAAACAGGCAACAGACGCAAACTACCTGCGGATTCTTGATTGGTCGCTGCAACCAGAAAATATTGAAAACATTCGGATTGGCGTTGCCGGTCACAACCTGTTCACAGTAGCAACTGCCTGGGAAATGGCATTAGACCGCGGCGTAACTGCCGGCGTGGAAATTGAAATGCTCTCAGGCATGGCAACTCAGCAGGCGTCAGCTGTCCGTGAAGACATTGGCAGCCTTCTACTTTACGTTCCAGTGGTACACCCAGACGAATACGACGTGGCGATAGCCTACTTAGTGCGTCGTCTGGAGGAAAACTCAGCGGACGAAAACTTCATGGCGTCGATTTTCGATATCGGCACAAACGTAGCTTCTTTCGAAAAAGAAAAAGAACGTTTCTTAAACGCGGTGGAACAGTTAGAAACTGAAGGCGACTCCCGCGTCGGAGCAAACCGGAAACAAAATCGTCAGACGGAAACAACTGAGTCCCTCACCGCTGAGGTGCAAGACGAAAATGGGCAGTGGGTATTTGAAAATATTGCTGACTCTGACCCTTCTCTTGAAGCTAACTTAGCGTGGGCACAGCAGATCGCAGCCCGTATCCCAAGTTCTACTTTGGGGGTTGAAACTGCCCAGGAAGCTGAAATTAACAATGCTGAAGAACTGGACCAGTTCATTCGCAAGATTGAGCTGGGAGCCCGTACTTGGGCAGCTAAAACAGCTGCGGAGCGGGCAGATGTCCTGCACCGTGCCGGTGTGGAGATTGCGCGTCGCCGCGCAGATCTGATCGAGGTCGCCGGGTCTGAGCTTGGTAAGGGACTTGACCAAGCTGACGTGGAAGTATCAGAAGCAGCTGATTTTGCCCACTACTATGCAGAACAAGCCTTAGAACTAGAGAAAGTAAATGGGGCTAACTTCAAACCGGTGGGAATCACTTTGATTACCCCACCATGGAACTTCCCTTTGGCTATTCCTGCGGGCGGGGTATTGGCTGCTTTAGCAGCCGGTTCTGGTGTAATCCTTAAACCGGCTTCTGTTTCAAAACGTTGTGGTGCGGTGATTGCTGAATGTCTGTGGGCAGCTGGCGTACCTGCAGATGTTCTGGGATTAGTTAATGTTGGCGAACGTGAACTTGGTAAAGAACTGGTAACTGATAAGCGGGTTGAACGGGTAGTTCTCACCGGTGGTGCGGAAACAGCCGAGTTGTTCCGTTCTTGGGATCCGACTATGAAACTGATGGCAGAAACATCAGGGAAGAATTCGATTATCGTTACTCCATCAGCAGACTTAGATCTAGCTGTTAAAGATATTGTGAACTCGGCTTTCGGGCACGCCGGACAAAAGTGTTCTGCCTGTTCTAACGTAATTTTGGTGGGCTCGGCAGGTTTTTCTAAGCGTGTTCGCAATCAGCTAATTGACGCAGTTAAGTCTCTAAATATCGGTTGGGCAGATGATCTTTCAGTACAGATGGGGCCACTGTCTGTGAAACCGGGTGAGAAACTTATGCGCGGACTTACCACGCTGGAACCTGGACAACGTTGGGTGATTGAACCTAAGCAGTTGGATGAAACTGGTCGCTTGTGGAGCCCAGGGGTGCGTGCCGGAGTGGAAGCTGGTTCAGAGTTCCACTTGACTGAATATTTCGGTCCACTGCTGGGAATCATGCGGGTTGATACTTTAGAGGAAGCCATTTTCTTACAGAATATGACGGACTATGGTTTAACTGCAGGTTTGCATTCTTTGGATGCGGAAGAAATTAACCTTTGGTTAAATAATGTTGAAGCCGGTAACGTTTACGTGAACCGTGGGATTACCGGGGCAATTGTGCAGCGCCAACCATTTGGTGGTTGGAAGCGTTCAGTTGTTGGTGAGGGCGCTAAAGCAGGCGGCCCGAACTATCTGTTCGGATTTGGAACTTTCGAAAATACTCAGTTGGAACCAATCCCTGCTGGAGAGAGTGTTCAGTTAAAGTCTCAGTATGTTGGCTTACTTGAAGTAGCTAAAGAACATTTGGATGAGGAAGATTTCAATCATCTTTTGCAGGTCGTTAAGCATGATGCTTACGTTACCGCAAAGGTGTTCGATGAACTGCATGATCCAAGTGATATTCCTGTGGAACGTAATATTTTGCGTTACCTACCTGCGGAAACTACCGTCCGTTTTGGAAAGGACTCTACCAAGTTTGAAATCTTCCGTGTGCTGTCTGCCGGTTTGTCAGTAGGTGCTTTTGCTTTCTTCGCTGACGATAATGAAGCGTTTGCTCGTTTCTTAAATGGTGGCGGATTTGATGACGTGGCGTTAATCGTTTCTTCAAGCGACTACCTGCCAACGAATTTGGTGGCTTTGCTTAACAAGTTCGGAGTAGAGACAACTGTAGAAAACGAAGCTCAGTTCCAGCGTAGTTTGCTTGAAAATCACTATTTAGGTGAACGCGTTCGCCTAGTTGGTGAGAACGGGGATGCTTTGCGTCGAGCTGTGGGTGGTAGCATCGATATTGCTATTTTCGATGATCCGGTTACTGACGCTTCGAGAATTGAAATTCTCCCCTTCGTTCATGAACAGGCAGTTTCGATTACAAACCATCGTTTTGGTAATCGCACTCCACTTTCTGCTGAAGTTTTGGCAGACAGATGGGATACCGCAAACCTTGAAGTCTGAGAATAAAAGTTAGAAAGTAGTTTTGCTTTATAAGAAGTAAGCGCTCAACAATACGGAAGTGTCTTCACTGAAAGAGTGTTGTTTTCCAATAGCGGAGCGTAACACGCCGAAGACGTGCCCACCTGGGAAACCGGTGGGCACGTCTTTTCTGTAAAACAGCTGTATTTCCCCGTTAAGCTTCATGTCTAGGTGGGTTGAAAAATGGGTGCGGCGTGTTACGCTCCGAGAGGAGCGGAGGAAGATTAGTGATTAAATTGCTTGTTTCGTGCTGTTAGTAACCGGCTTTTGCCGGTTTTCTATGTGAAAGTCAGCGTATAAATGGGCGTTTTTGATTGAAATATGGGTATTCTAAAGTGCTTTATTTTGCAATCTTGGGACTGCTTTAGGGCGTATTTTCGTGAGTTGTACTCGGAGTGCTAATAAGCCCGACACAGAGAAACGAAAACGGAAATACATTTTAGGATTACTGTATTATCTCCGAGCCTAAATCGACGATTACCCAGCGGCCATCTTGATAACTTAAGAAAATGCGACGTAGGACTTTGTCTTGGGGGTGTTTTGAGAATGTCATCTTTTGTGAGTTAAAATATGTACTCGCAGGGAGCAGTGTTTCCATGCGGATTGAGTATTCGCCTGGGCCGCCGTCGGTTACTACTGCGTATCCGGTGACGGTAACTTCCGGAGCGTTTTCGAATTTGTACCAGGTGTCTGTTTCAGTTACTTTCTTAACACCGATAAGTTGGTCGCGGCACCATTCTGCTGTTGAGGTGCATACGGTTTCAAAATCTGCGTAGTCGCCGGTGCTGTATGCGTATAGTAATAGGTCCTCGAAGTAGATTGCTACTGCTTCGGCACCGTAAATACTATTTTCGTATCCGAGGGCGGGGTATTCCGGTTTAGGATATTGACCGGATTCGGGTGGTCGGGGAACTATTTTGGTGGCTTTGAAAACATTAGGGTCGTCGGTGGGGATTAATCCGTTTTCGTCTGCTGCGGGTTCGTTTTTCGCCTCTGTTTCACTGGGTTTGTTATCGCTTGTAGCTTGCGGAGCCTGTTCTGACGGAGTGGTATCGTTCGCACAAGCTACCAAAATAGGTGAAAGTATCATACTTACAACGAAGAGTAATAAGATCTTAAGGTTAGACATAACTTCTCCAAAACTAAAACTAGTGCTGCCGTTTCTTAAACACGGTGATAGGAAAAATCAGTTGAGATGTTAAATGGCAATCGATCGTCATTCTATTCTTTCTGAATCTACTGATACGATAACCCAGCGACCGTTTAAGAAGCTTAGGTTTATGTGACGTAAGAGTTTTTTGCTCGCGTATTTAGCAAGTTCCATTTTGGTGGTACTGAAATATGTGTATCCCCAGATCTGTGTTTCTATGCGGATTGAGTATTCGCCTTGATTATGCTCTTTTGGAACTTCTAGGTATCCGGTTGCAGTGACTGTGGGGGCTTTATTAAAACGGTACCAAATACTGCCTTTTGCTACTTTTTTAGCGCCCTCGATGTTATCTGCGCACCAGCTTGATCGGGTGCTACAAACAAGTTCTAAGTCTGTGGTGTCACCTGTGGAATATGCGTATGTAACGAGGTCTTCGACGTAGACTGCCACAGCTTTGGCACCATTAAGATTATTTTCATTTCCGAGGGCGGGGTATTCCGGTTTAGGATATTGATCGGATTCGGGTGGTCGGGGAACTATTTTGGTGGCTTTGAAAACATTAGGGTCGTCGGTGGGGATTAATCCGTTTTCGTCTGCTGCGGGTTTGTTTTTTGTCTCTGTTTCACTGGGTTTGTTATCGCTTGTAGCTTGCGGAGCCTGTTCTGACGGAGTAGTGTCGTTCGCACAAGCTACCAAAATAGGTGAAAGTATCATACTTACAACGAAGAGTAATAAGATCTTAAGGTTAGACATAACTTCTCCAAAACCATAAATATAAAGTAGATTTCTTATTCGATTATCTCCGAACCTACATCGACGATTACCCAGCGGCCATCTTGATAACTTAAGAAAACACGACGTAAAACCTTACCCTTCGGATACTTTGTCAAGGTCATCTTTTTTGAATTGAAATATGTGTAGTTAGGTAGGGTTGATTCCATGCGGATTGAGTATTCACCTGGACCGCCGTCGGTTACTACTGCGTATCCGGTGACGGTAACTTCCGGAGCATTTTCGAATTTGTACCAGGTGTCTGTTTCAGTCACTTTCTTAACGCCGAGAAGTTGTTCTCGGCACCATTCTGCTGTTGAAGTACATATTGCTTCGAAGTCTGTGGTATCGCCGGTGCTGTATGCGTGGACAACCATGTCTTCGAAGTAGATTGCTACTGCTTCGGCGCCGTAAATACTATTTTCGTATCCGAGGGCGGGGTATTCCGGTTTAGGGTACTGTGCTGATTCGGGTGGTCGGGGAACTATTTTGGTGGCTTTGAAAACATTAGGGTCGTCGGTGGGGATTAATCCGTTTTCGTCTGCTGCGGGTTCGTTTTTTGTCTCTGTTTCAGTGGGTTTGTTATCGCTTGTAGCCTGCGGAGCCTGTTCCTGCGAAGTAGTGTCGTTTGCACAAGCAGCCAGGGCAGGGGCAAACATTAAGCTGATAGCAATGAGTAAGGGGAGCTTACGAGTAGACATAACTTCTCCAAAACCATAAATATAAAGTAGATTTCTTATCCGATTATTTCCGAGCCTAAATCGACGATTACCCAGCGGCCATCTTGATAACTTAAGAAAATACGACGTAAGACTTTGCGATTAGGGTACTTGGTATATTTCATCTTTTTTGGATTGAATTTTGTGTAGTTAGGTAGGGTTGATTCCATGCGGATTGAGTATTCGCCTGGGCCGCCGTCGGTTACTACTGCGTATCCGGTGACGGTAACTTCCGGGGCGTTTTCGAACTTGTACCAGGTGTCTGTTTCAGTTACTTCTTTAACGCCGAGAAGTTGTTCTCGGCACCATTCTGCTGTTGAAGTACATATTGCTTCGAAGTCTGTGGTATCGCCGGTGCTGTATGCGTGGACAACCATGTCTTCGAAGTAGATTGCTACTGCTTCGGCGCCGTAAATACTATTTTCGTATCCGAGGGCAGGATACTCCGGTTTAGGGTACTGGGCTGATTCTGGTGGTCGGGGAACTATTTTAGTGGCTTTGAAAACATTAGGGTCGTCGGTGGGGATTAATCCGTTTTCATTGGCTGCGGGTTCGTTTTTTGTCTCTGTTTCAGCGGGTTTGTTATCGATTGTAGCTTGCGGAGCCTGTTCTGACGGAGTGGTGTCGTTTGCACAAGCAGTCAGGGCAGGGACAAATATCAGACTGAAAGCGATTAATAGATGTAGTTTCGGGGCAGACATGGGGACTCCATATAGATCTGATTGAGTTACGAAGCTATTGTGTAAGTTTTGTTATGAACACTTTTAGTCGCTAACTTACTCGTTAGTTTTTAACTTTACTTCCGTCTTATAGACTTCTAAATGCTGACTGGATTGAGTTTGGTGAGCATGTTTGAAAATGAAGGTCTGCCCAGCAATATTGAGCTCAGCGTTCCAACTTATGGTGACAGTAGGAGTGAAGTTTTTAGTTTGCTTGTACACGTGGGTGATTGTGTGCTTCGGATAGGGAGCACCTGGGTTAGTGTAAGTTCTATGTTGAGTTTGATCACCAAAGTTAAACGTGAATGAGGCTGCGTTCCAAGTTAGGGTTGCTGCCCCTAATTCTGTTTCGATAGTTTGTCTTTGAGTGGTATTGGTTAGATAGAAAATAGTTTCTACGTTTGTCAGCGTCCAACCTTTAGGAGGTTGAATATTTAACGGAGCTGGTTGCGGGGAAACATTCTCGATAGTTGTTAAAGCTACCTCAAGAGGATTGGGTTCAGAATGTACGGTTTCATCACTTGCCCCAGCTTCACCTTGAGAACCCTGTGTTTTAGCTGCCTTATGGCAGTGGTGGACCACAGGAACCGAACCTGCAATGGAACTACAACCGGGTGCGAGCGTATCGAATTCCGCTATCCCCGTAGAGTAGATTTCCATATACTTGCCGTTACCGTTATCTATAATGATTTTATCTATAGCGTTAATGTAAAAAGTGCCGTGTGGACTACGGAAAATATATTTTCCAACATAATAATCTTCGTGTTCAGTGTTTGCGTGGCCGGGAATAGTCTCAGAAAACAAGAAAATACTAATGAGAACAGTTGAGAAAAGTGCTTTACGAAGAAGGTTCTTAAAGCTCATGGTATGACCTCTGAGCCTAAATCGACGATTACCCAGCGGCCATCTTGATAACTTAAGAAAATATGACGTAGCACTTTGTCCTGGGGGTGTTTTGAGAATGTCATTTTTTGTGAGTTAAAATATGTACTTGCCGGGATTAATGTTTCCATGCGGATTGAGTATTCGCCTGGGCCGTCATCAGGTACTACTCCGTATCCGGTGACGGTAACTTCCGGAGCATTTTCGAACTTGTACCAGGTGTCTGTTTCAGTTACTTTCTTAACTCCTTTGAGCTGACGACGGCACCACTCTGCTGCGGAAGTACATATTGCTTCGAAGTCTGTGGTATCGCCGGTGCTATATGCGTGAACAACCATGTCTTCGAAGTAGATTGCTACTGCTTCGGCACCGTAAATACTATTTTCGTATCCGAGGGCGGGATACTCCGGTTTAGGGTACTGGGCTGATTCGGGTGGTCGGGGGAGTATTTTAGTGGCTTTGAAAACGTTTGGGTCGTCGGTGGGGATTAATCCGTTTTCGTCGGCTGCGGGTTCGTTTTTCGCCTCTGTTTCAGTGGGTTTGTTATCGCTCATAGCCTGCGGAGCCTGTTCTGACGGAGTGGTATCGTTCGCACAAGCAGCCAGGGCAGGGGCAAACATTAAGCTGATAGCAATGAGTAAGGGGAGCTTACGAGTAGACATAACTTCTCCAAAACCAAAATAGTTGTTTAGTTACATAGGCATACTGATTGAGGGGATAAACCTGTGGTGATGGAAAAGTCTCTGTTAGAACAATACCAAAAAATCAATCCTCAAAGTGCATAATCAATAGCCTGTGGATTACTCATTAGACAACCTTTGAATCTACTACAACGATTACCCAATCATCACCCAAAGATTGTTTTGTAAGTTTCTGCCAAACCGGAGACGTCTGCTTAAACGCCCTCGAGAAAGCTGGTTACACGATTTTTTGCAGGTCCCTAGTCGATTTCAAACCCTGGACGTTAAGTTGGCGACCATAGCAACCTAAGTGAATAACCGGTAGAATCTTGAAAGTAGAAACTCCATATTTCTGCACTGCAATTTAGCGAAAAGCTGAGCTGAAACGTAGTAAAAAATAATTTTGGTGAAAGCCAATCGGAGGAAAATAATATGCCAGCCGTGATTGTCGTAGGGTGCCAATGGGGGGACGAGGGCAAAGGAAAAGCCACCGACCAAATTGGAGCAGACGTAGACCTGGTAGTGAAATTTAATGGTGGAAACAACGCTGGACACACTGTTGTAGTTGATGGCGAAAAATATGCTCTGCATCTATTACCTGCCGGAATTCTCTCAACGGGGGTAACTCCGATTATTGGCAACGGAGTGGTAGTTGATTTGGAAGTACTTTTCCAAGAAATTGACGAATTGGAAGCTCGCGGGCAGGATACTTCTAAACTACGTCTTTCAGCGAATGCCCACCTGATCCCTTCGTATAATCGGATGATGGACCGGGTGACTGAGAAATTCCTCGGAAAACGTCAGTTAGGAACTACTGGCCGTGGGATTGGCCCTACTTATGCGGATAAGATGAATCGGATTGGCTTGCGAGTTCAGGATTTATTTGATGAGTCTATTTTGCGGCAGAAAATTGAAGGTGCTTTAACGAATAAGAACCATCTTTTCACGAAAGTTTTTAATAAGGCTGCGGTTGCGGTTGATGATATTGTGCAAGAGCTTTTAGCTTATGCTGAGCGGATCCGCCCTATGGTAGTGGACTGTTCTTTAGAGGTTAATAGTGCTTTAGATGAAGGCAAAGTTGTTCTTTTTGAAGCTGGTCAGGCAACTATGTTGGATATTGACCATGGTACTTATCCTTTTGTTACGTCATCTAACGCAACTGCGGGGGGTGCTTGTACTGGAGCTGGCGTGGGGCCAACTCGGATTGATGCGGTTGTGGGGGTGACTAAGGCTTACACTACTCGTGTGGGTGAGGGGCCGTTCCCTACCGAGTTGTTTGGTGACGAGGGCGAGGAATTGCGTGCTCGTGGAGGCGAATTTGGGGTGACTACTGGGCGTCCGCGGCGGACTGGTTGGTTTGATGCGGTGGTGGGTCGTTATGCGACTCGTGTGAATGGTTTGACTGATTTGGTGGTTACGAAGCTGGATGTTCTGACTGGTTATGAGCAGATTCCGGTTTGTGTGGCTTATGAGGTTGATGGCGTGCGTTTTGATGAGATGCCGATGGATCAGACTTCTTTCCACCATGCGAAACCGATTTATGAGTATTTGCCGGGTTGGAGTGAGGATATTTCGCAGGTGCGGGAGTTTTCGCAGTTGCCGGTTAATGCGCAGCGTTATATTGAGTTTTTGGAAGAGGTTTCTAAAGTGCGAGTTTCTGTCATTGGGGTGGGTCCTGGGCGGGAAGCTGCGATTGTGCGGCATGAGTTCTTGCGCTGAGTTTTGTGTGAAGTGAGGCAGCACCCTGTTTGGGTGCTGTTTTGCTTTTGCCGTGGGGTGCTGGATTTTTCCGAGGGCGGGGTATTAACCTGATTGATTTTGAGTCGGGTGGGGGTTTAATTTACCTTTCTTTTTTCGCGGAGCGTAACTCGCCGAGATGAATATCTACGGCGAGTTACGCTCCGAAAAATAGGCTATATTGATTTTGGGAATCATTTTCATTAAGGTGGGATAGTTAGAAACACTCGAACCCACAACCACGTACCGTATGTTGCACATGAAATCTAAACGCACCCTTTTAGGAAGTCTGCTCTTGGTGGCTAGTTTAACGACTAGTGCTTGTATGCAAACTGCGCTCCCGCAAAGAGATGACGGTGTCGTGGATGTGGTGACCTCTACTGCGATAGTTGCTGACCTGGTAGAGAACGTTACTAAAGGCAGAGCCCGAGTCACCTCGCTGATGCCCCCCGGAGCAGACCCGCACTCTTATGAGCCAACGCTACGAGACGTACGCAATATCGCTAACGCAGATATTGCTTTTACAAATGGGTTGCTGCTTGAGGACAATGCCTTCATGCGCACAATCGAAACCAACACTCGCCCCGAAACAGAAGTAATCCACCTGGCAGAAAATGCCAGCAGCTACGGAATAAACTACATTCCCCTGGTAGAAAATGTCAGCCTGGACACTATCTGGCTTGGGCTGCGAGTACGCGGAAATGGCGCAAACCTGGGCGCAAACAAGCAAACAGACGTGAAATTAAGTGCCACCGGGATGCGCGTAAATCAAATAACTTCTGAAAACTCTGTGGGAGCGGAAGAAAAACCTGCGCCCACTATGCAAAAACCTCAAATGGCGGGCTTTCTAACTTCTACCTTCGGGCAAGCTGAAATCTACTTCAACTCAAAAGACGGATTTCAAGCAAACGACAACTACAAAAATGACACCGCTATCTTACCGGCAGATGCGCACACTCATATGAGCTGGGCTTTTAGTGCTCCGGGAATCTACCAGGTTGATTTTAAGGCAGAACTTTCTGCTGACGCCCTCGGGAAAACGAAAACTATCGGCAGTGCCACCGTAACTTTCGCGGTGGGAGTTAATGCGCACGGTATCCCAGGAAAAACCACGGTTTTAGACCACGGGCACCAAGATATTACTGTGAATTTGGAGCAGGGAAGAATAGTTATCGAGGGTGACTCAACCGACCAACAAGCCGGTATACCACATTCTTCTGCGGCCACCTACGACCCCGAAACCACTGTAATAGCCGTACCAAACAAATCCCTACAACGCATCCCCGGCGAACCCCAATTCCGTTTTCTTGGAAAAGCCGGCGAAGAAACCTACCTACTTCCCCAAGCAGTCCTGGGCAAACACGTCCACGGAGAAATAGACCCACACCTGTGGCATAACGTCTCAAACGTGATCGCATACGTAGAACTAATCCGCGACGAACTAATCAAAAAAGACCCAGCCGGCGCACGAATCTACTCAGAAAACGCGCAAGCCTACATCGTGGAACTAAATGAGCTGGACACCTATATGCGCGAAAAAATCACCGACATTCCACCACAAAACCGCCATTTAGTAACCACCCATGACGGCTACGGTTACCTGGGGGCAGCCTACAACCTGCATATCGCAGGTTTCGTTACCCCAAACCCAGCAATTGAACCGTCCGCACGCGACCTGATAGCCCTAACCAGGACGCTCCAAAACCTACAGGTTAAAGCAGTCTTTTTAGAACCAAACCTAAGTATGCGCGCAAATAACCTAACCCAAGTTGCGCAGCGTTTAGACGTACAAATCTGCACAATTTACGGAGACACTTTCGACGAAAAAGTCGATTCATACATTAAACTTATGCGTTTTAACGCAGACAGTCTGCACCAGTGTTTAACGGGAAATGAGGGAAAATAATGAAGTTCTGGCAAAAGCTCAGCCTCGCTTTGATAGTCGGCTTGATTTTCAACGCAGGCCCGGCATTGGCAACTGTGAAAGATCCCAACTTGGATCAAACCGTCACCGATTCGGAAATGGTAGCCCCCGCCGGGCAACAGACCACTTTGGGTGCCGGACACATTGATTTAGGCCCCATTTTCCAGCCCAGTGACGCGAATAAGCTGGAGTTTATGGCGCGTGATGACACTTCGGAATCCCCGGTTTGGCGGCAGTTAAGTGACGTGGTTTTCACCGTTGGGCAGCCGGCTGAACAGGTACTTCCCGAGGGCGGTGCATACGACTTCACTGGGAAAAAAGCAGGTGAAACCGTGTGGGCACTACCGCAAACTCAAGTTGCAAACGTCCCTTGGCTGGGGTGGAATACCCAGTCACCAAAAGTAGTGGAAACTTTCGACCGGGGAATCACCTTCGAGTATTTAGGACACCAAGGACCCGGACAGTTCACAGTTTTTCTACAAGCCGGCGGGTTTGGTGAACCACAGGTACTTTGGACTTCCGCAAAAGCTGAAACTCAAGCGATTTGGGTCGATTTATTGACTCATACTCACGCAAACTGGGTGTTTACCGAGCCTGGAGTGCATTTGGTGAAACTACGCGTAAAAGGAACTACAAAAGATGGACGCGAACTACAGGCAGACGGAGTTTTACGTTTCGCAGTCGGAGAAACTGAAACAGCTTCAGCTTTTTCTGCCCAGTGGGACGAAACAAAAGAGCTGGCAGCAGCGGGTGAACAGTCGAATACGCAACCAGGTTCCCCAGCCGAGGGCGTAAAAATCGACCACGCGTTAGAAACGTCCTCAATCGTAAATAATGTAGTCTACGGCTCACTAATCGTGGGAGCAATCATATTAGCGTTGATTATGTTCTTCTTAATCCGCGGTAAAAAAGCTCAAAAAGCTGCTATTTCAGCCAGTTCCGTAAAAGAAACTAGCTTCAATAGCGCCCTCGGTGAAGAAACTGCAGCTGATTTTGCACCAACTGCGGATCCCGCTCAGAAGGAAAGCCAATCATGACTTACGCTTTAGAAGTTGCGGAGGTAAACACTGACCTGGGGAAACGCAACGTCTTAAATGAGGTGACTTTCACCGTTGAAAAAGGTAGCTTCGTGGGGCTAATTGGGCCAAACGGCGCCGGAAAAACAACTTTACTGCGTTCCATCTTAGGATTAATCCCCGTTCGCAGCGGACAAATTAAAGTAAATGGTTTAACCGGAAATAAAGCCTTAGATCTGATCGGCTACGTCCCCCAAAGACACGAGTTCGCGTGGGATTTTCCCATTGACGTGCAAGGAGTCGTGATGACTGGGCGGACTCGGCAAATCGGTTGGCTGCGGCAACCGAAAACAACTGACTATGAGGCGGTATTTAACGCCCTCGAAAAAGTTAAAATGGCTGACTTGGCGCGCCGGCCGGTAGGGGAGCTGTCAGGAGGGCAGCGGCAACGAGTTCTCTTAGCGAGGGCGCTGGCAACCAACCCGGCTATCTTGCTGTTAGATGAGCCATTCACAGGACTGGATATGCCCAGCCAAGAACTGCTATTAGAACTTTTCGAAGCCCTTGCAAACGAAGGTACGTCATTGCTGATGAGCACTCACGATTTGGGGTCAGCAATCGATGTCTGCCACCGGCTGATCCTTCTAAACAAAACTGTAATTGCCACTGGAACCGGAGCAGAACTGGCTGACCCGCACCTTTGGATGCAAACTTTTTCCGTTAAAGCCGGATCCCCCCTATTGCGTACTGTGGGAGTAAAAGCATGATTTCGATTTGGGATTTTTTCCAAGACCTCACTAACCCCGCCCTCGCTTTCCTCCCTAAGGCGCTGCTAATCGCCGTAATGTCCGCAACCGTTTGCGGTGTGGTAGGCGCCCACGTAGTGTTACGCGGAATGGCATTTATTGGTGACGCGGTGGCACACGCGGTTTTCCCAGGGATTGCGATTGCTTTTGTCCTGCAAGGCTCCATGCTTTTAGGGGGGGCGGTTGCCGGAGTAATTATCGCCGTTTTGGTGACATTAGTCAGTCAAAACCGGCGAGTTAAAGAAGATACGGTGATTGGCATTTTCTTTGCATTTGCGTTTGCTTTGGGGCTGATTATCATTAGTCAAACTCGTGGTTACACGGCTTCGCTCACATCTTTCCTCTTTGGGTCTATCACCGGCGTACCTGATTCGGACATTGTTTTAGTTGCCGTGGTGGGTTTCGTGGTGATTGCGGTACTTTTAATGCTGCACAAAGAACTGGTGACTGTTTCGTTGGATCGGGAAACTGCGCGAGCACAGCGGCTTCCGGTTCTTTGGCTGGACCTGGTGCTTTATTTAATGGTTACTGCTGCGGTGGTTATTTCGGTGCGTACGATTGGAAATATCTTGGTTTTAGCGCTTTTAGTGACACCGGCTGCGGCGGCGCGAATGCTAACTGACCGTCTGGGAGTTATGATGGCGCTTTCGGCAGTGATTGGTGGGGTGGCTTCTTTCTTAGGGCTTTACCTTTCTTGGTCACTTGATGTTCCCACGGGTGCGATGATTGTGATGGTAGTGACCGCGAGTTTTTTCCTTGCTTGGCTTTTTTCACCCAAACAAGGGCTTTTGGTGTGGTTGCATAATCGTCAAAGCGAGTCCGCCTGAGATTTTTCGTAAGCTGAGACAAGGGACTGTCTTGCGGGAGCTTGTTGTGCTGGGAAATTGTTGTGCTGAGATAGCGGCAGTGTTAAGGGAAATAATGCTGAAATTTCGGTAAACCGAAAAATATCCAAAAATCTAAAAAATAATGGGACTTCCCGCCTGGAAATTCTCCGGTCTAATAGGTGATAATTAAGAACGTGACTAACCGTGGAAGAACACGGGGAGGACAAGAACCATTGGGTGCAAAAAGCATCCAGGAAGTTAAACTAAGCCGCAGGAGGCGAAAGTATGACCGTAACGCTAGAGGACATCAAAGCAGTTGCTCCGTCCAATGCACCAGCAGACGTAATTGAATGGGTTGCAAAGATTGCAGAACTAACTACCCCAGATCGCGTCGAATTCTCTGATGGCTCACAGGAAGAATGGGACCGCCTCACCAACCTAATGGTTGAAAGTGGTATGTTCACCAAGCTGAACGAAGAAAAGCGCCCTAACTCTTTCTTGGCTCGCTCCAAGCCATCTGACGTAGCTCGCGTTGAATCCCGTACCTTCATCTGCTCCGAAAAGGAAGAAGATGCAGGCCCAACCAACCACTGGGCAGATCCAAAAGAAATGAAGGAAACCCTGAACCGCGTATTCGCAGGTTCCATGAAGGGACGTACCATGTACGTTATTCCTTTCTCCATGGGTCCTTTGGGTGGTCCAATCTCCCAGCTCGGTATTGAAATCACCGACTCCCCATACGTTGTTTGCAACATGCGTATCATGACCCGCATGGGTTCTGCTGCTATGGATCTCATTAACGAAGGTGCAACCTGGGTTCCTGCAGTACACTCCGTGGGTGTTCCATTGGCTGAAGGCGAAGTTGATGACAACTGGCCATGCAACGATGAAAAGTACATCACTCACTTCCCTGAGACCAACGAAATCTGGTCCTTCGGATCCGGATACGGCGGTAACGCTCTGCTAGGTAAGAAGTGCTTCGCTTTGCGTATTGCTTCCACCATGGCACGTCGTGACGGCTGGATGGCAGAACACATGCTCATCCTGCGTCTGACCGAAGAAAAGACCGGCAAGCAGTTCCACGTAACCGCAGCATTCCCATCCGCTTGTGGTAAGACCAACCTGGCTATGTTGGAACCAACCATCCCAGGCTACAAGGTTGAAACCGTTGGTGACGATATCGCTTGGATGCGTCCAGGACCAGACGGACGCCTATACGCAATCAACCCAGAAGCAGGCTTCTTCGGTGTTGCTCCAGGTACCTCTTACTCCACCAACCCAATGGCAATGGAAACCATGAAGGCTAACTCCATTTTCACCAACGTTGCACTAACCGACGACGGTGACGTTTGGTGGGAAGGCATTGACGGAGAAACCCCAGCTCACCTGATTGACTGGCACGGCAATGACTGGACTCCAGAATCTGGCGAAAAGGCAGCACACCCTAACTCCCGCTTCACCGTTCCAGCTTCTCAGTGCCCAATCATCTGCGAAGACTGGGAAGCACCTCAGGGTGTTGCAGTTGATGCGATCTTGTTCGGTGGCCGTCGCGCTACCAACGTTCCACTGGTAGCAGAAGCATACTCCGCTAACCACGGTGTATTCATCGGCGCTTCCGTAGCTTCTGAAGTAACCGCTGCAGCAACCGACGTGAAGGCAGGCTCCCTGCGTCACGACCCATTCGCAATGCTCCCATTCTGTGGTTACCACATGGCTGACTACTGGGGTCACTGGATTGAAATGGCTGCTAAGCTGGGCGACAAGTTCCCGAAGATCTACCAGGTTAACTGGTTCCGTAAGGACGAAGACGGTAACTGGCTGTGGCCAGGATACGGCGAGAACTCCCGTGTTCTAGACTGGATCGTTCGTCGCGCTGCTGGTGAAGTTGAAGCTATCGACGGTGTAACCGGTCGTTACCCCAAGTTCGAAGACTTCAACTTGGAAGGCTTGGACTTCTCTGAAGAAACCTGGAAGAAGCTATTCTACATTTGCCCAGACGCTTGGGCAGCTGAGATGGACGAAACTGAAGAATACTTCAAGCAGTTCGGTGACAAGCTTCCTGCTGAAATCACCGAAGAACTAGCTAAGTTCCGCGCTCGTATCGCAGAAACTAAGTAAGTTATTTTCTGAAGTTTTAGTTTCAGATATTCATAAAAGAGGAAGGGTTCCCGCGAGGGGGCCCTTCCTCTTTTATTAGGATTCGGCTTTATAGTTCATTTAGTTTTATTTCCGGTTATATGGCGGCGTAATCAATGACATTTCCAAGGGCGCTGCCTTCCACCCCCCGGAGCGTAACACGCAGAGTTAATTTAAAAACTAGCAAAGCGTAACACGCCGTGATGACTCGCTTAGTTCCACTAAGCTCATCACTGCGGCGTGTTACGCTCCGGGGAGGGGGACAGAATCATCACGGCGTGTTACGCTCCGGGGAGAAGAGAGGGGGAAATTCACAGAAAATCTGGGGGATGTTTGCTTAAACAATATTTTGCTATTATAAGAACACAAATAATGCAACATAAATCAGAGCAGGATTCACAATGCAGATTCTTTTTAAGCAAAAGACCCAAGCATTGAAAGCCGTGGCATTTTTTGCTTTAACTACACTTCTTTTCGGGGGAACAATCATGTCCCCCGCACAGGCTGCTGAAACCGCCTACCCTAAAACCAGTCCGCTCAGCTCTGAAAATCTCAAACAAAAACCCGCGATAGAGCCCCTAGCGAAACCAAGCGAAAGAGTTATCGCTTCCCTTAAACCGCTCAGCATCCCAGTTTTTGTATACGATAACGCGAAGTTCAAGAAAACCAATGACGCAGACTTCGCCGTACAGGTCAGCCTAGCTAAAGAATCCCCACAAGACGGAATAATCGGGCTTCCAGATAAACTTATCGCCAACCAAAAAGGAACCTTTTCATTCCCAATCCTGGACTTCACTAAACCAGGTACCTACAAACTCATCTACCGGCAAATTCCTCAGGCTGAAAAATACGTCAGCTATGACGAAACCATAATTGAACAAACTATCGTCATCGCCCCGCAAAATGAAGCCGCGAATAGATTCACGGTTAGTTCTACCTACACCAAAGCAGGAAAGAAAATAAATTCCCCCCGCTTTGAAAATCAATACTCCACAGATATTGAAAACTACCGTTGGCAAACCCATCTTATCGGCAAACTGAACCTGACTGATGGGCAGCAAAACCAGCCGATTCCAGCTGATAAATTCCAAGTAAAAGTAGAGGCTTCCTCCCAAAATCCCCAAGTAATTAACGGATCAATCCAGTCTGCGATCATAAACGAAGACCCCATCTCAATCGGCGTAGATGGGCAGATCGATCTGGGCAAATGGCAATTTAACCAGCCCGGCACCTATCAGTTCACAGTAAAACAAATCCCCGCCAATGACGCGAACATAAAATACGACAGTGAACCCGTGCAACTCACAGTACAGGTAGCCAGACCAGCAGAAACTCCATCAGAAGCAACTAAAGATGACGAAGGCTACCTGCTGGTTAGCCCACAGGTGCAGATCAGCAAAGCCGGTAAACCAGCTACCCAAGTTGAGTTCACAAACCAAGTTACTTCAACTAACCCAACTCCAACCTACGTCACCAAAGTTGAAGTGCAGACGATTCCCTTCACCACCATTGAAGAAAACGACCCCGAAACCTACGTAGGTAACGATACGGTAGTAGCTGCCGGTGTTAACGGGAAAAAAGAAGTAACTTTGAAACAACGCTACCTAAACGGCGAACCAGTTGGTGAACCCGAAGTAGTTTCTGAAACAATCATTCAAAAAATGGAACCCCGCGTCATTCGGCGCGGAACCAAACCATTATTACTAACAAATGAAGTTGTTAGCGTAGCAGTTGAAACTATTCCCGTGGAAACAGTTTACGAAGATGACACCACACTGGGAAGCGGGCAGGTGCTAGTTCTTTTCGAGGGCGCTCCCGGAACGGTAGAGATCCGGACAGTACAAAACTACCTGGGGAACGTTCCATACGGAGAACTACAGGTAGTGCGTACCATTGTAAAACCTATGATCCCCACGGTGATTCGCCGCGGCGTAAAAATTGAATCCGCCCTTAAAGGAAATAATCAACTACTTCCAGAAAATGCGCTTTTAGCGAAAAAAACTGAAGCCGGGATTCAAGAAACAGAACTCACCGCAACGGGAGAAACTGTAGAGGCAGCAAGTTCTAGCCAGCTGGGGGTTTACGTAATTTCAAAGCCCTCAATCCCTAAAGCAGCAGAAGCAGGATCTACCGCTAGTATCGAAAAGAAAAAGCGGAAACAAGTTGTGATTCCAGAGAAGAAACCTGCAAACGGAAATAAGAAGCACAAAAAAGATGTTCCCCAACTGGTTGTTGCCACTGCGGAAGCGCCTTTAGTAAATACCGGATCGCAGATAGTTGGATTACTAATTGTCACTACGGTTACTGCCCTGGGGGGAGTTACTCTGCTTACCTTAAGACTGTTCCGCAAACGTCTACCAAAACCATAAAGCGAAGAAAATACCGGTAACTTAAGCAGAGTTTATCGTATTGAAATAAAACGGTTCGATAACTGGACAGGTAACGCAAGCAAAATCGAAATTACTTACCCTATAAGTAAGTAGTTCACCAACTACTTTTAATGTAAACGTCCCCGCTAAATCCACCCCAACGAGGAGTAAAACATGGGTCGTATCATCGTTGAAGTAATGCCAAAACCAGAAATTCTCGATCCCCAAGGTAAAGCGGTAATGAGCGTCCTCCCACGTGTGGGTGCAACAGCTTTCACTTCCGTTCGCCAAGGCAAATGCTTCTACCTTGATGTTGCCGGTGCTGTTACCGAAACACACTTAGAACAAGCTCGTCACGCTGCAGAAGAACTACTTGCTAACCCAAATATTGAAGCAGTTGTCCGCGTTGAGGTTGCGGAGGAAAAACAGTGACTCGCGTAGGCGTAGTAACCTTTCCCGGAACCCTAGATGATCAAGACGCTTCCCGCGCAGTCCGCCAAGCCGGAGCTGAACCCATCCAACTTTGGCACAAAGACCCCGACCTTCACGGAGTAGACGCAGTAGTCCTAGCCGGCGGATTCTCTTACGGAGACTACCTGCGTTGCGGAGCAATTGCCCGATTTTCTCCAGTAATGGACACGCTTATCGCAGAAGCAAATAAAGGGCTTCCCGTTCTGGGAATCTGTAATGGCTTCCAAATCCTATGTGAAGCAAACCTATTACCCGGAGCTTTAATCCGCAACAACCACCAGAAATTTATTTGCAGAGACCAGAAATTGCGAGTTGAAAATAATCAAACCGCCTGGTCAAATCTTTTTACAGTTGGTGAAGAAATCACTATCCCCCTCAAAAATGGGGAAGGCTGCTATGTTGCAGACGATGAACTGCTAGCTCGTTTAGAAGGCGAAGGACAGGTAGTTTTCCGCTACGTAGATTTCAATCCGAACGGCTCCTTACAAGACATAGCTGGAATCTCAAATGCCGCTGGAAATATCGTTGGCTTAATGCCACACCCAGAACACGCTGTAGAAACAGGATTTGGTCCCCAAACAGCAAATCAAGCGCATGGCGGAATAGACGGCCTGCGGATTTTCCAATCTGCGCTTAGCTCCCTCTTAAGCTAACCAACGTCTGTTTAGAAAACTACGCTATAAAGCGCCCTCGAAAAGAAAATCAGCTATCCAAGACCAACCTAAAATAAGGAACAAACGTGCGCGAACACCCAGATACGATCGCCGACGCAGCTGCCACCCCCGACAAAGAAATGCCCTGGCAAGAACTGGGGCTCAAAGCCGACGAATATGAATCTATCGTCAAACTATTGGGCCGCCGCCCCACTAACGCAGAACTGGCCATGTACTCGGTAATGTGGTCCGAACACTGCTCATACAAGTCCTCCAAAAAACACCTTAGTGAACAGTTTGGAAAGAAAACCACCCCGGAAATGAAAAAACATCTGATGGTGGGGATCGGCCAAAATGCTGGAGTAGTTGATATTGGCGACGGTTGGGCCGCTACTTTCAAAGTAGAATCTCACAACCACCCTTCCTTTGTAGAACCCTACCAAGGAGCAGCCACCGGCGTTGGGGGGATTGTCCGCGACATTATCTCTATGGGAGCTCGCCCCATCGCAGTTATGGATCAGCTTCGTTTTGGCGATCCGAAACATCCTGATACCGCGCGAGTTGTTCACGGCGTAGTCGCTGGGGTAGGCGGATATGGAAACTGCCTGGGACTACCGAATATTGGTGGAGAAACCGACTTCGACCCGTCCTACCAGGGCAACCCGCTGGTAAACGCCCTGTGCGTGGGAGTTATGCGCCATGAGAACATTCACCTTGCTAACGCCGAGGGCGTTGGGAATCAAGTAGTTCTCTTTGGGGCTCGCACCGGTGGTGACGGTATTGGGGGCGCTTCCATTTTGGCTTCTGAATCTTTTGAAGACGGAATGCCCACCAAACGCCCCTCAGTACAAGTGGGCGACCCATTTATGGAAAAAGTGCTGATTGAGGCCTGTTTAGAACTCTTTGACGCAGGCGTGGTGGAAGGCATTCAAGACCTGGGTGCTGCCGGTATCTCTTGCGCCACCTCTGAACTGGCGTCAAATGGTAACTCTGGTATGCACGTAGATCTTGAAAAAGTGCTGTTACGCGATGAGACTCTCACCGCCGGTGAAATTCTCATGTCTGAATCCCAAGAACGGATGATGGCGGTAGTTACTCCAGAAAATCTGGAACGCTTCATGGAAATCATGCGCAAATGGGATATTGAAGCTGCGGTGATTGGAACGGTAACCGGTGACGGACGTTTGACAATTGACCACTACGGAGAACGAATTGTAGACGTAGATCCAAAAACTGTGGCACATGATGGCCCAGTTTATGATCGTCCCTACGCGCGGCCCCTGTGGTTAGATGAGCTTCAGATTCACGACTCGTCGAAACTGGCGCGTCCGAGCAATCGAAAAGAAATTAAAGAACAAGTAGTTGCCATGTTAAATAGCCCGAACCAGGCAGCGAAAAACTGGGTAACTGACCAGTATGACCGCTACGTGCGTGGAAACACGGCTTCTGCTCAGCCTGATGATGCTGGGGTAGTGCGGGTAGATGAAACTACTAACCTGGGAATTTCGATTGCAACTGACGCGAACGGCTGGTACTGCAAGCTAGACCCTTATGTGGGTGCGCAACAGGCCCTGGCTGAAGCCTACCGGAACGTATGTATTTCCGGGGCAGAGCCAAGGGCAGTTACCGACTGCTTAAACTTTGGAAATCCAGAAGACCCGGACGCCATGTGGCAGCTGGTCACCGCAATGACCGGTTTAGCAGACGGCTGTCAAACTCTGGGAATTCCCGTAACTGGCGGAAACGTGTCCCTATACAATTCTTCTGGTAAAGAAAAGGGGTTGATTGACTCCTCTATTAACCCCACTCCGGTAGTGGGTGTCCTGGGAGTGATTGCAGATGTGCGCCGCACCCGCCCGGCGGGATGGTTCTCAGAAGGCCTGGCGATTTATGTGCTGGGAAGTACGCAGGATGAGTTAGATGGTTCCGCGTGGGCACGGGAAGTTCACGGTCACTTAGGAGGGCATCCTCCGGTAGTTGATTTCGCGAAAGAAGTTGCTTTAGGAAACGTTTTGCGCGCCCTGATTAACCAAGATGGTCCTGATGGAGAGCCACTGATTTCCGCAGCTCATGACATTTCCGATGGGGGCTTAGTCCAAGCCCTTGTGGAAGCCTGTACTCGCGCAGGAATTGGCGCTTCGGTAGATATTTCTGCCCTGGTGCGTGATAACGAGATTTCAGATTTCGTGGCACTCTTTTCTGAAACCCAAGGACGCGCCATTGTGGCGGCTCCCGAGGGCGCTCACCAAGCTGTCTTAGCAGCTTGTGAAGCTGAGGGGGTTTCCTGCTACCGCATTGGGGTAGCAGGCGGAACTTTACTTACTATCGCCGGAGCTGACTCTTTAGGAGATGCAGCGAATTTTGATCCGGAACTTTTGGGGGCTCCAGAGGCTACTGTGGCTAGCTTTGGTGAACCCGGAGAAGTAGGTCCCCTGGTATTACGGGTCTCAGAATTGCAAGCAGAAATGGCTGCAGTTTTACCAAAATATTTCTGATTTCTGGGTGAAAACAAGGCCTTTAGGATAAGCATAATAGTAGATTCCGTTTTACGAGCATTTCCCAAAGAGTTCCTGATGCGGTTTACTTATAGAGGAGCTTTTGCAGTGAGAGAGCAAAGTTCACTTAAAGGAAAATGCGTAAAACGGAATCTACAGGAGAACATATATGACTAACCGGGTTGAAGAGGTTTTTGCAGAGGTAGTTCGTCGGAACCCAGGTGAACCTGAGTTCTTGCAGGCAGTCCACGAAGTGCTTGAATCTCTCACACCAGCGTTGGAAAAACATCCGAAATACGCTGATCACGCTTTACTTGAAAGACTAGTTGAACCAGAACGCCTCATCATGTTCCGCGTTCCCTGGGTAGATGATGCCGGTCGGGTACAGGTAAATCGCGGGTTCCGCGTGCAGTTCTCTTCCGCTTTAGGCCCCTATAAGGGAGGGATTCGTTTCCACCGTTCCGTGAACGCTAATATCGTTAAATTCCTTGGCTTTGAGCAGATCTTTAAAAATGCGCTTACCGGGCAGGGAATTGGCGGCGGTAAGGGCGGTTCCGATTTTGATCCGCACGGCAAGTCCGATAATGAAATTATGCGTTTTTGCCAGTCCTTTATGACGGAATTATTTCGCCACATTGGGGCGGGTACTGACGTGCCAGCCGGTGACATTGGGGTAGGTGGCCGCGAGGTTGGTTACCTATTCGGACAGTATAAGCGGCTGACTAACCACTTTGAGTCCGGAGTTTTAACCGGGAAGAAACTTGGTTGGGGTGGTTCTTTAGTGCGTACCGAAGCTACCGGTTACGGTACGGTACTGTTTGCCCAATCGATGTTGAAAACTCGTGGAGAAGACCTTGAAGGTAAGCGTGTTTTAGTTTCTGGGTCTGGAAATGTAGCTACTTATGCGATTGAAAAAGCTCAGCAGCTGGGCGCTTTACCGATTACGATTTCTGATTCTTCCGGCTGGGTTTATGACCCGCAGGGGATTGATTTAGAGCTGTTAAAGCAGATTAAAGAAGTTGAAAGAGGCCGCGTTTCTGACTATGCTACTCGCCGACAGGGGGCAGTTTTCTCTGCGGAAGGAAGCGTCTGGGATGTTCCGGCTGAGATTGCTTTACCGTGTGCCACCCAAAATGAGCTTAACGGCGTGCAGGCGCGGACTTTGCTGCAAAACGGTTGCCAAGTAGTTTCCGAGGGCGCAAATATGCCGTCCACTCCGGAAGCGGTGGAACTTTTCCAAAGCTCGAAGATTCTGTATGCTCCCGGAAAAGCCGCTAATGCCGGCGGGGTAGCTACTTCCGCTTTGGAAATGCAACAAAATGCTTCCCGTGCGAAGTGGACTTTTGCCCGCGCTGAAGCAGAACTAACTGCCATCATGCAGAGTATTCACGATGACTGTTTAGCTACTGCTGAGGAATACGGTGAACCAGGTAACTATGTGCTGGGTGCAAATATTACTGGATTTACCCGCGTTGCTGACGCGATGTTGGATCACGGAGTAATCTGACCTTAGTTTTAAGGAAAGATTCTAGTGGCAAAACAGATTAGCGACGAAGTTGGTTTAGCTGCGCTTAAAGCTGGTTTAGCTGTGCTTAACGGTGAGATTCCAGCGCAGACTTGCACTTCAAGAGAATGGAAAACTGCGGTGCGTTGGGGGCTACAAGAGTTAGCGCGGCTAGCTCCTGGGCGCGCAGTTGAAGTTCGCGTTCCCCCGGCAGGGGCAGTGCAAATCCTGGGTGGAACTGTACACCGGCGAGGCACACCCCCAGCTGTGGTGGAAATGAGTATGGAAACTTTCGTTGCCTTAGCAGCTGGAAAATACACTTGGCAGGAAATTCTCGAGGGCGATACCAACCCTAAACGAAAAATTATCGGTAGTTCTGGAAAACCATTGCAGGTGGAAGCCTCTGGTGAAAGAGCCGAAATCGGCCACCTGTTTCCCCTACTTTAACCACACGGTCGTATCGGCAGGAACTTCTAAACCACCTGAGGTGGTAATTAGATCTGCGGAACTAAAGAGAACTTGCCATTTCGAGGAAATCACTGTCGGTTCTGTGAAAGTCGTGGCGACTACTACTTCACCGTAGGAGCTTTGATTCACATAGGCTAATCCGAAGCCCGCTAAATCTGCGAAACCAGTTACGTCTAGCAAACCGCCCTCGGCTAACTGCAGGCGCTTACGTAACTGCAGCATATGCCGATACCAACTCAGATGCGAATTGGGGTCGTTGAGCTGGCGGTCTATTGCCAGATCTTCCCAAAATAATGGTTGCGGAAGCCAGGTGTCTCCGGTGGGACTAAACCCGAAACCAGGGGCATTTGCCTCCCACGGTAGTGGCACTCGGCACCCGTCCCGACCTGCTTCTGCCTGCTGAGTGCGGAAGAAAGCAGGGTCTTGCCGCACGGAATCAGGAAGCATAGTGTGTTCTGGTAAACCTAACTCTTCTCCTTGATAAATGTAGGCTGAGCCGGGGAGTGCCAACATGAGGGCGTGTGCGGCTTTGGCGCGGCGTAAGGCGAGTGGCTGATTGGGTTGTTCTTCAAAGGAACGAATCCCATTGGGGCCTTTACCAGTTTTAGAAAGCCCCATCCGTGAAGCAGCTCGGACCACGTCGTGGTTAGATAAAACCCAGGTAGTGGGGGCGCCCACCTGATCCATAGCCGCTAAAGACTTACTGATTACTTCTCGCAGGGCCGTTGGCTCCCACTCACAACAGAGAAAATCAAAGTTGAACGATTGATTCATTTCATCTGCGCGCACGTACTTTGCAATTCCCCGTTCGGGAGAAACCCAGGCTTCGGCAACTAAGATACGCTCTGTATCGAACTCGTCTAGAACTTTCCGCCATTCGCGGTAGATTTCATGAACGCCCTCCAGATTCCACATGGGTGGGGGAGGCACATCGGATGCGGAAGCGGAGCCACCGTCAACCATTTTCCAGTGGAACTGCCAGTTCGGTAAAGTGGGGTCTTTTACCAGGCCGTGCGCCACATCAACTCTGAAACCGGCAACGCCTCGGGAGAGCCAGAAGCGGAGGATATCGTGGAATTCTTCCCGCACTTCGGGGTGTTCCCAGTTTAGATCGGGCTGGGAAGAATCAAAAAGATGCAGATACCAGCTGGGGTCATTTTCCCAAGCTGAACCAGGTGCGTCAGCTCTGTCACATACTCGAGTCCAAGCGATTGAACCGAAAATCGATTCCCAGTCGTTGGGGGGAAGCTCTCCATTTTCCCCAGTTCCGGGGCGGAAAATATACCGTTCTCGCTCGGCAGAACCGATTCCAGCTGCTAAAGCGTCCTGGAACCACTGATGTTGATCTGAAGTGTGGTTGGGAACTAAATCGACAATGACTTTTAATCCCAGTTCTTTCGCTTTGGTTAAAAGCGCGTCTGCGTCAGCTAACGTACCGAAAAGAGGATCGACGTCCCGATAGTTAGAAACGTCGTATCCACCGTCTTTTTGTGGGGAAACGTAGAAAGGAGAAAGCCAAATAGCGTCTGCACCCAGTTCTGCAATATGGTCTAAACGCTGGGTGATCCCAGGTAAATCACCTACCCCTGGTTGAGTTCCCACTCCGGCGGACGCGTAGGAACGCGGGTAGATTTGATAGATGACTGCAGAACGCCACCACTGTGAACTTTGGGTGGGGCGGTGTAGTAAAACTGCGTTTTCAAAAGGCACTTTTGCTCCTTAGTAATCCTAAAGTTAGTTCACGCCAAAGTGGACGTGGATTCGCGTACGAAAAGTTCTGATTGGAAAGTCATCGAATGAGGTTCTAAATCAACCCCGTTAATCATGTCATTTAGGGTGGAAACAGCCATTTGTGACATTTCTTGTAAGGGATGGCGGAAAGTAGTTAAAGACGGTGAGGTGAACCGAATTAGGGGAGTGTCGTCAAAACCGATAATCGATAAATCATCAGGAACACTCACCCCATTTGCCTGACAGTACTGTATTCCACCTAAAGCCATAATGTCAGAACCGTAGATAATCGCGGTGCAACCATAATCTAATAGTTTTTGAGTTGCGGCCTGTCCGCCCTCGAGAGTGAATAGAGTGTTGGTGACGTGAACTGGCTGAGTGGGGAAAAGTCTTTGCATTTCTGCTTTAAAACTAGCGGTTTTACGCGAAACGGGGACGAACCGAGAAGGACCTACTGCCAGGCCAATCTGACTGTGCCCTAAACTGCGCAGATGGCGGATTGCTTGGCGCATAGTTAAAGCATCATCTAAAGAAAAATCTGGGGCTTTAATCACCGGATTAGAACCATTGACAGTTACGAAGGGAACTTTTTGTTCAATCAGTTTTTGGTAGCGCTGCGGGTTAGCTTCCAAATCTGCGTGTAAGCCGGAAACGAAAATTAGTCCGTTAATCCCATGATCTAAAAGTAGCTGCACGTGCGTGTCTTCAGTTACTCCTCCGGCGCGTTGCGTACATAGAATCGGAGTGTAACCGTGCGACGTTAGAGCATTTTCTAAGTATTGTGCAAAAAGTGGGAAGACTGGGTTAGATAATTCGGGAATGATTAAACCGATTAACCGAGTGGGGCGGCGACGGAGCTTTTCAGGACGTTCGTATCCGAGCAGATCAATGGCGGTGAGAACTGCTTGCCGAGTTTCTGGCGCCACCACATCTTTACCGTTCAATACGCGCGATACTGTGGCGGTCGAAACGCCAGCTTGCTTAGCGAGTTTCGCTAAGCTAATCCGATTTGTCATTATCTGACTCCTGAAATGAGCATTCTAAAGTAACTTAAGCGGTGAAAGAAACGACTTTATAAAGTGTGAAAATCAAATGTGTTCTTAAGTTGCCAACAACATCTTTGCTGAAAGGTAACTTCCGCTAACCCATGTAAAATCTTACAGGAATTTTAAAACTCGTGTTGATCGTTACCAAAAAGCAACCCACGTAAATTGCGATATTTCAACGAAAAATAAGGATATAATAAAATACGAAAGAATAAACTTCTGAAAGGTGTTGCAAAACTCCGCGGAAGTTACTAAATTATTCTCGACATTCTGCAAGCGTTGAAGCTGACTGAATGAAACAAAAACATAAACTGATGAGGAGATGAAATGCGACGCGGCATTGTATTTGCAACTGCAGCTGTTCTCAGCCTGGGCCTAGCCGCCTGTGGTGGAACAACCGCTACTAACGATAAAACAAGCGAGCCAGACAATAAGGGCACTGGCGAAGTAGCTCTAACCATCTGGGTAGATGACAACCGTAAGGAAGTTATCGAAGGGGTTGCTAAGAAGTACGAAGAAGCTACCGGCAACAAAGTTTCCGTAGTAGTTAAAGACTTCGGCAAGATTAAAGACGAATTCCAAACCCAGGTATCTAACGGTGAAGGTCCAGACATCACTGTTGGCGCACACGACTGGTTGGGAACTTTCGTAGCTAACGGAACCGTAGCTCCACTGGAACTTGGCGACAAGGCAAGCGGCTTTGCTGATATTTCCGTCCAGGCATTCACCTACGATGGAAAGACCTACGGTCTGCCTTACGCGATTGAAAACCTAGCAGTTATTCGTAACACTAAGCTAGCAGACTCCACTCCAGCTACCTTCGACGAATTCGTTGCAAAGGGCAAGGCAGCTAACACCAAGTACCCATTCGTAATCCCCACTGGTGAAGAAGGTGACGGCTACAACTACTACGCTTTCCAGACTTCTTTCGGCGCACCAGTATTTGAATCTGATGCTAACGGCTACACCAACAAGCTGGGCTTAGGTGGAGACAACGGTGTTAAGTTCGCTGAATGGCTCAAAGCAAATGGTAAGACCGGTACCGGCTACCTTGATACCGCTATCACTTACGACATCGCTTTGGAAGCATTCCGTAACGGCGATGCACCATACATCATTGGTGGCCCTTGGATGATTGGCGACATCAAAAAGTCAGGCATTGAAGTTGCCATCGACCCAATCCCATCCGCAGGTGGTCAGCCAGCACAGCCATTCGTAGGCGTACAGGGCTTCTACGTATCCTCTAAGTCAAAGAACTCCCTGCTGGCAGCGCAGTTCCTCACCGACTACATTGGTACCAAAGAAGTTCAGGTAGCCATCTACGAAGCCGGTAACCGCCAGCCAGCTCTAAAGGAAGCTGCAGAAGCAGCTTCTGACCCAATCACCGCAGCATTCGGTAAAGTTGCTGAAGGCTCTGTATTGATGCCATCCATCCCAGCAATGGGACAGGTATGGGGCTTCTGGGGTAAGACTGAAGCAGCTATCATCAACGGTGAAGATCCAAAAGCTACTTGGGAAAAGATGGTTGCTGATATCGAAGCCGATATCGCAAAATCATCTAAGTAACCGTGTTTAGCGACTAAAATGGCGTGTAGTCAGCAGAAAACTGCTGGCTACACGCCATGTTCTTTATTTATCCTTACGCAACGAAGCGAGGAAATATGAGTGTAAAAACTGACCAAACCTCACGGTCTACAAAGAATAAACCGGCCACCGGCGACTCACCCGCCACCATGTGGTCAGCTGGTTTCTTCATTAAACTGTTCTTAATGGCATTAGTAAACGCCCTCGGTGTTTACATTATTGTCTCTGCCTACACTTCTCAATCTTGGATTATTTTCGGAGCCTCTTTAACGATTTTGCTCCTAGTTGATTACGTGTACTTCTCACCCCGAACCTTGGCATTGAAATACATGGCACCAGGCCTGGTATTCCTCCTCATCTTCCAGGTGTTTGTTATGGGGTACACCGGCTACATTGCTTTCACTAACTACGGCGACCGCCACCTGCTGGACAAAGACTCTGCCGCACAGTCCCTCTTACGACAAAGAGTTGATCGGGTAGAAGGAACTGCTGAATACCCCCTCACCATTGTGGAAAGCAACGGTGAGTTCGGTTTTGCAATCATTGACGGCGATGATGTTAAAGTTGGTACGGCTAAAGAGCCATTCCAAAAAGTCGAGGGCGTAAAACGCGCTGGAAATATTCTTACTGAAGTTCCCGGTTGGGAAATCGTAAACGTTGGGAAACTGGGGGAGCGCCAAGCAGAAGTGATTGCTTTGCGAGTTCCGCTTACTGACGATCCGAAAGACGGTTTAATCGGTACGCAAAATGCTTCAACCGGTTATGTTTTCGAATCAACTATGACTTTTGATAAGGAAAACTACTCCCTCACCGACTTGAAGACGGGGAAAGTCTACACCGCTGATGACACAGTTGGTTTCTATGTCGCTGAAGACGGCGAACGGTTAGATACCGGCTACCAAATCTGGGTAGGGCTTGATAACTTCAAACGAGCTTTCTCTGACTCTCGTTACTCCACCCCATTTTTCAAAGTTCTTCTTTGGACAGTGGCTTTCGCGTTCCTTTCCGTAATCACTACTTTCTTACTGGGAATGATTTTAGCGTTAGTTATGAATGACTCTCGTATGGGAGGACGCAAAATCTACCGTACTTTAATGCTGATGCCCTATGCGTTCCCAGCATTCATGTCAGCCTTCCTCTTTGCCGGTATGCTGAATGCAAAGTACGGTTTCTTCAACCAGGTTTTCTTCGGTGGAGCAGAAATTCCTTGGCTAACTGACCCTTGGTTGGCTAAAGGTGCAGTACTGTTTGTGAATCTTTGGATGGGCTTCCCCTACATGTTCCTAATCTGTACTGGAGCACTTCAATCAATCCCTTCAGAGTTGAATGAAGCTGCCAAGATTGACGGGGCAACCGGCTTCCAAATTTGGCGTTACGTCACTATGCCGCAGCTGATGATTCAAGTTTCCCCGCTGTTGATTGCGTCCTTCGCCTTCAACTTCAACAACTTTAACTTGATTTACATGTTGACCAACGGCGGGCCAGCCTTTAAGGATGCTTCCGTTCCAGTGGGACACACAGACATTTTGATTTCGATGGTTTACTCGGTAGCAGGTCTATCTGGTAAAGCAGCGCGCGACTACGGTTTAGCATCTGCTATGTCCATCATGATCTTCATTATCGTCGGCACAGTTTCGATGATTAGCTTCAAGCGTTCCAAGTCGATTGAAGGAGCCCAATGATGAGCACCAAAACTGTAGCACCAACAGACAATAAGAAAACCTGGGGAAACTGGTTTAGAGAAATCGGGTTCCGTCACGTAGTGGGCGTTCTTGCCGTAATCTACTCTATTTTCCCGATTCTTTACGTTTTCTCAGCTGCTTTAAACCCAGCCACCGGCACAACACTTTCTTCTTCCAATAGCTTGTTTTCAGCAATCTCGTTTGAGAACTTCCGCGAACTGGGAGAACAAACTAAGTTCTGGACCTGGTTTTTAAATACCCTCCAAATCGGGATTATTACCTCTATCGGCACCGTGATTATGGGCGCAGCAGCAGCTTTCGCTTTCTCACGCTACCGATTCAAAGGGCGTAAGGGCTCACTCTTAAGCCTGATGGTTATCCAAATGTTCCCACAGTTACTAGCATTCGTAGCGATCTTCTCGCTGTTAGTAACCTTAGGGGATATTGTTCCCGCTTTAGGCTTAAACTCTAAGTACGCGTTGATTGCCGTATATCTAGGTGGTGCCCTGGGGGCAAATACCTTCCTCATGTACGGTACTTTCAACTCTATCCCGATGGAACTCGATGAGGCCGCTCGTATTGACGGTGCTTCACACGCCACGATCTATTGGACCATTATCATGCCTTTGGTAACGCCAATCCTGGCAGTGGTTGCACTTTTGTCATTCATCGCCGCCTTTAACGACTTCCTTTTAGCCTCAGTTATCCTCACTGGAGACAATAACTGGACCATCGCAATTGGGATGAACAAATGGGTGGGTGGTAACGAAAAGCACTGGGATTGGTTCACCGCCGGAGCGGTAATCGCCTCATTGCCGATCCTCACACTCTTCCTGTTCCTCCAAAAGTACATTGTGGCAGGTTTAACGGGTGGATCCGTGAAAGGCTAAACGTAAAGCCCGCTTAGCTATGTTTGCACCGTGGAACAGTAGTTCCACGGTGCAAACATAAATTTGGAAGTGAACAAAAGAAATCCCCCAGTAAGCTTCTTAACTGAGATAGAGTATTAGTTATGGATGTAACAAATAAACTGATTTCACTTGGATCCGTAGCCGGAGCTGGTTTTGTAACCGACAAAATCATAGACAAAGGTTGGGAACTGGTAACCGGGCGCCCTTCGCCTGCTAAAGAAGATGAAGAAACCGTAGAACTATTGGAAATGCTCGTTTTTGCAGCAGTTTCCGCAGTGGCCCTAACTTTAGTGCGCCGCTACGTGATTCGCGGAACTAAGAAAGTTATTGCTAAACGCGAAGCCCGCACACAAACTGCCTAAACGAAAACCTTTATAAGTAGGGGGATACTCAAATAGAGTATCCCCCTACTTGCTTAGTACAGCAGAAGGCAACTACCTGCAAAGGCACTTACCTGAAAAAGACACCTATCTGAAAAGACGCCTACTTGAAAAGACGCCTACTTGAAAAGACACCTACCTGATAAAAAGTGCTAAGCGGATAAAGGCGTTTATCCGGCAAAAGATGCTTATCAGATAAAGAACGGTGTATCGGGGAAAACCTGAGGCTAATCAGGAGAAAAATCAGGGCACAACCAGGGAATCCCCTCATAGGCAACATAACTTGTTAAAGCGCACACTAGAAATATGAATCTAAACGTAAATCAAGAATCTAACTACAACACCGGAATCTACCTGCGCGGACTGACCAAACACTATCAGCGCGAAGGCGTAATAGTACCTGCATTGAATGAAGTCACCCTCCACATTGCGCGCAGCTCACAAGTAGCCATCATGGGGCCCTCAGGCTGCGGCAAAACCACTCTTTTACACACAACCGCAGGAATTCTCACCCCCACTGCCGGTTCAATCCGCATTGAAGGGCAAGAACTGGCAGGCATGAAAGAAACTGACCTGTCCACTCTCCGTTTAAGACGTTTCGGATTTGTCTTTCAAGATGGACAACTTCTTCCAGAACTAACCAACGCTGAAAACGTCGCTCTTCCACTGATGCTCTTGGGCGTACCTAAGAAACAGGCTTTACAAAAAGCTGACACCCAATTAGCGTCCCTGGGACTTGCCGGTAGTGGCAAGTATCTACCCGGACAACTCTCAGGCGGACAAGCCCAACGCGTAGCTATCGCCCGCGCCCTGGTCACTAACCCGCAGGTAGTTTTCGCAGATGAACCAACCGGTTCTTTAGACCAAGCAACCAGCGCAGAAGTAATGCAGGTACTCACTCAAGCCACCGCTCAAACCGGCGCAACCCTGGTGGTAGTAACACACGATAAAGGCGTGGCCAGCTGGCTTCAGCACACCATCCACATGTGCGACGGAAAGATCGAATCAGTAGTTTCCCGCACCTCCATGGCGCCCTCGGAAAACAAAAGCACCCACCCAAACACAAGTGCAGCCACCCCCGCCACCGCCAGCACAGCTAACTATGCAACACCTTACGAAACCGCAGAAAAAGCAGAGGAAAACTAATGAAACCACTGCAGATAGCTGTCTCTACCCTCCGCCGCTCCCGCGATAAAGTAACTTCAACACTGACAATCATCGCGATTGCCCTCCCACACGCAGTGCTCCTGGCCGTAATCAGTGGCGTACTCATGTTCCAAAATCGTAATGCGCACCCCAGCAACGAATTTATGGAAACCGGACCCCACCTGGCGCTGGCCTTTTTCGCTGCAACCCTCCTGATCATCCCCGCCCTTTCCATGGGAGCTGCCGCCTCCAGACTGGGTTTAACACGTAAAGCCCGCACCCTAGCAACCCTCAGACTAATCGGAATCACCCCCGCGATTGCCCGCGGAGCTGCCGTAATAGACACCCTCTACCAAACAACTTTAGGGATAATCTTAGGGAGCTTCCTCTACTTGGGGACTCTCCCCATCTGGACTTTAATCTCATTCCAAGCCGAACCAATCTCCCCTTCAGAAATGTGGATGGGAATCCTTCCCCTGCTCTTAGCGGGACTGGGAATGCTAATTCTAACCGGCTTTTCCGCCCTAATCGCCATGCAACAAGTTGCGATTACTCCCCTGGGAGTCATCCGGCAAAATAATGTCTCTAGAATCAACAAATGGAGCCTTATCCTGGCAGCTATTTTCTTCGGATCCTGGTTCATCCTTGCCCCGATGACTCTGCAGGCAGGAATTGCAGTTGGTTTAACAATCATCATCTTCTTCTTAGCCGGTAGCATAATGCTACTGAACTTGTTGGGCGTTGCCGCAGTGACGATTCTGGGTAAAATCATTGCCCGCCAAGCCAAATCTGCCGAGGGCGTTTTAGCCGGACGCCGCCTGGCAGCAAACCCTAAAGCAGTGTGGCGTTCCTTTGGCGCCCTGGGCTTTGTCTCTTTCATAGTTGGGGTGACCCTCCCCGCCTTTTACAGCCTCTACTCTATCTCCGCCAAAGAAAATGTTCGCCCAGAAGAACTCATTATTCTAGCTGACATCTCTACCGGAATTATCTTAACTATGCTGATTTCCAGCGTGTTAGCAGCCATGTCCACCGCCATGCAACAAGCGATCCGCGCATTAGACTCGGCCTCGCAACGAAAAGCACTAGAAAAAATGGGTGCCCCCAGAGGCTACTGGCTACGTTCTCGCCGATATGAAGTAGGCTACCCTGCAGTGATGATTATTGGCGGCGCCACCATCTTAGGATTAGCATTTTCTGCTCCACTAATGACCGTAGGAAACTATCTGCTGGCAGTAGCAGCAGTAATCCTCTGCAGCGCCCTGGCTTTACTAATGGTCTTAACCGCCGCAGAAATAGCGCGCCTCCTTGAAAGGAAAACAACCATATAACCACACGCCCCTCAAATACCCTCGACCTTTCAACCCGGGCAGGCTCGTTGCCCCCTGGAAAGGTCGAGGGTAGAATAAATTCTGCGACAGGGGAGCGGTGAACAATGCCTCAACACAGGCAAATAAATCCGCTGAGAGTGCGCTTAGCGCAGACCCTCGAACCTGATACGGTTAGCACCGTCGAAGGAAGTCGAGTCTCAAATACGTTCTATACGTTCCTATCGTTTACAACCGTAAACTCGTCGCGCACACCGAAGTACCTAAGACAAAACCAGGGAACGTAACCAGGCGTCCTCGGAAAACTTAAAGAAAGCTGCGCGACTAACCCAAGGGAAAAATAATGAAAAAAATGATTTCCACGCTGGCAGTCTTTGCAACCAGCGTGATTCTTCTGGCAGCTTGCGGAACACACCCTGAAAAGCCCACCGCAGACACCGGAAAAAATCCGGAAAAAACAAGTGAAGTAGTCAAAGTACTTGCCTACGACTCACTGGAATTTACAGACGAACTAAAAGCCGAATTTGAAAAAGAAACCGGCTACAAACTAGAACTACTCCAAATCGGCTCCGGCGGGGAACTAACCAACAAACTAGTACTCACCAAAGAAAACCCCGAAGGGGACGTAGCCTTTGGAATCGACTCCATCAGCGCCTACCGGGCCATTAAAGAAAAAGTATTCTCAACCGAAAGCCTGGAAGTATCCGACGCAGAAAAAGCCCTCATGATTGCTGACGCCCCCGCGTTAATCCCCTTTAACCAAAGCGACGTCTGCATCAACGCCGACCCAGCTTGGTTTAAAGCCAAAGGACTGGAAATCCCCGCCACTTTAGACGACCTAAAAGACCCCAAATATAAAGACCTACTGGTCGCAATGAACCCCACCTCATCAACTCCGGGGCTAGCCTTCTTCATGGCAACCATCGCAAAATACGATTCAGGATGGAAAGACTACTGGAACGGCTTAAAAGAAAACGGGGTGAAACTAACTAAAGGCTGGTCTGACGCCTTCAACACAGACTTCTCAGCCGGAGAAGGAAAAGGCGACCGTCCCCTCATGGTTTCCTACGGATCCTCCCCCGCCTGGGCAGTTAATGACCAGGGCACTGAATCAGCAATCCTCAGCCTCCCAAAGACCTGCTTTAGACAAGCAGAGTACGTGGGAGCGTTACAGAACGCAAAAAACCCAGCCGGTGCAGTTGCTTTCGTTAAATTCATGCAAAAAGCCACAACTCAAGAAGTATTCGTAGCGAATAACTACGTGCACCCAGTAAACCCAGAAGCTAAACTACCTGAACCACTGGCAAAATTTGGTAAGTTAGCTGATAAACCATTTACTTTAGACGCAAAGACTATTTCTGAAAATCAAGCAAAATGGTTAGAAGAATGGTCTGAACTGATGGTTAAGTAAGGCAGATTCTATGCGACGGGCACACCCACTTGAACGAGTCTCGCTATTTCTAGCGGTGACAGTGGCAGTAGGTGTGCCCGTCGTCTTTTTAACTATCTTCTTCCTCTACCCAACTGCGTCACTGATCTTACGCGGTTTTGTTAATGAAGCCGGGCAGTGGGATTTAAGCGGCTTTCCAGAAGTGCTAGCTAAACCCCGAGTTTGGCGGGCAATCCGCTTCACCATTTCTCTTTCCACCCTGGCAACGCTTATCTCACTGTTACTGGCAGTGCCGGGCGCCTGGGTACTTTACCGACTATCTTTCCCCGGGCGCAGTCTGATCCGTGGCTTAGTGGCAGTACCTTTCGTTTTACCATCGGTGGTAGTCGGAGTTGCTTTCCGCACCCTCTTTGCCGAGGGCGGTTTACTTAACTTCTTAGCATTAGACGGAACTGCTACCGCGGTGGTAATCGGTATGGTTTTCTTCAACTATTCTTTAGCAGTTCGCACGATTGGTAACCTATGGGTGCGGTTAGACCCACGCATGGAAGAAGCAGCCCGAACCTTGGGAGGAACCACAGGGCGAGTATTTTTCACGGTAACTCTGCCGCGTCTCTTACCGGCAATCAGCGCCGCAGGAGCTTTAATATTTCTCTTTTGCGCCACTTCATTCGCCTTAGTTTTGATTCTTTCAGGAACTTCCATTTCCACTGTAGAAACTGAAATCTATTTCCTAACCACCGGGCTTTTAGATCTGCGCTCAGCCGCAGTGCTTTCGATCGTGCAGTTAGGAGTGATTGGGCTTTCACTGTGGGTTGTAAAAAGAGCCCAAGCGTACGCAGCAAAAACTCAAAAACTCAGAGTAGATGTGCCTGCCCGCCCAGTTTCCAAAAACGATTTACCGGCAGTAGCTTTCACCGCAATAGTAGTGGGGGTGCTGTTGCTTTTACCCCTGGGAAATCTGATTCTAGCTTCACTACACCGGAAAGGACAGTGGACATTTTCCAACTACACTGACTTATTCGCAGCTAACGCAGTGCGCGTGCTAAAAGAACCGGCAATTTACGCGTTGGGACGCTCTCTACTAATAGCTTTTGTAGCTATGCTGATCGCCCTGCTGGTGGGTGTTTTAGTAGCGATTGTGCTTTCGCGGCGTCCGCGGCAGAAAATTCTAAACTGGGGGCTTTCAGGTTTAGACGTACTTTTTGCCCTCCCGTTAGGAGTTTCTGCGGTCACAGTGGGGTTTGGGTTTCTAATTGCCTTAGATGAACCCCCCTTAGATTTTCGCAGCTCCTGGTGGTTGGTACCCTTAGCCCAAGCAATGGTGGCAGTGCCTTTAGTGGTGCGCATAGTTACTCCCGTATTAGAGCAGATAGACCGCCGCCAACTAGAAGTAGCGCAAGTTCTAGGAGCATCTTGGATGCGGGTTTTAACGGCAGTTGAGTTTCCCTTAGTAAGCCGATCAATCGTCCTAGCAGCCGCGTTTAGCAGCGCTATGTCTTTAGGGGAATTCGGAGCCACTTCCTTTGTAGCGCGCAGCGCAGAACCAACGTTGCCGTTGGTAATCTACCGGCTAGTAAGTAAACCCGGGGCAGCAGAGCAGGGAATGGCCCTAGCTGCTTCCGTGATTCTAGCTCTAGTGGCAGCTGGGCTACTGGTAGCTGCCGAAGCCTGGTTCGACCGCTCCCACCCCCATTCCCCCTCCCCGGAGCGTAACACGCCGATCTCATTTCCACGCAGCTTATCATCTCAAAGTGAAAGGAAGGTTAAAGGTGAGTAGCTTATTCTTAGCAGACCTGAACGTTCACTACGGAACATTTCACGCTGTAAAACACGTTGATTTACAAGTCCCCCAGGGGCAGATCGTTGCCCTGCTAGGCGCTTCAGGATCAGGCAAATCATCTTTACTGCGCGCCATTGCCGGTTTAGAAACCTCTACAGGAACGCTGCAATTTGCCCAAGAAGATTTGCGTCCCATCCCAGTACACAAACGCCATTTCGGACTAATGTTTCAAGACGGACAATTATTTGGACACCGCTCAGTACAGGGAAATATCGAGTTTGGATTAGCCGGAGAATCTAAAGCCACTAAACGCGCCAGAGTCCAAGAGCTACTTAGCTTAGTGGGGTTATCCGGCTACGAAAACCGCCGGATCAGTACCCTTTCGGGAGGTCAGCAGCAGCGGGTTGCCTTAGCACGGGCGTTGGCACCCCGCCCTCGGCTACTGCTTCTAGACGAGCCACTTTCGGCTTTAGACCGGGCTTTAAGAGAACAACTTTCGGCGGAAATCCGCAAAGTCGTTAAAGAGCAGGGAGTGAGCGCCATCTACGTAACGCATGACCAGCAAGAGGCGCTCGCGGTGGCGGATCGTATTATCGTGATGCACGCCGGAAAGATTTTAAGAGATGCTTCCCCGCGGGAGATTTGGCAGCACCCACAGTACGTGGAAGTAGCTGAGTTTTTAGGTTTCGCTCCGCTTATTCCTGCAGATATAGCGGTTGGCGAGGGGCTTTTCCCCTTTCTCAAGGGCGGGGCGTTAGCCAATTTTGCGCAGGAGCAGAACGTTTCAGTGTCAGAAGTATTCGTAGC
Source organism: Gleimia sp. 6138-11-ORH1 (assembly GCF_024814355.1). GTDB lineage: Bacteria > Actinomycetota > Actinomycetes > Actinomycetales > Actinomycetaceae > Gleimia. Next base: position 41,604 of record NZ_JANUXV010000004.1, on the reverse strand, counting down.
TTGCGCGCCAGCTACCTTCACTTTCGCGGAGCGTAACACGCCGAGTTCATGTGAGCACGCCAAAGCCCATGCGGAGCGTAACACGCCGAGTTCATTTGTACGCGCCAAAGTATTGAATGCCAGGATTGGGCAGGGCGTTACTGAGCTAGAAGTAGCCTTACAAGGTGAAACCGGACAGATTTTGGCGAACTCATTTAAGGTGGAAGCGCCCTTAGAAGTGTGGGAATCAATACCAGCAGAGGTTTGTTTAAAAGTTAAACAAGAAAATGTCTGTTTAGTCACCGCAGCTAAATAACCCTAGCAAGTGATGACAGAGAGTCAGATAATGAGGGGTAGGCGACAAAACAACCACTTACAGGCAACATGGAATCTATTTCACGCAAGAAAAAACGCATCCTCAGCACACTATTAGTGCCCCTGGCAATGTCACTGATTGCCGTTTCTTCAGTGAACATTGCCCTATCTTCCATTGCCACAGGTATTCACGCTTCAGACGCGCAATTACAATGGATTCTTTCCGGCTACCCGCTGGTTGTGGGCATGACTTTAGTTCCAGCCGGAAGACTAGGTGACATCTTCTCTCGGCGAAAAATATTCATACTGGGGTTAATCGCCTTCGTAACAGGTTCTTTGCTAAGTGGGTTAGCTCCCACCGCGTTCTTTTTAAACATTGCTCGCGTTATCCAAGGAATGGGTGCGGGAATGTACTCGCCACAAATCATCGGCATGATCCAACAGCATTTCCAAGGTAGGGAACGCGCACTAGCATTTGGGCTTTTCGGAATGGTGGTTTCTTTTTCCGTAGCCTTAGGGCCGGTTGTTGCCGGAGCGTTAATCTCTGGAATTGGCGTTGAAAATGGGTGGCGTTATATCTTTTTCATTAATCTTCCCCTGGGGGTTTTGGGGATCGCCCTCGGGTATTTTTGGCTGCCGAAGGAAAACGGTGGAGAGCCTGTAAGTGAAGCAGCTGCCAGCTTGTGGGGGCTGGATTATTTCGGCGCGGTTTTGCTTTTAAGCGGGATTGTACTCACTCTGATTCCGTTTACTTTCCGCACTTTTTCGTGGTGGCTTCCGCTTATGCTGGTGGCCGCAGCAGCCGTTTTTGTACTTTGGCTGAAGTGGGAGAAATATTTGCCGACCGTTGGTAAGGAACCGATGGTGGATTTGTCACTTCTGCGGATTCGTTCATTTTTGGTGGGCACGGTGACTGCCGCTAGCTATTTTATGGGAGCACCCACGATGTTTGTGGTGCTGGCGATTTTTGTGCAAAATGAGCTGGGGCATTCCGCGTTGGTCGCGGGCACTTTGGGGCTGCCAAATGCGCTGTTATCTGCCGTGGGGTCTCGGTGGGGGGCGTTGAAGGTTTCGCAGTGGGGGAAGGCAATTTCTTTAGTTGCTTTGTTTACTGTTATTGCGGGTGTTTTATTTGTCATTGTGGTTATGGCGGGGATTATTTTCTTTGAGCAGTCTGTTTGGTGGCTGTTGCTTGCGTTGGCGCTGATGGGCTTTGGGCAGGGCGTTTTTGGTTCTACGAATCAGACGTTGAGTATGGAAGATGTTCCTTTGAGCTCGGGGGGTACTGCTGGCGGGTTTAAGCAGACTACTGAGCGGATTGGCACGTCGATTGGTTCGGCTTTGCTGACGGGCTTGTATTTCACGGTTTCAGCGATTTGGTCACCTGGGGTGGCGGTGCTTTTGGTTTTTGCTGCGACGGCTGGTTTTGTGAGTTTTGCGGCGTTGCTTGCGTACTTAGATTTTTCCCGAGGGCGTTCTGCCCGCCCCTAATTTCGGAGCGTAACTCGCCGATTTGATGTTGCCCTTTTTTGCCGGAGCGTAACTCGCCGGATTCATTTTGCGGAGCGTAACTTGCTGAACTGATTTTTTGGGTGTATTAAAAATGGATTTTGATCTCGGCGTGTTACGCTCCGGGGATAGTGGCGCGTGATCTCGGCGTGTTACGCTCGGATGAAATTGGTGCGGCGTGTTACGCTTTGGGGATTTGGGTTAAGAGGTTGGTGGCGTGAAAACCCAGGGTTTGCGAATGAAATCTTGACGGTCGAAAATTTCTAAAAGTTCCATTAAATTTGACGCCTCATACCCTAATGAAGCTGAGATTTTTGAAACTACTTGAGAAACGCTCCACCCCTGGGCTAAGAGGTCTTGTAAAGTTACCGCCCCATCACGCTTTGCTAAACGCGCTCCTGAAGGAGCCAACACTAACGGCACATGCGCATAGGTAAACGGCGCGTACCCTAACTCATGAGCAATATATGACTGCGCGGGCGCCGAAAAAAGTAAATCATCGGCGCGCACAACCTGATCCACCTGCTGCCACGCGTCATCAACAACTACCACCAGGTTATAAGCTAACGTGCCGTCACCGCGTTGCAAAACTACTTGGTCAATCTGCTCAGTCACCTCACCAAAAAGTTCATCTTGCACTGTCCATTCCGCCACCTGCGGGCGCAGTCGCAAAGCCGGTTTTCGCCCTACTGCCGCTAAAATCGCGCGTTTTTCGGCGCGTTCAGCTGCAGAAAGTTGCGCGCAGGTGCCGGGGTAAAAGCCGGGGCGAGAATGTGGGGCCGAGGACGCTTCAGCAATCTCTTTCCGTGAGCAAAAACACTCAAATAGCAAACCTTTTGAGTTTAAAGTCTCAATTGCTGCTAGGTGAGCGCTGTGGCGAGTTGATTGAAAAAGAGGTTCCTGATCCCAAGTTATGCCGATAGTTTTTAAGTCAGCTAGTTGGCGTTCAGCTGCACCTGGTTTAACTCGGTCAATATCTTCAATCCGGATAACGAAATTCCTGCCGGTTTGGCGTGCCCAGATCCAAGCTAAAGTGGCGGTGCGCAGGTTCCCGATATGCATATCCCCTGAGGGGCTGGGGGCAAAGCGACCTGCTTTTTGAACGATGCTCATAGGTTAAGTTTGGCAAAACTGGCGGGCTTTAGTCCACTTTTCGTTGTATTGTTAGCCAGCTGTAGGAACGCTGAAAATGCTGGTATTCCGCGCCTACAACCCCGTCAGTATTGAATGGCGGGCATGAAATTCTCAAAATCTGGACACAATTTCGCGTGGTAAAAAAATAAGACGTAGACTGGTCAAGGCTTCAAACGAACTAGCTAGAAAGGAGGCTCCCATGAGTGCAGACATCAAACTAACCAATGTCTCTAAACGCTACACCATTCGCGGCGGAGCCGACGTTCTGGCCCTAAAAAACGTCAGCCTAGAAATCGAAGCCGGATCCATCCACGGCATAGTCGGACAATCCGGAGCAGGCAAATCAACTCTGATTCGTTGCCTAACCGCCCTCGAAAAACCAACTGAAGGAGAAATCCTCCTCGGAGGCGAAAACCTATCCCTCCTTTCCGAAAATGAACTGCGTCGCCAACGCCGCCGCATCGGCATGGTATTCCAAGCAGCAAACCTTTTCGACTCCCGCACCGCCCTGGACAACGTTGCCTACCCACTACGCGTTGCCGGAGAAAACAAGCAAACCGCCCGTGAAAAAGCCGCAGAACTACTCGCCGTAGTAGGCCTACGCGGACGCGAAAAATCTTACCCCTCGCAACTATCCGGAGGACAACGCCAACGCGTAGGAATCGCCCGCGCCCTGGCAGCAAACCCCTCCGTACTGCTATGTGACGAACCTACTTCCGCCCTGGACTCAGAAACCACCCGGCAAGTACTGGCCCTCTTAAAAGACATTCGTGAACGCTTCGGAGTGACCATCATTATCATCACTCACGAAATGGAAGTAGTTCGCTTAATCTGTGACTCCGTATCCCTACTGGAACACGGTCAAGTAATCGAAAGTGGAAAAATTGCCGAGGTCGTTGCCGACCCCAGCTCACGGCTGGCCCACGAACTGGTGCCCCTCCCAGCAATCGAAAACCACGTCTGCGCAGACGGATACGTAATCGTAGACACCGCTTTCACCTCACACCCAGGGATTCCCACCGGCGCACAACTACTCTCAATCGCCTCAGCAATGGGCGCAGACGTAGCCGCGGGAACATTCGAATCCCTACCCAACATTCAAGTAGGGCGACTAGCTTTAACTGTACAAAATGAAGAAGCAAAAAACGTGATCGAAGCCTTCCGCACCCGCGGATTCCACGCGGAGGTGCGCCGATGAGCATCTTCGAACTGGCACAAAATTTCTTAAGTGCAATCGACCCAACAGAACTTAAAGTTCTCAACGAAACTTTCACCAAAGCAATTGTAGAAACCCTGCTAATGACAGTAATCTCAACGATTATTACCGTCATCATTGGCGCCCCCCTGGGGCTACTAGCAGTTTCTACCGCAAAAGACGGTTTAACCCCTAACAAAGTGGTAAACCAGATTCTTTCGGTGGCATTAAATATTGGGCGTTCAATCCCCTTTATTATCCTCATCGTCGCAATCATCCCACTAACACGTTTCATCATGGGAACCACACTGGGATGGCACGCCGCGTTAGTACCCCTCACTATCAGCGCAGTACCATTCTTCGCGCGGCTAGTAGAAACTAACGTCCGTTCAGTAGACCCCGGGAAGATTGAAGCAGCCCGCATGATGGGCGCAACCCGCCTGGGAATCATGTTTGACATTCAAATCCGTGAATCCCTGCCGTCCCTGGTGCAATCAGTCACCGTTTTGGCAATCAGCCTCTTAGGGTACTCGGCAATGGCAGGTACCATCGGTGCCGGCGGCCTAGGTCAGTTAGCTATCAACTACGGTTACACCCGCTTCATGCCCACCGTCATGGCGGTCTCAGTAATCGCAGTGGTTGTCATCGTCCAAATCATGCAGATGATCGGCGATATGATCAGCCGACTGGTAGACCACCGCTGAGCAACTACCAGTCGGGTTAGCCCAAAACTGAGAGCTTAAACGGCGCCCTCGGGAAAATTCAGAAAAGCAAAAGGAAACTAAACTCCCTAACTGCGCCAAAAACCAGCTTAAAAGCCAGCAATAACCCACCAAATTGCAAGAAAAAATCATTTTAAGTTTAGTTAAGGAAAAAACATGACTATCAAAATCACTCGCACCCAGTTCCTCTCCATCGCTGCACTCACCGCGCTAACTCTCTCAGCTTGTGGGGGAGCCGCCCCGCAGAGCCAGGAGCCAGCAGCTGAAAAGAAAGACGCAGTTGTGACTTTGAAAGTTGGTGCATCCCCCTCACCTCACGCAGATATTTTGAAGTTCATTGACGAAAACCTGGCAGCAAAACACGGTATCGACCTAGAAATCATCGAATACTCTGACTATGTGATTCCAAACGAAGCTCTCAAATCCGGGGAACTGGACGCTAACTACTTCCAAACCGTGCCTTACTTGGAAGACCAGGGGCCGAAGCTGGGCTTGAAGGGAACTCCTGGTAAGGGCGTTCACCTAGAACCGCTGGGCTTGTACTCCGCGAAGATTAAGGACGTTAAGGACCTGCCCGAGGGCGGCACAATCGGTATTATTGCCGACACTGTAAACCAGGCACGTGCTCTGCGCCTGCTGGAATCAGTTGGCTTAGTTGAAGTACCTAAAGAAGGCGACATCAATATTTTCACTGTGAAGAAGCTGAAGAACTTTGAGTGGAAAGAAGTTGAAGGGGCGCAGCTGGTGCGTTCTTTGCCAGATGTGGACGCAGCCGTGATTAACGGTAACTACGCGCAAGAAGGTGGATTGTCTTTCAGTAAGGATGCGATTGTGGGTGAACCTACCGAAAATAACCCAGCTGCGAACCTGCTGGTATGGCGTACTGAAGATGACGGAAATGAAGCTATTAAGAAGCTCGAAGAGCTTTTGCACTCTGACGAAGTTCGCGAATACATTAAGAAGACTTGGACTGACGGTTCAGTAATCCCCGTATTCTAATCTTGCGAGCTTTTGTCACCTGGGTTTAACCAGGCGGGTGCCGATCAAAAGTAAATAGTTAAGTCTCCCGCTACAGTTTCGGTTGTAGCGGGAGACTTAGTTTATTACGTTTTAGAGGGTGCGGAGGTTAGTCAACAATGCCGTAGAGGCGATCGCCAGCGTCTCCTAAGCCGGGGACAATGTAAGAGTGTTCATTGAGGCGTTCATCAACTGCGGCGGTGACGATATTTACGTCTGCGCGGTCGCCTACGAATTCTTCAACTGTTTTTAGTCCTTCTGGAGCGGCGAGCAGGCACAGGCAGGTGACTTCTTTTGCGCCGCGTTCAAGCAGGTAGTCAATGGCAGCTACCATGGTGTGTCCGGTGGCAAGCATTGGGTCAAGAATGAAACACTGCCGTCCGGATAGGTCGTCAGGTAGGCGGTTAGCGTAAGTTTCGATGGCAAGCGTATTTTCGTCGCGCTTCATCCCCAGGAATCCCACTTCAGCAGTGGGGAGCATCCGGGTCATTCCTTCTAACATGCCGAGGCCGGCGCGTAGAATCGGGATTACTATTGGGCGAGGTTCAGCAATACGTTTACCGATAGTTTCGGTTACCGGAGTCTTGATGGGGAAATCTTCGACTGCAATATCGCGAGTTGCCTCGTAGGTTAGTAGGGTTACCAGTTCGTCAGCTAGTTGGCGAAAGACTGGGGAGGGTGTGCGCTCGTCGCGCAGCACCGTGAGTTTGTGATCAATAAGTGGGTGATTAGCAATGTGTAAACGCATACTTCTAAAATACCGTTTTTGGTCGCGTTCGTGTAAGTTCCGCGCGGATTGTTTTCGATTTGGGTTAGGCTGGCAGTATGAGTTTTTCGGTGAAAAAGGATTATGAGCTTTGGATGCGGCGGGCGATGGAGTTGGCTGCGTTGGCAGAGCAGGCGGGTGATGTGCCGGTGGGTGCATTACTTATTTCCGAGGGCGGTGAGGTAATTGCGTCTGGTTTTAATACTCGTGAAGCCCAGTGTGATCCTACGGGGCACGCGGAAATTAACGTTTTAAGAGAGGCTGCGCAGAAGTTGCAGCGGTGGAGGTTTTCGGACTGTACTTTAGTGGTGACGTTGGAGCCTTGTACGATGTGTGCGGGGGCTTTGGTTTCTGCTCGCGTGGGGCGGGTGGTGTTTGGAGCGTGGGATCCGGCTTTCGGGGCTTGTGGGTCTTTGCGGGATGTGGTGCGTGATCCGCGGGTGAATCATCAGGTGGAAGTTTATGGGGGTGTGTTGGAAGTGGAATGTGAAACACAGTTGCGCCGGTTTTTCTTAGCTAAACGTTGAGTGTAGACTGGATTAGTGTTCTGTACTTTTGGTACAGGATTTTGGTGACGTGTCCGAGCGGCCGAAGGTGCAACACTCGAAATGTTGTGTGGTTAATAGCCACCGAGGGTTCAAATCCCTCCGTCACCGCATTATTTACCCCGGGTCTTATGGTTTGTAAGACCCGGGGTAAATCTTATTGTGGGTTGTTTTGTATGACCCTATTTTTATGAGTTTTTATTTTTCCGAGGGCGGTGCCGGAAGTTTCCGTATTTTTTGCGGTTGTTTTCGGAAGATGGTTTAGGCGAAGTGGGTGTGTTTTACTTTCCACTGGCGGATTTTAATTTCTACCCAGAAGCTGTAGATTCCAAGGGTGATGATGGTGAGTAGGAGCCATTTAATCCAGTTGCCAAATAATTGTCCGCCGGTTCCGTTGAATCTTAGGCGTCTGCCGTTGATGACGGTGTGGGAGGCTTCCCAAGAGTAAATCATGCAAAATGCCCAGGGGAAAGCGATTCCCAGAGTGAGAATGGTGATTAAAAAACCTAGGATTCGCCAACCGATTAGTTGGAGCAGGCCTCCGTCGAAATATGAGGGATATGCGTGTGGGTCAGTGTATGCGAATGCTGGGTTTGTCATTTTATTTTCCTTAGGTTGTTTTGGGAAATCTCTATTATCGTATGTGCGTTACTGAGGAATCTCAAGGTGAGTTTAATGGTGAGTTGAATCTGTGTTGTTTTGTTTCGGGGAGGTTATCTCGGCGTGTTACGCTCCGGGGGAGTGGGGAAGTTATCTCGGCGTGTTACGCTCCGGGAGGGGAAGTTGGGAGGTTATCTCGGCGTGTTACGCTCCGGGGAGGTTGTTGGGTAGCGAAAACCCGCCGGATTGCTGGGGCAAACCGGCGGGTGAACGTTAAATCACAGGGTGATTAGGCCACCGAAAGTGGAACGAGCTGCATCGAAACGAGCTGCTACGTTTGCCCAGTCAACTACGTTCCACCAGGCGTTTACGTAGTCTCCCTTTACGTTTACGTAATCCAAGTAGAAAGCGTGTTCCCACATATCTAGCATGAGCAATGGAACAGTACCCACAGGAATGTTACCCTGCTGGTCGAATAGCTGGAAGGTAACCAGACGCTGACCCAGAGTATCCCAAGCTAACACGGCCCAGCCGGAACCTTGAATCCCCAGAGCGGCAGCAGCGAACTGAGCTTGGAATTTTTCAAATGAACCAAAGAATTCGTCAATAGCAGCAGCCAGTTCTCCTGCTGGACGGGAAGCCCCCGCGCCGGTCATGTTAGACCAGAAAACTGAGTGGTTGGAGTGACCGCCCAGGTTGAAAGCCAGGTTCTTTTCGTGCAGGTTGATGGCAGCATGGTCGCCAGCTTCACGAGCAGCTTCCAGCTTTTCTAAAGCCAAGTTTGCGCCCGCAACATATGCAGCGTGGTGCTTAGAGTGGTGTAGTTCCATGATGCGCGCGGAAATATGTGGTTCCAACGCGCCGTAGTCGTAGCCCAGTTCAGGCAGGGTGTAAACAGCCATGTTTGCTCCTTGGAGTTTTGTTACTTATCTTTCGGAAAGTAACGGAAGTGGTCAGGTGGGACTAAAGTCGTCCAACAGTTCCACCTTAGCGCGAAAATTCCCAAGTGGTGATTTGTGACGAATATATTAGGTGCATTTCACTTATTTACAAATTTTCCCGAGGGCGGAAAAACTGCCTCACAATTGCAAAGAAATTAGGTAAGAATCCACAAATGCGCCCAGAGTATTGCACCCTACCGGTGTCCCGCCTACATTTAGTAGTTATGACGCAAATACCTACTGAACTGCAATTAGCTGACGAGCTTATTCCCTTACTAAGAGAAGAACTTTCTGTTTACACAGTGGAAAACCTGGTGGAAGTATTTTCACAAGAAGCCTACGAAGCCTATCAGCAAGAACAGCGCGTTGCCTTACTACACGCGGTACGCCAAGCCAGCGGAGGCGGGCAAACCGTAGCTACTGAAGAAGAAAAACAAACTGTTGAGCAACTTAGCGTCTTCAGTTTACTTTTCCTTTTAGGTGAAGCCGTCGAAGCACAGTGGTTAGCGCAAATCCTTCATAAAGTAACTATTGACGATTTAGTTTCGGTAGGTTTGCTCTGTCAAGAAGCTAATCAGGTGTGGGCGAAAGTGAAACTTGAACCCCATCGCGTTGAGTTTAATGAGCAGCAGTTTAACTGGTGGATTGCGTCTGACTTTCCGTCCTCGGTAACTGGAAAACCAGTGGAAAAAGACCATGTCTTAGGAATCGGCGGGGCAACTCGCACGCTTTTACAAGCCACCCCAAGAGGGCAGGTGAAGCGAGTTTTAGACTTGGGAACTGGCTGTGGGATTATCGGCATGTACGCGGCTTTACACGCCGACGAAGTGATTGCTACCGACATTTCCGCGCGAGCCGTGCAGATAGCGCGTTTTAATGCCACCTTAAATCAAGTGCCGATGCAGGTTATTCAAGGTTCCCTATTTGAACCGGTAGAGGGAGATTTTGACCTGATCCTCTCTAACCCGCCGTTTGTGATTACTCCAGCTAGTTTGCGTGAAACCGGCGTGTTGGAATACCGTGATGGGGGCTTGCCCGCGGACACACTCTTAGAACAGGTGATCCAAGGAGCTGCCACCCGCTTGCGCCCCAACGGGGTTGCCATCATGTTGGGAAACTGGGAGATTCCGCAGGGGAAAACCTCGGAAATACATCCGCGGCAGTGGCTCACCTCTCAACCAGTCACCGCCTGGGTAGTGCAACGCGAAAAGCTCACCCCGCACCAGTACGTGCAGATGTGGTTACGCGATAACGCACCCGCTTGGATGCGCAGTCAGATAGATTACGAGACTGACTACATTAATTGGGTAAGTGATTTTGCTGCTCGCAAAGTTGAAGCCATCGGCTTAGGGCTGGTTGCGTTAGTGAAGCCAGCGGAAGCTACGAATCCCACACATTTTGAGTTCAGTGAAATCTCCACCGGCATTTCTGCGCACGGTTCGTATATTAAACGGGTGCTAGAAGAGCTGGCAGAAAATAAATTAGAGATTCGCAATACTGATTTCTTTATCCGTGCCGAGGACGTACGCGAAGAGCGCCACTACCTGCCGGGTGAACCTGATCCGCAGATAATCATAGCTACTCAAGGGGATGGGTTTGGGCAGAGAATTCAGCTAAATACGCACTTAGCTGCCGCTTTAGGGGCGTGTGATGGGGAATTAAATATCGGCCAGATTGTCACTGCGATTAGTGTCATTACCGGAGTGGAACACGCGGTAGTGGAAACAGCCGTGTACGGGCAACTACCACAGGTGATTTTGGCTGGAATGTTGTTCAGGGCTAAATGACTGTTATTGTGTATCTTGGAGCATGCCGTATATTATTAGCAGAATTATTAAACAATGAAAGAAGGAATAGCGGTGGCGAAAAAGCTCGTGATCGTGGAATCCCCCGCCAAGGTAAAGACTATTGCTAACTATCTTGGCTCGGAGTACACCGTCAAAGCCTCAGTAGGGCATATCCGCGATTTGCCGCAGCCTTCTGAACTGCCGGCTACCATGAAAAAAGGACCTTACGGAAAGTTCGCGGTAGATGTTGAAGATAGTTTCGACGCCTACTACGTAGTAAGTCCCGAAAAGAAAAAGGTAGTCACTGAACTAAAGAAGCACCTTAAAGAAGCTGACGAACTCTACCTGGCAACTGATGAGGACCGTGAGGGTGAGGCTATCGCATGGCATTTACTGCAAGTGTTAAAGCCTAAAGTACCCGTAAAACGCATGGTCTTTCATGAAATCACTAAAGAAGCTATCGGTAGGGCGTTAGAGAATACGCGGGAGATTAACGCGTCTTTAGTTGATGCGCAGGAAACTCGTCGAATCTTAGACCGTTTAGTAGGGTATGAGGTTTCTCCGGTGCTGTGGCGCAAAGTAGCTGCCGGTCTGTCAGCGGGACGAGTTCAGTCAGTGGCAACCCGTTTAGTTGTAGAGCGTGAAAGAGAACGTATGCGCCACGTGAGTGCCGCCTACTGGGACTTAGAAATCGACTTTAACGCTGAAAACACTGATTTCACTGCAAAAGCAACGCATATTAACGGAATGCGAATCGCTCAGGGGAGAGATTTCACTGACGATGGAAAACTAAACGCAGACGTACTTCATTTAGATGAAACCGCTGCAGTGGCAGTGGCGGAAACAATTAGCGCTTTACCTAAAGAAAGTGCTTTTGTAGAAGGGGTAGAGCAAAAACCTTATACGCGCCGCCCGGCAGCGCCTTTCACCACATCGACTTTGCAGCAAGAAGCTGGGCGTAAATTAAAGTGGAATGCCCGCGACACTATGCGTACCGCGCAGTTCTTGTACGAAAACGGTTACATCACCTATATGCGTACAGACTCTACGGCACTTTCACAAGAAGCTACGCGGGCAGCCCGCACCCAAGCAGAAGCCCTATTTGGGAAAGACTTTATCCCTAAAACTCCGCGCGCCTACGCGAAAAAATCTAAGGGAGCCCAGGAAGCCCACGAAGCTATCCGCCCAGCTGGCGACCACTTCCGCACCCCCGACCAGGTAGCCGGAGAACTGAACGCTTCACAGCTGGCACTTTACGATTTGATTTGGAAGCGCACCCTGGCTTCACAAATGACTGACGCAACCGGAACTACTGATACCTTGCGTTTAGGGATGGACATTGCCAGTGAAGCGATCCAAAAAACTTTGGAACAAGCCAGTGTACACGTGAATGCGACCTTATCCGGAACCGTTATTTCCCACCGAGGTTTCTTAGCTGCCTATGAAGAAAGTAAGGACGCTTCCCGTTACGACGAGGCGAACGAAGAACAACGTTTGCCGAAACTAGCGGTAGGCGATGTAGTTGAAGTACATGAAGCTACTGCCGCTGGACATCAAACTACACCCCCTCCACGCTATACGGAAGCATCTTTAGTTAAAGCAATGGAAGAACGCGGAATTGGTCGGCCTTCCACCTATGCGGCAACTATTTCAGTGATCGTAGACCGCGGTTATGTGAATAAACGTGGCCAGGCTCTGGTTCCCACTTGGTTAGCATTTTCTGTGGTTCGTCTTTTGGAAGAAAACTTGGGGCGGTTAGTAGACTACGACTTTACTGCTTCTATGGAAGCGGACCTGGACCGGATTGCAACGGGAGAAACTGACCGGGTGGAATGGCTACGAAGCTTCTATCTGGGAATAAATGATACTGCTCCGCAAGTTACCGTGGGGCAAGGACTGCGGGAAACAGTTGAGTCTTTAGGTGACATTGATGCGCGCGCCATCAACTCATTAGATTTGGGTGGCGGGATAACTGTGCGAGTTGGTAAGTTCGGTCCATATTTAGAGCGCGAGGACGGTAAGCGAGCCAATATTCCGGTAGAGATAGCTCCAGATGAGTTAGATCTTGCAAAGGCTGAGGAACTTTTCGTTGCCGCCGAAAATGATGGGCGAATTTTAGGAACAGATCCGGCTACCGGCTATCAAATCCAAGCTTTAGCAGGACGCTTTGGCCCATACGTTACCGAAATTATTCCTGAGCCAGAAGTAAATGAGGGTGAAGAAAAACCGAAGAAACGTGCCGCTAAAGTAAAGCCGCGTACTGGTTCTTTATTTAAGTCCATGGACTTAGCAACTATTACTTTAGACGAAGCTTTGCAACTGTTAGCATTACCGCGAGTTTTAGGGACTCACCCTGAAACCGGTACAGAAATCACCACTCAAAATGGTCGGTTTGGGCCGTACCTAAAACACGGTACAGATTCGCGCTCACTGGAATCTGAAGAACAGATTTTCACACTCACTTTAGAAGCGGCGTTAGAGATCTTAGCGCAACCTAAGGTGCGGGGGCGAGCAGCTGCGAAACCGCCTTTGCGTGAGTTTGACTTAGATCCGGAATCAGGTAAGAAAGTTACCATTAAAGATGGGCGTTTTGGCCCTTACATTACTGATGGGGTAACTAATATTACTGTGCCACGTTCGGAAACTGTAGAGACAATTACAGCAGAACGCGCCTATGAACTTTTAGCGGAAAAGCGTGCTAAAGGGCCGGTAAAGCGGAAAACTACAGCGAAGAAAACCACAGCTAAGAAAACTACGGCAAAAAAGCCGGCGGCGAAGAAAACCACCGCGAAAAAGCCTGTAGCAAAGAAAACTACAGCGAAAAAAGCTGCTGCTAAAGAAAGCTAGGAGTTGAAGAGCGATGGAACTAAGGCAAGCGCCCGGTCTTTATATAACTTTCGAAGGCGGCGAAGCCAGCGGTAAAACCACGCAAATTGAACTTACTAGCAAGTGGTTAGTTGAACGTGGTTACACCCCAGTTATCACCCGTGAACCGGGAGGAACTGAGCTGGGAAAGAAACTTCGTGAGCTGATCTTACACGGTCCAAAAGATATGGATCCGCGTTGCGAACTATCCTTATATTTAGCTGACCGCGCCTACCATGTGGCACGGAAAGTCCGCCCAGCTTTAGAAGCAGGGAAAGTGGTAGTTCAAGACCGCTACTTTGATTCATCAATCGCCTATCAAGGCGCCGCCCGAAAACTTGGCACCGCAGAAGTTAGAGAACTAAACCTCTGGGCCACCCAAGGGCTAATCCCAGAAATTACTTTCCTGTTAGATATTGAACCAAAGCTAAGTATGCGCCGCAGGCAGGGAGCTAGCGATCGGATTGAAGAAGAACCAAACGATTTTCATCTTAAAGTTCGGGAACAATACCTGCAATTAGCTGCCGCGGAACCAAACCGCTTCCACATTATTGACGCCGGTCAGTCGATCGCGCAGGTACAAACCGAAATTCAAAGAGTTATTAGCACCGCCCTCGGGAAGAAAGAAGCATATCTCAGCCCCGAGAAACTTTAAAGCGTAAACTAAGACGGAGAGAAGTCTTTTAAGTGGGGAAAAATGAGTAGCTGGGCAGAAGTCGTAGGGCAAGAGCAGGCAGTAGGTGTTTTGCAAGCAGCCGCCCAAGCAGCGCGTAACCCGCAAAGCCAACGCGCCATGACCCATGCTTGGCTGATTACCGGCCCGCCCGGTTCGGGACGCTCTGTGGCGGCCCGTGCATTTGTAGCCGCCCTACAGTGTAGTCACCCCACTGAAAATGGTTGCGGAAACTGTGAAGATTGTCGGCAAGTTTGGGCGAAAACGCACCCGGACGTAACCGACTTTGCCACCGAAAAATCAATTATCAGCGTGGAAGAAGTCCGCAGTTTTATGCACGCTGCGCAAACCGCACCCAGCCGCGGGAAATGGCGAGTAATTCTATTAGAAGACGCAGACCGCATGGTTGAACGCACTTCCAACCTACTTTTGAAAGCCATTGAAGAACCTCCCGCACGCACCGTTTGGGTACTGTGCGCTCCCAGCCCCGAGGACTTAATCACCACAATTCGATCCAGATGCCGGCAGGTAAATTTACGGGTCCCCCCAGTTAAAGACGTAGCCCAACTGCTGATGCGAAAACACGCGGTGGAATGGGAAACAGCTTACCAAGCGGCTTCTTTAGCACAGTCTCACATTGGTATTGCCCACCGGTTGATTACCGAAGAAGGGCGGGTAGAACAACGTTACCAGCAGCTTGCCGACCTGTTGCAGATAGAAAACGTAGGAGAAGCCATCTTCTACGTTGAAGAAATGCTGAAAGAAAATAAGCAGCAGGTAGAAGAAGAACTGGCAACTCGTAACGCCCGCGAAGAAGCCGAACTAAAACGTATTTTGGGATTAACCGACCGTGAAAAAGTGCCTCCGGCAATGCGCTCACAATTAACTCAGCTACAAGAGGAACAAAAACGCCGCGCAGTGCGGGCAGTTAAGGATCCTTTGGATCAGCTTTTAGTTAATCTACTGAGCTTTTTCAGAGACGTAGTAGTAATGCAAGCTGGTGTTAATCACCCGCCGATCAACCAGGGCTACCAGGATCTTCTGGTAGCTGTTGCCCTAAGCTCTACCTTACAAGATACTTATCGTAAGGTTAATGCGATTGAAATAGCGCGGAAACGTCTGCAATCAAATACTTCAGTAAATCTAATCTTTGAAGCTTTAGCTGTTGAACTGATTCAGTGAAATACGGAGAGGAATTTTTGTGAAACAAAGAATGTTAGTAG
Source organism: Gleimia sp. 6138-11-ORH1 (assembly GCF_024814355.1). Lineage (GTDB taxonomy): Bacteria > Actinomycetota > Actinomycetes > Actinomycetales > Actinomycetaceae > Gleimia. Next base: position 26,333 of record NZ_JANUXV010000004.1, on the reverse strand, counting down.
GGGCAAGTGGCCTTTTAGCCGCAAGTTTGTTTCTTTCAGCTTGTGGAGCCATAGGTCTGAAAAGTCCGGCAGACAGCTCGCTGACTCCCAGTTCCGACGGTCAAAATACAGCTGAAAAAGCTCCTCTTCCGGAATTGCAAAAGTTTTACGACCAGACGATTACTTGGAATTCTTGTGTCGATAATGGGTTGGTAATGGATATTACTGACGGCAGAGTTGAAACCCCAAACTACACTTGCGCGCAGCTAGAAGTCCCGTTGGATTACAATAAGCCAGCGGGAGAAACGATTAAACTGCAGTTGGTTCGCTATTCGAGTGACGGTGAGGTTAAGATCCCACTTTTCTATAACCCAGGTGGACCAGGTGGTTCAGCTATTTCTGGTTTAGATGACGTGGCTACAGGGAGCTTTACTATTAAACTGTTGAAAAAATACGACTTGATAGCGATGGATCCTCGCGGAGTGGGAGCATCCACCCCAGTTAAGTGTTTAACCCCGGAAGAAATCGATAAGCAGCGTTCCGGCGAAGACATTCCCGAGGGCGTCGATGAGGCGGATTTTGCGCAGCAACAGATAGCTGAATATACCAAAAAATGTTTAGATAACTCTGGTGAGTTAGCAAAAAATATCGACACTAACTCGGTAGTATCCGATTTTGACATTGCTCGGGCTGCGTTAAGACAAGAGAAACTCAATTACTTTGGTTACTCTTACGGAACTGTTATTGGAGCCTTATACACTGATACGTTCCGAAATCGGGTCGATCACATTGTTTTGGACAGTGCAGTTGATACTGCTTTAACAGCAGAAGGAATTGCGGAAGGTCAGGCAGAAGGCTTTGAAAAGTCTATGCGTCACTTTTTAGAAAGTAGTGAGCTGAACAATGAAGAATTCCCTTTCCGCGGACCGAAACAAGCTGAAGATTTCAAAGCCTGGATAGAGGCAGTTGATAAAACTCCGATTCCAACTCACGATCCGAATCGTCCCTTAACAGGCTCACTGCTTCGCAGCGCTGTTATGGGGGGAATGTACTCAGAAGATTTCTACCAGTTCATTTCTGAAGGCATTGTTGAAGCGAAATTGAAGAATAACGGTACTGTATTGCTTAACATTTCAGACTTGCTCAATGAGCGACGCACTAACGGAACCTATAAGACAAACTCTTTTGATGCATTCCAAGTAGTAAATTATCTTGATTACGTGCCGGTAGGTACTGAAGCTGACTGGCTCAAGCAGGCTGAAGAATTAAAGGCAAAGTATCCTTTAGTTGGAGATCAGTTTGCGGGTAGCTCAGCAATGCTAAGCGCATCGATGATCCCATCGAGAGATACTCGTCGTACTGTTAAGGGAGCAGGTGCCCCACCGGTATTAGTAATTGGAAATACGTACGATCCGGCTACCCCTTATAAGTGGTCAGTTAGCTTAGCTGATCAGCTTGAATCAGCGCAGCTAATCACGGTTGAGAGTTGGGATCACGGGGCCTATCGTAGGTTAGCTTCCAAATGCGTAACTGACGCTGTTGATAACTACTTCTTAGAAAATGTGCTTCCTGCAAAAGACCTGCGATGTGAGAAGTAAACCTCAAGCTGATTTAATATTTGCTCCTGTAGCTTTCATTCGTTACAGTTGTAGACGTGCCTAAAGTTTTAGATTTCAGTCTTTAACTGCAGGTGCCGCCACCTTAGCTCAGTCGGTAGAGCAATTCCCTCGTAAAGAATAGGTCGTGGGTTCGATTCCCACAGGTGGCTCCACTAAGACGCTCATTTTGATACAACGCCTGGCGCGATCGGGCAGCGTATCAGGATGGGTGTTTTTGCTTCTTACCGCGGGTTTCTGGCGGTTGGTAGAGTTCGCGGAGGTTGTCTAAAAGTAGGTGCGATGTTCGTCGGGCGGCTGCTGTGGCGGCTCTCAGGAAGATGCGGTCAACCAGGTCTGCGACCGCTTCTACGTTGAACAAACCGAAGCCAAGGACTACCGTGCTGGGCGGGACCCACGACACATCGAACTTACAGGCGTTGTGCAAGTCGTGTCACTCAGCAAAGACCGTCCGTGATGGGGATCGCTGGAGACCAAAGACTTACGAATACCTGTTTTAGCCAACTATTCAAGGTTTCGACTTTCCTGTTGTGTGGTTTTGTTTGAGGGGGTAGGGGGCTTCGGATCTCTACAAGGGTTGGGTTCCTCAGCGGGCGGGGCCCACCGTGCACAAAACAGCGAATCAAACAGGGTATTGACCAAAAGCTAGCCTTGCATCTAGCATTCATTTGACAAAATCAAGAAGAATCTAAATTTACCTCATTATCTTATAAAGCTCTTCTTGTAGAATGGAGTATGTCAACACTAAATTTCTGCAAAGAAGCTAGAAATGTTTCTATCAAAGCCTATCCTTGTGGTTGCACTATCAGCAACGCTAGGTATTTTAGGAATAACAAATGAGACCGTAGAGCCTTTCAAGGACGATGATACGATTGTATCGGTTAGTGAATTAATGGAAGTTGCACCAGCAGAAACTGCTTTAAAAACGACAGATTTGTCTGCCACTAGAGGTGGTACTGATATCAGGCGCTTGCAAGCGATAGTTCAACTACGTCAAATAAGTACACTAGCTATGATGCGCATCCTCATTGGACTTGCAGTGGGACGGGCACGTACATTTACTGGGGATTTTCAAACCATTATACGCTGGAGGGTGGAAAGAGATTCTACGCCAGAACTGTTGGTTAGTGGAAGCGTATTGTTTCCTATTGAGTTTTATTGGGTCTCTAGGGGGCAGTTGCGCACGGCTGATGCGCCGCCAACCAGCGAAGGTATTCGGAGTGTGAAACGCACGGAAGGGGCCGATGAGTTATTGATCCGAATGAATGAAACTGTGTCTCCTTATCATACCTTGGTTCGAGAATGTGAAAGAATTAATAACACAGAAACGGTCGAGCTTGAAGGATACACCTATCTGGAGTACGGAGCGCAATTTCGGGTTGATTGGAAGAGGGCTAATTCAGGTTTGGAGCTAGTCGTTCCTGTCACGGAAAAATCAAAATATGTTACTGTAACGATTCAGTACCCTAATGCTAATGGTTGGGATCGGGTTGCTGAAGGGAATCCTGTGAATCATGCAAACTACGCCTTTGTTTTTACAGACAATTAACCCACAACTGGCATCGAGAGCAAATGAGTATAGCTCCGGACTTGTTTCAGATTTGGTTTTTAACGGTTTTGGTGCACGAATAGTTGTTTTATTGCCCTTAGCAACCGACGATGGAGAGATTACTTGGAAAACTCTAGCGTCTAGATATAAAATCTCTGCCCCTGGTCATTGCTTAACTCAAAAAACATTCCAGAATTGTGGTGCTGAAGGTATTTATTATCCGGAGGGACAGATTCCTAATAGTCAATATGCATCTAAGCTAGCTGCTGTATTGTCAAATTTTTCTGGTAGTTCTTCCTGGACTGGAATTTTTTGGGGTGGATATGCTGAACAGCAAAGTCGAGCTAATATTATGGGTCCAGAAGATTCAGCGTTCCTTAGACCTGAACCATATTCTATGATTAAGGTTCCGTCAGCGCAATTGGGAACTTTATTGCAAGAACACTTACCTTCTATACTTTTTGATGACTCGGTTTCGTGTGTGGTGACTCAACCAATTTACGGAGATCGAATTTATGTTTCGTGTGAACACAGACTGGCTACAGTCTTGGCCCATGAGTTCGGTGACGTGTTCCCTATTTCGCCAACTGACTCCATTCCAGATCATCTGCCGTACTAACTTTTATCGATAGTCTTAACCAGCTCGTATTTTCAAGTGTGATGCAACTTCACTGACATGTGTGATGATGCCGACGCAATCTTGCTAAGTAAGAGACTACAGAGAAATCCACCAACAGATCTGCACGCACTTTCTGATGCAATGAACTCGCACTATAGTCAGATTATCGTTCAGAACCGCTACACAGCCTTTGAAGCAGATGGTTTGGACTGCTCCTCCCAAGACTTGCTAGCTTTCAGTATCTGGAATGCCATGAACGGTTCCGGCACAGGCCTTTGGTGGGTTGGATTACTCGAACTTGCTGGGGGACTCCACTGGTGAAGAGCGCCAAGCCTGCTGTAATGCCTTGGCGGGCTACCTACTGGCTCGCTCACACTAGAGACGCACGGTCTAGTTGGGTGTGGCGGAGGGGGTATTTTTCTGCCGCACCCAACTGCCCCTTCCTCCTAAACCCGAAGTATCGCGTGAGTACGGTTGCGACTGACACAATAACGGGGTAGAGAAAGTGAATGACCCTGCCTGGGTGGAGGTAATACACTAGACGTCCTCCTAACCGAGGCCTGTGCTTGCTCCTGCCGAGAGCGTGGTCAATAAGATAATGATGCTCATGTTAAGCGTGGCGAAAAGCTTGCGAGTCGCAATCAGGGCATAGCCCACCACATTCAATATTCCCGCAATGGATGATAGAGCCAAGAAGAACCACACACATATACCCTTAAAAGACCGATCTCAGCGCTGGGTTCGATAAAAATCGCATCGCGGTTTGCGTTTAGCCAACTAATGACGGCCGCCAGAGCAACAAAAAGAAGCACAAATTTCAGTACCTGGAGATCACGAGGCGACAAACGCTTTTCAAGTTAAGTTAAGGCCTCTTGTAGCAGTAACTTTGCGTGTTTCACATCTTTATTTCACCATAATAGTCAGGAGAAACCATGGCTAAAGACGGTACGAATCGTGGTGGGCGGCGTGTTCGGGCTGGCGTGAAGCCTGATCCGCTCAGTGAAAAGCTCGCTAAAGGCGCGCCAGCTACCAGGTTGCATGACCCGCTTGAGGATGTTTTGATTTTACTGGCGCTGATGTTGGTGAGGGGGCGGTATTGGCTGGCGAAGTCATGCCTGCGCAAGAACGGGAAGAACTCGTTAATTTGAGCCGTTCGCTTACTGAGCAAAACCGGCAAGCTATCGTTGTGCTACATTCGCGTTCGAACCTTGACATGTTCGCTGATGTGATTGAACTTGGGAATTAAGTTGTCATTCCCGATCACTTATAGACTAAGTTCAATTGAGGATGAAATACTCGCGTACAGACAGAAGCCTGTGGCGATTTCAGACTCAGATGTATTGCTGCTGACTTCGATGGGAGCGAGTAGTCTCGGGACTGATTCTATTCTGAGGTCTATTGATTTACCGAAAGCCGATGAAGTTATTCTAGATCCAGATGGAACTATTTATGCATGTAATTTTAATGAGGGATACTTCGAAATTTTGCAGTATCAATTCAGAGGGAAAAAGTTTACTCCTACTGGTTTTGCTTTTTCGTATCCCATTAGTGAGTTAGATGAGAATGATCTTGTTGTACTTGGAATTCCGGGTGGTATTCAACTGTGGTTGCATACAGAGAGGAAACGATTAATCTCTGAATATTTGGAGTATCGCGGCGTGTCGGGGCGTGAATGGAAAGAGGCGATTAAGAGCTCAAAACTGAGGTAGATAACGTAAATTATGGTTATCTTATGGCTTGGAGTATGAACACTTGCGCTTGCTCTTGGTCGTTTTATGCCATCTATCTGTATTCGGCATCCACCTAGAGCTTTGTATCCAAATAGGTGACTAAACATCCACTAAGGTGCTTATTTTGATGGAATTTGTCAGTGCCCTAAAATTTTTGCTTCAGGAGCGTAAAAATCGGGCTTGGGGAGTAACCTGACTTTGACTAGGGGATTTACCTCGATTTCTTTTGGGTTGAAAGTTACCTCAACCTGTGTTGGAAAAGTTATGTGGTCTTGGGCTAGAAAATAGTTCAATTGCGTCTTAAAGCGATAATGCTGAAAACTTCCCTGATAACACACACTATAAGAGACTTCGGTTTCGATAGAAGTAGTCAAACGCGATACCCATAGCACCTCTACCACGCTTGCCAAATACTCTGGTGTGGCAATCGTTCATGTTTGAGCATCCGCTTCGTGGGGCTGAATCAATCGCAGAGTTGAATCAATCGCAGAGTTGAATCATTCGTAGGTTTGAATCAATCAGGGTAGCCGAGTCTGAGGCAGGAAGCGCCGAACCTGGCCTGAAGCATTAGGCGCCACCAATAGGGGGTGAAGTCCGATAAACCATCGCAACAAAGTGATTCGCCCAGACCTAAACTCGCTTAACCATCCGCATATTGATTCGACTCTTTCTTTGGTAAATAAGGGAAAACGCCTGCTGCAAATGAGGAGGCCTCGGACTAACTTCAGTAGTTCATATCCAGTGCAACTTTGAAGAAACTAATAGGAAACTGGTTCGCCCTCGTAGAAGTTTTCCCCGAGTCAGTTATTGATGCTCGTAGTCATTTTGTGAAGCTCTGCTGTTATCTAATTGTTACTAATCATTTGCCTAAAAGAGGGTAGAAACTATCTAAGTTGCGCGTTATCATATAGAAGTAATCAGAATTTCGCATTCTGGAACTCGAAGGAGAGGAATAAAATATGGCATCTGTACGCCGTAATAAAGCACTAGCAATGGTAGCTTTTGCTTCAGTTGCATCTCTAGGTCTTGCTGCTTGTGGCGGAACCGCTGAAAAGCCAGCCGATAAACCAAGTGCTGATAAGAAGACCGAACCTGTAACCATCGAATACTTACACCGTCTCCCAGACGGCGACGGAATGGTAAAGGTCGAAGAAATCGTAAAGCGCTGGAACGCAGAACACCCAGATGTGCAGGTTAAGGCTACTAAGTTCGACGGTAAAGCTGGCGAAATGTTCACCAAGCTCGAAGCCGACGTAAAAGCCGGAACCGCTCCATGTTTAGCACAGCTCGGCTACGGTGAAGTCCCCACCGCATTCGTCAAGAACATGCTCGAAGACGTAACTGTAGAAGCTGAAAAGTACAAGGCGAACTTCTCAAACGCATACGGTCAAATGAGCGTAGGTGGCGCAGTAGTAGGTCTACCACAGGACACCGGCCCACTGGTTTACTACTACGATGAAGCAGAATTCAAAGCTCTGGGCATTGAAGTTCCAAAGACTTTAGATGAACTCAAAGCCGCAGCAAAGAAAGCCTCTGAACAGGGCAAGTACATTCTGGCCTTCGAACCAGACGAAGCAGGCTACTGGCTATCCGCTCAGTCCGCAGCTTTAGGTGAACCATGGTACACCGCAACTGACGGCAAGTGGAAAGTAAACGCTGTAAACCGCGGATCTGAAGTAGTAGCTTCCTTCTGGCAAGAAATGATCGACAACAAGTCCGCTCTGGTAGTTGGACGCTGGGTACCTGAATACGAAGCAGCTCTAAAGGACAAGAAACTAATCGGTAACATCGGCCCAGCTTGGGAAGCAGGCTTCTTCTTGGATTCCGTTGTTCCAGAAGATAAGGAAGGCACCTGGAAGGTAGCTCTACTCCCTGACTTCGGTGAAGGCGTAAAGACCGGCCCAGACGGTGGCTCCGGCGTAGCAGTTATGAAGGGCTGTGCAAACGTTGCTGAAGCAATGGAATTCAACAACTGGTTCAACACCCAGAACAACGACCTAGCTTCTCAAGGTCTAGTTATCGCAGCTAAGGGTGACGTAGCTACCCCAGAAAAGGCAAAGCGTCAGTTCGGTGGACAGGAAGTCTACACCGTACTTTCCCAAGCAAACGACACCTTGAACGCTGACTTCGGATACATCCCAGGCTACTCCGCAGTTGCTAACCAGATGAACGCTAAAGCAGCAGAAGTTGCTGAAGGCAAAGCAAAGGTTATCGACATCTTCAAGGTAGCCCAAGACGAATCCGTTAAGGTTCTAAAGGATCTGAAGCTCCCAGTATCCGAATGATAACGAGCTTTAACTCAATAGTTGAAGTGACAAACTTCTTCTAGAATTGGGGGGCATTCGAATCCTCGAATGCCCCCCAAACACGTAAAAACCTTAAAAATTTAGGAACAACTATGTCAGCTATAACAAAAAAGACAGGTAACCGAGAACGGCGTGACGCCATCACCGGTTGGCTGTTCATGCTGCCCTTTGTCCTAGGCTTCGCCCTGGTATTCCTACTTCCAATCGCCACCTCAATCTACGCTTCATTCTTCCAACAAGTCGCCGCCGGAGGTGGCCTATACGGAGGAGGAAATACCGTAGACGAATTCGTAGCTTTCGAAAATTACAAGAATATCGCCGGAGACAGCCGCTTCTGGGTGGGGGTAGGCCGTGTATTGATCTACACCGCAATCCAAGTCCCCATCATGATCATTTCTGCATTAATCCTAGCTCTCATCCTAGATTCATACCTGGTACGGCGCGTAACTGTTTTCCGCCTAGGATACTTCCTTCCTTTCGCCATCCCCGGCATCGTTGCCGCCATGGTTTGGGTTTACCTCTACACGAAGGAAATTTCACCACTAGTAGATGGTCTACGTTACCTCGGTATCGAAGCAGACTTCTTCCACCGCAATATGGTTCTAGCTTCAATGGCGAATATGACCACATGGACCTACACCGGCTACAACATGTTGATTTTCCTAGCTGCACTGCAAGCTATCCCGAATGACCTCTCAGAAGCAGCACGTTTAGACGGAGCCTCCGGATTCCAAATCGTCACTAAGATCAAGATCCCAATGGTTCGCGGCGCCGCCCTCTTAACCGTCCTCCTGTCAATTATTGGCACAATCCAGCTGTACTCAGAACCAACTGTGATGGCCGTAATCAACACTTGGATGGAACTGGACTACATGCCCATGCAGATCGCTTACAACACCCTAAACGGTAAGCTCTCACCAAGCGGCACAGGTCCTGGCTCAGCCGTTTCCATAATGATCGCGCTGATTGCAGGTACTTTGGCAGTCATTTACGCAATAACAGATCGGAAGGTGAACGGAAATGACCTCTAAACTGAAAACACTTCCAGATGGCACCACCTACCGCCCTTCCAAAGAAGGCTACCCGGTACGCTCGGTAGCGCCCTCGGCCGCAGCCCGTTGGATCACCGCCGGCGTACTACTTATGGTGCTGTTCTACTTCATCTTCCCGATCTACTGGGTAGTGATCGCTTCTTCAAAAACGAACGAGCAACTCACCCGAACTAACGGACTCTGGTTTGACACTCTCAACTGGTCAACGAACTACGAAACCCTCCTGGCATGGACTAACAACAACTTCTGGCTATACGTGTGGAACTCCCTACTGTATTCCACCGTTGCCGGTGTTTTAGGTACGCTCATGTCAGTAGCAGCCGGATACGCGCTGGCAAAGTTCGTGTTCCCCGGTAAAGTTTTCACCCTTAGCCTAATCATGTCCGGTTTGCTGATGCCCGCCGCACTACTAACTATTCCGCTGTACTTGATTTTCAATAACATCGGTATCACCAACACGGTTTGGGCAATTATCATTCCGTCTTCAATCAGTCCCTTCGGCGTATTCTTAGGCAGAGTTTACGCGCAAACCTCAGTTCCCACCGAATTGATTGAAGCCGCACGTATTGATGGTGCAGGGGAAGCGCGTATCTTCTTCACCATGGTATTGCGAATCTTAGCTCCCGCAATGGTAACTATCTTCCTATTCATCTTCGTAGCTACCTGGAATAACTTCTTACTTCCACAGGTTATGTTGAACTCAGAAGAGCTGAAACCAGTTACCTTGGGGCTATACGGCATGATGTCTTACTTCGGTCCCGAACGTGGAGCGGTCATGCTGGGCGCGCTTTTGGGTGTGGTTCCACTTATCGTACTTTTCTTGGGCTTACAACGCTACTGGCAATCTGGTCTAGCAGCTGGCTCAGTGAAAGGATAGTTTACGCTAACAGAATATGTAGTTAGTATTTTCAGTTAGCTAAAAAAGCGCCCTCGGGAAGATTCTCGAGGGCGTTTTCGCACGCCCATCTTCCGCCTCTCATTTGGCAAAGCGTAACACGCCGTAGATATTCATCTCGGCGTGTTACGCTCCGCCGATAGGGGTAAAGATACGCTGTCTCAAAGAACGTACTTTATTTCACCAACGAAACGAATATGCGAAACTAAAAACATGAGTGAAACCTTTCCGCCTGTAGGCGCTATTGACTTATCTGCTGTTGAACCACATATTGCTCTGGGGGCATTAGATGGCCGTTACCGCAGCGTAGTGGCACCACTTGTAAACCACCTTTCTGAAGCGAGCCTTAACCGGGCTCGTGTTTTTGTTGAAGTTGAATGGCTAATCCATCTACTAGACAAAAAAGTCCTCCCCGGAGCGCCAGAACTAACCGAAGCTGACCGCACCTACTTGCGTGCAATCACCGCAGAATTTGACGGCGCAGCAGTAGCAGCCTTAGCGGAAATCGAAGCTGAAACTCGCCACGACGTAAAAGCAGTCGAATACTATCTAAAAGAAAAACTAGACGCGGCAACCGATGCTCTTCCCGGAAGCGTATTGCCAAGCCTGCACGAAGTAGTCCACATTTTCTGCACTTCAGAAGATATTAACAATCTTGCCTATGCCCTGATCATTAAATCTGCGGTAGAACAATCCTGGCTTCCTCTGGCCACCGCATTTGTAAACGATTTACGCGAACGTGCCACGCAGGCAGCGCAAATTCCGATGCTATCGCGCACTCACGGGCAGCCTGCCACCCCAACTACTTTAGGGAAAGAACTTGCAGTTTTTGCGCATCGATTGGGGCGACAATTAAAGCGAGTGGCCACCACCGAATACCTTGGGAAAATCAACGGAGCTACCGGCACTTTCTCAGCCCATGTGACCGCGTTGCCACAGGTTGATTGGCGGGAAATCTCTCGTTCATTTGTAGTGGATGTATTGGGATTACAGTGGAATCCACTCACCACCCAGATTGAATCCCACGATTGGCAGGCTGAACTTTACGCTGACGTAGCCAGGTTTAATCGAATTGCCCATAACTTTGCCACCGATGCCTGGACTTATATTTCCCTGGGTTTCTTCCATCAGAACTTGGCTGCTCAAGGTTCTACCGGTTCATCTACTATGCCGCATAAGGTAAATCCGATTCGTTTTGAAAATGCGGAAGCGAACCTGGAAATTTCTTGTGCTCTGCTAGATGTTTTGGCGCAAACTTTGGTGACTTCCAGAATGCAACGTGATTTGACTGATTCTTCAACACAACGAAATGTTGGCTCTGCTTTAGGACACTCGTATCTGGCGTTGGATAATTTGCGGAAGGGGCTTGCAGGAGTTGATTTTGACGCGGCGAAAATGGCAGCTGATTTAGATGAAAATTGGGAAGTGCTGGGTGAAGCAATCCAACAAACTATGCGGGTTGCTTCCATTGCGGGTGCGACGGGAATGGAAAACCCCTATGAGCGTTTGAAAGAACTCACGCGCGGTAATCGGGTAACTGAAGAACAGCTGCGGGAGTTTATTATTTCCCTGAAGATTCCTGCTGAATATGAAGCGCGACTGGTGGCACTTACTCCCGGAACATACATCGGAATAGCCCCGCAACTGTTGGAGAATCTCCCAAAGTTAGAGACTCAGCCCAGCTAGAGATTTCCTGAGTTAGAAAGTACCCCAGTTAGGGCTTTGCGTTACCTGTGAAGTAACTCTTCTTCCTCGGAGCGTAACACGCCGTAGATATTCATCTCGGCGTGTTACGCTCCGATAATTTTTAGGGGGGTTTGTTTGTTTGTGGGGTGGTTGAACTTTTCTTTAGGTATTCACTCGGTGGTTAAACTTGTCCCCAAGTATTTTTCTGCGTGTTTTACCCACAGGAAAATACTTGGAAAAAATTGAAAGCTGAGAATCCTCGCTAGTTTACTTACATGAGTATTTTTGGAAAACCAGTTTCCCAAATTATGGTAGGCGTCGCCCAAGAACTAGAGAACATCTATTGGCAGAGCACTACCATCGACTGGCAGTGGGAAGGCAGAGCCAGTGAAGAAGCAAAACAAACCCGAATAGCTTTAGAAGCACAGTATAAGACGGTAATCGAGCAAAGTGCTGAAGCGATTTTTCAGATTGCCGCATTAGAAAAACAAATCCAGGTTAATCTAGCCACAGCTTTAGGCGGTGGACTATGAGCACACCGATCCCTACAGAGAATAGCTACTTTGATCCCTTGTTGATAAGGAATCCTTTAGATGACTTTGGGAAGATACCTCCATCGGATAATCCGCAATACTATCTTCCGTCTATGGAAAACACTAATGAGGCGGACTTTAGATATTCGGCGATTTTAGTTGAACCACCGCTAGCGGTTGATAGTAGAAGTTTGTTTTATGCAGCCGGAGCCTATCAGGATATTTGTGAAAAAGTTAAGAGCCTTTACTGGGTTTTAGAACAGATTATTTATCCGGTGGATCAGCTTACAGGAGCAATTCAAGATACGGTTAGCGCAGTGCAGTTAGCTTTACTGTCAATGGTTGATAAAACGCAAGACCTGGAGGCTTTACTGCGCCACGCGGGGCAACTATACGGAGAAAAGGAAGAATCCATTGCAGCTTTGTTTCCGTTTTCTTCTAATAGTTTTCCTCTAAATCTGCCTAATCGTTCATTAGGTAATTTAACTAAATCCGGAGTGAAGTGGGCGGAAAATAATATAAGTGATGAAATAGAGACGGTTGATCTTGCCCTTTTTTACCTGTATTTAGCTAAATCAGCTTATAAGGATCTGAAACCTAAGATTAAGGTTGTCCATTTGCGGAGTAAAATCCTGCCGGGGGTAGGTACCTATTTGTTCTTTTCGTTGAATGATTTATCTTCTGAGAACTCTTTTAAGAATTTTACGAGGGCGCTACACGAGGGTAATTTACACTTTCGTCGGAAGGGGAAAAATAGGCAAGATAGATTAAAAAGTAGCGCGGCTTCACTGTTTAACATTTATAAGATGTCTGAGAAAAATCAGGGTATTTACCTGCCGAATTTGAAAATTGAAGCGGTGTCGGCGGTGCCTTTTACCCATCATTCGGTGGTTTTGAATCGAGAAGAAATTAACTTTTCGGATTTGAGTATTCAGGAGATGTTGCGCAATGCTAACGGGTCTGGGCTTGCAAAGGTGGGGCAGGTGAGTGCGCCGGTGGTGGATAAGATTAGTGCGCCTTTGGCTATTTCGGATTTAATGGAGCGGATTAATACTTTGAAGAATACTCCGCTGGCTCCTTTGGCGCGGCCTGATGCAGACGGCAAACGGCGGGCGGGGGAGATTGAGATTATTCGATATGAGTCGAATTCAGCTTCAGCTAGTTATTTCCGAGGGCGTAAAGGAACTTCATTTTCTGTGGTGATGTACGGGACGCAAGAGTGGCTACCTGGGTCAAGCAACCCTCAGGATATGAGTACGAATTTTGCGGCTTTAGGAGGGGTTCGGAGTGATCAGGAAGCGGCAGTAATGGTTGCTTTAGAAAGAGCGGGAGCAAAACCGGGTGATCGGATTGAGTTTGTGGGGCATTCTCAAGCTGGATTGGAAAGTGCGGCTTTGAGTGTTAATTCTGAGATTTTAAGTAAATATGAGGTGGTTAGTGTAGTTTCGGCGGGGGCTCCGATTTCTAGGTTTAAGATTCCGGATTCTATTCGGGTGCTGTCTTTCGAGCATTTGAATGATCCTACGCCAAATTTGGATGCTGCGGATAATCCGGTGAAAAATAATTGGCTTACTTATTCTGTGGCGGGGAGGCCAACGGAGGAAACTGTGGAAGCAAGTGGAGCGGCTGCCTATGTTAATCATGATTTAACTGGTTATTTACAAGCGTTGCGTCGCTTAGAGTTAAATGATGATCCACGGATTGCTGAGCATAATCAGGAGAGGTTAGCAAGATTGAGGATTGATGAGCACACAAAAGGGTACGTATACCGTTTTCAAGTGTCCCGGGTGGGTGAAGAATAAAAGTCCCGGGTGGGTGAAGAATATAAGTCCCGAGTGGGTGAAGAATAAAACAGGGGGAGCCGCTTAGGCTCCCCCTGTAAAGATAAGTATGGGTTATTTGTTTTCTCGCTCAAGTACTTCGTAGAGAATCCAGCTAATCACTGAGGTGATTAAAGCGCCAAATAGAGCGGCCCAGAAGGTTTCTACAACAATGCCGGTTTGTGTGTGGGTAGAAATCCAACTAGCTAACATGAACATTAAAGCATTGACGATTAATGAGAAGATTCCCAGAGTGAGAATATAAAGCGGTATCGAAATGAACTTCACGATCGGGCGGATAAATGAGTTCACTATAGTCAGTGCCAGTGCAAAGATGACCACTGACATAATGGTTTTTTCAGTCGAGGTGTTATCGGTAATATGCAGGTTGGGAACAACTAAGGTTGCGACCCAAACTCCGATGGACGTGCCTAATAGCTTTAATAAAAACTTCATACTTTAAGTTTAAGCAAAGGAAAGCCATTTTTCTTCCGGAAATAGGCAGAGTTTATAGCGTCCTCGAAAAATGGGTTCAAAGCATGGGGCAGAAAACAGGTGGGTGGCACCAACCCGCGGAGCGTAACACGCCGAACTCGTTCAAAGCATGGGCACAAAACAGGTGGGTGGCACCAACCCGCGGAGCGTAACACGCCGAACTCGTTCAAAGCATGGGCGCAAAACAGGTGGGTGGCGCCCTCGGGAAGAGGAATCATAGCAGCGCTGAGAAAAACTGGGTGTTTCGCCGTGCCCAGGCGGGAAAATCCAGAAAAGTTGCTAGCCTTGGAATGTGGTATCTAATTTTTTCTCACGTGCAAAATCTGTGTCCGATGAGACGCAGGAAGTGGCTGCTACTGAAGCCGCAGGAACTGAAGAACTGGTTTTTAACAGCCGGAACTTTGTAAAGGCAGTAGCAGATTGGCAGGCTGAGCTGGTGCAGCGCACTCGGCTGGATTTAAAATCTCTGCCTGCTCGCTTAACCATGACCGGAGCGCATCCAAGTGGTTTAGCTAAACTTTATGCAGAGCGAGAAACCCGCCTAAGTTCTTTAATCCGTGACAAAAGGCAGTTGGAAAGAGCCGAAGAAAGCGCTCGCCTGGTTTATACGACCTCTTTGGATACGGCGATTAGTAGAGGCGTTTCAGCTATTCATTTGGCATGGGGATTGGCTACTTGGACTGAAAATGACACGGTTTTTGAGTCCCCCTTACTTTACCGTCCCGTTAATTTAGCTTTCGATACCAACGGTGAAGTTACTGTTCAGCTGGTGGGTGAAGTGCAGGTAGCGCCGGAAATCTTACGTGCGGTGCGAGCCACTGGTAGAGATCTCAATGAGGCACAGCTGGTGGCTTCCACCCGCTCAAAGCAGGGATTCTACCCTGAGCCAGTTTTGCATAGTTTAAAATCTGCGCTGGGACAGGTGCTGGCAGATTTTACTTACACTGAGTTCATTGAGATTGCACAGTTTTTACATCCGGCTCAGAGCCTAATCGGAGAATTGGCAGACGCGGCAGCTTTGCAGCATTCACCAATTATTCGTGGGTTGGCAGAAGACCCCGCCACGCTGCAGAATCTTCCCGAGGACGCTCCTGAACCAAATCCACGTGACCGCGATCCCTGGGCAGAAATTGGGATTGGCGATCAGCTTCCAGAACAGTTAGATAATGTGGAAGCTATCGCAACGGGATTGAACGCGATTTTAGATACCAGTGGTGGTGCTGATCCTACCCCTACGGTAGCTTCCGTTTTGACTGCGGCTGCGGTGAATGGGAAGAGTTCCCTTTATATTTCAGCTAATCGGCGTCGGACAGTGCAATTGTGGGAGTATTTTGCAGCCCAAGGGCTAACTCACGCGGTAGCAAGAGTAGATGCTTCCAATAAAGCTGCCGGTGCTCTTTACAGTTCTTTACAAGAGGTTTTTGCTGATGACGCGGTTTGGGCTGATCGGGCGCTGATTGAGGCGCAACGTGAACAGCTACGTCAGATTAGGGAAGCGTTAGAAAAATATACGGCTGATTTGCATCAGCCCCACCCGGCTTGGGAAGTTTCAGCTTATGATGCTCTGCAGGTTTTAACTGATTTAACTTCTACGCGTCCTGGGCCGCGTACTTCCGTGCGTTTTTCAGCTGACACTTTAACGAAGCTGGCTAATGATACGGATGAAGTGGCTCGCAATGCTTTACTTGAAGCAGCTGAAGCTGGTATTTTCCAAGTCTCTGATTCTGTAGATGCTTGGTTCGGGGCAGTGATTTCTGCGCCGGAGCAGGTAACTAAGGTGCTGGAGCGGATTAATACGCTGGTTAAAGATAAACTTCCGACGATGCGAGTGAATATGAGCTCAACTGCAGGCCAGACTGGTTTGCAAGTAGCTACCACTTTCGTGCAGTGGGAAGAACAGCTGCGAATGCTACACGGTGTACGTGACGCGTTAGATGTTTTCCAACCGGTTATTTTTGAACGTGAAGTAGCGGATATGGTGCGCGCTACTGCGTCGAAACAGTGGCGCAGAGATAACGGGGCAGAAATGCAGCGTTCGCAGCGGATCCGTCTGGTGAAACAGGCTCAGGATATGTTGCGCCCCGGTCGCTATGTGGAAGATTTACATGGCGAATTAAAGAAGGTGCAGAAGCAACGTGAAGTGTGGCGCCGCCATTGTGAAGCAGGCGGTTGGCCGAAAGTT
Organism: Gleimia sp. 6138-11-ORH1; assembly: GCF_024814355.1. Classification (GTDB taxonomy): domain Bacteria; phylum Actinomycetota; class Actinomycetes; order Actinomycetales; family Actinomycetaceae; genus Gleimia. The sequence goes on along the minus strand of NZ_JANUXV010000004.1, from coordinate 9,871 downwards.
CCTGCGAATCTAAATGAAATGTTGGCTGAGGCCACGCAGGTAAGAACTATCTTAGAGAAGCTGAACCCTACGTTAGCAACCGCGCATGGCAACTTAACGCGGATGGACGTGAGCGAGTTGGGGCTACTATTGACTCGCTTATCGCAAGATCCGGGGGGAGCTGCTCAGATTCCAAGCCGGTTAGAGATTTTGAAAAAGCTACATGGCTTTGGGTTGGACGCTTTCATTAAAGATATGCGTTCTCGGTGTGTGCCGACGTCTTTGATTGAACCAGAGTTAGAGTTGGCTTGGTGGGCTTCTGCTTTGGGTGTAATGCTGGCGAATATGCCATCTTTGGGTGGTTTTGATCCTGCTAAGTTGCAAGACCAGATCGTGGAGTTCCGTCGTTTAGACCAAGCTCAGGTGGAGTCCTTAGCGGCGTTGGCATCTGATGCGATTCGTCGTAACCGCGCCGAGGTTTTAGTTCAGTATCACGCTGAAGAAGGACAGCTGCGTAAAGCCTTAGCTGATGGGGTTGTCACGGAGCAGAATATCTCGCGGGTATATCGTGGTTCGCAGCTGGTGCGCGACCTGTTCCCGATAGCTATTTCTTCTCCGGCGTTAATCCCTGCTTTATACACGCTCCAAGATCGCATTGATTTACTGGTGATTGATTCAGTTGAGGATCTTCCTCTGGTAGAGATTATTCCTTTACTGGCGCGCGCTCGTCAGGTAGTGGTTACCGCTGATTGTGCGGTTACTTCTGACACGGTGACGAAACTACAGCTGGTATTAACCCAGTTGCAGATTATGCCTGCGCCATTGCGAGTCAATGGGCAGGTGAGCCAGCTGTGCCGTACTTACGGAGTGCGCCACACTATCCAGTCTGTGCCGGTACCGCGTTTAGGATCGAAACTTTCGGTTTCCTTTGTAGATGGCCGTGGTATGCCAGCTCCGGACGCCCAGTGCATTGAATCAACCGCAGTGGAAGTTGAAACAGTTGTTGATTTGGTGCTGGAACATGGCTTGATGTCCCCTGAGCGTTCTTTAGCGGTAGTTGCTGCTAACCGGATTCACGCGCAGCGAATTCGGGAACGTTTGCGTACCGTGATGATGACTTCTCCGGCGTTAGCTGATTTCTTCCGCGGTGACGTGGCGGAACCGTTTGTGATTTTGCATCCGGATACGGTGCAGGGGAAGCAAAGAGATAAGGTTATTTTTGCTTTGGGTTATGCGAAAACTCCGCATGGGCGGGTATTGCATAACTTTGGCGGTATCTCTCAAGCGGGCGGGCAAGATTTCTTAGCGACTTTACTTTCTGTAGCCCGCGACGATCTGCATATTGTTTCTTCAGTTAAAGCTGATGAGTTTGACCGGTCGCGTTTTTCCGTTCCCGGGGCGCTTATGCTTTTGGATTTACTGGAAATGGCTGACGCAGCGGCAGATTCTGGCCCGATGCAGTGGCAGGTGGTGCAGGCTGAACCTGATCAGCTTTTGATTGATTTAGCTGAGCGTCTTTACTCTACCGGTTTGCAGGTGATTCCTAACGTCGGTGGTGAAGGGGCGTTGCGAGTTCCGCTGGCAGTGGGACACCCCTTTATTCCGGGCGAATTACTGGTGGCGATTTCCACAGATGACACAGTTTACGTAAATGAAGCGTCGCTGCGTCGCCGAGATCGTTACTGGCCCGCCCTGCTTGAAAAGCACGGGTGGAAGAGCCGCACCGAGCTTTCTATGGCGGTATTTATCGATCCGCAAAAAGAAGCAGATGCAATTGTTGAGCTGGTGCTGGACGCAGTTGATGAACGCTTGGCAGCTGATCCGGCTTTAGCAGCAGCTTTCGTTGAGCAAGCTGAGGCTGCTGGGGTTGCAGTTGGAGAGCCAGAAGCAGATCTTTCCGAGGGCGCTACTGAAACTGAAACAGCAGAATCTGACGCTAGGGAAACCTTAGATGATGCTGAACCGCAGAAAAATGAAACGCCGCAGGAAAATCAGCTTCAGGAACCTGGTGCGCAGAAAACTGGTGAAGCTGAACTTGAGGTAGTTGCTGGTGAGAGTGAAGTTTCTGGAATTGAAGTTCCAGTGGCTGAGTCTGAAGTTTTAGAAGTTGCCTCAGAAGTAACTGAAGAAGTTTGGCAGCCGGTGGAAGGTAAGCCACGTAAGGTACGTCCAGCGGTTGCTGTGGGGCTTCCTTTAGCTGCCTACTCTGATGAACAGTTAGATGATATTGCTAAGTGGATTCTTTCTGATGGAGTTGAAAGAGAAACAGCGGATTTGGTAAAGGAACTAATCCATCATCTGGAACTTCCGCAGACAGGAACACAGGTTGAAGCTGTGTTAAACAATGTGGCGCAACGCAGTCTGTCCTCTTTAGAAAAGTAGCGATTAACTGACGGGCGTGACTACCGCTGAAGCAAGGTGAGCAAGTGAAGCAGGAACGGAAGAAAACTCCTCGCAGAGTAGTGGTTATCTCAGATGCAGATAAAGAGATTGCTTCTGCCGGTGAAGCGATTGCTTGGGACGCTGTTTCGGTAAGGCAAATTAGTCAAGAACCGCAGGTAGAGCCACCTCTTTCGGGAAGAGATAAACAGATTCAAGCTGAGGTCCCTCCGCATTGGTGATGTAGGGATAGTTTAAGTGAAACTAATAGTGGTGGGGGGAATCCTTTTTGGATTCCCCCCACCACTATTTAAATATGTTTTGCGAGTAAGCTATTTTGCAATCACTTATTTTGCAATTACTTATTTCGCAAGTTTCATATTTTGTTAGCTACTGTTGGCAGACTACTTATTTTGTTGTGAAGCCAAAAGGTCACGGATTTCAGCAAGTAGTTGTTCTTCAGCAGTTGGAGCAGCTTCTGCAGGAGCTTCGGCAGCTTCTTTTGCAGCACGCTTTTCAGCAATCTTATTCATTGGGGCAACAACCAGGAAGTAGATGGCTGCAGCTACAAGAATGAAATTAACAATTGCGGTTAAAAGCGCACCGAACTGAATGGTAGCTTTATCTCCAAATAGTCCGAACTGGAAAGCTAGGACGTTATCGAATGATGGCTGTCCAACTAAACCAGCAATGAATGGGTTGATTACTTTTTCAACCAAGGCAGTGGTGATTCCTGCGAAAGCGGCGCCAATAACCAGACCAACCGCCAGATCAACTACGTTTCCACGTAGAATAAATTTCTTGAAACCTTCTAACATTTTTTCCTTCAATCTATTTTGATAGTGTATTGATAATACTTTTTAAGTTTAACTAAATTGTTAAATGAGTATGTATTTTAAAAGTGAGGTATCGGCTACTCCAATTAGGTGAGGAATGTCAGTTTTAATGACATCTAAGATCAGAGCCGCTTCAGTGTTACTATAGTTGTGGTCCCCGTTCTTTAACACTTGGATGACAATTACATCATGTGCGATTCTTTGGGGTGCGCAAGTTTGCATTTCGTCAGCACATAATTTCGGAAGGTAAATATCGATATGATCTCCGGTGGTTAGCAACTGTGCTACCGGAGCAGTAATAGGCAGGGTAAGCCTACTTCGATTTGCTTCCGCAGTAGGGTCGCCGCTTTGAAAATAGGCTTCTCGCAGCGGAGTATTTGCAGGTAAATCAACTAAAAGACGCTTATTTACTGCGCTTGTAATTTCATTTACTGCATCCGGTGGAACGTTACCTTCCCAGAGGGTGACAGTTAAGTCCTTTTCAGTAATTAACTGACCGGCAGCTAAATCCTCTGTACTCACCAAAACTCGCGTCGTTGGGGTAGAAAAAAGTAGTAGGAAAAAGATAAAAGCAGTAAACGCGAAGAATCCAACCAGTAGAAAATGAGAGAACCGTCCGAAGAAATTATGAAACGCTTCAATGATTCTAAGGGGCACGGCAGGATCTTTTTGGTCGGCTACTTTAGGTGGTTTAGAAAATGCTCTCATGAGCTTAGCTTGAAGAATAAAGTATCAGTTACCCCAACCGCCCTCGGAAAAATGTGGAAAAGTAATCGGACTAAACCGGTTGGGGACAAGCTAAGCGGAAACCAAACCGCCCTCGGTAAGTAAATAATCTAAAACAAAATCATGCGACTCCACCGGCAAAGTCCCCACTGGAACCAAAAAATCAGAGGGTACGCACCCAACTGTAATCAGCTGCGGGTTCGCCTCACACAACCCAACTAAGGCGCGATCATACCAGCCACCGCCTTGGCCTAAACGTGCTCCAGTAGGCTCCATTGCCAACGCGGGAACCAAAATCATATCTAAAACCAGCTGTTGCGGGGTAAAAGAAAACTCCTTTTCAGAAGTGAAAACCGGAGCTTTTGAAATCCCTGAGCGCGGGTCATAATGGGGAAAAAATAGCTTACCAGCGAAACTTTGGTTGAACTCAGAAATGTTTAACTCGCCCGGCAAAGGCTGGTAAGAAGCCAACCTTAGCTGACGCAAATCCCCCTTAAAATGTGTTCGCAAGAACTCTGCCACTGCTTCCGAACCGTTTTTAGAAAAACCAACCTGGGGGCGGAGCTTACGAAAATGTGCGCGGGCAACTTGCTTACTGGGAAACACACTCATAACTTCAGTTTGTCATATAACCTAGAAAGATGAGAGAAGAAAATAAGAAAATCAAACACGCCGTGGTTCCCGCAGCAGGGCGCGGCACCCGTTTCCTACCAGCTACCAAAGCAGTACCTAAAGAAATGCTGCCAGTAGTAGACAAGCCAGCTATTGAATACGTAGCTGAAGAAGCCACCAGCGCCGGATTAACCGACCTGCTAATCATCACTTCCAGCGCAAAGCACGCATTAGAAGACCACTTCGACGCGCAACCAGAATTGGAAATGGCTCTGGCTAACTCTGGTAAAGAAACAATCTTGGCTTCCATTAACCGCTATCAGGAACTTGCGCGGATGCATACCGTGCGCCAGGGGCACCCTAAAGGCCTCGGCCATGCGGTATACCAAGCTGCGCAGCACGTTGGCAACCAGCCATTTGCAGTGCTCCTCCCAGATGATCTTTTCCACCCCGAAGACCCAATCTTAGAAAAGATGATCGCAGTACAAGAAAAACTTGGCGGTTCCGTAGTTGCCCTTTTGGAAGTAACTCCTGAACAAGCAACCGCTTACGGATCAGCTTCCGTCAATGAACTATCACCCGCCGACTTAGGTATTGAAGCAGTTCCTGCCGGAGATCTCTTCGAGCTAACTGATGTAGTAGAAAAACCAGCGATTGAAAACGTCCTCTCAAAATACGCCACCGTGGGACGCTACGTATTTGACCCAAAGATCTTCGAAATCCTCGAAACCCTCCCAGCTGGGCGCGGCGGAGAAATCCAACTAACTGACGCCTTCCGTAAACTCATTGACGTGCCAAAAGAAGAAGGCGGCGGAGTCTACGGAGTGGTAGTTCGCGGACGCCGATTCGACACCGGCGACAAACTGGGTTACCTCCAAGCACAGGTAGAACTCGGCTTAGAACACCCCGAACTGGGAGCAGCTTTCCGCGAATACCTAGTAGAAAACCAACAGCGCCTCATCAAATAAACCGCAAACACTTAAATGTGGTTCCAAAAAATCCTCATCAACTTAGGCTTCGCACCCCGCCAGGGTTGGGGAAAACCTAGTCGAGAATATCAGCTAGTAATCCCCAACCCGGTGGAGGCCGAAGAAATCAAAGACCCCGGTTATCCGGTTAAATATCTTTGGATGCAACCAGTTTTAGGTTCATTCCATCAGCAAGTAGCCGCTCTGCACGCAGAAAATACCGCTTGGCTGTCCCCTTGGGAAGTTAAACCACCCCCGGAATATCCCGCAGAAGTACCCACTTTAGCGCAATATAGGCGCATCCAAGACTGGAAATTCGTAAAAGGTGAATCCCTCAACTATCTGGTTTACCTGGACACCGAACCGGTTGGAGTAGTTTCCCTAACGAATATTGAAAGAGGGGCTTCGCAAAGCGCCACCTTGGGATACTGGCTAGCTGAAGCCTACACCGGCTTAGGGATTGGGCGCACCGCTGTGCGTGAAGTGATAGATTTTTGTTTCTTAGAACTAAAACTACACCGCATTGACGTTTATATCCGCCCTGAAAATACTGCTTCGATAAACTTAATCTCTTCTTTACCATTTAAATTCGAGGGCGTCCGCGAAAACTATCTTTATATTGACCGGCAGTGGAGAGATCATCGAGTTTATACTGCCTGGGCGGAAACCTGGTTCGAGTGACCTATCGTCAAGTATTTGAATTAGCATTCTTTAACACGCCCTGCTAATTCCCTGAAATACAGGGGAATTCGTGAAAAAATTAGCGAGTGACCTTTAGTGGATGGATTATCGTAGTAACGCTGGCTCTGGTAGCGGCCTATATTATGCCTGCCCTGATCAGCGTTAAACAGCATAGTGTTGATAATCCGGTTGAAGATCGGTTCTCTGACGGTTTAACAGTTCTTGATGTGACCCGAGCTTGCCCACGTGTTTACGGCGAGTCTACCCGCTCCCAACCTCTACTTCTGCCACACTCAAAAATAGATGTATTTACCGGGGAACGGAGTCAAGAGATGGAACGTACAAAAACCATTTCACCTACCGGGCGTAGGGGGACAAAAGCACTGTCCACGCAAAAACAACTTGCAAAGGTTGTGAGTGCCAGAAAAGTACGTTTAGCTACTGAAGCTACCGCTGGTAAACGCCGATTTTTAAGCGTAGCTATTTCATTAACTCTGCTAGTCGCCTTTGGAATCACCGCCTTTACAGGCACTTTCTCAGCTGCCTGGTTAGCTCTCCCGGCGAGCACCTTGGTAATGACCCTAGTTGCAGGACGAATCGCCTACCAAAAGTCGTATGCTGCGTTTGCAGCTGAAGAAGCAGCGATTCAGAAAATCCACGAAAAAGCAGAATCCTTAAAACGAGAACGAGCTGCTGCGCGCGCACGCTCTGAGCAAATCGTTACCGGTTCCATTACTTTAGCGGGGCAACAGATTGACCTGCCGGCAGAAGTAGCTGTTCCCACTTTAGAAAAAGCTGAAACAGTGTTATCAAAGCAGGCGGAACTTGAAATCAGTGAAGCTGAAGCTAACCACAGGGCAGTGCAAGACGCAGTAGTTGGAACTCGCGCTAAAGGCGTGTCAGCTAAACCAACAGTTCCCTCTGCAGCTGCTCAGGATATGATCGACTCACTGGCCGTTCCAGGACTGGTACACAAATCTTCCGTGGTGCGTCGCCGAAATGCTCCCCGTACGGTAGCTACAGATACAGGAATGATGCCTACCGTGGGAACTCCAAAACGTCCAGTAGTGGCACGCAATATGCCAGTCAATGCGCGAAGCAGCGCTGAAGTAGCGAATGAAGCCGCACAGGAGGCTTTGAATTTAGAGCAAATCCTCGATGTGCGCAGAGCGCAGTAGATGCAGCGCAAAAGTAGCTTCTAAAGCTAAATAAAAGTCTCATTTAAAGATAAATAGGTGTGCGCGGGAACTGAGATTCCCGCGCACACCTATTATTCTATTTCTCAATAGTTCTACTATTTTTGTTGCTATGCTCCGCCAAGTAAGTAAAGAGTCTTTTACCCAAAGGAAATACTTATATCTGTATAGGGAACTAAAACAGGTCCGCCAACCGCCCTCGGGAAAATGCTAACTAAACACCCGCCAAATCAGCGTTTGCGGTAGAGCGACTTCACCGCGAAAACCGGTTCAGAGGTAACCAAACAACCCAAGTTACGGAAAATCCCCTCATCTACGGAACCAAGAATCGTCGTAGTATGCACCTCACACCCACGCAGATTCTGCAACTGATCCAACGCCGCTTTTGCATTCGGATCAGTGTCAGCAGAAACCGACAGCGCAATCAAAACCTCATCCGTATGTAAACGAGGATTACGCGACCCCAAATGTTGAGTCTTTAACGTCTGAATCGGCGCGATCGAAGAAGCCGCCAGCAGCGTCACATTAGGATCAATCCCCGCTAACAACTTCAACGCATTCAAGACCACCGCAGCCGAACAGCCCAGCAAATCAGAGGTCTTCCCCGTAACAATCCGCCCATCATTAAGCTGCAAAGCCGCCGCAGGCTGGCCGGTTGTCTTCGCTAAATCCAAAGCCGGCTGCACCACTGCGCGGTTAGCAGTCGTAATCCCCAACTTCGTCATAATCAAAGCGATCGAATCAGACAAATGAGAATCCAATTCGCCCGCAGCTTCCTCTACTAAAGCCTTGTAATAGCGGCGGATAACCTCTTGACGGCTAGCTTCTCGGCACGCCTCATCGTCAATGATTGCATTACCAGCCATATTCACCCCCATATCAGTAGGGGACTTATAAGGGGCGCTTCCCGCAACCCTTTCCAATAAAATCGCCAAAAGCGGGAAAACTTCCACATCGCGATTGTAATTAACCACCTGCTCGCCGTAAGCACGCAAATGATGCGGGTCAATCAGATTAACATCATCCAAATCAGCAGTAGCAGCTTCATAAGCTAAATTCACCGGGTGATCCAACGGCAGATTCCAAATTGGGAAAGTCTCAAACTTCGCATAACCGGCAGGAATTCCCTGCTGACGATCCAAATAAATCTGCGATAAACAAGTTGCCAACTTCCCCGACCCTGGCCCCGGTGCAGTAACAATCACCAGATCTCGAGTTGTCTGCGCCCACTCGTTCTTCCCAAAACCCGCTGGGGAGACAATCAAATCTGTGTTAGTCGGATAGCCTTTAATGCTGTAGTGGCGGGAAACTTTCAGTCCCAAACGCTTTAAACGCTTACGGAACTCAACTGCCGCTTTATTTCCACTCTCACACTGGCTGAGCACCACGTGTTCAACCAAGAAACCGCGTTCACGATAACGGTCAATCAGACGCAAAGCGTCCTCTTCATAGGGAATTCCAAGGTCAGCGCGCACTTTCTTACGTTCTAAATCTTTAGCGTTGATAACCACTAAAATTTCAAGCTCATCTTTAAGTGTTTCAAGCATGGCGATTTTATTGTCGGGCGTGAAACCAGGCAATACGCGGCTGGCATGGAAGTCGTCGAAAAGTTTGCCACCCATTTCTAAGTAGAGTTTTCCGCCGAGCTGTTTACGCCGAGCGTTAATCTGTGCTGACTGCAGTTCAATATAGCGGTGCGGATCAAAACCGGGGCGATTTGGAAACATGACTTCCTTCGGGTTGTATTTTCAGAGCGAAAAAGGGGTGGGCTTCCCGTGATGGGAAGCTACGTCCGAAAGAACTTCAGTTGGTGACTTCCCAAGTGGGTAAGTCAGGCAGAAAGTCCGGCAGGAGTTTCGGTTAGCGTTCTGCTTAAGTAACCGAAAGGCACCGGGCTGACCGTCTATATCCTTTAACTTAGCAATCTTAATCCTCCGGCGGGGCGAGGGGGAAGTTTCTACACCCAAAAAGCGCCGTGTAGTGTGTCACTTTTGCATGGATTACGCCCCCAAGGTCGGTAATAGTCAGTGCGACACCATGCAGGAGCGTAACTCGCCGAGCTGGTTTTTGGTGTGGGTTGTTGGGGGTGGTTTTTGGTTGTGGTTTGGGGGTTTGTGTGGGGTGTGGTGGTGTTCACGTTGTGTGGATTTGTTTTCTAAAGGGGGATGAGAGTAGAGTTAAATATGTTCCGCCGGGCAGTCAATCTGGTTTGGCGGCTGATCCTTCTGGGTTGCTTTTGTGCCTGTTTTTGGGTGTGGGGGTGGCTTGGTTGTGTGGGTGTTGTTTGAGAACTTGATAGTGTACTTTTTGTTGTTTTACGCTTTTTTGTTTTGTTTTTGTTTTTTTGGTTGGGATTTTGCCTCCTTCTTTTTGTGGGGGGTTTTTTCTGGACATGTTTTTGTTTGGAGAGTTTGATCCTGGCTCAGGACGAACGCTGGCGGCGTGCTTAACACATGCAAGTCGAACGGGATCTGATGGGGCTTTTTGCTTTGTT
>NZ_JANUXV010000003.1 GCF_024814355.1 Gleimia sp. 6138-11-ORH1 | reverse complement strand
TCGCCACTCTCACCAACAAAGCAAAAAGCCCCATCAGATCCCGTTCGACTTGCATGTGTTAAGCACGCCGCCAGCGTTCGTCCTGAGCCAGGATCAAACTCTCCAAACAAAAACATGTCCAGAAAAAACCCCCCACAAAAAAAGAGGAGGCAAAATCCCAACCAAAAAAACAAAAAACAAAAACAAAACAAAAAGCGTAAAACAACAAAAAGTACACTATCAAGTTCTCAAACAACACCCACACAACCAAGCCACCCCCACACCCAAAAACAGGCACAAAAGCAACCCAGAAGGATCAGCCGCCAAACCAGATTAACTGCCCGGCGGAACATATTTAACTCTACTCTCATCCCCCTTTAGAAAACAAATTCCCTGGACGTGAACCACCCCACAAAATCCCGTTTTTATACTTATAACAGTTAAATTTACCCCCACTTCAACAACCGAAGTGGGGGTAAGATTCCGCTAATTGCAAGAGGTTTTTAGGACCTAAAAACCTACTTCACCATCGCAAACTAAACTCGCAGTTCGCCAAAAAGTTCTATTTAGCTTCAGGATTTTTTAAAACGATAATTCCAGCAACGCAGTCTTCTGGGGCAATCTCAACTGCCTCAACCAGCGGACAAACATCAATTTTCTTATCTTCCCGACCGTAAAAATTCACCGAAAGAGTCCGATAACCCGGTTTAGCTTCAGCTTTAACAGTCTCAACTACGCGCTTTAGCTCCGCTGCAGAGATATCATCACTTTTTAATTTTACAATCATCACCAAGTTTTCATTCTCATCAGAATGAGTATGAATCTCTACATCACTAACTTCGCCGCTACTTTCGGTAACCGACTTCTGTAACTCTGCGTGGTTAGCGCCACCAAAACAGCCAGTAAGCCCAAGAGTTGCCAATCCGATTACTGCCATCAGGCTGACCAGTTTTTTCAACTTCATTTTAGACGTTCCTATTTCTAGATTAATCATTCTTTATCTCAAGCATTTCCAACTCTAATGACCGCTAGGTTACGTCGTCCTTTGCGAATCAAAATAGTTCCGTCTGCCAGTTGGTCAGCCTCAGTTAGCAAAGCCTCAGGATCAGCGACCTTAACATTATTCACATAAGCTCCACCAGAGTCCACGGTCCGGCGAGCTGCCCCGCGTCCTTTTTCTAATCCAGCAGCAACTAAAGCATCCACAATCGTTGCTTCCCCTAAAGTCACTACCCCAGCTGGCAGGTGGGAGGTTGCAGAAGCTAAAGTAGCCCCATCAACTGCCCGTAAGTCACCACTGCCCCACAGAGCGTCCGTAGCCGCCAGGACCCGCTCTAACTCTTCCTTACCGTGCACCAGCTCAGTAACTGAAGCTGCCAAAGCCTTTTGCGCTTCCCGGCGGAAAGGTTCAGCGGCAACTGCAGCTTCCAAACGCTCAATCTCAGCTCGGTCTAAGAAAGTAAATACCTTCAAGAACCGCACCACATCCGCATCTTCAACATTTAGCCAGAACTGGTAGAAAGCATAAGGGGACAGTAAATCAGCAGAAAGCCAAATAGCCCCGCCTTCAGACTTTCCAAACTTAGTGCCATCAGCTTTAGTGATTAACGGCGTAGTCATTACGTGAACTTCAGCGCCCTCGGCACGGTGAATCAAATCCAACCCGCCCAGCAGATTCCCCCACTGGTCATCGCCCCCGGTTTCCAAAGTGCAACCATAGCGGCGGTACAGTTCTAAGAAGTCATTTGCCTGCAAAATCTGGTAGGAAAACTCGGTGTAAGAAATACCCTCATCGGATGCCAGGCGACGGGCCACAGCTTCCTTTTTCAACATAGTTCCCATGCGGAAATATTTTCCGAGGTCGCGCAGTAAATCAATTGCGGTTAATTCAGACGTCCAGTCCAGGTTATTCACCATAATGGCTGCATTATCGCCCTCGAAAGAAAGAAAACGCTCAATCTGGGAACGCAATTTATCTACCCAACCGGCAACAACTTCACGTGGCTGCAAAGAGCGTTCTCCGGACATGCGCGGATCGCCAATCAAACCGGTGGCGCCCCCCACCAAAGCAAGCGGACGGTGCCCCGCATTTTGCAAGTGACGCATTAAAATCAACTGCACTAAATGCCCGTGGTGCAAAGACGGTGCCGTGGGATCATAGCCACAATAGAAAGTTACGGGTCCGTTGTTAAGCGCCTCGCGAAGTTTCTCGAGGTCGGTATGCTGACGGATTAGCCCACGCCACTGCAGTTCATCAATAATGTCGGACACTGCCTTGCCTTCCTAATTGTATTAACCCAAAAATCGGCGTCCGCTGAGAACACCGCTTATAGTTTCTCTCATCTGCTGAAAAAAGGCGAACTGGAGAAAAAATCTTATTTTCCAAAAGAAAGAAGTTTACTGGCAATCTGCGAAGCAGCTTCCTCAGTTACGCAAACCACCATAACTGTGTCATCTCCCGCCACAGAACCTACAACCTCCTCATAGCGAGCTGCATCTAAAGCAGCTGCCAGCAGATTTGCAGCCCCCGCCGGAGTACGCAAAACCAGCAGATTTTGAGCTTGCGCCACTCCAACCAGCAGTTCTTCTGCCCACCTGCGTAACTTTTCTTCCCCAGCTTCTTCACTTAATGAAGCATGTCCCGCATGAGTTGCAAGCACGTAAATCTGCCTGCCACTGGTATCTCGCACTTTAGTTGCCCGAACTTCAATCAAATCGCGTGAGAGCGTAGCTTGAGCAACACTAATCCCCCGCGCTTCTAATGCTTCTTGCAATTCCGGCTGCGAAGCAATAATTTCGGTTGTCAGAATTTCTTCAATTATTGCGTGGCGACGATTCTTACTTACCGGCAGAGTTTTATTAGCAGAGACAGCTTTTTCCGCCAAGGAATTAGGCTGCGCGGTGTTATCCCGTTTACTCACACCCATTTAGCTGTTTTCTATTTCCTTTGCGATGGAACGTGCCCACTGACGGATTTCTTCCCAATCACGGAAATCTCCTTCAATCGCCCCACCCAAACGGGCTTGGGAACGTTCCCGCCAAGAAAGCTCTTTCGGTTTCAACGCACCGGCGAAAGTACGGTGATCTTCACACTTCAAACGCAGCAATACGGGTCCAACTCGCACTGGATCATTCGCACTTGATTTAGGGACTCCAGATAAGCCGACTGAAAAAGCCCACACTGGCTTTTCAATTAGAGAGGTTTCAAACTGCTTAATAAAGTTGCGCATTTCGCCAACCCATTGGGTGGTGTAAACAGCAGAGCCAATTATTAAAGCATCATACTCAGCAATTGAATCAACTGTCGAAACTTCACGAAGCTCTACATCGAGACCGTGACTAGTTAGCTCATCAGCAATTGTCTGCGCTACCTCAGCAGTGGAGCCATGCCGAGTCGCGTACGTAACTAGAAATTTCATAAAACTATAGTGCCCTATAAAATGGGGTTCCCTCACCTCGAAAAGTCCTAAAAACGTCTTTTCTTAGTGAGGGAACTTTATTAAATAACTTGAAAACCCTAATATTTCGGGCTTTTAGCTACGTAACTTAGCGTCAAATTTCTTCGCCAAAACTTCCATAATGTGACCACGAAGCGCAGCAGTTTCTTCCGCTCCTAAAGTACGATCAGCAGCGCGCATCCGTAAAGCGAAAGCTAAAGAACGTTTCCCAGCTTCAACTTGAGAACCAGCGTATTCATCAAATAACGCTACTTCTTCTAACAGTTCCCCACCTGCTTGCCGAATCTCAGTTAGCAGATCGGCAATCGGAATTTCTTGCGCAACAACTACCGCAATATCTTCTTTTACCACTGGGAAAGTGGAAACTGGCTTCACCTGAATCGGCTGTTTACTGGAAAGCTTGAAAAGGGTTTCCAAATCCAGTTCCAATGCCACTGCCCGTGCAGGTAAACCATAGTTCTTCACCACGCGGGGGTGAAGTTCACCGGCGCGACCAACTTCAGTTACCCGTTTACCGCTACGGACGTACAGGTTTGCACAACGTCCCGGATGCCAAGGAGCAGTAGCTGCAGGGGTATCCACCGACTTGGGTTGTTCTTTACCACTTTGTGGGCGGTAAAGCTGAGTGGCTTCTACTTTAACTCCCAAAATTGCGCCGATTTGCTTAGCGACCTCGAGAATATCAGCCCAGTCAAAACTGCGTTTTTCAACCAGCACATTATTAGCCGTGGCTGCACCTGCCAAAACCATCCCCAGGTGCCAGGGCTGTTTCGGAGTCCCACGGTGCAGTTCGCCGATTTCTTTCGGATGTGGCCGTTGGGAAGCCGAGGGAATCCCCGCAGGTTTCACGCCCTGCGGTAAAGTGACCATGCCAAGTTCAAATACGCGAATCGATTCTGCTCCGCGAGCGGCGTTGCGCTGGGCAATGTCAAGCAGTGAATCTAGTACGGAGGTTCGCAGGTAGGGTTGGTTTTCTACCAGCGGGTTGCGTAGTTTCACGGCTTGGCGGCGCATATCGTTTTCGGGTATCTGACAGCGATCCCAAGCGTCTCCTACGAACGGGTAGGAAAGCACCTGCACGAAACCACGATCAGCTAAAGTTTGGGCAATCTGCCGGCGTGCTTTCACGCGGTCAGGCAGTCCACTTCCGGCGGGAGCTACCGGCAGGATCGGGGTGATGTTGTCGTATCCGTCCAGGCGGGCTACTTCTTCTACCAGGTGGCAGGATTCAGTAATGTCTGGCCGCCAGGTGGGGACTGTGACGAGTAGATTTTCTGCTTGATCTTTAACGGTTGCCCCGATGGTTTCCAAAAGTTCAATCACGCGTTCTTTTGGATAGTTTACGCCGGTAAGGCGAGCTGGTTCGCTAACTGGCATGAGGATTTGGGTGGGTTCGGCTACTTGGTTGTAGTCGAAAACTGCGTTGTCAGCAGTTGCTCCCCCGTATTCAACCAGCAGGTCTACAACTCGTTGGGCGGCAATCGCTGGCAGCTGCGGATCTACTCCGCGTTCAAATCGTTTGGCAGCTTCTGAAGGAATCCGGTGTCGGCGAGCGCTGCGTGCCACGGAAATGGAGTCAAAGTGGGCGGCTTCGATGAGCACATCAACAGTTTGGGAGGTTACTTCTGTTTCTGCTCCGCCCATTACTCCGGCTAGTCCCAGGACGCGGCTTCCCTTAACTCCGTTTGGAGAGTCGGTGATCAGCAGGTCTTCTGCATCTAAGTTGCGTTCTACTTCGTCTAAGGTGGTGAGTTTTTCATTTTCGAGGGCGCGGCGGACCACGATTGGTGCAGTTACCTGCTGTAGGTCATAGGCGTGCAGGGGTTGCCCTAAATCCAGCATGACATAGTTGGTTGCATCTACGGCTAGGGAAATAGAACGCATTCCCATCGCTTCAATCCGTTCCACTAACCATTTTGGACTGGTTGCCTGTGGGTTTAGTCCTTTGACAATGCGGGTGACGAAGCGGTCGCAGCCGATATTTCCGCGGATGGGGGCCTGGTCGCTTACTTCTACGGGGAAACCGGATTCATTTGCTTCGGGAATTTCTTTTCCGTAGTTTTCAGCCAGACCGGGGTCAGTGTATTTTGCTCCGGTGGAGTGGCTGTATTCGCGGGCAATTCCGCGCATTGAAAAACAGTAACCACGGTCGGGGGTGACGTTAATTTCTAGTAGTTCTTGTCCCAGCCCCAGGAATTCGATTAGGTCTTCGCCGATTCCGGGCAGTTCGTTTACATCGTAGTCTTCGTTTAGGACGATGATGCCGTCGCCTTTGTTTGGTAGCCCTAGTTCTTGGGTGGAGCAGATCATCCCGTCAGAAATGTGTCCGTAGGTTTTGCGGGTAGCGATCTCGAAGTTTCCGGGGAGGATTCCTCCGGGGAGGATAACTGCTACCAGGTCGCCTGCTTGGAAGTTGTGCGCACCGCAGATGATTGAGCGGGATGGAAGGTCTGAGGGTTCTTTCCCGGTTCCGGGAGCATCGTTGTGGATGCCTACGTCTACGCGACAGTAGTTAATGGTTTTGCCGTTAGATTGTTTTTCGGGAGTTTTCGTGAGTACACGCCCAACCACCAGGGGGCCTTTTACTTGGGCTGGGTGGATGGTTTCTTCTTCTAAACCTACTTTAACCAGGTCGGCGGCAAGTTTTTCTGGGTTGGTGCCGGGGAGGACTTCAACGTGGTCTTTTAGCCATTGAATTGGAACGTTAGGCATTTTTAGTTACCCTTTCCGTTGGTGCCGAACTGGAGGGAGAATCGTTGATCTCCTTCAACGATGTCGTGCATGTCTGCGATGGAGTGGCGAAGCATGAGGGTGCGTTCAATCCCCATTCCGAAGGCGAATCCTGAGTATTCTTCCGGGTCAATCCCACAGGCGCGTAAAACGTTGGGGTTTACCATGCCGCATCCGCCCCATTCAATCCAACCTGCCCCACCTTTCTTCTGGGGGAACCACAGGTCCATTTCGGCTGATGGTTCGGTGAAGGGGAAGAAGGAGGGACGTAGGCGGGTTTTTGCTTCTGGCCCGAACATGGCTTTCGCAAAATGGTCGAGGACGCCTTTAAGATGTGCCATTGTTAAACCTTTGTCTACCGCTAGCCCTTCGACTTGATGAAAGACTGGGGTGTGGGTGGCGTCTAGCTCATCGGAGCGGAATACTTTCCCGGGGCAAGCTACATAGATTGGTACGTTGCGTTGCAACATGGTGCGTGCCTGTACTGGTGAGGTGTGGGTACGCATCACCAGGTGCCCGTCTGCGGGGTCTGTTCCCCCCACGGTTGTTCCGTCAATGTAGAAAGTGTCTTGCATTTGTCGCGCGGGGTGGTCAATGTCAAAGTTCAACGCGTCGAAGTTGAACCATTCATGTTCCAGTTCAGGTCCTTCAGCAATATCCCACCCCAGGGAAACAAAGTAATCGGAAATATCATCCATGAGGGTTTCAAGTGGGTGTCTAGCTCCGCTCAGCGCGCGTTCGGTGGGAGCTGTAATATCTACAGTTTCTTCTGCGAGGACGCGAGCTTCATTGGCAGCTTCGAGGATAACTTGTTTTTCATTTAGAGCCGTTTGGATAGCGGCGCGGGCTTTTCCAAGGTTTTTCCCAGCGGCAGCTCGGTCACTTCCCGGGAGTTTTCCGATAGCTTTAGAGGCCAGGGCAACTGCTGAAGTTTCACCAAAGTGAAGTTTCTTTACCTCTTGAAATTCTTTAAGATTTTGTGTTTCTTCGATTGCTTTTAGGGCATTGGAAATAATGGTTTCCATCTGCTTTTCATCCAGTGGATTAATTTCCGTCGCTTCGTTTTCTGCGGCCATGATTCTTATCCTTAACAGTGACATTTCCACCTACTAAGATAGCGCGATTCGAGCTTTTAGGGGAATCTAGTGTCGTACCTAATATTTGTTTCTGCCTGTTTTTTCGTCTTTTCGAGTTAAGTTGGCCTTTTTGGTTCGCTGAAGTAGGCAAACTTACTTAAAACACTCATAATTGGGTTTATGACTATTAATTTGGAAAAGCCAGAGTTTAATGAGCCTAAAGTTTGGCGAACTCATCATTTTAAACAAGCTAAGCAAGCGGGTCGTAAGCTAACTATGCTGACTGCTTACGATGCTTTAACCGCACGGATCTTAGAAGCTGGCGGGGTGGATATTCTTTTAGTTGGCGATTCGTACGGGAACGTCATGCTTGGTTTCCAAGGAACTTTAGAGGTTTCTTTAGAGAATATGGAGACTGCTACCCGAGCGGTTGCTCACGCGGTGAAAAAACCTTTTGTGGTGGCGGATTTACCGTTTGGTTCTTACGAGGGCGGTGCGCAACAGGCTTTCCATTCGGCGGTGAAGCTAATGAAACAAGGCGCTAATGCGGTTAAGTTAGAAGGGGGCGCCGCCCGTTCAGAGGCGGTACGTTTGCTGACGTCCTCGGGAATTCCTGTGGTGGGGCACCTGGGTTTTACTCCCCAATCTGAAAATGCTTTGGGGGGCCCTCGGATGCAGGGACGCGGGGAGGCTCGCCAGCAGGTAATTGATGATGCTTTAGCGCTCCAAGCTGCTGGAGTTTGTCTACTGGTATTAGAACTGGTTCCAGCTCCGTTAGCCGCTGAGGTTACTGAACTTTTGGACATTCCGGTGATTGGGATTGGTGCTGGCCCAGAAACTGATGGGCAGGTTCTGGTTTGGTCTGATATGGCGGGAATGACCGAGTGGGTTCCCAGTTTCGTACATCGTTTCGCTGAACTGGGAACTGCGTTGCAGCAAGCTACCGCTGATTATTGTGAAGCGGTTAAGAATGGTTCTTTCCCTTTTTCTAATAACTACCGATCGGAGTAAATATGTCTGCTTCTAAACTTGCTTTACGTGCCCCTTTGGGCAATACCCAGCCGGGAGTTATTTCCCCTAAGCGGGCTGTGCCAGCGAAGATTGAACGGCCGGAGTATCTTTTTCACGATGGCCCAGAGGTAGTTACTGCTTCAGACGTTAAATCTGCAGAAACAATTGAGAAGATTCGGCGTGCTGGTCAGATTGCTGCCCGCGCGTTACAGGCAGCTGGTAAAGCTGTTAAACCTGGGGTAACTACAGATGAGTTAGATGCGATCGTGCATGAGTACATCATTTCTGAAGGAGCCTACCCGTCTTGCTTAGACTATATGGGCTTCCCTAAGTCTTGCTGTACCTCTGTAAATGAGGTGATTTGCCACGGGATTCCAGATTCTCGCCCGTTAGAAGAGGGCGATATTGTGAATATTGACGTGACTGCCTATTTAGATGGGGTGCATGGGGATACTTGCGCAATGTTTTACGTCGGTGAGGTTGATGAGGAATCTCGGTTACTTTGTGAACGCACTGAAGAAGCCATGTTGCGTGGTTTGAAAGCGATTAAACCGGGTCGGGAAATTAATGTCATTGGGCGAGTGATTGAAAAGTATGCGAAGCGGTTTAACTACGGGGTGGTTCGAGACTACACTGGGCATGGTGTGGGGGAAGCTTTCCATTCTGGTTTAATCATTCCGCATTACGATGCGGCTCCGGCGCATAATACTCTGTTGGAAGAAGGTATGGTCTTTACAGTTGAGCCGATGCTGACCTTAGGGGAATACACTTGGCAGCAGTGGGATGATAACTGGACGGTGGTTACCAGTGACCGTTCGCGGACGGCTCAGTATGAGCATACGGTGGTTGTTACTGCTGACGGTTGTGAAATTCTTACGCTACCTTAATGCAGTTTAAGTAGTAAAAGTAAAAAGCTGCTCTAACTCGATGTGGAGAGCAGCTTTTTTGCGTTAGAATTTTCTATAACTCAACTTCTATAAGGAGGAGCGGGAAATGTCCGCAGAAAAAGTTGCTTTTGGGATTGATATTGGCGGTTCTGGCGTTAAAGGCGCTTTAGTCAATTTGGAAACCGGTGAATATATGGGTGATTCTGCTTATCGCCCCACTCCTCAGCCAGCTACCCCACAAGCGGTAGCTGAAGCTTGTAAAGAGCTTTTAGATGAATTGAAGATTACTCCTGATATTCCTGTGGGGGTTACTTTCCCAGGGCCTGTTATCCGTAATGTTATCCCTTTTATTGCGAATCTAGATCAGTCGTGGGCTGGGCAGAATGTTTCTGATTTGATGGAGCGGACTTTGGGCCGTCCCATTACTGCTGTGAACGATGCTGATGCAGCTGGCTTAGCCGAAGCTGTTTATGGTGCGGCTAAAGGCGTACCCGGAGCCGTAATTGTCACTACTTTAGGTACCGGTGTGGGGTCGGCTTTCATTTTAGATGGGAAGCTTTGGCCGAATGTGGAATTGGGACATTTGGAGTTAGATGGTTTTGATGCTGAAACTCAAGTTTCTGCTGGCCAGAAAACAAAACACGGGTGGACTTATGAAGAATGGATCCCGCGGTTGCAGCGCTACTACTCTCATGTAGAAATGCTGTTTAGTCCTGACGTATTTATCGTCGGAGGTGGGGTTAGCGAAAATCATCATTTATTCTTACCTCATTTGGAGCTTCGCGCGCCCATTTACCCAGCTGCCTTGCGTAATACTGCGGGGATTGTGGGGGCTGCTTTATTTGCTTCCCAGCACGCGTAAGATCTGTTGGTACTTAGCCTGAAAGTTGTTTAATGCGTTTTATTCTGCGTAATGCCAAGTTTCTAATGGTTGCTAGTTTCCTGACGATGTTGGGAGGCTTGGTTGCTTTTGCGACTACCAGTTTTAACATTGACTCACCCACTATTTCTCCAGCTTATTTTCTAATCATCGCTTCTCCCAGTGCGCTCTTATTTTTCCTGGTGAGTTTGCCGCTCAGTCTGTGGGGAGATAAACGCAGGAAAACTATGCTTGCTGCTTACGCTCAGCAGGCTCTTTTAGATGCTAATGCGCATTTGCTCTCAGGTGCAGCTGCGCAAGATTCTCAGGCTGCAACGCAGAAACAAGCTGCGGCGAATTCGCAACCGGCAGAGGCGATGCTTCCTGAGATGGCGAATCCTTTGCTGATTTCTCCTAATAAGGTGGTAACTCCCTATCAGTCGGCTCAGTCTTATGCGGGTGCTTTCATTTTTCTGCTTTTAGCGCTGGTGACTTCTTTGGGTTACTTAATCCTCCAGACTTTGGAGGAACCGGGGGTTTTCTTAAAGTTTATTCAGCCGTGGATTTTAGGTGCGGTGCTTCCTTTTGGGTTAGCTGCTTTGATTAGTTTAGGGGCTGCTTTTTATACGCATTGGCGTTATGGAAAGAAGTAGGCTGAAGGTTTTTTCAAATCAGTTTTTGTAGGAAGAGACCACCTGTAAGCCGGATTCTGTTCCAAGGTGCGTTGCCGCGTTCCTTTTCGATGGTCATCTATCTAGCTTTACTGTTACCAGTAAAGTCGAGCAACCTACCCGTACACCTTAGACGGACAGCCCAGTGTACTGCTTGGTTTTGCTCCCGGTGGGGTTTACCTAGCAGATACAGTCACCTGTATCTCTGGTGGTCTCTTACACCACCGTTTCACCCTTACTACCTGAAGTAGCGGTTTATTCTCTGTGGCACTTTCCCGCGGGTCACCCCGGGTGGCTGTTAGCCACCACCGTGTCCTGTGGAGTCCGGACGTTCCTCCCTCTGGTTTCCCAGACGGCGACCATCCAGTGGTCTCTTCCTGTTTTAAGTGTAGCCTATGCGAAAGTTAGAGGGCAGGTTGATGTGAGGTTTAGATTATCTCTACCAGGACCGCATCGGTAGCGTTTTTCCCTAAGGTGAGTATTTTCTGCTGTTCAGTTTCGTACTCGGTTGCATCTGCATAGGGGTGGTTTCCTTTGACAGTTAGTTGTGAACCGATTTCTATTCCTTGGGCGGCAAAGTACTGTAGCAATTTGGGGTCATCGTCAAAGACTCGTTTGACTACTACTTTCGTTCCGGTTTTTAGGTCTGTAAGTCTTCTGAGGGGGGATTTTTCTATTTTCCCAGCGGGATTTGGAATTGGATCTCCGTGTGGGTCTGTCTGTGGGTAGCCTAGTTTTGCTTCGATTTTGCTGATAAAGAAATCGGATACGTAGTGTTCTAGGTTATCTGCTTCGGTGTGGACTTGGTCCCAGGTATATCCTAGTTCTGCCACCAGGTAGGTTTCGATGAGGCGATGTCTTCTGACTACTTCTATGGCAAGTTTTTTCCCGAGGGCGGTTAGTGAGACGGCTCCGTAGGGTGTATGGGCAACTAGCCCCTGAGCTTTAAGTCTTTTGATCGCGTCTGAGGCTGAAGATATTTTTACTTTGGCGCGTTGGGCGATGTCTGAGGCTGTGATGGGAGCTTCAGACCATTCCGCGAGCGTCCAAATTGTTTTGAGGTAGTTCTGGTAGCTGGCAGAAATATTTAGTTCAGACATGCCTGAATTTTAACAAATGCTTTTAGGACATTTGGCTTATTTTCTCTGAATATTATTTTTATCTTTGCGGAAAAATCATTTTCAGTTGCTTTCTAACTTGAATCTACGTTGCAACGTAGTTAGATTATTAGGTATCAAGAAGTTCTTGATGGGTATTCGTGTTAAAACAAAGAGGTAACATGACAACTATAGAAAAAGCCCTCCAAGCAGGGGGCATAAACAACCAAGCAATCTCTGAATTCGTAAAAGAATGGGCAGAAATCACCCAACCTGATCGGATTGAAGTAATCAGCGCAGATGATGACGCCCGTCTCTTAAAAGAAGCACTGGAAGCCGGCGAACTACTTCCCGTAGGCGAAGGATGCTTCTACGCTCGCTCCCATCCAAAAGATACAGCCCGTTCAGAAGAACGTACCGTAGTAGCCACCGCCAAAGAAACAGACCGCGGAGTCTACAACAACTGGAAACACTCCGCCGCCGTAAAAGAAACACTTATCGAAAGAATGCGCGGCGCCTCTGAAAATAAAACCATGTATGTGGTCCCCTACCTGATGTCCGTTCCTGGCTGCCCCCTACAGCAGTACGCTGCAGGTGTAGAACTAACCGATAACCGGGTAGTCGTCCTCCAAATGATTCGTATGGCCAGAGTCGGCATAGAATACTTCTCACAACTTAAAGACAAAGATTTTTTCGTTCGCGCCGTCCACGTATCTGGCAACCTCGACAAACTCGAACACGGAACAGAAAACGACCAGCGTCTCTTCGCCACTATCGCAGATGAACGCACTATCCTCCACTACGGTTCCGCTTACGGAGGTAACGCCCTGCTGGGCAAAATTGCCCACGGACTAAGACAAGCCTCCTATGACGGTTGGGTAAGTGGAAAATTCCTTGCCGAACAATTCATGCTCTTAGGAATAGTCGATAAAGAAACCGGCAAAACCTACCATATCTGTGGTGGGTTCCCCTCCGCCTCAGGGAAAACTAACCTAGCTATGACCCTCCCACCCGACGCTTTAGGCGACCGTTACAAAGTCGAATTCTACGGAGATGACATTGTTTGGATGTGGATTGGTGAAGATGGTCGCCTCTACGGCATGAACCCAGAAAACGGTGTATTCGGAGTAGCTAAAGACACTAACGAAGAAACTAACCCAGCCGCCCTCGACGCAATCCACCCCACCTCAGGAGCAATCTTCACAAACGTAGCTTACAACGAACTCACCCAAGAAGTCTGGTGGGAAGGTAAAACCCCAGATTACCCAAGTGACCTAACCGGATGGCGCGACTGGACCGGCAAACTCCTCAGTGAAAGAGACAAAGCCGACCTGACTAAACCTTGGGCACACCCCAATAGTCGTTTCACCACTGCCCTAACCAACGTAACCACCGTTGCTGAAGATGCTTTTGCTCCTGCAGGAGTTCCCATCGACGCCATCATCTTCGGGGGGCGCGCTCGCGACCGAGAACCACTGGTACGGGCAATTACCAATGCCGTCGAAGGCGTCTACGATGGACTGACTCTGGGAGCAGAAGCTACCTTCGCAGCAGAAGGATTAGAAGGTGTGCTCCGCTACGACCCCATGTCAATGCGCCCATTCATGTCATACAGTGAAGGAGACTACGCCCAACACTGGATTAACATCATGAGCCAGCTAAAAGAAGTCCCAATCTTCGCACACGTCAACTGGTTCCAACGTGACAGTGCAGATGGGCATTTCCTCTGGCCAGGCTACCGGGAAAACCTGCGTCCACTTCTGTGGCTCCGCGACTTCCAAGCCGGAAAAGTATCCGGCACCCGCACTGCTGTGGGGGTAATCCCCACTGAAGCGGAATTAGAAATGACCGGCCTGGAACTTCCGGCTAAGGATCTTGAACGGATCCTCACTATAGATAAAAAGCGGTGGCAAGAAGAAATGGGACACCGCAGCAAGCATCTGGGGCAGTTCGCTACTCTCCCTCCAGAGATTCAGGCAGTGCATGAAAAAATCACTACTGAATTAGAAAACGAAAAGTAGCCTCCTGCAGAAAGTGGGTAGCGTTTGGTTCTGCGCTACCCACTTTCGTTTCTTCACGCAGCAAAATCCAGTTATACTGCAAACATGCTTGTACTACTTCCCCCTTCAGAAGGAAAAACCACTCCCAACAGTGGGCCATCCCTCGATTTACCCCAAATTAGCCCCTTAGAAAATCAGCTAAAACACGCCCGCGAACAGGTACTTACCGCCCTCGGAAATGTTTCTGCTGAGCCTAACGCGCTGGAACTATTAGGAGTCGGCGCTTCACTGAGTGCGGAAGTAGCTGCCAATACGCAACTAACCTCCCTACCCTGCGCCCCTGCCCACCAAGTTTATTCCGGAGTTCTTTTCGAGGCCGGAAAACTACCTGAACGTGGAGAAAACTACCATCCTACCCCACTCCTACAAATCTGGGTACAATCAGCCCTTTTTGGCTTAGTTGATCTAAATAGCTTCATTCCAGCTTATCGCCTCTCAATGAGCACTAAACTGGCAGAACTGGGAGCATTGGCAACCTTTTGGAAAACCCAACTCACTCCCCTGTTAGCAGAACTAGACCAACAGCTGATTGTTGATTGCCGCTCGGGAAGCTACCAAAAGGCTTGGCCCGCTTTAGAAACCAAACAGACCACCCACCAGCTTTTGCGGGTAAATGTGGTGAGAGAAAGAAACGGAAAACGCACTGTAGTTTCCCATAATGCGAAAAAATTCCGCGGCATTTTAGCGGGAGTTTTAATGGAACGCGCGGCAGCAGGTCAGTTAGAAAACTCTCTGGCGGGGGTTATGGAAGCTGCGCAAAGCCTAATTGGGCAAGCTGAAGTAATCGGCATTGAAACTAAACCGGGTAAAGGATTCACTGAGCTGATTATCGTAACCAGTTAAATAACTGCCCGCGGGAAGTTAAACAATTTATTTGGGTTAGCAACTACATTTAGCTGCTAACCCAAATATTTATAGGATCTAGGGATTATTCATCGATTTTTACGATTAAACATTCCATATCTTCTGAGTAGAAAATCTCCTCAGCTCCTAAAGAGTGAATCTGATGCCATTCGTACTCTGATAACGCGTTTTGCATTCCTACCAGTTGGCGTCCTTGGGCGGCTACTACCCCGATGCCGCTGCGTTGCTGGCAGTGCTCGTATTCGTCCAGTAACTCGTCGTCAAGCTGCGCAGCAATTTCTTTACGACGGGATTGTTTTTCTTTCAATTCCGCGTCCACTGCCCCCATCGCAGCGGTGTATTCGTCGCGGGCTTTACCAGCATCTTCAGCAAGTGCCTGCACCTGCACCTGGATTGCTTCCATCGCGGCAGCTGCTTTTTCTAGACGAGTCATGACTTCTAAAATCTTAGTTTCTAGTTTTTCTCGTCGCGCTGCCATTTGGTTTAGTTCGTGTTGGATCGCCACCAGTTCTTTCGGACTTCCTTGGCCAGATTCTAAACGCTTCCCCATTACGTCTTGGCGAGCTTGGAGTTTCTCCATATCTACTTCATAGACAGAAAGTTCCCTCTTAATGTCTCCGTGGGTTGATTTGGCAGCGGAGCCGGCACGTTCTAAGTCACTTTTACGCCCAGCTAGTTCCGTTAAAGCCACAAATGCTGGGTGTTTCTTGCGTGAAGCCCCCAACTGTCCGATTCGCGTATCTAGTTCCTGTAGTTCTAAAAGAGCTTGCTGTGCTGATTTTGAAGCGCGCATTTTACTGCCTTTTCTTAGTTTTTAGAGTTTAAGCTAACTTTATTTTAACCCACTTTTTAGGTGTTTCTTCCCGGGGAGTTCTGCCTAGTTGTAGCAGTTACTTTTACCCTTGGGTGGGTAAATGTAGGCGCCACGGTTCGGTGACAGAAGCGGAAATATCAATTTCAATTTCTACTCCGGCTGCTTGCGCGGCCAGTTCCAGATCATTTGCGAGGGCGGGGAGCCAAAGCCATTCAGTTGCCCAATGGGACCCGCTAATTAGTGCCGTCCGCGTGGAGTTAAGGTGGTCTTGGGCCGGGTGGTGTCGCAAATCGGCAGTTAGGTAAACGTCTGCCCCCAGATCAGCTGCTAGCTGTAGGAAAGAATCTCCTGATCCTCCCGATACAGCTACTGTTTCAACGGGCATTTGCAGGTCTTTTCCGGTGGGGACTCCCACAAAAATCCCGTGCGGACCGGATGGGAGGGCCCGGGCGACCTGCTGAGCGAATGTTTCTAAGGGGATTGGGCGGGGAAGTTTACCGATTCTACCTAAGCCCAGAGGGGTTCCAGTCTCAGAGGTTTCTTTGGTGCTAAACGGGGTGCCGGTGATTCCGACTGCTTTGGCCAGGGCCCAGGCGACTCCCCTTTCTGCACTGTCGGCGTTAGTGTGTGCATTCAGTAGCGCCACATCATTTTTTATCAAATCGTGTACCATCCGCCCTTTGTGGCTTTCTTTTGAAATGAAGTTAATTCCTTTAAGAAATAGCGGATGGTGGGTTATCAGCAGATCGTAGTTTCCTTCGACTGCTTGGGCGATGGTTTCTGGAACTGGGTCGATTGCTAAAAGAATTTTCTGTACCGGCTGTTCCAAATCGCCTACTATTAGACCGTTTTTGTCCCATTCTTCTTGCAGGTGCGGTGGGTAGAGGCGGTTGAGGTGAGCTTGGAGGTCTTTTACTTTCCAGAGCTGGTTTGGGGAAGTTTTCATTTTTCCTCCGTTGCTAGTTGCCGTCACTGTGGTTTCGCTGGTAGTTAGTGAGGTTTTACTCATATGTCCAAACTAGCATGCTGGATGGTTTTAAAGCACTCTTTGAATTACGTAAGATAGATGTATCGAAAATACGGAGGTTATTATGGCACGCCATAAAGTAGTTATTATTGGTTCTGGCTTCGGTGGTCTATTCGCCGCTAAATCTTTAAAGAAAGCAGATGTTGATATCACCATCATTGCACGCACCAGCCATCACTTATTCCAGCCACTTCTCTACCAGGTAGCCACCGGGATTCTCTCTGGCTCTGAAATTGCTCCTTCCACCCGGGAGATTCTAAAAAACCAAAAGAACGCTACCATTTTGCTGGGCTTAGTTGAAGATATTGACACTGATAACAAGGTGGTGCATTGGCGCAATCACAACCGGGAAATGAGCACTGCTTACGACACCTTGATTGTGGCTGCCGGAGCAGGACAATCCTACTTTGGTAATGACCATTTCGCTACCTATGCTCCGGGTATGAAAACTATTGACGATGCTTTAGAGTTACGTGCCCGTATTTTTGGGGCTTTCGAATTGGCTGAGTTTGAATCTGACCCAGAACGCATTGCTAAATTGCTTACCTTTGTCGTTGTGGGCGCAGGGCCTACCGGAGTTGAAATGGCCGGGCAAATTCGTGAGCTGGCTTCTCACACTCTGCGTAAAGAATTCCGTAACTTTGATCCTCGCCAAGCACGCGTCATCTTAGTTGATGGAGCCAAACATCCTCTGCCTCCTTTCGGCCCAGAGTTAGGGGAAGCTACCGCTAAAGCTCTGCAGAAGCTTAATGTTGAGCTTTTAATGGATACTATCGTTACTGACATTGACTCTAATCAAGTAACTGTGAAGAACTTAAATGACGGTTCTGAAACCGTGATTCCTTCCGTCTGTAAAGTTTGGGCTGCTGGCGTGCAGGGATCGTCCTTAGGGAAAATCATTGGCGAAAAAACCGGTGCTGAAGTTGACCGCGCCGGCCGAGTGGTAGTTAATCCGGATCTTACCGCTGGTAATGCCCCGGACGTCTACGTGGTGGGAGATTTAATGTTCGTTCCCGGCGTTCCTGGAGTAGCTCAAGGAGCCATTCAGTCTGCCCGTTTCGTCGCCGCCCAGATTAAGGCTAAGGTAAGTGGAAATACTCCTAAACAAGCTGAGTTTGTTTATAAAGATAAGGGCTCTATGGCAACTATCTCTAAGTTCCAAGCGGTAGTAAAACTTGGCAAGGTTAAGGCAACTGGCTTTATTGCCTGGTTGGCGTGGTGTTTCTTACATCTGCTCTACATTGCTGGTTTCAAAGCGCAGGTTTCAACTTTGCTGCGTTGGACGGTTTCTTTCCTTTCTAATGCGCGTTCAGCCCGCACCACTACGAATCAGCAGTTAGTGGGTCGCTTAGCGTTAAAGAAACTGGGAGCAGGTTCTTCTGGTAAGCTCTTGGCAGAATCGCCTGCTACGGCTACAGAAGAAACTCAATTATGATTTAGTTTAGCGCTGTAACTACTTCTAGATTAGACTAAGGCTATGTGTAAAGCTCTTTTAATTGTCGATGTACAAAATGATTTCACCGAGGGCGGTGCTTTGGCTGTTTCAGGTGGAGATAGCGTAGCAGAGCGTCTTTCTGCCTATTTACAGTCTGCGGCAGAAGAATACTCTTTAATCATTGGTTCCCGAGATTGGCATGATCCCGATTCCGATAATGGCGGGCACTTTGCCGGTCCTGAATATTCCATTTCGCAACCCGACTTCGTTGATTCTTGGCCAGTTCACTGCGTAGCCGGTTCGGTTGGGGCAGATTACGATCCGCTTTTAGATACTTCTTTCCTACACGAGCATATTTTCAAGGGTTTTGGAAAACCCGCTTATTCAATGTTCGAGGGCGCTACTGAAACTGGCTTAACCACAGTTGAACTATTACGTGAAGCAGGAATTACCACGGTTGATGTAGCTGGGATTGCTACTGATTACTGTGTCTTAGCTTCTGCTTTAGATGCTTTACAGGCAGGTTTTAAGGTACGTATCTTAGCTGATTTGATTGCCGGAGTAGCTGAGGAAAGTTCTGCCGCGGCCCTGAAAACTTTAGCCGAGTCAGGAGCGGAAATTATCTATCTTTAGGCTCTATAGCTAAAATAGGCTCCTGAAAGTTACTTAAATTCTTAAGCCGAAAGATTAAATTCTTAAGCCGAAAGAACTGTAACTTTCAGGAGCCTTTTTGCTACAAATTTCAAGAGTTATTAGGATGCTTGGTCAATTTGTTCTCTGGTAATGATTTTTGCAGGTGCCCCCTGAGCCACCACGTCAGAAGTGATAATTACTTTTTTAATCTGCGGCATTGAGGGAACTTCAAACATTATCGGCGCTAAAGTCTTTTCCAAAATGGAGTTAAGCGCACGCGCCCCCGTCTGACGTTCGTTTGCTTGTCGGGCGATTTCTCTAAGCGCATCGCGAGTAAACTCAAGTTCAACATCATCTAACTGGAAAAGCTGCTGGTATTGACGTACCAAAGCATTCTTAGGCTCAGTCAGTACTCGCACAAGATCTTCTTCATCTAAGTGCTGCACTGAAGTAACTACCGGTAAGCGTCCAATAAATTCGGGGATCATCCCAAACTTATGGAGATCTTCTGGAGTAACCTGTGAGAACAGATCGCCGTATTCATGTGCTGATTTCAGGTCAGACCCAAACCCAAGGGTTCGTTTCCCTAAACGTCCTTTTACGATTTCTTCGATACCGGCAAATGCTCCAGCTGCAATAAAGAGAATCCCCGACGTATCAATTTCTAAGAACTGTTGGTGGGGGTGTTTGCGCCCGCCCTGCGGGGGTACTGAAGCGCGCGTACCTTCAATGATTTTCAGTAAGGCTTGCTGAACGCCCTCGCCAGAGACATCTCTGGTAATGGAAGCATTTTCAGCTTTGCGACCAATCTTGTCGATTTCATCAATGTAGATAATGCCACGCTGGGCTTTTTCGATATCCCCATCTGCTTCTTGGATTAAACGCAGCAGGATATTTTCCACGTCTTCACCAACATAACCAGCTTCAGTTAAAGCAGTTGCATCGACGATACAAAATGGGACTCGAAGCATTCGCGCTAGGCTGCGCGCTAAATGGGTTTTGCCAGTGCCAGTTGGTCCCAGCAATAGAATGTTTGACTTCGTTAGTTCCATGTCCACTGGTTGGCCTGAAACTGCTTGTGCGTTAAGACGTTTGTAGTGGTTATAGACGGCAACTGCCAGAGCGCGTTTTGCGTCTTCTTGCCCAATCACATACTGGTTTAAGAACTCAAAGATTTCCTTTGGTTTCGGAAGCTCCCCTAATTCTTCAGCGGTGCGGTTGCCAACTTCTTCTGCGATTAAATCATTACAAAGATCTACACATTCGTTGCAAATATAAACGCCGGACCCACCGATCAGCTTAATAACCTGCTTTTGCGACTTCCCGCAGAAAGAACACTTCAGCAGTTCTGCCGCATCTTGGTACCTTGACACAGATACTCCTTTAAGTTGATGAAATGAAAATGCCCGACGTTTCTAGGTTAGTTTACGTCGGGCATTTCAGCGACTTTAACGCGCTTGTAAGTCAGCTTTACGTAGTAAAACTAGCTCCTGCTATAGGTTAGGCTTTACGTGAAGTAAGAACTTGGTCAATCAAACCGTATTCCAGTGCCTGCTGGGCGGTGAGGATCTTGTCGCGGTCAATGTCGCGACGCACCTGTTCAATATCACGCCCAGTATGCTTAGCAATGGTTTCTTCTAACCAAAGGCGCATCCGGTCCATTTCCTGCGCGATAATTTCAATATCTGAAGCCTGCCCGCGCATACCTTCCATGGAAGGCTGGTGGATTAATACTCGCGCATTTGGAAGTGCTAAACGACGTCCCGGAGAGCCACCTGCCAATAGTACTGCCGCAGCGGAAGCTGCTTGCCCTAAGCACACGGTTTGGATTTGTGGCTTAATGTACTGCATGGTGTCATAGATTGCCGTCATGGCGGTGAAAGAACCACCTGGGCTGTTAATGTACATGGTGATGAGTGAGTCTGGGTCTTGAGATTCTAATACCAGTAGCTGCGCCATCACGTCATCTGCGGAAGCGTCATCGACCTGCACCCCTAAAAAGACGATCCGGTCTTCAAAGAGTTTGCCGTATGGGTCTTGGCGTTTAAAACCGTAGGCGGTACGTTCTTCGAACTGTGGCATCACGTAACGGCCTGAAGGTAGGTTAGCTGGGTTTACCCCCATGTGGTGATTCATACTATTCTTTCCTCAGCTTTCAGTGCCCGGCGCTTATTGCGTCTGCTTTAGTGATGATGTGATCGAAGAAACCGTATTCCAAGGCTTCTGAAGCGGTGTACCAGTGGTCGCGGTCTGCGTCAATGTTGATTTGTTCCACTGATTTTCCGGTACGTTCTGCGTTGATCTGTGCCAGTTCTTTCTTCGTCTGCAAGATAAGGTCGGCATTGATCCGAATGTCTGTGGCAGTTCCCCCTACTCCCCCAAGTGGCTGGTGGAGGAGGATTCGCGCGTGTGGGGTGGCGTAGCGTTTTCCGGGTGCTCCAGCGGTAAGCAGGAACTGTCCCATTGACGCGGCCATCCCGGTGGCAACGGTGACTACGTCAGGTTTGATGAACTGCATGGTGTCATAGATAGCCATGCCGGCGGTTACGGAACCTCCCGGGCTATTGATGTATAGGTAAATGTCTTTTTCTGGGTCTTCAGCTGCTAGGAGGAGCATCTGCGCACAAATTTGGTTAGCGTTTTCATCGCGAACTTCACCGCCGAGCCAAATGATGCGTTCTTTTAGCAAACGGTTAAATACCGCGTCTCCTAAGGGCATGCTGCGGTCCATATCCTGGTGCGCTACCGGAGTGGTTTGCGTGTAGGCGTCCATCTTTTCTCCTATTTTCATGGCTTTTGTCTACTATCTAGCTTAAACGGCGGTTGCCTTGCTGCGCTTCTTCGACGCGGTTTGTTCGCTATGGGCGCATTTAGGTTTTACTTTAAGATAATTTATTAGTCGCCACATTAGAGGTTAATGTGGCGACTAATAGTTTTAGGAATCAATATTTAGCTGGTTTTACTCAGCTTCGCTTTCTGCGGGTGCTTCAGCTTCTTCACCGGGAGCGCGAGTGTATTCGCTCAGGTCTACTACTTCACCGTTACTATCCTTGACAGTTACTTCTGCCAGTGCCAGAGCAACTGCCTTGGTGCGGGTAAGGTCTGCTGCCATTGCCTGGATTTGTTCCTGGTTGCCAAATAGCTGCATTGGATCCATGTTGTACATCTGTGCGGTTTGCATGATGAACTCGAAGAGTTCCTGCTGGCCAACCTGGACTTCGTTTACTGAAGCTAGTTTTTCAGAAAGTACGTGAGCGGCAATTTCCCGAGTGATTTCAGCGGTTGCCTTAGTCTTTTCGGCCTTCTTAGCACCTTCACCCACACGGTTAGCAACTTCGGATGCTACTACGCCAGCAGGTACTTCAATGCCGGATAGTTCAATCAGCTTATCTACTAACAGGTCGCGGGCTTGCAGTGCCTGTTCGTGTTTCTTGGAAGTAGCTGCCTGAGTTTTGAGATCTTCACGCAGTTCTTCGATGGTGTCAAATTCGGAAACCATCTGTGCGAAGTCATCATCTGCAGTTGGTAGCTCACGGGTCTTCATAGCGGTAACTTTTAGGGTTACTTCTGCTTCTTCCCCTGCATGTTCTCCACCGGCGAGGACGGTGGTGAAGGTAGTTTCTTCATCAGCCTTCATGCCGGTAAGTGCCTTATCCATGCCGGCGAGCATGGAGTTGGAACCGATTTCGTATGAGATTTCAGATACGTTATCAACTTCTTCACCGTCGATTACTGCCACCATATCTAGGGTTGCGAAGTCACCCTTCTTTGCCTTGCGCTTGATTGGCTTCAAGGTAGCAAAACGGGTCTGTAGTTCTTCAAGTTCCTTGTCAACGTCAGCTTCGGTTACTTCACTTGCATCAACTACGATTTCTACGTCATCCAGTGCGGGGATGTCGAATGCGGGAACTACGTCAACGGTTGCGGTGAAGACCAGCTGCCCCTCGATTGGCCCTTCAGTGGCGGGGATTTCAGTTACATCTACTTCTGGCTGTCCCATAGGGCGCAGATCGTGTTCAACGATAGCGGCAGAGTATAGGCGAGGCAGTACGTTATTTACGACCTGTTCTAAGACCACTGCGCGTCCGAAACGCTGGTCGATGATCCGAGCGGGTACTTTACCACGACGGAAACCAGGTACATTAACTTGGTTTGCCAGCTCTTTGTAGGCGGCGTCGATATCTTGCTTTAGTTCTTCAGCTGGAACTTCAACGGTTAGTTTCACCTTTGTGGATTCCAGATTTTCAACAGTGTTCTTCACTGGTCATTCTCCAAAGTCTGTTTTATTTTCCTGACACTCAAGAGTGCTCTTACAACTTTTCTATCTTACGATATATTGCGTTGCTTTCCCATATCCAGGCTCTTTTTGAACTGTTTCAATGGTTGTTTCGTATCTCACTGTTTTGTTGTTATCCTGCTGGATTATGCGTTTAACGGCTTTTTATTAGAGCTTTCTAATGTTCTTTTGATACTTTTCTTAGCCCCTTCCGGTTGAATAAATGGTGAGGAGGAATTATGTTCAACAAAGAGTATGCACGCCTAGTTGCTTTGCTAACTGCCATTATCTTATCTGGAATCGGTATTTGGAACGCGTTTGGTGCTTTCACGGCGGCTCCCTCTGGGGAGATTAAAAAACCCGGAGTTACTTTGAACCCGGCTCAAAAGAGTGATCCTGGTTCAGAGGATAAGACTCCTGCTGATGCTAATGATCCAAATGATCCTGGTAAAGCAGATTCTAATCCAGATGGTTCTAAGCAGGGTTCATCTACTTCCAAGCAGACTAATAATTCAGTTAAAACTAAACCTGCTCCGGCACCTGCTCCAGCTCCAGCTCCGGCTCCGGCGCCTGCTCCTAAAGCTAAGCCGGCACCTGCCCCTAAACCGGCCCCCCCGGTTGTGGTTAATCCCGCTCCGCCAATCGATCTTGATGACGACGATGACGATGACGACGACGATGATGACGACGACGATGACGATTAAACCCAGACCACTGCATTAGCAGTTGTTTGTTTAGCCTAAGTGCTTATTCGGTCAGCTGTGTGGCATAGCGGAACGGGTGTTAGCGGGCTAGGTGGTTTAGCCTAAGTGCGCAGTCATGACAATAAATATTGGTGGAGGATAGTACTATCCTCCACCAATATTTTTGGGTTAAATGACCAACTATTTTTAATAACCGACCAGTCTTTTCGGGTTAAACGGAAAATCTTTTAGGTTAAACGATATCCCATTCCCCTGACAGTTTGGAAACGTTCTTTCCCCAGCTTGGTGCGCAGATAAGCAACATAAACATCAACAACGTTTGAACCCGGGTCAAAGTCATAGCCCCAAACTGTGTTAAGCAACTGTTCCCGGCTAAGCACCTGCCCAGGGTTACGCAGGAATGTTTCCGCAAGCGTAAATTCACGGGCTGATAGGTCTACTTCAATGCCGTTGACTGTAGCTTTACGCGTGCGAAGGTCTAAGGTTAGGTCTTTGTGAGTGAGTTGATTTACTGATTGGGAAGAGTTTTCAACTGCTACTCGTAGGCGTAACCGCACACGTGCTAAGAGTTCTTCAAATGAGAAAGGTTTAGGCATATAGTCATCTGCTCCAGATGATAGACCAGCTACCCTGTCTTCTATTGAAGTGCGGGCAGTAAGCATGATTACGGGAGTGGATAGGCCCTGCCCCCGTAGTTGTTCAAGTACTTCAAATCCATCTATATCGGGTAAACCTACGTCAAGGATAATTAAATCGACATCTTCTTCCATAGCAATAAAGATGCCTTCTCTACCTGAATCAGTATGTCGAGTCGTAAAACCTGCCGATTTTAATCCTTTGGCGATGAAAGCAGCAATCCGGGTTTCATCTTCAATGATTAAGATGGTACTCATTGGTCCTCACGGTATTTTGTTTAGGGAAAGCTCTTAAAATGAGCTGCGTGCTTATGAGTGGGAGATCTTACTGTGTTAGGGGGATCTGCATAATGAAGGTAGATCCAGCCCCTAATCTTGATTGTATAATAACTCTACCTTGATGCGCTTTAACGATAGAGTCTACAATATTCAATCCAATTCCTGTTCCATGAGCATAGTTTAAAGCATTTGAAGCGCGAGAGAAACGTTCCATAATCGTGTTTACTTCAGATGGGTCAATTCCAATCCCCTGATCTTTAACCCACATCCGTAGTTGATTCCCCACTACTGCCGATCCTATTGCAATCGGTTTTTCTGGGGGCGAATATTTCACGGCATTTGAAACTAGCTGCAACCAGGCTTGAGTGATCCGAGAAGCATCCAGTTCCACTTCAGTTTCTGCCACTGTTTCAAGATTCCAAGTCCGGTTACATAAGCCTTTTGCTTTAGCAAAAACTTGTTCGGTTAAATCTGCTATATCCGTAGGGACCGGGTTAATAAAGTCGCTTTGGGCACTCTTCGCCAAGAGTAATATATCGTTTACAAGTAGCGACATCCGGTCTAATTCGTCAATGGCCAGTTGTTTAGTTTCTGCCACGTCCACCGGATCGTTTTCGTCGGCGAGTTCCAAATGTCCTCTGACAATGGTGATGGGGGTACGCAGTTCATGCCCCACATCGTTTAAAAGGTTGCGTTGTGAGGTAAGTAGCTTCTTTTGTTCAGTTACAGAAGTTTCAACTCGATCTAGCATCCGGTTAAATGCGCCCGCTAGTAGTCCGAGGTCGTCTTGTGACCTTTGGGGAACGCGGGAGGTTAAGTCTGATTCATGAATGTTTTCCGCGGCGTTGCGGAGTTCTTCAATCGGTTTTAAGAGTCGCTTTACGCTCACCCAGGCGACTCCCATAACGCTAGTTACAATCCCAAAGGCGGTGAGGGCGAATACTAAGATTGCGTAGCGGAGGTCCGCAGTAGTTGCTCGGTAGTCAATGATATGCGCTAAAGCGGCATGCTCAGCTTCGTTTTTTACTGGGATTACAATAATGCGGTATTCAGTTTGTTGCGTGCGCAGTGAAGTAATCGTAGTTTCATCTAAGACTGCTAGGGAAGCTAGTTTAGCGACTAGTTCAGGATCATTTTCTGGTCGAAAATCTACATCCGCGGCGGGAAGTAAAGCAACCTGATCGCCTTTAAATCCTAGCTGCGCTTCATTTCTTCCCAAGACGTTTGTGCGGAACTGGTGGTATAGCAAATCTGTGGGAGTCGCAAAGGGTTTCCCGGTGCGGCGATCCACCCCTTCAAGTGCCAAACGTGAAATAACGTGTTCGACTTCTTCTAAAGATGCTTGAGTTCTATTCTCTAACGATTTTTCTTGCAGGATGAACAGTAGCGTCCCACAAACAGCTAAAGCAGTGGCAGCAACCACAACCAGCGACCACACGAGTCTCGTGTGGAGGCTGGTTTGGCTGATGCTTTTCATACTTCCTATTATGCCTACTTTTTCGACTTAGGAGCGACCCATTCCGTGGTATTCCCAGCCAGCATTCTTCCAATCTTGTGGAGAGAGCACGTTACGGCCGTCAATTACCTTCCGGGTGGAAACAATTCCAGCAACTGCAACTGGGTCTAGTTGCTTGAATACGTCCCATTCAGTTCCAAGTACTACAAGTTCAGCATCTTGAACTGCAGCTTCCCAGTTTTCTACTAGGGATAGCTGAGGGTAGGCAGCAGCTACCAGGGGAAGTGCCTGCGGGTCAGTGATTACCACTTCTGCTCCCATATCTTGCAAACGCACTGCCACTTCCAAAGCTGGCGAGTCACGGATATCATCTGAGTTTGGCTTGAAAGCTGCCCCCAAGATAGCGATTTTCTTATTCTTCACGTCTCCATCTAGCATTTGGACGCTTAAGTTAATCGCCCGGTCACGGCGACGCTTGTTAATCGCATCAATATCGGTGAGGAATGAAACTGCTTCAGGAACACCCAGTTCCTTAGCGCGAGCACCAAAGGCACGGATATCTTTAGGTAGGCAGCCGCCCCCGAAGCCCAGTCCGGCGCCTAAGAAACGGTGTCCGATTCGTTTATCTTTACCGATCGCTTGCGCTAAAGTGGTGACATTTCCACCGGTAGCTTCACACAGTTCCGCCATAGCGTTAATGAAGCTAATCTTCATTGCCAGGAATGAGTTAGCTGCTGTCTTTACCAGTTCAGCAGTAGCATAGTCAGCTAAGATTCTTTCAATACCTTCACCCAGTGGGATTTCGTATACTTTGTCCAGCTGCTGTTGTGCCCAGTTTTCTTCACCCGTTTCGGTGCCGTAAACAATCCGGTCTGGGTGTAGTGTATCTTCCACAGCGAAACCTTCACGGAGGAACTCTGGGTTCCAAATCAAACTTAGTTCCGTGCCATTTTCAGCGTTATAGGTTTCTAGACGCGCACTAATCTGTTGGGCAGTTCCCACTGGCACAGTTGATTTACCAACAATCACAGCCTTTGGATTAGGCTGGTTATCCAAAATCAGTTCCACAGCTTCCCACAGGTAGGTGAGGTTAGCTGCCCCATTTTCCCCCTGAGGAGTACCCACGGCAATAAAATGTACTTCAATGTCTTTAAGTGCCTCTGCCTGTGGCGTGGTGGTAAAAATCAGCTTACCGCTGTCTAAACCTGCTGAGAGTTTTTCAGGAAAACCTGGTTCATAAAATGGAGCTTTACCAGCATTGAGGTTATCAACTTTTTGTTGGTCAACGTCGATCCCCAAAACGTCATGACCTAAGTAGGCCATACAAGCTGCGTGAACTGCACCTAAGTATCCGCATCCAATTACTGAGATTTTCATGTTTTTTCCTTTACTTTCTTTGATTTAAAGTTCTTCTACTGTTGTTAAAGTGTTTTCAATCCAGGCGGGAAGCCATTTTGCTGCCCTGGGACGGAAGCTATAAACGGCTGCCAAGCGAAGCTGGGTGGCTGCATTGTATGCAGGATGATGTTCGTAGTCTGGTAGTTGCGCCAGTTGTTGCAAAACAAACTGTTTAAACTCAGGGCTGATTTTTCCCTGTATTTTTCTCAGTTCCAGATGCGCCGTTAAATTCCCTAAATCTAAGCCCGCTGGACCTAAACAGAAAGTATCTAAATCTAACAGGTAGGCGGTTTTTCCGTCCCAAAGTACCTGCTTGTCATGCAGGTCGCGATGGGTGGCCACCAGCTTGCTCGGAGCTTGTGAGAGTTTCTCAGCTACTTTATCCGCTGCTTGCCAGAGTCTCTTGAGTGAAATAAGGTGGTTAAGCGTTCCGTGATTTTCCACGTGCTTAATCCAAGTTTCTAAATGGCGTTGCTCGTCTGCAGCGGTGAATGGCTGTGGGTTTACTCGCTCAGCCTCAGCTGTCAAAGTAGGCAGCACCCCAAGGTGTTTGATGAATGCCATCCATCCTGCTCCGGCAGCATCTCCTAAATCGTGAAGGGTTTTTCCTGGTAACTTCACAAATTTAGAGATACCGGCTGCCGGGTCAATTAAAATAGCTGGCGCTGTAGGAATTTGTGCAAGGTTAATCGGAGCCTTGGTTTTACCTGGGCGAGTTACTTTAATCACCGTATTTTCAGCGATTAGTACTGCACGTTTCCCCAGGCGGTGAACTACTAGTTTCGCCTGTGGGTTAGCTGCCCGTTCAGTAGCTAAAGCAGGTATTTTCGGATCTGTTCCAGCAGGCAGAATAGTTACTTCTCCAGCTGCGTTGATTTCTCCAGCTAAAAGTAGTTTCCCTCCCGTTGGTTCATCAGCAGCTACTTGCATTTCAAAAGTGATTGCTCCCTGCTTTGCTGGCCACGCGCGCACAATCCCAGGGAGTTCCCGAAGCACCGCGAAAGGAGTTTGCAGATTTTGCTGCGTTTCGCGCGAAGCTAAAACTGTTTCAGTTTTCATATCCGGTACTCCTTATTTAGCTTGTTAATCTGTGCAATGATTTGTTTTTCCCAATCTGGTTGGGCGCTGCGCAAGGGGGTAGCTAAACGTTGCAAAGCAGCGTAGAGCTTTCCCATCTGTAAGGAAGCAAACTCAGGTACATTCCCGGTTACTTCCCGGTATCCGCGTAGGAAAGCATTTTCAGCAACTTCTGTATGCGCATGAACATACAGGTAAGATCCCAGATCCAAAGCAGCCGGCGCCAAACACATTCGATCGAAATCATTCAAATACATTTCGTGCGTTCCGTTTTCTGCCACTACGATTAGCTGATCTGCTGAGGCATCCCCGTGAGATAGCACTAAGGGGCCTTCTAAGGGCTTTAGTTGAGCTGCTATTTGCGCCAGTTCTTTTTTCAGTACGTTAGCCAGGACTGATCCTCTGGTAGCTAGCGGTAGCAGCACTCCCTGATGCACTTCTATCTGATTGAGTATTTTTGGGGCAGCTGCCAGTAATTCTTGCTGGAGGGTTTCTTTCCCTTCCTGCGAAAAATCAGGTTTCACCAGGTGTAACTGTGCAAAACGCCTTCCCGCGATTTGATGAAACTCTTCATTTTGCTGGGGGGAAGCTAACTGTAAGTAACGTTCACCGTCTAAGCCCCGCACATATTCAAAAGCGGGAGCAGTTGGTTCTGCATCTAACAGGTCCACTACCGGCAGTTGGCTATCTTTGAAATCATCCCAAAGCGTGTAAAAGGCAGCTGACTTAACTTCTTTAGCTAAGCGAATAACCTGGTTATTGACGTTGAAAATAATTCTGCGAAACGGGTTGTAACGCAATACTTTAAAGTCATTTAGGTCTTTCACATCCAACTTATCAACGTATCTAGCGAATCTTTTCGCCAGTGAAGGGTCTGAGACGAAGCTTCCCCACTGGATCAAAAGTGGCTCACCATCAACTTGGAAACCGATCAGAGGAAGCGTATAAACCTCATAAGAAATCCCCAGTTTTTCAGCAACCCTCATTTTCCGAGCAGACATGGTGGCTGGTTTTTCAGCCTTGATTTGCGTAACCGGCCAGAGTACTCTGCCCCACCCCTGCAGTTGGGTGGTTTCATCTTCCCAACTAAAAGCCACATTCATGTCAGGTTTAACCCGCAGTGAAGTTGCTTTAATATTTCCTTTTGCTCCGCAAGTTCCCCGCAGCAACGCGGTAAGGTTACGTTGATTAGTTAAGAAGGCAATGATCTCATTAGTTAGTTTCATTTTTCGCCCTCGGATCTTTCTGGATTTGTATCAACCCGAATCTCTGCTTCATCTGAAGCCATCCACTGACGGAACTCAGCGGAAGTTTCCAGCAGTTCTGGTACGGAGCCGTCTAAGAGAACTTCTCCGTCTTGGAGCCATATCACACGGCTCGCGCGGCGGACTACTTCAACGTCGTGAGTTACGGCGATGGTAGTCCGGTTAGCTACCAGCAAATCAATCGCATCTAAAACCTGTGCGGCAGATTCTGGATCCAATCCGGTAGTTGCCTCATCAAGTACTACCACCGGTGAGTTTCTAAGGAGTGCGCGGGCAATCGCAATACGCTGACGCTGGCCACCTGAAAGGGTTCCTCCGCGTTCCCCCACTAAAGTGTCATACCCGTGTGGCTGAGCCAAAATGAACTCTTCAGCATTAGCGGCTCGGGCAGCAGCTTCTACTTCTGCATCCGTAGCATCGAAACGACCAAAGCGAATGTTTTCGCGAATCGTATCCGTAAATAAGACTGCCTCTTGATGCAGAATCGAAACTTGGGTGCGAAGTTTTTCTAAAGAAAACTCGGGCAACGGGTGGCCGTCTAAGGAAACTACCCCACTTGATGGGTCTAAAGATCGAGTCAGCAGCGACACTAAGGTGGATTTTCCAGCTCCAGAAGGCCCAATCACCGCCACATATTCATGTGGAGTCACCGTGAGGTTAATCCCTTTAAGAACCTGGTGATCCTCGTAATGAGTCACCACATTTTCAAACTCCACCCGTCCACGAACTTCATCAGGTGCTGTAGGAGATTCCGGAGAGAAAATCTGCGGTTTCACCTCAAGCAAATCAACTACGCGTTCTCCCGAAGCGGAAGCTTTCGCAATTCGTCCCGTGTATTTTGCCATGTCTCGCAATGGTTTCATGGTGGTCCGAAGGTAGGTGATGAATAAAACCAGTTCTCCGATAGTCATAAAGCCATTCATTACCCGCATCCCCCCGCCGATAATCACCGCGGCGGTCGCAATACCTACAATCACATCGGTAGAGCGTTCCAAACGAGCTGATAGCCTACGGCTCCGGACGCCCTCGGTGAGGGAACGTTGGTTAGCACCACTGAACCGTGATTCTAAGTGTTTTTCTAAACCGTAAGTTTGGACAACTTTAATGGAAGTTAGCGATTCTTGCGCCGTATTTGCCAACTGGCCTTCCCCGCGGCGAGTCCGTTTTGCAGCTGCGGTGATTTTCCCGGAAGTTCCCTGCGCGGAAACGATGAAGAATAAAACTGCCACAACAACTACCAGAGCCAAAAGCGGGTCAATCCAGAACATGACTACTGCCATGAACAGCAGGGTAATCACATTCGCGATTAGCGGCAGCCCCGCGGTAATAGCAACGTCTTGGAGACGGGCTACGTCACCTACAATTCGCTGCACGGTGTCAGCACTGCGGTTTCGCGCGTGATACTGCTGATCTAAACTTTGCACGTGCCGGAAAACGCGGGCTCGTAAATTAGCTGAGATACGCGATCCAACCAGGGCAAAGGAAATAGTCGCCAGATAGTTACTCACGGCGCGGAGCGCAACCGTCCCCACCAGTAATCCAGCAACCAGAATAAGCGTAGAAATTGCTTCCTTACTGTATCCCATCGGAATCACGTTATCGATAACGATCTTCAGCGGCCAGGGTTCTAACACGCGGAAAATAACTTCTAAAAGCAGCGCAATCACACCCACGACAGCCAGCGGAGCATGTGGTTTCAGCTCCGGAGCTATCATCTTCATAGTGCGTTTTCTGGCTGACTTTTTACTACTCATAGAGAAGCTCCCGCCAAAGCGAAGATACGTTCCACTGCCTGCTTCCAAGAGTGTTTAGTTACAGCCGCTTCACGCGCTAAAAGCTGCAGTTCGTGGCGCGCCTGCGAGTTAATTACTAAATCATCAATCGCAGTTGCTAAAGCAAGTGGGTTTGAAGCGGGAACAACTACCCCACAGCCGTCCAAAAGTTCTGGAATATCAGCTACATCAGTTGCTACCACAGCCAGACCGGCAGCTAAGTATTCGTAAATCTTCAAGGGCGAAAAGTAGTGTTCCTCCGGGCTTTGAGGAATCGGGTAAGGGGCTACTCCAATCGCAGTTCCAGCTAACGCAGCCGGCATTTCTTGCGGTGGCACAGCCCCGTAGAAATCAACATCCAAACCAAGTTCACCGGCTTGACGCTGCAGGTCTGCTTCTTCTGGCCCCGCCCCGATAATCCGAAGTTTCCAAGCGGTTTCTTTTAAAGCGTATGCTTTCAACAGGTCTTCTACCCCGTGCCAAGGTTTCAAAGTGCCTACGAAAGTTACAACCACTTCATCTGCTTCTGGTTGCACGGTAATCCGCTCTGGATTAACTCCATTGTTTACCGTATGCACCTTCTGCGCGTAGGCGGGAACCATTGCCTGCACCCAGGCAGTGACTCGGTCAGAAACACAGATAACCGCGTCTGCGGCACTTACCTGAAGTTGTAGACAGGTCTGCGCTAATTCTTCTTTCACCAGAACTCGATGTTTACGCTGTTCCTCGATTAAAGGCGCGTTCACTTCTAAAATAGTCTTAGTTTCTGGTTTGGTTGAGCGCACTTGGAAAAGTACTGAAGAAAATAGTGAGTAGCGCTCGTACACCAGGTCAAAGTTCTCGCTACTAATAGCTTTCGCGATTTCCTCAGCTGCCAGGGCTTGAGCGTCTTCTCTTTGCGCTGGATTTTTCTTCAGCTCATTAGAAAGTTCGTAGACGCGCACGGGCAGGTGTGCTAAGTCAGCGGGAATTTCAGTTCCTTTTCTGATCGCGAAAACACTAACTTCATGCCCTTTAGCTAACATTTGGCGGATAACTTCTTGAATGTGAACACTGGCGCCCTTAGTTCCAAAAACTGGAATCCCCGGATCGGCGCAAACGTATGCGATTTTCATCGTAGTTCTCCTCCGTTTTTCATTAAATCTGCCAAGTTACGTGCTTGTTGCGCTGAATCAAACTCAGTTTCAATCAGTTCTCTAGCGTTTTTAACCAGCTCTGTGTAATTCACATCCCCTTCAGCTACTCGCTTAAGGGCTGCAGTTAAGGCTTCCAGATCTCCAGCTGGAACCAGAAGTCCCGTAGGCGCAAGGTTTCCGTTTTCTGGGCGGACTACCTCAGGCAAACCGGTTACGTCACTGGCGATAACCAAAGTTCCCATTGCCATTGCTTCTAAAGTGACTGTGGGTAATCCATCTAGGTTTCCATCCAAAGCAGGGACTGAAGGGGTAAGTTGGACGTCTGCCCAAAGGAGTAGATCTCTTACCTCTGCT
Organism: Gleimia sp. 6138-11-ORH1; assembly: GCF_024814355.1. Lineage (GTDB taxonomy): Bacteria > Actinomycetota > Actinomycetes > Actinomycetales > Actinomycetaceae > Gleimia. The sequence continues at coordinate 109,658 of NZ_JANUXV010000003.1, read as the reverse complement.
TGAGTGCGAGCACCTAAGAACTTCACAGTCTCGCCTAGTTCCAAAGAATCAGCTAATGCTTTGAGACTTTCACCGTCAGCGCCCTCGCCGGCGATCTTGACATCTAAGTCAATGCCAGCGTCAGTAAGCTGCTTAATCGCCCGCAGCATCAGGTCGAAACCTTTCTTTTCTACCAGGCGACCAACTGCTAAGACTTTCAACGGGCGAGTCTGCAATTCGGCAGCTAGATTGTGGTTCTTTTCTTTAAAGGGGAATCGAGCCAGCTCTAAAGCGTTGTACTGTAGAACTAGATTCACATTTTGGCCGCGGAACTTATTTTCTAAGAAAGCGTAGTTGTACTTTGAAATGGCGATTACCTGAGCAGCTCCCGTAGCGATTCTTAAAAGCCATTCTTCGTTTACAGATTCGTGGAAAATGTCTTTCGCGTGGGTGGTTACCGTGTAGGGAATTCCAGTTAGTTGTGAAGCGATCCAGGCGGTTCTTCCCGCTAAGGAAGCGAAATGTGCGTGTAAGTGAGTCACATTTTCCTGTTTCGCTGCCACTGCTAAAGCTACCCCTTGGGCTACTTCGTCGGCGGGGAGCTGTGCTACGGCTGGCCAGATTTTCGCAAATTTTTCGGTTAGACCTGCACTCAGCAGATCTTGGCTGAGTTGGAGCCAGAATTGAGTTGGCTTCAGTGGGCGAGGCACCCATTTAACTTCTGCAGCTACTTTAGAAATCTCTGGGTGGAAGCGAGTGTCTGTGGTGGGACGCAGCGCGAAGATAACCAGGGTTTCTCCGTTGTTTTCGCGTGCCAAGATTTCTGTTACCACGAAAGTTTCTGAAAACCGTGGGTAAACTTTTAATACGTAACCGATTTTAGACATTGTTGATCCTTACTTTTGCTGTGTTTATCGTGTTTGTAATAGTTGTGCCGCGTATTCAGATACCGTGGTTAAACCATCTTTATTTATGCCAGTGCGTTCATTAGTGGTTTCTAAAACTCGCGCTAGCCAGTTTTCTATTGCCGTTGCAGTAGCTTCTTCATTGCGTAGGTAATCTACTGCGTTGATGCGGTGAAGTGCTTTTGCGCGAATCAGCTGTTCTTTGCGAGGAATCTCGCGGGGAATAATCAAAGCGGGAACGTTGGTAGCTAAAATTTCACAAACCGTGTTGTATCCGCCCATGGCGATTACCGCGCTGGCTTCTCCGATATGCCGTCCCAGTCCAGGTAGGCTTTGAATGATTTGAGTATTTTCGCTTGCCTGGGTACGCAAGTCATTTACTGCGGCTTCATCAAGCTGTGGCCCGGTGACTATTAGGTGACGGTATGCTGCCGGAACTTTAGCTGCTACGGCTGCGGTGAGTATCCGTTGCCCGTCTTCTCCCCCTCCGGTGGTGGTGAGAATAAATGGGCGGGTTGTTTCTGCGATTTGTTCTGCAGCTGCCTGTGAGTCGGTTTTCCGGCGTCCGTGCGCCAGGTAACCGGTGAATTTCGCTAAGGGGGCCAGCTGGGTAGGAATCTGCCCATTTTCAAGTGGGTTATATACCTTTTCGTCACCGTATACCCAGACGTTATCCAAAAGTTCAGCCAGGGCAGTTAAATCTCCCAGGGCTTCCCATTCTTTCGCGACTACGTCTGGTTCATCTAGGATTTCTCGTAAACCGAGGACGATTTTTGCGTGTCGATTTTGTGCTTTTAGTGCTTGGAGGGGATGCCGTAGTTCGTTCCAGACTCCGTAAATGTGCCGGTCCACGATTACCAGGTCGGGATTAAAACCAATCAGGGCTGCTTTGATAAGTTCAGAGCGCAGTCCGATTAGTCGTCCGGTTTCAGATTTTAAGGAACGGGCTTGGTATCCGTTTGCACCTTTGCTTACTCCGGGGATGGTTACCCAGTCAAAACCAGTTGGGAGAGGGAAACGGTGGGTAGGTGCCAGACCGGAAATTAGCAGCCCGCTGACGCTTCGCCCGGTGAGGCGAGGCAAGTCCTGTACCAGCTGGTGTGCGATTGCCAGGTTACGGCGGATATGTCCGAGTCCTTGGGAATCGTGGCTGTAGAGGACTATTTTCAACGGATTTTCGTTCATATTCGTGCTCTTTTAGTTCCGAGGGCGCTTTCTTGAAGCCTGATAACCCTAATAGTGGCAGGCAGAAAAAAGAACAGAATGAGGGTTAAATTAGAGCTTTCTTAGATTTGGAAAAGAACCCTTATTTTCCGGGGTTTTCTTTCTAATCTTTCTGGTGAGAATGTGATTACTATCCTATTAACCTGGGTTCGGCGTTAATCAAATTGCATTCACCTAAATCCTTCTGTATAGTCTTTTATGTCTTAAGGCGTTCGCGCTTAAAGATTTGCGAGTGTAGCTCAATGGTAGAGCCTCTGCCTTCCAAGCAGATGGTGCGGGTTCGATTCCCGTCACTCGCTCCATTTATGAAAATAAATGAATATCGGGGTATGGCGCAGTTTGGTAGCGCGTCCGCTTTGGGAGCGGAAGGTCGTGGGTTCAAATCCCGCTACCCCGACACTTAAATAAAGTGGCTGTGAAATAAGTTCACAGCCACTTTTCATTTCTATTGCTTTACCTGTTACGTCCTTTGCCGGCGCTTTGTTTTTCGACGATTCATAGCAGTTTGGCATTTTGCAAAGTTTTGCTTCAAACGCAATTGTTTGAAGCAGAAACTCGCTAGAATTTTCTTGATATCCCGCACATGTCTGTCTTCACTAGCAACGACGTAGTGAAGGCACTAAGAATCCCATAAATCTCAATGTTGAGAGGAGTACGCATGAGGCGTTTTAGCGTCTTAGCTGCCGGTGCATTGATAGCAAGCTCGCTGACATTCTTGCCAACGGTTGCTCATGCTACGGAGACAAACCTTGCTGTAGACCCCGCGGTAAAAGCTACTGCCGCCGGACAAGAAGTCCCAGATCGTTGGGGCCCTGAACTGGCTATTGATAACGATAAGGGTGGAGATTTCGCTTTCCGCGATAACCGCGCTAACTTTCGGTCTCCAGATGCTTCCCGTTGGTCTGCTAACAATGACGATGAGACTTGGTTAAAGCTAGATTTGGGCAAGTCTGCGAAAGTCACTCAAGTGAAGATCACTTGGGGGAAGCAATACTCAAAAAACTTCGATATTGAAGTCTCAAAAGATGACGTAGTTTGGACGAAACTCAAATCAGGATTAAGTGGGTCTGCTTCAAATGAGCAGACAGTTGATTTAACTACTGACGGAAAGGGTGTTGAATCCCGTTATATTCGTTTGTCTTCTCACCAGCGTTCGGCGACCTATGCGATTAGTGTTTGGGAGTTTGAAGTCTTTGGAGAGTTTCTACCTGCCACTGAGCCAGCAGATCCCGGGACGAGCCCCCCTAGCATTCCCGAAGCTCCGGGTGCCTCTACTACCCCACAAACGCCTGAGTTAAATAACCTTGCGCGTGAAGAAAGCGTTGTAGTCACTGCGATTGGTCAAGAAGTTAGTGACAAGTGGGGGCCTGAGTTGATCGTTGATGGCAAAGACGGCGGCCCACAAAGAGACCAAGCAAGTGTCCATTTAGCAAATGATGCTTCCCGCTGGTCTGCTCCAAATCAAGATGAGGTTTGGTTGAATATTGACCTGGGATTCCGGGCTGAACTAAGTAACGTGGAAATCACCTGGGGTAAGCAGTGGTCTACCGACTATGACATTTGGCTATCCCTAGATGGGAATGATTGGAATAAGGTAAAGACTGGTTTAGTGGGCGAACGCTCTGCTAAGCAAACGATTGATGTTCGTGTGGCTGAAAAGCCTGTTGCTGCCCGCCACGTGCGTTTAGTTTCGCATAAGCGTTCTGGGAAATATGCCACTAGCGTTTGGGAAATTGGCGTTTTTGGCGTGGCGTTAGAAAAGCCGGTTCCAAAACCTGTTCTACCTCCTTTAGTTCCCCTGCCGAAAGAGTATTCTCTGACTGACGCTGATTCTTTCTTTACACTTTCAGCACAATCCCAGATTGTGGCTGCTCCGAATGCGCAGGTTGAAGCTAATCTGTTGGCCGATAAACTTCGGAAGTCCACTGGTTTTGCACTCCCGGTGGTAACTGCATCTGCTGATGAAATCCCGGATTTGGTGTTAATTAACCGGGATTTACCTGGCGTTTCTGGTATTGCAGCTGAGCGTTACACGCTTACTGTGACGGAAGCTGGCGTAACTGTCACCGGTGATACCGCTCACGGCTTATTCAACGGGACGCAGACTTTGATGCAACTGTTCGGCGGCTGGTCACAGTTTACGCAACCGACTACTGGCCTTTGGAAGATTCCGGCATTGCAAATTGACGACCAGCCTCGCTTTGCTCACCGGGGTAATATGTTTGACCCTTCGCGGAGTTTCCACACAGTTGCTGAGATGAAGCAGGCAATTGACGTCTATAGTAGTTTCAAGTTCAACGTGTTACACGTTCACTTGGCTGATGATCAGGGGTGGCGGATTGAAATTACGAATGAAGGAAAACACCCTGAAGATAAGATTGATTACTCTTTGCTGACTTCCGTTTCTGGCAAGACAGCTATGGGGGAAGGTAAGTCTCGGTTCAATAGTCCAGCTGGTAAGACTGGTTTCTACACGCAAGCTGAGTGGAAGGAAATCGTAGCGTATGCGCGGGCACGCCACATGGAAGTTATTCCAGAAATCGACTTGCCCGGTCACACTAATGCTGCTTTGCACGCAATTCCTCAGTTGAATACTCCCGGTTCTTCACATGATGGTACTCGCACAGCCAATAACCAGTTGATTACTGATCCAAGTAGTTATTTGACGGCTCCAGTTCAGGATACTGGAGATGTGGGTGGTACCTATTTGGATATTGATGATCCGGCGACTTTGCGTTTCATTGATCATGTGATTACCCAGATTAATGACCTGACTGGTTCTAAGTACTTCCACTTTGGTGGTGATGAAGCGCATGCGCTTACGAATAAAGATAGGGGCGCAACTTATCGTCGTTATGTTGAGAAGATAGCGCAAATCGTTCGTTCTAAGGGGCTTACGCCGATTACTTGGAATGAAGCTGCGGCTGCTAAACAGCAGCCAGGTGACGTGCTCCAACTGTGGAACGGCGGCCATGCCGCGGTTAATCATTCGGTGCGAGTTGAAGGTGCTAAGGCGATTTATTCTAATGCTGGTAATCTCTATTACCCGCAGAGTCCTGCTACTGGGGTAGCTGGCGCAACTTGGGCTTGCAGGGGTTCTTGTCGTTTAGCGAACTGGTACAACTATGATCCTGCTCAGGCTTTGAACTTACCTGATAGTGACGTGTTGGGGATTGAGAGTGCACAGTGGAATGAGCATGTGCGTTCTATGCAAGACGGTTTCTTCATGCAGTTCCCCCGAGCTTTAGCTGCCGCTGAAGTGGGTTGGACTCCGCAGGCGAAACGTGTTGGCAAGTTAGTTGATTTTAAGCGCCGCGCCGGTGCTTTGGTTAATGGTTTGTCTGCTCAGGGCGTGGATTTCTATCACGGGGATGGTCTGAATCCAGCTGTTAGTTTAGTTGGTGCTATTCTGCCAAAACCGGTGTCTGCCGATGCTACAGTAGGTTACTTGTTCTCTCCGGCGACTGCTACTTTCGCGGTTACTGGTGGGAAAGTTACTTGGGATAATGGGAAGACTTCTGCGGTGTCGGTTTCGCAGGCGCGCCCTTACTTGGCGGGTTCTCCTGCTAATCATGAGAACCGTCAGCAAAATGGTATTTTCCAGTTGCGTTTGGTTGGTGAGGTTCCCGAGGGCGTTTCCGAGGGCGCTCTTTCAATCTTTATAAATGGACTGGAAGTTTCTGGTCAGTCGCCGGTTAAATTGGTGACTATCACGGTTCCAGATCCGCAACCAAAGCCAGATCCACAACCGAAACCGGATCCGCAGCCAAAGCCAGATCCACAGCCGAAACCGGATCCGCAACCAAAGCCAGATCCAAAACCGAAACCGGATCCGCAACCGAAACCGGTTCCAAAACCGAAACCGGATCCGCAACCGAAACCGGTTCCAAAACCGAAACCGGATCCGCAACCGAAACCGGTTCCAAAACCAGTACCTAAACCGGCTCCCATACCAAGTTTAGATCCAGTTCCGGGAGCAGGTTCACCTCCGCTGGTAACGCCTCCGCTTCCACCAGTGCGCCAAGCACCGGTAACTTCACAGGCTCCTGCCCCAACGCTTAAGGCGGACACTACTAAGTCTGCAAAGGCTAAAGAATCCGCTAAGGAAAAGGAAAAGGCGCAAGCAAAGCCTACCGAGTCTAAAAAGTCTACTGAGAAGTCAAGTATTACCTCTAAAGAGACCAAATCTACTACCAAAAACACTTCTTCAGCTAAGTCTTCTAAGATAACTGTTCCAGCTGAAGATGCCTCTTGGTCGTGGCTGGGCTTAGGACTTTTAGGAGTCGGAGGACTAGCTCTAATAGGGGCTGGTGCGGCTTTACTGCTTAGCCTACGTAAACCCTAGGTTCATTGTTTAGCTGCTAAAAGCAACAGCCTTTTCTAGGAGGTTTTACTTCCGCCCTCACAGTGGCGGGGTGGTCGGTTAAATAAACTCGACTGCCCCGCTACTTGTATATCCGCTATGATTATTCCTATGACTAAAATTGAGATTACCCCTGTATTTGACCAGGCTATTGCAGATGTTTCTGTTAAACCCACCGAAGATTTTTTCCGCTACGCTAACGGCACTTGGCTGAAAGAACATGAGATTCCCGCTGACCGCCCTAGTGATGGCGCTTTCTACACCCTGCGGGACGCTTCTGAACTGGCAGTTAAAGAAATCGTTGAAAACTTAAAGGCCGATAGCGATAACCCTAATGAAGCGAAACTGGCAAAACTTTTCGCTCAGTTCATGGATGAAGAAACCGTCAATGCGCTAAAAGCTGCTCCTTTAGCAGCTGATTTAGAACTTATTGAAAAGGCTTCTAACCATGCTGAAATGCTTGAAGCTATTGCGGATTTAGCTAAAGTTGGGGTAGCTGGTTTTGCCGGGGTAGCTGTTTACCCAGATGTGAACAACCCAGCTCAATACGGCCTCTACCTCTACCAAGGAGGACTTTCTCTTCCAGATGAGGCTTTCTACCGGGAGGAATCTTCCGCACCCATCCGTGAGGCTTTAGTTCGTTACCTAAATACGGCGGCTTCCCTATTAAAAGCTGATGAAACTCTTTCTTCTCAGCTGGTCGATGACCTGCCGGAAAACTTCGGCGAATCCGTTTTAGCTTTTGAAACCGAATTGGCTAAATCCCACTGGGATCGGGTAGCTTGCCGTGACGCGATTAAAACTAATAACCCTAGTTCTCTAAAAGAACTGGCTCAAAAGATTCCTAATTTTCCTTGGCAGTCTTTCCTACAGGGAGTCGGTTTAGAAGTTACCGAAGATTCCGTAGCAAATGTTGAACAACCTTCTTTCTGGGAGGGCTTCGTAAACCTGTGGGAAAACACTGATTTAGCAACTCTTAAACTGTGGCTCACTGCCCATGTGATTGCCGCCCGCTCCCCCTACCTACACCAGGAATTGGTCGATAACAACTTCGAGTTCAGCCGTATTCTTACTGGCGCCACTGAACAACGCCCTCGTTGGAAGCGAGGAATTGCTTTTGTAGAAGATGCCATGGGAGAAGCAATTGGCGAAATCTATGTGGCCCAGCACTTCCCTCCAGCACATAAGGATAAAATGCTGAAGCTGGTTAATAATCTGTTAGAAGCCTACCGCCAGTCTATTTCTACACTGGATTGGATGGGGGAAACTACCCGCGAGCGCGCCCTTGATAAACTTTCTAAGTTTGTTGCGAAAATTGGTTTCCCTGATAAGTGGGAAGACTACACTCGTTTAACTGTGGGTGAGAACCTGCTACAGTCAGTTCGCAATGTGGCTGCGTTCGCTTCCTTGCGTCACTTCGAGCGTTACGATCAGCCAGTTGATCGTACTGAGTGGCTAATGACCCCGCAAACGGTAAATGCTTACTACATGCCTCCAGCAAATGAGATTGTTTTCCCAGCGGCTATTTTGCAGCCTCCTTTCTTCCACCCTGAGCAGTCTGATGCGGTTAACTACGGGGCGATTGGGGCGGTTATCGGCCACGAAATCGGTCACGGTTTTGACGATCAGGGCGCGCAGTATGATGGCACCGGCCAGTTGAAGAATTGGTGGGAGGAAGCTGATGAGACTGAGTTCAAGAACCGCACTAAGGCGTTGATTGACCAGTATGCGCAGTTCTCCCCAGCCCAGTTGGACGATGAGTTCAAGGTGAACGGTGAGCTGACGATTGGCGAAAACATTGGCGACTTGGGTGGCATCACCATCGCGTGGAAGGCATACCAGTTGGCATTGGCAGAGCGTGGGTTGGATTCTCACGAGGGCGATGTGTCTGATGCTCTTAACGGGGCTGAGCAGTTCTTGTATTCTTGGGCACGCATCTGGCGTGGTAAGGCTCGTGACGAATACTTGAAGCAGCTGCTGACTATTGATCCGCACTCTCCTGCTGAGTTCCGTTGCAACGGGATTTTGCGTAACTTTGACCTGTTCCACGAGACTTTTGGGACTCAGCCGGGCGATGCCATGTGGTTGGATCCAGCCGACCGCGTGCGAATTTGGTAGTTTAATTCCTGTTTAAACAGTATTTTTGGGGGGATGCTTCTAAGCATCCCCCCAAAAAAGCATGATGGTTAAAGTTATTCGTTTGGTTTTTTCTGAACTGAAGTACCAGGTAACTAAAGATCACGCCAATAGCAGCGAGTAACGCCAAGACAGTATGGATCATTTCCCCTGGATCTGCTGCATATTTAACGGTATCTACCTTTAACAGGTCGAATACAATGTATTCACCGAAAGTAAGTACGGTAGTAGCCGCTGTTGCAGTGACTACCAAGACGGTCAATAATCCTCTACTAAGCCACTTTTCCAAAATCAGCATTTCCATTAGAAATAGTAGCGGAGCAAAGTTATCACTACCGGTTACCTTAAATGTAAAAATTTGATTTGGTTTCCTCTATTAAGATCTGGCGCAACTGATTTTCCCATTTCTGCAGAAGAATAAAAGTACGTCGGCCCCTTTGAGATCACCCAAAGTATTTCCACGTTCCCGGACGGTTCTACATTATTTCCTGGCCACAAGCAGTGATCCCGAAAATAAGCAAAGCTAAAAAATAAAGAACTTTTCCTCATCCTTAACCACAATAACTAATGTGCAAACATGTAAGAGATTTTCTTAAATGAAATTTGGTCAAGCTTTACAGTTGTAATCTAACGTAAAATAGAAGCTAGCAAGCTACATATAAGTAGGAACAGAAATATTAGGGAGCATACATGCCAGGAATGAACCTGACCCGCGCGGAAGCTGAAGCTCGCGCAGCCGTTGCAAAAGTCTACACTTACGACGTGGATCTGGACTTGACCACCGGAAGCGAAACCTTCCTCTCCAAGTCCACTATCACTTTCGATGCCCAGGCAGGTGCCAGCACCTTCTTAGACTTGGTCGCCGACGAAGTTCTATCCCTTGTAGTTAACGGTGAAGCACGCCCAGTTGATGCCTACCAGGATTTCCGTATCCAACTGGATAACCTGGCTGAAAACAACGTAGTTAGCGTTGAAGCCATCTGCCGTTACATGCACACCGGTGAAGGTCTGCACCGTTTCACCGACCCAGCCGACGGCTTGGACTACTGCTACTCCCAGTTCGAAGTACCTGATGCCCGCCGCGTATTCGCAGTATTCGAACAGCCCGACATGAAGGCTCGTTTCACCTTCCACGTAACTACGCCTGAAAACTGGGTAGTTTTCTCAAACTCCCCCACGCCAGAGCCCACCGCCCTCGAAAATGAAAAGAAGCGCTGGGACTTTTCCGAAACCGAACTCATGTCTTCCTACATCACCGCCATTATTGCCGGCCCTTACGTAGGTGTCACCGATTCTCTAACCAGCGCAGACGGCCGCGAAATCCCACTGGGCGTGTACTGCCGCCAGTCCCTGTTAGAACACCTGGATGCCCAGTGGATGTTTGATGTCACTAAAGCCGGCTTCAAGTTCTTCGAAAAGGAATACGGCCACGTCTACCCATTCCGCAAGTACGACCAAATTTTCGTCCCCGAATACAACGCAGGCGCCATGGAAAACGCCGGTTGCGTAACTTTCCGCGACCAATACATTTTCCGCTCTAAGCCCACCGTCGCGCAGCTGGAAGGTTTGGCTAACACCGTCTTGCACGAACTGGCACACATGTGGTTCGGAGACCTGGTCACCATGAAGTGGTGGAACGACCTGTGGCTCAACGAATCCTTCGCAGAATTCATGTCCCACCTGGCACTGGCAGAAGGCACCCAGTGGAAGGACGCTTGGACCGGCTTCATGGCTCGTAAAGACTGGGGCATGACCCAAGACCAGATGCCATCCACCCACCCCATCGTCGCAGAAATCCGCGACTTAGAAGACGTAGAAGTGAACTTCGACGGCATCACCTACGCAAAGGGCGCCGCCGTGCTGCGCCAGCTGGTTTCCTACGTGGGCCGCGAAAACTTCTTCAAGGCACTGAACGAATACTTCAACAAGCATTCCTGGGCAAACACCACCTTGCCTGACCTAATGAATGAGCTGGAAGCCGCTTCCGGCCGCGATCTGAAGGCCTGGTCAAAGGTCTGGTTGGAAGAAGCTGGCGTCACCTTACTGCGCCCAGAAATCCACGAAAACGCTGACGGTACGTTAGCTGAACTGGCAGTTTTGCAAGAATCCTTCACCCCGGGCTCTTCCCTGCGTCCACACCGCTTAGCAGTTGCCGGCTATTCCAAGACTGAAAACGGGATTGAACGCGTCTTCCACAACGAGTTGGATATTGAAGGGGCTCGCACCGTAGTTGCAGCTGCCGCTGGAATTGCCCGCCCTGACTTTATCCTCATCAACGACGGAGATTTGGGTTACGCAAAGATTCGCCTAGATGACCAATCCTTGGCATTTGCCAAGGCAAATATCGGTGGCTTCAGCGATTCACTCACCCGCTCCCTCATCTTAGCTGCAGCTTGGGATATGCTGCGTGACGGCCAGATGCAGGCCCGTGACTTCCTTGAACTGACTTTATCGGCGCTTCCTACCGAAACCGATATTACGATGTTCGGTTTACACCTGCGGCACATCGACCTGGCAGCCGTGCGTTACCTACCGGCCGCGCAGCGCGAAGAAGTTTTGGAATACGTGGGTTCTCGGCTGCTGTGGCTAGCTCGCGCAGCTGCCGCTGAATCTGATCAGCAGCGTCTGCTGGTACAAGCTGCTGCGCGCCGCGCCTGGTCTGTTGAAGATCGCCAAGCAGTTAATCGGATTCGCACCGGCGAGGACGGTTTGCTGGGACTATCTTTAGATGTAGACATGAAGTGGGAACTGCTGATCTCTTGTATTGCTAATGATGTTGCTTCTGAATCTGAAATCGAAGCTTTGCTTGCTGAAGATACCACTATGACTGGTCAGCAAAAAGCTGCTCAAGCTCGGGCTGCAATCGCCTCAGCTGAAAATAAAGTAGCTGCGTTAGATGCAGTTATGTTCGACGCAGAGCTTTCTAACGATATGCGGATCGCAACCGGCTTAGGCTACTGGGCTAACTCTGCTTCACACCCTGAACTATTCGCCGCCGGTGTAGAAAAATTCTATGCGTCTTTAGAACAGATTTGGGCAGATAACACTTCTCATACCGCGCAGTCGATTGTCGCCCTTGGTTTCCCCGGGCCAGTTGTAGGGCGAATAGCTGGAGTTGATGTAGTGGGCTTAGGTAAAGCTTGGCTCTCAGCTCATCAGGATGCTCCAGCTGGTCTGGTGCGTCTAGTTAGCGAACAGGTAGCCGAAGCCCAACGCGCCGAAGTAGCTCAGCAACTGTGAGACACTTCTTTACGGCTTAAATGCCCTTTTGGTGGGGTGAACCACCCCAGGTTCACCCCACCAATGCTCTAACCTCTAAGAGACAGATTAAGATCATGCTGCAAGTATTCTCACCCTTAACTGGCGTAGTTAAACCCCTATCAGACGTTAAAGACCCGGTTTTAGCAGAAGAAATTATTGGTGCCGGCCTGGCAGTTTATGCTAATGAAACTCGCATACATGAGGTGTGCGCCCCGGTTTCAGGACGGCTTTTGAAAGTACACCCGCACGCTTTCTTAATCTTCACCCCAATTGGGATAGGCATCCTGGTCCACCTGGGCGTAGAAACTGTAACTCTTAAAGGTAAAGGCTTTACTGTCTTATGCGCCGAGGGAGACACCGTTGAACTGGGTACGCCGATTGTGCGTTGGGATCCACAAGTTGCTATAGACGCCGGATTAGACACCACTATTTCCGTAGTGGCGTGTAACGTAAAACGGCAGCAGATTTTCTCAGACCTACACGGACATATGGAAGTAGCGCAGGGCGAAGAATTCTTCCACGTTGTCTCCGCCTAATACGCTTTAACCTTAAGTTACTACTTCCCAACGCCCTCGTTCATAATCTGCGCAAAACGCTGCAGATCGTGACTTGCCAAATCTTCTACCAACACTTCTTCCCCAGTGGAGTCAGTTAGCGGCACATCCCAGTTCGGGTACTCCCGGTCAGTGCCCGGCAGATTCTGCGGACGCGCATCCCCCACCATATCCACCAAAGAAACTGCCAGCAGTTTAGAATCAGTGCGCGCAATATAACGGTAGAGTCCCTCAACCACAGTCTGCTCGTCATCACGCTTATCTACCGGCATCATTCCGTATTCATGTAAACGATCCAACATTGCATCTAGTTCAGCCTTATCAGCCGCACGTACCTGCTCAATCGGTTCTACTAATAAGCCCAACTGCTCACGCAACGTTGTCTGTACCCCCCGCAAGTAACCAACTGTAGGAGGCAGATCATGCGTATTAACCGCAGACATACAATTTACTCGGTAGTGGTCAGCGTGCATAGGTGAACCGTCATCTTCTTTTTCAAACCAAAGAATTGAAGTACCTAAAATTCCCCGGTCACTTAAGTATCCGCGCACCCAAGGCTCCACAGTTCCCAAGTCTTCCCCGATTACAACGGTTCCGGCACGCTGTGCTTCTAAAGCCAGTACACCCACCATTGCTTCATGATCGTAGTAAACGTAGCAACCATAGTTAGCGGTTTGCCCAGAGGGGATCCACCAAAGGCGGAATAACCCCAGAATATGGTCGATCCGCACTGCACCGGCGTGGGCTACAGCAGCTTGAATCATTCTCCGCAGCGGCGCGTAACCAACTTTTGCTAAGGCGCGGGGATTCCACGGTGGCTGAGACCAGTTCTGACCAAGCTGTGAGTACATGTCTGGTGGCGCCCCCACTTCCATCCCCGTGGCAAATAGGTCTGGGTTTGACCAAACTTCAGACCCATCTGGGTGAACACCCACCGCTAAGTCAGACATGATTCCGATGCTCATCCCTGCTTGTAACGCTGCCTGTTGGGCAGTTTCCAACTGCTGTGCGATAATCCACTGACACCACTGGTGGAAACGGATTTCTTCGGCGTGCGCCTGCGCGAAAGTAGCGACTCCCGGAGCATTTACAGAGTCCAGTTCGGCTGGCAATTCTTCGCCGTAGACTTCTACAAGCGCACACCAAGTGGCGAAACGTTCTAAGCCTTCTGCTTCCCGCTGCACATACTGTTTAAACTGGGATTCTCTTTGCGCAGATAATCCCAGTGAGAAAATTTCACGTAAAGCAGTAACTTTCGCAGTCCACGAGTTATCGCGACTAATCAACCCCGGCAAACCAGCTTTTTCAGTGCGGGATGCTTCCAATAGATTCTCAATCCGCAGTTTACCTGCGGGAGATACCAGCTGGTATTCAGCAATATCCTGCGGGTGAATATACAGAGGATTTAAGAACTGGCGGGTTACCGGCAAGTAAGGAGATGGCTCGATGGGGGTGGCTGGAGAAGCCGCGTGCATAGGGTTCACCAGGTGAAAATCTGCTCCGAGGGCGCCAAATTTACGGTTCAGTTCCGCTAATACCTGCGTATCCCCCATCCCCCAGGAGCTTGCTGAGCGGACAGAGTAAAGCTGTGATGAAACGCCCCACTGCTGGGCGCGCTTTTGCAGGGCAGGCGGTTCAATCCGATTGGGGACAACGATTAGATGCGCTTCAGTTACTTCCCCGTCACCTACGTGGGCAACTACTTTGTGATAGCCCGTGGGAATCCACTGTTCTAAAGCGAAGCTGGCTCTACCGCGCCACTGTCCGGCTACTTCACGGTCAGCATCCCAGTTGTCGATTTGATTCAGGTAGGCTTCTGCCCCGTCCTCGAGAAGAATTTTCACCCACACGGATTGTCCAGCCGGAACGTGAACGTGGAGTTCTTGCCAGTTACCCTCGCGTTTAATAGTGCACGCTGGGAGGGTGGTGAGCCAGGTTTCATCATCTGCAGCTCGCAGTAAAGTATCCATTTGGGCTGCATCTGGAGATAGTGAAATGGAGTTCCCTAAAGCCCGTAACGCTAAGATAAGTGTTTCAGCAGAAACTTCACAACGGTTTCCATGCCAATCCCAGTAAGTGGTGGAAATGCCATTCTTTTGGGCTAATTCCTGAATACGATTAACAGTTTCGGGGGAAACAATGGGCTGAGACATTTGCACTCCTGCGTGGTAAACCTCGGTAGTTTAGAGACAACTATTATTACATGAACCCAGCAAGTTTCCCTAGTTTTATTAGAGTTTTAGGCAAGTTCTCTTTTCATTTGGGCAACTACGCCATCAGCGTCAGGGCCGGTGACGATCTGCACGTAGTTACCAGAGCAGACAACTGCCAGCGGATTGGTTTCTCTAATCAGGGCTTCGTTCACCAGTTGAGGGTCTTTAACCCGAGCGCGAATCCGCATCATGCAGGGTTCAAGTTCCACCAGGTTTCCGGTGCCCCCTAATCCTGCGATTAGCTGCAACGCTTTTCGGGTCACAGTATTTCCTCTCTATCTGCTTTTAGTCTGTTTCAGACATCTGGTTTTAGTCCGTTTCAGACATCTGGGTTCTAGTTCTGTTGGCTGATTGTTAAACACACACCACCATGCGTGTAATCCAACTCACATAATAGTACTTTGGGGGACAGAATACAACTTTTCACCAGGGTTCCCCTGGTCAGTTTTCCCCTCCATAGGTCAAAATATAACTATGCCTAACCTAATTGAGATTCCCCAGATTGATACAGAACCATTAGCTTCCGTACTCCGTTGCCTCCAGTTGAAGCAAACTAGTTCTGATTCTTTCCAAGCTAACAACCTGCCCCAGATGAAACGCATTTACGGAGGGCAAGTTTTGGCGCAATCTCTTCTAGCAGCTTGTAATACTTTAGAAAACGGACTTACCCAAGTTCCGCATTCTTTCCACGCCTATTTTTTACAAGGCGGCTCCCCGTCTGACACCCTTGATCTGCGAGTACGCCGTTTACATGATGGGCGTTCATTTGCTTCTCGACAAGTTAGCGCCTACCAATCAGGCGTTGAACTATTAACAATGGTGTCTTCTTTCCAAAAACAGCAGTCCGGGGTGGATCATTTTGTAAAAGCACCTAAAGTGCCAGCTCCCGGTGAACTACAGTCGGCTTTTGAAATATTTAGAACTATGTCTCATCCGGTGGGGAAATTCCTCGGTAAAACTGTTGCTTTTGATGTTCGCCATGTGCAGGATCATCTTTACACTACGGTAAGTGCAAAGCCTGGGAATAGTCAGCAGGTGTGGATGCGCCCTCGTTCTGAAGTGCCGGCTCCTTCTGCTTTGGTTTCCCGGGTGCTTTTGGCATATGTGATTGATCAGGTGATGATGGAACCAGCTTTGCGTGCCCACGGCTTGACTTGGCTGACTCCCGGCATGGCGCTGGCAAGTATCGATCACTCCATGCATTTTTACCGTGATTTCGATATTAATCAGTGGTTGCTTTACGATTTATCCTCCAGTTCTGCGCAGGGGGCGCGTGCGGTGGGTCAAGCCCGAGTCTTTTCCGAGGACGGGGTGCTGGTTGCTGAAGCTACGCAAGAAGCGATGCTCCGGCTTCCCCCTGAAGGAGAATACATTAAATCTAAGTGGACTTTTGATTTATAAGTACGTAGTTAAAGCATCGTCTTCACTATAGTTTTGCCCCGTTTCGATTGAAACGGGGCAAAACTACAGCAGGATTTTAGAAGGTTAGTCGCGGGTTAAACGACGATGAGTGACGCGGTGAGGACGAGCTGCTTCAACCCCCAGGCGTTCAATCTTATTCTTTTCGTAGGCTTCAAAGTTACCTTCAAACCAGAACCACTTAGCGGGGTTTTCTTCATCGCCTTCCCAAGCCAAAATGTGGGTGGCTACACGGTCCAAGAACCAGCGGTCGTGGGTAACTACCACTGCACAGCCAGGGAAGTTTTCTAACGCGTTTTCCAAAGAGGAGAGGGTTTCTACGTCTAGGTCGTTAGTAGGTTCGTCCAGCAGCAGCAAGTTCCCACCCTGTTTGAGAGTAAGGGCCAAGTTCAGGCGGTTGCGTTCCCCACCGGAAAGTACTCCGGCTGGTTTCTGCTGGTCTGGGCCTTTGAAACCAAAAGCTGAAACGTAGGCTCGTGAAGGCATTTCCACGTTGCCAACTTCAATGAAGTCTAAACCGTCTGAAACTACTTCCCAGAGGGTCTTATCTGGGTCGATCCCCGCGCGAGTTTGATCAACGTAGGAAATCTTCACAGTTTCCCCGATGCGCAGTTCGCCACCATCAAGTGGTTCCAAACCAACGATGGTCTTAAACAAAGTGGTCTTACCAACGCCGTTTGGACCAATTACCCCAACGATACCGTTACGTGGCAGAGAGAAAGACAGACCGTCAATCAGTACGCGATCGCCAAAGCCTTTCTTCAAATTCTTTGCTTCGATAACGACGTTACCCAAACGTGGGCCTGGTGGAATCTGGATTTCTTCAAAATCGAGCTTCCGAGTGCGTTCTGCTTCCGCTGCCATTTCTTCGTAGCGAGCCAGACGAGCCTTAGATTTTGCTTGACGTCCCTTAGCGTTGGTACGTACCCAATCAAGTTCGTCCTTCAGACGCTTTGCCAGCTTAGCGTCCTTCTTACCTTGAACTTCCAGACGAGCTTCCTTAGTTTCCAGGTAAGTGGTGTAGTTGCCTTCATATGGGTAGAGGCGTCCGCGGTCTACTTCAGCAATCCAGTTAGCTACGTGATCGAGGAAGTAGCGGTCGTGGGTTACGGCGATAACTGCGCCCGGGTAGGATGCCAGGTGCTGTTCTAACCACAGGACTGATTCTGCGTCCAAGTGGTTAGTTGGTTCGTCCAGGAGCAGCAGGTCTGGGGCTTCCAGCAGCAGTTTGCAAAGGGCTACGCGGCGGCGTTCCCCACCTGAGAGAACTTTCACGTCTGCGTCTGGTGGTGGGCAGCGAAGTGCGTCCATGGCTTGTTCCAGTTGGGAGTCTAAGTCCCAACCGTTTTCAGCTTCAATTTCGTCTTGGAGTTTACCCATTTCTTCCATGAGCGCGTCGAAATCAGCATCGGGGTTGCACATTTCTTCAGAGATTTCGTTATAACGCTTAAGTTTTGCCACCAGTTCGGCGCGTCCCATCTGGACGTTTTCTAAAACGGTTTTGTCTTCATCTAAAGGTGGTTCCTGTAGCAGGATCCCTACCGTGTAGCCAGGGGTAAGGCGAGCTTCCCCATTGGAAGGTTCGTCTAATCCAGCCATAATTTTTAGGATGGAGGATTTACCTGCCCCGTTAGGGCCAACCATACCAATTTTTGCGCCGGGTAAGAACGCCATAGTTACGTCATCTAGGATTACTTTGTCACCGTGTGCTTTGCGCGCACGGACCATCGAGTAAATGTATTCAGCCACTTCTACCTTCAACTCTAAAATAGGCTTGTTTACTGGTTTTTAACTTTTTCCATTAAAAACCATAGTCTCTTCTATTCTAGTTAGCTTTAGGAAAGTTAGCGACTATGGATTAGAAAACTAGATGTAAGCCACTTTGGGGTGAGGAGATTATCTAGATATCTTCCTCACCCCATGACTTTCCTACCCTAAAGTCGCCAAGGCGTTAGTTTCTTCTTCAACCCGGGCACCTGTAACTGCCTGGGGTTCTTCCGTTGCCAGGGCATCCGCAACTGTCTGGGAATCGGTTACTTTCAGGGTTCCTACTGTTGAAAGAGCCGCTTCTAAAGAATGTGGCGGGACAGTTTCAGCTGGTTTTTCACGCTCACGGTTTCCCATCTGGTGAGGCCGAGAGGGTTCTGGCTGACTGATTTTATTGAAGAGCGATAGACCAAAATTGAGGTCATGTCCCACCGCGTTTGCAACAATTACCAGTTCCATTCCTTTAGTTCCGTTTGCTTCACTGGCCCATTCATTTACTTCAAGTTTGCCGCTGACTAATACGGGTTCTCCTTTACGCAGTGAATGTGAGGCGTTTTCAGCAAGTTTTCCCCACATTCTGACGGTGTACCAGGTGACTCCCAGTTCGTGCCATTGACCGGCCTCGTCTCTGCCTTTGCGAGCTACAGCCAGGCGGAATCTGGCCAAAGAAGCGCCAGAGGGGTAGCTGGAGTATTCCACCGCAGTGCCAACCCTACCTCTTAAGGTCACATTTACCGCATCAGTGTTGGTGGGGCGGATTTTCCCAATCGGTTGCACCGTGAGGTTAGCTGTTTGACTGGCGGGTTTTTCAGTTTGGTTCCAAATTTCGTTTTCCATTTTTATTTCCTTTCGTTGTGCGTTGGTTGCTTACAGCTGGGTTTCTTTTTTCCGAGGGCGAAGAATCAGCAGTCCGCTTCCAAAACTGGCGGTAGAGATGGTGAGGGATATTAGTGTGGCGGGACCCGTTTCTGGCAGGCGTGGCTTAGTGTATTTTGGCGGCGGAAGAGAACCTGTGGAGGTTTCCTCTGGTGGAGGCTGATTTGCGGTAATTACTTGGAAGGTTTCTTCAGCAACTCCAAAGCCGTGCCCAGTTTCTGTTTCTAAAACGGTAGGGTCACTTTGGTCAGCGTATTTTGCTTCCACTACCCAGGTGTAAAAGCCAGGCTCCAAAGTGGGCACTTGAGTGGGGTCGCTCTGATACTGCCCGGCAGCTTTTACAGTGAGTAGCTGCGAACTTACGGGGGTTATTCCTGGGGGTACTGCCCCGTTTTGTTTGGGTCTTGCGTCTTTTGTATTTGCTGTTTCTTCATTTGCTTCAAATAGGGTTTCAGTTGGGGTGGGCGCGGTTGTAAACGGCCCATAAAGAGTGGCTCGGATGTTTACTTCCAATGGGTTTCCCGCATAATCGCGGGGCCATTGGGTGGCGTTTATCCAAATCTGGTCGATGACAGGATCATCGGGGCGCAGCACTGCTTGAGTTACTGCAGTTTTTATTTCTAAGGAAACCGGCTGTTTACCGGCAGTTGTTTGGATAGTTTTACTGATCTCACTTTTCTTTGCTGGCACAGTGATTAGGTCTTGATAATGTTCCATTTCAAGGATTTGGATTACTGGTGAGGGCAATCCACTGACGTGAATGGTAACTTCAATTTCTCCGCTGCCAGTTACTTGAACGGGTACTGTCTGCGCGGTTTCAGTAGTTTCTAACTCAAGTTTTTGTAAAGAAGTTTCCGTAAGTTCACCGGATTCTTCGGGAAGCGCAACAAAAGAGGCTGGCCCGTTTAGTTCTAAAGTGAGTTTCGCACCGGGAAACCAGGCGCCACTTTGAGCCTGAACTCCCAGGTTTGCAATTTTCAAGTAGGGTTCTGCGGGAGTGCTTTTTCCCTCCCAAATCGCGGGTAGGTAATAGGGCCCGGCGTAAGTATTGGCTTTAGCGAGCATTTCTTCACTCAAAGTTCCCCCATCTGTGGGGATCAGTGAGTGCATCCTGCCAAAGACTTCCAGATAGTGCTGTACCGCCCAAGAAAATGATTCAGTGTGCAGTTCGTCCTGGAGGGCTTCGTCCACATAAAAGTGATAGAGGCTGGCTAAGCGGTATGAGTTTTCTGCGCTAATCACCAGATGCAGGTCATCAAATCCCGTCATAGTTTCTCTATTACGGGGAATATCCGTACCGACTGAGTGGGTAACGATATTAGTTTCTACTTCGCCGGACTCTGCGGTGGCCAGGCCCTGACGATCTCCGTTACAGACTCCTACCATGTCCCCCGCGGTGGCGACTGCTAAGTAAGTGGGATTATAGGTTTCGTAGGTGTAGGGGTCAGCCCAGGATATGAAGGGGGTTAGCCCGGCAATAGTAAAAGCGATGCTGGCGGCGATTAGTTTCCGCCGAAAAAGGGGTCGCTGTGGTTTAGACATTTTTACCTCATAAAGCTGTTTATCGGATGATTAGTTCCGCTTAAACGTTATTTTTATGAAGTATTTTTCTGTGCGCCTCCCCCACAGGATTTTCCTGTGGATAAGTCTTAGACTTTTTCGCCTGGGTACAGATTTTTATTTCTTAGCGATCCCTAAAGCAACTACATCAGTAGCAATCTGGCGACATTCTTCGCGTGATGGCCCCTCATCTAATGGGAAAAGTACTTTACGGTAGTAAACCAGTTCTTGAATAGACTCAAGAATATCGGCTAACGCACGGTGTCCCCCGTTTTTAACGGGAGCTTCCTCAAATGCTCGGTGATACCAGCGTTTTGCTAACTCTTTTACTGAAGAAACATCAACTACCCGATAGTGCAAATGATTCATAACAGAAGGCATATAGCGTTCTAAGAACATTTTGTCAGTCCCAATTGAGTTCCCCGCCATCAAGCCACGCTTCGGCTGAGGAACAAACCGCTTCACATAAGCTAGGATTTGCCGTTCAGCTTCTTTTACACTCATTCCCTGTTCTAACTCAGCTAGCAGTCCGGAAGTAGTATGCATATCCCGCACAAAATCACTCATATTTTCTAAAGACTGTGCGGAGGGTTTAATCAGTAAATCGATCCCCGGGTCGATAATGTTCAAATCCTCATCGGTAATTACAACGGCTACTTCAACCAGCTCATCATTATCAACGTCTAATCCGGTCATCTCACAGTCAATCCACACCAAAGGGCGGGCTGGAATTTTATTACTCATAGCTACCACTGTACGTTTTTTTCTATTAGATGCGAACTTTACCCGCGTAGCATGAATATAATCAGCTCATTAGCTTCGCTTTCTTCTATACTTTTACGCTACTACCCGAGTCTGCTTTTTACCGGTTAGAATATGGGATATGACTGACTATCCACTTTCCGCAGTTGAAGTGGCTGACGCCGCTAAACGTTTACAAGGCGTCGCCAAAGAAACTGTATTAGAACATTCTGAGCGCCTCTCAAAAGAGGTTGGAGTAGATGTTTATCTAAAACGTGAAGACCTACAGCTTTGCCGTTCTTTCAAGGTTCGCGGAGCATACAATAAAATCGCTTCCCTCACCCCCGAACAGCAAAAACGCGGCGTAGTCTGCGCTTCTGCAGGAAACCACGCGCAGGGCGTTGCCTATGCTTGTGCAGCGTTGCAGATTCACGGGAAGATTTTCCTCCCGTCTAACACTCCTCGACAAAAACGCGACCGCATTAAGACTATTGGCGGGAAGTGGATTGAAAGAGTCATTGTCAATGGTGGTTTTGATCAGGCTAATGAGCTGGCCCGCACCTATGCGGAAACCGAGAACCTGGTTTTTGTACCTCCCTATGATGATCCGCTTACTATTGCCGGGCAAGGTACGATTGGCGTGGAGTTATCCGCGCAGATGCCCGCAAATACTGACACGGTAGTTGTCCCAATTGGTGGGGGCGGATTGGCTGCGGGGATTGCCCTGTGGTTGAAAACCCACCACCCAAAAATACGCGTGGTTGGCGTGGAACCGGCGGGAGCGGCTTCAGCTGCAGCAGCGAGGCGCGCGGGGAAACCAGTTACGATTAAGGTTTCTGATAACTTTGTTGATGGCACTGCCGTGGGGAGAGTGGGCGATACTCCATTTGAGTTCTTAAATTCTCTTTTAGATGATGTGGTGATTGTTCCCGAGGGCGCTGTCTGTTCGCAGATGCTCGCACTTTACAATGCGGAGGGAATCATCGCTGAACCTGCTGGTGCGTTAGCTGCTGCCGCAATCCACGGTTATCTTCCTCACCAACCGCAAGGGCCGGTAATCGGAATCGTTTCGGGCGGCAATAATGACCTTTCTCGCTACGCGGAAGTACAGGAACGTTCTTTACTCCATGAAGGCTTGCGCCATTACTTCCTGGTAACTTTCAGTCAAGAACCGGGAGCTTTACGTCGTTTCTTAGAAGACGTTTTAGGACATGATCAGGACATTGTTCATTTTGAGTACACTAAGAAGAACAACCGTGATACTGGCCCGGCTTTAGTGGGGATTGATATTGTTTCCCCTCAAGATTTAGCTGATTTGTTGAAAAGGATCGACGATTCTCCACTTCATGTGGAGCATATTTCTCCCGATTCTGAGATTTTCAGACTTTTAGTGTAAATTTAGGTTGTTGCCTCCGTAGCTCAGTGGATAGAGCAGGTGCCTTCTAAGCACTTGGTCGCAGGTTCGAATCCTGTCGGGGGTACCATCAAAACTGGTGTGGGGTGCAAGATTTTCTTGCACCCCACACCAACTTTGTTTAAGCGAACGCTATTGGTTCGTGAATCCCTGGGAGTTTCCCATTTGGCCAGTATTTTGCTGACTGAAGAGTATTTCCGTCCCAGTAGATGACTCCGTGTCCGATTGGGCGGTCTAGTCGGTACTCATGCAGTTCGTAACACAATACCTCATCAGTTTCTGTATCTATTACGGGTCCCATTGGGACAAGTCGCCTGTAGAAATAGCCTGTTTCCGGATTTTCAGCAGGTATGTGGATTACCCCGTCAGCGGTAACTCTTTCCTCACCCGGACCCGGCAGCTGGTCTGCAAGGCAGGCTAACGCTAGATCCTTGACAGCCCGGGCTAATGGCAGTTTCATGTGTGCCAGTTCATTGTTGCGGTCAGCGACTTTTTCAAGTGGTTGTTCGGTTAGCTCTCCGTCTTGCACCTGATAGTAAGCTAAGAGCTGGTCGTTGTCACAGATGTCCCGGTAGTCCACGTAGATTTCGTACCCTGCTTTATCATCTTGTTCAGACAAAACCAAACTTGGAGCAAGCTCTTCACCATCTGGTTTTCTTACTGCAGGGCAAATCGCTGTGTCGATAAAATAGCGAACCGTGCTGTGCTCATTTCGCTGCACTGTGAATGAGCCTGAGATTTGGGGATACCCACTGTTTCTTAGAATATTTGGCCAGTTCGTATAGTTTTCCATCAGTCAATCCTTAAGATGTATCCACTTGGTGTTAATGAGGCTACGCGTCTTCCCCTGGGATCATATAGTTTCCAGGCTGTGCCACCATGACCTGAATGGTCTTTCTCGATGCGATATGCTTGCCCTCTTTGTTCATAGCGAGCAGCCCCTCTTTTTACGGTGAATCTTCCCAAATCAATGACGCTACTTGCCCCCGTACGTATAAACGTTGAGGAAACATTGACCCGCCGGCACATAGGATAGAGTTTCCGTCAGTTGTAGCACTAATAGAAAAGGTTTCTATCGGCAAAGACTGTGGCTGACATGGACGAGTTCGATTAAAAGGTTACTCTGAATCTCCTTCAGAGTTTAATCCCCCCCAGGACCGAGGCAACAAGAAGGGTTCCCGTCAGAAGATGTTGCATCAGAACGCCAACACGCATTTTACTTTCTTCTTTCGTTTTTTGACATTTCCATTATTTGATTTTTATGGAGACTTTTCCAAACTATTCCACCATGTGAACAGAACTGTTCAGTCCGCACAGCGTCGGAATCTATGACAAAGCAGGGCTGTAGGAAAAAATGGTTGATGATTCAAACTTTAAGTAGTTATTTTCGTGGGGGTAGTCGGTGCCACGCACGCATACGCAGCCACCAACCTCTTGCGCGCAGCTGTTAAATGCAAGTTTTTCTGCGCGGTTTCGGCAATGAAAACTGCACGCTTAAGTAGCCTTACGCCCCCGCGTGGTTGGCGCATTTCCCGGAGGCGTCATTGTTGGTTTATTTGAGTAGGTTTTCACCTTCTGGTCCGCCCCCGTCCTGGCATCTCTGCGTATGTGATTTTTGTGAGGATGAAGGTGAAGGATGCGGATAGGAAGTGTGTTTTAGTGCGGTAACTCCAACGGGAACTAAGCTTGCGTTCGCCGCATAACCAGCACGGTTTGGAGTTGAAAGCGCGCCCGTTGCGGAGCATGGGAGAAGAACAGACAGGGCATAAAAAACACACAGGGCATGTTTTCGTCCGCTACACCTAACTGCCTGAGCGGGTTCGCGTTAAGCGTTTTAGTACAATTTCGCAGAAAATGTACTAAAACGCCCCCGAAAACCCGCCAAACTGCACCATTTTAGTACAATTTCGCAGAAATTATACTAAAACCGGTTTGCCGAGGGCCGAGGATGCGGGTAAGGAGGGCGCGAAAGCCACGTTGGGCACAGCCCCCAGTTTGCCGAGGGCGACGAGGATGCGTAGACCAAGTTGGGCGCAGCCCTGTTAGCACCCCCGCCACAGCGCATTCAAAACCCACAGCGCATTCAAAACCCACAGCGCCTTCAAAAACAAACAGCGCATAAAAACAAACCGAGCAGGTTCTAGCGTGATTTGCCAGGGCCCTGCGATGACGTAATTTCAGCTCCGGTTTTTCGCTCATTTATCAAGGAAAACCGTATTCTCAGTAAGCGCGTACACCCTCGAAGCCCCAAAACCGGTAAACGCTCAGCAACCTGGACCTAGAAACACAAAAGTGGCGACCCCTTGCGGGGTCGCCACTTTTTAAGTCAGATTAACTCAGCCTTCGACAGAGATCAGACCGGTCTTGTAAGCCTTAGCCAAACGACGAGGCACTCGAACTTCACGGCCCTGTACGCGGATGGTGACGAGCTCAGTCAGCTCAGCCTTCCAGCTAGACCGGCGAGTGCGGGTGTTCGACCGAGACATTTTACGCTTTGGCACTGCCATAGCCGCCACTCCTTCACAGAATAGAAAATAATTAACTTGCCACAGATTACTTTGCCATGTTTAGCCCTGGAATTTCCAGTTAAACCCACCAAAATACGCTGTGATATTTACCGCGTTTACGCAACCTATCCAGGATACCACCAATCACACTAGATATGAAACCGATAGCTCAGGTTACAAAACTAGTAAAACCGTGCGACTATTAGAAAAGATAGTCAAGCTAAGGAGTAGTAAATGCGGAGCGTTAAAGCTGGCACCTGGATTCGCAATGAAATCGAAATCCAGCGTTCCCGGTTTATCACTACCCTAGCCTATACGCCTACCGAAGCTGCTGCGCGCCAGCTAATTGCCACGGTGCGTGAAGAATATCCAGATGCCCGTCACAACTGCTCAGCCTTTGTAGTTAAACCTGAGGGACTAAACGAAATAGGTCACTCAAATGACGATGGCGAACCCTCAGGCACAGCTGGCATGCCCATGTTAGACGTGCTATTACGTAACCAACTAGTTAACGTCACTGCGGTAGTCACCCGCTATTTTGGGGGGATCCTCTTAGGAGCTGGCGGCCTGGTAAGAGCCTACTCAACTAGCGTTTCAGAGGCCTTAGCTTTAGCCCAGTTGGTTGAACTTAAAACTATGACGCAGTGGGTACTTCCCTGCCCACATGCCACCGCCGGACGTGTAGAAGCAGACTTACGTTCCCGCGGGATTGAAATTACTGGTTTGGAATACGACGAATACGCGCGGATTCTGTGTGCTATCCCACCTGAAAATGTGGAAGAATTTCAAGCGCTTGTTGGTTCTATTACTACGGGGGCGGTCACGCCCGAAGAACTTCCTCCAACCGTGGTAGCTGTCCCACTTGAAAACTAGCCAAGGAGATAACTGTGTCACTGATTGCAAATAATATTACGGAAACGATTGGCAACACTCCGCTGGTGCGGATTAACCGAGTCACCGATCAGCAGGCTACCGTATTGGCTAAATTAGAGTCTTTCAACCCTGCTTCTTCTGTAAAAGACCGGATCGCGGTAGCGATTGTTGATGCTGCAGAAGCGTCGGGACAGCTTTTAGCCGGAGGGAAGATTGTCGAAGCGACCTCGGGAAATACTGGAGTTGCTTTAGCGATGGTCGGTGCGGCTCGCGGCTACCAAGTAGTTATCTGCATGCCCTCTTCGATGAGCATTGAACGCCGGGTTTTAATGCGCGCTTTTGGTGCCGAGTTGATTCTCACCGACCCGAAACTTGGAATGCAAGGAGCCGTGGCAGCTGCCGAAGAGTTAGTCGCCAATTCCGAGGGCGCCGTTTTAGCCTCACAGTTTGTAAATCCGGCAAACCCAGCCACCCACACTGCTAATACCGGTAAAGAAATTTGGGAAGCCACTGGCGGTAAAGTAGATATTTTAGTTGCGGGAGTTGGCACCGGTGGAACTATTTCTGGAGCAGGTGGATTCTTAAAGAAAATGCAACCAGATTTACAAGTTGTTGCGATCGAACCAGCTGATTCTCCGTTGCTTTCCACAGGTCAAGCTGGCCCACATGGGATCCAGGGAATCGGGGCTAACTTTATTCCGCAGAACTTAGATCGGGAAATCTTAGATGAGGTCCTCCAAGCCCCTACTGAAGCTGCTTTAGAGTTTGCGCGCCGCGCTGCTGCTGAAGAAGGGCTTTTGGTGGGCATATCAGCAGGAGCAGCCCTTTGGGGAGCCGCCCAGTTAGCTTCCCGCCCGGAAAATGCTGGTAAAACTATTGTGACGGTTCTGCCTGATACGGGTGAACGGTACCTGTCTACTCCCCTGTGGTCACATTTTGCTGAATAAAGATTATTCTTTGCTTACTTAAGGATTCTTATGCACGACTCTGGAATGTCCTTTTTTGCTTTAGCTAAAGAGGATTTAACAAATGCCCGGCACCGCGACCCTGCCGCAACCTCAAAATGGGAGGTTGCTTTAGCGTATCCTGGCGTGCATGCAATCTGGGCGCATCGGATCGCCCATAATCTGTGGTACAAAGGTTTCCGGACTTTAGCAAGAGTTATTTCTTCTATTTCACGTTCCCATACGGGGATAGATATTCATCCGGGGGCTGAACTGGGCAGGCGAGTTTTTATCGACCACGGTACCGGCGTGGTAATTGGAGAAACTGCCGTAGTGGGTGAAGATGTAGTTATCTTCCACGGAGTCACTTTAGGTGGCGTAGCGATGGTTAAAGGCAAACGCCATCCCACAGTTGGCTCTCACGTGATGATCGGAGCGGGAGCGAAAATCCTCGGGCCGATAACGGTTGGTGACAGTTCTAAAATTGGTGCTAATGCGGTGGTTGTTAAAGACGTTCCTGCTGAACACGTGGCAATTGGGATTCCGGCTGCGAATAAACCTCTTTGTGAAGAAAGCCGTGCAGCTGATTTGATTGTAGATCCCACTTTATTCATCTGACCTCTGGCGGCTTCACCGATTTGCGGTGTGAGTGACGTTACTATCAGGTAGACTGAGGGTATGTCACAGCTCACACTGCATTCAAAGTTGAATAAACTGGTCGATATTGAACGACCAGAGGGAATCGAGCTGGCTACTTTAACCCGCTACGATATTCCCGCGTTAGCGTCCCTCTACCTAGCTGCCTACGATCACCGCTTCACTGCCGAAGACCTATTAGAAGCCGTAGAGGAAATGCGCATGGCCTTTAACGGTGAATTCGGTAAACCCTTAGATAACTCTTTCGTCGGCGCATGGCTTAATGGAAAGTTAGTGGGCGCTATATTACTTACTGTCACCAGCCCCTGGGAAGACCTCCCCGATGACACTCCCATTATCACTGACCTGATGGTAGACCCCGCCCACCGCGGACAGGGGATCGCCACAGCTTTAGTCGGAGAAATTGCTCTGCGCGTAAAGAAAGCTGGCTACGATTCAATTAGCCTGCGAGTAGACCTACATGAAGCTGCGCCCGCAGCGCAGCTATACACGTCACTGGGATTCATCGAAAACGAAGCTTAACGCTGACAGTTCGGACACCAAAAGAGACGCCGATTCTGCATCAATTGCTCCGCAATTTCCGTGCCGCAACGAACACAGGGACGCCCGGTTCGATGGTAAACGTAAAAACGTTGCGCCTCAATATCTGCAGGATCCTCTGGCAGTAAATCCTGCGGAAGCATGGTAGAGATCAAACCCGTTGCTAACCCGTCCAGAAGACCCGCGCGCAAATCATCCCACAGTAACCCAATCCGCCTTTGAGCTACATTCGCGCCTTTCCTAAACGGAGAAATCCCCACCCTAAAAAGGCACTCAGCCCTGTAAATATTACCCGGGCCAGCCACTACTGACTGATCCATAATCAACTCACCAATAGCACGTTTACGAGACTTCACTAAAGTAATGAAGCGTTCTCTGTCCGCAGGTTGATTTACCAATGGATCGGGCCCTAAACGGCGTAAAACCTGATGGACTTCCGCAAACGTAACTACCGCACAACGCGTTGGGCCGGACAGATCCGCCACCTGGTCCTTCCCAACCAAACGCAACCGGATTTCACCTCTCACCGGCGGAGGATCACCAAAAGCATCTAACGGATAAAAACGCCATTTACCGTATAAACCCAAATGCACGTGAAGCCACAGTGCTAACTCATCAGGAACATCCCCAAATTTAAGGAAAATATGCTTTCCCCAAGACGCACTCCCCGTAAGCGACTGCCCATCAAGTAACTGAGCAGAATCTGCAAACCTTCCCTGCGGGGAAAGCACTTTAAGCGGGTAGCTGCCAAACTCAGCTAGGAGCCGTCCGGTAAGTCGGTGAATAACGTGTCCTTCAGGCATTTAGCCCCTCAGTTTCAGCTCCAACTACCGATACTGCAATCGGCAAACTGGTTGTCTGTAGCTCAGTTTCATCAGCGTGCGAAGTCTCTGGGTCTGCCGCATGTAAGATACTCACCGACATTTCTTGGGTCTGCCCAGGTAAAACCTGCAAATAGTCCTCACACTCAGGACGATTAAAAGCATTGGTCATAAACTGGCAGAACTCCATCGCCAAAGACTCAGTTGCACGTTGTGCTAAAGGCTCTCCGGTGAAAAAATGCAGCACCCCTACCCCCGTCTGTATCGGTTGCAGTGAAGTCGCTACCACATCAGTGCGCGCCCCCGAAGCGTGGAATAAAGAAGCCCCCACAGTCCCATTAGTTTCTTCAATCACCAGATCAGTAAACGCCGTATCTAAATTACTCAAGTCACCGATCCACAGCTGAGAAAGCTCTTCAATATATGCCTGCGTGTCAGTTGCTTCCAATCCAGCTAACTCAGTGAAAGCAGCTGCACCGGCAAGCGGGATTAATGCTTCATCAACTTCAATCCGAGTTTTTGCTTCCACAATCAACTCAGCGTCGCTTCGAGCGCCCTCGTAACGAATATACGGGTGCCAACCCAAGCCAATCGGAGCCGGAATTTCACCCAGATTCTCAGCAGTTAAAGTTAAGTTCAACTCGTAAACGCCCTCTGCTTCACTCAGCGTGTAATCAGCGCGCAACGCAAACGGAACCGGATAATGCTCATCCCTAACTACCGTGGACAGTGACACGTAATCTTCTTCGTGAATATCTACGGTAAAATCAGCTGCCAAAACTAAACCATGCAAAGCTTCAAGCATCGGCTCACCCGCACCAGCCAGTTCCGTGGACTTGCCCTGCCAGGTATAAGATGCCCCCGCAATCCGGTTAGACCAAGGCGCCAGCAAAGCACTGCGACAACCGTCACCTGCCAGCACTTCGGAATCTGACGCATAACCGTCAATCAGATTAAACTCGCCTGTCCGCGAAGGCACCAGCCACTGCGTGACCACTGCCCCGCGAGTACAAATTCGCGCTTGCGAATCATGCAAAGATATGTCGATATAGGTTAATGCGTCAGCCACCGAAATCCCTTATTCCTTAGGTAACACAACCGAAACTAGCTTCGGAGCGCGCACAATCACCTTAAGCGGTTCACGCCCAGCTAAAGCTTTTTGCACTACCTCAGAGTTAAGCGCTAATTCCTGCAAATCCGCTTCGGAAATGCTAGGGGAAACTTCTAAACGTCCGCGGATCTTACCATTCATTTGAATCACGCAAACTACAGAATCTTCCTCCAGCAAAGATTCGTCAGTAACCACAGGGAAAGGCTGGCGCAGTAAGGATTCCTTATGCCCCAACTTAGCCCACAGTTCTTCGGCAATGTGCGGAGCCAACGGAGCCACCATAAGCACCAGTGGTTCAAGAGCCTCACGCGGAACCTGCTTTAAACCAGTCAAATGATTATTTAACACAATCATTTTCGCAGCCGCTGTATTCAACCGCATCTGCTGATAGTCTTCAGTTACCTCAGCGATCGTCCGCGCCACCAGTTTCTTCGTTGGCAAATCTGCTTCCGCTTCCGTGATAGTTAGCTCCCCGGTGTA
This sequence comes from Gleimia sp. 6138-11-ORH1, assembly GCF_024814355.1. Lineage (GTDB taxonomy): Bacteria > Actinomycetota > Actinomycetes > Actinomycetales > Actinomycetaceae > Gleimia. The sequence goes on along the minus strand of NZ_JANUXV010000003.1, from coordinate 79,313 downwards.
TTCGTCCACCGCGTTACGCCACAATCTTTGTAAGAAACGGTATGCGCCCACTACTGCGCGAGTCTCCCACGGGCGAGAAATCTCCAGCGGACCCATCGCCATCTCATAAATACGGAAAGTGTCTGCCCCGTAGGTTTCACACATTTCATCAGGGGTAACTGAGTTCTTTAAGGACTTCCCCATCTTTCCGTATTCACGTTCAACCGGTTCTCCCTGATAGAACCAACCGGTTTCTTCACTGCCTTCAACCTGGTCGGCCGGCACGTACTGTCCGCGACTATCCACGTAAGCATAGGCCATCACATACCCTTGGTTGAAGAGTTTATGGAATGGTTCTGAAGAAGAAACGTGTCCTAAGTCGAAAAGAATCTTATGCCAAAAACGCGCATACAGCAGATGCAAAACCGTGTGCTCTACCCCGCCTACATACAGGTCAGTTCCACCTGCACCTCCGGGAGTACGCGCCCCCATCCAGTAGGCTTCGTTAGCTGGAGAAACAAGCTGCTCCGAGTTATTGGGATCAGTGTAGCGGATCTCGTACCAGCAAGAACCCGCCCAGTTTGGCATTGTGTTGGTATCGCGATAGTAGGTTTGCAAACCTTCACCTAAATCCAGTTCTACCGCCACCCATTCCTGGGCTCGTCCCAGGGCAGCTTCCGGGGAAGAGTTGGCATCGTCAGGATCAAATGTCCGAGGACGGAAATCATCAACCTCAGGTAAAGTTACCGGCAGCATTTCTTCTGGCAAAGCGTGTACTCTACCATCTGCACCATAAACCACTGGGAAAGGTTCACCCCAGTAACGCTGGCGAGAGAAAAGCCAATCACGTAAACGGAAAGTCACCGTAGGGTAACCAAGTTCTTTTTCTTCAAGCCAAGCAGTGATCTTTGCAATCGCATCTGCTTTATTTAAGCCATCTAAACTAATTTCCGCATTTGCAGAGTTAATGATAACTCCGTCACCAGTCCAAGCCCCCTCAGTATGTTCAGGGCCAGGTTGAATGGTGGTGCGAATATCCAAGTTGAACTTAGTTGCAAAAGCAAAGTCGCGGGTATCGTGAGCAGGAACAGCCATAATAGCGCCAGTTCCATAGCCCATCAGCACGTAATCTGCTAAAAAGACAGGAATCTGCTGACCATTTACCGGGTTAGTTCCAAAAATACCGGTGAAAACCCCGGTCTTTTCGCCCTCACCTTGGGTACGTTCCAAATCAGAACGAGTCTTAGCTTGAGCGCGGTACGCTGCCACGGCTTCTTTTGGAGTGGCGTATCCGCCAGTCCATTCGGGGCGCGTTTCAGCTGGCCACTGAGTGGGAACAGTAAGTTCCTCTTCAGTTGCCTGCTGGTCCCCCACTAAGGGGTGTTCAGGAGCTACCACCATAAAAGACGCGCCAAATAGAGTATCAGGACGGGTAGTGAAAACAGTTAGCCGTGTTTCTTTAGTTTCCTGCCCAGCAGCGACCTCGAAATGAACAGTTGCTCCCTCAGAGCGGCCAATCCAGTTACGCTGCTGAGTAACGATCTTCTCAGGCCAATCTACGGTATCAAGGTCCTCAGAAAGCCGATCAGCATACGCGGTAATCCGCATCATCCACTGGCGCAAACGAGACTTAAAGACCGGGTAGTTACCGCGCTCAGAACGGCCCTCATTCGTAACTTCTTCATCAGCTAAAACGGTTCCTAAACCAGGACACCAGTTCACCGGCGCTTCGGAAACATACGCTAAACGGTACTCATCTAGCAAAGCAGCCTGTTCTTTTGCACTCATCTGCGCCCAGGGCTTACCCCCGGTAGATTTTTCCCCGGAAGCAAATTTCTCAACTAATTCTGAAATGGGGCGAGCTGACCCTAATTTTCCACTCGGATTTTTCGCTTCAGGATCATAGTAAGAGTTAAAGGCTTGTAGGAAAATCCACTGCGTCCATTTAACGTACTCATCATCAGTAGTTTGGAAAGAGCGGCGTAAATCATGGCTTAAACCAATCCGCTTCAACTGACGACGCATATTTTCCACGTTCTGATCAGTGGTAATCCGCGGATGCTGTCCCGTCTGAATCGCATACTGTTCCGCCGGGAGCCCAAAAGCATCAAAACCAAGGGTATAGAGAACGTTCTTACCCTGCATACGCTGGAAACGAGCCAACGCGTCAGTGGCAATATACCCCAATGGGTGTCCCACGTGTAGACCCGACCCGGATGGGTAAGGGAACATATCCAGCAAATAGTAAGGGTCTTTCGCCGCTTGAGGTCCAGCTAAATCGCCCTCGGGATTGTCAGCATGGAATGCTCCGGTCTCAGCCCAAATCTGCTGCCAACGGGTTTCAATCTCCCCAGCGAGTTTCGCGTCGTAACGGAACGGTGTTTCTACGGCGGGAGCCTGGCTCATTTCGTCCTCTTTTCTCACAGTTAATCACCTATTAGATTACCGCACTTTAAGGATTTGTAGGTATCTCGACCTAAATATCAGCCGGTAAAAGAGATTACATTTTTTGAACTGAGAATTATTTTGATTTTCATAGTGGCAATCGCGCAGTTTTCAACATTCTTCATAAGGAATTTGATTGTGAAAAATCCCCTCAGAATTTTCTGGTGAGAGATAGGTCTGCTTTCCTATAAAAATAGATTTTCAACAGGCACAATAGAGCTATGACTACTATTTTTGAAAAGATTATTGCCGGTGAATGGCCCGGCAAGTTTGTATATGCTGATGACCTCTGTGTTGTTTTTGCTACCAAAGCCCCCATCCGTCCCGGACACGTGCTGGTAGTACCACGCGAAGTTCACGATGCGTGGACTGATATGCCTGAAGATTTAGCTGCTCACCTAATGAAAGTGGGACACCGTATTGGTAAAGCGCAGTTAGGTGTTTACGAATGTACTCGTATTGGTTTGGAAATCGCTGGTTTTGAAGTTCCCCACGCACACCTGCACGTAATTCCACTGCGGGACGAGAATGACCTGGTGCTTGCGGAAGCAACTGAAGTTTCTGAACGCGTCCTTGAATCAACTATGCAGGCACTCCGCTCTGCTTTGGAAGAACAGGGGCATGAAGCTAACGTTCCGCTAACTATCGATTCTCCAGCACTTTCTTAATCTTTCGTATTTAACGCTCACTTATAGGTGGGGAACTTTCAGTTCCCCACCTACTTTTTATAGTTAGTGAAGATAACCTGAATAGACCCATTTTTTGAAACTTCCCCCGGGTATTAGACGAATGATAAAACCGAAATATGGGTAAAGAAAAACCCCGCATTTGCGGGGCAATGCTGGTGCGCCGTGAGGGAATCGAACCCCCAACCCACTGGTTAAGAGCCAGTTGCTCTGCCAATTGAGCTAACGGCGCTACGAACACTAATGCTGAAACATCAGAATCCGTTGGTGCGCCGTGAGGGAATCGAACCCCCAACCCACTGGTTAAGAGCCAGTTGCTCTGCCAATTGAGCTAACGGCGCGTACATGAATACTTTACTCTCCTTAGGGTAAAATCTCCAAATCTACCCTCTGTGCCCTCAGTCACAAGGTAAAGTCAAGCTCCTGAACTTAACTACCCTGTGAAAGACCCTGCACCAAATTTTAACTATCAAAAATCAGCCCACACCCTTTATGCTAGATAAGAGACAAAAAACTATCCTGTTTGAAAGAGACGATTAGTATGGGCGAATCCACTTCCGCACCATTAACTAGCACATCCAAAAACAGTTTTCACCTCTCCCCACTGGCAAATACCTTTCTACTACTAGCATCCGTAGCAGGTTTAATCGCCTCCCTAGGGTTATTGAAAACTGAAATTGAGTATTTATCTGATCCCACTGCCGCCCTTAACTGTGACATTTCCATACTGGTAGGCTGCAGTTCTTCACTCACCTCTTGGGAAGCCCACCTATTCTTCGGGTTGCCTAACACCGCCTTAGGAATAGCATTTTTCGCAGTAACCCTATTCGTTTCAGTTACTTCTTATTTGAAAGTTCACCTACCACGCCAAGTTTGGCACCTTTTAGCCGCAGCTTCTGGAGCTTCCCTACTCTTTATCGGTTTCTTCCTCTACGCTTCCATCTTTAACTTCCAAGCACTATGCCCCTACTGCCTGGTTATTTGGGCAGCAACCTTCATAACTTTCGGAACCTTAAACACTTATGCACTTTCCATTTGCAAAATACCCCTGGTTAATTCCTGGGGAAAACCCCTTCACAAAAACGCTTGGGCTGTTGTAGCTACACTTTTCTTACTTACCGCCATTACCGTGCTGTTAGGTTTGACCGATAAGATTGCGACTCTATTGTGAAACCCCGGATTTCCACCATGTCCGAAGACTATGTGCGTGCCATTTATTCAGCTGAAGAATGGGACGAAAAAGGCGTTGGGGTATCTGACTTAGCTAACCTAATGGGAGTAGTCCCCTCTACCGCGTCAGAAAACGTACGTCGCTTAAAAGAAGCCGGTTTAGTGGACCACAAACCCTATCAGCAAGTTCGCCTAACCCCGGCAGGACGCGAACAAGCCATGAAAATGGTGCGTCGCCACCGAATCTTAGAAACCTTCCTACATCAAGTTTTAGAGTTTTCATGGGATGAAGTACATGAAGAAGCTGAGCAACTTGAACACGCGGTGAGCGAACGCTTCATCGACCAAATCGATAAAGTTCTAGACTATCCAGCCACTGACCCGCATGGCGATCCGATTCCCCGCAAGGACGGATCGGTTGCCTCATCTTCCCCTCTCTCAGTCCTAACCGCCCCCACTGAAGTCCCCTTAGAGATTGTGCGAATTCGTGACGCAGAACCAGAGGTTTTACGCCACTTTGAAAGCCGCGGAATAACTCCGGGAAAACAGGTGCTGGTGTTAGAAAAATCAGATGTGACTGCACTGGTAGGATTGGAAGTTGCCGGGCAACGCGTTGATTTACCCTATACCCTGGGCGCCTTTATCCGAGTCCTCCCCCTTTAAGGCCTTTCACTTCCTGAAAGTAGTTCAAGCAAAGCTGCGCGCGCCTCATCTATTTCGACACTATTTCGATAACCGCAGTTATAGTCAATGGTCCCCTGAGGATCAATAGCTTTTAGAACTGTTTCTCTGCCATAGCGTTTTTCTACCAACTGGCAAAGCGCCAGATCATCAATTGCCGCTCTCAAAAGCCTATGCCTAAGGCTCTCTACTACTTCCCCATTCTTACCTGGATAAACCACAAAGGCATCACCGGAAATGAAACCACCTCCAGCGGCAGTATCCTGGTAGGGATCAACACTGCCTAATGAATATTGGCTGTTATAAAAATTGAATGCCCAGTGTAAAAATCCCTTAGCTTTCCCCTTATAAAGTTGGAAACCAATTTCTCTGTGCCGAGTACCTCTTTGTGCCATGAACCGATTAGCTACAGAAGTAGCTTGCGCCACGCAGTTGTACACCCATTCAGGTTCTACCTGCACTTTGCGGAACTTATCCACCGCATCAGTAGCTACCACCGGTTTTTCTACTGCTGCTAATAGTTCAGGTTCAGAAAGTGCATCTATGATTTGCGTTCCCGCTAATAGATCGAAAACTTGAGTTTTAGCTTTTTGATAGGCATTAAGTTGCTCTTTAGTTGGCTCATCTGAAATGTGATACCAGGTGTTTTCTTCCCCAAGTTCCGCGCTAAAGAAACTTCTGACCGCTGGAATTAACTGGGTTAGGAACTTCCGATACTCCGGTGAACTAGCAGGTTCTTCCCACCCAAAACGATAAGTTTGTTTTCCGGTAGCGTCAGTGATTAAGAATCTTGGGGTGGCTGCAGCGCCCCACTGAGTGAAAAGATGGGGCACTTCCACCTGCTTTATCCCATGGCGGCGCATAAGTTCCAGCCATTTTTCAGCGCGCGTAAAATCAAAACTATATTCGCCAGCTGCTTCACTGATTTCCAATAACTGCACGGTGGTACGATAGGTTCCTACTGCCGTATCTAAAGGCGGTGTCCACAGTGGCATTAACAGGCAGTTCACTCCCATTTTCGCGGCTGATGCGAACTGGGCGTCGATTACTTGCCAATGTGCTTCACTCCATACCTCAACTTCATAATAATTAGCTAAACTGTCTGCGTGAAACCATTGGGTATTAACGATTTGCGCAGCGGGAAGCTGAGTTTCTAAGACCTCTAACTCAAGTTGCGTTTCGTAAACTGGCGGAGCTTCCTTTGAAGCAGTCCTGGCAGTACTTCTATTTTGTTGGTAGGGAGCGCTCACAGAAAAGTTGATTAAATGTTTTCCTGGCGGAGCTACTAAATCAATCCAAATACTGTTCCATCCAGTATGTCCAGCTTTTAAGGTGACGCTACCAGCTGCTTGAAACTCTCCCAGAGGATACAGTGGGTCTGGCATCAGACCAGGAGTTGTCAATAAATAGGCATCATCAGGGTGAAGCGGAGCCGGGTTTTGCACCGGCACTAACCCGACTTTGTAAGTTGAGAAACTGACTTTCTCACTTTCAAAGTTAAAAGTGGCCAGTTCATTTAAGTTGCTGGTTTTAAAAGCCAATTGCACCGAGGTCGTTTGTGTCTGTAAGGCTTTCAGCTTCACCTCTGCCGCGGTTGTAACTAAAGGAATGGGCTCGCGGTGTGGAAGCACTTTATCCAGTGCATTAACCAGTTTTAACTCAAACATTTTTATCCTTTCACCCCTGAAGAAGTGACCCCTTCAATGAATTGGCGTTGCATAACTACGTAAACGATGAAAGGCACCATAAATGCAATGGTGGTTCCCGCCATCACCATTCCGTATTGGATAGAGAAAGAGCCTTTCAGTTGCGAAACTGCTAACGTCACAGTTTGCGTAGTATCTGACTGGAGGGAAACTAAGGGCCAGAGGAAATCATTCCAGGTTGTTAAGAAAGTAAAAACAGTCAGTGCAACTAAAACTGAACGAATCAGGGGGATGATTATTCGCATAAAAATCTGAAAGTCACTTGCACCATCAATTCGTGCAGCTTCAATCAGTGAACTGGGAATCGAATATAAGAATTGACGGATTAGGTAGACTCCAAAAGCATTCACCACTGGTAAGGCTAATGAGAAGTAACTACCAATGATTCCTGCTTTGGTGAACATCATGAACATAGGGATCAAAGTTACTTGCCCCGGAACCATCATGGAAACCAAGTAGACCCAAAAGATCCCTTCTGAACCGGGGAAACGTTTAAAGGCGAAACCATAGGCTGCTAAAGAACAAACCACGATATTCATTACACAAGCTAAGCAAACCACCAGCGTAGAAGTAAGTAAAGCTCCACCGAAGTTTTGCACTTCCCAAAGTGACCTGAAGTTATCAAGGGTTAATTTATCGAAATCTATCGTGTAGGAAAGACGGGTTGTGTCTTGAATCGCCGTGATAATCATAAGGACAAAAGGAAGTACCGCAAGGATCAGCAAGAGCCCGATAAAGAAGGCGGAAAGAGTTTTACCGATGTAACGCATTTTAGTCAGCTTCCTTACTCATAAGTTTCTGAACGGCTGATACCAAGACAATGATTAAAAGCAACACCATCGCTAATGCGGAAGCGTAGCCCATATCAAATCGAGTGAAACCCTGCTGGTAGATTTCCATAACAAGGGTGGAAGTAGCCCCACCGGGCCCACCTTTAGTCATCGCATAAATCAGGTCGAAGGCTTGAAATGACCAAATCGTAGCGAGTAATAAACTAAGCTGCGTTACTTTCTTTAAACCAGGAACCGTGATGTAGAAGAACTGTTGTACCGTGTTTGCTCCATCAACGCTGGCTGCTTCGTAGCGTTCTTTTGGTATATCTAAGACTCCGGCATAGAAAAGAACCAAGAAATAACCGATATTCTTCCATGCTGAAACGATGATTACTGCGCCTAAGGCATATTGGGGATCACCTAAAAAGTTAATCGCCGGTAAGTTCAGTTGTTTTAAAACCAGGTTGAAAAAACCGACCTCGCCAGCCAACATATATTGCCAAACTGTACCTACTAAGATGAGGGAAGCCACCACGGGAACGAATAAAACTGACCGAATGAAACCAGAAAGCCAACGGATTTTCATGCGGGCAAGTTTGTCGGCTAAAACCATTGGAATAAAAATCTGTAGCGGCACGGTAAAGACTGTGAAAACAACCGTATTTTTCAGCGCTCTCCAAAAGTTATCGTCTTCCCATAGACGTTGATAGTTATTGGCCCCCACCCACTGCGGGGAAGAAAGAACATCGAACCTGGTAAATGATAGGTAGGCTGAGGCAATAATCGGGATAACCGCAATAACTAGAAGAATCGTGAAGGAAGGGGCGACATATAATGTACCTGACCACTTTCCAAACGCGCTTTCTCCGGCATAGTGCTTTCTTGCAGAGCTCATCAAAATCTACTTTCTGAAAGTGGGGGTTGGTTCGTCACGCCAGCCCCCACTTATTTAACTTTCGTTAGCTAGCAAACTCACTTCAACATTTGATTTGCTTCAGTTGCAGCGTCTTTCATGGCTTGTTCAGGAGTTTTCTGGCCATTGAGCATCTGCTGCAGATTTGTGTAAAGAACCTGGTAGGTGCCGGTTCCGTTAGGAACTACCGGAAGAGGTTTCAAAATCTGTGCCTGTTCGGAATAGATCTTCGCAAATTCTTCTGGGTAAGTGTTCTTTTCATCGGATCCGATTGGAGGGAAGTTCGACTTTTGATGGAATTTCTCCATCTGTTTGCCCTCAGTCATGAAAGAAATCAGTTCATAGCAAAGTTTCGGATCCTTACATTGCTTCAGCATAACCAGTGAGTCAGAGGCAATGAAGGTGCCTTGTTTTCCATCCGGTCCTGCCAAGGAAGGGATCACCCCGTAGTTGATTCCAGCGTCTGACCAGCTCTTCGCGTTTTGATCAGTATCGATACTGAAAGCAACTTTTCCATCTAGGAAAAGACCGCGAGTGATTTCTTCAGTCATCCCCGTGGAAGCTGGATCCAGAACACCTGTTTCCTTCAGCTGATTAAGGTAGGTGGCTGCTGCGATGACTTCTGGGGAATCAAAACGAGTTTTTGAACCGTCTACTTCAAATAGTTCTCCGCCAGCTTGCCAAATGAAGGGGAAGAAAGCTCCATTCATTACTCCGCGAGCGTCCCCGAAAGGCACTACCAGTGGGGTGATCTCTTTTTCTTTAAGTTTCTTCCCTACTTCTAGAAATTCGTTCCAGTTGGTGGGGGCTTCAACTCCGGCTTTTTCAAGTAGGTCTTTGTTATATAGCAGGATCCGGGCGCCGCCTACAACCAGCGGAATGGAGTACTGTTTGTTGTTGAATTTTCCGTTTTCTAGGAAGTAGAAAGTTGATTTTTGCTGGTCAGTGACGAATTCGTCTAATGCGTAGAGTTGGTCTTTATCAATGTAGTCGCCGATCATTTCGGAATACATGTATCCTACTTCTGGGCCGTTGCCTGAGGAAACTCCGGTTAGGTATTTGGCTTCGTAGGAGTCCCAGGGAACGATGGTGACGTTCACGTCTACTCCGTGGGTTTCTTCGAATGGTTTGACGACTTCTTCCCAGTAGGCTTTGTCTTGTTTGTCTGCTACCAGGGGTGGCATCCACAGGTCGATAACTTTACTATCTGCAGATGGGGCGGTTGTGCCGCCGCAGGCGGCTAAGAGGATTCCCGCAGTCGTTACTGCGGCGAGTGTTTTGTGTTTCATTGACATTTCAGACTCCTTTGACTGCGGCACCTTTGCCGTAGTTTTAGAATACGTTCCCCCGGCAAGTTTCGCAACCAGTTTTCATAACTATTTTTATAACCAGTTTTTAACTTGAAATACTGGCTAAAATTTAGTTTTTCGGTAAACTGGTTTCATGCCAATCAACCCACAGTTTTCTTACCCTACTAACTCCGTAAAAGCCACCGCTAATATTCGCTTGCAGAACACGGTGAATGTGATTCATGCGCTCAGCGGTTACCCAGACTGGGTTTCTTTGAATGATTTACAACTTGAGTTAGCCCTCTCCCGCCCTACCCTCAACGCGGTTTTAGCTTCTTTAGAAAAAATCGGGTTGGTAAACTCAACTACTGCTAAAACTGGGCATGCTTTGGGGGGAAGAAAACCGCAATTATTCCTGCTCAATCCGCACCATCACAATACTTTAGTGATGCGAATTAATCTCTCTGGGTGTACTGGTAGAGTTATTTCCGCAAGTGGCACAGTGCTTTACCAGCATTACATTCCGCACGGCGATTTAAGTTCCCCAGAAAGCACTTTCGTTGCCCTTACTAAGGAACTGAAAAAACACACTACTGGCACAATCTATGCAACCGTGATCGCAGTAATGGGGATCGTACACAACGGGCAATTACTTCGCTCAGACACCTTCCCTTCGCTCACTAAACCTGATTGGGTTGAGGAAATTAAAAGCCTGGTTTCCACTGCAGATAATCCTTGCCCCGTGCAGATTGTAAATGACGCGAAGGTTGCTACCGAATGGATGCATCATCTGCTGCAGCAAAATCAAGCTGAACCAGAAACTCTAATGGCCGTTCACTGTTCAGATACGGTGGGAGCTGGTTTAATTTTCAATGGGAAACTGTTAGAGGGCGCTCGCGGAGCAGCTGGCGAGATTTTGTTAGGAAGCGACATCTATTGGCATAAGTGTAGGCAGTTGCTTAAAGAGTTGCGGGATAAATATGGGCGTCCCACTAATGAGATTTTTTCAACTGCGGGCATATGCGAGTTAGAAACTGAGCTAATCCAAAATGTTAGCGCTAATATTGGCCACGCTCTGATTCCAATCATTAACCTTTTAGATCCGGAAGTTATCGCCATTGGCGGCGCTATTTCTGATTGTGGTTCTTTAGTTAAGGCTTCTATTGCTCAAGTGTTCGCTGGGAAAATCTCTTCCCCACCGGAAATTTATATTACCCCGCGTGGAACGCAATCCGTATTAAGTGGTTGCTTTCTACACGCGGGGCAACTTGCTTTAGAAACAGTGCTTCTTAAAAGAGACTAGTCTCAGCTATCGATTCCCAAGAGTTTTCGGATTCTGGCTACGTGCCCGGTGGCTTTCACGTTATATAGGGCGTGAGCTACCGTTTTATCCTTGTGGATTACTATGGTGGAGCGGATTACACCCACCACCGTTTTTCCGTAGTTTTGTTTCTCCCCGTAGGCTCCCCAAGCTTCCATCAGAGTTTTATCTGGATCGGTAGCAAGCGCAAAGTTTAGCCCTTGTTCGTTAGCGAATTTTTCTAAGGCAGAAAGTTTGTCTGGACTTACGCCCACAACAGTGTATCCGGCGCCTTGTAAACTCTGTAATGAGTCTCTAAAATCGCAGGCTTCTTTAGTGCAACCCGGGGTTGATGCTTTGGGGTAAAAGTAAACGATTACCCCTTTTTCACAGTTTTCGATTAGCTGGTAAAGGTCTACTTTTCCTTTGGTGCTGTCTACCTGAAAGTTTGGAATCAGGTCTCCTGGGTTAAAGCGGGGCATAGTTTTCTTCCTGTTTTCTGTCTTAAGGTGATTAACTACAGGTCTTTTAGATAAAAGCCTTTGTTTCTCCCCATTCAATCGTTCCCAGTCTGGTGAGTGGGTTAAGCTGAGCGAAATCAGCTGCTCCTGATTCTCCTACCAATCCTTCAGCGGTGTGAATGGCTTTTACCTTACCGTAGATGATGGTTGAGCTGCCCATTTCTTTAGTTTCGATTAATTCACATTCAAAACTAGCTTGGGCTAGGTCAATAATCGGTGCATCTACGTGCAGGCCCTCAGTGGTGGTTATTTCAGCGGGGATCACCTTTGTTTCGTCAGCGGGTACTGGTTTACCTGTTTGTGCTACTAAGTCGCGGTGAGAAACTGAAGGAATGTTAAAGACAAAAGCCTTACGTTCAGTTACGTTCTGGTAGGTGAGTTTTTTACCGATGGAGCAAAATTGCACGATAAGCGGGTCTACGGAGACAACTCCGGACATAGCATAAGGTGCTACATTTACGGTGCCGTCTTGATTGTAGGTGGAAATCCAGGCGATTAGCCGGGGTGCTCCGATGCTCATTGCCAGTTTGTAAACTTGGGCGCCGTCTAAGTCTTTGATGTTATGTAACTGTTTTTCCATTATTTTCTTCTTACTTGATTTCTGCTTCGGAGTATTAGCATACTCTTTTTTCGTTGGCTTTATTCGTTTACGTCCCGGTTTAAGAGTCGATAAACTTCACCGTTGGCGGCCAGTAGCTGCGCTACACTGCCTTTTTCCACCAGTTTTCCGTCGTCGATTAGGGCAACTTGGTCTGCGTGTTTAACTGATTCCAAGCGGTGGGTAATTTCGATTACGGTGGTTCCAGGGTAGTTTCTTGCCAGATTTTCGCGGATTTCTTTTTCTAACTGCGTGTTCAAGTTGGCAGAGAATTCGTCTAACACCAGTACTTTTGGTTGCATCAAAAGTGAGCGCCCTAAAGCTAGACGTTGAGATTGTCCGCCTGATAGTTTGGTGCCTCCTTGACCTACTTCGGTTTTTAGTCCGGCTGGCATTGCTTCAATTTCAGCTTTTAACCCCACGGTTTCAAGAACTTCCCAAAGCTGCGCGTCGGTTGCTTCAGGGGCTCCTAAGCGTAGGTTGGTGGCAATGTCAGCGTTGAGGTGCTGGTTTTTTTGGGTTACTAGCACAACATTTTGTCTGAGTGAATCCAGCGTGTAGTCTGTCACTGGCACGGCATCGAGTTTGATAGTGCCTTGGGTTGGGTCGTCGAAGCGAAGTAGCAGTTGTGCTGCAGTGGATTTGCCGGATCCGGAAACTCCCAGGATTACGGTGCGTTTTCCAGCTGGTGCGGTGAGGTTGATATTCTCGAGGGCGGTTTTTACAACTTCTCCGTTTTCGTCGCGGTACTGGTAGGTGACGTTTTCCCAAGTTACTGTGGGTGCTTGGGTGGGAGTGTAGGTGTTTTCACCGTCCGTTACCTGTTGTGGCGCGTTTGAGATTGTCCAGAGGCGACGCGCTGCCGCAATGGAGTGGTCTAAGTATCCGAGGGCGTCTTCTACCCCGCGTGGTCCTTCAAAGAGGCGTAGGCTACCGGTTGCTACTGCGGCGACGATGATTGGATCGAATCCGGTTTTAAGACCGATTAAGACAATCCCCGTAACGCTAATCAGCATGAGGGCCGCATTTACTGCGCGGCGTAGGGCAACGATTGTCCGTGGATAGTTGGCTCTTTGAGTGACGCTATTTTCATAGTTGGTCATGGCTTCTAACCGGTTGGTTTCCTGGTTGTAGCCAACTACTTCACTAATTCCTGAAACTGAGTCAGTTACGTGGTGAGCTAGTTTGCGACGCAGTAGCAGGGTTTCTTGGGTGGCTGCAAAAGCTTTTTTCGTGCCGATTAGGGGCAGAATCAGGAGGGAAATTAGTACGCAGATTAGAGGAATCAGGGCTAATTCCCAACCGTAGAGAATCCCTACACCACTAAGAATGGTGAGCGGGGCAATTAGGGCTGCTACCAGGGGGGCGAAGGTATGGGCGTAGAAAACTTCAATCCGATCCACGTCGCGAGTTAAGGAAGCTAATACGTCCCCAGAATGAGAGTGGGATACAATCGCGGGAGCTTTGGGCCATAGTTTTGCAAACGCATAGGTACGTAGTAGTTCCAGAGCTTTGAATGCTACGAAGTGCCCAGAAAATTGCTCAAAGTAAAAGGCGATTGCTTTAGTTAATGAGGCTACGATAAGCGCGGTGAAAACTGTAGTTGCGTTTGCTTGGTTGAGAATCAGAGCAACTACTCCGCCGCCAGCAACTGCGAAGAGAAGGAAGTCCGTTACCAGGTTAATGATTCTAAATACTGAGGAAATCAAAAGTGGCTTATGGACTGGTTTGGTAATGCTGGTGAGCCATTTGACGATTTCTTTTAAGGAAGGCTGGGTTAGATTGGTTTTCATCGTCACTTCCCTACCTTTTCGGTATTCTCAGTTGCTTCCAGGTCTTTTAAGTGATTAAGTGGCATCTCGAAACTATCCAAAACACCATTTTCTAAGGTGAAAGTTGCGTCGGCTAGTTTTAGTAAGGCTAAACGGTGGGTTACTAATACCACGGTGTATTCGTCGGAGATTTTCCCAATCGCAGCGATTAGTTTCGCTTCAGAATCAATGTCTACTTGCGCGGTGGGTTCATCTAGAATCAGGATTTTTCTTCCTGAGAGGAAAGCTCGGGCCAGGGAAAGCCGCTGTGCTTGTCCACCTGAGATGAGTGCTCCTTGTTCGCCTACACTGCTGTCTAACTGTTGTCCCATGGAACGCACTTCGGCAGCTAGGTTTGCTTTTTCTAAGGATTCCCAGATTTCCGTATCGGTTGCGTCCGGTTTGGCTAGGCGGAGGTTGTCGCGAATATTCCCGGTAAATAGCCAGGTTTTTTGTGCGACGAAAGCGATTTGTTGCATGAAGGTTTCTGAGGTGCGCACGTCTTCACCGGCAACTGTGAGGCTTCCGGTTTGTAGTGGCAGGGAGCCTTTGATTAGTTTCAAAAGTGTTGTTTTTCCCCCGCCGGAGCGGCCCACGATAGCTATTTTGCGTCCTTGGGGCACGTCTAGGTTAATTCCCTTTAAGACTGGTCCGCGCCCGTAGTCGAAGTGTAGGTTTCGCACTTTAATTGCCAGGTCAAAGGTGTCGTCCTCGGAATCTGCTTGGGAGTCTGAGATTGCGGGAATACCCGCGATTGCGGAAGTGCCTGGGATTGTGGAAGTACCTGGGACTGCGGAAGTGTCTGCTTGCTTTGCTTTGTTTGCTTCGTCTGTTTCAAGGAATTTGCGAATCTGTTTTTCGCTGGCCATTCCACCCATTCCGATGTAGAAGAAGCCGGCAATCTGATTGAGCGGTTCTAATAGTAAGAAGGAGAGGAAGATGATGGAGATTGCACCGGCTAAGTCGATTGCGCCAGCTTGGAAACGCAGGTAGCTCATTAGGGAAGCTACCACGATTAGGCAGAGGCTAAAAAGTCCATCTAGGATGATGATGACTATCTGGTTTCCGGCCAGTAGACGCATGATTGCTTTGCGGTTTTTCTCTCCCTGAGCTTTGAGTTCTGCTTCGATCCGCGGGGCGGCCAGGTGGAGGCGAATCAGCACCAGGTTACGGATAGCGTCCAGGTAGCGGGCAGCTAATTTGCCGCGTTGTTTGCGGGAGTTGGCTGAGGTTTTTGCGAATACTTTCATAAATCCGCCCACGCCCAAAGGAATTACTGGAATCATTAGTAGGAGGATCACTCCAGTTACCCAGTCTATGGCTCCGGCCACGTAGAGAAGGGTGAGGAAGGGGATTAGGATCGCAGCCAGGGTTGGCCCAAAGTATACCTGTCGAAATTCTACGACTCGTTCGGTATTATCCGTGAGCATTGCGATAAGCTGTCCGTCGTTTGCAGAGTCGTTACTATCTTCAGCTTTTATGTGTAAGGACCTCTGTTGGGCAAACAGTCGGTTGAGCAGGTTGTGGCGGATGCGTTTTTCTTCTTGGCGGGCGGCTCTGCCACCGTACCAAAGTTCAAAGAATGAGGCGGCGAAAGCCAGGATTATTCCGCAGCTAAGTGCGATTATTTGCCAATTTGTGGGGATTTCTGCACTGTTTTGTGGGTAGTTGCCGATGATTTGCGCTAAGGTGAGCAGGGTGAGTGCTACTGCGCTAGCATATCCGATGCGCCCAAGCATGACCAGGCGTGTGTCGCGTTTTCCGGCAGCTGAGATTACCGCTGTCTTTTTTCTTCTTTTCATTCTTTGGGTCCTATTTTCGCTTTTCTTCGGATTTTCCGAGGGCGTTAAACGAAACGTATTTAGGAAAGCTTAGGCTTACCTTATTCACCCACTAGCATACCATTCTGACACCGTGTCTCTATAATCTATTTTCTAAATCACATATGGATTGTTTTCAAGTTCATCTCCCTAACTTTTTACCCCTATTTTCAGTTCACCCGCCAACATTCATCGGCAAAAACCTGCGCCTTTCCAACAACCAATAATTCCGCTAATGCCCCATTTACTTCACTGACACTTAAACCTGCTGAAACAGCCACCGAGCTAACCTGCGCCCGCCCATATTTTGGAAGTGCCTGCCAAACTCTTTGCGCCAAAATCGAAGGAAACTCTGTTTCATCAGCCAAATTTGGCTCTGTTGCAACTTCCCGCCGGAAAGATTCACTGAGGGGATCAACTAGCTCTCTTATATCTGGAACGCTAGTTACTAAACTGGCACCTGCTTCTCTAATCAGCCGATGACATCCTTTTGACATTTGCGAATAGATCGAGCCGGGCACCGCTGCCACGGGGCGCCCCAACTCTAATCCTCGATGCGCAGTTGCTAAAGCTCCTGAACGCCAGCCGGCTTCTATCACCACAGTTGCTTGAGAAAAGGCAGCAATTAGTCGATTGCGTGCTAAAAAACGCCATTTTGCGGGACGCCAGGTGGGAGGTACTTCGGAAATTATCAACCCACATTCTGTAATCGCGTCAAATAAATCCAACTGCGACACTGGATAAAGTTGATTAATTCCCCCAGCCATAAAGGCAATGGTGGCTTGGGATTCATTATTTACCCGCGGTTGTTTGGTAGCTTGGATTGCCCCGCGGTGAGCGGCAGCATCTATACCAAATGCTCCTCCAGAGATCACACTATAACCGGCTTGGACCAGCTCATAGGCAAATTCTTGGGAGATTTGCTCCCCTTCCCCACTGGCTGCGCGCGCCCCCACTAAGGCGATATGTGCTTTAGGGGGTGTAGCCTGGAGATTACCTTTTACCCAAAGAGCTACCGGCGCGCCAATTCCTAAATCAGCTAATTGTTTAGGCCAGCGTGGATGTTCCGGATACCAAAGTTCCCCTCCTTGGCGTTCTAATAGGTCAAGCTGCTGCCTAACGTTTGCTTGTGGCACTCGCGGTAGCCAACGGGCAACAACTTTTGCCCAGGGAATTACTTTCCCATTTTCTAACCTGCGGATCTGTTTTGGTAAGTCGGTTGGGTTTGCCCCGGAAAGTAACCAGGCTAAGGCGGCAGTAGCTCCCATTTCGCTGATGAGAACTCCCCCGGCGGTATCACCTGGTTCCAGTAGGTTAGACCACATACAGGCTACTTCAAGGGGTGAGTTCAAGTTTGGTTTATACATTTTTTAACCCATTTCGATATTGCATGGCCTGCCCAAAATCATTTATTTCAATCGTTTCACTATCTCTTAAATCGGCTATAGTGCGGGCTACTTTAAGAACTCTGTCTATTCCCCTTAAGCTCAAGGTGGCTCGGCTAAGGGCTTTTTGGATCTGCTGGTTGACCAGCTCACTTATCCCCATAGCTTCACTGCGAATAAGCTGAGTGGTAATTTGCGAGTTCGTTTTTATCCCATAGTTTCGATACCAGCGTTGCCGGGCTTTTTCTCTGGCCATTTCAACTGCTTCTAACGCGGTTTCGGTAGTGAACAGCGGGGGTATTTCTAAAGCTGTTACGGTGGGGGTTATCAGGGGGATCTGCATATCTATCCGGTCTAAAAGTGGCCCCGATAGTCTACCCAAGTATTTTCGTTTCTGCGTGGGGGTACAACTACAGGTTTTTGTTCGTGAGATTGCATATCCGCAAGGGCAGGGATTAGTTGCCAAGATTAGTTGAAAACGCGCGGGAAAAGTCACTTGCGCTTTCGCTCGGGAGATGGTGATATTTCCCGTCTCTAAAGGTTGCCTAAGCGCATCTAATACTTTGGGGGTGAACTCGGTGGCTTCATCTAAGAAAAGGACTCCTTGATGGGCTAGTGAAATAGCGCCGGGGCTGGGAAGTCCGGTGCCTCCCCCTACCATCGCTACCATCGAAGCGCTGTGGTGTGGAGCCTCAATCGGGGGAATTTCAATTAGTCCATTGGCTACCTGTTTTCTACCAGCTACTGATTGAATGGCGGTTACTTCTAAAGCAGCTTCGCCGGTTAGTTTAGGAAGAATCCCGGGCAGGCGTTGCGCCAACATAGTTTTGCCTGCCCCTGGCTCTCCTACTAAAAGTAGGTGGTGTCCGCCGGCAGCTGCGGTGACCAGGGCTTGTACTGCAAAGTTCTGTCCCTTTACTTCTGCCAGGTCCGGCTGAGTTGTTTCACAATAGTTTTCCACCAGTTTTTCCCGAGGGCGAAAATTACCGGTATTTGCTTCTACTTTCCCCCCAAACTGGGTTATCACCTCAGCTAAGTTTGCTAACCCTATGATTTCAATGCCGGGGACCAAGCTGGCTTCCTTTGCTTGAGCGCAAGGCACTACCACGGTTCTAAATCCGTATTGACGGGCGGTCAGGACAGCGGGAAGAATCCCACGGATGGGTTGGAGAGTGCCGTCTAAGCCTAGTTCTGCTAAGAATATTGTCTCTCTTAGTTTGGTTTCTTTTAGGTAGCCTTGAGCACCTAAAAGTCCGATTGCAATTGCTAAGTCGAATCCTGATCCCATCTTGGGAACGTTTGCCGGAGATAGGTTCACGGTGACGCGGTGTTCTATCCATTTAAAGCCGCAGGTTTGTAAGGCAGCTCGCACCCTGTCTTTACTTTCTTTTACTCCGGTATCGGGCAGTCCAACCAGATTAAAAGCCACTAGCCCGGGGGCAATGTGGGTTTCTACATCTATTAGATTCCCAGTTAGACCAACAATGGCTATCGCGTAGGTGCGAACTATTTTAGTGCGCATTTTTCACCCGATATTTCGATGTAGGGTCAGTTCTGCCTGCCCGTTGCAGAGCTTAACAGTTACCGCATCTAACCTGGCTTTATGATAGGTTTCCTGCCCTATTAGCCACTGCACTATTCCTTTACGAAGTGAAGCTAGTTTTGCAGGTGTAATACTCTCAAGGGCACTGCCTTTAGTGTCTGTGGTGCGAGTTCTGACTTCTACGAATACGACTACGTCATCTTCTAAGGCGATTATGTCCAGTTCTGCTCCGCGGTAAGTTACATTTTGCGCTAGTATTTTCCAACCCAATGTTTCCAGGTATTGGGCGGCTAATCTTTCTCCAGTTTTGCCAATTAACTGTTTGTGGTGGGTCATTTTCTTTGCTCCTGTAGTGTGCCCGGCACTTTCTGTCAGTTATTAACTGAGTTCTTGATTTTTACTTTGCCTAAACTCTTTTCCCCTTACCTCCACCTGCCTAAAACACTGTGGAAAACCTTTTGTCGCGCGTTCTTGGGGACATTCTTAATCTGCTACCTGCAGCAGATCCGCTACTTCTGGAGTAAGCCTTTAGAATCACTGCGTGTGCTTACCCACATTGAGATAAAACACTCGAAAAATCTGGTCAAATATGGCAAACTAAAGCAGTTGAGAACAGTTGCGTTACCTGCCGCGGGGGGCCGCAAGAACTGCTTTTCAACTCAGAATGTCGGTGAACTTAGTTCACCCAATCCAACAGTGGTGACCTGCGGCATGGCTGTTGAGGAGATAACATGCAGAAATTAGATATTGTTGACGCACCTTCATTGCGCGATGATATTCCATTGTTCCGTGCTGGCGACACCGTAAAGGTACACGTACGTGTTACCGAAGGTAACCGTTCTCGTATCCAGGTGTTCCAGGGCATCGTTATTCGCCGTCACGGCGAAGGTGTTCGTGAAACTTACACAGTTCGTAAAGTATCTTTCGGTGTGGGCGTAGAACGTACTTTCCCAGTACACACCCCAACCGTAGAGAAGATCGAGGTTGTAACCCGCGGTCGCGTACGTCGTGCGAAGCTTTACTACCTGCGTGATCGTCACGGTAAGGCAGCTAAGGTTCGCGAGCTACGCGAAAACTAAGCCTAAGTTTTTAGCCCCGGTGGTTTCACCGGGGCTAAAATCATAGTAGTGCTTTCCCCACTTTTCATTTCCAAGGACAAACTATGAGCGAAACCCAATCGAAAAAAAATCTTCCTTACGAAGGTACCCGCGCTCAGCGCAGAGCTCACCGTCCCCTGCATGCCATGCCCAATACTCATCCCGCTGAATCAGCTAAAACTGAATCCAGCTTTGGAAGTAAACTCGAAAAAGTAGAAAGCACTGCCACCAGTTCCAGTACCCGACCTTTTCCCAGTCGCGTTGAACTGCGAGCGCAACAAAATCAGGGTAAAACGACCGACCCTACAGAAAGCGAAACTACCGCTGAACCGCAAAGCAAACTCCGTAAAGTAGGTTCATTCATTCGCGAATATACGATTGTGATTGTACTGGCGGTAACTATTTCTGCTTTAATCCGCGCTTTTCTTTTCCAAGCGTTCTGGATCCCTTCCGGTTCTATGAGCCCAACTTTAGAAGTGGGCGATTCAGTTGCAGTTTCTAGACTCACCCCACGTTTTTTTGAGATTAAACGCGGTGACGTAATCGTTTTCAACGATACGCAACAGTGGCTTCCCCCCGCTGCAGAAAATGACAGTAAACTAAACTGGATTATTAAACCACTCGAATTTTTAGGACTTCGCCCCGCCTCTTCTGAACAGTTTTTAGTAAAAAGAGTAATCGGAGTGCCAGGTGATAAAGTGGTCTGCTGCAACAGCCTAGACCAGCTAGTCATCAACGATAAACCCATCACCGAACCCTATTTGGCAAGTGGTTCTGACAACTCCCTCATTCCTTTTGAAGTGACTATACCAGAGGGAAAACTCTGGGTAATGGGAGATAACCGCAATAACTCCGCCGATTCACGCGCACACCGAAACGTGAATAACGGGATGGTTAATATTGAAGACGTAGTTGGCAAAGTAGTGGTGGTGATCTGGCCACACACCAGCTGGAAAAACCCCACTAACCACGAACCATTTAATGAAGTTCCCAACCAGCCGGTGAAATCTAACTGATATGACTGGAAGCGTAAAATTCCAAACCAGTCCCAGCTATGAGCGGGAACTTTCTGCAAAATACGGTATTGTCATCGGCATGGATGAAGTCGGCAGAGGTGCTTTAGCAGGCCCGGTTGGAGTAGGTGCCGCCGTAGCTTCCTTTAGTGAACCACCAGCTGGCCTAACTGACTCTAAAGCATTAAACGTTAAACAAAGAAACACCTATGTGAAACTTGCCGCGGACTGGGCGTTAGCCTCCGCAGTTTGTTTTAGTGACAATACGGTAGTTGATTCAGAGGGAATAGTTACCGCCATGCGGATAGCGGGGATTAGCGCCCTCGAGAAAATAAAAGCTGCCGGATACGTTGCCAACGTGGTGCTTTTAGACGGCTCCCACGACTGGCTGACTCCCCCACAGGACTTACTCAGTTTTGCAACTGACCCGCTGGTGGCGCGTTTCGACGCAGTAGGCGCTCCGCAAGTAATTATGAAAGTAAAAGCCGACGCACAGTGTACGGTAGTCGCCGCCGCTTCAGTGATAGCGAAAGTTGCCCGCGATGAGTACATGGAAACGGTTACTGACCCCGGCTATGGGTGGGCGCGCAACAAAGGATACGGTTCGGCCGCGCATAAGAAAGCAATTGCCGCACTTGGGCCCAGCTCACTACACAGAACCAGTTGGAAACTGGTTTAATAGCAATAGGATTAGATTGAGAGGACACAGATGAGCCAGGATATTGAAGGTTACGAAAACAACCTAGAGTTGGACCTTTTCAAAGAATACCGCGACGTAATGCATCTGTTCACCTACGTAGTGGAAACCGAACGACGCTTCTACTTATGTAACCAAGTTGATGTGCAGGTTAAGCCAGTTGGAAATGACGTGTTCTTTGAACTGCGCATGAGTGACGCCTGGGTCTGGGATATTTACCGTCCAGCCCGCTTCGTTAAAACCGTTCACGTACTATCTTTTAAAGACGTCAATATCGAAGAAATCGCTAAATCCGACCTGGATATTCCCGGGGCGTAACATTATGCCAGCATCACTACAACTGGCACACGTTCGTCCCCCTGTCTTTCAACCATAGGATAATCTACGCATCCCCATTGAATAAGCTCAATACCGTTATCCTTTGACAGAACACCACACTGCAAAAAAGGTATTTCCGTGGCATCCTACGCTATGTAGCCCCCACTATTTTGCATAGACTAACACTTGCACAAAGTGACGCCCCTGCGCATTCTGCAAGGAGATCCTTCCTCGCTTCGCAAATCCTAACGCTCGGGCTGCGTTAATCAGGGGTTTTGCTTCAGACTCCACCAACGCTACGAGTTGCCTCGGGATACCATCTAATCCCTGTGCGGAAAGTTCACTGTGGGCAGTAACAAAATGACGCAATAAAGCAACTTTTAACGCCATATTTCCCGGCGCATCCCAGTCTTTTACCACTACTTGATTCTGTGTCCGCAAACGCTGTGGTAAGTGACTTTTTTCCCCTTCCACCCAAGAAAGAGATCCTAAAAACTTACCACTGTGGTCAGCTGCCCACACGCTTTGCGCAGTCACCGTGAAATTGACTTTATGCCAGCCGCCCTCGGCGTTATGTATCCAACCGTAGAAAGCCAAAGTTGCCAAGTCGCGTTCACTTAAAGAGGCCGGGTCTAAAGCCTGTACTAAATCAGGGCGGCGCGTGGCGGTACGCATTAAAGAAATTTCCCGGCGCCACTGCTCGATTTCTGCGTGGTTTCCACCGCGCAACACCTGCGGTACTTCCCTCCCCTGCCACGCAAGCGGGCGCGTATAAGCGGGGTATTCCAACAGGTTATTTTCAAATGATTCCTCAACTAAGGACTCGGGATTAGACATAAAGCCATCTAGCAGGCGCGCTACCGCTTCAACTAGCACCAAAGCAGCCACTTCCCCGCCGTTAAGCACATAGTCGCCGATAGAGTATTCTAAAACTTCTACGTCAGTATCTTCCCGGTAGTGTTCCACCACCCGATAGTCGATTCCTTCATAGCGGCCACAGGCAAAAACAATCTGATCGGCGCTAACAAGACTCCGCGCGATTTCCTGAGTTAAAGGAATCCCACTGGGAGTGGGGACCGCCAGCACGCGCCTACCAAAAGCAGAAACTACCTGATCTAAAGCTCTGCCCCAAATATCGGCGCGCATAACCATACCAGCACCGCCACCATAAGGCGCGTCATCTACCGTGCGGTGTTTATCTTCAGTCCAATCTCGCAGGTCATGGACCTTAATGGAAATCTGCCCCTTTTGAACTGCCTTTCCCATTAGAGAAAGGTCTAAAGCGTTGAAATACTGGGGGAAAATTGAGATGAAATCAAAACGCATTGGTAAACCTACTGCGAATTTTCAGCGGAGGAATCAAAGTTTTCATCAAATAATCCACCCGGCGGATCAAGTAGCACCACTTCGGCTTCTTCATCAATTTCTGGAACCAGTTCTTCAACGAATGGGACCAGTACTTTACGACCCGCATAACTAACTTCTAACAGGTCCTGTGCGTCCCCTAAAATCAGGTCAGTGACTTCCCCTAAGTTAGTACCGTCTACGTGTTTTGCTGTAAAACCAATCAGCTCGTGAGCGTACCAAGCGTCTTCTTCTAACTCTACTTCGTCAGCGTCAATTACCAGTTTCACCCCACGTAAAGCTTCAGCCGCATTACGGTCTGAGTGTCCACTAAAACGGACTGCTAAACGCCCCTTGTGAACCCGCACCGTTTCTACGGTTAAAGGGCCGGCGGCAGTGGGAATAGTGCGGAACTGGGCGGTAGGATAAATCCGTTCTTCAGGAATATCCGTGTGTAGGTTTAAAAGTACTTCACCTTTGAGAGCATGGGCTGCGCCTACTTCCGCTACTGTTAAATCCAATTTAATTCCTTTACTGGCCGGTTTACCCATGCAGGTAAATACTGTAGTTAGTTTCCTACTGAAACTGAGTACTATATTTAGTTTCTAGTATAGTTTAGGGCGGTGTGAAGCTTGTTCACACCGCCCTAAACTAGAAAGGATTAGTCCCGATCGGTATCGATTACGTCTACGCGAACAGGTCCTCTGGTTGAAAGCGCAGAAATCACTGAGCGCAAAGCACGTGCGGTCCGACCGTTACGGCCAATTACACGTCCCAAGTCATCTGGGTTTACGCGGACTTCTAAAAGCTGGCCTCGGCGCATAGAACGCGAGGTAACTTCAACATCCTCAGGATTATCAACAATCCCGCTTACCAAATGCTCAAGTGCGTCAGCTAACATGCTCAGGCTTCCTCAGTTGCAGCTTCTTCAGCTACTTCTTCAGCGGATGCTTCTTCAGCAGCAGCTGCAGCTGCCTTTTCTGCTTCTTCCTTAGCCTTTGCTTCAGCCAGGTCAGCCTTACGCTTAATAGCTTCTTCTTCTGCAGCCTTGATTGCCTTAGCAGCTGCTTCAGCGTCAGCAGAAGCGTACTTAACGCGAGAAACAGGGTTCTTAACACCCTTATGTGCTGCCCAGTCACCGGTCAGCTTCAGTAGGTTCAGAACCTGATCGGATGGCTGTGCGCCCACACCCAACCAGTACTGTGCCCGTTCACCCTTAATTTCGATGACAGATGGGGTACGAGTTGGATCGTAAATACCAATTTCTTCAATAACGCGACCGTCACGCTTCTTACGCTGGTCAACAACTACAACACGGTAGAAAGGTGCATGGATTTTGCCCATGCGCTTTAGTCGAATACGAACTGCCACTTTAGTGGTCACTCCTCATTATTAGTTTTGGATTCATTTATTTATCCGGGGGTCATGGATACATATATGAATCCCGGACGCGAAGTCCTACAGAGAGAGGGTCTGCATACTTCGAGTACAACTACTTATTTTGCCAGATTTAACGCGAAAACCCAAAGCGTTTTAGAAAATCAAAGGGAAAAATAAAGGTGTGATTGCTCACCCTAAGCTGATTCATCACTAACTTGCCCTAAATGTACAAACTTCGGGGTAGCTAAAATCGAAAGATCCTCCACCGGATTACGCTCATAAACCACCAGGTCCGCCACGGCGCCCTCGGAAAGAGAAGCAAATCCCAAATAGTCACGTGCCTGCCAAGTTGTCATATCGATAATCTGCTGGTTAGAAAAACCCATCTCTTTCCAGCGCAGCATTTCTGCGGGCAGCTGCCCGTGCGGCTGGAAACCACCCGCATCAGTTCCCGGCAAAAGCCGCACGCCACTATCCACAAAGTTCTCCAGTACCCGCTTATGGCCCGCTTGTAAAGCCAACATATGCTCGGCATAAACAGGATATTTCTTCCCCGCTGCCGCAGCGAACTGATTAAATAAACCAACCTGCAGCAAAGTGGGAGTAATTGCGATTCCCAGGCGAGCAGCTTCGTTAATTTGCTCCGCACTCATCCCCGTACCATGTTCAATACAGTCCACTTGGGCTGCCAGTAAACTGTCAATAGTTGCGCGGGCGAAAGTGTGAACGGTAACGCGCCCACCTATCTCATGCACCGCAGCAACTCCATCTGCTAAAGCCTGCCGATCCCACAGGGGTTTTAGATCTGAACTGGTCCCGTCACTGCGGTCAATCCAGTCCCCCACCAGCTTCACCCAGCCGTCACCGGCGCGCGCTTGCGCCACCATCGCTGCGGGCAGCTGAGCATCAGTGGCCAGTTCCAAAGCCGAGCCTTGAATGTAGCGTTTAGGCTTAGCCAGATGCCGCCCGGCACGCACTAAACGGAGCGTATCGGGGTGGTTGGCAACGTGTGAGTTATCGTTAGGGGAACCGCAGTCTCTGACCAGCAAAGTTCCTGAGCGGTGGTTTTCGCGGGCTTGCTCCAGCATTTCTGCCCCCGTGGCAAAGCCTCCCATTTTAATCCCGATATGGCAGTGGACATCTACCAGTCCCGGCAAAATCCACCCCTCTACGTCGGCACTTCCCGTGGCAGGAACTTGGTAGATACGGCCGTTTTCAATCAGAAAGTCGCCCTGCACCCAAGTTGGGTTTTTTAAGGGCCGTACTAAAGTATCTTTTCCCGAGGGCGAGGGTTTCACCACGTATGGGGAATCCCCCACCGAAGCGGGGGATTGCCATAAAATTTTCCCACGTAAACGCAGGGCAGGCACTACAGGCCACCTAACATACGACGGATGTCTTCGGGAAGCTCATCTAAAGTTGGTCGAGGCGCATCAACTGGAGCGGAAGCTCCAAAAGCAGCGCCAGCGCGATGTTGTTTCGGAATCATCTCTCCCAGTTCTTGCCGGCGGCGTTTCGCGGGGTTGCCGGAAACTTTACTCTTTGACTTTTTCTTCGCCTGTTTTGGTTTACGAGCGTTTGCGCGTTTACCGGAAGCTGGCAGATTGCCAAAGCCTGGCATTGCGCCTCCTCCGGCCATTCCCCCCATGCGTTTCATCATTTCTTTCGCAGCTTCAAAACGCTTTAACAGAGAATTTACTTCGGTAACGGTAGTTCCTGAACCTTTTGCAATACGTGCTCGGCGTGAACCGTTTAGTAGTCGCACGTCGCGCCGCTCAGCGGGGGTCATGGAACGGACGATGGCTTCAATCCGATTAACTTCTTTTTCGTCGAAGTTATCGAGCTGTCCTTTCATTTGTCCCATGCCGGGGAGCATTCCCAGGATTTTCTTCATCGAACCAAGTTTGCGGATTTGCTGTAGTTGGCTGAGGAAGTCTTCTAAGGTGAGTTCTCCAGAAAGAGCTTTCAGTGCTGCTTCTTGAGCGCTTTCTTGGTCGATTTTCTTTTCTGCCTGCTCAATCAGGGTGAGAATATCACCCATGTCGAGGATACGGCTGGCCATCCGGTCGGGGTGGAACCGTTCAAAGTCGTCCAGTCCTTCCCCGGTGGAGGCAAAGAGAATAGGTTGTCCGGTTACACCGCGGACAGATAGGGCGGCACCACCGCGAGCGTCACCGTCGAGTTTAGAAAGGACTACGCCGGTGAAGCCTACTCCGTCACGGAAAGCTACTGAAGTTTGTACGGCGTCCTGGCCGACCATGGCGTCCAGGACGAAGATGATTTCGTGTGGGTTTACCGCGTCACGAATGTTGCGGGCCTGCTGCATCATTTCTTCGTCTACGCCCAGGCGTCCGGCGGTATCGACAACTACCAGGTCGTAGCCGTTTTCAATCGCGTGATTAACGCCGGTGCGGGCTACTTGGACGGGGTCTCCAATGCCGTTACCTGGTTCTGGGGCCCAGACGTCCACTCCGGCGCGTTCGCCAACTACCTGCAGCTGGTTTACGGCGTTGGGGCGTTGGAGGTCTGAGGCTACCAGCAGAACGCGTTTATTTTCTCCGCGCATCCATTTGGCAAGTTTTCCCGCCAGGGTGGTTTTACCCGCACCTTGGAGACCGGCCAGCATGAAGATGGTGGGGCCGCGTTGGGCGAAGTGTAGTTCGCGGGTTTCCCCGCCGAGGATTTCCACCAGTTCGTCGTGTACAACGCGGACTACCTGCTGTCCGGGTTTAAGTCCTTTGGTGACGGTGGCCCCCAGGGCTTTTTCTTTAACGTTGGCTACGAATTGGCGGACAACTGGCAGTGCCACGTCTGCGTCTAACAGGGCGCGGCGGATTTCTGCTGCGGTTGCGTCAATGTCTGCTTCGGTGATTACGCCTTTGCCGCGTAGTTTCCGGAAAGAGTCACTTAGTTTATCTGATAGGTTTTGGAACACTTGAAGCCCTTGGCTAGTTTGCTTTCACTCGGTGGAGTGCTTACTTTTCTACGTTTGATTCTAGCGTTAATTGAGGATTGCGTCGACGAAGTCTTCTGGGTTGAAGGGGGCCAGGTCGTCTGCGCCTTCTCCCAGGCCAACTAATTTCACGGGAACTCCCAGGGTGCGTTGGACGGAAACCACTACCCCGCCTTTAGCTGAGCCGTCTAGTTTTGTAAGGACTACCCCGGTTACGTCTACTACTTCTGCAAAGACTTCAGCTTGGCGCATTCCGTTTTGTCCGGTGGTGGCGTCTAGGACTAAGAGGACTTCAGAGACGGGGCCGCGTTTTTCCATGACGCGTTTTACTTTGCCCAGTTCGTCCATGAGGGTGGATTTGTTTTGGAGTCGTCCGGCGGTGTCTACGAGGACTACGTCGGCGGTAACTTCTTGTCCGCGTTTAACTGCGTCGAAAGCTACTGAAGCTGGGTCGGCTCCTTCTATTTCAGAACGTACGGTTTCTACGCCTACTCTTTCTCCCCAGGTGGTGAGTTGTTCGGCTGCGGCGGCGCGGAAAGTGTCGGCTGCGCCGAGGACTACTTTACGATTTTCAGATACCAGTAGGCGGGCTAGTTTACCCACGGTGGTGGTTTTGCCGGTGCCGTTTACACCTACCATTAAGACTACCGCTGGGTGGCGAGTGCCGTCTGTAGTTTCGGTGACTTCCAGTTTCAGACTGCGATCTAAGTCGGGGTTTACCAGTTTCAGCAGTTCTGCGCGGAGGAGTTCTTTGGCTTCTTTCGGGTCGGTAGTATTTTTTACCTGCACGGCGGCGCGCAGATTTGCCATGATTTCTTCGGTGGCTTCTAACCCCAGGTCAGCCATGAGGAGGGTGTCTTCAAATTCTTCCCAGTCGCTTTCAGAAAGGTCACCTTTGGAAAGGAGGCCCAGTAGCATTTTCCCTAAAGAGCCGGAACCGGCCAGGCGGGAGCGGAGCCGTTCCATTCTCCCAGCTGCACTTTCAGGCTGTTCTAAAGCTGGGATGGTAGCTTCTGCGATTACTTCTGCAAGTTTTTCTGCAGTGATTTCTTGTTCGAGGGCGTCACCGGAAGTTTCTGGTTCTGCCGGGGGTTCCTCGGCGGAGGGTTTGCTTTCTAAACGTGGTTTTTCAGTTGGTTTAGGAAGTTCTTTACGGCGGGTGGAAACGGTGAACCAGATTCCCCCGATAACCAAAAGGCCGAAAATAATGTAGCCGATGATGGCTGGGGTAGATAGTAAGAAATCGTAATTTGTAGTCATAGTTTTAATCATACTAAACTGCGGTACAGTTAGCGCTTTGGTACCCTCAGCCAGATATAAAACTATTAGATTAAACTAACTTGATCTAACGCCCGTTGCGCGGTTTCATGTCTTCGGGCACGGCTAACTCTTCAGCTGTTAGATACCCCGAACCCAAGGTGGCGTTTTCATCGACGACTTTATAGAAATCGCCTTGTGTGGGAGCGACTGGCTCATAAACTATTCCGGCTTCGTCTTCTTCTTTCCACTGGCGATTTTCAGCAGTATAGTGTGTCTGCCAATCACGTAGGCTCCGCCGCGAAAGGAGGATAACCAGCAACGCACCTATTGCTAACAATAGGCTAATTCCCATTACAAATAGAAAAACTAAAAGAATTCCAGTCACACTTGTATCTTCTCAAATTAGCTGCGTAAAAACGCTGATTTGAACGCAAGTTTCAGAAAATGCCAGCTAACTCTTATCTTCAACTCTAAAGGTCAGCTCAGAAGAGGAGCTTTTAATCGTGGTCTTCATTTAGTCGAGATGAAACTACCTGACTTACCCCATCGCGCATAGTTACCCCGTAAAGCGCATCCGCAATCTGCATAGTGCGCTTTTGGTGAGTAATAATAATCAGCTGCGAATCTAACTGAAGTTCTTTAAAAATCTCTAAAAGCCGAGAGAGGTTCACGTCATCTAACGCGGCTTCAACCTCATCCATCACATAAAACGGGGACGGACGTGCTTTAAAAATCGCTACCAACAAAGCAATGGCCGCTAAGGAACGCTCTCCACCTGATAATAGTGAAAGCCGAGTAATCTTCTTCCCCGCTGGGCGAGCTTCAATCTCAACTCCGGTATTTAATAAATCATCCGGATCGGTGAGCGTCAGTTTCCCTTTGCCGCCGGGAAATAGGGTGGCAAACACGTGGGCGAAAGACTTTTGCACATCCGCAAAGGCCTGCGCAAAAACCTCTTGCACGCGGGTATCAACCTCTGCGACGATTTCTAATAGGTCAGCCTTAGACTGCTGGAGATCTCGCAGCTGCTCTTGCAAAAAAGTGTGCCGAGTTTGTAAAGCCTCGTATTCTTCTAACGCCAGCGGATTAACTTTCCCCAGTCGCTCTAAAGCCTTACGTGCTTTTGCTAAACGCGCTTCTTGTTCAGCTCGCACATAGGGGTAGGGTTCATCTGCTTCTACCAGTTGTTCTGGCCCAAACTGAGCTAGCAGTTCTTCAGCTTCTAAAGCAAACGCTTCCCTACCTTCAGCTGCTAAATGATCAAAACGCAACTGTAGCTCTTGTAAACTAATTTCTCCGCGGTGAAGAACTTCTTTTAGCTCCGCCACTGACTGCCGATGAGCTTCAAAGGTTTTCCGCAGCTGCCCCAGATGCTCACTATTTTCATTCCGCTGCGCCTGAGCTTGCTCCAATTCGTAAACTGCCTGCGCTAAGGCCTGCTGCGCTAAATGAAGCGGAGCTTGGACTTTTTGCTGCACTTCAGTTAAAGCCAACAAACGCTGTTTACGTTTAGCTTCTTGCCGTTGATAACGTAGTTCTTCTTCACGGGCTTTACCCAGTTGGGCACGTAAACTCCGCGCCCTATCTTTCGCGCGATTAGATTGTTCTTCTAAAGTGCGAATTTCTAACCGCAACTGAGTTTCCCCAGAGCGTGCTTTAACCGCGGCAGCTTCAGTTTCTTCAGCTTTAACTAAAGCCAGCACAACTTGTTCTTCCCCGGTGTCTTGCTGTATTTGCTCAGCTTGCACTAAACGACTTTGCGCTACCACCTCAGCTTCTTGGGCAGATTCTAACCCAGACTGAAGTTTTAGCCGCATAGCTTCTAAACGGGAAAGTTCCCCCGCAACCGCACGTTCCTGGGAAGTGGCTTTAGCACGCTCTTCCACTAACTTAGCGCGCTGCGCATCCGTTTCCCTAAGTTCTTTCAAAAGTCGGTTAGCTTCACTAACTTTAAGATCATAGTCGCGCCGCGCCTGCTGCAGCTGGTTTTCAATCTTTTCTACTTCACCGGCCGCTAAAGTAGCTTGCGTGGACGCATATTCAAAATCAGCTTGGCGTTGCAAAACTGAAACAGTCGCACCTCTGCCAGTAGCAATACTATAAGGAGTAACTTCAATCCCTGAAGCCGTAATAACTTTCCCCACCCCCGGTAGGGAAAGCAGGTTTTCAGCCGCGCTTAACTCCCCCACTAAAACACAATCCGCTAACAAATGCTCCACTAAAGTCTGGACGCCTGGGGTACATTCAACCACTGAAAGTGCCCACACAGCGCCCTCGGGAAGAATCTGCTTAGCTGCTAAATCCACTTGGCTACGAACAGAACCCACTGAAAAATCAGAAACTACCAGGCGCTGACTACCTGCCCCTTTAGAAACGCCCTGTTGCACCAGTTGCAACGCAACCTGCCATTCACCAGTCACCGCAGCGTCAGCCAACCCAGCTAAAGCTACTGCCACCTGATTTTCATATCCGGGCTGAACTTTCACAAACTGCGCTAATGTTCCTAACACATCCGCTTCAGAAAGTAACAGCGCCGTTTCATCTTCAGGTGCCAACGCTCCCGCCAACGTGTCTCGACGCGCCACCCACGTTGCCTGCTCTGAACGGGCATCGCGCTCAGCCCGCAGCAGTTTATCAACCAAATCACGCGCACTATCTCTGGCCACCCCCGCAGTTTGATGCGCCAAAGCAACTTCTGATTCACCTTCCGCTGGAAGTTGCGGAAGCTCCGCCACCAGTTGCCGCGCCAACTCCAACCGCTCGCGGGCTGCTTTAATCGATTCTTCTAAACGTTCAATCTCAGCCTGTTGCGCCGCAACCCGCTGCTGCGCTGAACGTACTTCACCGTGGAGCCGAGCCATCCGTTCTTTTTGCGTAGCCTGAGTTGCCAAAGCCTGTTTCCAAGCCTCTTGTGCCACCCGCGCTTTCGCTTCAGATGATTCTCGAAAGGTAATCGCCTCTTTCAACTTAAGCTGCGCAGCTTCTACGGCTTGGAGCAGTTCTCCGTCTTCTTGGTTTGCCTGCTGCACCCGCTGTTCTAGCTGAGTTAAATCCACATTTGGGGCCGCCAGCTGCTGTTGCGCTCCCCGCAGCCGTTCAGAAGCCACTTGGGAAAGCGTATTTAAGTTCGCACAAACCGTATTCAGTTCACGCCATAAATCAGTTAGCTGCCCGATTCGCGGTGTAGCTTGTAAGGATTGTTCTTCCGCCTGTGCCAGGTCAGTTTGGGTGCATTTCACCAGCTTTTCAAACTCGGTGATTTGTGCCAATAACTCAATTTTTCCCTGCTGGGCAGCTACTAATTTGGTTTGCAGGGCGGCTAAATCGTCTGCCAGTAAACGGGCACCGGCATCTCTTAACTCCGCTTGGACTACCTCTGCCCGGCGAGCTGCTTCTGCTTGCCGCGCTAAAGGGCGAAGTTGCCGCTGTAATTCACCTACTAAGTCTTTTACGCGCACCAGGTTAGATTCCATTGAAGTGAGTTTCTTTAGTGCCCGTTCTTTCCGGCGCCGGTGTTTTAAAACTCCGGCAGCTTCTTCAATGAAACCGCGACGTTCATCGGCACCGGCAGCCAGTACTGTGTCAAGCTGCCCCTGTCCAATAATCACGTGCATTTGCCGGCCCATGCCGGTATCGGAAAGTAGTTCTTGAATATCCAGTAGCCGACACGGAGTGTTATTTATCGAATATTCAGAACCTCCCCCGCGAAACAGTGTGCGGCTGATCGTTACTTCCGAATATTCAATCGGTAAAAGCCCATCTGAGTTATCGATCGTTAAAGAAACTTGGGCTCTGCCTAAAGCTGCCCGCTGTGAAGTACCTGCGAAAATAACGTCAGCCATCTGCCCGCCTCGCAGATTTTTGGCACCCTGTTCTCCCATCACCCAGGTGAGGGCATCTACCACGTTAGACTTACCGGAACCATTTGGGCCTACAACGCAGGTAATCCCCGGTTCCAGGTGCAGGGTCGTTGCCGAAGCAAAAGACTTAAACCCCCGGACGGTAAGTGTTTTCAGGTACATAACCACGAGTTTACCGCAGTCCCCGCTGGGATTGAAGTAACTTTGTCTGCAAAAAGTAAAGTCACCTGGCTATTTGTAACCAGGTGACTTTCTGAGAGGTTTTACGCGAAAAGTTCCGGGAACCACAGAGAGATTTCGCGTTTAGCATTCTCTGGACTATCTGAACCGTGGGCAATATTTTCGATTACACCCGGTTCCCATTCGCGCCCAAAATCTCCGCGGATAGTTCCCGGTGCCGCTAAAGTAGGGTCGGTTACGCCCAGCATAGCTCGCATTCCGGTGATTACTTGCCCGCCCTGCACTACCATAGCAACAACTGGGCCACTGGTCATGTAGCTGAGAATTTCGGGGAAGAAGGGGCGTTCTACCAGTTCATGATAGTGGGCACGCAGCAGGTCCTCTTCTGCTTCCATAATTTTAATGGCAGTTACCTGGTAGCCTTTGCGTTCGATTCGGGCGATTACTTCGCCGGTTAGGTTACGCCTGTAGCCGTCTGGCTTCATCACAATCAGAGTACTTTCGACAGCTTCGTCAAAAATTGGGCGACCCATGTTTCCTCCTTTAGATACTGGTCTATTTTTTCAGTTTACCGGCTACTGCGGCGGCTTATTTTCTTTCCAGCTTGCGAATTTTTAGTTTTTCAAACTGGTTTTCCCGTAGCAGTTTGCCCTTATATAGTTAAGCCCCGCCCAGGCTGAGAAATTTTCTGCTGGTGCGGGGCTTAACTGTTTTAGCCGAGTTCTTTAACTACGGCTTCTAATATGCTGTTTGCCGCGTTTCCGGTAGCCACGATAGTGACCGTGTCTCCGCCTTTAGTTCCCAGTCCCATTAGAGCCAAGACTGAGCGGGCGTCCACACCGTTGATGGTTACTTGCGCGTCTACCCCGGCAACGGTGCGAGCCACCATCGCAGCTGGGCGGGCATGTAGCCCGTCGGGGTCAGCTAAGACAACTTGGGCCGATACTGCTCCAGCGGGAATCTCAATCGGGTTTTCAACTTTTGCCGAGGGCGTTGCCTCTGCGCCGGTTTCTTTCTCCCGGTAATCCCACTGCAAGGTAGCTTCTTTAACGGCGTTAAGTACCGTTTCTAAGTCGCCGTCTTGTTGGGCAGCCACCGCCGCTAAAACGGCGCCTTCCACCAGTGGTCCGTCAATCCACTGGGCGTTGTCATCGCCGAGGAATTCTAAAACGTTTTCCACGGTCATCGTGGCAGAGCCCAGGTCAGAGAGGATCACCACGGCGGAAGTTGCGATTGCTTCTGTCACCGCAGCGTCAATTTTGTCGAAGCTAGTGCCAATCCCGCCCTCGTCATTGCCACCGGCTGCCAAAATCAGCACATCTGGTGCCATTTGTGCAGCCACTTCAGCTAAGCCTTCTGCTAACTTTGCTGAATGGGAAACTAGCACTAAAGATACTGGTTTCGCCATGTCAGCTCACTTTCACAGCGGCAACGGCCTGTTCAAAAATGATTGCTGAGGAAACGGCACCGGGATCTAGGTGTCCGATTGAGCGTTCCCCCAGGTAAGAGGCACGCCCCTTAGTTGCTTTCATTTCCAAAGTTGCTTCTGCTCCGCTGCGCGCAGCTTCCGCGACGGCAACCAGAACTTCAGCGGCGGGTTTGCCACTGTCAGCAGCTGATTTGGCGGCTTCTAATGCTGCTGCCCAAGCATCTACCATGGTTTTTTCCCCGGTGGTAGCTTTACCACGGGCTTGGATCCCACCTAAGGCGGCTTCAATGAGCTCAACTACGTCAGTTGCTTCCAGTTCTGGTTTAGTGCATTTGCCAGCAGCCCGCAGGTAGGCGGTGCCATAAAGTGGCCCAGCTGCCCCACCGACGGTGGAGAGCAGTGTTTTTGCCACCAGTTTCAAAGCTGAAGCAATGTCGGTAGTTTCAGTGGTTCCCAGGGCTTCGACTACTGCGGTGAAGCCGCGATCCATATTTTCACCGTGGTCGCCGTCGCCGATGGCTCGGTCCAGGTCAATCAGGTAGTCGCGGTTTTCGTGGATTACTTTCCGGCAGTTTTCGATCCAACGTAGTGCCCACTGAGTATCTAAGGTCATTGATTACATTCCTTTCCGGTATGCCACGGTGTTTACAGGTGCGTCGAATAGTTCAACAACGTCATCGTGGACTTTCAGTAAAGTGATGGAACAGCCTGGCATTTCCAAAGAGGTAACGTAGTTACCTACCAGGGTGCGCACCGGGGTGATTCCGTCTCGTTTAAGCAGTTCGTGTACTTTGCGGTTTACGATGTACAGTTCTGACACGGGGGTGCCGCCCATGCCATTGACGAGGACGATTACTTCATCTCCGCTGGCAAAAGGAAGGTCTGTTTTGATCTTTTCGTACATTTCTTCAGTCAAAACGTCTGCTGGTGCCATGGGGATCCGGCGGTAGCCGGGTTCACCATGGATACCGATTCCCATTTCTACTTCAGTTTCGTCAAGATCGAAGCTGGGCTTACCGGCGTGAGGGACTGTGCAAGCGCCTAATGCCAATCCCATGGAACGAGTGTGGTCATTGACTTTTTGCGCGATTTGCCTAACGGTTTCTAAGTCATCTCCGCGTTCGGCGGCGGCTCCGGCAATCTTTTCAACTAAGAATGTGCCGGCTACGCCACGTCGTCCTGCGGTGTAGAGGGAGTCTTCAACTGCCACGTCGTCATCGGTAACTACGGTAGCAACTTCAATCCCTTCCATTTCGCATAGTTCCGCCGCGGTTTCAAAGTTAAGGACGTCACCGGTGTAGTTTTTGACGATGTGTAGTACACCTGCCCCGCGGTCAGCAGCTTTAGTAGCTTCTACGATCGGGTCGGGGGTGGGGGAAGTAAAGACTGCACCCGGAACTGCTGCGTCAAGCATTCCAAAGCCCACAAACCCTCCGTGCAATGGTTCATGTCCGGAACCACCTCCAGAGATTAAGCCTACTTTTCCAGCTTCTTTTGGATGTGTTCGAGTAATGTAATCGGGACCGTAGTGGACGGTGATTATCTCTGCGTGGGCAGCTTCAAAACCTTCAAGACTTTCTTTTACTACACTATGTACGTCATTAACTAGCTTCTTCATACTTTTCTCCTTTGAGTTGCGGCGACTTCTTTGACGCCCAAAGCTATGGGTTTACTAATAGGCGCAAACACAACCTATCATTTCAATCTTTACACAATCGCTTTTCCTTGTCAGCAGAAACCACGATTGCTAGCGAATGTTCAAATTTACAAATTTTAATGAGCGGTTTTCTCAAACTACCTGCAAACTAAAAAAGGCGGACGACTTTGTCATGCCGTCCGCCCCATTTTTAGGTAGATAATCTTTAACGCATTAGGAGTTCTCTAGCTTCACCAGCCAGAACTACTGATCCAAAGACCACTACCCCTGTTGAAGTCGCTGGGTCTAAGGTTGAGTCGCATAGTTCCACTGCTTTATCTACCGCATCAATTAGCTTTCGCTGTAGATGCACCCGATCTGGGCCGAATACGTCACTGGCAATTTCTGCAAGTTCTTCCACGTCCATCGCCCGGGGACTATTCATGGTGGTAACTACAATTTCATCTAAAACTGGTTCTAACTCAGCCAATACAGATTCAACATCTTTATCCGCCATAGCTGCGTAAACTCCAGTTATGAAGGAGTAGTCGAAAGATTCTCCCAGCGCCTCAGCTAAAGCGTGAGCGCCATGTGGGTTATGCGCTGCGTCCACCAGAATGGATGGAGAGGTACGGACTATTTCCATACGTCCGGGGGAAGTTGCCATGGCGAAGCCTTCTTCTACGATAGAGGCTTCTACCGCGCGCCCTCCGTTAAATGCTTCCATGGCAGCTAAAGCTAAAGCCGCGTTCTGCGCTTGGTGAATCCCATGCAGGGGAACAAAAATATCTTGATAAAGGGCAGCTGGGGTTTGTACTGAGATAACTTGACCGCCCACCGCGACCCGCCGATCAACGATCATGATATCGTCGCCAACAAACCGGATTTGCGCACCGACTTTCTGTGCGTGTCGGCGCAATACTTCCTCAACTTCTGGTTCTTGCAACGCAGAAACAGCAATCGCTCCTGGCTTAATAATATCTGCCTTAATCTGGGCAGCCTCTACCGCGGTATCTCCCAAATAGGCTTGGTGGTCTATTCCAATTGGAGTAATCACCGAAACTTCTGCGTCCAACACGTTTGTGGCGTCCCAAAGCCCACCTATTCCCACTTCAACTACCGCAGCGTCTACCGGAATATCAGCAAAAGCTGCTAAACCTACTACGGTAAGAACTTCAAAGAAAGATAGCTGCGGGCCGTCCTGTCGCTTTGAATAGTCGTCCACAATCGAAATGTAGGGGGCTACATCAGCGTAAGCTGCTAAAAACTGGGCTTGGCTGATGGGTTCTTCATTTACACAAATTCGCTCACACATGGTATTCAAATGTGGGCTGGTGTAGCGTCCCACTTTCCGCCCAGATGCCTGCAGTAAAGCTGATAGCATCCGCGAGGTTGAGGTCTTGCCATTTGTGCCACTGACGTGCACACTCCGGTAGGAAAGCTGTGGGTCGCCCAGTAGGTTGAAAGCCATTTTTACGCGTTCTAGCGTGGGGTCGAACTTATTTTCCGGGGTCCGTCTAAGAATCGACTCCTGTAGGGCTAAGAACTGAGTTTCAACCTGCTGAGCTTCCTGTTTAGTCATCAGCTGTGGGCGAGAATACGAAGGTTCTTCATCTAAATCATCTTCCGGCACACCGAAACGGTGTTCGTCGAAAAACGACCGTAGTTCATCTTGAACATCACGATTAACGGTTTGTTCAGCTAACTCAGCGGTGGTGGGCTGGTAGTCAGCTTCACCTGAGTCTGCTAGATATTCCACCAAATCTTCATCTAGATGAACTTGGTATTCTTCGTTTTCATGCCCTGTGGTCACTACTTTTCCTTTAGCTAGGGATTTTATCTGCTGGTTAGTCTAGCTTAGCTACTGTCACTGCCAGTTCAACACCGGCTACTACAGTTGCTTCTAAGGCAAGAGTCTCATGCTTAATCATCTCTAGATGTGCTGTGGTTGCTGCAACTTTTGCCTCTGGAACAGTGATCTGCAAAGAGATCCGGTCAGCTACGTGAAGGCCAGTGTTCTTACGTTCGTCTTGGACGGCGCGAATCAAGTCACGCGCATACCCTTCAGCTTCTAAAGCCTCATCTAAAGTAGTATCCAAGACGATGAAAGAACCAGAGGCTAAGACAGCGGCAGTGGTACCTTCCGCAGCAGCTACCTTAGTCGCTAAAGTAAACTGGCCCGCTTCAAGTTTCACCGGAGCTCCATCTACCAGGATTTCTGGGAAGATGACGCTATCTTCAGAAACTTCCCATTTGCCGCTCTTTTGCGCCGCAAATAGCTGTGAAGTGAACTTACGAATTGCCGGTGGGAATTCGCGGGGGTTAAGTCCCAGTTCTTCGCTTACTTCTAAACCACAATCTGCCGGAACTTGTAAAAGAACTTCTTTCACGTTCACTTCAGAGGCGATTAGTTGCGCGTAAGGCTGTAGTTCCACAGCTAAATCAGAAACTACCTGTAAGGAATGAAGTGGCTGACGTACGCGAATCTTCTCAGCTTTACGTAGAGAGTGAGCTGCAGAGACTACGTCGCGGGTTTCGTCCATAGTGGCTACCAGGGCTTTATCTGCCCACGCTTCACCGATATTTGGGTAGTCGGCTAAGTGTACTGATTCTCCTCCGGTTAAACCTCTCCAGATTTCTTCGCTAAGTAGTGGTAAGAACGGAGCAGCTACGCGGGTGAGCACTTCAAGTGCCGTGTAAAGAGTATCGAAAGCATCCGTATCTTCATCCCAGAAACGCTGGCGGGAAGTACGCACATACCAGTTAGTCAGCAGATCTAAGTATTCGCGGATTAAACCAGAGGCTCCGGGAATATCGAAGTTCTCCATGGCTTCTGCCACTGCGTCAGCTAAATCCTTAGTGGAGGCAAGCAGGTAGCGGTCCATTACCGGCAGGGCAGCTACCCGGTTTGCATCATCAAAAGCAATCGCTTTAGCTAAGTAGCCTTTTCCACCGTTACAGGTTCCCGCATAGAGGGTGAAGAAGTAGTACGAGTTCCACATGGGCAGCAGAATCTGGCGGACGGTGTCTCGGATTCCCTGTTCTGCAACGATCAAGTTACCGCCACGTACAATCGGGCTGGACATGAGGAACCAACGCATCGCGTCCGAACCATAGTCGTTGAAAACCCCATTTACATCTGGATAGTTGCGCAAAGACTTAGACATTTTACGTCCGTCATCGCCCAAAACAATCCCGTGCGAGATACAGTTACGGAAAGCAGGACGGTCAAATAAGGCGGTGGCCAGCACGTGGAGGGTGTAGAACCAACCGCGAGTTTGCCCAATGTACTCCACGATGAAATCACCCGGGTAGTGGTTTTCAAACCACTCTTGATTCTCAAACGGGTAATGTACCTGTGCAAAAGGCATGGCGCCAGAATCAAACCAGCAGTCCAGCACGTCAGGGATACGACGCATCATAGATTTACCGGTTGGGTCATCTGGGTTAGGACGCACTAAAGAGTCGATGAAAGGCCGGTGCAGGTCCTTAACCTCTACCCCAAAGTCTGCTTCCAGTTCAGCAATTGAACCGTATACATCAATACGCGGGTAATCTGGATTGTCTGATTTCCACACGGGAATAGGTGAACCCCAGAAGCGGTTGCGGGAAATTGACCAGTCGCGGGCGCCCTCGAGCCACTTGCCGAACTGCCCATCTTTAATGTGTTCTGGCACCCAGCGGATATCCTGGTTAAGTTCAACCATCCGGTCGCGGAACTTAGTAACTGCCACGAACCAGGAGCCTACCGCACGGTAGATCAGTGGTTGGCGGCAACGCCAACAGTGCGGGTAAGAGTGTACGTAAGACGCCTGGCGTACCAGTACTGCACGCTCATTTTCAGGGCGTTTAGCCAGCGGGCCAGAGCCATCACGTAAATCGGTGATGATTAGCTTATTAGCTTCGAATACTTGGATGCCCTGATAATCGGAAACTTCGCTGGTGAAGCGTCCCCCATCATCAACTGGCACAACTGGAAGAATGCCTGCGTCTACACAGATATTCATATCGTCTTCACCAAATGCGGGTGCGATATGCACTAAACCGGTACCGTCTTCGGTGGTGACAAAGTCGCCGGGGATAATATGCCAAGCATTTGGTCCCGGTACTTTTTCGTCTTTATTTACGAAGTAGTCAAAGATTGGCGCGTAGGCGCGTCCCACCAGGTCTGTGCCTTTCATTTCGGCAACTACTTCTGGGTTTTCCCCCAGTTCTCTTTCGTAGGCAGCAAGCAGTGCTTTAGCGAGGATAACTTTTTCACCTGCTAAAGCTCCTTCTGCGGGGGTGACGGTGACGTAGTCTACGTCTGGGCCTACAGCAACTGCCAGGTTAGATGGCAGGGTCCATGGAGTGGTGGTCCAGATGAGCGCTAGTTCTCCGGTTTCTAAGCGTAGTCCCACGGTGACGGTGTTGTCTTGCCGGTCTTGGTAGACGTCGTCATCCATTTTTAGTTCGTGGTTGGATAGTGGGGTTTGGTCGTTCCAACAGTATGGCAGAACGCGGTGCCCTTCGTAGGCTAGCCCCTTATCGTAGAGGGTCTTAAATGCCCAGATGACTGACTCCATGTAGTCTGCGTCCATGGTTTTGTAGTCGTTTTCAAAGTCTACCCAGCGAGCTTGGCGAGTGATATATTCTTGCCATTCTTTGGTGTAACGCATTACCGAGGTGCGGCAGGCGTCGTTGAACGCACCGATACCGATCCCGCATTCGCCTTCGATTTGGGATTTGTCTTCGATTCCCAGGATACGTTCGGCTTCTAGTTCTGCAGGTAGACCGTGGGTGTCCCAGCCGAAGCGTCGTTCTACGTGTGCGCCGTGCATGGTGCGGTAGCGCCCCACCAGGTCTTTTACGTAGCCGGTTAGCAGGTGCCCGTAGTGCGGGAGGCCGTTGGCAAATGGAGGGCCGTCGTAGAATACGAATTCGTTTGCGCCGTTTTCGCCGGCAGGACGGTTGCTAATGGAACGTTTGAAAGTGTCGTTAGCTTTCCAATACGCTAAGGTGGCTTCTTCCATTTGTGGGAAAGAAGGCGCGGCTTCTACGGCTCCGTCGCGGTGTAACGGGTACTGTGCGGAAGTGTTTTCTGTCATTCCTTTTTCGTCCTTTTGGTTCGGCTGGTTTGTTGCCGAGGTTTCGGTTTCTGCAGGTCGCTGAAGCGACTTTTTCCGAGGACGAAGTTAGGACTTCCCTTTAGGTGGGAGGTTTCTGATACTCCGCGGTACCACCTCGCTTGCACTTTTCAGTGCCGCTTGATTACAGCTTTTTCGGGCTTACCCGTC
This sequence comes from Gleimia sp. 6138-11-ORH1, assembly GCF_024814355.1. Lineage (GTDB taxonomy): Bacteria > Actinomycetota > Actinomycetes > Actinomycetales > Actinomycetaceae > Gleimia. The sequence goes on along the minus strand of NZ_JANUXV010000003.1, from coordinate 38,250 downwards.
TGGTTCTAATCGGCTTTCCTACCGCTGGTAGGGGCTTTTCTTCCAGATGCTCGTCGGTGATCCCCGGGTTAGTTATTGTTTCCCGGCCGAGTCATAGCACGTCTTATCATAGCTAGATTAGTTTTATTTCAGCAACTGCAATCCATTCTTTGAGCAGTTTAGGGGAGATGATCTCTGTCTCTATTTCAGTTTGGGAAAAGAAAATCGCCTCAGAGATTCTCTGAGGCGATTGACCGGGTGGCTGACGGGACTTGAACCCGCGACGTCCTGGACCACAACCAGGTGCTCTACCAGCTGAACTACAGCCACCATTATTGTTTTTCAACAACATTAGAAGAATACCAGGTATCTCCCCCGCTCCACAAATCCAGGAGCCTGTTACCTACATTACTTAGCGGTTTAGTTGTCACTGCGCCAGCTTCATTCCCCTTGCCTGCGGAAAGCAATAGAGCCTCACCTGTCAGAAAGATTAAAGCTCTACCCGGTTAGAGAATAAAGTATTTTTTGGTGAAATCTCCTGGTTTTACCGGCAAGAAAAAAGTTCGCACCGAAGTTTCCGGTGCGAACTTAAAATGTTTATTTCAGGTTTACCAGTGGGCGCGCACTGAAATAGCGTCTGCGAAGTTCCGTAGCGCCTGCGGGGAAGAGTTTAGGTAAAGCTGGGCGTCCACTAGGGACACTTCCATCACCATGAAGGAACCTTTCCCGTCTGGGACGATGTCCACGCGGTTAAAGAGGAATTGTTCGTCTCTGCCTAAACGGTCTTTCACGTAGGCGTGTACGGCGCGGCGGATTTCTTCACCCCAAGCCCATTCTTCTGAAGTGGCTTCTCGCGCGATTGAAAGAGTTTCATGCATGGAAGCGTCAGTCACTTCAGAGGGGTGCAGCATAGCTTTCTTTTCTACCGCGTGTGAGACTAAACCGTTGAAGAAAACCAGGGAGATTTCACCGTGGGTGTCAATTTCTTCTCGGTAGCGCTGAAGCATTACGGAGCGCCCTTGGGATAGTAAGTCCATTACGTGCAGCACAGCTGCTTGTCGTGACTTAGGTTGAATGGCAGAGTAACGTCCAATATCTCTTAACCCTGAAGATACCGCTGGTTTAATCACGAAGTCTTGAAGTGCTGGGAATCGTGAGTGCACGCGGTGTTTGGAGAGATTATCGGATGGTTCAATCCAAGTAGTTGGGATCACTGGCAGCCCGTATTTTTCTAATACCTGCAGGTAGTGTTTATCCGTATTCCATTCCAATACGTCTGGATGGTTCAAGATACGGGGTACTTGTTTTGCCCAAGCTAAAAATTCTTCACGTCGATTGGCGTAGTCAGAAACTGAGCGGATCACAACTAATCCGGCTTCTTTCCAATCTACTTCTGGGTCGTCCCAGCATTTAATCTGCGGATCACAGTCTCTTTCCCGAAGGGCGTCTAACAGGCCAGCCTCATCGGAATATAAGTTTGGCATTTCTTTTGAAGTTACAAGCGTTACGCGTGGTTTCATACTTCTACCTTAGTGTAAATAGTGCGGACAAGCGTCAGATTCAGCCAATAGTCCTATTGTTAAAGCAATGGTTGCTGAGTTTAACGTAAGCCGACTCGACGACTGAGAGCCAGTTCAATTAGATGGGAAACTAACTCAGAATAGCTTAGCCCTTTTTGCTTCCACATCATCGGATACATGGAAAATGGAGTGAACCCGGGCATCGTATTAATTTCATTCAAAGTAAGCTGTTTAGTTTCCTCATCGTAAAAGAAATCTACCCGAGATAAACCTTCGCACCCTAAAGCTTCAAATACTTCAATCGCCGCATTTTGGATACGTACTTTAACGTCCTCGGAAATGTTAGCGGGAATGGAGAGCTTAACTGCCTCGGGGTCTTGATATTTGGTTTCAAAATCGTAAAAGTCTGCGCCGCAAACCGCGATCTCCCCAATTTCAGATGGGCGCGGGCCATCTGGAAACTCCAGTACCCCACATTCCAGTTCTCTTCCGGAAGTTTCTGCTTCTACGATTACTCGCAGATCATGTTCGCGGGCAGCTTCAATCGCTGCTTCTAAATCAGCAAAATCGGCAACGCGGCTGATTCCCACCGAAGAACCGGCGCGGTTAGGTTTAACGAAAACAACTTTCCCTAAGGCGCGGATTCTCTCTAGCACAGCTAAACGGTTAGTCTGCCACTGCCGGTCAGTGATTAGTTCCCACTTCCCTACTGCAATCCCAGCTTGGGAAATGATGGTTTTTGTCAGGTGTTTATCCATTGAGGTTGCTGACGCGGTCAAACCACAGCCTACGTAACGTAAGTCAGCTGTTTCTAACAGCCCCTGGATAGTCCCATCTTCCCCAAATGGCCCGTGTAACAGGGGGAAAACTACGTCTATTTCGCCCAGATCTTTTAACTCTGCGGGGTTGGTCACTGAGTATCCTACTAGCCGGTTGGTTCCTGCTAAAAGGGCAACTCGTTCGTCTGCGGCATTTACATACGTGCCTTCCCCGTCTTTAAGAGCGTAATGCTGTGGGTCATCTAAGGCAGGCACCCAGTCTCCGCTTACGGTAATCCCCACGGGAATAACTTCATAGCGGGTGCGGTCAATCGCTTCCATCACTGCTGCCGCGGTGGCGCAGGAAATCACGTGTTCCCCGCTGCGCCCTCCGAAAAGTAGCATAACGCGGGGTTTTTTATGGTTTTCTGTCATTTTTATTCTCCCGCAGTTTCCAGGGGTTCGTACGCCTGGGTCTTTGGATTCCAAATCTGTGTGGGTACTGCTTCCCCGCGGATTTGCGCAAGCATACTGCGGATTGCATCTTCCATACGGCGATTAGCGGTAGCAACTGCTTCGCGGTCAGTTTCATCTTGTGGTAAATCGCTTAAATCAATTGCGGGGCCGGCAACCACGGTGGTTGCGTGGCGTTTCCAGAACTTCATAATCGAGTTTCCAAACCGGTGCATCACGTTTTGGCTTCCCCAGTGAGCTATGGGGATTACCGGAGCGCCGGTAGCTAACGCTAAACGGGCTGCCCCCGTTTTGAAGTGCATGGGCCAAAATTCCGGGTCGGTTGTTAGCGTCCCCTCTGGGAAAAGGGCGATACTTTCTCCGGCTAAAATCGCTTTTTTAGCTGCTTCGAGGGCGTCTTTACTACGCTCATTTCCGCGGTGGACTTCCACCATATTGGTTTTACGTAAAAGGCTCCCCAGCAGAGGTACCTTAAATAGGGAGGCTTTAGCCAGGGCGCGTACTGCGACACCCTGATCGGTAATAAAGTGCATTAACACGAAAGCGTCAAACTCGCTCAGGTGATTCATAATCACAATGAATGGGCGATCTTTCGGGAAGTTTTCTTGACCTTTCCAAGTGGCTTTAGTTAGCCCTCTGGTGATGGGACGACAAACTTCCAGTGCCAGGCGATAGATTCCTTCAGGTGCTTTACTCACCGGTTTTCCTTTTTCTTTACGGGAATTTCAGTGGGGTTTATTTAGTTTTCCAGTTCCACATCTGCGTTTAAGGCACGCAGCTTAGAAAGGAAGTGCTCATAGCCGCGCGAAATAACGTCAATTCCATAGACGCGGGAAGTTCCTTCGGCTGCTAAAGCGGCAATCAGGTAAGAAAAGCCTCCGCGTAAGTCTGGGACTGTAATATCTGCGGCACGCAGTGGAGTGGGCCCGGAAATAACCGCTGAATGACGGTAGTTTCTTTGTCCGAAGCGGCATTGTAATCCGCCTAAACATTCGCGGTAAGTTTGAATATTTGCACCCATTTCTTTTAGTGCAGAGGTGAATCCCAGACGGTCTTCGTAAACTGTTTCATGCATGATGGATAACCCTCTGGCTTGGGTAAGAGCCACTACCAGGGGCTGTTGCCAGTCAGTCATGAAACCGGGGTGAACGTTAGTTTCCAAAACGATGGAGTTTAGTTCTCCACCTGGATGCCAAAAGTGGATACCTTCGTCGGAAATATCAAATGCTCCGCCAACCTTACGGTAGGTGTTTAAGAAAGTAGTCATGTCAGGCTGGTGTGCGCCACGCACAAAAATGTCACCTTTGGTGGCTAAAGCAGCAGAAGCCCATGAAGCTGCTTCGATTCTGTCTGGAAGAGACGTGTGGCGGAAGCCGGAAAGTTCTTTCACCCCTTCAATGCGGATCGTGCGGTCTGTATCAACGCTCATGATGGCACCCATCTTTTGTAAGACGTTGATGAGATCCATTATTTCAGGTTCAATTGCCGCGCCGGAAAGTTCGGTTAAACCTTCAGCCATTACAGCAGTGAGTAGGGTTTGTTCAGTGGCTCCGACCGATGGGTAAGGTAGGTGGATTTTGGTACCTTTAAGCCCATTTTTTGCACTGATATGGGTGCCGGTTTCAGTGCGGGTTACTTCTGCGCCGAAGCGGCGGAGGGTATCTAAGTGGAAGTCGATTGGGCGCCCTCCGATATTGCAGCCGCCCAGGTCGGGGATGAAGGCTTCGCCCAGGCGATGTAAGAGGGGGCCGCAGAAAAGGATGGGAATTCGTGATGAGCCAGCCAGGGCGTCAATGTCGGCAACGTGTGCGCTTTCCACGTTCGAGGGGTCTAAGGTGATAGTGCCTGCGCCAGGGTCATAGTTTACGCGCACTCCGTGTAGGGTGAGCAGTTCAGAAACTACGTCTACGTCGCGGATCCGGGGAACGTTACTTAGGACTGATGGTTGGGTTCCCAGTAGTGAAGCCACCATAGCTTTGGGTACAAAGTTTTTTGCGCCGCGTACGGTGATTTCCCCGGTGAGGGGTTTTCCACCGTTTACTCGCAGAATTCGTTCCATATTTCCGTCCTTATTCTTTCGTTTCAACTATTGATTCTACTCTGTTAAACGAAATGGTGTTTGTTATAGGCAGAGAAGGTGACTGATTTTAGATGATTTTCTGGCTGACAATTTTATTAAAAGATTTGTCATCTCACTTGTTGAGATGTCATAATTTGCTTATGGAGGAAGAAGAATCCACCGGAAGCGGCGTTGGTGTTTTAGACAAAGCCGCATTGGTATTATCTGCTTTAGAAAACGGTCCGGCAACTTTAGCTCAGTTAGTTGCAACTACTGAGTTAGCGCGCCCTACCGCTCACCGCCTTGCTGTTGCCCTCGAGTATCACAGACTCGTTGCACGCGATATGCAGGGCCGTTTTATTTTAGGCCCACGATTAAATGAACTAGCTTCGGTGGCAGGTGAAGACCGGCTTTTGGCGTCTGCTACTCCAGTGCTAGTGGCTTTACGTGACCACACTAAGGAATCCACTCAGCTTTTCCGCGCGCAGGGCGATCAGCGTATCTGCGTTGCCGCAGCGGAACGTCAGATGGGTTTGCGCGACTCTATCCCGGTGGGGGCTACCCTTTCTATGAAAGTTGGTTCTGCTTCACAGATCCTACTGGCTTGGGAAGAACCTGACCGGTTACACCGCGGACTCTACGGAGCAGCTTTTAATGCGACAATGCTATCTTCAGTTCGTCGGCGTGGCTGGGCGCAGTCAGTTGGGGAAAGAGAAGAAGGGGTTGCTTCCGTTTCCGCTCCGGTGCGCGGGCCGGGTGGGAAAGTAATCGCTGCCCTTTCGATTTCTGGGCCGATTGAAAGAATGGGACGCCAACCGGGACGCCAATTTGGGCCTTCTGTAGTTGCGGCAGCAAACCGGCTCTCAGAGTTCCTGCGCCGGGCGGAAGAAAGCAAAATTAGCTAAACCTATTTCCTCTTGTTAGGGGCGGTTTTAGTGAGGTAACGGATTCACTACTTAGCTTTTGATAAGTTACTTATTACACCCCGGCTGTGTTTGGGAACACAGCTAAGCGATTTTGAAGTTAGTTAGAAATTCCGGTAAAGTTATTGAACGTGCCACTCATTAGGAAACTGTGAGCGGAACACCATGGGGTATGGTGTAATTGGCAGCACGAGTGATTCTGGTTCATTTAGTCTAGGTTCGAGTCCTAGTACCCCAGCGAAGTATCAGCAAATGATACTCAGCACGAAAGTGCGTCATAGGCTCCCATCGTCTAGCGGCCTAGGACGCCGCCCTCTCACGGCGGTAACACGGGTTCAAATCCCGTTGGGAGTACAATCACCCCTGGTTTTCCAGGGGTTTTTTGTTGCTCCCAACAATTGCCATTTATCTTATGCAAAGTAGCTAGTCGTAATCATTAGGTTAGGCATGATCCCGAAGAAAACCCCATGAACTGTGGTGTAGCCATAGGTTTCATATATGCTCCCCTTAGCTCAAGCGTCGTTTCAATGTCTGCTTCTTCATAAGTTCGGATATTAAGCAAGATGAGAATATTTCTCTCTCCAGCACAAAGATGAATCGAATCAGTTTCGTTTCATTCTCATAATGCAAATTCTATGTAGCATTCCTTCAGTAGCTTGCGGATTATGAGCATCCTCGAAATAGTCCCCTCCTTCAACCGTCTAGAGATAATACGATGAGTAGCACAATCACCGCTAGTATTCAGCTGGTTCTCATGCTGGGGTTCAGCATCTTCTTAATCTTCCAACTGGGTGTAAAACCGTATGTAGCCGAGCGCTCCCTTACCGAACACACGCGAGGAACCGTCATCATAGTCCAGCCATAAACAGGAGTTTTCCTGTTTCTAATGGAGGCAGAACCTGCAGAACTTTCTACTTTTACAAACCACAAATGAAATTCTTCAAGGTGTTACCTATCTACCTGTTTCTTGCTTGGAAGCAAGAGATGAAGTTGTGGTAGCGCAGGAAAAGGAAAATCTGTGCAGCTCATTCCTTTTGTAATTGATAAACAAAACTTCTGTTGGGAATGGGAGTTTTCTTTGCTGGGGATTCTTCCTTTTGTTTCTCCGGCTTTCTTCATGAGAAGAGAAGACCAGGCGTATATAGATGGACATGATCTGTCTATACAGTTACTTATTCTGCTTGCTAAACGCGAACTGCGAAATACAGAAAAATATTAATGCCGTTTTAGGAAGTCTCAGTTTGTGTTTGCTCAGCTAAATACTTGTCTACTGCCTGTATAACCAGACAATCTCCGTATTTTGCGTGGACCCTTTCAACGATCTTTCGTAAATTCTCAATACTTCCAAATGCAGAAGGTTTTTCATAGTAAAACTTATATATTTGTTCTCCTGTAATATCTCTCCACTTAGTTGTTTCCACAAATAATGCGCGATATAAAAGGTCTACCGGAGTTTTTTCCGCGTCATATTGGAAGCCTTTTTCTATCGCAAGAAGTTGATAAATCTCTGGTAAGTACCATTCTTGCTCCCAGTCATTTGGGATTTTCTGGAATAAATCTTCCGCAATTGCATCTCGTTTCTCTTCCAGTTTAGTGTTACCCGTAATATTTGAAGTAGTTTTTCGCAGAAAGATGTACTGAGTACTTAAAGAGACGCCCATTTGTAATATCTTCTCTATATCAGTTATTAGATTCTCATCACTATTTTTATTTTTATATAGAAATAGAAAAAAGTATTCGAACATCTCTCTAAAGTTAGTGCGTATATTAGGATCTTCAAATGTGCTATCTGCTAATCTTTCAGCGTTTTGCAGTAGCATTGGCAGAACAGAATGAATCTTTTCTTTATCATAGTTAGAAAGACAAAGATTTTTAACCACCCAAATGAACTTATCTATGTCTAAGGCTTCAACAAATTCTTTAAAGCGATCCGTTTCGCCAATTAACTTAAAAGCCTTTTCAGAATATTGCTGCCGGAGTATTCTCTCACCAGCAAACCTATCAAGATAAAGCTCAAAAAAAGGGCCATAAGCAACCCTTTTATCGTTCATCCAGTTGGGGAGGTTTTCCTGTTTCATATTCTCTTTGGAAATGATTGCTGGGAAAAGGTGATCTATTAAAACCGTAATTATTTCTTGATTATTTGAAAACTTCCCTTTTAATTGTTTAAAGTAGTCTGGAAGTTTAGGTTCTTCAAAGAAGAGATTCTGTGAGTCCTCAAACATAGATACATGTCTACGATTGTCTTTGAATTCCTGCCAAATCTCAGGGTGGAAAATTCTTAAAGCTTCTAATGCCAAAAGGTCGGTATTATTGACCTGGTCTTGTAAGCTTGAAATTGTTACCGCAATGGAAGCGAAGAATCTGTTGATGTTCCGGAAAGTTTTCAGCTCTGGCTGAATAATCTTCGGAATTATCTCATCTTTCCATCTTGAGTCTTTTTCCAAACGCTCCCAGACCTGAGGAAGGGTTTGCACCCCGCGTTCATTAAACTGCTCATCTAAGAATTTCCCATGTACCCCTGGCACTGTGTAGTTAATTTGGATAATTTTCTCTAGATATTCCTGATCTTTGATACCTGTATCTTCAAGTAAGGCTAAAGTGCGCTTGTAGTCTAAACCCAGCAAATAAATCACATTTGGAAAATTGCCAGTTAATCTTACCAGTTTAAAAATCTCCTTCATTTCATCAGGAGGTAGTCGATCGATATCATCAAGGACAATCAGCAAACGTTTTTCTATTCCTGCAAGGTTCTCGATTAACTCTTTCCTCACCTCATGTACGCTGCTTTTCTTAAAGAACTTATTTAAGATTTCGTACGCTACTTCTGTGACTTTACTTAATTTCGCAAGCGGAGCTAATGAACTTGAATATCGACGAAAATTTTTGGCCAACTTCTCTGCAACCTTTTTATTGCTCAGCTGAGCACTGATTTCAGAAAAGAACCGACTAATTAAATCATCTGCTCCAGAAAACAACCATGGGTTAAACTCTAAGGTAACATATTTTGACTTTTCCTCTTTAGAACATGCTTCTGTTACAAAGTTAATGAAGCTAGTTTTCCCAATACCCCACGGACCTTCAATACCAACAACTAAACCTTGACTACAATCAACTGAATGCAGAAAGCTGACAAGATTGTCCACTTCTGGTTTACGCCCCAATAGGTCTTCTTCGATAGAGCGAACTGGCTGATCGATCCGGATAGTAGTTTGTTCTGTTTTAGATTCACTCACTGTGATTCTCCCGCTGACGTAGCTTATACAATCTTTAGCTTACAATTAGCATATTAGCTTCCCTGCCAACAATCATTCTCTTTCACCCCACTCATTTGGGCTAACTAAAATACATAAAGAAAACTGGGGCACTCGCAAGTGCCCCAGTAAATCCTGATTAACCTTAGCTTTCCAGTAGGTCTTTCAGTTTCTTAAAGCGTTCAATAGTCGCTTCCTTACCCAGAATCTCGATAGATTCAAATAGTGGCGGAGAAACTGGTCGTCCAGAAATAGCTAAGCGAAGCGGCCCGAAAGCAAACCGTGGTTTCAATCCCATTTCTTCAATCAAAGCGGCCCGCATAGCAGCTTCAACGGATTCCACAGTAAACTCTTCCAAACCGTCTAAAACGGCAATGCCCTTAGCTAACACAGCTGGCGCATCAGCCCCCACTTTAGAAACCGACTTCTCATCGTATTCAATAGTTTCAGTACCGTTAAACAGGAAGCCTAACATTCCAGTAGCTTCACCCAAAAGCTGAATACGTGTCTGAATCAGCGGTGCTCCCGCCTCCATAATCTCTTTTTCACGGTCAGTTAAAGCCTCAAAGTTATCAGCAGAAACTACCCCATCGCGGTGCAGGTAAGGTACGCAACGACGCATGAAATCAGCCGTGTCCAGACGACGAATATGCTCCGCATTAATTGCAATACACTTCTTCAGATCGAAACGAGCCGGATTCGGGTTCACACTGTGAATGTCAAAAGCCTCTACCATCTCTTCCGGAGTGAAAATGTCATAATCGGGGCTAATCGACCAACCCAGCAAAGCCAAGTAGTTCAACAAGCCTTCGCGAATCATACCTTTTTCCCGGTGCAGCAGCAGGTTAGATTCTGGGTCGCGTTTAGAAAGCTTCTTATTTCCCTCACCCATCACATAAGGCAAGTGTCCAAAGAAAGGCATTTGCTGTGCGATTCCCAGTTCTAACAAGGCTCGGTAAAGCACAATCTGACGTGGGGTGGACGATAATAGGTCTTCCCCACGCAGAACGTGAGTAATGTCCATCAGCGCGTCATCCACGGGGTTTACCAGCGTGTAAAGCGGGTCACCGTTGGCGCGCACAATCACATAGTCTGGCACTGAACCCGGTTGGAAAGTAATTTCCCCACGCACTAAATCCGTGAAAGTAATCGGCTCATCAGGCATACGCATACGCAGTACTGGCTGGCGACCCTCTGCTCGGTAAGCAGCTTTTTGTTCCTCAGTTAGGTTACGGTCGTACCCGTCGTACCCAAGTTTAGGATCTCTCCCCGCCGCCCGGTGGCGAGCTTCAATTTCTTCAGGAGTTGACCAAGATTCGTAGGCGTAGCCAGCAGCAAGTAGTTTAGCGGCTACCTCTTGGTAAATATCCATGCGCTGAGACTGGCGGTAAGGCTCATGTGGACCGCCCTTGAGAACACCCTCATCCCAGTCCAAGCCCAGCCAGGTGAGCGAGTCAATAATCTGATTAAACGACTCTTCTGAATCGCGTTGCGCATCCGTATCTTCAATACGGAATACGAAAGTTCCACCAACGTGGCGTGCCCAAGCCCAGTTAAATAGGCAGGTGCGCACTAACCCGACGTGCGGGGTGCCAGTTGGCGAGGGGCAAAATCGAACGCGGACTTTTCCGCCAGTATTAGTAGTCATAGTAGTTCCAGTTTACTCCTTTTCTCACCTGGCGTTTAAATGCGATTTGCCACGTTCCGTTTTTCCATTTCCGAGGGCGTGCAGCAAAACTATGTTTCTTTCTGGAAAGCTCAATTATCGCCCTCGCCAATTTTATTTTCTGTAGGAGTAGAATAGATGGAAAGTATTTGCTACACCTGCTCAACGCTGTTCAGGAGAGTTTATGCGCAGTTTCGATGATTATTCCGCTGAATCTATGCGTGCTTTGCGCACAATGAAATGGTCGGTTCCTACTTTTGTGGAACACATTAAAGCCCCACCTTTGCGGGGGCACTGGGTCGCGGAAATGGATTTCCAACCGTGCCCAGAAGTTGCCGCAGCCCTACATGAGACGGTGGAAAGCGGTTACACCGGATACCCGCCTTGCTGGTTGAAAGACCAGATGGTGCGCGCAGCCGCACAGTTTTATAAGGCCCAGTACGACTGGGAAGTTTATCCCCGTTGGATTACGCCGATTATGAGCGTATTAGACGCTTTCCGTGCTTTCTTACATATGCTTCCAGCAAACTCGCAAGTAATTGTACCGACCCCCGCTTATATGCCGTTCCTTACTTCTCCGCAGCAGGTAGGTCATACGGTAGTGGAAGTACCCGCCCGTTATACGCGCACTGGTCACGCGTTAAGTTGGGAGTTAGATTTTGCGGCGATAGAAACTGCTGCCACTCAAGGAGCGGCCGGGTTAGTGCTGTGTAATCCGTGGAACCCTACCGGACGTGCCCTGACCCTCGAGGAGTTAAAAAAAGTTAGTGAACTGGCACAAAAGTACGGGTTCTTAGTTTTCGCAGACGAGATCCACGCTCCCCTGGTGCTTGCTGGCACTAAACATATTCCCTATCTCACCGTAGCGCCACAAAACCAGCATCACACTATTGCCGCTACCGCAGCTTCTAAAGGGTTCAATGTGGCAGGACTACATTGTGCGCAGGCGATTGTCTCTCCAGATTCAGAGCTTTACCCGCAGTGGGAAAGGCTTTCCTACGTGCTGGGTTGGGCAGCTCCCCTGGGGTTAAAATCCACTATTGCTGCCTATACGCGCGCTGGGACTTGGCTTACTAATGTGCGTGACTATCTGGCAGATAATCTGCTGCAAGCAGACCAGCTTTTCGCAAAGTTTAATGCCGAGGGCGGTGATTTAGCCTGGCAGCTTCCCCAGGCAGGCTACTTAGGTTTTCTTCGCTTCCCAACCGATATGGGTTTAGCAAAAAACGAGAGTTTAGCTGAATCTCTCTACAGGGAAACTGGGGTACTCACTAACCCAGGGGAAACTTTAGGGGCGGATTATCCCAATTACGTGCGTTTTAACTTCGCGTCATCGCGGGTTGTAGTGGAAGAATCTTTAGAGCTGGTTTTAGATTTTGTGAAGAAACATTCTTAAATAAGGCAGCAAATCCGTAGCCGCGTAATAGTTAGGTAACCGTGAAATAGTTTCCCGGTTTTCGGTGCGAGTCGCCGGTTTCTCGCGCCGAAAACCGGTTTAGATTATCTACTTATGCCTTTAACTATTCCCTAACGCCCGTTTTGTTTTCGCAGTGGCTACCGCCTCCCACGGGTTTTCTGGCCACGGGTGCTTTGGGTAGCGCCCTCGCATTTCAGCGCGCACTGAGGCATAAACTTCATTAAAGAAATGCGTTAAATCTCCGGTTACTGCCAGGGGCCTTCCCGCTGGGGAAAGCAGCTCCAAACTGATTTGTCGCCCTAACACTGCCGGCACGTTTTGCCACCCAAAACATTCTTGCAATTTCACTGAAATAGTGGGGCCTCGTTCAGGATCGATTTCTACCGGCACCTGCCTTCCAGAAGGTACTTTCACCTGTGCAGGGATTAAGGTGTCAATCAAGTTAGCTGTTTGCCACCCTACGATCAGTTTCAGCCCCGTCAGAACATCCACGGTATCTAACGACGCTCCCGCGCAAATCTGTGCCAAACTATTTCCTAAGAAAAGCTCCAAATTGGCTGCTAACAGCTGGCTATCAATCACATTAAATGCACTATCTTTACCGGCTAAATAGTTATTTGCGTTCACAAACCGCACTACCTCAGCAGGAGTTGGGAATAAACGCTGCCATTCTTGTGCGCCACCGCGAGATAGTTCCTTTTCTAACGCTTCATAAACTTGCGCTGCGGTAGCTGGTACTTTGCTTCGGTTCAACTCTAAAGCTCCAAGACGGCGAGTTTTCCACGCCAGTAAACGCCTATTTTCTAACCTTATTTCAGTAGTTTCATTTAAACTAAACTGTGCTAAAGATAAAACCAATCCTTCTGAAATAGCAGTTCCCGCGCGGACTTTAATCACGCCGTTAATGCCTTGAGTTTCGCCGGCAACAATCCACTTACTGCCAGCTAACTGTGTCCCCGCTTCTACTTCTAAACCTGTTCCGGCAACTGAGGTGAACCGCGCTACTGCCAGTTTCGTATTTTCGTTGGTTAGGCGGGCAATCCGCAGCGGGTAGGCAGCTCCCCACACAATCGCTGCCGCGTCAGCTTCTCTCACCGGTATTTCCGAGGGCGGTATGATTCGCGCATATGCTTCCCCGTAGTGTTTAATCAGTTTTACTAAACGTTTTTCCAGGTGCACGTCTATTTCGGCTACAACGCGCGCAGCGGTTTGTGCTTTAATTCCCCAGGCGAAAGCGGTTAAAAGCCCATGTGCTAAACGCGGATCGGTGGGTATTTGTGCCAGTATTCGCCCTGAGTCACTGATTTTTAGTTCCGGTTCCAGTGCTCCAATGTGAAGTAGGTTTTCTTCTGCGCGTTTTCGCGCTGCCCCTGGAAAAGCATCCAATAATGCTAACTGTTCTGGGGCAGACCAAGCGTAGGCAAGTAAAGTGGCTTCTGTTAGATCTGCGCCTAAGATTTCTGGGGGCGCATAGGCTTTTGCCCGAGCAAACTCTGTTTGTGAAAAAGCTCGATAGACAATGCCTTTTCCGGTGCGGTTAGCTCGCCCAGCTCGTTGGATTAAAGCTGACTGGCTGGCACTAACAGTCACTAAATGAGTTGTCTGCCGGTTAGTGTCAAAACGAGGTGTCCGCGAAACTCCACTATCAACCACGCAGTTTACTCCCGGTACAGTTAGTGAGGTTTCTGCGATTTCCGTTGCTACTATCACCCGCGCTGTCTCACTGGACGCTAAAATCTCATCTTGTTTTTGGGCAGTTACCTGACTATGCAAAGCAAAAGCGGGAATATTCCGGGCGGTCAGCAGCTGGCAAAGACGTTCAGTGTTAGCGATCGTGTCTACAAAAACTAAAGTACTTCCGTGCTCAGTAAACGCCGTTTGCGTAACTGAAGCTAAATGAGTTAAGAACTCATTAGATAAGCCGTTTACATCCAACGCTTGATTCCGTGGGGGCACCCAGCGAGTTTCCAGAGGAAAGAGGGGGTGTTCCACTTCTAAAACAGGGGTTTGCACGCCTAGAGTTTCGCTGATTAACCCGGCGAAACGCTGCGTGTCTGCCGTGGCGGACATGGCGATTAGTGTCAGATCTTCTCTAATCGCGGCCACGTCTAAGGCGAAAGCTAATGCTAAATCCGCATCTAAATGCCGTTCATGTACTTCATCGAAAATTAGGGCGTCTACTCCCGGCAGGTCTGGTTCAGCTAAAAGCCTCCGTAAAAGAGTACCCGTGGTAGTGAACTCGATGCGCGTTTCTGCACTAACTTTAGTGTCTGCACGCATCCGCCACCCAACAGTTTTCCCCACCGGTTCACCTAATAAAGATGCTACGTAGCGGGCAGCTGAACGTACTGCAACGCGACGCGGTTGGGCGACGATAACTCTACCTTTAGGAAGCAAACCGCTGGGGGTCTTTTCAGCATCTGTTTGCGCCCTCGCTAAAAGAGATTGGGCTACTAAAAGTGGCACTATTGTGGTTTTTCCTGCGCCAGGAGAAGCGGAAAGTACCAGTTGCCTGTTTGAGGAAAGGGCGCGTTTTAGCCCGCCGGCAACTGCCATTATCGGCAGTTCACAGCGGGCTAAAATCGGGTCGAAAGGTGTCTGTTTCATCTGGGTAACAAAAGTAGGAGCAAACGCGCTGCGGTTTCTAAATCTACTGTTTTTTGAAGCGCATTTTCTGCGTTTAACCTCTAAAAGTTAGCGGCGTACCACCGGATTGCGCAGAACTCCTAAACCGGAAATCTCACATTCAACAATATCGCCAGCTTTGATTTCTCCGTTTCCGGCGGGGGTACCCACTAAAATCATGTCTCCTGGTAGCAGCGTGCAAGTGTGGGAAATGTATTCAATCAACGCGGGAATCTTATGAATCATATCGGCAGTATTCCCTCGGTGGACTATTTCCCCGTTAATGCGGGTGGTTACTTCCAGGTTATTCACGTCCAGCTGCGGGTCGATGGTGATCCACGGTCCCACGGGGCAAGACGTGTCGAAAGTTTTTGCACGCAGCATTGTGCGGTCACTTAAAAGCCGGTCGCGGGCAGTTACGTCATTTGCAATCGTGTACCCAAAAATCACCTCTGCGGCGTCAGCGGCTTTCACGTCCTTACACAGGGTTTTAATGATCACCGCAATTTCGGTTTCAAAAACTACTTCATTCGTCCATTCAGGAAGTACGATCGGGTCATCTGGGCCAATTACGGCGGTATTAGGCTTCATGAAAACGATTGGTTCTTTTGGTTCTTCTGCCCCCGGGTTGGCTGGGTTACGGAAGTTAAAAGCAGCGCCCAGTACTTTAGAGCGAGGAATCATTGGGGAAAGTAAGCGTACTTCGTCAAGGTCGAAAAATTCGCCGCTTGGTTCTACAGTTTGGAAAAGTGGGTCGCCTTTAAGCACCACCAGTTTGGTGGAATCATTATCGAGGGCGGCGTATCTGGGGTCTGCTCCCCCTGCCGAAAAACGTACTAAGCGCATCATTGCCTCCGTAAAAATAGTCGATGTTTCCAGTATAGGTGTTTCGATTGTTTCCTACTGAACCAATTTGCAGATTTTGCTTGAGTTACTGGTGAGGTTCCAAGTAGTAATCCGACTGAAAGGGTATGACCTGTTGAAACTATGCTGAAAAAACGGTGCTGGAAATCCCGAAGCCAATAAAGCCGATAAAACCAGCAAAGCCGCGAATTAAAAGGGCGGAGCCAAACACCTTGACTCCGCCCCAGCTGACTAAACCTGCCAGTTATAGACTGGCTCTTTACCAGCTTGCTTTTGCTTCCCCCAGTCCTCCATAACTGCTTTAGCGTGCTTTGCCAAAAGCACAATCGCAACCAGGTTAATCACCGCTCCGATCCCTAAAAGCAGGTCTGAGATAGCCCAGACTACTCGCAGTTCTAAAACTGCTCCCAGGGCTGCAACAACTGTGGCAACTACTTTGAACCCCTGAGAAAGCAGGCGGTTATCTGTCAAGTGGTCAAGCGCCACTTGCCCGTATGAGTACGCTCCGTAAACAGAGGTGTATCCGAAAATGAAAATAATAATGCTCACCGGAAGTGCCATCCAACTACCTAAAGTAGTTGTTACCGCATTAGCAGCTAATGAACCTGCCTGTTCCTCAGTCATACCTGGAGCGTAAACCCCAGAAATGAGAATCAGCATCGCGGTAGCGGTACAGACAATAATTGTGTCGATGAAAACCCCTAAAGCCTGCACCCACCCCTGTTCGGCCGGGTGTTTCACATTCGCAGAGCCAGCCACGTGCGGAGTAGTTCCTAAACCGGCCTCGTTAGAGAATAAGCCCCGACGCACGCCAGTTACCAAAGCAGTGAAAACACCACCTACAACCCCGCCTGCAACCGGGCCAAAACCAAACGCAGACTGGACAATCAAAACTAAAGAGTTCACCGCTTCAACTGGGAATAGGGCGATGACTACTACGGTAATCAGAATATAGGCAAGCGCCATGAAAGGAGCTAACCATTCAGAAACGCGGGTAACTGACCGCATCCCCCCCATAATCACAGGCGCTAAAAGAGCAAGCATAATCAGCATAGTGCCCCAAGCCGGCACCTGATGGTTGGTGAAAAGAGTTGCGGAAATAGTATTGACCTGCACCATCGGCACAGCTAAACCATTAGAAATAACAGCGAAAATAGCGAACATGATCCCAGCTTTTTTCCACCCTAAACCACGTTCGATGTACTCAGCTGGGCCGCCCCGGTAAGAACCATCAGCTTGGCGTACTTTGTAAACCTGTGCCAAAACAGATTCTGTGAACGAAGTTGCCATCCCAATCAGGGCGATTACCCACATCCAGAAAATAGCTCCCGGACCACCGATTGCCAAAGCTAAAGCAACTCCAGCGATATTTCCAATCCCCACGCGGGTTCCCACGCCAACAGCGAAAGCTTGGAAAGAAGAAACCTGTCCTCCTTCAGCATTGCGGGAACCTTTTAATGAGGTAAAAATATCCTTAACATGAGCTACCTGCGGTACGCGCAGGTAGACCGTTAAGAAAATCCCTACGCCGGTAAGAATAAATAGCAAAATCCACGCGTAAAAGAATCCCACCGTTTGGCTTAACAGTTCACGGGCTGACGTTAAAATCTGATTTATATTTTCCACTGCTTTAGTCCAAGCCATTTCCAGATAATCGAGTTTCCTCATTTACATACAAAAAAGCGTTAACCCACCTGGAGGTTAACGCGTTTGCTTACTTTAACTCAGTTAGCTATTTGAAGTCCCAGCTTCACGAAGTTACGCTCCTGTGGCAGGTGAAAGAACCGCCGTTAAATCGGCGTCCCAAAAACGTAAAGCTGCGATAGGTTTTACCTGGCATTTTACGTTCCTTTCATTTGCTTTAAGTTGGTAACTTACCTGTAAGGCTACCGCCTGACTCTTTGGAAATCATAATCTGTCTCAGAATGTAAAAACTTGTTAAAGGAGTTTTAAGAAATAGCCCACCCCACTAACTGATCTTTAGTTTTACTAAACACTAATCTTTGGTTTTACTAATCGCCCGCGGAAAAGACTGCCGTCGAAAAACACTTCCCGCGGAAAAGACCGCCCTCGGAAAACACTGCCGTCGGAAAAGACCGCCCTCGGAAAAGAAAGAAATATTTGCGACAATAAAACTATGGACGCACCCTTAAACCTGCTTTTAGACGAACTTGAAGATAACGATCAGCTGGGCGATGCAGATGCCATCTATGAAAAATTCACCAGCTGGGCAGCTGCCGGAGGGCGCCCCCTTTACCCGCATCAAGATGAATCTTTCCTCCACCTAATCGACAATAAGCACGTCATTGCAGCTACCCCAACTGGTTCAGGTAAATCACTGATTGCTTTGGCTGCGCATTTCCTATCTTTGGCACGCGGGGGTCGTTCCTACTACACCGCGCCTTTAAAAGCCTTAGTGAGTGAAAAATTTTTCGAGCTGGTCCGAATGTTCGGAGCTGAAAATGTTGGCATGGTAACCGGAGATGCTTCAGTCAATGCAGACGCCCCGATCATCTGCTGCACCGCTGAAATCCTGGCAAATCAAGCCCTTAGAGAAGGCGCGTCCCTTGACACCGATATGGTGATTATCGACGAATTTCACTACTACGGCGACCGCGAGCGCGGCTGGGCTTGGCAGGTGCCTTTATTAGAGCTTAATAAACCGCAGTTTGTGCTACTTTCCGCCACGTTAGGGGCGGTAGATTTTTTCCAAGCTGACCTGTTGCGCCGCACCGGCAGAGAGGTTGAGTTAGTTAGTGGGGCGCAGCGTCCAGTGCCTTTGGAAATGTCCTATTCACAGCTTCCGTTGGGGCAGGCGGTTGCTGATTTGATTGAGTTGGGTAAATACCCGATTTACATTGTGCATTTTGGGCAAAAAGCTGCCTTATCTACCGCGACGGATTTGGCTACGCCAACGCTGATTTCTAAACGCCATCAAGAGAAGATTAAAACGGCTACTGCCGGTTTTAAGTTTGGTAAAGGTTTTGGGCAGACGCTGCGTAAGCTCCTGCATCATGGGGTGGGGATACACCATGCGGGAATGCTACCTCGCTACCGGCTGTTGGTTGAGCGGCTCACTCAGCAGGGGCTACTGGCAGCGATTTGTGGGACAGACACCTTGGGGGTGGGTATTAATGTCCCCATTACCACGGTGTTGATTACTTCTTTGGTGAAGTTTGACGGAGTGCGGCAGCGGACTCTTTCAGCGCGGGAGTTCCACCAGATTGCGGGGCGAGCTGGCCGTGCCGGTTTTGACGAGGTCGGCTGGGTAGTGGTCCAAGCTCCTGATCATGTGATTGAGAATCGAATGGCTGCGTTAAAAGCTGGTGACGATCCTAAGAAGTTAAAGAAGCTGGTGAAAAAGAAGCCACCTGAAGGGCAGATTTCTTGGTCGGAAAACACGTTTGAGCGTTTAGTGAATGCTTCCCCAGAGGCTTTACAGTCTCAGTTTGAGATTACTCATGGGATGGTTCTGAATGTTTTAGCAAACCCTGCGTCTGTTCCGCTTCCGTCGGCTCGCCTGTGGAAGTTAGCGACTGACAATCACGATAAACCAACTGAGTCGAATCCGCATTTGCGGCGTTTAGGGCAGATTTTTGTTTCTTTACGTAAGGCCGGTGTGGTGGAGGTACTTCCTTCTGATCCCGCGCAGGTCTCTGGAGTGGATCAGGTTCACTCTCCCGCTGAGCTATCTTCGGATCGCTTGCGGTTGAAACTTGATTTGCCAGAGTCTTTTGCTTTGAACCAGCCTTTATCTCCTTTTGCTTTAGCGGCTTTTGAAGTGTTAGATCCTGATTCTGATTCTTTGGCGTTAGATGTTGTTTCTGTGGTGGAAGCTGTTTTGGAAGATCCGCGTCCACTGTTATTTGCCTTGGAAAGAGAAGCTCGTGGTGAAGCGATTGAGGCGATGAAACGCGCTGGGATTGAGTATGAAGAACGTATGGCTGCGGTTGAAGAGGTAACTTGGCCAAAGCCATTGCAGGATTTGCTGGATCCGGTTTTCCAGATTTTCCGCTCTGCAAACCCGTGGATTGGCGATTTGGAGCTGGCGCATAAGTCGGTGGTGCGGATGATGGTTGAGAATGCGATGACTTTCTCTGACGTGATTTCTCGTTACGACATTGCCATGTCTGAAGGGGTTTTGCTTCGTTATTTGACGGATGCGTATCGGGCGCTTCGCCAGTTGGTGCCGGATGCTTTGCGTGCGGAAATGGTTGAGCAGATTATTGACTGGCTGGGGGCTTTGGTGCGTTCCGTTGACTCTTCACTGCTTGATGAGTGGGAGGCTTTGGCTGATCCTGCAGCTGAGCGGGCAGAGGGTCTGGTCGGCGATCAGGAGTTGGCGTTTGGTGCCGACGAAAATGGGGTGGTTAGGTTAGATAAGAATCCGCTGGTTTTACAGCAGTTAGTGCGTAAAGCGGTTTTCCTACGAGTCAGCCGGTTTGCTTTGGATGATCTGGATGGCTTGGTTGCGCTGAGTGACTTTGACGGGGTGGATACTTGGTCTGAGGATCGTTGGGCGGATGTGTTAGATGCTTATTGGGATGAGTACGACTGGTTGGGGGCTTCTACTGAAGCGCAGGCGAAGCATCGGTTTAGTTTCGTTCCCAATCCCACGGCAGCGGATTACCTTGATTTAGGTGTGTCTGCGGGGCCAGTTTTAGAAACAGCTTTGGCGCTTGAGGTAGCTTGGCTGGTTTCTTACGTTTTTGAAGATCCCGAGGGCGATGGGGCATGGCATTTAGTAGCTTGCGTGGATGTGAAGGCGTCAGCCGCTGCGAATGAGGTGGTTATGCGCCTATTGCACGTTGGCGACTAGCTTTGACGTGCGCTTGCCACTGCCACTACCATGCGCTGGCCTACATGGGCCTGATGTTTCCCCAAAATACGTACATCCGCCGCTGAGCTGTAGACTTTCAACTCGTATGCGCCATTGATTGCGATCGCCCTCGAAGAAATTCTATTTACTGGGATTCTTGCCTATTATTTGTTCACTAAGTTTAGTAGTACCCCAACGTTGATAGCCACAGTTTTAGTAGTGGCTTGCCGAGTTCTCTATTACTGGAATGTTGGGCTGATTTCAGTATTTTTGTGTTCATCGTGGGATCGACTGAGACACCGCTGATCTTTTTGATGAGTATTTTCCCTTGGGAGTACACTTCCCTCTATGGAGCTTTTAATCTTATCCTTTGCATAATCGCTGGAATTTGGATGTATGTTGATGCAATTTCGCCGATATCGGTTGGCACCTCTACTAGGTCAATCAACTTGGGTGATATTTGGAAGCGCGTACGATTGTCCATTATTGGATTCGCATCCTATCTTTTCATCATCCCGATAATGTTTCTGACTGTAGCGTATAAAGGCTCTTTCATTACCGAGTAGTTCCCTGAAGAAATTTGGAGCCCAACATTGGAATCTGCCTCACTCAGCAGCGGCATTCAAGCTATGTACATCGATGGGGTTATCCTTGGAGGCTTCGAAAAACTGATTTTCACTGGTTTCTTCACAATCTCAACATGGGCTTTCTTTGCAGCCGTTTTCTATCAGCGAACCAGATTATTATGGCCACTTGTATTTGCCCATATTCTAAGCAACTTTCAGAAACGTTATGCGTAGGAACGCCCGTCCGCAGGTTATTTTTGGTTTTTCCCGAGGACGGTTTTGGAAAATTTCTTGTCAGCGAATCACCAGTTTATCGCGCGCCGAGTTCGCTAAGGCGCGAGCTGCTTCTACAGTTTCCGCAGTTGCCACTGCCACCGCCATGCGCCGCCCAACATGGGCCTGAGGCTTCCCAAAAATACGTATATCCACCGCTGGGTCAGCTAAGGCTTCTGCTACCCCGGTAAATGCGGGGGCGTGCGATTCAAGTGGGGACTTGAAAGGAGCTGAAGCACCTGCAGCACGTAAAGTAGTGTGCAAAGGTAACCCCAAAATAGCGCGGGCGTGCAGGTCAAACTCTGACAGTGGCTGGGTTGCCAGCGTTACTAACCCAGTATCGTGGGGACGCGGAGACAGTTCAGAAAAGTACACGTCACTGCCGGCAATGAACAGTTCCACCCCAAAAATCCCCAGCACTTCTCCTTCGTGCGCGGGAGTATCTGCTGCCAACGCGTCGGTTACTGCCTGAGCTACCTTTTGTGCCTGTAACAAAACCTCTGGGGACATCGGGTGAGGCTGCCAGGATTCTACGTAATCCCCTGATTCTTGGCGGTGTCCGATGGGGGCGCAGAAGGAAGTCTGCACCTGCCCGTCTACCAGGTGGCGCACAGTTAGCAAAGTGATTTCGTAGTCGAACTTAACTTCACCTTCGACAATGACGCGCCCGGTGTCAGCCCGCGCTCCGCTGATCGCTTCCTTCCAAGCGGCTTCCAAATCTTCTGGCGTAGCTACCCGTGACTGCCCGTGTCCGGAAGAGGACATAGTTGGTTTAACGTAGCATGGGTACCCGACCTTTTGTGCGCCGGCGCGGAGTTCTTCCAAGGAAGCTGCAAACGCATACGGTGAGGTTGGTACTTTAGCTTTTTCAGCTGCCAGGGTGCGGATCCCTTGGCGGTCAAAAGTTAGTTCCACGATGCGGGCAGAGGGAACTACGTGTAGTTCCTGCGCAGCGGCTACTTCAACCAAAACTGAAGCTGCCAGTTTTTCTACTTCTGGAACTACCAGGTCGGGTTTAACTTCGGAGATTACGGCATGTAAAGCCGCGGCATCAGTCATGTTCAAAACGCGCGATTCGTCGCTTACCTGCATGGCGGGAGCGTTCGCGTATGAGTCACAGGCTACTACAGAGCAGCCTAGGCGTTTGAGAGAAATAGTCAGTTCTTTACCCAGTTCGCCGCTGCCAAGTAGCAGGACGCGAGTGGGAAGGGATGCATAGTTTTGGCTCATGTCTTTAGCGTAGCGAAAATCACTATTCGGATACTACCAGTTACCGATAGGCGGACAGGGAAAGTTAGACTGGGACTATGACTTTTGATCCGCAGTTTGATTACATTCACCGTAACGTAGAGGCAATGTGTACCGCCCTCGAAAAGGAAATTGCTAAGGTGGGAAGTACCCAGCCGGTGGATTTGGAAATCGCGATTAAAACCCAGTCGGCGCAGGCGGCGTTAGCGGCCGGGCAAGCTTTGGAAGCGTGTGGACGCCCAGCGCTTTTGGCGCATAATCGGGTGCAAGAAGCGCAGGTGACTACCCCGTTTTTACGTGCGGCGCAGCTTCCGTCATTTTCTTCGGTGCTAATTGGCCCGTTGCAGAAGAATAAGATTAACCATGCGCTGCGGGTTTTCAACCAGTTTGAGACTTTGGATTCGCTTGAGTTGGCTCGCGCGGTTTCGCAGCGGGTAGCGGGCGAACCGTTGCAGGTGATGCTGCAGGTGAATACGTCGCGAGAGGATACTAAGTCGGGTTTTCTTCCCGAGGGCGCCGTGGAAGCCGCCGCGCAGATTGCGCAGCTTCCTGGTTTAGAAGTCATTGGGTTTATGACGATTGGCGCTTTTGTAAGTGACCAGCGTGTGGTTGCAAAGTCTTTTGCGGATCTGCGGCGGATTCGTGATGAAGCGGTGAAGCTCCCGGAGCTATCGCAGGCGGTGGAGCTTTCTATGGGGATGAGTGGGGATTATCCACTGGCTATTGCCGAGGGCGCCACCCGTATCCGCGTGGGCACAGCTATTTTTGGAAAGCGAGACTAATACGACAAGTTAGTCTCTCCAAATTTTGCAAGCCCCTAAGTTTAAAAGCTGCTACTGCACCGGCAGTTGCCCCAGGAAAATCCCAACGCCACTACCACCAAGTTTGCAGGTCTAGAATCCGCGTAAAAGACTCCCCTGCCGCAAAGTTCGCGTAAGTGGGTTTCAAGTCCGGACCAAAAATACTAGTAGTAGTTACATCCGCTATCAAGAACGTCGCGAAGTAGATACAAACCCGTGTCGTACTTCGGATTACTCTCTGACGGAAAAATCAGCAGATACAGGGTGGCTAAAACAAGATTAAGCCCCATCCCTTTAAGCCAAGCAAGCGGCCAAGTAAACATCCAAACAAGCAGCCAAGTAAACGTCCAATCAAGCTCTTCTTGGAAAACTGTAAGCTTCATCTTAGCTCCTTTCAACTACCAGATCCGTTACCCTCACCTTGCTAGATCACCTAAAGCATCCCAGTAAAAATCCACACAAAGCCTAAACCGGCAAAAGCCAGCTCCACTAGCGCCCTCGGGAAGAAAAGCAACCCGCCACCGCGAAACCTGCTCGCCCTCACAAATGTCTCTAAAATCTCACCCCCAAAACCTGGGATTTCTGGAGGAATCTAAAGTAAAACAGCTACCATTACAACATATTTGTAAAATTCCAAGGAGCATTAATGAGCATTCCCCTACGGTCCGCAACCTCAACCAGCGGAAGAAATATGGCCGGGGCACGTGCCCTGTGGCGCGCTACAGGAATGGGCGATGACGATTTTGGGAAACCTATTGTCGCTATTGCCAACTCATTTACTCAGTTTGTTCCCGGACACGTTCACCTGCGCGACCTGGGAAAAATCGTAGCCGAGTCAATCGCTGAAAACGGAGGGGTTTCCAAAGAATTCAACACCATCGCAGTTGATGACGGCATCGCCATGGGACATGAGGGAATGCTCTATTCACTCCCCAGCCGCGAAGTTATTGCCGACGCGGTGGAATACATGGTGAAAGCCCACTGCGCAGACGCACTGGTGTGCATTTCCAACTGTGACAAGATCACTCCCGGCATGTTGCTAGCTGCGCTGCGGCTGAATATTCCTACCGTTTTCGTCTCAGGCGGGCCGATGGAAGCGGGTAAAAATATTGATCCGCAGCTGATTGTGGGCCCTTCTGAACACGGGCGCGGCAACTTGGTGACGGTTATGAACGCCACCGCGGATGATTCCGTAACCGATGAGCAGATTTTGGCGTTAGAAAAAGCCGCTTGCCCCACCTGTGGCGCTTGTTCCGGCATGTTCACCGCTAACTCAATGAACTGCCTAACTGAGGCGCTGGGGCTTTCCCTACCCGGAAATGGCTCGACCCTAGCCACCCACGCGGCGCGGCGGACTTTATTTGAAGAAGCGGGGCGCACGGTTATGCAACTATGCCGCGACTACTATGGCAACGGTGACACTTCCGTGCTTCCGCGTTCTATTGCTTCTAAAGACGCGTTTGAGAATGCGATGACTTTGGATATGGCCATGGGCGGGTCTTCTAACACGGTGCTACACCTTTTGGCAGCGGCGGTGGAAGCTGGCGTGGATTTCACTATGGAAGATATTGGCCGGTTAGGGGATACAGTTCCTTGCCTATCGAAAGTGGCTCCAAATCACAACGACTACCACATGGAAGATGTGCACCGCGCCGGGGGCGTACCAGCCTTGCTAGGCGAGCTTAATCGAGGTGGTCTCTTACGCCACTCAGTTCGTTCAGTTCATTCTAAAGATCTTCAATCTTGGTTGAATAAGTGGGATATTCGCAGCGCCAATCCAGCTACCGAAGCTTTGGATTTATTCCACGCTGCCCCGGGGAATAAGCGCACTACCGAAGCGTTTTCTACCGCAAACCGTTGGGCCTCGTTAGATACTGACGCGGCTACTGGGTGTATCCGCGACGTGCAACATGCTTACACGGCAAACGGTGGTTTAACGGTTTTACACGGTAACTTGGCTGCTGATGGCGCGATCATTAAAGCAGCTGGCATTGACCCGTCGCTTTTCCATTTCGAGGGCGCCGCCATAGTCTTTGAATCCCAAGATGAAGCGATTGAGAAAATCCTTAATAAGACGGTCCAAGCAGGCCATGTGGTGGTAATTCGCTACGAGGGTCCTGCCGGTGGTCCAGGCATGCAAGAAATGCTCTACCCTACTTCCTTCATTAAGGGGCGAGGTTTGGGTAAGGAAGTGGCATTGATTACCGATGGGCGTTTTTCTGGTGGTACTTCGGGTATTTCCGTGGGGCATATTTCTCCAGAGGCCGCTGCCGGCGGTTTAATCGGTTTAATCGAAGATGGAGATCGAATTGTGATTGATGTGAATGAACGTCTTTTGCATCTGGATGTGCCGGCTGAGATACTTGAGCAGCGCCGTCAAAAGCAGTTGGAACGCGAAAATCCGTGGACGCCTTTACGCCGCCAGCGCACTGTATCGCAGGCTTTGCAGCTTTATGCGCTGACCGCGACTTCGGCTTCTACTGGGGCGGCACGAGATATTTCCCAGTTGCAGCGCCGCGGGCGCTAACCTGTTTCCCGCTTTTACCAATGCGGGAGTTTGCGTTCCCGCATTAGTGGGAACAGAAAACCGAGCTAGTTTTGACGATTCTTCTGCATCATTGCGAAGCGTTTACCACGAGTAGCGTTTTTTGAAGATTGCCGTTCACTTCGGCGCTGCTCTCGCCTATGTGCCGGATCGTTTCGTAACGCTTCATACTGCATTCTGCGATAGCGCAAAAGACGATCCTCACTAAGTTCACCAGCTTCAATAGCATCCTGAACTGCGCAGTCTGGTTCCTGTTCGTGGGCGCAGTCACTGAAATAACATTCTTGAGCGACCTCGATAATATCCAAGAAGACACTGTCGATACTGTCCAAATCTTCAACCGCGGGAATCTCGCGCACTCCAAAAGAATCTATCAGAATAATCCCCTCGTGCTGGTGCAGGCTACGCCGAGTAGTGGTGTGCCGTCCTTTACCGTCTTTGTCACGCACCTCCTGGCTTCTAACCCGGCGTTAGTGGTTTATCAAGGAAGACTTCCCCGCCCCAGATCTGCCGAACACTACCGCTGTTCCCGTGTCCTCTAAGCACTGTTTTAACTCATCTAAACTGTCGGGTTCATAGATTGACGTGAAGAAAACGCGATCTGCTGTGCAAGCAACAGTGTTTTAATTTCCTCCAGTTCATCTGCAGATACCAAGTCACTCTTAGTGCCCACCAGAAGGAACTCCTCCCCATGCGTATAACGCAAGAGCTTGCAGGGTGAGAGAACAAGTCGATTGGGACTGATACGCCGTTTTGTTTGAATAGTGCGTGCAGTATTAGTGTACTCGTAACTGACACTCCAGAATGTTTAATAATATCTTTCAATTTCCCAATTCTGTTCCGCTGTTGCCCTGGGGTAAAAGCCAAGATCTCCACCAAGGACGACGCCAAGATTTCTTCTAGCACACGAAACCTGCCGTTTGGTGTCGAAACCATTAGTGACGATTCTCCCCGCAGAGGGATGTAAATGGTAGAGACCATTTTAACTAACGTTGTCTTTCCAGCCCCATTTGGACCAATCAAAGCATGACTCTCACCTTTATTGATTGCCAGAGAAACGTTGTCGACTGCAATAAGCTCTGCAACATGCTCAGCTTTAAGGATTCGTCTGGAGTGCTAGTACAGCCTGTACATCCACCCGTGGGGATCAGGTTCAGTACCGTTTTGAATACCAGTGAGACGATCATAAACCCACTGGGTAAAATCACCGCCAGGTAACTTCACTGAGAAATCGTCAGAACCTAACTCTCCGATCGGAGTGACTACCGCCGCCGTACCGCAGGCGAACATTTCCGTTACTTTACCTAACTTAATCTGCGCTACTAAATGCTCAAAATCAATATTCGTCTCTTCAACTTCAATCTCATGATCGCGCAAGAGAGTAAGAATAGAATCTCTGGTGGCACCTTCTAAAATAGTTCCAGTTAAAGCTGGAGTGGCTACTTTTCCGTCCTCGTAAACTACAAAAACATTCATACCACCCAGCTCTTCAAGGAAACGCCCCTGCACCGCGTCCAAGTAACATACTTGATCGTAACCGCGTTGCGCTGCCAACTGCTGTGGCAAAAGTGAAGCCGCGTAATTGCCGGAAGTTTTCGCCGCCCCAGTACCCCCCGGAGCTGCCCGATGATATTCAGTGGTAATCCAAATTTTCACTGGTTTTAACCCGGATGCAAAATACGGGCCAACTGGAGAAGCAATCAGCAAATAAGTGTACTCGCCAGCTGGTTGTACCCCTAAGAAAGGTTCAGAAGCGAACATGAACGGACGCAAATAGAGAGAAGAACCTGCAGAGTCGGGCACCCAACTGGGATCAGCTGCCACCAGGTCAGTGAGGGAAGCTAGGAAATCTTCAACTGGCATTTCTGGCATAGCCAGACGCCGCGCAGAAGCATTAAAACGTGCCGCGTTATATTCGGGGCGGAAACTCCAAATTGAACCATCTGGGTGACGGTACGCTTTTAACCCCTCAAAAACTTCCTGCCCATAGTGCAATACTGCGGCCGCGGGGGAAAGCTCAATCGGACCGTAGGGGCGGATTTCTTGTTCAATCCACCCATTTGCATCAGTCCACCGCGCATGAGCCATGTAGTCGGTAAAATACTTACCGAACTTAAGATCTGCCAACAGTTGCGCTTTAGTCTCAGCGTCTGTGGGCGTAGCGTGTGGTTTAAGCGTGAAGCGTGTGCCGGTGTTTTGTTCCATTTCCCCGTTCCTCAATAGTTTTCTGCTTCGCTAACCTTCCCATAGTTACAGGGAGTTAGCTAGCCGTAATTAAAGAGTTGGAGAACGTTTCTTACGCCCTCCAACCCTTTAATTAACTCAACGTGCTGCAGAGCCGTCAGTGTAGTCTTCGTCACGGGAAGTCCAACCGAAACTTTGGCGCAGGCCACGTCCAGTTGCTTCGATTGGGTGGGATTCACCCTTAGCGCGCAATGCCAAAAACTCTGGTGCCCCAGCGTCCTGGTCATCAATGAAACGCTTAGCAAACGCACCTGTCTGAATATCAGTTAGCACGTCTTTCATGTGAGCTTTCACATCAGGAGTGATTACGCGGGGGCCAGAAACGTAGTCACCGTATTCGGCAGTGTCAGAGCAGGACCAACGTTGCTTAGCCAAACCGCCCTCGTTAATCAGATCAACGATTAGTTTAAGCTCATGGCAAACTTCAAAGTAGGCGATTTCAGGCTGGTAACCAGCTTCCACTAAAGTTTCGAAACCGTATTGAATCAGCTGGGAAACCCCGCCACACAGTACCGCTTGTTCACCGAAAAGATCGGTTTCAGTTTCCTCTTTGAAAGTGGTCTTTACTACCCCAGCGCGGGTTCCGCCCACTGCCTTAGCGTATGCAAGCGCCAAATCCCAAGCCTGTCCGGAAGCATCGTTTTCAACTGCCACAATAGCTGGCACGCCACGGCCTTCTTCGAACTGGCGACGGACAGTGTGGCCGGGGCCCTTAGGCGCAACCATGCAAATGTCATGTGAAGCATCAGGGGTGATGTATCCGAAGCGAATATTGAAACCGTGGGCAAAGAAGAGTGCTGCGTCTGCCTTTAGGTTTGGCGCAATTTCTGCCGCGTAAACGTGACGCTGCACCTGGTCTGGAGTGAGGATCATTACCACGTCAGCTTCAGCTACTGCTTTGGCGATGGGAGCTACTTCTAAGCCCTGTTCAGCTGCTTTTTCCCAAGATGCAGAGCCTTCGCGCAAACCGACTACTACTTCAACTCCAGAGTCACGCAGGTTAAGTGCGTGGGCGTGCCCCTGTGAACCGTATCCGATAATGGCAACTTTCTTTCCTTGAATTAGCGCCAAGTCTGCGTCATCGTCGTAAAACATTTCAGCCATGAATTTCTCCTTATTTTTCGTTGCGAATGGTTTTGGGTCCACGGCTGATTGCCACTGAACCAGATTGGACAATTTCTTTCACCCCGTATGGCGTTAAAGCTGCCACCAGAGCATTTAGTTTTTCTTCATTACCGATTGACTCGATAACTACGCTTTCTGCTGATACATCGACTACGTGGGCGCGGAAAAGTTCCACTACCTGTAAAACTCCGGTACGTCTACTTTCGTCTGCATTAACTTTAATCAGCATTAGCCTCCGTTGTACAGAGGGGACTTTGGAAAGTTCTTCAATATGCAGAACGTTAATTAGTTTATTAGTTTGCTTAACTATCTGGTCGATTTCGTTTTCGTCTCCGACAATTGCGATAGTAACTCGGGAAGTCTCAGGCTGTTCAGTTTCACCCACCGCTAAACTAACGATGTTGTAGGAACGGCGCGCAAATAATGCGGTAATGCGAGTTAATACTCCGGGTTTATTTTCTACCAGGATCGATAGAACGTGTTTTTCCGTCATCTTAAATCTCCTCTTCCCAAACTGGGGCAATCCCGCGAGCGTATTGAATTGCGTCGTTGGATACTCCGGCAGCTACCATCGGCCATACCTGCGCGTCTTTTGAAACCCGGAAATCTATGAATACGGGGCGGTCATTTACACTTAGTGCCCATTGGATTGCATCTTCCACTTCAGTTTCAGTATAGACGCGTCGGCCTTCAATCCCGTAGGCTTCGGCAAGTTTAATGAAGTTAGGTACTTCCTGCTCTTCGGTGGCAAGTACCGTATTTGAGTAGCGTTGGTTGTAGAACAGGGTTTGCCATTGGCGGACCATGCCCAGTACTGAGTTGTTAATTAGCGCAATTTTGATGGGAATATTATTGACTACGCAGGTGGCCAGTTCCTGGTTGGTCATTTGGAAAGAGCCGTCTCCATCAATGGCCCATACGGGGGTGTCTGGCTTTCCAAGTTTTGCCCCCATAGCTGCGGGAATACAGTATCCCATAGTTCCCAGCCCGGCTGAGGTGATGAAGGAGCCGGGGTTAGCAAAGTCAATATGCTGCGCAGCCCACATTTGGTGTTGTCCAACGCCGGTTACGTAAATCGCGTTTGGCCCAGTCAGGTCTGAGATTCTGCGGATTACATGCTGGGGGGCGAGCATCCCGTCGCTGGGTTCTTCCCAGCCTGCTGGGTAGGCTTCTTTCAGTCGGTTAAGTACGTTCCACCAAGGTGCCAGATCGCGTTTTTGGTTCTTCTCGAGGGCGGTGGGCAGAGCTTTACAGATTGCTTGTAAAGCTGGTTTTAAGTCAGCGTGTACTGGCACATCTGCGAAGCGGAGTTTCGATAGTTCTGCAGCGTCAATGTCAATGTGAACGACTTTCGCTTCAGGAGCGAAGGAACCTAAGTCACCGGTTACGCGGTCATCAAAACGGGCCCCTAAGCTGATTAGCAAATCTGCTTTTTGCAGTGCGCCCACTGCAGGGACAGTGCCGTGCATGCCGGGCATTCCCAAGTGGTGTGGATCTGTATCTGGGAATGCTCCGCGGGCCGGTAAGGTAGTGACTACGGGAAAGTCAGTCAGGGCTACCAGTTCTTTTAGTTCTTCGCTTGCTTTGGCGCGGATTAAACCGCCGCCCACGTAGAGTACTGGTTTCTTAGCATTTACGATGAGTTCTACTGCGGCTTCGATTTCTTCTTCTTTGGGAGCGTACACAGGGGTGTAGCCCGGTAGGTCTAGTTGGGGTGGCCAACTGAAATCGAATTCTTCGTTTTGGGCGCTCTTAGTGATGTCTACCAGGACTGGCCCGGGTCGTCCGCTTCTGGCCAGGTGGAATGCTTCTACGATCCGCGCGGGAATGTCTTTTGCGTCGCGGACAATGAAACCGTGTTTGCTGATTGGCATGGAAGCGCCGATTATGTCTGCTTCTTGGAAAGCGTCGGTACCGATGAAGTTAGTGCCTACTTGTCCAGAGATAATTACGATGGGAACTGAGTCTAGGTGGGCGTCTGCCAAAGCGGTGAGCGTGTTTGTGGCGCCTGGACCAGAGGTGACTATCGCGCAACCGGTTTCCCCCGTGGAAATAGCGTATCCTTCAGCTGCGTGTCCGGCGCCTTGTTCATGGCGGATTAAAATATGCCGGATTTTTGAGTCCATAAGTGGATCGAAGGTGGGGAGGATCGCTCCGCCTGGCATCCCGAATGTGTGGGTTACACCTAGGTTTTCCAGGGTTTTCACAATAGCTTCTGCGCCGGTTAGTCGCATTGTTTGGGTGGGGGCGGATTGTTCTGAGTTAGTCACTTTTTGTCCGTTCTGCCAGGTTTTCTGTAGTTAGTTTTTGTTATCCGATTCAGTGGGTATAAAAAAATCCCTTCAGCTAAAGCTTTGCTTGCGAAGGGCCTGGCGTGTGTTTCACCTATTATTAAACAGCAGAAAGCACACGCCCTGGCACAATGACCACGGCATCAATAATCACAATGCTGCTGTTTCTCATAATGCTTTATTATACGGATGATTGTTTTGCTTCTCTTATCCGTCTCTTATTTTGGATAGGTCATCATACGTTCGCGTAAAACCGGTGAAAACTAGCCTTTTTCTCTAAGGGTTTATCTGTTGTTTGGAAAAGACCTTTTTGTTTATTTTGCGCTAACCTTTTGGTTTACTAACTCCAACCTCTTGATTTTCTGGCATGAATCTCTTGGTTTACTAGAGCTAACCTTTTGGTTTGTTTGTTTCTTGATTGAGCTGCCCAGCAGAGGATACGCGTATTTTAAGTAAAGGTATTGGGGCGGGAACTAAAGTTCCCGCCCCAACAAAAAGGTGCAAATAGCTTAAGTTCAGCGTATTAACTTAGCGTTTGCCAACAAATCACCGGTTACAGTCCGCCCAGGATTTGCGCTACCAAAATCTTCCCGATCATCGCCGCTGGGTAAACTAACGCGTATCCGAGGGCGACACGTGGATCTAAGTTGGTACGACCATTTGCAAATGCCAATACTGCTGGCTGAGTTTGGGCACCCCCAAGGATACCTGCAGTTTTAGTTCCGCCAATCTTAAATACCCAACGCATAGTAGCGTAGATACCAACTGCCATAATGCAGGTAATTAACATACCTAACACCAGGATCTTCCACCACTGGCCACCCACGAAGGCTTCAGCCACCTGTCCACCTGCAACAGTACCTGCCATAGCCAAAAAGACCAACAGGCCGAACTCAGAAAGAACTGCAGCTGCCGAGTTAGGCAAAGTAGTAATTACCTTACCGACACGGCCGATCTTACCGAAGATTAAACCAACGATTAAAGTACCTGCAGCCGCACCAATTGAGAAGTATTCGCCGGTAGGAGTCAAAATAGGAAGCTCACCCAAGAGAATACCTAAGGTCATCCCCACACCCATAGCAATCGGGTTAATATCGGAAAGCCCGCGCGAAGAATCTCCAAAGAACTTGGTTACATCTTTCATGCTGTGAGTGGGAGCTACCACGCGAACACGGTCACCAAGTTGGAGCACCAAATTCGGTTCACCCACCATGTCAATGTCGCCGCGACGGACACGGGAAATAGTCGCATTAAACTTAAGATCCAAATCTAAAGATTCGATAGTCCGTCCCGCCACCTTAGGGTCAGAAACGGTGATCCGGCGGAAGTCTAAGAAACGACGGTCTGCGATCAAAGAGTGAGTTGAAGGGTGACCCAATTCGTTTGCCAAACTCTGAATTAACTCATGTGGGCCAACGATAGTAATCAAATCGTCTTTATCTAAAGTATCTTCCAAAGCAGGCGCAAAAATCGGGCCAGTTTCACCACGACGCAAGCGAGAGAAAGTTACTTTACGATCAAATTTCTGGTAGAGATCCCCAATCACCGGATGATCGGTGCGTTCCACGCGGATAGTGCGGTTAGAAATTGGGGAAGGCTTATCAGTGTCACTTTTACCGTAAGCAAGCGCCGCTAATGCAGCAATTAGCATGCCGATAACCCCGAATAGGTAAGCTACTGCGTAGCCGATTGTAGCTGTCCCTGGGTCACCGGAAGCGTGTTGTGCTGCGTGCAAAGCTGGGGTGTTAGTAGTTGCCCCAGCAAATGTGCCGGCAATTAATGAAATCGGCATTTGGAAAACATACTTACCTACCCCGTAGGCGGCACCCGCAGCTACAACATAGAGGGCTAGCATAGCTGCGATCGGCCCTAAAGCTGTCTTCAAATTGTGGAAGAAACTTGGACCGGAAGTAACCCCAATCGCGAAAGCAAAAATTGCCAGCCCAAGAATACCCATCTCATGGGGAATACGTACCGCAATTTCGTAAGACTGCGCCCAAGCAGACAAACCGATTGCAAAGAAAAGAACCGCGGCAGCTCCTAAGCTGACGCCCTTAATCTTAATATGCCCAAAAGCCATTCCCACACCAAGTACAAGGAATAGTGTCAAAATAGGCTGGGCAGCCAGAAATTCAAAAACAGATGTCACAGTAGATCTCTCCTGATGATGGACAAAGCTCTCTAAGTATCTCACCAACTTTCAGGTAAAACCTGAGTAGAAATTCCTAGACGCAAATGTCCGTTCAATATTTGGAAACTAAAATTGTCCTAAGCCATCATAGCGGTTACGAAGCAAACTGAGAATTATACAAATCCGCATAGAATCCGTTTTTCTCTAAAAGCATCGAATGGTTGCCGCTTTCTAAAATATCGCCATCTTTCATAACCAAAATTAAATCAGCATTCCGAATCGTTGAAAGACGGTGAGCAATCACAAAAGAAGTGCGCCCCTCCATTAACCTATCCATCGCCTTTTGGACAATTAGCTCAGTGCGAGTATCCACCGAACTGGTTGCCTCATCCAAAATAAGAATGGGCGCATCCTGCACCATAGCGCGCGCAATCGTCAATAACTGACGTTGCCCCACAGAAAGCTGCGTGTTCTCATCCAAAACCGTGTCATAACGATTCGGAAGTGCTTTCACGAACTTGTGAATACCCACCGCCTTACAAGCAGCAATCACTTCTTCAATAGTTGCCTCTGGACGCGCATAAGCCACATTCTCATAAACGCTCCCCGTGAACAACCACGTGTCCTGTAAAACCATACAAAACTGCTGATGCAGATTCTCACGGCTCACACGCGTAATATCCACGCCATCAATTAAAATCTGACCGCCATCAAGTTCATAAAAACGCATCAGCAAATTAACAAGTGTAGTTTTACCCGCCCCCGTTGGCCCAACAATAGCCACTTTCTGACCCACGTGCGCGTAAGCACTAAAATCACGGATAACCGGCTTATCAGGTTCATATCCGAACTGGACATTCCGAAACTCTACCGCTCCGCGCACCTGAGACAAAACTTGCAGTTCCGTTTTACCGCCCTCGGGAAGAACTCCATCGGGAAGGATCTCATCAGCTTCAAGGAACTCAAAAATTCTCTCTGTCGCCGCCCCTGTGCGCTGCAAAGAAGCCGCCGGCTGCGCAAACTCTTGCAGAGCCAGGCTCAACTGCCGTAAATACAGAGTAAACGCAACCACCACCCCAAAAGTGATCTGCTGCTCGTAAACCAAAATGCCACCGGTAACTGCCACCGTCAGATAACCTAAGTTTCCCATAAAACGCATCATCGGCTGCATCAGTGAAGAAATCCATCCAGCTCGCCAAGCTGCCTGGAATAACTGGCCATTCAGATTCTCGAAAGTCTCTGTAGCCTTTGGGAAACCGTTATAAACCTTCACCACCTGATGATTAGTGAAAACCTCTTCAATATGCCCGTTCAAGTCGCCCAACAATTTTTGCTGCGCCACAAAATAACGACGAGACTTATTCATAATCAACGCGGTCAAAAACATCCCCACTAAAACTGAACTTAATGCCACTAAAGCCAACAGCCAAGAAGTGTAAAACATCAAAAACAATACTGCGGTGAACATTACGATTGAGTAAAACAGGCTCCCCAAACTCTCAGCTAAAGTAGACGAAATAGTGTCCACATCATTAGCTACACGGCTGATAATATCGCCGGTAGTAGTCTGATTGAAATATTTAAAAGGTAAACGATTAATCTTCCCAGAAATCCGCTGTCGCAGATTCCGCCCAATCCGCTGGGAAATTTCTGTAACAACGTACCCTTCAATCTGATCAAAAATCAATGAAGTCACATAGATTAACACTAAAATAAAGAAAACTCGATTAATCTGTGCCCAATCTAAATCCGCTTTCAAACCTGCTAAGAGCAAATCAGTTAGCTGCTGAAAATATCCCGGAGCTAACGCAGTTAAAAGGGTCGCAATTGAAGTTCCGATCAAAGCTAATGTCAAAGCTAAAGTATAACGCCGTGAATCTCGAGCCAGTTTTCCAAGCGCTGCCCGCAGATTCTTTGCTTTCTCAGGCATTTGTTGTCTTCTACCTACCATACTCTCTCACTCCCCTTTGATTTCTGCTTCGCTAAGCTGAGAGTGAGCGATCTCTTGATAAATGGGACAAGTTTGTAACAACTCGCTATGCGTTCCCATTCCCACTATCTCGCCCGCATCTAGCACAATAATCTGGTCTGCTTCGCGAATACTCCCGATTCTTTGTGCCACAATCAAAGTTGTTGCTCCGGCAGTATGCTCTTTTAGCCCCTCACGCAATAACCGGTCAGTCCGATAATCTAACGCAGAAAAAGAGTCATCAAATATTAAAATCTCAGGATCACGAGCGATTGCTCGAGCAATCGCCAAACGCTGTTTTTGCCCACCTGAAACATTCTTACCTGCCTGAGCAATCTCCATATCTAAACCAGCTTCCTGACTTGCCACGAAATCAGCTACCTGCGCAATCTCTAAAGCCTTTTGTAAGTTAAGAGAGGCTTCTACCTTTTGAACTGGTTTTTCTACAGTATTATCTGCTGGAGAGTTTAGAGCCGGTGCTTTTTCAACGGGAATTTCCTGCTCCGATACCGGTGCTTTCTCAACGGGAATTCCCTGCTCCCGCAGCCCATAAGCTACATTTGAAGCCACCGTGCCTTTAAAGAGAACTGATTGCTGCGTTACATAGCCGAGTTTTTCATATAGCTCAGTCAGTTTGTAGTCACGGACATCTTTCCCATCGACTAAAACTTGTCCGGCAGAAACATCATAAAACCGAGCAATAAGGTTAATAAAACTAGTTTTACCGCTTCCGGTAGCTCCAATAATGCCCACGGTTTGCCCTGGCTCAATCGTCAGATTGATCCCTGTGAGTGTATCGTCAGCTGCATCTGGGAATCTGAAAGAAACGTTCCGAAATTCAATTTTCCCGAGGGCGGTTTGATTTGCTTGTTGATCAGCCGGTAAGTCCACTTCCGAAAACATAATTGTTTCAGCTTGAGTTAAAGATTTAGGTTTTAAGGATTTAGAGGATTCAGCTAAACCAGTTGAGTTATTCGTTTGTGGATCTCTAATCGAAGCAGAGGTATTTAAGACCTCATTTATACGCTTCGCGGCCACCGACGCCCGAGGATAAACAAAAAGAACTACAGACATCACAAAGAAAGACATGAATATCTGAATTGCGTAGTTAGAAAAAACCACCATATCTGCGAAATACCTTAGTTTCGCATCCGTTTCTGCTCCTTCAATGAGTTGCGCACCCAACCAAAAAATAGCCACGGAAAAAAGGTTAAGAATCCCTATAATGAGCGGGAACATAAGGGAAAATGTAAGACCGGTGAACCTTGTCGTTTTGAAGAGATCTAAATTTGCATCGGCAAACTTACCTTCGATCCGCCGTTGAGAGTTGGTAGCGTGCACAACAGCTAATCCCTGCAGATGTTCACGAGTAAGGCGGGAAACTTCATCGGTTAGTTCCTGCATCTGCTTAAACTTAGGAATCACCAGGCGGAGCATCACACCAAAAACAGCGGCCATTAAGAACACTGCTATATAAGTTAAGGTAAGCCACTCATTTCCCTTTCCAGAGATTTTGGAAAGAGCCAAAACAATCATAAAGGGACCACGTACCAAAGACCATACCGAAACCGAGATGAGCCTTTGTACTTGAGAAACGTCATTTGTCGCCCTCGTGATTAGACTAGCGGTAGAGAACTTATTGATTTCAGCGGCAGAAAAAGACCCAACTTTGTGAAATAAATCTGCACGTAGCTGGCGGGAGAAACCAGCGGCGATCCGCTCTACCAACAAGGCAGAGAGGACAGAGGCAGAAACACTCCCTAGGGCAGCCAGCAACATCAAAAACCCGATATACCAAAGTTGGCTAAGCTGTACACCAGATCTTTGCGTTAAAAGCACAATATTGGCCATATAGTCAGGAATTAACAGGTCGAACCAGACTTGTGCGCCAATCAGTAATGCGACACCTATCAGGCTGAGCCGTTGTATCAAGTTAAGTCTCAACAGGAGATGACGCATAAAGATCCTTAAACGTAGAATGAGCTAAACAAAGAGCATATGTAATTAAAACAGCAAAAATCAAAAGAAACAACTGCACAATTGCAAGTCTAAAAGCAAGTATGACTGCCGTGCGAGGTCAGCAGAATAACTTATGAGGACAGGCACGATTGCACGGGAAGTTTTTGGATTTCTTGGGTACTGAATGCTACTCTATCCGACCGGTACTCTAGGTGTGCACTACAATAGACGCGTCATCATGCGCATCTATTTCACCCCTATAACCGGGAGTGGATGTAAACGTGTACTGTTTGTGGTACTCAACTGTGCTAGTTGGGTTTATGGGAGTTTCTTTTAGGCAGGCATTGCTCACATACTGATCCTACGCACGTCATTATGCGTATGTTATTCGTGTTCTACGCCCTGCCTGTTGGCGTGTTATCCCGCGTGTGCGCGCCCTCGCGTGGCTGTGGGTGTGTTATCCCGCGTGTGCGCGCCCCTTCTGCGCGTTTGCGCGTGTTCCACCCTGATTGTGTGCCCCCATACGCCCTCGTGTTGTGTTTTTGGGGGGTATTGTTTTGGAGCACAAACACCACGCCCGTTTTGGGGGTTTTGGTGTTTGTGCTCCAGTTATGTGTGTTTGGTTTGCGGCGGTGTCTTACTCTCCCACACCCTGGCGGGTGCAGTACCATCAGCGTGCTAAGGCTTAGCTTCCAGGTTCGGGATGGGGCTGGGCGTTTCCCTTAGGCTATGACCACCGCA
>NZ_JANUXV010000002.1 GCF_024814355.1 Gleimia sp. 6138-11-ORH1 | reverse complement strand
GTCCAGAAGTAACTATCGTTGGCGATACTGAACAGTTGGTGACGGTAACTAACACTTACACTAAGAAGCAGGGCTCTTTGACCATTAAGAAGTCTTTGGTAGCTCCTGCGGGTGCAGCGTTTGCTAACGATACTTTCACCATTAACTACACCTGTGATGCGGATGGTTTCCGTGATAAGACGGTGACCTTAGCAAATAATGCGCAGGAAGTTATCAACGGTATTCCACACGGAACCGTATGTACCATCAGTGAAGTTGCTCCGGACTTCGATGGCCACAATAAGAACGTGGTGATCGACCGTCCAGAAGTAACTATCGTTGGCGATACTGAACAGTTGGTGACGGTAACTAACACTTACACTAAGAAGCAGGGCTCTTTGACCATTAAGAAGTCTTTGGTAGCTCCTGCGGGTGCAGCGTTTGCTAATGATACTTTCACCATTAACTACACCTGTGACGCTGATGGTTTCCGTGATAAGACGGTGACCTTAGCAAATAATGCACAGGAAGTTATCAACGGTATTCCACACGGAACCGTATGTACCATCAGCGAAACCGCTCCAGATTATGCTGGCTACGCTAGCGCAGTGGCAATCGACCGTGCAAATGTGACGATTGTTGGTGAAGCTGACCAACTGGTGACAGTAACGAACACCTACACGGAAAAGCCAGGTACGCTAACTCTTACTAAGAAACTGGTTGCCCCGGCTGACGCACCGTTTGTAGATAACGAATTTACGATTAACTACACCTGTGATGCGGACGGTTTCCGTAACAAGACAGTAAACCTGAAAAAGAATGAAGCCTACACCGTTGCTAACGTTCCAGCAGGTACTGTATGTCGCGTAACCGAAACCGTACCAGCCTTCCCTGGCTACACCGGTACAGTAGCAATTGACACTCCAGAAGTAACTATTGCTCGTGCAACTGACTCTGTAGTGACCGTTACTAATACCTACACTCGCGACCTCGGATCAATGGTTATCAGCAAGCAGGTTGAAGTTGAAAAGAACGCACCTTTCGCGGACCGTGTATTCAAGATCAACTACACCTGTGGTGACGCACAAAACCCAGTAAAAGCCGGGGTAGTAACCCTCGCTAACGGACAGTCAGAAACTATTGCTGACATCCCCACCGGAACTGAATGTGTAATCGCTGAAGACACTGCTGACGCAGCAGAAACTGGCTACGCACATGCCGTTTCTATCGATAAGCCTCGCGTGGTTATCGTTAAGGACACCCCGGTAACCAGTGTTGTAACCAACCGTTACACCCCACTGGAAGGTTCCTTCATGATTTCTAAGTCCGTAGCTGGTGACGGCGCAGCCAAAGCAACTGGCAAGGCATTCACCTTCAACTACGAATGTACTGACCTGCGTGGCGCATCCCTAGGGAAGCAAACTGTGGAGGTTGCTGAAGGACAGAGCGTTTCCGTTAATACTCGCGCTGGCTCCTGCGTGATCTCTGAAGTTGCTGCTCCCATCGAGCACACCCAGCATGCAGTTACCTACACCGTGGATGGGACTGAACAGCCTGCAGGCCCAGTTACCATTCAGCTTCCAGCTGATGGTAAGACCGTTAATGTAGGCGTAGTTAATACCTACACCCTTGACCGTGGCGTCATCAACATTGTTAAGAACGTAAACGGCTTAACTGACGCTGCTAAGAAGCAGTTCGTATTCAACTACACCTGTGTGGACGGAACTGCAGGTCAGGTAACTGCTGCCGGTGACGGCGTAGCTGTTGCCCTGGGCACCCGCATTCCAGTTGGTGTTGAATGTGAAATCAGCGAGGACGTTGCTGCAGCACAAGCAGAAGGCTACACCGTAGTTACACCAGCTCCTCAGAAAGCAGTTATCAACGCTGCTGACGAGGTAGTTGATGTAACCTTCGTAAACGAATACACCGCTAAGCCGGTTGATCCGCCAGCTAAGGACCCAATCAAGCCAGTTCCTGGCAAGAAGGGTAAACTCCCAGCAACTGGTAGCACCGTGCTTGCCGTTTCCAGCGTAGCGCTGGTAGCTCTGGCACTTGGTGGTGGCGCTGTTGCAGTGGCTCGTCGCCGCAAGGAACAGTAAGAATTGAGCGTTTAGCTTAACTCCACCAAAGGGCGGTGGGAAGGAAATCCTTCCCACCGCCCTTTGTTCTACGCCAGCTAAGCAAAGGTACATACTCATACCTTTCCCACCAGCAGTTCTCCCCAAAGGTACATACTCATACCTCATCCACCACTAGCTCTCCCCAAAGGTACGTGCTTGTAATTTTCTTACCGGTGCGAGGCATAAAAATCCGAGGACGCCTGGAAATCCGCCCTCGGAATCTAAGGAAGTACCTTTATGTCAAGGCGAGGGAGCTTACTAAGTACCGTGGATCAAGCCTCCGTAACTATGAATAATCCAGCCGACAGTTGGTAGAATCTATTTGGTGTCCCAAAGGATAAAGCGGGGTGCTCCACGAGTAGCAAGGCAACTAAAAAATAACGGGGCAACCAGTGGATAACAAAGCTGCCAGAGGATAACAGAGGGTCCCTAAGGAAAACTGAGCAAGCACAAAAGTTTGGGGGACCACCAGCAGGTGATCCCCCAAACTTACCTTAAGCGCCTATATTCTAAAGGGCCTTAGACTTTCGCCGTAAACCAACGCCCGCAACAAACAGGCCGGCAGTAGTAAGCGAGACTAAAGTAATCCCAACTCCAGTGCTAGGCAGAGTGGAAGTATCCTTCTTAGGAGGAACAACCACGATTGGCTTAGTATTCTTCCCCTGCTCAGGCTGCTTGCCAGGCACTACCGGGGGAAGTAATTCAGCTGAATCAAACGGTGCAGGACCAGCAATCAAAACCAGCTCAATAGAGAACGGAACTAACTGCGTGCCAGTATTATCATTAAATAACCGTGGGCCACTTGGTAGGACGGGAACTAGCATATCTAAGACAACTACCTGCTTAGAATCAACTGCCACATCCGCAGACGCACTGTAGGTAACTACCCCATTTTCTAGGGTAATATTCCACCCCGGTGCGATAGTGTGGTTCTTATCCAAACGGATCTCGATTTGTTCTGCACCTGGCACGCGAGCCAAAACATCAAACTGTTTCGCTTCAGCAGTGATGCTGATGTGCTTTTCCACGCGCTGACGTTTTGGATCGCCCTGTGGGAACTTATCGCAAACGTCACCGATGCCGTCACCATCTAAATCCTCTTGCATTTGGTTCGGGTGAGCAGGGCAGTTATCAATCGCATCATCAATCAAGTCCCCGTCCACAGTAGCAACAACTGGGATAGTTGCAATCGCAGTTTGTGCATCCGCGTCGGTTACTTTAACTGACACATTTCCGTTGAAAGGTGCTGTGTAAGTGTGCTTAACGGTTGGAGTGGTGGTGGTTAGATCGAAGACACTATCACCATCGAAATCCCACGCGTAGCTGATTAAATCAGAGTTAGGTGAGAAAGATCCGTCCGCGCTGAAAGAGGTTGCGTGACCGACTTGTTGAGTGGGGACTTGCCCCAGTTTAGCGGTTGGAGTTTCAAAGATCAGCGGCGGCAGGTCACCCAGAAGCTGAATGCGCCCACCGGTGCGAGTAAACATCGCGGGTAGGCCGGCGGTACGGTCTGTATCGAAGTCGATTAGGTTCAGTTCCGCAGTGTTTGCACCGAAAGCCTTTAGCAAAGTGTTCTGAATGTTCAGTGCGATAACAGATTCTTCGCCAATAGTTTCCCCGTCACCGATAACTACAACGATTTTTCGTGCGTGCGGGCGCCACTGGGCGTTGCCTGCAGCTTCTGAAACGGTGGTGAAGAAATCACTCGCGTTGGTTGCGTCAG
The DNA here is from genome assembly GCF_024814355.1 of Gleimia sp. 6138-11-ORH1. GTDB lineage: Bacteria > Actinomycetota > Actinomycetes > Actinomycetales > Actinomycetaceae > Gleimia. Next base: position 313,958 of record NZ_JANUXV010000002.1, on the reverse strand, counting down.
TAGTTGAAAGATTATCGAGGGCGGAAAGTACCTGCTTGATAGCACCAAATTCAACCTTTGCGCCCTGGGACGCTTGTGGAGCAGGGGCGTCAGCGGTATTTTCAGCTGCTGGAGCTGAGGAATCAGCTGGTGCGGGAGAATTTTCAGCTGCTGGAGCTGTGGCCTCAGATTTTTCTACCTCAGACTTTTCTGCTTCTGGTTTTCCTGCTTTAGGGGAAGCCGGATTTGCATCATTTTCAGCGGGAGTTTCAGCAGCGTCAGCCGGATTTGCTTCTGCAGCTGAGGTGCTCTTTTCAACAGAGGGAGCAGTTTCGTTAGCGTCTGCAGCGTTTTCAGCAGCTGCAGCCGGCTCATTTGCAGCTGGCTTATTCTCTGCTGGGGTAGCAGAAGGCGCATCTGCTGAAGCGCTGGCACCTGCGGAAGTATCGGCAGTTTCAGTATTAGCGTTTGTGCCCGGTTGCGGCGCAGGTGCCGGTGCTTGCGGGACAACGTAGGATACTAGGCTAAAGCGCGCGTCTTTCGTGCCATTTGCCGAGGCCGCATAGGTTTGGGTGGCAATTCTGCGTACCTGCTTTTTAATTTCGTCTAGTTTCTCTAGAGATTGTGGTGACGCTTCTACTACGAAAGTTAAGTCGATTGGACGCACGTAGCTTTGTGAGGTGCGGGCGGAAGCTGGAACTCCAATCGCCTGGTGAACTAGCTTACCGATTTCTTCATGCCCGGTAATATTCGGGTGGTAGAACATGAGGGTGGTAGTAGATCCCGTGGCAGTGGTTTTCCCCGTTTCAGGATTGTAAATGCCTTCAGTTTCTAAAAGCTCGTTAAACCAACGCTTTGGGTTAGTCCCATTAAAGTAAGGATCTGGTTCGTGTCCTTCAAAGTGCGCTTCAGTTGGAACATAAGTGATTTTTACGTTATTTGGGTTAGCGTTCCACTCATTAACTAAAGCTTCCTGCAGTTGAGTGGATTTCATTCCGAACTCGCGAACACCTTTCGCAGCGTCGTACTTTTCCCCGTAGCAGCCACCAAAGAAGCCGCTTCGTTCACACCAAACGTATTCAACATTGGTAGAAAGCAGGGGATAGCCCACCAGAACGATTTGCGCGTCAGAGCGGAGGCGCTGGTTTAATGCTTCCAAAATCCGTTTAGTATTTGCCTCTACCTTTGGCATTAGCTGTTCAGCTTCAGTCATTGCTTCAACACACTTCTTATAGGAAGCATTTAGCCAAGATCCGCCGAAACAGTAGGTGACGATATTTTCAAACTTAATGTCGTTTCCGCCGATAGTTAGCATAACTACGTCTGAATCGACGGGGACTTTGTCGATCTGGTTTTCTAAAACGCCCTCGGTTACCTGGCCGGATTCAGCCAAGTTGTGGATTGTGGTGTGGACGCCCCGCGCATTCAACTGATCCGCGTAGTAGTGACCCCAGTTGCGCATACTTCGGTAGCTGGCTTCTGGCCCGTAGTAGAGTCCAGCCCCATTTCCAGCGGTGTATGAATCACCGAGCAAAGTAAGCGTGACGTATTTTTCTTCAGATGAATCAGCAGCCAAAGCGGGTGCTGAAATAGATAGGGAGGTTACTAATGCAACCGCAGCGGGTAGCAACTTCTTTGTTAATGATTTCATAGTCTAATAATAGGAAATGCTCACCTGAAAAGTAAAAGTGCTTGATTCGGTGGATTCCGCAGTTAGCGGAGTAATTGTCAGTCTGAGAGTGGGTTTTCCAGCAGGGGTTTTGTTAGCACACCAGTAGCGTTTGCTAGGGCAAGAAGGGTCGGCTACCCACCCATCAGTCAGAGCTTGGTTTTTCACGCTTTCAGCGGCGCTTTTAGCTGCGTCGTCAGAAAACACGTACTTTACTTCGTAGGGGGGAGTCTTCCCAAATAGGGGCACATTCTCAGTGTGTGAAAAGGATTTTACTGTGATCCCGAAGTTATTCGGTTGAGCTACTTTTTCGTCTAAGAGGGTTTGCAAACTTGCTGGAGTTCCCCAGTAGTTCAGGTTTTTACCCCAGTTCCATACCGACACTCCCAGCGCAATGGCTACGAAAAGTAGGATTGCCAGAAGAAAGTAAAAGGGTTGCATTTTTGGTTTTTCATTAGCAGGTTTTGGGTTAGTAGGCATTTTGTCTCCAAGGGCGCTTGTTGGAAGTTAATTTTACTACAGGAAGTGCAAACTTTTCCGCTAAATTTAGCTCTTTAATGGTTCTGTCTAAAGGAAGAAGTGGCTGCTTGTTAAGAGTAGTTAAGAAGCCATGTAACTTTTATTTCAAAGTTTTTGTTGCAAAAACGTTATCTATCTATTTTGTTGCTGATTAAAGGATGAGGGTTTGTAGAAGGCGACTTTCGGGCGGTTTGGTAGAAAAGAAAAGGTGAAAAACCCACCCACTTATACAGGGCTTACGAACTAGACTTTTCGGGAACCCGAAGTTTATGATTGTGGCATGGCAAAGAATAAAATGATTACCGCAATTACCGCGACCGTGGCAGCTTGCGCCCTAGCTCTTTCTGCCTGTGGTCAAACCGCTGATAAAACTCAGCCAACTGCAACTGAGAAACCAAAAGTTCTCACCACCTTCACCGTCCTAGCGGATATGGCACAAAATGTTGCCGGAGAACACCTGGACGTACAATCCATCACCGAACCAGATGCAGAAATTCACGATTACCAGCCAACCCCAGCAGATATTAAAAAAGCTGAAGGCGTTAAGCTAATCCTCAACAACGGCATGGGCTTAGAACGCTGGTTCGAAAAGTTTGTGGCAAACACTGAGGCGAAAACTGCCGTCCTCACTGAAGGAATCACCCCTATTCCAATTGCCGAAGGTGAATACGAAGGCAAACCAAACCCACACGCCTGGATGTCACCAACCGCTGCGCAAACCTACGTAGACAACATAGTTAAAGCCTTCTCTGAACTGGATCCAGAACATAAGGCAGACTACGAAAAGAACGGTGAAACCTACAAAGCTAAACTCGCAGCCGTAGACACCAAGCTAAAGGATGCCATCAACCAGATTCCAGAAAACCAGCGAGCCCTGGTCACCTGTGAAGGAGCTTTCTCTTACCTGGCTCGCGACACTGGTTTAACCGAAAAATACCTGTGGGCAGTAAACGCTGAAGGTGCGCTAACTCCAAAGCGTATCGCCGATCTGGAAGCATTCCTAAAAGATAACCAAGTTCCATCTGTATTCTGCGAATCAACCGTGGGAGACAAAATGCAGCCAATCGTAGAATCTACCGGAGTTAATTTCGGTGGTGAACTCTACGTTGACTCTCTCACCGGTCCAGATGGGGACGCTCCTACCTTCCTAGACCTGCTTACTTTCGACGCTGAACGGATTGCTAAAGGGCTAACTAAAACAGCTAAGTAAGTAGACTAACCTAAGTAAAATTAAAGAAAAGTGCAATGACGTACCTTAGGTAAAGGAAACACTTAAAATTTCCTACCTAAGGTACGTCATTGCCTAAAACACAAGCACGTACCTTAACAAAAACCAAAGGTACATCAATAAAAAGTGAAGAAGAACCTTGGAAACAAATACCTCTGCACTGGTTTTAAATGCCGAAAACCTCCACGCATCATACGGGCAAGTTAAAGCCCTCACCGGAGCAAGCCTACAACTAAGCTCCGGCGAAGTCTGCGCCCTCATCGGCATGAACGGTTCAGGAAAATCCACCTTCTTCAAATCAATCATGGGGATCGTAGCCACCAGCCAAGGCAAAATAACCATCTGTGGTCAGGATAGTTTAACAGCCAGAAAAGCAGGGCTGGTGGGCTACGTTCCTCAAAATGAAGACATCGACCACCACTTCCCCCTCAGCGTTGAAGAAGTAGTTATGATGGGACGCTACTGCTTCATGGGACCCCTCAGACGCCCGCGCGCAGCAGATCGCGAAGCAGTCCAAGAAGCCATCGAATCAATCGGACTGAAAGAACTAAGCAAACGCCCCATTGGTGCCCTATCCGGAGGACAAAGAAAACGCGCATTCGTAGCCCGTGCCCTGGCCCAAGGAGCAAAACTAATGCTCTTAGACGAACCCTTCGCTGGAGTAGACTACACCTCAGAACATGCCATCACGGATCTTATCTCTGAACTGGCAGAACAAAATACCACCTTGCTAGTTTCAACCCACGACCTAACCGCCGTACCAAAATTCGCTCATAAAGTAGCCCTAATAAACCGCCGGATCCTTAAAGTGGGTAAACCAACTGAAACTCTAACCCCTGAACACCTACTTGCCGCTTTCACGGAAAGTACCGCGCGCAGCGCCCAAATTGCCCTGGGAGGATTAGCATGAGCGCCCTCGGAAATCTAATGCAACTAACGCACCCCAGCCCACTTATTGCCAACTGGCTGTGGGAAACCTTCGGGGAAATGTGGACCCACCAATTCATGGTACGTGGTTTCATCGTTACTCTTTTAGCCGCAGTTGTTTGTGCTATTCTCTCGTGCTGGCTGGTGCTGGTAGGCTGGTCACTAATGGGGGACGCGCTCTCTCACGCGGTAGTTCCCGGGATCGTCATCGCCTACATTATCGGCATGCCCTTTAGCTTGGGCGCATTTTTAGCGGCCCTGGTTTGCGTGGGACTAATCGCCGTAGTTCGCTCAACCTCACGCATTAAAGAAGACACGGCAATTGGGGTTATCTTCACCACCATGTTTGCCTTCGGCCTCATGCTAATTTCCGTTTACCCCAGTCACATCGACTTACAGCACATCATTTTCGGTGACCTATTAGGAATCACCCAAGCGGATCTTTGGCAAGTCGTAGTCCTTGCTCCCATTGCCGGTATCGTCGTGATTCTTAAACGACGCGACCTAACCTTATTCGCATTCGACCCCACCCATGCGGCCGCCATTGGGCTTTCCACCAAACGCCTGGCCACCCTTTTACTTACCGCGTTGGCAATCACCGTAGTAGTTGCAATGCAAGCAGTTGGCGCAATCCTAATCGTCGCTCTTTTAATCATTCCCGGTGCCACCGCATTCTTGCTGACTAACAGCTTTAACCGAATGCTATTACTCTCACCTTTAGTATCAGCAGTTTCCGTAACTTTGGGGATTTACTTTTCCTACTGGTTTAATGCTGCTTCTGGCGCCACGGTTGTAGTTACTCACGGGGCTGTATTCATGGTAGTTTACCTGTTTTCGCCGCACGGAGTACGCGGAATGTTCAAAGGAAGAGAACGCACTTTAGAAAGCTAGCCGATTTTTTAGAAGTTGAGTAAATCTTTAAGAAAGCTAGGTAATTTCTAAAGCACGTGCCTTCAGAAGCTGCTCTTCGGCCGGTGGTAAGTACCCTGTTTATTCGGTAGTGAGGGCTCTTTGTAACGGGATGTGGTGAAACAGAGTTTGCGCTAGTGTGGCGGCGAAAAGAACTCCCATACTGCCAGCTATGATGGCAGCTAACGTGTCAGTTACGAAATGGGCGCCCACGTAGACGCGGGAAAAGGCAACTGCCACAGCTGCCAAGTACGCCCAGATCAAACCCCAACGCCGATTTTCAATCCGTACCAGAAAAAGCGTTAAAGAAACGAAAAAGCCCACTGCAAATGCCGTGTGTCCAGAGGGGAAAGATAGGAATCCCTCGGCCGGGGCAAGTGGGTCAAATAAGAGTTCCGCATTTGGCCGAGGGCGGCCTACAATCGGCTTAATTAAGGCAGCACCCAGCCACCCCCAAAGGACTAGCCAAGCGAAGTAAATTCCGGTAAAGGTTCCCTGCTTGTATCCCAACCAGGTGGCAACTATAAGCGTGATGATAGTTGCGCTAAGCGGTGCAAAACCATGAGCGATAGTTAGAGTGAATGCGTCCAGGATCGGCCAGTTAAGCTGGGTAAGATGCTGAGAAACATGGATTTCTGTTTCGTGAAAAGAAATCTCTTTTAAATAAAAACCAAGGGAAGCCAGGGTGAAAAGAACTATTGGAGGGAGGGCAAATCCCATGGTTTTAGAAAAATGTACTTTCGGTAGATTTTGCATAAGCACTACTGTACCGGTTTTATTAAGGTACGTGCTTGCTGAAATAGCTTATTTTCACTGAAATCACTTATGGAAAACGCAAGCACGTACCTTTGGTAAAACGCAAGCACGTACCTTTGGGCAAACGCAAGCACGTATCTTTGGGCAAAACGCAAGCACGTACCTTTGGGTAAAACGCAAGCACGTACCTTTGGGGGAGGGTTTTAGCGAAGGTCTTTCGGGGTAATCCGACATTCGTCGCCCAGTTGCATCGGGGCAATTAAACCAGCTTCACGTAGCTCGTATAGTTTGGGGAGCACTCGATCACGGACCTGCCAGGGGTTGATGGTATTCAGGTAGATGCGAGTCCCGCCCTCGAAACCAGCTAACGTGGAAATCCGCCACTTAATCAGCAGCCGCCAACGCATTGGAGATGCCACTGACGGTGGACGGTGATACCACTCTTCATTACACGGCACTTCCGCCCCCGTAGCCGCATGCATGGCGTGTACTAAATCGGAAACTCCGCGCATCTGCTCGGGAGTAGCTTCCCATGGGTTGTATGCTGGCCCCAGCGGCCAAATCGCGATTGATGGGAACCTGTGCCCAATCCCAGCAAGGGCTACAGCGTGTTCATTTTGCGCCAAAAGAAGTTTCCGGGTGGCAGCTAAGCTAATAATCCCATCATAGATTTCTCGATCAATCCGGAGGCGTTCAAGCTCAGCTTCGATTTGCACCGGTGTTTCATCAATCGCCACCGCCTGCTTATGCAAGTGGTCAAAAGAAGCCCCCGCAGGTTTCAACCAGTTTTGGAAACACGCTACATATTTCACGTGCTCATTAAGCTGATAGAGATCCTGCATGGTTTGCGCCGTGAACTGCATGTATTGAAAGTGGGCATCGGCGCTGAGAGTTCCCGAGGACGCCAGTTGAGACTTATTTTCCGCATCTGGAATGTAATGATTCTTAGCGATAATCACGTCGTGACCGCCACTGAAGAACCCCGTAGCATGTGGCAAAAGTGCCCCGTCAGGCATGTCAGCTAACTCTTCAGCAGATAAACCCGAAGCAGCTAAACGAGCTCTAACCACTCGCATAACGTGTTCAAACCCAGCTGGGTCAGCCAGATAACGGGCCATCCGCTGCGAATCCTCAGCTGAGGGAACGTGCCCGTAGTTTAAATTCCAATAGTTGTAAGAGACAATCTCAAATAGGTTGGGAATTCGCCGAAACTCTGCGGTGGTGGAGTAAAGCTGTGAAGCTGGTACATGTTCTAAAGTTTTCCACCCGGTATCTTCATCAAAAATTACCCGCGCTTTTTCAGGGGGAGTTTCAAAGTAGCGGAAGTGACAAAAGGCGCAGTAGTGTCCGTGCCGACTATGATCTACAGGAGAATCGTCTTGGGTGGGAATCGCCAGGGGCCGATGTCCTCTCCCAGGAACAGTCCACACTTCCGTGCCGGTCAGTAGATTCTTTTGCTTAATTGTGCCGTCTGCGCAACGCAGCAGAGCCTGTTTTTCAGAATGCGCCTTTGCCATGCTTCTAGGTTAGCAAACCTAATGCGCTTTTACTTTTTCTCGAAATCTCCGATAGGAGTTTTCGTCGAATACTCTGACCCGCTGTTACCGCCACAGGTGGGTGAGGAAACTAGAATTTCACCAGGGGCAGTAGGGCGGTAAAGAACTTTCAGTTCATCGCCAGTGTAAACTAACTGCCTTTACCGAGCAGCTATTTGCAGCGGGCTTACCATCGGGCAGCGCGAGTCCCTTTAATGAGTTTTCGAACCTAGATTAAAAGAGGTTTCTGGCGCGGTCACTGCAGAGGTTAAGCAGCTGGGGAATCAGAAGGATATAAAGAGCAGAGCCGACACTAAAGCCCGATTAGATAGTTTCTTCATTGAGTTTGGCTATTTTGGTAGCTTTCATAAACTCTTCGCAAATCCTGAAAATAGTATTTTTACACTGTCTGGGAAGAAAATAGTGGGTAGCTGCCGGCTAGACATTGGGGTTATACAAAATTTCGAGGGCGCCGCGGAACCTAGAAGATTCCAGCAACGCCCTCGGGAAAATAAGAAAATGGGGAACTGGTTTAGTTAGGTAACCAGCCGCGAGCCTGTTCTTTCAAGTCATTCAAAATCTCTTCTGCTTCGGCTGCTTTTTCCACCTGCACGAAAATATGATCGCGGTGGAAACCAGCCAAAATATTGCAAATAATCGACCGAGCCGCCAAGCTCTGGGCAATCATCGCAGCTAATCCAATCGTTTCTAAAGATTGCGGAGTATCAATTGAAAGTCGCACATACCGTGTATTAACCGGTAAACCAGCTGCAATCGCGCGGTCTTCGGATAAAACTACCGTCTTGCCTTCAAATTCACGCACCACAGCAAAAGGTTCTACGCCTTCTGGAATTTCGTCTAAAGAGACGAACGCGTAGATGCCCTGGTGCTTAACATTCATCGTTGCCAGGGCATAGTCAAGGGAATTATTAACAGTCATGCGAAATAATTTACCCCAAACCCAAGAAAGACACCGGCAATGTCTCATGTTTTGGTAATCGACTCACCCCGCTGATCCGTACTTAAATAAAACTGCAAGACCCTTCGAGCACCCACTTAACTAACTAAGTTTTCCGATCTTAATGCCCCGAGTTTTCCAATTAAGCGCTCTCGGTTTTCTATCTAAGCGACAGTAGAACTTGCTTATAAAAGACAGCAGGGGTTAGTTCGTGAACCGCGTCCAATAAAGCGACAGTAGAACTCGCTTATAAAGATAGGAATACCTGCTGGAACTTGAAAGATAGGAATACCTGCTGGAACGTGACAGTGCTAAGCCATTCGATCTGGATGGGGTCCTATACGACCGGCCTCGCCCCGATCTAAACCACTAATCGCCTCCATCTGCTCAGGCGATAACTCGAAATCAAAAATATCCAGGTTTTCAGCTAAACGCTCTGGGGAAGCAGTTTTAGGGAAAACAATATCGCCCCGCTGCAAAGCCCAACGTAACGTCACCTGCGCCGGTGTCTTTCCCAGCAGCTGCGCGATTTTAAGCAAAACTGGTTCTGAAAAAACCCGTCCTCTAGCTAAAGGAGACCAGGCTTCAATCAAAATTCCTTGCTGAGCGCAGAACTCATGTAAATCAGGTAACTGCAGGTGCGGGTGAGACTCAATCTGATTAACCGCGGGAATAACTTCAGTTTCAGCTAAAAGCCGCTGCAAATGGTGTTTTAAGAAGTTGGAAACCCCGATTGCTTTCGCTAAACCCTGCGCATAAAACTCTTCTAAAACCCGCCAAGTAACACAAAAATCCGCATCAGCTAAATGCGGCATGGGCCAGTGAATCAAAAATAGATCCACGTAATCAAACTGCATTCGTTCAAGTGATTCACTGAAAGAACGTCGAGCTTTGTCAGGTTGATTATTGGCCGGCAGTAACTTTGAGGTAACAAAGAATTCTTCCCGAGGAATTCCCGAAGCACGAATTCCGGCTGCCACCTCAGCTTCATTTTTATACATCTGTGCCGTGTCGAAATGGCGATAACCCAAATGTGCTGCTTTTGTTACTATTTCCGCGGTAGAATCAGCTTCTAGTTTGTATGTGCCTAAACCAAACTGCGGAATAGTTGCCTTGGTGTTCAGAAGTAAATGAGGAATGTTCATAATCGGACCTCCGGGTAGAAATAATCAATATAGGCTTCTTATTCCAGCCTAAACAAACTCAACTGAGTATCCAATATAATTACGAATGAATTTTTTATTTGACATAAAATAGGTTAGGTTCAAAAGCTAGACTTAATAAGTACATAAGGTGCGAAATAATAGGGAGCATAAATGCAAAAGCGCGACGCCACCTCCGACACCCTCCTAAAAACTGCAGTTTGCTATGCAGTGGCTCTTCAGTTCGATCTGGAAGCTCCGGAGGAACCCAACAACAACACAGAAGACACAGTGCAGGAACTCAGCGCAACCCTAAAAAACCTTGGTGTAGAAGACTACGAAGCTAAAGCTAAAAAAATCGTCGCTCTGGCAGCAGCAGCGCACGATCACGTGAGTGAGAACGACACCGTCCTCTCAGTCACCAAATATGACGCGCAACGAGTTAAGATTCTGCGGGATCTGCGCCTACGTTCCGCGCGGGGGCTACAGCTTTGGCCACCTACTTCCCAAACCATTATCACTCGTATGGGAGGGCGTTGGTCCAACGCCATGACCGCCTGTGGATTATCTGCCACAGCCGGAGTGGAAATTGGACATCACAACGTACGGTTCACCACCGATGACCATATCGCTGCAATCCGTAAATATGTAGCGCAGCGCGAAGCGGAAAACCGGACAGCCTCATATGCCGGATACGTAGTTTGGGCTCGGGAACAAAATCCTCGGGTACCTTCCGGGGCTCTCCTGCGTGAAATTTACCGGACCTGGTCCAAAGCTCTAGAAGTTGCCGGAATTGAAAGTAAGTGAAAATAGTTCTCTAACTGTAGAGCTGGATTCGCAAATAATTTGAGATGAAACTGTTGCCTCCGCTTCTGGCGGAGGCAACAATCATATACGATTACTTTAATTTGGGATAAATAAAATCTATTAAACCAAGATCGGATAGTGAAGCCGATTACAGGGGAGTTAAAAAGGGTTTACCCGTAACGATTTAGGTTCGTATTCCGCCCTCGCAAAGAATCTAACTGGCGACGTTCACGCTTTGTAGGGCGACCTGAACCCCGCAATCTAACCCCCGATGTTAAAACAATCGAAAATTTCGGGCGAGGAGGGGAATGATCAATGTAAGCCTGCTCAGCCAGCGATGCACCCACCCGCTTAGTAAGTATTTGTAACACTTCCAAGGAACGATCAAATCCCTCAAACCGGTATGACACCATGTCGCCAACTTTGATTTTATGAGACGCCTTTACCGTATTCCCATTGACCTTCACATGCCCCGCCCGGCACGCCGTTGTAGCCAAAGAACGCGACTTCATTTTACGCACGCTCCAAAGCCAAATATCCACCCGCACCGTATCGCTCATAAGAAAGCCTCACCTTAAGTAAAAAACGTCAACGACCCACAAAAATAACATTTCACCCTAAAAGGACATTGTACTACTCTTATAGAGTGCTAGAAATGCTCAAAACTCACCCCCTTTTAGCCTTCTTCTTAGTAGTCGCGGTAGGTGCAGCGCTCGGACAGATCAAACTCGGCCCACTTCGCTTCGGCGCAGCCGGCGCCCTGTTTGTGGGGCTTTTCCTCTCCGCCCTCGAACCCACCTTAGGCGAAAATATGGCACTGCTCCAATCCATTGGACTGGCACTATTTGTCTACACAGTAGGGATCGCGGCCGGCGCAAATTTTCTGACGCAACTTCGAAACCAAACCAGCTTGATTCTCAGCGGCGCAGCAGTAGCCGTTTTAGGGGCGCTGCTCACTGTTTTAGGGGCGCAACTACTGGGAATACCGAAAAACCTTGCCACCGGAATCTTTACCGGCTCGCTCACCGCCGCCCCCGCTTTAGACGCGGCGCTGAACATCTCCAAAAGCAGTGAAACCGGAGCAGGGTACGCGGTTGGATACCCGTTCGGAGTAGTCGTGGGAATTATCGTCGCTTCTTTAGTGGTTATGCGCAGCTGGAAAGGTGAAAACGATACGCCCTCCTTAGCGGGAATCAAACTGGTTGCCAAAACCGCCCAAGTTAGCAAACCAATCAGTTTGCGCGATATTCAGGTTTGGCGCAAGCAAAAAGTACGGATGTCCTACCTGCGTAGAGACGGGTGGACCAGAGTGGTTTTACCCGGAGACTATCTGCTGGAAAACGACCTAATCACAATAGTTGGTGAGCAAAACGCGGTAGATGAAGCCATCGCTGAAATTGGGGAGCTGGCACAAATACATTTAGTGGAAGATCGGCGCTACGTTGATTTTGAACGCATCACCGTTTCAAACCCAGAGCTGGCTGGAAAAACTGTTGCGGAAATAAACTTACCTGCAAAATACGGGGCAGTTATCACCCGAGTGCGGCGCGGAGACCTGGAAATGCTAGCCAAAGATGAGCTGGCTTTACAGTTGGGTGATCGTATTGCTGTGGCGGTGGAACACAAATACTTAGGTGAAGTAACCGACTATTTTGGTGATTCCCAGCGGAAAGTCTCAGAAGTAGATGCCTTAGCCCTTGGGTTAGGGCTGGTCTTGGGGATGTTTTTAGGGTTAGTCACTTTACCTATTCCCGGAGGTGCGCAGTTTAGTTTAGGGGCGGCCGCTGGCCCGCTGCTGATGGGCGTGGTCCTGGGCGCTTTGAAACGCACCGGCCCGCTGATTTGGACACTTCCCGAGGCCGCCAATTTAACTATCCGCCAACTGGGGCTACTCTTTTTCCTCTCAGCCTTAGGATTGGGGGCGGGGCCTTCATTTAAGGAAATCGTTTTTAGTTCCCTGGGGTGGAAAGCAGCCTTACTCGCCGCCGTGACGGTACTTGTTTGTACTTTAGTGCTTGTGACCATCGGTAAATTCCTCCGCCTATCTGCCCCGCGAGTTGCCGGAGGAGTAGCGGGGTTCATGGGACAGCCAGCAATCTTACAAGAAGCAGTATCGCGGGTAGCAGATGAAAGAATCGAGTCAGCTTACGCAGCATTATTCACTACATCGATCGTGGTGAAAATCCTCTTAGTGCCACTGATTTTCTTCATCCTCTAATTCCCACCTAAAGGTACGTGCTTGAGAAATTTATAAGGTGCGTGGTTGTGGGAAATGAGGGTACGTGCTTGTGAAATTTATAAGGTGCGTGCTTGCGTTTTAGAAAAATTAAATGGAGGGAAGTAGCAAACTGCTACTTCCCTCCTGAGGTTTTAGAACCTTAAGGTTGAAACTCAGTGTTCGTCGTAGTGGTCTTCGTGAGCTGCATGGCGGTGTCCGTCGTGTAGGTAGTCTACGTGGTCGCCGTGCTCAACTGCTTCGTGTCCACAGTCGGTGCCGTGGGTGTGGTCTGCGTGATCTTCAGACTTTACGTGCCCGTCGAAATTGCATTCGTCGTAGTGGTCTTCGTGAGCGTGGTGTGCGTGTCCATCGTGTAGGTAGTCTACGTGGTCGCCGTGCTCAACTGCTACGTGTCCACAGTCGGTGCCGTGATGGTGGGTGTGTTCGTGAGTTTTGTGCTCTGCCATGATTTGCTCCTTTAAGTTAGGGTTATAAGTTACATAAGGAAAAGCTTATGAAACTATTATACATAAAAAGTTATTTATATAAAAGTATTTTTATACATGTTGCAAAAAACCCAGAAAATAAGCCAAAACGCTAAGGTGGTACCTTAGGTTTTTGCAACCACGTACCTTTATTCGCTGCATGCACGTACCTTCATGCTCAGCATGCATGTACCTTCGATTTTTATAACCAAGTACCTTTAGCTAAACGCCCTCGGGAAAAGAAAACGGGTGGAAAACTTGCTTCCACCCGCTTAACAAAAACTCCACCAACTATTCGTTCACATGCTCAATCGCATCGATAACTAAATGACGAACATGATCATCAGCCACCGAATAAATATTCTCCCGCCCACGCGACTCCACCGCAATAATCTTCGCCTGCTTCAAAACACGCAAATGCTGGGACGCCAACGGCTGAGAAATCTCCACCAAATCACAAATCTCATGCACACACTTCGGAGAATCAAACAAAATCCGCAAAATCTCTAAACGCTTCTTAGAAGCCAAAGCCTTAAACAAATCAACAACTGAAGTGAACTCCTCAGCGGAATACACGCTAAGCCCCTTCCCAATAAGCCACTACCGCATCGCGCAACAAGGAATGATCAACTACATAACTCATCTCCCGAGCAGAGTGCATACTCAACAACCCTAAGCCCACATCCACCGTGGTAATCCCCAAACGAGTCGCCGTCAAAGGACCAATCGTAGAACCACAAGGCATCGCATTATTAGAAACGAACCTCTGATGCGCGATTCCGGCGCGCTCACAAACCCGATTCCACAAAGCAGTACCTACCGCGTCACTGGCATAACGCTGGTTAGCATTCAACTTCAACATCGGCCCATTTCCCGGAACCGGATGCACCGCAGGATCATGATTACCCGCATAGTTAGGATGCACAAAATGCCCCGCATCAGCTGAAATGCAAGACGAAACTGCCAACATTTGCTGGTAGCCCTGCTCATCCAAATCCAGTGCAGTGGCAAGGCGACGCAACAAAGACTCCAACATCGGTCCAGACGCCCCAGAACGAGTAGACGACCCAACTTCCTCATGGTCAAAAGCCGCAAAAATCGCAATATCCTTAGCCGTTTTAGCGGCTTCACTTGCAACATAATTTTCGAGGGCGGTTAAGCCCGCGTGCACTGAAGAAAGGTTATCCTGGCGCCCTCCGGCAAAGAACTCCTGATTAAAACCAAAAGTAGCGGGAGCTTCGGTAGCGAATGAAACCACATCAAAGCCACTGATTTCACTAGCATCTGTTAAACCAGCTAACTGTGCCAGGTGATCTAAAATGCTCGGAGCAGCCTCATTTTCGTAAACAAAAGTCCAAATCGGATGCATATGAGTTTGCGGATCAAGTTTTAACCCATCGGTATTTACAGTCCGATCCAAATGCACTGCTAACTGGGGGACGCGAGCCACCGCGCCGGTAGCAATCAGGTGAGTTTCTCCAGTTTTGGAAACTAAACGCCCCGCGAAACCGATTTCTCTATCCAGCCAAGAGTTTAATAACAGACCGCCGTACATTTCGACTTCAACTTGCCCCCACCCATCTGGGGAAACAGTGGAACCACTGGGTTTAAGTTTGAATCCGGGGGAATCAGTGTGGCAACCCAAAATTCGGAACCCGGTTTCTGTGGGATTTTGTGGCTTTACAGTTGTGGGGATATGCCACGCCATGACTGCTCCGTCACGCACAAAAAAATATCCTCCCGCTGCAACTGGGAAAACATCAGTTTCATTTAACTGGGTGAAACCACAGGCCAACAAGCGACGCGCAATCTCAGCTGCCGCGTGGTAAGAAGAAGGGGACTTGACAATAAAGTCAGCAAAATCTTGAGCGTGAATGCGATGAGAGTCAGTAAGCGAAATAGTCATATAACTATTCTACTTATCTATTTCTTATAACTAAAGGTACGTGCTTAATCACAGAAGGTACGTGCTTGCGTTTTTGTACAAAATAACCGCGGTAAATGGCAGTTGAAAACACGGCAGAAAAACACAGCTGGGCAAAATACTCAGCAATAAAGGCGTAGCGCACTCCATTACCCCAGAGGGAAGCTCAATAAATATGGAGCTTGCAGTGAACTGGCTTTGGCAAGATACGCTTTATGAATTATTTGCTAAAGCGGTAAACATTCGTTTCGCGCAAAACAAATCCGCAGCGTTGGTAAAGACGATTAGCAGCTTCTCGACTAGGGCGGGAAGTTAAATCTACAGTGCGAGCACCAACTTCAAGCGCATATTGGCTTGCAGCTTCAACTAACTGTTGTCCCGCACCTTGTCCGCGAGTTGCCTGAGAAACAACCACATCTTCGATCCAAGCGCGTGTACCGGTGGGAATCATGAATAAAATCAGTGAAAGCATCCCCTCAATGTTTCCTACCTGATCGCGGAATACAAAAAGCTTCAAGCAATCTTGGTTGATTAAATCTTCCAATTGGTTGGCAGAAAGAGCTTTTCCGGAAGAAGATAACTGAGGTAGTAGATGAGCCATCGCGTCAAGTAATTCTTCGGTTGCTTCATTTACAATCTCTACGGCCATAACAGTCCCCAATCAAACCAAAACTAAATTTCTTGAAAAGAAATATACTCCGTATTTTACTCAAAAATACGGGAAAATTTGCAAGGACGTACCTTCAAAAGAAAAGTTCCTTGCGATGGGGGCCAAAGCTACAGCCAAAGGAATGAGAGTAAAGCTACTGCCAAACTAATAAAACTGCTAAACCGATAAATAACGTACCTAAAACGAAATCGACAGGTGTTTGTAAACGCTCATACCAAGCAATAAAGCGAGGATTCCCAGCAATCGACGAAACTAAAACAAACCAGCTAAAAGAAATCAGCACCATGGCAAGTCCCAAAACGAACCCGGGTAAAAGTTGCAGCTGCGCGGGCAACATGGTGGCAAATAAAGAGGAAAAGAAAATAGCCGCCTTAGGATTCCCTACCGTGGTAGTGATAAAACCCAAAATAGCTGATGTTTTTAAAGAAGAAGTACCTTTAAAAGAACCTGGCTTCGTAGGATTAGAACCGTTAGAAAAACCAGACGTCTCAGCAGAAAAATAAGAGGGATCAGCGGCGCCCTCGGAAAAGAAAACTTGTTTAATAATGCCAACTAAAATGCGAATCCCAAAATAGAATAAAAGCGCTGCACCCGCATAACGAGTGAAGCTAGCCAAGGACGGGTAAGTGTGTAGCAAAGTAGCTAAACCAGCCATAGTGGCAGTAATCCAAACTGCCGTGCCAGCAGCAATACCAACTGCAGTGGCGTATCCGTGGGCGCGCCCCTTATGTAACGCCGTGCGTAACACAAGAAGAAAATCAGGGCCCGGAGAAGCCACCGCAATCGTAAAAGTGCCCAGCAAAGTGACCCACATTGAAGTTGAAAGCAAGGTACATCCTTTCGAAAATCAATCTCAGGATAGCTTAAAAATCAAAGAAAAATACGATGATGTACCTTCGGGAAAAAACAGGTGGACTTGCAGAAAGCGTTTCAAAAGCTGGAAGTTACCTCCTTTATGGCAGCGGAAAATGCGACAATAAAAACGGTTAGATACCGTGGAAAACTCGCTTAAAACTGCGGAAAAGTCAGCTAACTGCCGTGAAAAGCCAGCTAAACTCCACGGAAAATCGCCTCCCACCCAGGTTTTCTAGGAAGAGAAAAAATGAAAATTCTGCTGCTTGGATCCGGAGGGCGCGAACACGCCCTGGCTCGGGCAATCACCCAAAATGCTAATCACGAACTGTACTGCGCCCCCGGCAATCCCGGAACCAGGGCCCTGGGTACTAATCTAGAACTCAAGGAAACCGACCCGCAAGCAGTTTCCGCTTGGGCCCAAGAAAACCAAATCGACCTGGTAGTTATTGGCCCGGAAGCGCCTTTGGTTGCCGGCGTAGCAGATGCAGTGCGAGCCAGCGGAATTCCTGTTTTTGGCCCTAACCAAGATGCGGCGCAGCTAGAGGGATCAAAGTCGTTCGCAAAAGAAATCATGAATGCCGCGGGCGTGAAAACCGCTCGAGCTTACACCTGTTTAACTGAAGCTGAAGTGGAATCGGCTTTGGCTGATTTCGCACCCCCCTACGTTGTAAAAAATGATGGTTTGGCAGCTGGAAAGGGAGTGGTAGTTACCGAGGATTATGAAACTGCAAAACAGCACGCCCTTGATTGTATTAACGCTCCCGGCGGAGCTGTGGTGATTGAAGACTACTTAGATGGCCCAGAAGTTTCGCTCTTTTGTATTTCCGATGGAAAAACAGTTGTGCCCCTGCAACCGGCGCAGGATTTTAAACGAATCTTCGATTTCGACAAAGGCCCAAATACAGGAGGAATGGGGGCTTACTCTCCGCTTCCGTGGCTTCCAGAAGGATTCGTAGCGCAAGTTGTTACTGAGGTTGCTCAGCCGGTGATTGACACAATGGCGCAGCGAGGCACTCCTTTTGTTGGGTTACTTTATTGCGGTTTGGCGTGCACTTCAAAAGGGATTCAAGTTATCGAGTTTAACGCGCGCTTTGGCGATCCCGAAACACAGGTGGTGCTACCGCTGTTAGAGACGCCTTTAGCGGAAGTATTGTACGCGGCGGCCACAGGGAAGCTAGCGGAAATCCCCGCGCTACAGTGGTCTAACAAAGTTGGGGTAGGGGTGGTGATGGCTGCCGCTGGTTATCCGGGAACAGTTAGCGTCGGAGCGCAGATTTCCGGGGTAGAACAAGCCGTGCAACACTCGGATGTGCAGGTGGTTTTGGCGGGGGCGCGCGGAGACTACCCATCTAGTTTGGAAACTTCGGGTGGTCGAGTTTTTACAGTCTGTGCGCAGGCTGAAGATTTGCGGGCAGCTCGCGACCTGGCATATGAAGCAGTTGCAAAGATAAAGTTCGAGGGCGCCCAATATCGAACCGATATTGCTTTGAAGGCAATAAATGAAGAAATCACTGTGCCAGCACCTAAAAATGCGGAAACTGAAAAAGGTCCGAAGGTACGTCCTTTATCATTTCCGGTCTTAGAGCTTTCTGGTTGGACGCATATTTCACAGGGTAAAGTACGTGATTTATACGTAAATGACGCGGACGATTCCCTCTTATTAGTGGTAGCTTCGGATCGAATTTCTGCATACGATTTCGTGTTAGATACGGAGATTCCTGATAAGGGGAAAATTCTTACTCAACTTTCTGCCTGGTGGTTTGAGCAACTGGGAGTTGAAAATCACTTAGTTTCTCTGGACGTGCCAGCTGCAGTGGCTGGGCGGGCAATGATTTGTAAACGGCTTTCCATGTATCCAGTGGAATGTGTCGCTCGCGGGTATTTGACTGGTTCGGGGTTGAAAGAGTACCAGGCTAGTGGGAGAGTTTGTGAGGTTTCTTTACCGGAGGGGTTAAAGGAAGCGTCTTGTTTGGAAACACCGATTTTCACTCCCGCGGCGAAAGCTGAAGTGGGGGAACATGATGAGAATGTTTCTTTCGCTCATGTAGTTGAGATGGTGGGCGCTGAAGTGGCTGAGAGTTTGCGGGAAGCAACTTTAAGTATTTATAAACGGGCTGCGGAGATTGCGGCTGCGCGCGGGATTATTTTGGCTGATACTAAGTTTGAGTTTGGGACTGTAGGTGGAAAGTTGGTGTTAGCAGATGAGGTGCTAACACCGGATTCGTCTCGGTTTTGGGAAGCTGAACAATGGGTGGAAGGTCAGGTTACGCCCTCGTTTGATAAACAGTTTGTGCGCGATTGGTTGCTTTCTGCAGAGGCTGGTTGGGATCGGGTTTCTAATCCGCCGAGTTTGCCAGCAGAAGTAGTTGAAGCTACGCGAGCGCGGTATGTGGAAGCCTATGAGAGGCTGACGGGGCAGAAGTTTATAAGCTGAGTTTATTTTCTTCAAAAGGTACGTGCTTGGGTTTTTCTTTGGAATTGAGCGGAAAAACCCAAGCACGTACCTTTGTTTGTTGTGGGGGTTTGGGGAAGTAATGTGAAGTTGAGTAGGGTTTGCTCAACTTTCGGATTTTCAGGTTGACAGTTTTTGGTAGATGCGTAAACTTGAGTATGTGCAGCTCAAGAATGAAAAATTGAGCGAAAGAGACTCAAGATAATAGGAGGACAAACATGGGACGTGCAGTAGGCATTGACCTGGGAACCACCAACTCAGCAATCGCTACCCTCGAAGGTGGCGAACCAACTATCATCGCAAATGCAGAAGGTATGCGTACCACTCCTTCTGTAGTGGCGTTTTCCAAGACAGGTGAAGTCCTGGTAGGTGAAATTGCGAAACGTCAGGCAGTAACTAACGTTGATCGCACCATCATGTCAGTTAAGCGCCACATGGGCACTGACTGGTCCATGAACGTAGACGACAAAAAATACACTGCAGAAGAAATCTCTGCACGTATCCTCTCCAAGCTAAAGCGTGACGCCGAAGAATACCTAGGTGAACCAGTAACCGATGCGGTTATCACCGTTCCAGCTTACTTTAACGACGCAGAACGTCAGGCAACTAAAGACGCCGGCGCAGTTGCGGGGTTAAACGTAACCCGTATCGTAAACGAGCCAACCGCAGCAGCCTTAGCTTACGGCCTGGCAAAAGGTAAGCAGGATGAACTAATCCTGGTATTCGACCTAGGTGGCGGCACCTTTGACGTTTCCCTCCTGGAAATCGGCAAAGACGTTGAAGAAGGCTCCACTTTCTCCACCATCGAAGTACGAGCAACCTCTGGCGATAACCGCCTTGGTGGCGACGACTGGGACCGCGCTATCGTTAACTGGCTGGTAATCCAAGTAAAGGCAAAGACCGGAAACGACCTTTCTAAAGACCCAGTAGCAATGCAACGTCTGCGCGACGCAGCAGAACAAGCTAAGAAGGAACTTTCCTCCTCCACCTCCACCAACATTTCATTGCAGTACCTCACCATGGTTGATGGCGTGCCAGTACACTTGGACGAAACCTTAACCCGGGCAAAGTTCGAAGAAATGACCGCAGACCTGTTGGAACGAACCAAAGCTCCATTCCACGCAGTAATTCGTGACGCAGGTATTTCCGTAAGCGAAATCGACCACGTGATTTTAGTGGGCGGATCTACCCGCATGCCAGCAGTAGCTGAAGTTGTAAAGGAAATGACTGGCGGTAAAGAACCATCCAAGTCAGTTAATCCAGACGAAGTAGTAGCAATGGGCGCCGCCTTGCAAGCAGGCGTTATTCAGGGGGACCGTAAAGACGTTCTGCTGATCGACGTTACTCCACTTTCTTTGGGGATCGAAACTCAGGGTGGTTTCATGACCAAACTGATCGACCGTAACACTGCTATTCCTACTAAGTCCACGGAAATCTTCTCAACTGCTGAAGACAACCAGCCTTCCGTACTGATTCAGGTATACCAAGGTGAACGCGAGTTCGCACGCGACAATAAGCCACTGGGAACCTTCGAACTATCCGGAATCGCACCTGCTCCACGCGGAGTTCCCCAGATTGAAGTTACCTTCGATATTGACGCCAACGGCATCGTTCACGTATCCGCTAAAGACCTGGGTACCGGCAAGGAACAATCAATGACCATCACCGGAGGATCAGGACTTTCCAAGGACGAAATCGACCGCATGGTTAAAGAAGCAGAAGTACACGCAGAAGAAGATAAGAAGCGTCGTGAAGAAGCTGAACTGCGCAACACCGCAGAACAAACCGTTTACGCCATTGAAAAAGTGCTTAAAGATGAAGCAGACAAGATCTCAGACGAAACCGCAACCGCAGTTAAAGCTGACATTGATTCATTGAAAGAAGCCCTGGCAGGAGACGACTCTGCACAGGTTCGCGCAGCACTGGATAAACTCAACCAATCTAGCTTAAAGATCGGTCAAGAAGTCTACGCAGCTTCCCAAGCTGAACAAGCAGCAGCAGGTGAAACCGCACCGGAAACACCCGCAGAAGATGACGTAATCGACGCAGAAATCGTTGATGACGAAGAAACTAAGTGATTAAGTTCAACAGAACCTAAAAACTACAGCTCGTGGGGGCGGAATAACTCCGCCCCCACGAGTGCAAAACTAGATAGCACGCTGATTTAAGAAGTAGGTTGTATCCGTGGAAAATAATCCCCAAAACCCGGAAGAAGAAATCACCCCAGTTGAAGAAACCGAAGGTGAAGACATCGCGCATTTAGCAGAACAACTGGCCGACGTAGAAATTCCCGAAGCAGAACCCACGGTAGAACAACGTCTTGAAGCACTTGAGCAAGAAAATGCGCAACTACATGATGATCTAGCGCGCGCCCGAGCAGACCTATACAACCTAGACCAGCAATACAATAACTACGTTCGACGCTCAAAAGCAGATCAAACTAACGCTAAAGCAGCTGGTAAAGCCGAAGTAATCGAAGCGCTACTACCCGTCTTAGACGATATTGAAGCAGCCCGCGCCGCTGGAGAGCTTGAATCGGGGCCCTTTGCTGCGATCGCCACCAAATTTGAACAGCTTTTAGAAAACCGCTACCAATTTGCTCGCTTTGGAACTAATGGAGACACCTTTGACCCACAGTTCCACGAAGCAGTTATGGCCACACCCTCTTCAGAAGTTGAAGTAGAAACCGTCCAACAAGTAATCCAAAGCGGCTACCAACTCGGAGAAACTACTATTCGCCCAGCGAAAGTAATCGTAGCTAACCCACAGTAGTTCACGCAGACACAAAACTAACTTAAAAACAGAACCGTTTTTAAGTGCCTTGAGGAGAAGATAATGGCGACACAAGACTGGTTAGAAAAAGACTTCTACAAGGTTTTGGGCGTATCTAAAGATGCGGACGAAGCCACTATCAAGAAAGCCTACCGGAAACTAGCACGAAACAATCATCCGGATAAAAATCCCGGCGACAAAAAAGCCGAAGAACGTTTCAAAGCAGTTGGCGAAGCCTACAAAGTTCTTTCCGATCCAAAACAACGCCAAGAATACGACCAAATTCGCACTTTAGGTGCAAGCGGCTTCGGCGGTTTCAAAGGAGGTGGCTTCAACGGGTTCGCTGGCGCAGGAGGAAGCTCTAACCCGTTCTTCCAAACGGGACAGTTCGGACAAAATGGGGGACAAGCCCATTTCTCAGGAAACTTTGGCGGTCTTGAAGATCTATTAAGTGGTCTGTTCGGAGGAGGTTCAGGAACCGGATTTGCCGGAGGGTCCCCACAAAATGCTGGGTATACCACTGCTAAACCAGCGAAAGGTGCTGACTTAGCGACCTCGGCAAAATTGACTTTCCGCCAAGCCGCCGAAGGAGCCACAGTCCGCTTAACTGTAGAAGGGCAAACTTACACCGTGCGAATCCCCGCGGGAGTTAGTGACGGGAAGAAACTACGTTTAGCAGGCAAAGGGCGCCCCGGAAAAAACGGAGGACCTGCCGGAGATTTGGTAGTGAGTATCACCGTTGAACCGCACCCGGTATACAGCATCACTCCACAAGGATTGCAAATGAAACTGCCAATTTCTTTGCCAGAAGCAGTCCGGGGAGCACAAATTCAAGTGCCGATGCTAAGCGGAGAAAAGATAACCGTGAAAATTCCGGCCGGTTCCGTCAGCGGGAAACGCCTGCGGGTTCGCCAGCAGGGCTTGGAAGTAAAAGGTAAACGCGGTGACTTGCTGATTGAACTGGAAGTACAGACTCCGCCGGAGCACTCCCCAGCAGCATTAGAAGCGCTGGATACCTATGCTTCAGCCATAGCAGATTGGGATCCGCGAGCCGGCTTATCAGGGACTCTTGACTAGGGCGCTCATGGCGAGGGCGCTCATAACCGGAACACTCATGGTAAGGGCACTCTTGACTGGGAAGCACAGTAAACTCCTAAACTAGAGACAAACACTTTCTAACGATTCGAGTAAAGTATGACTACTTTCGTAATATCAGTTGCAGCGGAACTGGCAGGAATGCACCCGCAAACCCTCCGGCAATATGACCGTTTAGGGATCGTCATTCCAGCGCGAACGAAAGGTAAAGGACGCCGTTACTCAACCCGTGACGTAGAGCGACTAAGGGAAGTGCAAAGACTCTCCCAGGACGAGGGGATTAATCTAGAAGGAATCCGACGGATCCTACAACTGCAGGCAAAACTAGAAGCCGCTACAGATGAACTGGCCCAGTTAAAGGCCGAAAACGCCTTACTACAAGCGAAATTGGAATTGCTTGAAGAACGTCGGACACGCGTATTTGCCGCGTCTTCCACCGGTGACGTGGTGACGGTGAAACGAGGCAGCCGAGTCCGCGCTGAAGCGCCGGGTACGGAACTGATTCCAGCCAATCACTTGCAGGCACTAAAAGTGCTGAGACATTTGGGCATTATCTGAGTTTGTTCGTGCATAAAAATGGACTTTGTCACACCGACGTAAATGGCATTGTATGATACGAAATTTCGTTTATATAATAAACTTGGAAATCGCGGTGGAAGCCTCCTCTCCCAGGGAGTTCACCGCGATTTTATTTTAATCAAGATCATTACGATCCACCTGATCCACCGCATTTACTCGAGAAATCGTAGTAATCGCGTTGATTAATTCAGTCTGCGGATAAGGCCCTTCAAATTTCATTACCACCCGCGTTCCAGTCCCTTCTTCAGTTTCAATCTGCGAAGTAGAAGTAACCGCCGCTTTATACCCCTGCGCAGAAGCAACGGAAAGGATCTGCCGCATCACCCCATACCCGGACTCATATTCAATAATTGTATGTATGTTTCGATTGATATGCGGAAGCCGGTTTAAGACAGGTCCAACTACAAAAATAGCCAGATAGTGAAGAACCAGAGCGAAAATTGCCAAATGGAACATTCCCGCCCCGCAGGCCACTCCGAGGGCGGCTGAGAGCCAAACCGTAGCCGCGGTAGTTAAACCTCTGACAGTGTCATTATTTACGAAAATAACCCCAGCTCCAATAAAACCGATGCCAGAAACAATCTGCGCTGCGATTCGCGCTGGGTCGGTAGAAATAGTTGCACTTTCCAAATGTGCAAACCCGTAAGCAGAAACCAACGTGAAAAGACAGGCTCCCACGCCAACTAAAACATGGGTTTTCACCCCGGCATTCTTATGGTGAACATGGCGTTCAACTCCCAACAGCGAACAGAGGATAAAGCAGATCGTGAGAGAAAGAAGCTGCTGCGTGATTGGGGAAAGTTCAGTGAAGCCAAACATGAAATCATCCTAAAACTAAAGAGTTAGAACTGTGGCGGGAATGTCTTAAATGTATGTTACGCCCAAACCGGGAAGAGAAAGTAAATTTAGAACAGCTTGTCCCTACATATACAGATAATTTCCACGATCCGAAGGTACGTGCTTAGAGTCCAACAAAAATTATCCTTAAGATACCATTTGGTTTCGCACTGACCGGGTTAAAACGAGTTTTCCTAGCGCCCTAGGAAAGAAAAATTCCGAGGGCGAACATCAGATGTAAAACGTGAGAATAAAGCGTTTTCAAGCTCTAATAACCGGTCGCAGACCTAGCCGACAACGTTTTAACTCGGTATCATGTAAGAGAGACCTACAATGTAAGGATAAAGATATGTCTGAACAGAATCCTTGGGGAATTAATCAACCCGAGAATGAAGCTCCAGCACAACCGCAAATTGACGAATTTGGAAATCCAATTCCGCCGCAGCAGCCGATTGTACCTGAACAACCCGCTGCGTCGCAACAGCCGGTTATGCCTGAGCAACCCGCTGCGCCGCAACAGCCAGTTGCTGCGCCCCAACCACAGTACGGCGCCTACGCACCACAGCCACAAGCAGGTGGTTACGAACAGGCTCCAGCTCAACCGCAGTACGGTGCCTACGCACCACAACCAGCGGACCAGTATGGAGCACCAACTAACCCAGCAGAACAGCCGACACAAACTTCCTATGGGATGCCTCTACAGGCAGCCGGATACGGTGAAAAACCAGCCTCTGGTCCAAGCAAAACAAAGCCGATAGTAATGATCGTCATGGGCTTAGTTATGATGTTTGTTCTGGCTCCAATCATCTTCTTCGGTGGCATCGGAATTGGCTTCGCTCAAAACTTCGGCCTGACGAACAAGACTGAAGTTGTCGTTGGAAACATCCCAAACGTACAAGTGATCGTTAATGGACCAAGCTCAGACACTGCGATATGTGGCTTAGTCGGTGCAGACGGAATTGTTGATCTATACCCCAGAGGTAACGGCCAATTCGATAATCCAAATGTGCCTGCCGGAACCTACCAGGTGGCTTGTGACAATGTCACCGCCGCAGATAGGGTGATTGCTTTTTCTGGTGATGAAGCAGTACAGATGCTCTTGAACGGAACCGCACTTGCCGGTTTAATAATCTCTACTATCGTTGGAATCATCGGCATTATCCTACTGATTGTAGGAATCGTGAAGCTAGTGAAAGTCAATAAGCAACGCAGATTACAAGCTAACCCATACGGTTGGTGATTTCTACTCTTTCAATAGAGAAAAGATATAAAGTGTTCCCACCTCCATTTGGAGGTGGGAACACTTTATACGCTGGAAAGACAAGCAAAATTCCAGATTGTTATCATTAACAACAAAGGTACATCATTAGAGAAACTAGAAAGAACCTCAATGCTCATCACCCAAACTCCCCAAGGGCCCATCGCCGAAAAAGGCGACCACGTACGCAGATTTCACACAAAACCAGAAACCGACCCTTGGAAATGGCTGGACGTAAACCCAAACGACGCTAACTATGAAACCGTACAGAAGCTAGTCGCCCTCGAAAATGAACACGCAAACGCCGTGCTTGAACCAACCCGCCCCCTCCGCGAAAAAATCGTTGCTGAAATTCGCAGCCACACGCAAGAAACAGATGTGAGTGCGCCGGTGAAAAACGGCGAATACTGGTACTTCACCCGCACCTTCGCCGGGGTAGATTACCCGCTCTTAGCGCGAGTAAAAAGCAAGGAAGTACCTTCACTTAACGTAGAAAACCCACACCCCGGTGAAGAAACAATCCTAAACCAAGCTAAACGAGCCAGTGGAAAACCCTTCTACAACGTCGCCAACCAAACTATCGACGCAGACAAAAACCGGTTCATCTGGGGAGAAGACACCACCGGAGGAGAACTCTTCGACCTCTACGTCATGGATTTAGACACCAAAGAAATCATCGACGAAACAGTGAAACAAGTTGCCTACTCAATCGCCGTAGTTGACGAAGACATTTACTATACGCGAGTTGATGAAGCCTGGCGCTCATTCCAAATCTGGGTACATCGCATCGGTACAGACGCGACAGAAGACCAACTGGTTTTAGAAGAACCCGACGAAAAATTTGAAATTGGAGTAACCAAATCGCGGGACAAACAGTGGATAATCATCAGTGCTTACGCTACTCTCAGCACCCGACACTGGCTGATCCCCGCAGATGGGAAACGGCATCAGCCACGTATGTTTACACTTCCGGCAGAAGGGCTCCGCTACAGTATTGAACCCGCCGGAGACCACATTCTAATCGCGCACAATCAGCTAACTCCAGATGAATCACTGGCTTTAGTGGCCGCCCCTTCACACGAAAAATTCGAAGGTACATCATTAGAAAAACCCCTGTGCCCTTCTGAAACCTGGATTGAGCACTGGCCGCTGGTAGCTAATGAGCGGCTTTTGGAAATCCACGCTTTTGAAAGTTTTGTCGCTTTTGGAATGCGCGCTAACGGGCAAACAGCGATCCGCATTTGGAAACGCGTCGATGGGCGAAATAATAGTCAAAAACAGGCTCAAAACAGTAATGACGTACCTTTAGATGAGGCGCAGTTGCGGGGCATTTACGCCCAGCCAACTGATATTGCTTGGCCCTTAGAAGTGCGCCTACTGGAAATCAGCGCAAACCCAGAATGGGAAAGCGACCGGCTCCGCTTCACCATTGAATCTTTCGCCCAGCCCATCATCTATGCCGACTATCATGTGCACCGGCAGGTAACTGACGGGAAGCAGACGATCCCCCAAATAGCAACAGAAAGTCCCGAGGGCGCTAATATAACCATCATTAAAGAACTCAAAGTCCCCGGTTTTAAGCCAGCAGAATATAAAACACGTTTGGAATGGGTAGAAGGCCGTGACGGCACAAAAATCCCCGTATCAATGGTGTACCGTGCGGATCTGGAAGCAGACGGAACCAATCCTGGGCTAGTTTACGGATACGGCTCCTATGAAGTGAGTTTAGAACCCTGGTTTTCAGTCAATCGCCTCAGTTTACTTAATCGCGGAGTAGTCTATGCGATGGCTCATGTTCGCGGCGGCGGAGAACTGGGAAGAAACTGGTATGAACAAGGGAAATTCGCGGAAAAAACAAATACATTCAATGATTTCGTTGATGTTTCTAAATGGATGATTTCCAGCGGCTGGGTTGCCGCGGGAAGATTAGCGGCACAAGGCGGCTCTGCCGGTGGCTTACTGATGGGGGCAATAGCAAATCAAGCTCCAGAGCTTTACACCGTGGTTAACGCACAAGTACCCTTCGTGGATGCGCTTAACACGATTCTAGACCCCAGTAAGCCACTTACCACAGGTGAATGGGACGAATGGGGAAACCCAATAGAGGACCCACACATCTATAAGGTGATGCGCGCCTACACACCTTATGAAAACGTGCAACCAACCACGTACCCAACGATAATTGCGGAAACAAGTTTGAACGACATTCGTGTTTCATACGTGGAACCACTTAAATGGGTACAGCGTCTAAGGGACGTAAGTAAAGTAAAAACAGAAAATCCCGTAATCTGCCTAATCGAAGAAATCGCCGGGCACGCCGGAGGATCCGGCCGATCAAAGAAATGGGACGAATACTCAAGATCGTTAGCATTTATCCTCTATAAACTAGGAATTCAAAAGTAGCTAACCACAAATTCCCAAAGGTACGTGGTTGCAATAAAAATGCAACCACGTACCTACATTAGTGCAGAAACCGAACCTAAAAATAAGAGAACCCCGATAGGTATAAACGTTAAAAAACCTATCGGGGCGCCCTCGGAAAAAGAAAACTAAGCAGAAACTTCGCTGTAGAGACTGTCACCCACCAGCTTTGCACCAGCAGCAGCTAAACCAGCCAACACCAGAGCCTGCTTAGTATGCGCAAACCGGCTTCCCAAAGCACGCTTGCGCTCTGCCCGCTGGAAAAGGAACTTCTCAAACGCAATAGCCGCTCCCAAAGACGCAACCAAGACCGCGCCACCAACAAGCAAAATACGCTCTTTTGGCCAGTCAGAAACCAGCTTCTCTGTGGCCGCTTCAAACTGAGACACCTGCGCGGCAGTAGCATCTAAATGCAACTCATGCCAGAAAAGACCAGCAGTTAATTTTGACTTAATCAAAAAACGCAAAACCTTACTGCGACAAAAATCTGGCAGGGCATACCAAGCAAACGTTGTACCAGTCCAAACCAACAGGTAAGAGGCCTTAGGATTATTCTCAGACCAAACATGCGCTGAAACTAAAGCGTCCTTGCCGCTTTCAAGAAAACTCGACATCATCACTCCAAATCTATTCAAAAGCTAAAGAAGACAAACGCTCAAAAATACGCGCGCCATCCATTCGTAAACCATCATGCTGGAACTCATTCGTCACCCACGTGCGAACTTTTGCTAGCTCGGCAGTGCGCAAGGAAAGCTCAGTAGGAACAAACATATCTTCAAAGTAAACCGCTGCGGCAGCGGGAACCTCAGAAGAAGCCAACATACCCTCATCGTACAACACTGGCCAGGCAGTTTCCTTAGCAAGCAAATCTGCAACTTCTTTTAACGGTTTTAACGCGAAATCTTCCTCAAAAAGCCACGGATAAATATGCTCCCCCGTCAAATAAACAGGAGTAGAAAGATCACGCGGGTCAGGATTAAAAGCAAACCCCTCAGGAATCTTTGACCCCACTTGCTCTAATAAACGCCAAGCCCCCCAGTTAGTTGCAGTTCCCGAAAGTGATGCAAGCGCCCCCGCATAGATTGTTTCATGCATCAGCGCATACAAAGGAGAATCTCCCATCGAAACTTCCCTATACACCGAATCAAGGAACTGCTTACTTAAACGCTTCTCACCATTAACCGTAGAGAAAGGAGCTTCAAAGAAATAATGAAGCCGATCAAAACCGGACTGGCCACCTAAAAGAAGACCTAACATTCTCAAACGCCCTGCAGAAAGAACTTCGCCATTGGGAAGTTTTTCTTCATGAGACTGTAAATGCGCAATCAAATCACGTAAAACGCGTTCATCCTGCTGGAAACGCGAAAAGTAAACCTTATTCCGCTCCGCCGTTGCAAGGTACGTCCTTGTGTAAATCTCATCAATACTAGTTAAACCAGGCAAACCGCCCGTAAAGAAAACCGCTTCTAAAGCCTCAGGATAAAGCGACAAATACGTAGTATTGATGAAACCACCATAAGACTGGCCTAAACTAACCCACGACTTACCCCCATTAAAGCGGGCGCGGACCAGCTCAGCGTCTTTGACAATCGAATCAGCTCGGAAAAACTTCAGATAATTCGCAGCTTCTGGCGCGGTTCTAAACGTCGATAACGTATCTTCGTCAAGGCGCGTGGAAAGCCCCGTACCCCGCTGATCAAGTAAAAGCACACGGTACTTCTTTAGTGCTTCACCAATCCAGCCGGAACGATAATCTCCGGGGCGAGGACCTCTTCCTCCGGGGCCACCTTGCATATAAATCAAAGCGGGTTTTTTAATATCCCCCAGCTCACCATCGCAAATCTCACGCACAAATAAAGTGATTTGCGTTCCGTTAGGATCTGCATGGTCTAAAGGAACAGTCAGAAAATGATCTGCCACATTGAGACCACGTACCTTATAGGTGTTCACTGATTCAGCTCCTATTCTTTCGCTAGAAATAACGGTTTTGGAAGGCGCAGTTTTCGCGGATTCTTCCACGAGCGCGGGGTTTTCAGTGTTTCCCTGTGTTTCTTTAGGCGGTACTGAGCTGGGGAGGGAGGAGTTTTCAACAGAACCTAAAGTGGAACCTGAAAGGGAACTTGAAGTGGAAAAAGAAAACAGATCCATTTCTGCTTGCGCTGCAGTCTTCGCATTACTGCTCTTTGGTGCAGTTTGAGCAGGGGAAGTATGCTCTGCAGCAAAGTCTATGGACGTACCTTCAGAGTTTGTTGGGTAAGCACGTACCTTAGAAAGATTTAAACCGGGGCCGCTTTCAACGGGGGAACTTTCCTTATATGCGGAGGCAGCAGCACGAGCTTTTTTATCAACAAACTCATTCAAAGCATGGCCACTGTGTCCCTTAACCCACTCCCAGGTAACTACACGACCTTGCAAAAGCTCATCAATCTGTTTAATTAACTCAACATTTAGTACGGCAGAACCATCAGCCTTTTTCCACCCCTTACGTTTCCAACCGTAAATCCACTTCGTAAAAGTATTAATAACGTATTGTGAATCAGCCAAAATATGTAGGGGCTCATTTACCTCAGCTGTGGCTTGCAACAAATCCAAAACAGCGTAAAGCTCACCAATATTATTCGTCCCATGCGCAAACCCTCCGGCACGCCAAGAACTTTCATCAATCGCCCACGCCCATCCAGTAGGGCCGGGATTTTTTAAGGCAGAACCATCTGCAGCGGCAATAATAGTCATGCATTCATCATGTCACAAAACCCGTGGAACATTCATCGTGCCCGGTGGGAAGAATCTACTTAAAGACATGAACTTGGCGTCCTCGGATAAATCTTTCCAACTAAACCGCACCACATGAGGAATAACCCGGCGAATGAAACTTTCCCGCCGTTTTTCAGCTAAACGAACTTTTCCCGCCGCATCATTTTGATATTTTATGTCACCATCAACTTCAGCGAATACCCCAAATTTAAGCCAAGCTGCATCGACAAAAAATACACGCCCATCGATAACCACGAGCTTTTGTTGCACCGGAGTAGGAAAACCACGCAAGAAAAGCTGTGCTTTAAAACGGCTTTCCGCAGCAGAATCACTCCACGGGCCAATAAAATCTAAGCGACCTAGGATTCTTTTACGCGCATACGGGTAGCCTTTGTTTAACACCAACGCGCGTAGTTTTCTTTTTAACTTTAATGCAGCTTCTTCAACTTCTTTGCGTTTCCACTTATTATCTCCGCAGAGTTTTCTAAATAGGCTTTCTGCCCCAACGAATGCCCTTTCAGTATCTTTTAAGGACAGGTATTCCAAAATCAAGTATTCAGGTTTTAACGTTGGGACGCCCTGCACAAGAGTATAAGCTTCTTTAGGTAAATGATTGCGGCGGATTCGATGCACGGTAGAAGCCTGCAGGTCGCGAATGAAAGCTCCTACCCGTGTTTTCCTTCTTTGATGATTCGCCCGAAAAGTTAAGTAGACTTCAACATTAAAGTCTAAAACTTCAGTTTCATATAAGAGACTGGCGGACTCTAAAGTAGCGTATGTGTGTGGCCCTGAGTTTCCGATAGTTTCTCTTAGACGAGCTAAGTGGATTATTCTATTTCGTTCCCACAGTTGGGTGGGTAAAAATAGTACACACCATCGGCGGGAAACAATTTTTGGTGGAGTTGGCGGGCTGGGAAGTGATTTTAGGAGCTTATTTAACGCGATATGCGCCGTGGAAATTAAAGAAAAAGTTGCTTGCATATCTTTTGTTTACTAAAAAATGTGTTTTAACGCCGCAGTCTGTTTCAGAAACTGTGGATAATTTGCTTACAAATTGGCATGTGGACAGTTAGGTATTCTCCGAGGGCGTACCTTGGGACGCAGTTTCCACCAAAGGTACGTTGTTGTACCTAAAGCCAGTTTTTAAGGCTAAAGTGTATTTTCTACCAAAGGTACGTGTTTGTAGATTATTAGATAGTCTCACGATCAGGTGTCCAGCACTTAAAACAGCGGCTGCGTAGATATACTTTAATCAACAAGGAAAAAGGAGTTGACTCATGCTGCATCATGAAGGAAAGCACGTTTTTGAAGCTATTAACTGGAATAAGCTTGAAGATGAAAAAGATTTAGAGGTGTGGGATCGGCTAACCGGTAATTTCTGGTTGCCAGAAAAAATTCCTTTGTCGAATGACATTCCTTCATGGAATACTCTGCGGCCCGAAGAACAGGATATGACCAATAAGGTATTCACTAACTTGACTTTGTTAGATACCTTGCAAGGGACTGTAGGGGCAATCTCGTTAATTCCAGATGCGCGGACTCCGCATGAAGAAGCTGTTTTGACGAACATTGCTTTTATGGAATCAGTCCATGCTCGTTCCTATTCTTCTATTTTTTCTACTTTGCTTTCTACCCAGGAAATTAACGAAGTTTTCCGTTGGTCTGAAGAAAACGAGCAAGTGCAGAAGAAAGCTGAGATTGTTAATTCCTATTATGTGGCGGATGATCCGTTGAAGAAGAAAATTGCTTCGACGATGCTGGAGTCTTTCCTTTTCTACTCTGGTTTTTATGCGCCTATGTACTGGTCTTCACACGCGAAACTGACAAATACTGCGGATTTGATTCGTTTAATTATTCGTGACGAAGCAGTGCACGGATACTACATTGGTTACAAGTACCAGTTAGGGCTGCGTGAATCTAGCCCAGAGCGTCAGGCAGAATTGAAAGAGTACACTTTCGATTTGTTAGATGAGCTTTACGATAATGAAGAAAAGTTCACTGAAGATCTTTACGATCCACTGGGATTAACTGAGGATGTTAAAAAGTTCTTGCGTTATAACGCGAATAAGGCGCTGATGAATCTTGGCTATGAAGCGCTTTTCCCACCGGAAGCTTGTGATGTTAATCCAGCGATTTTAGCGTCCTTGTCTCCAAATGCTGATGAGAATCACGATTTCTTCTCTGGGTCTGGTTCTTCTTATGTGATTGGTGATATTGAAGAGACTGAAGATGAAGACTGGGATTTCTAGTAGGTAAAGTTTCTTAGGCAGCTGGCGCTCTATATGGGGTGGCCAGCTGTTTTATAACGGATTAGAAAATGTAAGGTTTGTAGCGTTTTTCGTCTGTTTTGAAGGTACGTGCTTGTGTTAATGAGTGGGGAAATGGATTTAGCTTTTCTTAAAGATAGGCGGATATTGATTACTGGCGCAGGTGGAAGCGTTGGTAGGCAATTGGCGCGGAAACTATTTTCCTTAGGGTGTGAGCAACTTGTCTTATTAGATAGAGATGGTTCGCATTTGCACACTTTAGAGCTGGAGCTTTTGGGAACCGGCTTGCTTTCGGATGAGCGTTTTGTGCTTGCTGATATTCGCGATAGGGAGGCTTTAGCGGAGGTTTTCGCTAAGTATGTACCTTCGGTGGTGATCCACGCGGCAGCGCTTAAACACGTGCCTCTCTTGGAGCGTTTTCCCGCTGAAGCGTGGAAAACAAACGTATTGGGGACGGTGCATTTGCTTTCGTTGGCTAAGGCTTTTAACGTAGGTACGTTCTTGCATATTTCAACTGATAAAGCTGCCGATCCGACCACGGTTTTGGGAAAATCCAAGCATTTGGCTGAGCGGTTAGTTACCACAGCTGGGTTGGGGCAAGGCTTTGAGGTTGCTGCAGGCGGCTGGGAGATTCAAAAGACAGATCCCCATCCTAAGAAAGAAGCTGGAAGGACTTTTTCCGAGGGCGCACAGCAAACGATTTCGTCTCATGCGGGCGGTGTTCGTTCTTCATCCCTAAGGTACGTCAATGTGCGTTTTGGAAATGTGGTGGGTTCACGCGGTTCAGTTTCTGAGACGTTTAAGTTTCAAATTGAAAGGGGCTTGCCTTTGACGATCACTACAGAAGAAGCAAGCAGGTTTTTGATGTCTTTAGAAGAAGCTTGCGAACTGGTGCTTTTATCTATTGGGAAGGCACGAAATGGGCAGACTGCCGTGTTAAAAATGGGGCAGGAAGTTCCTGTGGTGAAATTGGCTGAGCAGGTGATGGATGAAATGGGCGTTGATGTACCTTTAGTTTTTACGGGGCCGCGTAGGGGAGATAAGACTCGTGAAGTGCTGGTAGGAGCTGCGGAAGTGGTGGTGTCTGAGAGTGAACGGTGTTGGTTTATTAAGGGACAACCTTTAGATGTAGGTGGCGTTAGTTTTAATGAGGTTTTGTTAGAAAGGTGATTTGGCGATGACGTACCGTGTGATGATGGTGTGTACTGGGAATATTTGCCGTTCTGTGATGGCGCAGATTGTACTTAACGAGCATTTGCAAAAAGCTGGTCTTGAAGTTGAGGTTGTTTCTTCGGGAATTTCTGCTGAAGAGCAGGGGAATCCGATTGATTATCGAGCGCAACGCACGTTGAAAAACGCAGGGTACGTGCTTCCAGAACACAGTGCAAAGCAGCTTTCTGGGGAAGATTTACTTTCGTGTGACTTGATTTTGGCAATGACGTACCGTCATTTTCAAGCGGTGGAGGGTTTGGCAAACCGTTTTCGTGTTCCTTTGGTGGATGAGGGTGGTTTTAGTAGGTTGGTTATGTTTCGAGCTTTTGATCCGCAGGGAGGTTTGGGGGCGCCCTCGGGAAATGAAGTAGTTGTTTCTGAGCGGGTTTTGGACGTTCCTGACCCTTGGTATGGTGACCAAGCGGATTTTGAAGAGACGTTAGCGACGATTGAGAGAAGCGTGCCAGCTTTGTTAGCTGAGATTAAAGTGCGTTTGGAACAGCAGTAGGTTATGCGTTTTAAGAATGTACTTAAAGTGCTGCTTTTTGCGGGGCTGGGGGTGGCTTGTTATTTTGCGTATTCTCATCTTTATGAGCAGATGCAAAAGGAATTTGCGCATTTTAATTTGCCTGCTGAGGGTGGGCAGAGTGCGCCGCGAACTCCGCAGTTAAAGTTGGCGGGGTTTAATCCGGGGAATTTAATTTCTGACGCAGAGTTTTTTAATGCGGATGCGATGAGCGAATCGCAAGTACGTACCTTTATTCAAGAGTGGAATAAGGGGTGTGTGGGGAATGGTGATGTTCCTTGTTTGGCGGATTTTTCGGTGCGGGTGGACCCGCGTCCGGCGAGCCAGTACTGTCCTTATCCGTTGGCGGGTGGATATTTGGATGCTGCGGGCGTGATTTATCAGGTTTCGCAGGCGTGCCAGGTGAACCCGCAGGTGTTGTTGGTTACTTTACAAAAAGAGCAGGGATTGCTGACTGCGTCGGGGCGGAAACTGACTTCGGAGCGTTATCAGATTGCGATGGGTTACGGGTGTCCGGACAGTGCGAAGTGTGATGAGCAGTTTTATGGGTTTGAGAATCAAGTTTATGGGGCGGCGCAGCAGTTTCAGCGTTACCGGTTGCGCCCGCAGCTTTATGCGGTGAAGGCTGAGCAAGAGAATTTGCTTTATTTTCACCCAGATCGTGCGTGTGGTTCTCGGCCGGTGTGGGTGGAGAATCAGGCTACGGCAGGTTTGTATAACTACACGCCTTATCAGCCGAGTGACCTGACTTTATCTGGGGTTAGTGAGGCTTGTTCAACTTGGGGAAATTTGAATTTTTACGGGTTGTATCAGGCGTGGTTTAAACCGTAAGGCTTGGTTTTTTGCGGTTTTGCAGTTTCGAGGCAAGGTACGTGCTTGCATTTTTTCGAGGGCGTTAATCGCTGTTTATTACAAGACAAACAAAGTTGAGCGTAGTAGACTAAACCTATAAAGTTGAGTCAGATACGCTCAAGGTTACTGTTTTTAACCAAGCACGTACCTTGAAACAAAAGAAAGCAGAACCAAAATGCAACTAACCAACCGCCTCCAACAAGCCCTCAGTAACGCGATACAACACGCCAACGCCGCCAAAAACCCCACCGTCGAACCACTCCACCTCCTAAACGCCATTTTAGAAGACACCGACGGCATCGCCGTAAGCCTTCTAAACGCCAGCGGAGCAGACCTAAAAACCATCGGCAGCCAAACACGTACCGCCCTCGTGAATCTCCCTGCCAGCAGCGGAACCACTACCCGCGAAGCCCAAACCAGCAAAGCAATCGTAAAAACCCTCAACAAATCCCAAGAATACGCTGAAAAACGTGGAGACGAATACGTCTCCACCGAACACGTACTTATCGCCCTCGCCCAACCACAAGTAAGCGAACAAACCGCGAAAATACTGGCAAATGCCAACGTAAACGAAACAAAACTAACCCAAACCCTGGACACCCTAAGGACGCAACCAGTGACCACCCCAGACCCAGAAGGCACCTTCGAAACCCTCAAAAAATACGGACGCGACTTAACCGAAGTCGCCCGCAACGGAAAACTCGACCCAGTTATCGGACGCGACGAAGAAATCCGCCGCGTTGTACAAGTCCTCTCCCGCCGCACCAAAAACAACCCCGTCCTAATCGGCGAACCCGGAGTAGGAAAAACCGCCGTAGTAGAAGGCCTAGCACAACGCATTATCACCGGTGACGTACCTACCTCGCTAAAAGGCAAACGACTAATCGCCCTAGACATAGCCTCCATGGTAGCGGGCGCAAAATACCGCGGAGAATTTGAAGAACGCCTCAAAGCCGTCCTCGCCGAAATCTCCGCCGCCGAAGGAGAAATC
The DNA here is from genome assembly GCF_024814355.1 of Gleimia sp. 6138-11-ORH1. Taxonomy (GTDB): domain Bacteria; phylum Actinomycetota; class Actinomycetes; order Actinomycetales; family Actinomycetaceae; genus Gleimia. The sequence goes on along the minus strand of NZ_JANUXV010000002.1, from coordinate 277,361 downwards.
ATCACCTTCATTGACGAACTCCACACCGTAGTTGGAGCCGGAGGTGGATCCGAGGGCGCCATGGACGCCGGAAATATGCTCAAACCAATGCTCGCTCGCGGAGAACTACGCCTAGTCGGCGCAACCACCCTAGACGAATACCGCGAAAACATTGAAAAAGACCCCGCCTTAGAACGCCGCTTCCAGCAAGTATTCGTAGGCGAACCAAGTGTCGAAGACACCATCGCAATCCTCCGAGGAATCGCCCCTAAATACGAAGCACACCACAAAATCACCATCACAGACAGCGCCCTCATCGCTGCCGCGCAACTTTCTGACCGCTATATTAGCGGACGGAAATTGCCGGATAAAGCAATCGACCTGATTGATGAGGCAGCCTCACGTTTGCGCATGGAGCTAGACTCTTCCCCTGTAGAAATCGACGCGCTTCAACGCCAAGTCGATCGCCTAAAAATGGAACAATCCTACTTGAAGGAAGAAGAAAACCCTGACGCTTCAGGAACTGCCCAACTTGAGAAAGTAACTGCCGAACTAGCGGACAAAACCCAGCGCCTAAACGAGCTAACCCTCCAATGGGAAGCTGAAAAACAAGGACGAAACCAAGTTGGTGAACTCCGCGTGAAACTAGATGAGTTACACACCCAGCTTGAACTCGCTATCCGAGCTGGCAAATGGGAAGAAGCAGGACGCCTACAAAACGGCGAAATTCCCGCGGTAGAAGCCGCCATTGCCGAAGCAGAAAACAAATCAACGACCACCCCCACCGAAGGTACATCATTACCAACTCAACTGGTAGCTGACCGCGTCGGAGCAGCCGAGATTGCAGAAGTAATCGAATCCTGGACGGGGATCCCCACCGGAAAAATGTTGCAAGGAGAAAGTCAAAAACTTATTGAAATGGAAGCCAATCTGGGCAAACGACTAATCGGACAACGAGCTGCCGTCACCGCTGTTTCTGACGCGGTTCGGCGTTCACGCGCCGGCGTAGCAGATCCCAACCGACCCACCGGATCCTTCCTCTTCCTAGGCCCAACCGGAGTGGGTAAGACAGAACTTGCCAAAGCCTTAGCGGATTTCCTTTTCGATAACGAACGGGCAATCGTGCGGATCGACATGAGTGAATACTCAGAAAAGCATGCCGTAGCCCGGTTGGTGGGAGCTCCTCCCGGGTACGTCGGTTACGAAGAAGGCGGGCAACTAACCGAAGCTGTGCGCCGACGCCCCTATTCCGTGGTGCTCCTTGACGAGGTCGAAAAAGCTCACCCGGAAGTCTTTAACATTTTGCTCCAAGTTTTAGACGACGGGCGTTTAACAGATGGACAAGGGCGCATAGTAGACTTCCGCAATACCATCATCGTCTTAACCTCAAACCTGGGATCGCAGTACCTCACCCAAGGTACATCAATGCAAAACCCAGCAGAAACTCAAGCGAAAATCATGGATATTGTACGCGCTTCATTCAAACCCGAGTTTCTCAACCGGCTTGATGAAATCATTATCTTCAGCCCCCTCACCAAAGCTGAACTTAGTCAGATCGTTGACCTGCAAGTAGCTGAATTTAGCCGTCGCTTGGAAAACCGTCGGATTCAACTAGAGATTTCCGATTCAGCGAAACAATGGCTCACTGAAAACGGATATGACCCAGTATACGGAGCTCGCCCACTGCGACGCCTAGTACAAAAAGAAGTTGCCGACAAACTCGCTAAGCTAATCCTTTCCGGTAGCGTTAATGACGGCGACCATGTGAAAGTTGACGAAAATGAAGGAGAACTAACCGTCACAGTTCACTAACCGAAATACTAATATTACTTTTTTGGGGGGCGGCTCGATAAGAGTCGCCCCCCAAAATTCTTTATTAAAGATAAGGACGTACCTTTAAAGTGGGGACGTACCTATAAATCCTGGACGTACCTTTTAAGATGAGGACGTACCTTCGCCCTCGGAAATAATCGCAACCGAAAAACCCTAAATTTCTTTAACCAAAGTTAGAAATCAACCAATCATTCAACTGCTGCCAATGCGTTTTATGCCAATCCCCCGTTGGTTCAGCACCTAAAAAGGCCGCTCCAAAACCACTTTCTGGAGCCACCCACAAAAAAGAACCTGCTAAACCAAAATGACCAAAAGTAGCATCCTCGGACAAAGACGGAAACCAAGTGTGTTCTTTCCGCGCCCGAATCTCCATCGCCAAACCCCACTGATTATCCGCATAGTGACCAAACCCTGGAGTCACCCCACGCAACCCCGGCCACTGCACAGAAGCAGCCTCTTGCGCCAAAGAATCAGAAATCAACTGCGGCACCAACAACTCTTGCCCAAAACGAACCAAATCACGGACCGAACCACGCCCCGCATGAGCAGCCGAACCATCCACATAAGAATCTTGCAACAAAAGCGGGGCAACAACCTGCTCATCTAACCAATCGCCAAAAGGTACGTCAATACGTTTTTCGAGCCACTGCGCCGCCACATCAATCGCATAATTTGAATAAATCCTTTTCGCCCCAACCTCAGCAGCGCGCTTCGCAGACGCGAAAGAAACCCCCGAAACATGAGCTAAAAGCTGCCGTAAAGAAGTAGGACGCGCCGGCTCACCCACCAAAATCGAATCATCTAAATCAATCAGACCATGTTCCACGGCAACTAAAAAAGCTCGCGAAGCCAAAAGCTTAGTGACCGAAGCAAAAGCAAACTCAGAACCCAAATCTCCCGCGGAAAAGCGAATCCCATCCGCGTCAAAAAACGCTACAGAAAAAGGAAAAGCGGCAGTTAATGAACTGGGAATCATCGGCTACTCCAAAACACAACTAAGGTACGTGCTTAACTAATTTAACAAGGACGTACCTTGCTCGAAAATACAAGGACGTACCCTAAAAACTAGTTAAACCGCGAAATCAACGATTACAGGCACGTGGTCAGAAGCGCCTTTACCCTTTCGCTCATCACGATCAATCTGCGCATCCAATAAAGTTGCAGTTAAAGCAGGGGAAGCGTAGACAAAATCAATCCGCATTCCCTCATTCTTCGGAAAACGGAGCTTTTGATAATCCCAGTAAGTGTAGTTATCAACCCGATCGCGAGTAACTTCCGTCATCCCAATCTCAGCAAAAGCGCGGAAAGCTTCCCGCTCAGGTAAAGAAACGTGAGTAGCGCCCTCGAAAGCTTGCATATCCCACACATCGTGATCAAAAGGCGCCACATTCCAGTCGCCAACTAAAGCAACTTTCTTATCACCCATGGAATCAACCATATAATCACGTAATGCAGTTAGCCATTCCAACTTATAAACATAATGCGGATGGTTCAACTCCCGACCATTGGGAACATAAAGACTCCACACATCAACCCCACCGCAGGTAGCTCCCAGAGCGCGAGCTTCTAAAACCCCCTCATAAGTAGGCTGTCCGGGGAAACCAATTTGCACGTTCTCAAGCCCCACGCGAGAAGCAATTCCCACGCCGTTCCACTGATTCAATCCCACCATTTCAACTTCGTAACCGGCTTCCAAAAAGCGGTCGTAAGGAAACTGCTCAGGCTTACATTTCAACTCTTGCATGGCCAGAACATCAATATCCCAGCGTTTAAGTACATCAATTACCCGATCGATCCGGGTACGGATAGAGTTCACATTCCAAGTCACTATTCTCATAGCTTAAACTTACCGCAAAAGTAGAATCCACCCAACACAAGCAGAAGCATCCATTACTTAAGCAGCAAAGAACGTACCTTGCCTTCAAAACCCAAGGACGTACCCTACCTCCAAAAACCCAAGGATGTACCCCACCTCCAAAAACCCAAGGATGTACCTTGCCTCCAAAAAATCTGTCACTCTATGCGTTAGAGATAAAACCATTTAGGCTAGTAACTATGGGTATTGCATTAGTTACCGGCGCAAGTTCCGGTTTAGGAGAAGAATATTGCTGGCAATTAGCCGCTTCAGGACATGATCTGGTGGTGGTTGCTCGCCGTGAAGAAGTGCTTAACCGTTTAGCAGAGAAAATCCGTAACTACACGGGAGTGAAAGTGGAAGTTATGGCTGCTGACTTAGGGAAAGCGAAAGATCGAGCAAGGGTTTGTGAACGTCTTACCGACACTAGTCGCCCGGTGGGATTGTTGGTAAATAATGCGGGTTATGGGAAGGATGTGACTTTTTTAGAATCATCTTTCAAGACAGAAAAAACTGCGTTAGATGTGATGGTTACGGCGGTGATGGAGTTGTCGCACGCGGCGGCGCGGACAATGGTTGCTCGGGGAAGAGGCGCGATTTTGAATGTTTCTTCTGTGGCTTCTGATACTGGTATGGGAACTTATTCAGCGCATAAAGCGTGGGTACGTGCTTTTACAGAAGGGCTGGCGGTAGAGCTGAAAGGCTCGGGGGTGACAGCTACGGCAGTTATGCCGGGATTGGTTGCAACTGCTTTCCATGAGCGTTCTGGTTATGATACTTCGAATGTGTTTTCATTTGCGTGGATTAAAGCTGATGAGGTGGTAGGGCAGTCTTTGCAGGCAGTGCGGGCTGGTCGGGTTCTGGTGACTCCTACTTTGCGTTATAAGTTGTCTACAACAGTTACGAAGTTAGCTCCGCGCTGGCTGGTGAGGGAAGTTACTTCTCGTTTGCCTCATGTTTAAGCGTTCCGAAGGGGCCTTTGTGAAACTACTGTGAGTGGTAGGGGGGCGAGTGGCGTTTCGTTTTACCGCAAGGTACGTCATTGCGTTTTTCTTCCACTTTCACCTGAAGGTACATCATCATGTTTTTCTTCTTCTTTGAGATATGTAGTTTGTGAGAATCGAGCTCAGATTGTGGTGATGATGTACCTTACGGTGAGTGCGTTCGATAGACTGGGGTTATGATTAATGATCCTCGCAAAGCCCGTTTGGCTGAACTTGTTAAAGAACACGCTGTTATCCATGAGAAGGTTACTTTGGCTTCAGGTTTGGAATCTGATTTTTATGTTGATATGCGCCGGGTAACTTTACATCATGAGGCTGCTCCGTTGATTGGGCACGTGATGTTGGACTTGTTGGAAGATAATGATTTAGCCCCGTATGATTTTGATGCGGTAGGTGGTTTAACTATGGGTGCTGACCCGGTTGCTACGGCTATTTTGCATGCGGCGGCTTCACGTGGGTTAGCTGTTGATGCGTTTGTGGTGCGTAAGGCGGCGAAAGATCATGGTATGAAACGCCAGATTGAGGGTCCTTCGGTGACGGGGCGTCGGGTAGTTGTTTTAGAAGATACTTCTACTACGGGTGGTTCTCCGTTGGAAGCGGCTGCAGCGTTGGAGGCTGCGGGGGCGATTATTGAGGCGGTTGCTGTGGTGGTTGATCGTGATACGGGAGCTAAGGAAAAGATTGAAGCGGCTGGTTATAAGTATTTGGCTGCGTTAAGTTTGAGCGATATTGGTTTAGTTTAGGTTGGTTTAGTTTAGTTTAGTTTTCATATTTTTATTAAAGGTACGTGGTTGCAGTTTGAGTTTTCAAAACTGCAACCACGTACCTTTGTTTTTAAGTTGCGGAGGTATTTTCTTAGGTGGTTTGTTAGATTAGTCCAGCGGCTTTTGCGTTTTCGCGGACCAGTGGCACGAGGTCGGCGATTGATTCGTGTACTTGGTAGGCGCGGTAGGGGTAGTTTTCAATATCTTCGCGTTTGGTGGAGCCGGTGAGTACCAGGTGGGTTCTTAATCCGGCTTCGATTCCGGCTTGTACGTCGGTGTTCATACGGTCGCCGATCATAGCAGTGGTTTCTGAGTGGACGTCTAATCGGTTGAGGGCGGCGCGGAACATGATTGAGTTGGGTTTTCCTACGAAGTAGGGGGCTTTGTTGGTTGCTTCTTGGATCATTGCGGCGATTGCTCCGGTGGCGGGGAGGGTTCCTTCTTGGGAGGGGCCGGTGGCATCTGGGTTGGTGGCAATGAATTTTGCGCCGCGTTCGATGAGTCGAATTGCGTGGGTGATGGCTGCGAAGTCGTATGAGCGGGTTTCTCCAAGGACTACGAATTCGGGATTGTGGTCGGTCATGACGTAGCCGCATTCGTGCATGGCGGTGATTAGCCCGGCTTCTCCGATAACGAAGGCGGTGGAGCGAGGGGATTGTTGGGAGAGGAAGGTGGCGGTGGCCAGGGCGGAGGTCCAGATGTTTTCTTCGGGGACTTGTAGTCCTGAGTGGTCTAGGCGGGCGGAGAGGTCGCGTGCTGTGTAGATGGAGTTGTTGGTGAGAACTAGGAAGGGAAGGTTTAGTTCTCTTAGGGTGTCCAGGAAGTCTTGTGCTCCGGGGATGGGGTGTTGTTCGTGGACTAATACTCCGTCCATGTCGGTTAGCCAGGCGGTTACGGGGGGTAGTTCGTCTAGGGAGCGGATGGCATTGAGGGTCACGTTTTTCTCCTTCGAGGGCGGTGCGTGTGGTCTTTTAGTTTTATCCTAACTTAATTTGCGGGTAGGTACGTGGTTGCTGTTGCAGAAGATGCAAACTGCAACCACGTACCTATGTTTTGGAAGGTTTTTGTTGATTTTTCAGTGAAAAATGTGAGCACGTACCTTTGGGGGAGAGGGGGTTCAGCTGAGGATTTCGCGGACTTTTTCTCTTAGTTTGTCTGGGTCAGCGATAGTTAGGGCAGCTTGGGCTGCTAGTTGGCATTGTTCCAAGGTGACTTCGGATAGTTGTACGCCCACTGACCCTACGGTGGGAGCGGCCATTGAAAGTGAATCTACTCCTAAGCCAATTAAGACGCAGGCAAGGTATGGGTCGGCTGCCATTTCTCCGCAGACTCCTACGGGTTTTCCTGCTTTTTGTCCGGCGGCGGTGATTTGTCCGATGAGGCGTAGCACGGCTGGCTGCCAGTGGCTGGTGTAGGTGGCTAGGTGTGAGTTTAGGCGATCTGCTGCCATCACGTATTGGGTGAGGTCGTTTGTGCCGATGGATACGAAATCGACTTCTGCGAAGATTTCGTTAATCATGAGGGCAGCTGAGGGGACTTCGATCATGACTCCGGCTTTTAATCCGTAGGGTTTTACCAGGGAGCTAAACCAGCGGGCTTCTGCCACGGTTGAGACCATGGGGGCCATGATCCAGGTGTGTGTTTCTCGGCCGGTGGCGGCTGCGGCAACGGCGGCTACTTGGGTGGGCAGAATGTGGGGGTGTACTCCGTCGGCGCGGATTCCGCGTACACCTAGGGCGGGGTTTTCTTCGTCGTCTAGTGAGGCCCAGGCGATGGGTTTATCTGAGCCTGCGTCAAGGGTGCGGACTACTACTTTGTGGTTGGGGAATTTATTGAATACGGAAGTGTAGAAGTCGCGTTGTGTTTCGAAGGAAGGTTCGGTGGAGGTGGCTAGGAAGCCGAGTTCTGAGCGGAGTAGGCCGACTCCTTCGACGGGGAATCGGGCTGCTTTTTCGGCGGAGGTTCCGTCTTGGACGTTGGCGAGGAGTTGTACTTTATGTCCGTCGGCAAGTTGGGCGGGGCCTTGCCAGTTGCGGGCGCGTTCTCTTAAGACGTTGTCTTGGGTAACTTCTGCGGTGGCGTATTCGGGGTTGGGGTCGGTGTAGATGTCACCTGAGTCTCCGTTGATTAGTACCCACGTACCTTGGGGGATCTGTTGTAGGTCGCGGGCAGCTACGATGCAGGGGATTCCCATTTGGCGGGCGATGATTGAGGTGTGGGAGGTGGGGCCGCCCAGGACTGTGACGAATCCTTTTACCATTTCGGGGTTGAGTCCGGCGGTGTCTGCGGGGGCCAGGTCTTCGGCGAAGATGATGGTGGGTTCGTTGAGTTGGGGGATGCCTGGTTCGGGTTTGTTTTGGAGGACGGCGATGATGCGGTTTTTTACGTCGAGCAGGTCAGTGGTGCGTTCGGCTAGGTATCCGCCTGCTAGTCGGAGGGTGTCAGCGAATTCGTGGGCGGCTTTGTCGGTGGCGTAGGTGGCGGGGAGGTTTTCGTTGAAAATGTAGTTTTTTACGCGTTCTTCGAGGCCGGGGTCGGTGGCGAGGGTGGCTGCCATTGCGAGGATGTCTGAGGGGGTGCCTACGGATTCTGCGGAGCGTTCAAAGAGCCTGTCTGAGACTTTTTGGGCGGCGTTGCGGAAGGCTTCGAAAGCGGTTTCGTGTTGGTTTGGGGTGAGGAAAGTGGTGCAGGTGCCTAGTTGGATTTGGGGGCTGGCCCAGAGTACTTTGGCGTAGGCTTTTCCTGAAACTACGGGGGTGCCGGTGTATGCGGTCATGTTGGTCCTTAGATTATCTTTTTCTGGTGCGTTTGGCTTGCGGGGTTTATTGCGCTGGGTTTGTTGCGTGTGGTTTTGGTTCGTTGGCCGGTGTGGTTTATTTGGGGAAAGTTGGTTATTTTCTTTTCCGAGGGCGTTAGGGGGCGGTTGTTTGCTGATCAGAGTTTGTGTTGGGAGAGGTGTCTTGTAGCTGTGGGTGAAGTGGTTGTATCGCTGAAGGTTCTGTGTGTGCAGGTACTTCGGTTTTTGACATTTTATTCTCACTTCCTTGAGAGAAATCATGTTGGTTGCGAAGGTTCACGCAGCTAACGGTTGTCTAGACCAGTCTTTTTTAGTTTGTGTCTCGTAAATGGGTCAGTCAAGCGACTTACCCCACCGTGCACATTTGTGCAAGAAAATAATTTAAGAGTGCAAGGAGGGGGTGCGCAGAAACCCTCCAAAGGTACGTGCTTGCAAAAATCGCCCAAAATACGGGATTTTCTGCCACTTAAAAACTTAAAAACACTAAGCACGTACCTTTATAAATTCAAAAACACTAAGCACGTACCTTGGGGAAGATATGATAGAAACTGTGAAATACCAAGCAATATATGACTATCTTGTCAACAGTTTTGCAACGGAGCTTAAACCTGGTGACAAAGTCCTTTCAGAACGCGAATTATGCGAAAAATTCGGGGTCTCCCGCATGACCGTGCGGCAAGCCATTGGCGAGCTTGTAGCAGAAGGAAAATTAGAGAGAATCCAAGGAAAAGGAACTTTTGTTGCCCACGAAAAGCTAGATCTGCAATTGCGCATCACCAGTTTTTCTCAAGAAATGCGGATGCGAGGCATGGTGCCAGCCACACGGGTTTTAAACTGTGAAGAACGTACCCCCACGCTTTCAGAAGCTACCGTATTTGGACTTAAAGACGGACAAAACCTGTACGCCATTCGTAGACTTCGTTTCGCAGACGAAACTCCCATGTGTGTTGAAGTAGCCCTTCTCCCCGCCCACCTTTTGCCGGGATTTATTATCCCGCACCCTCCTGAAGGGATTTACGCAGAACTAGATGCGCGCGGTTACTCTCCTACCTGGGGCGAGGACGTTATTGAAAGCATAGTTTTAGATGAAGACCTTACTAATCTTTTGGAAGTAGAACCCGGTGCGGCTGGGCTGCTGGTAAATCGACGTGCCTACGCAGACCACCAACTCATCTGTTTGACTAAATCTTTTTACCGCGGAGACAGGCACAAACTCTGGGTTCCCATCGCCCAACCCTTTGCCACTGTGAGCCGCAAAAAATAGATCTCGAAAAGAAAGCTCGTTATTAAAGGATAGAAAAATGAACGAAACTGAACGTATCGCGCAGCTTATCGCCGCTTTAGGGGGAACTGACAATATTTTAGCTGTAGAACCTTGTATTACTCGGCTTCGTTTTGAAGTGGCAGATGCTACCGAAGTTGATGCAACGAAACTGCACCAACCACTTTGCCACGGGGCAACTGTACTTGGTTGTGCCGTGCAAGTTATCGTTGGTCCCGAAGCTGAAAACCTGTTAGCTGAGGTAATTGACCAGCTTAAAGAGGAATAAACTAAATTACACTATAGAATAGTAGGTAAGTGAGTTTCTAAAATAGTAGTTTTGCCAGTAAATAAGCTGATTATCTATTAGAAAACCATTTGCATCGAAGCAAACAAGAATGGTCTAGACCATAGAATACCTATCAGAGAAGATGAAGCTAGTCTAGGAGTAAAAATGAGCCAGGCAAATCAAATTCTACAAGCACTCGGCGGAGCAGAAAACATCAAAGATCTCGAAGCCTGTATAACTCGCCTTCGCGTTGAAGTTAAGGACGAAACTCTTGTCGATGAAGCCGGTTTGAAAGTAGCTGGCGCCTACGGGGTAGTTCACGCTTCTGACTCCATTCAAGTGGTAGTTGGCCCAGAGGCAGACACCATCGCAGAAGACATTAAAGACCTGATGTAATCATGACGCAGCTCGCCTCTCCATTAAACGGCGTAATGCGTTCTTTAGCTGACGTTCCAGACCCAGTATTTGCTGAAGGAATCGTTGGCCCCGGGTTTGCAATAGAACCAGAAATTGGTGAAAGCGTTGAAGCAGTCAGCCCAATTTCTGGAACGCTAGCTAAGGTGCTTCCCCATGCGTTTATCGTCGTGAAAGATGACCTAACCGTGCTGGTTCATTTGGGAATCGACACAGTGAAACTCAACGGAGCCGGCTTTAGTGTAGTAGCTTCTGAAAACGACGAGGTAAAAGCAGGGCAAGTAATCGTCAAATGGGACACTAAAGGCACTAAAGCAAAAGGTGTTTCTACGATTTGCCCCATAGTGGTCTTAGATACTACTTCCCCAGTAACTACGCTAATGGAAATCGGTACGGCAGTTAAGCAAGCTCAACTGGTCGCCAGCTTTATGGAATAGACTGAGGATAATTTACCTTTAAGAAAGAACTTAAAGTTTTGAGCTATAAGAACACCTTGTTGCGTTTAACTGCGTCCGCAAACGCGCGCCCAACAGGAAACACAAGAATTAGAACAGTTCAACTCCTTCTTGAAAGTGGCTCCACAAAATGTTGAAACGCCCACTAATTGCTATTTTTCTCCTGAAATTTCGTAAAACCGCTTAAAAATTGGGCATGATTAAAAACGTGGAAACAGAAAAAACTTCTCTAGACATGGAAAAAACTGCAGATATGGCAGCGACTCATTCAGACACTGACCTTGATCAAGGGGGCGCTAAGTCTCAACAACCGCTTCTGAGTGTCATAGTGCCAGCCTATAATTCTGAAGAATATTTGGATCGTTGCTTGGAAACGCTGGTCGATTACCAGCATCAGGTTGAAGTAATCGTAGTTAATGATGGTTCAACAGACGGCACCCAAGAACTGGCTGAAGCGTGGGCGAAACGATACCCGCAGAACATTCGCGTTTGTAAACAAGAAAACAAAGGGCACGGAGGGGCATTAAACACAGGAATTGCTGCCGCTACGGGACTTTACTTAAAGGTTGTCGATTCAGACGACTGGGTAAATCGAGAAGCCATGGAAACCGTCCTCGCCGAACTGAATGACTCAATCGCGCGCGGTGAAACCCTCGATATGCTGGTCACCAACTATGTTTACGAAAAACAAGGGCGAGACCGCAAAGCGGTAATGCGCTACCGCAACGCCCTCCCAGTCGGAAGAACTGTTGGCTGGGAATCTCTCGGGCGCCTGCGCTACGAACAGTATTTGATGATGCACGCCGTCACCTTCCGCACCCAAGTTGTGCGCGACAGTGGGTTACGGATTTTAGAAAATACTTTCTACGTGGACTTCATCTACTCATTCGTGCCACTTCCATACGTAAAGACCCTAAGGTACGTGGATGTAGATCTTTACCGTTATTTCATTGGGCGCGATGACCAGTCTGTCAACGAAAAAGTGATGATCACGCGCACTGACCAGCTGCAGCGAGTCAATAACGCTTTGGTGGATGCGATGCCAAGGAAAGAGGACCTGCACCCGCGTTTATTTAGATACATGATTCATTACATGCGGATTAATTTTGCGGCGCTCTCGGTATTTTTGATTTTGGCGGGTTCGAAAGAGCATTTGGAACAGCGTGAACTGCTGTGGGCAAAGGTGAAGAATGAACGCCCAGATATTTACCGTTCACTTTCAAGAGGCCCATTGGGAAGAGGAATTTCTATCCCAGGGCGGATTGGGCAACATATCACGATAGTTGGCTATCGAGTTTCCACCGCCGTATTGGGATTCAACTAGCGGGTATTACTGTAAACGGTTTAACGATAGGAAATCATTATGTTAGTAACAACAACTGACCAGGTTGAAGGCTACCCCGTAAGCCAATATTTAGGGGTAGTTTCAGGCGAAACTGTAGCTGGTATTAACGCCCTCAAAGACTTCGGGGCGGGCGTGCGTAACGTTTTTGGTGGCCGCGCTGAAGGATATGAGAATGAGCTGATTAAGGCGCGTTTGTCTGCCTATGACGAAATGGTTGCGCGGGCCCATCGAATGGGAGCCGAAGGAATTGTCGGGGTTCGCTATGCTTACACTACGATGGGGCAAGGGAATATGCTGATGGTTTCGATCACTGGAACGGCTGTGCGTTTTACTCCAGTTAGGTAGTGGTATTCGCGCGGTGAGTTAAATAGTTTTATTTAGTTTGCGAAAAAACGTCCTCGGAATTTTTCCGAGGACGTTTTGCTTATGTTCTGTAAGTGCACCCACCCTCCCAAAGGTACGTGCTTAGTAATTTTTAGCTAGTTCGCGCAGTTTTGAAGGTACGTGCTTGAAGAAATAGCCTTGTAAATGCAGGCAAAAACACAAGCACGTACCTTTGGGGGAAATAGGCTTTGGTGGCTTAAAAACACAAGCACGTACCTTTGGGGGGATTGCTTTAGAGAGAATCGAATCCCGTGGTAAGGTCGAAAGGTGAATGAAGAAACTGAATCTGTGGTGATCCAATCAGAGCCAGGAGTAGGCGTGGGTCCTTGGCCGGGAGGCCGTGAAAACTGGCCTACGGGCGAACAGTTCGATCCGGAGCTGTTAGAAAACGGCGACTATCGGAATGTGGAAGACCATTTCCGCTACTGGCGGATGGACGCGATTGTTGCTGAGCTGAATGCGGTGAACAACCGCGGCGAATGGCTGGAAGTGGCGATTGAAAATCTGAGCCACGATTTTAATATCGGTTCGATTGTGCGTACCGCAAACGCTATGGGAGTCCGCCACGTGCATATTGTGGGGCGGCGTCGGTGGAATCGTCGTGGCGCTATGGTGACGGATCGTTATCTGCAAGTTCACCATTATCCGGATGTGGAAACCTTCACTGAAGCTATGCGTTCCGCTGGTTTAAGGATCGTGGGAGTGGATAATATTCCGGCTTCTACCGCCCTCGAAGAGACTCAGCTGCCGCAAAATTGCGTGCTGGTAATGGGGGAGGAATCTGCTGGGTTAAGTCAAGAGATGGCGCAGGCGGCTGAAAAGGTGGTGCATATTACCCAGTATGGTTCGACTCGTTCAATGAATGTGGGGCATGCGGCAGCAATCTCGATGTGGGCTTGGGTGTTGCAGCACCGTTAAAAATTTCCCGAGGGCGGTTTGTCTAAGCATTTAGGGTGGGGAAATGCCCTAAATGCAAGGGTTTGTCAGTCTTTGTTTGGTGTGAGAAGCGACTTTGTTTTAACGGGCCTTTCTGTCTACCAAAAAGTTGTCAAAGTGTGGGACAATTATTAAGTAAAAATCACCTATTTGATCAAGGAGGCAGGGAAGTGCCAATTGCAACCCCTGAGGTCTACAACGAAATGCTCGACCGCGCTAAGGAAGGCAAGTTTGCCTACCCAGCGATTAACGTTACCTCTTCTCAGACTTTAACCGCAGCAATCCGTGGTTTCGCAGAAGCTGAATCTGACGGTATCTTGCAGGTATCTGTTGGTGGCGCAGAATACTGGTCCGGTTCCACTGTGAAGGACCGTGTAGCTGGTTCTTTGGCAATGGCAGCATACGCTCGTGAAATCGCAAAGAACTACGATGTTACCGTAGCTTTGCACACCGACCACTGCTCTAAGGGCAACTTGGATTCCTGGATTAAGCCACTGTTGGCTCTGGAAATCGCTGAAGTTGAAGCTGGTCGTCTCCCCTTCTTCCAGTCCCACATGTGGGATGGCTCTGCTGTGCCTTTGGAAGAAAACCTGCTGATTGCTCAGGAAATGCTAGATCTGGCTTACCGTGCACGCACCATTTTGGAAGTTGAAATTGGTGTTGTTGGTGGCGAAGAAGATGGCGTGACCGCAGAAATCAACGAAAAGCTTTACACCACCACTGAAGACGGTATTAAGACTGTTGAAGCCCTGGGCTTGGGTGAAAAGGGCCGTTACCTAACCGCACTGACTTTCGGTAACGTACACGGCGTTTACAAGCCAGGCGCAGTTAAGCTGCGTCCAGAACTCTTGGGTACTATTCAGGAAGAAGTTGGCGCAAAGTTCGGTGCTGGCGATCGCCCATTCGATCTGGTTATGCACGGTGGTTCCGGTTCTACTGCTGAAGAAATTGCTACCGCTGTGGCTAACGGCGTTATCAAGATGAACGTAGACACTGACACTCAGTACGCATTCACTCGCCCAGTGGTTGATTGGATGCTAACCAACTACGAGGGTGTTCTGAAGATTGACGGCGAAGTTGGCAATAAGAAGAAGTACGATCCTCGTGCTTGGGGTGCAGCTGCAGAAGCTGGCATGGCAGCTCGCGTAGTTGAAGCATGTGAACGTCTCGGTTCCGCAGGCACCAAGATTAAGTAACTTAAGCTAGTTTACCTAGTTAGTTAAATCGAAAATCCCGACCTCAGCTGAGGTCGGGATTTTTATGCTCTGCTTGACTTCTTGCTTCTGAAGGGAAAACTGTAGTACAACTTTTAACGTGGAATCAATCATTATTGCGATTATTGTTGGCCTTGCTGTAGGTACGGTTGTGGGCGCCCTCGGTGCCGGCGGCGGAATTTTAGCGATCCCCGCTTTGATCTATTTGTTGGGGCAGTCTCCGCACGGGGCAGCTATGGGGTCGCTCGCCATTGTTTTGGCAACTGCGCTGACGGCTTTGCCTAGTCGGATTCGCGCTGGCAACGTACGTTATAAAGAGGGTTTGATTTTTGCAGCTATTGTGATGAGTGGTTCAGTTTTTGGGGCGCGAGTTGCCGGCTGGGTGTCTGCAACTTTTTTACTGACCAGCTTTGCGGTGATGGTTTCCCTCATGTCGGTGGTGATGCTTCGCAAGGGCCTTATTGAAGCTAGGAGAGCTAAACGCGGTAATTTGAGTGAGCGTTCTGGTGAGCGCAAAGCCTTGGGGGTAGTTATTCTGGCTGCTTTGGTTACGGGCTTTTTAACTGGCTTTTTGGGCCTGGGTGGTGGTTTCATCATTGTGCCGATTTTGATTACCGTTTTGGGTTTTAACATTCGCGAAGCGGCAGGTACGTCTTTGCTGATCATGATTTTGGCGGCTTTTTCTGGGTTAGTTTCGCGGTGGGGGCAGCCGATTGAGGTTGATTGGCTGATTGTTTTTGCTTTTATGGCTGGTTCGATGGCTGGCTCATTTGTGGGGGCGCCTCTTTCGCAGCGGGCAAAACCTTATGTGCTTACGCTTATTTTTTCTGCTTTATTGGCTGGCGTTGGGGCGGCAACTGCGGTGGCTTTAGTTTTTTAGTTTCTTCAAGTGTTGTTGTGGTTGGTTTTATTTCATGGCTGCAAGGTAGGCTGCTCCGCGGGAACAAGAGGTAACTTCGGGGAGGATTGCCGGTTCGATTTGGATACTTCGGCGCAGGGCGGGTAAGAGTCCATTGCGGATTGATTCTTCTAAGATGGTGAATAGTTCGGGGATTTGTTGGGTGAGGTTCCACGAGACAATTATGGAACCGGGGTCGGTAATCAGTGCAGCGTGGGCAAGTTCGGCTCCGGCTATGCGCATTGCCTGTGTGAGTAGGGTGCGTACCTGGGGGTTTCCTGCAGACCATTCTTGTAAAAGCACGTAGGTGGAGGGGACGTTGCTTTGGCGGCAAAGTGCGGGGTTGGAAATGATAGTTTCCAAACAGCCTTGTTTGCCGCAAAAACAGGGGATTCCGTTGGGGTCTATGGTGATATGTCCGATTTCTCCGGCTAGTCGGTAGGTGCCGGTCACCAGGTTTGAAGCGACTACTTGGGTCATGGCTACGCCGTCAGAGACGCGAAAGTAGAGGCAGTCGGTGAGGGCGGGGCGGTGGCGTAGTTCGGCGAGGGCGGCTACCCGAGCGGTTCCGTCAATAATTGGTTTGTAACCGAACCAGTCTTCTATGAAGGCTTCGAAGGCGTAGGCTAGTTCACGACTGTCGGTATTGGGTAAGACGTTGAGGCGTTGGTTAGGTAGTAGACCTGGAAATGCGCATCCGACTGCTTGTAGGTGGTGGAGGTTGAGTCCGTGTTGGCGGGCGCTTACGGATAGTTCGCGGACAGTTTTTTCTAGGATTTCTAAGCTGATTATTCCGCTGGGGTTGGGTACTTCAATACTGAGTAGGGGTTCGTGAATAACGTTGTGGATGGTGGCTGTGCCGCGGAGTTTTTGGATGGCAACCCCAATGTATTGGGGGCAGTCGCGGTTGAGGGCCAGTAGTTGGGTGGGGCGGCCTCTGCCACTGGTTTTTTGTGTTTCGGTTGCTAAAAGAGCATTGCATTCTTGGAGTTGGGTTACCAGGGTGCTCACGGTGGCTCTGGTGTAACCGGTTATTTCTACCAGTTTTTGACGAGTTAGTGGCCCCTGGGTGTGTAGAAGATTAACGATAGTTTGGCGCTGGGGGGTGGGTTGGGGATTTTCTTCGTTGAAATGTTGGGTGTTTACTGCGGTTTTTGGGGGGTTTTTCATAAGGACGTACCTTTGAGTGGGGGAGGGGTTAATCTAACTATTTTTGTATTTTTTAGATTACATAAATGGTATTCTAGCGGATCTTGTACATTCATTACCCTAATTTTCGCGCTTAATAATATGGTTACTTAAATTAATTATGAATTTTAAGTAATACAAAATAATTCTTATTAAGCTATTTCTGTAGGTAAGTAAATCACCGTAGATTTACCTGGATTCAAAGAAGAACCAACATTCTCTTCACATTTATTGTGGAAAGGAGATCACAATGAGTAAAGCCGTTAAAAAACCGGCCAAAGACTCACAAATGCGTGACCCCAAAGTTGAGGAAGCACGCAAAAAACGCCTACTACTCACCCTAAACATCGTATCCGTCATCGGTGGTATCGGAATGTGGTGGGCGCTCGCAAAACTCGGGATAAATCTCCCCACCCCCATGGAAGTAGCTCAACGTTTCGGATCCATGCTCTCAAACGGAATCTGGCTGAGCGACACCCTCGCCTCACTAGCGCGCGTACTCACCGGCTTCGCCTTAGGAACCACCCTAGCCATCCCCGTCGGATTCCTCATGGGCTGGTACGTTCCCGCTCGCGGACTTTTTGAACCCTGGATTCAGTTCTTCCGCACCGTCCCCCCACTGGCAATCATTCCTCTGGCCATCGTTTTAATGGGAATCGGCGAACAACCAAAAATCTTCGTTATTTTCCTAGCCGCCTTCCTCTCCTGTGTAATCTCAACTTTCCAAGGCGTAATTAACGTAGACAAAACTCTAATCAACGCCGCCCGCGTCCTGGGAGCCGGCGACGGACGAATCTTCGCCAAAGTTGTAGTTCCCGCCTCTACGCCATTCATCTTGGTAGGTATGCGAGTTGGTTTAGGCTCCGCCTGGGCAACAGTGGTAGCCGCAGAACTTATCGCCGCATCGGTGGGCCTCGGCTACCGAATGCAAAATGCGCAAATCTACTACGATATGCCCACCATCTTCGTTTCTCTAGTAACCATTGGAGTATTTGGCTTAATCATGGACCGCATCTTGTTGTTCACCGAAAATAAGCTAACCGGCTGGCAGGAAAGGATGTAACCTAATGACTACCAAACCGAATAAAATCATCCTCAACGACGTCTCTAAAGTATTCCGCCTGGGCAAAGAATACTTCCAAGCATTAGACCACGTTTCTTTAGAGTTAGGCGAATCAGAATTCGTAACCGTCGTAGGCCCATCAGGTTGTGGCAAATCCACTATGATGAACCTCTTAGCTGGACTTATCACCCCCTCAGAAGGAAGCGTCACCGTAGACGGAAAAGAAGTCGATGGGCCCTCACCTGAACGCGGCGTAATCTTCCAACAGTACGCACTATTTCCTTGGCTCACCGTACGCGCAAACGTCGAATTTGGACTCCGCTCCCGCAAAGACATCAACAAACAACAACGCCGCGAAATCGCTGAACATTTCATCGAAATGGTGGGACTAACTCAATTCGCTGATGCGCTGCCCAAAACCCTCTCCGGAGGAATGAAACAGCGTTGTGCGATTGCCCGAGCCTACGCCGTAAACCCCTCGATCCTCCTCATGGACGAACCCTTCGGCGCATTAGACGCCCTCACCCGCGTGCAACTCCAATCCCAACTATTAGAAGCCTGGAGCCAAGATAAACGCACCGTCATGTTCATCACCCACGACGTAGATGAAGCCGTATTCCTAGCCAACCGCGTAGTGGTCATGGCAGCCAAACCTGGACGCATCTACGACATCATCCCCATCGACCTACCCTATCCGCGAACCGACGAAATGCGCCTCTCCCCAGAGTTCGCGCAACTACGTAACCGGATTTGGAAAGCCGTTTACCACCAAGACCCCAATCATACTTACACCGGCCCAGTAGGGCCCCAGTAAAACCTTACAAAACATAGAAATTCAAAGGAGAATCGAAATGAAATTAAGTCGTCTCACCGCCCTCGTAGCGGTAGCTGCCCTCTCATTCTCAATGGCAGCCTGCGGAGAAACGAAAGAAACAAAACCTGAAACCACCGGCACCGCAACAGAAATGATGGAAGTGAACTTCGGGTATATTCCTGACCTAAACGGCACCGCCCTCATCGCCATTGCTAACGATCAGAAACTTTGGGAAAAACACAATCTCAAAGTAAACCTAAAGACTTTCACAAACGGCCCTCTCCAGATTCAAGCTCTGGGAACCAAAGACCTTGACTACGGATATATCGGCAACGGGGCTTTCTGGCTACCCGCCTCAGGTAAAGCCGATATGGCCTGCCTAATCGCCACCTCTCAAGCCGACCGGCTCATCGCCCAACCTGGTATTAAATCCATTAAAGACCTTAAAGGAAAGAAAGTTGGCGTACCAGAAGGCACTTCCGGAGACACCATCTTAACTCTGGCATTAGAAAAAGAAGGGATGACCACTGCCGATATTGAACGCGTCCCCATGGACCCCGGTACGGTTGTTTCCGCTTTCTCAGCCGGACAAATTGATGCTGCCGGCCTGTGGTACCCGATGGTAGACACCATTAAAGCGCAAGTGCCCGACCTGGTAGAACTGGCAGAAGATAAAGATTTCGAGGACCAAATGGCCTTCCCCTCAGCAATCGTTATGCGCAAAGGACTGGATCAAGAAAACCCAGAACTGGCAAAACGAGTTGAAAAAGTACTAGCAGAAGCCCTCGATTTCCGCGCAGAAAACCCAGATAAGACAGTAGAACTGGTAGCCGCCCTCTCAGGCCAAGACGTAGAAAAGCTAAAGGGTGAAGCAAAGTACATCAAGGTACTTTCTTCCAAAGAACAGCTTGAACTATGGGAAAACGGCACCATTGAGAACTGGTTGAAAACTATGGGCGCCTTCTTCGTAAAGAACGGCAAAGTCCAAGAAAGCGACCTGCTGGAACCAAATAGTTACTTCAAGATTGACCTATTGAAGGAAGCAGCTGGCAAGTAATCCTCGCGATTATTTTTCCGAGGGCGGTGGTTTAACTTCTCGGTTGAATTACCGCCCTCGAAAACATCAAAATCTTCTAACTTAGCTTAATTTGTAGGAAGAAGAACATGAGCGAAAACTCCCCTCGTATACCAAACTTTTTAGTGATTGTAACCGACCAGCACCGAGTCGATACTATCGGCGCCCTCGGAAACCCGCACGCGCAAACCCCCCATATAGACGCTCTTTCGCAACAGGGATTCGCCTTTACGCAGGCATATACGCCAACTGCAATCTGCACTCCGGCGCGCGCCTCACTCCTAACAGGCCTTGCCCCCTTTAAACATAAGGTAGCTGCAAACCACGAATGGAATATCGTCTACACCTCAGATATCACCCCAGATTTTTGGACCTATACCCAAGAGTTACGCAACCATAACTACAACGTAGGAATTGTGGGGAAATTCCACGCCGGAGAAGTCCACCTACCTGACGAATTTGGAATGGACGATGATTCATTCATCGGCGCAGTGAACCCGGTAAATAATCCGATTTACCGCGCTTGGCTTGAAGAAAAAGGCTACCCGCCACCAGAAATTAAAGACCCAATTAAAGGAGTGTTACCGGGGGGCCGTCCGGGACATACGCTGGCGGGACGCCTGCAGCAACCGGTAGAAGCTACCTTTGAACGCTTCCTCACTGAACGCGCCATAGAACGATTGCGGCAGTACGCTGCAGACTATAAGGAAAATGGGAAACCATTTTGTTTAGACCTGCACTACTATGGGCCGCACTTGCCGTACATGATTCCAGATGAGTACTTTGATTTAATTGATCCACAAAAAGTTACTCTTCCACCATCCTTTGGGGATACTTTAGTTGGCAAACCACCGATCCAAGCTAACTACGCTACCTACTGGTCCACTTCTTCTTTCTCTAACGAGGAATGGAAGAAGCTCATCGCCGTTTACTGGGGGTATGTGGCTTTAATTGATAATGAAATAGGATTGATTAGAGCTGAAGTAGAGCGGTTGGGTCTGGCAGATGAAACTGCCGTATTCTTCACTGCCGATCATGGGGAGTTTACCGGCGCACATCGATTAAACGATAAGGGCCCCGCTATGTATGAGGATATTTACAATATCCCCATGCTGGTGCATATTCCAGGGATTTCTCATCACGGGTCTAATAGTGCTTTCGTTTCGCTTTTAGATGTCCCTGCCACCATTATGGATTTGGCTGGATTAGACGCGTCTAAAGTTGAGGACGGGCGTTCCTTAGTTGATCTTACTCGCGGTAAGGAAGTGCCTAACTGGAGAGAAGACATCATTTTAGAGTTCCACGGGCATCATTTCCCGTTACAGCAAAGAGGATTGCGAACCCGGGACTTTAAGCTGGTGATTAACCCTGAGTCAGTAAATGAACTTTACGATTTACGGCACGATCCGTATGAGATGAATAATGTTTACGATGCACCTACCTATCGGGAAGTGCGTACCGACTTGTCGAAGAATCTGCACCGGCAGTTAGTGGAGCGCGGGGACGTAGTTTTTGCTAAGTGGATGGCGGCAATGACAGATTTCGACGTGGAACTGGGAAATACCAGTCATGATGACTACGATGATTTGGGTGATGCAGAATAGAGTAATTTGCCGATAGTGTTTTACGGTGGCTGGAAATTGTTTCAAATCATTTCCAGCCACCCTTTTATTGAATGTATGAGAATCTTTTAATAAGTTTTTAATAAATTGAACTAGCTTGTATGGAATGTATAACTCATTACATTGCTATTTCTTGTTAATAGTTAGTTTGTTATATTAAGAATGTAGATTTGTATTTCTATGCCTAAAAAACAAGTAAATACGTAAAATCCACAAAAAATGTTCATGTTGGGAAAGGATAACGTATGTCTAAGAAACTGCCGTTTGGACGCGCATCGCGCGCGGCCATGGTAGGTACTCTCTCTTTGGCATTGATGGTAGGGGCAGGAAACCTCGCCCTTGCTACAGACGTTAGTGAAGCTAACGCACCTGTTGCAGACGATAAATCTGTAGCAGATTCAAATTCAAAGACCTCCGAAAACGATGTTTTGGGGGGTGAAAAAAATGCTAACGAACCTGCAGCTGTAACTGAAGCTCCGAAGAATGAGACTTCTGCAAAGCCGATTCCAGCTGGACGTACCAGCTTCTTCGCTGCAGGCGGTCCAATTAACGCTTCTGTAGAACTGGCCAGTGACGGTACTGCCAGCTTCGACGGTGACGACACCGCCGGTAATGACTCAAGCGCAAATAACGGAATTGTTCGTGTAAACGATACTTTCGTCTACCGGATTAACTACCAGACTGGTTCAGATCCAGTAAAGAACTTTACAACTAAGATTGTTCTTCCTAAAGGTGTAACCTTGGCAGAACTGCCAGGTATTTGTAAAGCAGAAGGCTCAAGCCTGGAACCACAGGATCCTTTCGCGGGTGTCACCTTCCCGTTGACTGCTAATGCGCTGGATCAGATGGCACAGCAGACCGTTACCTGTAATCTCGGTGACGTTGATGGAGGGGCTTCCCTAAACTACGGTTTCTCCGTGAAACTATCTAACTTAGCTCCACAGGGACACAAGCTAACCCCTGCTTCCTTCTCATACAAGGCAGATGGAATTGCAGAAGAGGTTGTTAATGCGAACCTTCCATCTGTTACTGCTTCATCGAAGCTGAAGTGGGATGTTTCTAAGAACACCTTCCAAACCACCCCAGATACGGGTTACGTATCCACACCAGTATTCGCTCCTTGCCCTTGGGATACAAAGCAAAGCTGTTTCCGAGTTACCCATAGCGTGATGCTAATGGCACCTAACGGCGGTAAGGGTATTATGCCTGGTATCGGAGATGTCACTTTAGTAGACGATTTAAGTCCAGAATCTCTCTACCCAGAACTAACTCCAGAGCAGCACCAGCAGATCAAAGCAAATATTGACAAATACGGGGCGCGAATTTACCCAGCTATCAATAACTTTGGTATTGCAGGTTCAAAGGTTGGCGTTAGTGAAAACGGCATCCAGCTAGATGCTACTAACGCTGTAATTGACTCCGGCACGATGAAAATCGACGGACAAGCTAACGGCGGTAGTCAGCCAGGTAAGGAAGTAACCTTAACTTTCGAGAATCCTGACCTATCACTGCGTACCTCTCCAACTATGACTGCTCGTTCTGGAGTACCTTTGGACGTTAGCAAGGGATACGCGATTTCACGCGCATTCTACGTTTACACCCCGGTAGCAACCACCAAAGATTTCGGTACTCCAAACCCTAAGGATCCTGAAAGCAAATCCTTAAAATCCGTAAATAAATTCAAGAATTTACGAGTTCAAGGTTTCACCGACGCAGATGTGCAAAATGGGGATGCTAATCCAACTAACGATTACCGATCAACTACCTTTAACATCTCTGTTACCGGTAGCGTTTCAAAGTACTTCGCAGGTGTAGTTGGCGTAGAAAATAACACTCCGCCAGAACAATTCGTCTCTAGCGATAAGTGGAGAGGCGAAGGCCTACCAGGTGGAGGTACTTACCGTGACGGACAGCAAACTGTTGCTCCTACCCAGGAAGTAGTTTCCATTATTCGTTTCACAGGCCCTAACCCTGCGGTAGACGTTACCGACTCTATGGTTGTCTGTGACTCTTGGGATAACTCAAAACTCTACCTAAAGAAGAAGAACTGGCTTGGAACTACTTATCTTGACAAGCCACGCCCAACTGGTTGGGGACGAGGCGTTCCTTCCGAAGGTGAAGCAGTCTGGATTACCGGCTATGACAACGTAGCTAACCCAGAAGGTACTAACAGCATGGACGCTACGATGAAATCTCAAGTACCGACCATCAAAGTACAGTATTCTGCTCTGCCAGGTGGATCTTCTACCGATTACGGCAACAATCACGTTTCTGCTTGTGGAAATGACAAGGGACCATGGTTTGACGACCCAGCTGCAGTACCAGGTAACGACCCAGCCAAAGCAGCTGAAGGCGTTTACACCGGCGTTGGTCGCGTTCGTATTTTCGTAGTATTACCTCCAGCAGTTGGTAAATTCGAAGGACTTGGCTACGGTACCCGTACCAACTTCGCAGTAGGTATGGAAGTTGCACCAGATCTAAAACCAGGAACCGTAATCCCTAACTGGGCAAGCATGAAGCGCGTTACCCGTACTGACGGAACCAGCTACACCCTTGACGAAGTCCTAGCCGATCCTAAGGTGAATTGGAACAGCTCTACCTATAACCCAGGTGAAGTTGCCTCCGACACATTTAACGGTGTTTTGGGTGACCGTCTGATTGTTGGTGACGTACAGGTTCGTATTGATAAGAAGGTACGAAAGGGAGAAGCCGGAGAATTCACTTCAACTCCTCCACAGGTTTCTGGTGGTGACATTGTCCAATACCAGCTTTCACCTTCACTCACCTCAAATGCAACCAAACTACCAGGTAACACTGCTCCAGTTTGGATTGAAGACTGTCTACCAGGCGCATCTGCATTTGTAAGTTCTGTCCCAGAACCAACCATCGTTTCAACTGATGGTGTACCGGCTGATGCTAAACTTGCCAACAAGTGTAAGCCAGGCGATACCTACATTCGTTGGGAATTCCCAAATGCCGAAATCAACGGCAAGTGGAAACCAATTAATGTCACCACTGAAGTTCTGGACATCGCTAAGACCGGTTCCTACGCTAACAAGGTAGAAATCTGGGCAGAAGGCGACCAGTCTCCAGTAAGCCTACGCACTTCTGAAGCAACCATCTCGATCACTAACCCAGCTGGTATGAAGCTCGCAAAGATTGCTTTAACCCCTGTTCTCCAGGTAAACCCAGCAGGAGCTCAAAATCGCGATATTCACAAGTGGCGTGTTCTGTTGGTAAACAACAACGAACCATCAGCAGCTGCAGTAAGCGATCCGATTGTAATCGACGTGCTACCTAAGCGCGGCACCAACGGCTCCGCCTACGACGGTGATTTCAACTTTGTATCGGCAACTGCAAAATCTGGTGAAAAGATTCTCTACACCAAGGCTGACAGCGCATCCATCCACGTACATGGTTCAGATGCAAGCAACCTCCCCGGAGGCACCACAACTTGGTGTGACGCGGCAGTAAATGGTAACCCAGTAATCGACAACGGCGGCGGATGCCCCGCATCCCTCACCGAAGTAACCGGTTTATACGTGAAGCGTGAAGGCGCTTTCTCTGTAGGCCAGTCTGTTGAATTCGAAGTTGCCATGGAAGGTATCGCCAATAAGAAAGCAGAAGAATACATCAACACCGTTGGTGCATCTGCTCAGGGACTAACCTTCCCCGTTGGACCAATCAACCGTAAAGAAACCACCATCGCCGCTTCAATTGGCGACCGCTTCTTCATCGACGCAAATGGTAACGGACTTTACGAAGATGGCGAACCTGCCGTAGCAGGTGCTGACGTGCGCGTAACCGGTACTGACGACTTGGGTAACCCAGTTGACGTTACCGTCCAGACTAAGGCAGACGGTACCTACCTAGTACCAAGCCTCCGCGCCTCTGACGCAGCTGGCTACAAGGTAACCTTCACCATCCCAGCAGACAAAGTCGCTGAAAAGTACGAATTCACCACCACTAAGGTTGGAACGGACACTACCATCGACTCTGACCCAGATGGCGCTGGAGTAGTAACTAACGTAGTTCTCAAACCAGGTGAAGCTCGCACCGACATCGACGCAGGTATTGTTAAGCCAGCAATCGAACTGGTAAAGACTGCCGATAAGGACGAAGTTCGTGCAGGCGACGTAGTGAAGTACACCTTCACCGCAACCAACACCGGAACTGCAGTTTTGCACAATGTTGCTCTAACTGAAGAAGCCTTCACCAACGGTTTCGGCCAGCCGATCACCTTGGATGCAGCTCCCGTAGTGGACACCGCAGCATCAACTGGAACAGTTGACGCTATGGCTCCTGGACAGAAGATCGTTTGGACCGCGAACTACACCGTTAAGGCAAGCGACCTCGAACTGGGAACCACCATCGACAACACCGCGAAAGTTACCGGCGTATCCCCACGTGACACTCCTGTAACCGCAACGGCAGAAAAGAAACTGCCACCAGTTGATGATGGCACCTACAAGGTCTCCAAGACCTCCGATCCTGCAAGCGGCACTGCCGTAGTTCCAGGACAAAAGGTAACCTACACCGTTAAGGTTTCCCACGTCGGTAACCTACGCGTAACCAACGCTTCCTTGGAAGACGATCTGGCTGCAGTTCTCACTGACGCTGATTACAACAATGACGCGGTAGTAACCACCAACAATGGTGAAAAGGGAACAGTTACCTTCGCAGATAACAAGATCAAGTGGAACGGCACCTTAGTTAAAGACCAGGTAGTTACCATTACCTACTCTGTTAACGCTAAGGTGGGTACCTCCAATGCACTACGCAACGTGGTAGTACCTACCAATCCAAAGGGATCTTGTGACGACACTGTTGGTTGTACCACCAACCACACTTTCAAACCAGGCACCTACACAGTTAAGAAGGCTGCTGCAGTACAGGGTAAAGCCGGCAATGCCGTACTAAGCAACGATGTTATTGACTACACCGTTACCGTACGCCACACCGATGGAACCAAGGTTACTGCTGCAACCTTCACCGACGACCTGACTCGTGTATTAGACGATGCAGAACTAGTTGGTGCTCCTGTAGTAACACCTAATAAGGGAACTGCAAACTTCGACGCCGCAACCAAGTCTCTGACCTGGACTGGCGACCTCGTGCCAGGTGACGTTATTAAGGTAACCTACAGCGTTCGCGTAAATGCTGACGGTGACCTAACCGCAGTTAACGTAGTTACCCCAGGTGGAAACGGTGGCTCCTGTGAAGACGGAGACCAAAACTGTACCACCACCCACACCATTGAAAAGGGTAAGTACACCTACGCTAAGAGCTCCACTACTCCAAAGGTAGTGAAGTCTGGTGAGAAGATTGATTACACCATTACCGTTAAGCACGCTTCCGGTGACCGCGTAAAGAAGGCATCCATCAAGGACGATCTAACCAACGTTCTGGCCAACTCTGCTTACAATAACGACGTGAAAGCGTCTAAGGGAGCAGTAGAGGTTAAAGATGGAGTCCTGAACTGGAACGGTGACCTGGAAATCGGCGACGTAGTAACCATCACCTTCTCAGTAACCGTTGATGCCAATGGTGCAGCTGAACTCGTTAACGTCGTAACTTCTATCGATCCTGATAAAGAACGTCACGACTGTGAAGAACAAGTAGATCAAAACTGTACCACTGTACACAACGTGGAATTAGGTAAGTACACCTTCTCTAAGACCGCTGATAAGCCTGAAAAGGTAACCTCCGGTGAAAAGATTACCTACACCTTGAAGGTAAACCATGTATCCGGAGACCGTGTAAAGGCTGCATCTATCAAGGATGACTTTACTGGCTTACTGGCAAACGCTACTTACAACAACGATGCCACCCTAGTTTCCGGCCCAGGCGCAGTTGCCGTTAAAGATAACGTACTTACCTGGACTGGTGATCTGGCTCCAAGCGAAGCAGTGGTAATCACCTTCTCTGTAACTGTGGACGCAAACGGCTCAGCTGAGCTGCTAAACGCAGTTATCAGCGAAGACCCAGTTAAGGAACGCTGGTCATGTGCTCCAGAAGGATGTTCTACCCGTCACCTGGTGGAAGGCGGCACCTACAACGTAGCTAAAGCCTCCGCCGTGGTTAAGGACGGAACTCCTAAGGATGGCACTAGCGTCGTTGCAGGCGAGAAACTCGTCTACACCTTGACTGTAAAGCACGCTTCCGGAGACCGTGTAAAGGGTGCTTCTATCACTGATAACTTCAAGAAGATCCTCACCGATGGTCAGGCAACCTACAACAATGACGCAACTGCCAGCGCAGGAACCGTTGAAGTTGTTGATGGACTGCTCACCTGGAACGGCGATTTAGCAATCGGCGCTACCGTAACCATCACTTTCAGTGTGGATGTAAATGCAGATACCGCTGTTTCCTTGGTTAACACCGTTACCCCAGGTGACCCACGCGGAACCTGTACTCCTGCAGAAGTTTGTGTAGTTACCAACGAAGTTCCGGAAGGAAAGTACACTTACGCTAAGTCCTCTACCCCAGTAAACGCTTCGGTAGTTCAGTCTGGCGATAAGATCAACTACACAATCACAGTGAAGCATACTGAGGGTACTCGCATCACCGGTGCATCTATTGTTGATGACCTGCAGAATGTCCTTCAGAATGCGACTTACAATGATGACGCAGCAGCTACTTCCGGTACTGTTACCGTTGAAAACGGTAACTTACTGAAGTGGGACGGCGACCTGGCGATCGGCCAAATCGTAACCATCACCTTCTCTGTAACAGTAGATGCTGATGGAGATGCTGAACTGATTAACGCAGTTAAGTCTCTAGACGATAAGCCACGCCACTCCTGTGATGACACAGTAGGTTGCGAAGTACGTCATACAGTTGAAAAGGGTAAGTACACTTACTCTAAGACCTCAACCACACCAAAGGCCGTTAAGGCTGGCGACAAGATCGACTACACCATTACCGTTAAGCATGCTTCCGGTGACCGCGTAAAGATGGCTTCCATTAAGGATGACCTCTCTAAGGTCCTGGCTCACGCTACCTACAATAATGATGCAAAGGTCGTTGACGGCGCCGGTGAACTAATGGTTAAGGACGGTATCCTCACTTGGAACGGCGATCTGGCTGCTGGCCAGACTGTCACGGTGACTTTCTCAGTGACTGTAAACTCCAAGGTTAAAGCAGATCTAGTTAACGCTGT
The DNA here is from genome assembly GCF_024814355.1 of Gleimia sp. 6138-11-ORH1. GTDB lineage: Bacteria > Actinomycetota > Actinomycetes > Actinomycetales > Actinomycetaceae > Gleimia. The sequence goes on along the minus strand of NZ_JANUXV010000002.1, from coordinate 249,009 downwards.
TGTCAGCGAAGACCCGATTAAGGATCGTCACACCTGTGATGTTCAGGTCGGCTGCGATACCCTACACAGTGTTGTACCTCCTAAGACTCCGCTACCTAAGACCGGTGTGGATGCACTGGGTCTGGCAGCAGCTACAGTGACCTTAGCAGGTGCTGGCGTTCTGGCTCTCGTAGCTTCCCGCCGTCGCCACAGCTAAGACCTCTGTGACACCTAAGGTCTAAACCTAATCAGCGGGTGGTTTTCCAACGTTTTGGAAAACCACCCGCTTTTAGTTTCTCTAAACCAGTTAAATAAAACTAAGCACGTACCTCTATAATTTAAGCAAGGTACGTGCTTAGTGTTTTTGCATAAGGTACATCTTTAATGAAGCGGAGGGGACAGATGGAAACACCGAAACATCTTCCTTTCAATGTGGTTGCCAAACCTACGGGAGCCGCTTGTAACCTAGATTGCACCTACTGTTTTTTCCTTTCCAAAGAACTTTTATATGATCACGGGTCACAAATGATGAGCCCGGAAGCGTTGGAAAAATATATTGAAAACTATTTAAATAGTCACGCAGATGGCGATGTAACCTTAGTGTGGCAAGGCGGCGAACCAACTTTACGAGGACTGGACTTTTTTAAGCTGGCTGTGAAGTTAGGGAAAAAATACGCGCGCCCCACCCAAAACGTTTTCCACGCGATGCAAACTAACGCCACGTTGATTAACGATGAATGGGCTGAGTTCTTTAAAGCTAATAATTTTCTGCTGGGCGTTTCAATTGACGGGCCGAAGGATATTCACGATGCTTTCCGCGTGAATAAAGCGGGTAGGGGGTCTTTTGACCAAGTTTTACGAGGGTGGCATTTTTTAGAAAAACATGGGGTGGAGCGAAATATTCTCTGCACAGTTCACGCGGAAAACGAAAAGCGCGGCACGGAAGTCTATCGTTTTTTCACAGATGAGTTAAACGCTACCTACCTGCAGTTCATTCCGATTGTGGAACGAGTTCCGAAAGAGTATTTACCGTTAGCCCAAGCGGGTTGGCAGGTTAATCGCCAGCATCAAATCATGTACCGGCAGTCGGGGGATTGCGTGACGGATCGCTCTGTTTCTCCGGCTGGTTTTGGGCAGTTTATGAAGGATATTTTCAACGAATGGTTGCCGCGGGATATTGGTAGGGTTTTCGTGCAACATTTTGACACTATGTTGGGAAATTTAATGAACGTACCTACGGTGTGTGTGCATTCCCCGGTGTGTGGTGCGGCGTTGGCGATTGAACATAATGGGGATGTTTATTCTTGCGATCACTATGTTGAAGAAGGGTACGTGCTTGGCAATTTGGGTGAAGGAGCGGACTTCATTCAAATGCTTTCATCTCCTTTCCAACAGGAGTTTGGGCGGGCGAAGTTAGAGACTTTGTCGAAAAAGTGCTTGGCGTGTCCGGTGCGGGTTTTCTGCCACGGTGGTTGTCCTAAGGATCGTTTTGTTAGCCAAGCTGGTGATTATCCGCAAAATTATTTGTGCGCAGGATACTACGATTTCTTTTCCCATGCGGCACCTGCTGTGCGGCTGATGGGGCAGTTGCTTGCCCGAGGGCGTTCTCCGCAAGAGCTTTTAGATCCTGATTTTCGAGCCAAATATCTGGGAGGCTAATGTCCGGGCTAAGGGCGTTGGCGAAGTTAAGTATAGTTACCCGTTTAAAACTTCTTTAGGGTACTTAAACTCAAATAATTTAAAGGTACGTGGTTGCATTTTCGGAACCGAAAATGCAACCACGTACCTTTGGTTAAATGTGAAAACTATTAAGTAATCAAGGGTTTATGTAAGCACGTACCTTAGTGGTTTTTGCAAGCACGTACCTTAGTGGGGAAAAATTAGGCGGTGGCGTACAGAGTCAGCAGACGAGCTACTTCCTCGGTCACATGGTCGCGTCCTGGACCAATGTACTTACGAGGATCTACTAGCTTTTCGTCACCACTTAAAATTTCGCGTACCACTGCGGTGAACCCTACATTCAAGTGGGTGGAGACGTTAATCTTTGTCATCCCCGCCTTAATTGCAGCTACCATACCCTCATCGGAAACCCCGGAAGAACCATGCAACACCAGCGGAACTGGCACAGCATCGCGAATCGCAGCAATTAAATCAGTATCCAAAACCGCACCGCGAGTAGTCATCGCATGAGAAGAACCCACCGCAACTGCCAGTAAATCAACCCCCGTATCGGCTACGAACTTCGCAGCGTCTTCCGGGTTAGTACGAGCTGACGGATCGTGCACGCCGTTTTTCCCGCCTACTTCCCCCAGTTCAGCTTCCACAGCTACTCCGGCAGCGTGGCAAAACTCCACAACTTTCGCAGTAGTTTCGCGGTTAGTTTCATCATCTAAATGGGAGCCGTCATACATTACCGAGTTAAAGCCCAGATCCACTGCCGCGCGGCACAAATCTACGTCCTCGGCGTGATCTAAGTGAACAGCTACCGGCACAGAAGCGCCCTCAGCCAAAGCAATCATTGCCTTCCCCAAAGGCGCTAAACGCCCACCGTGATATTTCACCGCATTTTGCGAAAGCTGCAAAATAATCGGGCGATTAACGCGCTCAGCTGCGTCAATTTGTGCGGCAGCAAACTCAAGTAGCACCACGTTAAAAGCACCTAAGCCAACTTTTTGAGCGGCAGCTTCAGCCGCCATTTTACGAATATCAACTAAAGGCATTAGTAGTCCTCCACTTTCACTTTCGGTTCCATAGTTTTATACAGTTCAAAATCAACTTCTCCGGCAACCGGGCAGGCCACGGCAGCGCCGGAAAGAGCTACAGCAGTTGGCAGGCCAGCGGCGATTTCTGCTGCCGAGGGCGCCCAAGCTAACTCATGGTCAGCAAATAACTGTGCTAAGTGTTTACACCAAGCAGCTACCGACGCGTCACCAGCCCCAGTGGGATTACCACTTACCAGTTGGGCGGGCTTTGCCCGATACGCACCTGTCTTAGTGAAAACTGACATTCCGGCAGCGCCCTCGGAAGTAATCACTACCCGCACGCCTTTAGAAAGCAACTGTGCAGCGCCTTCTGCCACAGTGTCACAGCCGGTAGTTTCTTTTAACTCCAAATCATTGGGCTTAACAAAATCTGCTCCCGCTTCGCAGGCAGCAACTAAAATCGGGCCGGAAGCATCCACTAAAATCCGCGCGCCAGCATCATGTGCGCAAGCGACCAGGCGGGACATCCAACTGGGGGAAGAACTCCCGGGGAAAGAACCACTGCAGGCAACTAAATCGCCCGGTTGTAAAGAAGCTGCCAGTAAACTCAGCAGACCCTCCCATTCCGTGTCGCTGGGAGTAGAGCCGGCCTCGTTAAAAACCGTGGCTTCCCCGTCGTCATCTACAACCGCCAGGGAAAGACGAGTTTGCCCTAACGTGGAAATGAACCGAGACGTGATTAACTGACCGGTATTTAAATCGGCGAGCAGCTCTTGTAACCGCGCCCCATTAGTGCCCCCCAAGAAGCCGGTGGCTACAGTGGGAACACCCAGTTGTGCTAACACGCGGGAAACATTTAAACCTTTTCCGCCGGGGCGTACCGTAACATTCTCAACCCGGTGGGGGAGCCCTACGTTCAGCTTGGGAATACGGTGAGTAATATCTAACGCTGGGTTTGGAGTAAGTGTCCAAATAGCAGCCATTTAAAGTACCTCTTCTGCGATAAAAGCTCGTAACGCGGCGCCCTGCACCTGCGACCAGGAGCCCAGCTGCGCCAGGTGAACACTGGGGGCGGGGACGATCCCTAAAGCGACTTTAAGTTCAGCCTGGAAATGGTCAAGTAACTGCTGACCACGGTTAGCTAAGCCGCCACCTAAAACTACGGGAATCGGGCCCACACCAGCTAAGAAGTGTGCAACCGCATGAGCTAAGGTAGTTAGCGCTGTATCAATAATCGACTGAGCTTTTTGGGCTTTGAGGAACTCATTGGCATCTATTGGATTAGGGAGCTTATCAGCCAGAGCGTAAACTCCGGCGGAACCGTCAGATTCAGAAACTAATCCCAGTTCAACAGCGCGACGAGTGATCCCCGCGGCGGAACAAATCTGTTCTAAGGGAAGTGGCTGGTGAAGTACTGCGGGGCGTAAGGCGCCTTCAATTCCTCGGTATTCAGGGAAAACGGGGATTTGCCCAATTTCGCCTGCCCAGGGGTGGGCGGCAACAATTCGCTTATCTAGGATCAGGGTTGAAGCAATACCGGTGCCAATGGCGATATAGAAGAAGTCGGGAAGTTTAACTCCCCAAAATGATTCAGCTAAGGCCCCTGAACGTACATCGTGGCCAAAAGCAACCGGTGTCCCTAAACGGGATTCTAACCTGGCTTTAGCTGGAAAGTCTTTCCAATTTAGATTGGCTGAGAACTCAGCTATCCCTGTTTTTTCGTTGACAATGCCAGGTACGTCGAAGCCAACAGTTTGCAGCAAACTAGTTACGGTAGTTTCTCCGTCTTTGATTTCTTTAGCAGCTAGGCGCTGGTGGAAGCGTTCGACTATAGTTTGCAGGCTGGAAATAAGTTCTTGCTCAGACGAGGGGGTGAGGGTTTGCCAGGTGTCACAGATAGCGCCGGTTGAGCTGGTGACGGCAGCTTTGATGGTGGTACCTCCCACGTCAATACCAATTGCGTAAGCCACTTTATCTCCTGTTTATTGAAATCATGCCCAAAAGTGTAATGATGTACCTTTGGTTAAAGTTAAGCGGCGGGTATGCGCGCATACCCGCCGCAGTAAACTCACTGTTCGTCTAGGATGACTGAACGAGTTAAGTTACGGGGAGTATCAGGGTTTAGTCCCTTAGCTTCAGCGCGCGCCACTGCCACGCGCTGTGCCACAATCAGGTCTGCTAAAGGATCTAAATCTGAGTGAACAAATTCAGCGCCTGTGGCTTCAGTCTGTTCACGCAATCCTACGGGAACTTCTCCGAAAGCCCAGGTGAGGCGACCGGGTTCAGCGATGGAAATGGGGCCGTGACGGTATTCCATTGCCGGGTAGGTTTCAGTCCAAGACTGGCTTGCTTCACGGAGCTTCAAACCAGCTTCGTTAGCGATCCCAATAGTCCAGCCAGTGCCCAGGAAAGTAATCTGGGTGGCGTCAATCCAACGCTGGGGGATTTCTACCTCAACAGCAGTTTTAGCGTCGGCAATCGTTTGGGTGAGGTCTTCGCCCAAAGAAGCACGGAAGTAAACCAGTGCGGAGGTGGCGAAACGGGTTTGGACAACGGATTTTTCGTCGGCAAAGTCCAAGACGATTTCGCGAGCTGCATAGGGAGAAGCTGGGCCAGGTGCTACTGCAGTGATCAAAGTAGCTGGCTTACCCTTTTCGTGCAGGTGCTTCATAATGTCAATAATTTCGGTAGTGGTACCGGAACGAGACAGGCAGATAACTCGGTCGTAATCGCGTTCGATTGGGAATTCCGTAGCGGTGAAAGCATCTGAAATGCCCTTGCCAGCTACTTCGCGGGCGCGAGTGTAGGACTGAGCGATGAACCAAGAAGTACCGCAACCGATTACCGCAACGGATTCGCCGTCATTAGCTAAGGGCGCGTCTGCGGCGGCAAGCTCAACTACGCGAGCCCAAATTTCAGGTTGAGAAGCAATTTCCATGCTAGTGATGCTCATATTTTTACCTCACTTGAAAAAGTTAATCATTTGTTGACTACACCTTCGATAGTCCCTGTACCAAATGATAAATATTGATTACACTTAGAGTATATCAATCACAATAAATCGACGGTAGTGATTCTGCGGAACTTTATTATCGATCGATTAAAATAGTCAAAGAACCTACACTCACAGTGATTTATACACCCACAGAATAGTCAGAAAACGCAAATAACGATGTTTGCGCAAAACTGCATAAAACTCTAGGAACACGGCAATGAACAGACAGGATCGTCTCTCAAAACTCGTAGATTTAGTAATCGAACGAGGCTCCATCAGAGTAGAAGACGCTATCGAAGTTCTAAACGTATCTGCCGCCACCGTACGCAGAGATTTAGATACCCTCGCCGAACAGCAGCTAATCGTCCGCACCCGCGGCGGAGCCACCACCAACGCCTCCACCGGCGAACTCCCCCTCCGCTACCGCGCCGTCACCTGCACCAACGAAAAAACCGCGATCGCCCTAGCCGCCGCCAACCTAGTGAAACCAGGCGAAGTAATCGGCTTCAACGGTGGCACCACCACCACCTTAGCCGCCTACGAAACAGGAGTGCGAGTCAGCGCAGAAGACAGTTTCGCAGAAGACGGAATTACGCTGGTAACCAATTCCATTAACATTGCTAACGACCTGATAGTGCGCCCTCGAGTCCGCGTTGTTGTCACCGGGGGAGTAGCCCGCGCCCGCTCCTATGAACTCATCGGCCCGCTAGCTTCCCTCATCCTCCCACACATCAGCGTCGATACCCTCTTCCTGGGAGTAAACGGAGTCGATTTAGAATCCGGAATCTACGCCAATCACGAGGGCGAAGCAGAAGTAAACGCCGCTTTAGCCAAAGCCGCTAAAAAAGTAGTGGTCCTCACCGACTCAACTAAACTTGGACAAACAGCTTTCGCCCGCATCGCCCCACTTTCAATAGTTTCCACCATTATCACCGATACTGGAATCAGCAACCAACAACTACAAAACCTACAAGCCAAAGGAATCGAAGTCATTTTGGCTGAAAAAGAAAAATAAAGACTTCACCGCCGCCCTAGGAAAATAATCCCTAAGTAACCGAGGAGAAACAATATGACGACAACCGGTCGCGTAACCCTACCAATCGAAGTTGGTATCGACGATGAGGTAAAAACCCTCATGCAACGCTTAGGCGCTGACGCAGTGCGAAACTCAGACGGTACTGAACTCCCCGACCTGGTACATGAGCTGGCAGCCAAAGTTTACTCCACCTATTTCCCAGCCCGCGGCGACCAAGAATGGGCGGTAGCCAACCCAGAAACCACCACCCACCTCTACCTAATGTCACCACGCACCGCAGCAATGGAAGAAACCCTCGAAATCGACATTATGGAAGGGTACCTGCGCGAACAAATCCAACCCGACGTGGAAGTAGACCGCGAACTATTTTGGCAAGTAATTGACCGCACCACCGGCGAAACCCTCCCCACTACAGACTGGGAAATCCTCGACGCAGATGGAAAAGTCCGCATCAAACGCGCCCAAACCGGACACGTTTACACCGTAAACTTCCTGGCCCGCCAAATTTGGGACGGCACCCAAATGTACAACTACATCACCAACAACTGGGATGAAGACCCCAAACGCCACAAAGAACGCCCCTACAACGTTCGCCAAGAAAAAGTTTGGAACCGCGTGCGCAGCGAACTGGGGAACTGGCTCAACGAACACTCCGAAGTAGACGTAGTCCGCTTCACCACCTTCTTCTACCACTTCACCCTGGTATTCAACTCTGACCGGAAAGAAAAATTCGTAGACTGGTTCGGCTACACCGCCTCAGTTTCCCCCGAAGCAATCAACGCTTTCAAAGAAGAATACGGATACCACATCACCCCGGAAGATTTCGTAGACGAAGGCTACTACAACTGCTCATTCCGCGTCCCCAGCAAAGCCTTCCGCGACTGGGTAAACTTCCAACACCGTTTCGTCACCTCCCGCGTCCGCGAACTAACTGACGCCGTACACGCCGCCGGTAAAGAAGCGATGATGTTCCTGGGCGACAACTGGATCGGCACCGAACCATACGGCCCCCACTTTAAAGACACCGGACTGGACGCAGTAGTAGGCTCAGTTGGAAATGCTGCGACCTGCCGAATGATCTCAGATATTCCACACGTAAAATACACTGAAGGACGCTTCCTTCCCTACTTCTTCCCAGATGTATTCAACGAAAACGGCGATCCCGTAGGAGAAGCCAACGTCTCTTGGATGGCAGCGCGCCGCGCAATTGTACGCAAACCACTCGATCGCATCGGCTACGGCGGATACCTATCCCTAGCGATTAAATTCCCCGAATTCGTTGACCGGATCGAAGCCATCTGCCAAGAGTTCAGAGACATTTACCAAGCTGCCGAAGGGAAAACCCCCGTAAACTCCCCGGTGCGCGTAGCCGTAATGAACGCCTGGGGTTCTTTACGCACCTGGCAAACCCACATGGTTGCCCACGCCCTCGCCTATGAACAAACCCAACCCTACGTGGGCGTATTAGAATCCCTCGCAGGGCTTCCTTTCGATGTTAAATTCATTTCTTTCGAGGACGCCCTGGCCGGTGCCTTAGATAACTTCGACGTAGTTATCAACGTAGGTGAAGCGGGAACCGCATTTTCCGGAGGACGCTACTGGGCAGACCCCGCTTTACAAGCCACCGTCCGCCAGTTTGTCGCTCGCGGAGGCGGGTTAATTGGGGTTGGGGAACCAGCCGGATTAAGCTACGGAGGAGCTTTCAACCAGCTTTCTGACATTTTCGGGGTAGACCGTGAACAATCTTGGTCACTTTCAACTGACAAGTACCCGCACCTGGTTGCAGAACACTTTATCACCGCTTCCGAATCAGGATGTGGCTGTTCTTGCGGAGCCAAAGTAGGGGACGCTGCAGGACCGGGCGCTGGAAACGTGCGCGGACAGTTGAAGGTAGATGTCACCGGCGGAGCCCGCTACTGGGTACCCGTCGTTACAGACGTCGATATTTTGCAAATGAATGGCGTATCTGTGGAACTTTCTGCACGAAACTTTGGTGCAGGGCGCTCAGTTTACTTCGCGGGACTACCATTTAGCCAGCAGAATGCGCGACTGCTCCAAAAAGCCATCTACTGGGCAGCTGGAAAAGAAGAAACCTACAAAGAATCTATCCACGCTGCTTCACCAGCGGTAGATGTAGCAGTTTACGATAATGGGTCAGTTTTCGTTTACAACTCTTCACTTGAAGCAGTCACGACCCAGGTGTTTAACCTCAACGGAGAAACCGTTGAAGTAGAGCTAGACGCGTTGGGAAGCATCTGGTTCAACAAGTAAAATAAGCTAACAGTTAAGTTACAGATTCCGCGCCAGAGCATCGCTTTTGGCGCGGAATCTGTTTTGTTTACAGGTTTTTCTCGCTGAAAAACTAATGATGTACCTTTGAGAAAGGATTATATTTCCCTACTAAAGTTGATAAACTGGAGCTGTTTTTCCCAAACCGACAAACGGAGAAAAATTCAATGAAGAAACAATTCCTACGCTCCAGCCTGGGAGTAGCAACCGCTGTTTCTTTGGTGGCCATGCCAGGACTAGCTTTCGCAACTGAAGCTGATCCAGCTACCGACCCAAAGAACCCAACTCCCGCTCTGGAAGCCCCCGCAGTACCGGAAGAAACCACCCCAACCACGCCTACTGACAGTGAGCCAGCAGCTGAATCAGCAACTCCAGCTGAAACAGCTCCTGCCGCAGAAGCACCCGCAACCCCAGCTCAAGCAGCTCCTGCCGGTGATAAGGCCAACCCAGCTCCCGCAGCAAACGGAGATGAAACAGTTGTCCTAGACCTGTACAACCTCACCGACATTCACGGTCACATTGAACTGGTTGAAAAAACAGATCGTAAAACTAAAGAAAAGAAAGTAACCGAAGCTGGACTTCCAGCAATGCAATGCTACCTAGCAAACGCATACGGTACTAACCCTAACTCCTCTTTCACCCTCTTGGGTGACAACATCGGAGCCACCCCATTCACTTCCGGGGCGCTCTTAGATAACCCCACCATCGAAGCCCTCAACGAGTTCCCCGTAGTTGCCTCCACCATCGGCAACCACGAACTTGACCTGGGCCAAGCAGTATTCAAAAAACGCGTAGATGGTTCAGCTCCAGACGAATTCGTGAAAATCAAATTCCCCTACCTGGGTGCTAACGTAGACGGAATGGGCACCTACCAAGAAGGTAGCGAAACACTCCCCTACCTGGGAGACTACAAAATCGCTAACCTGGGTGGAGTAAAAGTCGCTTTCATTGGTGCTATTGCCCAGGACGTTCCATACAAACTAAGCCCAGAAGCAACTGCAGGTCTAACCTTCAACGACCCAATTGCTAAGATCACCGGCCTCGCTAAACAACTAAAAGAAGAAGGCAAAGCTGACCTGGTTGTGGCAATGCTCGATGATGACGTGAAGAATAACTACCCAGCTATGCCAGCTGAAGTAGACGTCATTATGGGTGGCGACACCCACGTACCATACGAATTCGACAAAGTGGATTCCACTGTAAAACTTGAATCCGCCAACCCGAAGCTAGCAGGTATCGCTTCTGGCTCATACACTGACAACCTCGGATTAGTTCGCATCACCTACAACAAGACCACTAAGACTGTTGAAAAAGCTGACTCAATCCTAATCCCAGCCGCTGAAGTAGTTGCCAAAGCAGACGCAGACTGTGTAGCTAACGGCACCGTAGGGCAGGTAGTGGCACGTGCAGTAGAAGCCTCTAAAGAAGCTGGTAACAAAGTAGTTGTCGATAAAGTAAACGTAGCTTGGCACCGCGGCGTCTACCTGGCACCGGGAGAAGCCAACCCAAGCCCAGGATCAAACCGTGGGATTGAATCCACCTTCGGAAACCTCGTAGCCGATTCCATTTTGGACCAGGTAACTGTAGACGGATCCACCCCAGTAGACATCGGCGTAGTTAACGCCGGGGGTCTGCGCGCCGACCTAGTACCGAATAACGGGGTCATCACCTACGCCGACACTTTCAAAGCCCTCCCATTCTCAAACGAACTGGGATACTCTTCGATGACCGGCGCACAGTTCAAGCAAGCCCTGGAAAACCAGTGGAAGAGCAATCTGAACTCGCAGAACTCCCGCCCCATGCTACGGTTACTAACCTCTTCCAACCTAACCTACACCTATGACCCCACCGCCGCAGAAGGTAACCGGATCACCTCCATTTTGCTGAACGGCAAACCAATGGACATGGCAAAGACCTACAATGTAGGCTCTATGACCTTCGTATTACACGGTGGTGACGGATACTTTGAAAAGGGCATGGAAGTTAAAACCTTCGGTGTCTTAGACCGCGACGGATTCAACAACTACCTGAAGAAGGTAGGCGGCGCAAACCTCAAAGCCTCCAACCTAAAGCGTGGGGTTGGCCTTTCTGAAGAAAAAGTTACCGACGGAATCAAACTAAACCTACGCGGACTATCCTTCTCAGAAGGCCCTGGTATCACCAAGACCGTCAAAGTAACCGTTGGTACAGTTTCCAAGAGCTTCAACGTAGACAACACCCTACTTGAACCAAACGCAAGCTCCGCTGAATCGGTAATCACCACCGACGGAGCTGGACAAGCTACCGCAGCTTTCAGCAGTTTGGAACTATGCTCCGGATTGAACGGAAAACAGAAGCTACCACTTAGCGTAGCCACCGAATTTGGTGACGTGATTACCCCTGAAAACCAGTTCGCTATTGAAATTGACTGTGGCTTAAACCCACAAGCCTCCGTCAAAGTAGCCACTCTACACGCCGGAGACCAACTCTCAGGTGAAGGAACTGGCTTCACCCCAGGTGGAGACGTACGGGTAGAACTACACTCAAAGGTTTACACCCTGGGAGTAGTTAAAGCCGATGCCAACGGACGAGTAACTTTCAACTTCAAAGTTCCCGCTGACATCACCGTTGGTAAACACCACGTGGTACTCACTGACGTAACAACCGGTAAGACCGCGAAAGTTCCAGTAGAAATCGTTGCTAAGCAAATGAAGAAGCTCCCAAACACCGGTGCTGACTCTTTAACTTTGCTCTTCAACGCTCTGGGAATATTTACTCTGGGAATGTTTGCCTTAGGTGGCGGACTATTAGCTGCTCGCAAACGCTCCTAATCAGATTCAAAGCCCAAAAGGCATTTAGAATCTAAAACCTTAAAGCGTGCTCGCGTTGAAAACATTTCAACGCGAGCACGCTTACGCATAGTTTCCTTGAAAAGACGCTTTTGAACTTAGGAAACTTAAAATGGCGCCCTCGGGAAATCGAAAAATCAACTTGAATTTGAGAAAATAAAACTATGGGTCAATCAATGCAGATCACCGCAGCTTCCCTCGACCCCGCCCTATTGGACTTGCCCTGGGAAGTACCGCTAGAGGAATGGCCAGAAGAAGTACTGGCAGCCCTGCCACGAGGTATATCGCGCCACGTGGTACGTTTCGTGAACCTATCTGGCAGAGTGATCGCCGTCAAAGAAATCGGCGAAACCGTGGCATACCACGAATACCAGTTGCTTCGCGACCTAAATCGGCTAAACGCTCCCAGCGTGGAACCGCGCGCCGTCATCACCGGCCGCACCAGCCCAACTGGGGAAGAACTCACCCCCTGCCTGGTGACCGAACACCTGCAATTTTCCCTTCCTTACCGCGCCGTATTTTCACAGTATATGCGCCCGGAAACAGCCACTCGCCTGATTGACTCACTGGCAGTTCTGCTGGTGCGGCTACATCTTTTAGGCTTTTACTGGGGAGATGTCTCCCTTTCAAACACCCTATTTCGCCGTGACGCAGACGCTTTTTCCGCCTACCTGGTGGACGCGGAAACCGGGGAGCTCCACCCGCAGCTAACTAAGGGCCAACGCCACTACGATGTGGAAGTAGCTCGCGTTAATATCATCGGTGAGCTAATGGACTTACAAGCCGGAGGGCTTTTAGACGAAGACGTTGATGTAATCACGATTGGTAACCGGATTGAAGAACGCTACCACGAGCTATGGGAAGAACTTACTGCTGAGGAAACTTTCTATAATGGTGAAAGATGGCGGGTTTCTGAAAGAATCAAACGCTTGAATGAGCTGGGTTTCGATGTTGGGGAATTAACGATGTCCACTGATTTGGATGGGACTCGGATTGTGCTGCAACCGCGTGTAGTTGATGCGGGCCATCATCACCGGCAAATCATGCGTTTGACAGGTTTAGATGTGGAAGAACGCCAAGCGCGAAGAATGCTTAACGATCTGAAAACTTATCGTGCGATTAACGGTTTGAACCATGAAGCTGATGAAATTGTGGCTCACCGGTGGTTGGCTGAAGTATTTGAACCGACGATCAGAGCTGTTCCGCCGCATTTCCGAGCGAAATTGGAACCGGCACAGATTTTCCATGAGGTGTTAGACCACCGTTGGTTCTTAGCGCAGCAGCAGGGAAGAGACGTGCCCCTTTCAGAAGCAACTCAATCTTATATTGCGAAAGTGCTTCCGTCGCGTCCTGACGAAGCCCGTTACCTGGAGTTGGATCCAACAGGCACTTTCTCAATGGATAATTTTTCCGACATTGACGGAGAATAATAATTTCGAGGGCGCCAATGAAGCGTCGTCTTTAAACCAGAAAGTAAGGATTAGTTATGTCCCATTACCCAAAGATCATCGCCCACCGGGGGATGAGTGCACTGGCTCCAGAAAACACAATGGCAGCTTTCGCTTCCTGTATAGATTACGGAGTTAAATGCTTCGAATTCGACGTGGATATTATTGGGGACGGTTCTTTAATTTGTATTCATGATGACAAGTTAGATCGCACTACCAATGGTAAGGGCGGCTATTACAACCTTGATTTTTCGGCGATTCGTAAACTGGACGCGGGGAAATGGTTTGACGAAAAGTACACGTTTGAACGGATCCCTGAACTGGCTTCGGTAATCGAGCTGATGAATAAGTCGCAGTTGGATGCAAACTTGGAAATTAAACCTTGTTTAGGTGGAACTGTGTTGCGGGAGAAATTGATTGAGCGCATTGCAGTTGCTTTGCAGCAGTTGGATCCGAAGCGGGGACTGGTGATTTCTAGTTTTGATGCGGAGCTGCTTTTGATGGCTGGTAAAGCGATGCCTGAGCGTCGTTTTGCCGGATTGGCTCCTATTGAACCAGATGTTCCGGTTATGGAGCAGGTGCAGGTTTGGTTAGAAACTGCTGAGAAGTTTAAGGAAACTGGGGCAACTATTGAAGCGCTTCACGTTGAAAATGATGGTTTAACTGCGCAGGCAGTTGCCGCCTTACATGAGGCTGGCTATCAGGTGCGTGTGTGGACGGTAAATGATTTAGAACGTGCCGCTGAGTTAGCAAAGTGGGGAGTGGACGCGATTTTCACTGATAATGCTCATTTATTCCCTGAGGCTGATCGGGCAGTTTCAGCGTTTTAAGTAACTTATTTCCGGGAGTTTTGTTTTTGTAGCCGTTTAATTCCAGGGTAGTTTATCTCTGGGACTGTCTTTCGGTGGATTGAGGAACGGGACTCCTTTTCGGTGGCCTGAGGAAGGGGACTGTTCTTCGGCTGCTTGAGGTGATGGAAATAGGTTAGTTGAATATAGTTTTGGGGGTTCCGCTTTAGAAAGCGGAACCCCCAAAACTATGTATTTAATTAGTCTGGTAAGCGCATACCGGTGGCCTTAGAGAAGTTGTGCTGGTTGCCTTCTCTAATCCGCACGTAAACTGTTTCACCGATTGGTGGAGCGGTACGTGGAGCGGTACGGATGATGATTAGGTCTGAAGCGGAATCATCTGGGTTAGCGTCGGTGCCGGAGCCGAGGGATCCGCCACCTACTAAGTGACCGTAGATGAAAGAGTCGGAACCGAGTTCTTCAACTAGGGTGATCTTCACAGGGATTGCGTCTTCAGAGGCTTCTACGATTTCTAGTGCTTCAGGGCGGAAGCCGATAACCATCTTGCCCCCATCTTCAGGTACCATTGCGGCGCGAGCAGCTTCAGATACGTGGACGCGGGCTTTTCCAAGGACTGCGGTGCCATCTTCGTGTACGTCGAAAGTACCCATGTTCATGGCTGGGGAGCCAATGAATCCAGCTACGAATTCGTTTGCTGGACGATCGTACATGACAGCTGGGCTGTCGCACTGCTGCAGGACGCCGTCTTTAAGAACTGCAATCCGGTCGCCCATGGTGAGTGCTTCAGTCTGGTCGTGGGTAACGTAAACGGTGGTAACTCCCAGTTCACGCTGGAGCGCAGCAATCTGGGTACGAGTTTGTACACGTAGCTTTGCGTCCAGGTTGGAGAGGGGTTCGTCCATTAGGAATACCTGTGGTTTACGCACGATGGCGCGTCCCATAGCTACACGCTGACGCTGACCGCCAGAGAGAGCTTTTGGTTTACGATCCAGGTACTGGGTGAGGTCTAGGATAGCTGCAGCTTCTTCAACGCGCTTGTTGATTTCTTCCTTCGGAACGCCAGCGATCTTCAGGGCGAAACCCATGTTGTCGCGTACGGACATGTGTGGGTACAGTGCGTAGTTTTGGAAAACCATTGCAATGTCACGGTTCTTTGGCTGCACGTCGGTAACGTCGCGGTCACCGATCAGAATGCGACCAGAGTTTACATCTTCTAGCCCGGCGAGCATACGCAGGGAAGTGGATTTACCACAGCCAGAAGGGCCAACTAGAACTAGGAATTCGCCATCTGCGATTTCTAAGTTCAGTTTATCTACTGATGGGGTATCGTTACCCGGGTAAATACGGGTAGCATTTTCAAAGGTTACGGTTGCCATATAATTTCCTCCATCGACAGGTACGTGTCGAACGATCCGTTGTAAGAGGTGTCAAATGTCTTCACTGACACGATCATTTGCTTCCGTCATTAGAATGCAAACGACTGAAAACAGCTTATCACACTAGCATCTTTATATATGTGACTATTAGGTAACAATTTTTAACTTTCTTAGTTACCGCGCGGATGTCCCATTTTAGAAACGGAAATTAGCTACCTTAATTAACATGAGTTTACAACGCGAGCTACTTCCCGGTGATGAAATAGGGGGATACCAATTGGTGCGCCTGCTGGGCACTGGGGGAACCGGCAAGGTTTGGGAAGTTAGAGATGGAGGCGGAACTTCCTACGCGCTGAAACTTTTACATCCGCAACTTTCTGTGGACGAGACTTACCGGAAGCGGATTTTACGAGAGGCGCAGTTACTTTCAAAAGTGCAGTCCCCGGGTGTGATTCAAGTTTGCGATGTTGAGGTAGATGGGGCTGAACCATTCGTGGTGACTGAACTGGTTCACGGTCCCAGTTTGAAGCAGTATGTGCAGACTCAGCGTGCGCTCTCACTTGTTGAAGCAACTCAGATTGCGCGGGAGCTTTTAGAAATTTTGGAGTCTGTGCATGCGGTGGGGGTAGTTCACCGTGACGTTAAACCTGCAAATATCTTGCTGGGGCAGCAGGGGCCGGTGCTGATTGATTTTGGGATTGCGCATACGCTTAATGATGATCGTTTAACAGCGATTGGGTTAGTTTCTGGGACACCGGGGTGGGTTGCTCCGGAGGTGATTGATGGTAAGCACCCGGATAAGACTGCTGACTTGTGGGGTTGGGCGGCGACTTTTTTGTTTATGCTGACGGGCCGTTCTCCCTATGGGGCGGGCAGTTGGGAAACAATTTTGGCGCGGATGGCTTCAGGGCAGGTGGATACGGCTGGGTTGGATTCTGCGGTTGCGAATGCTTTTCAGCGGGCTTTGGGGGGTTTATCGCAGCGCCCTCAGCCGCGAGAGTTGCTGGCATTTTTAGATTCCGTTGCCTCTCATTCTTCCTATTCTTCTGAAAGTGCGGCCGAGGCTACGAATACGGTTGCAATTGATTTTCCCGAGGGCGGTTTTGCAACAAACCTGCCAGTTGAGGGAGTGAATCTGGGAAATACTGAAGTACTGGAAGCTGGGACCACGCTGCTTCCCACCGAAGGTACATCATTACTTCCCACCGCCCCGGCAGAGCCAACTGCGCAGCTTCCCACCGAAGGTACATCATTACTTCCCACCCAGGGATTAGCGGTACCGGTGGGAGGTGTGGAAATAGCAAATGTGGTAGAAAATCCGATTGGACAAACTTACCGGCGAAGAAAAATAC
Source organism: Gleimia sp. 6138-11-ORH1 (assembly GCF_024814355.1). Classification (GTDB taxonomy): domain Bacteria; phylum Actinomycetota; class Actinomycetes; order Actinomycetales; family Actinomycetaceae; genus Gleimia. The sequence continues at coordinate 232,195 of NZ_JANUXV010000002.1, read as the reverse complement.
CTCTAATCACCGGCCTCCTATTCTACTTATGGTTAGGGAGTCTCCCGTTAGCTTTCGGAGCTGGGGGAGTGGTAGCACTGGGGGTAATCTTACTGGTTTTTGCCTATGTGGGAATCCACCGCAGCTTCTTAAGAATGCGATACTTCGATCAGCTACAGCTAACTTCAAAGGACCGGGCAATTGCCATAGCCCGTTTTCCCATCCACCTTCTCCAAGTCGTGCTTGGCTTAGGTTTAGCGATTGTTTTTTCCCAAGCAGCCATGCTGTTAGTTTGGTATTTGATTGGATTGAGATTGGGTTGGGACGGGTTGGCCCTATACCAAGCAATCATGACAAGAACCGCTTACTTTGAGCCAGGTACCTACCTGTTTCCTCGCAATCAGTTAGGTTACTATCTGGGTGCATTCTTTGGCAGTGGGTTCTTTACAGTTATGACAGTGATTTTAGGGCCGGTCGGAAGCGAATTTCGTGAGGGAACTGCCTATATTATGCGCGATATTTTCAAAGGGCGTTTACTTAGATTCGTAATCGTAGGTGGATTGATTGCACTCAGTGTGGTTGGAATAAATCAGTCTTTTGGGTTGTTTTAAAAATCGGCATGCAAAGTCCTAAAGTGTGGTTTCAGTCTTTGGCATTGCAGTTTGTTAAGTAGTGGGCAATAATTCCAATGGATAGAAGATTTAAGAAAGGCTTTATTAAATGGCTAAGAAATCAGATGCTACTCGCCTGAAAGCAGAACAGCTCCGGGCAGCGCAGGCAAAACAAGACGCGAAAACTCGGAATATTCTCATCGCGGTAGTTTCTACTTTGGTGGCTTTAACGGTAGTTCTTTCCGTTTGGGTTATCTGGAATTCTAAGGGTAAAGAGGGCGCTACACCAGCTCCTACTGAAGTAACCGCTTTCGCTGTCTCTGCCGATGGTGTAGGCAAACTCCGTGAAGGAGTCCCCACGGTAACAGAGTATTTTGATTACTCTTGCCATGCGTGCGCTGACGTAGACGGATTCATCGGAGCACAAATTAATGAAGCTGTAGCTGCCGGTAAATACAATATTCGTTTTGTGCCGGTAACCGTAGTGGGAATGTCTTGGCACTACGCAGCCACTAACGCAGCTGCTTTAACTTACGCAGAATCCCCAGAGAATTTTGTTAAGTTCCACAACTCGCTCCTATCCTTCTTCAAAACCCAGTTTGATAGCAAGAACGTGTCAATCATTCAAAATGATCAAGCCTCGTTAGCTAAGGTGAAAGAACTGGCGAAAGAAGCTGGAGTACCTGACGAAGTGATTGAAAAGTTTGACGCTAAAGCATCAACTGGCCTGTTGGAAACTAACCGTAACTTCTGGCAGAGTAATGTTCCCGAAGGACGCGAAAACCTGGGTACCCCAGAGTTCCAAGCAGACAATAAAGTAATCAAACTAAGTGGCGCAACTGTAGAAGAACTCTACAGTAACTTTGAAAACGCATTTTTAACTAAGTAACTAAATGCTTTTAGCGGTCTCTGTCACTTATTAGCTATTCCACAGCAATAATATGTGACAGGGACCGTTTTTAATGGCAAACTTATGAAGGTGCCACCTTAGCTCAGTTGGTAGAGCTCCCGCCTTGTAAGCGGACGGTCGTCGGTTCGAGTCCGACAGGTGGCTCAGAAAAGGCGTCCTGCGGTTTACGCAGGACGCCTTACTACTAGGTTGAAGTATTTTTGCTAATCAAGCACGGAGACAACTGTGAAAGTAACGCTAAACCAAAAGCAGGGAAGACTATTACGCGCTTACTACCGCCAAGGGATAAGCTGGTTAATCTCATCAGCGTTACTATTGATACTTTTATTGATCAGTTCCTTTATTCTGCTTCTTTGGTTTCCGCTTGATCAGGATATCTTTAATATGGCCCTTACGATTTTATATTTTCCTATCGGGCTTGTGCTTTTCCACCGATTAAAACTGGCTAAGTTAAGGTTAAACTTAGTTCCAATTTCGCCACAGCAATTACCGGAAGTGTATGAGATAGTCGTGGAGGTTTGTCAACAAGCCGGTCTAAAGAAAATACCTTCTGTCTATCTTTCAAACGATTTAGAGGTGGATCCTTGTGTACAAACTCCCGGGCTGAGAAAAAGTATCGTGATTAGTTCTGATTTTCTAGCAGGTTGTAGAGAAAATCAGACTCCTGAAGCCCTGCGGTTTATGGTGGCGCATCAGGTAGGTCATTTTGTCTTTAACCACCATCGCAATTATTGGTTGATCTTTTCTGCAACTGGTTTTGCTACCCCAGGATTTGGGATGGCGATGGCTAAGAATCTTGAATATTCGGCTGATGCGTGGGCAGCACAGCAAATTCCTGCAGGTGCGTTCCGTGCCTTGACGCTTTGTGCAGTGGGTAAAGATAATTTCCCCTATTTGAATCCGGCGGAAGATTTTTCTGAAAAACTATATTCCCCGGGCATATTTGGTTTTATCGCCCGGTGGACTACCGTCAGAGTTCCGGTACGGAATCGGTTACGCGCCCTAAAAAAGGTGGGTTTGTTAGACGTATCGCAAGAAACCGCGCCTGAGCGTAACGCGTTCTGAATAAAACCAGCAGGCAGCACCTGGTTGCGCAGAGACTTGGTTTTGGTAGAGAGTCTGCTACGGTACTGAAAGTCTATGCGACCCATTGGGGGTGCCGGAGAGATAATCCTTTAACGATTTGTTTCTGACAAACTGTCATTCGGCTTACCTAAATCTAGAGGGAGCTTTCGCTAAGATTACTTAAGTAATGACAGAAAGAAAGCAAATGTCAGAAAAACTAAAAGGTTCTTCTACCGCCCTCGTAATTGTTAATCTGGGTACTCCCAGCGCACCGGAAAAGAAAGAAGTCCGCCAGTTTTTGAGAGAATTCCTCTCTGACCGCCGGGTGATTGAATATTCCCCAATCCTGTGGCGCCCTCTTTTAGAAGGCATCATTTTGCGCGTGCGCCCCAAAAAAGTTGCCCACGCCTACCAGACGATTTGGACAGACGCGGGCTCTCCGCTGCTGACCGGCACCTTGGCGCAGGTGGAGGGGCTGGCAACACATTTCCAAGGGCGCGCCCACGTCACCTACGGAATGTGTTACGGAGACCAGCAGCTGCAAGACGTCCTGGAACAGCTAACTGTTGCCGGCTACCAGCAGATTGCGATCCTACCGGCCTACCCGCAGTACTCGGCTTCGACTGTGGGCGCAGTTTACGATCAGGTGGCGCGCTGGACGCGACGCAAACGCAACCTGCCGAGCCTGCGTCTGCTCCGCTCTTTTCCTACCGCAACTGCTTACATTGAGTCTTTGGCAGTGGCTTTAGAATCCCACTGGGAAACGGCTGGCCGCCCCAATTTTGCGGGCGGTGACCGGGTGGTAGCTTCTTACCATTCGATTCCGCAAGCTATGCATGATGCGGGAGACCCCTACTGGGAAGAATGTGAGGCGGGTGCTAAAGCGCTGGCTGAGAGATTAAATATTCCCGAGGGCGGTCTACTGGTCACCTACCAGTCGGTTTTCGGTCCCGCTAAGTGGATTGGACCGACAACGATTGACACGGTTGCTGAACTGGGCGAAGCCGGCACTGAGCGCCTGGATGTAATCTGCCCGGGGTTTATGGCGGATTGTTTAGAAACTCTTGAAGAGATTGCGGTGCTTAATAGGGAAACTTATGAAGCTGCTGGGGGGAAGAACTTCCACTACGTCCCGTGGGCGAATGGGGAAGCGGCTTGTATTAACGCCCTCGCAGTGGAAGCTGAAGAACTTTTAGCTGGCTGGGTGTAGTCAAACGCTTCTAGCCCATAACGAAAGGTACGTGCTTGTGTTTTTGCGCGAAATATCGCTAAAAAACACAAGCACGTACCTTTATTAGCAGCTTAGTTTAAGACCGTTAGCTTACATCTGCCATGGCTTCTACCGGATGAGCTTTAGCGGCTTTACGACCCGGAGCAAGGGAGGCCAGAAGAGCTGCCAAAATCACGGTGGCAGAAATTCCCAGAATCTGTAGCCACGGAATCTGCAAAGAGGAGCTATCAACGATTTCGTTAAGCGGGAGAGCCATGAAGCCAGCCCAACCGTAGAAAGTTCCCAACAAGATGCCTAAGAGCAGGGAACTTAACCCAATCAAAAGCGCTTCGATACTGAGCATATTGCGCACAGACGCGCGGGTCATTCCCAGAGCGCGCAGCAGAGCACTTTCGCGGCGGCGTTCCACAACGGAAAGTGCCAGAGTATTAGTTACCCCCACTAAAGCCACGAACACTGAGACAGCTAGCATTCCAATGACGCCGCCAAGCATGATATTCAATATTTTGGTGTAAAGCAGACGGTCAGTTAAACCGCCCCCAACATTAATGAACTCATTATTGTTAGAAATCTTATTGAAAAGACTATTAACTTCGTCAGAAGGAATGTTGTTGTCAATCTTAAGGTAAACAACGCGCTGAGCTACGGGAGCGGAGATTTCCCCTAAGTTTGGTGTAGTTTTAGAACCTGGCTCGGGAATCCACGGTTGTGCTTTAGGGACTTCAGCCGCTAACTTCTCAAAGTTAGTTTTTGAAACCACATAGCCGGGGACACCAGCAGGAACTGGTTTCAGCTTAAGCTGCACAGAACCGGTAGCTACCGTAACTTCCTTAGAAGCGGGGAGGAACTCACCATTAGGAACCAGAATTTCCGAGTCACTTGGCTGGCGCACTTCAGAGTGAGCGTAGTCAGCTAAGTCTACGTTTTTGAGGATCGAAGCCATCTGTGTTGGTTGTTCATCTATCGCAATGCTGGTTAGGAATTGGTCAGTGGGTAATGCGCCCTGCACGTATTGCAGTGACTTAATCCGTTCAATGTCCGCCGCTGAGAATTCCGTGTCCGCAGAGGCAACTGCTACCGCATCAACTGGGCGTTTGGAATCGATTTCAGCTAAAACAGTGTGGCGGACAGATTCGGCTCCCACCATGATCATAACCACTAAGGTTACTCCCAAGAATAGGGCGGTGCCGGTTGCTCCGGTGCGAGTCGGGTTACGCACCGTATTTTCGCTGGCAAGTTGGGTAGTTAAAGAAAGTTTACCGATTAAACGCCCTAATGCGGAGCTGAGTTTTGGCATGAGAATCCCGATAAGGAAGAGTGCGCCTAAGAAAGAAATCATTCCCCCTACAAAGGCTAAGGCGAAACGGTTTCCCCCGTCCAAAGTGTAGATTGCGCCCAGCATAGTGCCAGTTCCGAGGGCGAAAATGACGCTTCCAATTACGGCCCTGAAGGTACGTTTTTTGGTGTTCATGGCGTTTGGGTCTTCTGGGTGTAGAGCCACCATTGGGGAGACTCCGGCGATGCGGCGAGCCGGGCCGAAACTTGCGATTAAGGCAATTAGTAGACCTAATGTGAAGGAGATTGCAACCGCCGCTGGGGAAGCTGTGAGGAACGATTCTTGCCAAGTAACTGTTAAACCAGTGAAGTAGTTAAGTACACCTGACAGGAGAGTACCTGCTATTACCCCCATGAGCGCAGAGAATGTGCCCACCAGTAATGCTTCTTTTAAGGCTAGGTTTCGGATTTGCTGGCTGGTAGCCCCAATGGCGCGTAGTAGTGCCAGTTCACGTTTACGCTGAGCTAAGAGCACATTGAATGTGGTGGAAACAACGATGATTGCGGTAATGATCGCTAAAGCTGGGAAAGTCACCAGGATAGCTAGCATGACTCCAGTTCCGTTAGTGAACTTATCAACTGAGTTTGTTACGAAGGAAGTTTGCGTTTGGATATCTAAATCTTTGATTTTTCCCGCTTCAGTTAAAGTTTGGGTAACTGAAGTTACGTCAGTTCCAGCTAAAAGGATGTAGGTAGGGCGGGTTTCAGCGTTGTTGAATAATTTTGCTGTTTCCGCAGATGTTGTGACAGTGGGGATAGAAATTGTTCCCGCTGGGTAGATGCCGGTAATACGCAGAGTCTTTTCTACCGGTTCATTAGCTTCTGAGTCGTATCCTTCGACAGTGATAGTGTCGTTTAAGTCTACGCGTAGGGCTTTAGCAATGTTACGGTCAATAGCTGCTTCGTCTGCGGCAGAAGGGGTCTTACCGGCTTCTAAATCTAAAAACTTAAATGGTTCTTGTGGGGTTTCAAGAATGCGAGCGTTTATTTGGAAACCGTTATTTTCGAGGCGTGAAAAAACGAAGTAAACGGTGCGAATCTTATCGTAGGTTTTATTTTCACGCAGGGTTTTATCAGCCTCTAAAAGAGCTTTTGAATCTGCTGGAGCGTCATTGTGGAGGCTGATTACTACGTCTGCTCCTAAGGAGTCATTTGCCAGGGAACGTTCAATAGATTTGTAGAAGCCGTTGGCAATTCCTAAGCAAGCCAGAATGAATGCGGTTGCTAAGGCAATTGCGATTGAGGTTGCCACATACCTGCTGGCGTGGCTTTTCACATTTGCTTTTAAGAGACCTTTCATGCTTACGCTACCTGCGCAATCTGGTCTGCAGTTGGGTGGTCGAGGTCGGCAACAATCTGCCCGTCTCTAACAACCAGGACGCGGTCTGCAATAGCTGCAGCGTGACGGTCGTGGGTAACCATAATAACGGTTTGTTGTAGCTGGTCTACTGCATTGCGCAGCAGGCTGAGTACTTCCGAGCTGGTCTTAGAGTCAAGGTTACCGGTTGGTTCGTCGGCCACTAGAATGGCGGGGCGAGCTACCAGGGCGCGAGCTACAGCAACGCGCTGTTGCTGGCCTCCGGATAACTGGTAGGGCTTATGAGTTAGGCGTTCAGTTAGTTCTAGGGAAGCGACTACTTGTTCCAGCCAGTTTTTGTCGATTTTAGCTCCAGCTAAACGCATGGGGAGTTCAATATTATCTTTAGCTGTGAGGGTGGGGATTAAGTTGAAGGATTGGAAGATGAAGCCGATGTGGTCGCGTCGGAAATGAGTAAGTTCCTTGTCGGATAGTCCGGTAATCTGTTTACCGGCAATAGTGATAGTTCCAGCGGTGACGGAATCTAGTCCTGCCAGGGTGTGCAACATGGTTGACTTTCCTGAACCGGAAGGGCCCATGATGGCAGTGAATTTTCCGGCGTGAAAATCAACGCTTACACCGTGGAGAGCTTTAACTTCGGTGCTTCCTTGTCCGTAGATTTTTGATACGCCACGTAGTTGAGCGATGGGGGCGACATTATCTTGCTGAGTCATTTTCCCTCTTTAGATATAGAAATTCAGTTTACTTATTAAGTTTATGGGCTAAGGTGGGGGTTTTGTATCGGGGATTCCCCTGATAATCCCCTGATTGGTAGGCGGGTAAGGGGTGGCGGGTAAATTGGTTTCGGCGTAGCGAACTATTCGCTACGCCGAAACCAGTGGGTTTATTCAGTTAGATCGTTTGTATAAACAAGACTTTTAGGATCCGATTCCCAGTACCTTTTGTACCCAGGGGCGAATCGTGGCTGGGGTGGAGGTGGGGGAGAATCTCTTAATGGTGACTCCATCGGGAGAGATTAGGAACTTAGTGAAGTTCCATTTAATGTCGGGGGTGAGTATTCCGGGAGCTTTCTGCTTTAACCAAGCATAGATTTCTGCTTGGTTATCTCCGTTCACGTCTATCTTTGCCATTAGGGGGAATGTGACGCCAAAGTTTAAGCGGCAGAATTCTTGAATTTCATCCGCAGAGCCGGATTCTTGTTGTTTAAATTGGTTGCAGGGGAAACCTAGAATTACTAGGCCCTGGTCTTTAAATTCTTCCCAAAGTGCCTGTAGTCCATCGTATTGAACTGTGAAACCACATTTTGAAGCGGTGTTTACAATTAGGATAGCTTTGCCCTGGTATTGGGAGAGGTCGTGGGGGTCGCCCTTTAGGTCGGTTACTACAAAGTCATAGATGCTATTTTTCATAATTTTAGTTTCGCATAGATAGTTTCTTTTTTGTAGGAATGTTTCTGTGATTATTTATGAAAGAGCAATCGGTCACGTTGGGAATAAAAGTTCACTCACAGAATAAAACTTGCGCTAAAGAGTAAAACTCACGCTGCAAAGAAAAATCCGGCTAACCAACAGAAGACCCGATAGTTGGTTAGCCGGAAGATATAAAAGGTGAAATTATTTTGCAGAGAAAGTAAGGCACTTAGCGTTTTCAACTTTGACGGAAGTAGCGTCGCAAGCAAGATCGTGGTTAAAAGTGCAATCGGTGCGCTGGCAAGCTCCCACGATAGCTTCATGCTTTACTGCTGGGCGAGTTCCAATCTGTAAGAAAGTAACGCAGCCTTTAGTGCCCATGGTGGCAGCGAAGGCTCCACAGCCGTCATTGTTAAAGGAACAAGTAGTAGTTGCACAGTTGATTTCTGGGGTAGACATGATGACTCCTAAAAGATATTTTCGATTATCGATTTGGCGCTGCGAACAGGCCTGATAGTTAAAAACTACGCGTTTTTCCAATGTTTGCAACTAAGTTTCTGCTTAGAAAAATCCACAAGTAATTACGTAATTTCGATTTAAGTTAAACCAGATTTTCTTTATTTTCCTTTAGAATTTTCTACCCCCACTAAATCGCTACAACTGTAAGGATTTTCAAGGATTCTTGAAATTAGTTAAAAAAGATGAGTCCAAAAAAGGTTTGGCTAAGTTAAGCCGCAAAAAATGTGAAACACAGTTTTTTGAAATGTGTTTAAAAACTGTCTTTACACACAGTATTTAGAAAAACCAGATGTTACTTAAAAAGATTTTTCGTGTCTTTCTAAGGCAAAATCTTAACTGAGAGGCAAATGACGTTAAATTGAGGTGGGCAAAATCGTTAATCCTCGATAAACTAACTCCGTATCAAAAATGTAAGAAACTGGTAATCCTTGCAAAGTTTTTCAGACCTTGCTGAATTACCCGGTAACTTAAGTAGAGGATAAAACTCATGGCACCAGATTTTAAAGGGGCCGCAGAAACGCAGATCCGCGCGATTTCTGGTCGCCCAACTAACGCCGCCACCCCAATGGACTACTGGCAGGGACTTTCAGCCACTGTCGTAGACCAAATCGCAGACAAATGGCACGCAACCACCGAAAAATACAAAGCCGGACGCCGCCAACACTACCTATCTGCAGAATTCCTGATGGGACGCGCCCTCTTAAATAACCTACTTAATTTAGGGCTCATGGACGAAGCCGAAAAAGTCACTAACGCTTTTGGGCAAAACCTCACCGACATTTTAGAACAAGAACCAGACGCAGCCTTAGGAAACGGTGGTTTAGGCCGCCTGGCAGCTTGCTTCTTAGACTCTTGCGCCACCCAAGACCTGCCGGTAGTTGGCTACGGTATCCTCTACCGCTACGGTCTTTTTAAACAAGTATTCTCCTCCGGTTTCCAAACAGAAAAACCAGACGCATGGATGGAAGAAGAATACCCCTTCATCATTCGCCGTCAGGAAGAAACTCGGTTCGTAAACTACGCCGACCTAAAAGTACGTGCAGTACCTTACGACCTCCCCATCACCGGTTACGGCACCGACAACGTAGGAACCTTACGCCTCTGGAAAGCCGAACCAATCGAAGAATTCGACTACGCAGCATTCAACTCCCAGCGTTTTACCGACGCGATTGTAGACCGCGAACGCACCATGGACATCTCCCGCGTGCTCTACCCAAATGACTCAACCTACGAAGGTAAAGTTCTACGCGTACGCCAACAGTACTTCTTCTGCTCTGCATCACTACAAGAAATCATCGAAAACCACGTTGCCCAACACGGTTCGTTAGATTCCTTCGCAAAATACAACAGCATTCAGCTAAACGACACCCACCCAGTATTAGCTATCCCAGAACTAATGCGTATCCTCATGGACGAACACGGCATGGGGTGGGAAAAGGCTTGGCAGATCGTTTCCGAAACCTTCGCATACACCAACCACACCGTTTTGGCAGAAGCTTTGGAAACTTGGGAAATCTCCATTTTCGACCGTCTCTTCCCCCGCGTAATGGAAATCGTTTGGGAAATTGACCGTCGTTTCCGTGAAGAAATGTACGGGCGCGGACTGGACGAAGGCCGCGTAAACTACATGGCTCCAGTTTCTAACGGACTGGTACACATGGCTTGGATCGCCTGCTACGCTGCTTTCTCCATCAACGGGGTAGCCGCTTTGCACACCGAAATTATCAAGCGTGAAACCCTGGGCGAATGGCATGAAATTTGGCCCGAAAAGTTCAACAATAAGACTAACGGGGTAACCCCTCGCCGCTGGTTAAACCAGTGTAACCCTCGCCTCTCCGCACTGCTCACCGAAGTGACCGGTTCAGACGCATGGGTAACTGACCTGGATGCTTTAGCTGATTACGCTACCGCCGGTAACGATGAAATTTACGATCGCCTGAATCAGATTAAGCATGAGAATAAGGTTGAATTCGCTAACTGGATCTACAAGCGTCAAGGCATCGAAATTGATCCAGAAGCGATTTTCGACGTACAGATTAAGCGCCTGCACGAATACAAGCGTCAGCTGCTGAACATCATGTACGTAATGGACCTATACTTCAGGATTAAAGAAAACCCTCGCCTGGACGTACCAAAGCGCGTATTCATCTTCGGCGCTAAAGCAGCTCCCGGGTACGTGCGCGCTAAAGCGATTATTAAACTGATTAACGAAGTTGGCCGAGTAGTTAATAACGACGCAGATGTAGACGGCCGCCTCAAGGTTGTTTTCGTTGAAAACTACAACGTCTCCCCAGCTGAAAAGATTATTCCCGCAGCGGATGTATCTGAACAGATCTCTACCGCTGGTAAGGAAGCCTCAGGTACTTCTAACATGAAGTTCATGATGAACGGTGCCCTTACCCTAGGTACTTTAGACGGAGCTAACGTAGAAATCCTCGAAGCCGTGGGGGCAGATAATGCCTACATCTTCGGAGCTAAAGAAGAAGAACTCCCTGAACTGCGTAAGACTTACAATCCAATGCACTGCTACGAAACTATCCCGGGCTTGAAACGAGTTTTGGATGCGTTTATTGACGGCACTTTGGATGATGGCAACACCGGTATGTTCCACGACCTGCGCTGGTCACTGCTTAACTCTAACGGCTGGGAACCAGCAGACGTTTACTACCTGCTGGGCGACTTTGCAGCTTACCGAGAAGCTCGCGATCGGATGGCTTTTGATTACGCAGATCGCCGCCACTGGGCACAGATGTGTTGGCAAAACATCACCCTGTCAGGTCGTTTCTCTTCTGACCGCACTATTCGCGATTACGCGAACGAAGTTTGGAAGATTGAACCAACTAAGATCTGATTTAACTTAACCACTGACTGTCGCCCTCGGGAACTATCGTCACGGGTCGGACACCCGGCTTAGTAAACGATGATTCCCGAGGGCGATTTGCAACCCCCGAAGAAAACAAAGGTACGTGCTTGCATTTTTCCAAGCTATCGCGCGGAAAAATGCAAGCACGTACCTTTAAATAAATGGGTATTAAGGTGGGCCCCTCAAAAGAGGAGCCCACCTTTTAAGTAATAACCGAAGTACTACTCGATTAGTACATGCCAGCCATTTCGTCGCCGGCACCAGCTGCTGCAGGAGCTACTGGTTCAGGCTTTTCAGCTACGATCGCTTCAGTGGTGAGGAACATACCCGCAATGGAAGCTGCGTTTTGCAAAGCAGAACGAGTTACCTTCACTGGGTCAGCAATGTCAGCTGCCAGCATGTTTTCGTAAACGCCGGTAGCTGCGTTGAAGCCTTCTCCTTCAGGTAGGTGCTGTACCTTATCAACAACTACGCCACCTTCTAAACCAGCGTTAATCGCAATCTGCTTCAGCGGAGCCTGTACTGCTACTGCGACGATTCCCGCACCGGTTGCTTCATCGCCAGAGAGGGTTAGCTCAGACAGGGCCTTAGCAGCTTGGATTAGAGCTACGCCACCGCCGGGAACGATACCTTCTTCAGCAGCTGCTTTAGCGTTACGAACTGCGTCTTCAATGCGGTGCTTACGTTCTTTAAGTTCAACTTCAGTAGCTGCACCGGACTTGATTACGGCTACGCCACCGGATAGTTTAGCAAGGCGTTCTGAAAGCTTTTCCTTATCGTATTCGGAATCGGAGTTAGCAATCTCAGTGCGGATCTGTGCTACACGAGCGTCAATCGCGTCCTTAGTGCCAGCGCCTTCAACGATGGTGGTTTCGTCCTTGGTGACAACTACCTTGCGGGCGCGGCCAAGCACGTCCAGGTCAGCAGTTTCGAGGGACAGACCCACGGTTTCGGAAATTACCTGGCCGCCGGTGAGGATTGCCATGTCCTGTAGCATCGCCTTACGGCGATCGCCGAAGCCAGGGGCTTTAACGGCTACGGACTTGAATAGACCGCGAATCTTGTTCACAACCAGGGTGGCCAGTGCTTCACCTTCAATGTCATCAGCGATGATAGTTAGTGGCTTACCTGCTTGCATTACTTTTTCTAGCAGTGGGAGCAGGTCTTTTACGTTGGATACTTTGCCTTCTACCAGTAGCACGTATGCGTCTTCTAGGACGGCTTCTTGGCGTTCCGGGTCGGTTACGAAGTAGGGGGAGAGGAAGCCCTTGTCAAAACGCATACCTTCGGTGGTTTCTAATACGGTTTCGAAGGAGTTGGTTTCTTCAACGGTGATAACGCCTTCTTTACCGACCTTTTCCATGGCTTCTGCGATTAGGCGACCAATTGCTGGGTCGTTTGCAGAGATGGAAGCGGTTGCGGCGATTTGGTCGGTGGTTTCGATTTCTTTTGCGGCTTCGTGTAGTTTTTCAACGATTTTTGTTACTGCAATGTCGATGCCACGCTTAAGGGCGATGGGGTTTGCGCCAGCTGCTACGTTGCGTAGGCCTTCGCGTACCAGTGCCTGGGCGAGGACGGTTGCGGTGGTGGTGCCGTCACCTGCTACGTCGTCAGTTTTTTTAGCAACTTCTTTAACCAGTTCGGCACCGATTTTTTCGTATGGTTCGGAAAGTTCGATTTCCTTGGCTACAGATACGCCGTCTTTAGTGATAGTGGGTGCGCCCCACTTCTTTTCTAGAACTACGTTGCGGCCTTTGGGTCCTAAGGTGACTTTTACGGTGTCAGCTAGGATGTTCAAGCCGCGTTCCATTGCCCGGCGTGCTTCTTCGTCAAATGCAATCATCTTTGCCATATGTGTGTTCCCTTCGCGGTAACGGTTAGGGTTTCTATTTCCGCAGGTTTGCGGGTAGAAACTAAGGTTGTTATCACTCTACCGTTGCGAGTGCTAATCCCAATTCTGGCACTCTCTGGCAGAGAGTGCAAGGCGAGCAGATTTGGTTGGGTTGTGAGTTATCTTTTTATATTTTCCGAGGGCGCAAATAAGGTGTGTTTTGCAATGATGTACCTTTGGTGGTGGGGCGGGTGAAGGGTTATTTTTGCAATGACGTACCTTTGGTGGTGGGGCGGGTGAAGGGTTATTTTTGCAATGACGTACCTTCGGGTGGATGGTACGCGGAGTCATTTGGGAAGAAAAAAGTGGGTTACGTAAAGTACGTAACCCACTTTTTAAGTTATGTTTATGGCTGGTAATCGTTCTTTAGAACTACCGTAACTGCCTCGATAGAATCAGCAGATTCAACTACGTTGCTGATTCCCAGTGCTTCGCCAACTGCTTTGGCGGTACTTTCATTACCTGCCTGGAAGTAAACGGTGGAAACTTGCGTCTGCCAGCCCTGTGCATTATCGGGACGCAGATTTGAGAATCCGGCAGCTTGGAGTTTCGTAACTGCTCCGCCAGCTAAACCATTTACATTGGTGCCGTTAAGAACTACTACTGCAGTATCCTTTTTAACTTCCGCAGCTGCTTTTTCTGCGGCGGCTTTCTCTGCTGCCTCTTTTTCAGCGGCGGCTTTTTCTTCTGCAGCTTTATCAGCGGCAGCTTTATCGGCAGCTGCTTTATCTGCGGCGGCTTTTTCTTCCGCAGCCTTTTGTTCTGCAGTTTTTTCTGCTGTTTGCCCGCTCTTTTGGCTGGCGGATGGATTAGTTGCAGACTGATTTGCTTGATTTTGGCTACCACTGGTGAGCAGAGAAACTGCTGCCCAAGCTAAGAGGGGAGCAAGTAGTAACACCAGTAGGAAAGGTAAAACCGCTTTCCACTTAGAGGGTGCTTCTCGATAAGCTCCTACAGGGTATTGCTTACCAGCTTCATCAAATTCATCTTCTGGATACTGAGTATTCATCTTTTAAGGCTATTATTTCCTTATCATTTAAACGGTTTGACACGCCGGACAGTAAGTTGTGAGTGGGTAGATTTACACTAGAAAGATGAGTGATCTTTTTGGTGTAGAAACAATAGATGCCGGCTGGAAACAAGTATTAGCCGCGGTGAAACCTCAACTTGCCACATTAGAAGCAAAAATTTCTAGCCGAATCGCTGCCGGAGAAGTAGTGCTTCCGGCAGAAAAAGATGTGCTGCGTTGTTTCCGATACCCATTTGCAGAAGTCAAAGTCCTGATTATTGGACAAGACCCATACCCGACTTTAGGAAATGCGGTGGGTTTAAGTTTCTCAGTTGCCGCTACTGCGAAGCTCCCAGCAAGTCTACGCAATATTTTTACTGAGCTGATTTCTGATTTAAAGATAAACGCTAGCGAAGATAATACAGATACTCTTTTTGCAGGGTTTGAAAATTCTACAAAGCTACCTACGGAAACAGTGACAGCGAATAATCTGCGCAGCCCAGATCTCTCAGATTGGGCTGCGCAGGGGGTATGTTTACTTAATCGGGTATTAACTGTCGCTGAGGGAAACCCCGGGGCACACCAGAACCTGGGGTGGGAAGAAATCACCAATCAAGCAGTACGGGCGTTGGTTTCCCGTGAAAGTCCGCTGGTGGTTATTCTTTGGGGAGCCCACGCCCAGCAGGTGCGTAAGCTGATTCCTGCCAGAGAAAACATCCTGGTTATAGAATCAGCTCACCCGTCGCCTTTATCTGCCCGTAAAGGTTTCTTCGGATCGAAACCTTTCTCCCGAGCTAATCAGCATCTAAGTGTCCAGGGGGTTACCCCCATTAAATGGGTTTAAGAAAATAATCCGGTAGCCTGCGTCTCTGCCTCAGCGTACTGGTTAGCAGCCAACTGAAGTCGAGACCCAATTTCATCTAAAGCCGCTTCAACCTGGCTTTGCGTGGTCTGCCATTCTTGGGTGAGCTGATGAAACTGTACGGCAGCTTGGCCACTCCACGAAGCCTCTAAAGCGTTGAGGTTAGCCATTAGCGTGGCAACTTCGGTGCGAACACTTTCAACTGAAGCGTGTACCAAAGCTGAGGTGCGCGATACTTCTGCGATATTAACGTGAAAAACGCTCATATTCTTTCCTATCTTTTACAGTAGGTGTAAGGGGGAACGTTTTTAGTTTTCCAGGTGTTGGATTCGGAGGGCGAAAACAGCCCTAAAAATATGTGGACAAAAGTAAGTTTTTCTTCCCTGGGGACATAACCCCGAAAGCAGTAAACTACTCGCCGGTTTCTTGCTGATTACGCTTCGAAGCCTGCCGAGCCAACTCTTTTGCAGATAAACGTTTCACGCACTCATTAGCCCGCTTATCTAAAACTGTCGGTTCAAACTCCAAAGAAGAAGTATCTTCAACTAATTCCTCAAAATCTTCAGAAACAAACTTAGGTAGTGCACAACTGGTGGTTTCTAACTCAGCTTCAGCTGGAGTTTCCACATTTGAACGTTTAAAGATAAGGGTTGAAACACTAGCAGCAGGAGTAAAAGCATCATTTTCAATCCAGTCAGGATCGGACTCACAGGTAGGATCTAAACTGCATAAAGCCGAATCTAAATTAGCTAACTCAGCTTCAAGATTTTGCCGTGCACCAACTTCCCACTGCGCCCCCACAGGAGACTTAAAAATATTTTTCTGCTGCAGCAGAGACTTCACATAACGACGTCTTTTACGTAAATAATCCACTTCAGGAAGATTCTTATTCTCTTCTTGGATAGCTAACCGATATTTTTTATACTCTTGCGGCGTACCAGCTAAAACAGCCAAATCAGCATCATTTAAGACCGTCGCATCAACCTCATGAGGAGAGGGATTATGACAGAGCATCAAAGTCAATAACTCTTTTAAACGCTCCACCTTTGCAACTGCAATACCTAAACCTAAACAAGACTCTTCAAGGTAAAGCTGACACTGCTCAATCCGGGCAGCAAATTCTTCCGCAGATAAATAAACCGAAACTGGTTTCACAGTCCCCACATACCAAGCCACGATTTGCAATAGATTCGGATCGTGGCAATTATCAGCCAGCTCGTCAATATGACTAATAACTGAAGCTAAATAGTGGGTATCGTGAAAGACACGGTCTGGTGATCCCCAACGAAACAGTAGTTTTTCGCCAGCGATTGAAAGTGCATCCTCAGAAGCGGTAGCTCCACAGGCTAGCATCGAGTCTACAAATGAGCGCAGTAACCAACGGGGGGTGCAGCGCCGTGAAAATTTCTCTTGCACAGGATAATCCTATGACTTTCCAACGAAAAAACCGAATTTTAAAGCCAAAAATAAGAAAAGTAACAAAATACAATATCAATTTTTAGGGAGCGGAAACTCTAAACGTACCGTAACGCCCCCACCGAAAGTACTGGAAATACTAGCTTTCCCAGCGTGTAAGCCCATAATCGAAGAAACAATCGACAAACCTAAACCAGATCCCCCTGACTCACGAGACCGCGACTTATCAACCCGATAAAAACGCCCAAAAACTCTCTCTTGATTCTCAGCCGAAATCCCCGGACCATGATCACGAAACTCTAAAATCGCCATCTCATCAGTCCTATCAATGACAATCTCAACCGGGCTTCCCGCTGGCGTGTAACGCACGATATTACTGATAATATTCGTCTGCACCTGACTAATCTGATCTTTATCCGCTTCGATTATTAACTCATCCCAAGGCATCGCAGAGATTACTTCAACCTCTCGGGTGGCGTCTAACGCCTTTAAATCTAAAGCAGCAGTTTGCGCGAAAGACATTAAATCAACTGATTCCTTAACTGTTTTTCGCTGTTCATCAAGACGCGCCAAGCGAAGCATATCCTCAACCAAATGATTCATTCGAGTCGCTTCTGACTCAAATCGACCCATCACATCAGAAATATTCTCAGACTTAATTCCACCCATTCGATAAAGCTGCGCATAACCTTGCAAAGTCGCCAAAGGAGTGCGCAGTTCATGGGACGCATCAGAAATGAATCTTTCAATTCGCTCGCGGGCTTTATCGCGCTGATCCATAGATTGCTCAATTTGGGTGAGCATTTTATTTAAAGAAGCAGAGAGAGAACCCACTTCTGTGGTTGAAGTTCTAATCGCAATACGTTGCGACAGGTCCCCAGCGGCGATTTGTGCAGCCACAGTTTCAATCCGCCGCAGAGGACGGAGGGAATGACGTACCATCGCGAAAGACCCAAATGCGCCAAGGGGAATCACCACTAAAGTGAGAATCACAAAATAGGTAATCGAGTTAAGTAGAGTTTTAGAAATCCCAGTCATCGGAAGGGCAACTGTAACCACCCCGAACTGTTTCCCATCAGCGGTAGCAATGGGTACGGCCACCGCCCGCCAGTATGAACCGGGGAGGGAAGAACCAATTGAGGTGGGAGTAGTGATGGAGTTTTCTGGAATATCCCCAAAAGCCAGCAAAGTGTCGCGATTTGGGTGCCCGTAATGTTCTTCAATGGTGGGGTTAATGAACTCTTCCGTAGGTTCACTTAAAGAATCGATCCGCACGTAATAGTTAGTGGGGATTGCGGTGGACTCATTACGCAGCAGTGAAGAAGATGCTTCTACAGCTACTGACTTAGCTGAGATTTTTAGTTCCGTATCCAGCTGACTTACTAAATGAGACTGCAGAATTCCCAGTATTGCCGTGATCGCAAAGGTGAAACAAAGAGTTAGGATCGCGGTAAATAGAGTCACTAAACGGGTTCGCAAAGAGAATCTACTCCACCAGGTGGAGATTCTCTTAATAAAAGACCGCTTTTGCTGTGACATAAGGTTACCGGAGCTTCAATAGCTAATGGAATACTAAGTAGCGAAAAATCCCGAGGGCGCTATAAAACTCAGTTTTCCTGCGAGCGTATCATGTAGCCTACGCCACGGCGAGTTTGGATTAAATCACCGCAGTTACCGGGAACGGAGAGTTTGCGGCGTAAATAAGAAATGTAGGATTCAACAATTGCTGAGTCGCCCTCCCAATCATATTCCCAAACGTGATCAAGAATCTGATTTTTAGAAACTACGCGACCTTCGTTAATCATCAGGTAGCGGAGAAGTTTGAACTCGGTGGGGGAAAGATCGATCTTATGCCCAGCACGCTGCACTTCGTAAGCATTTTCGTCCAGGACGATATCAGCAAGTTTGAGGATCCCAGCTTCACTATTTTCTTTAGTTCTTCTTAAAATTGCGCGGATTCGGGCTACTACTTCTTCTAGGCCGAAAGGTTTAGTAACGTAGTCATCTCCACCTACAGTCAGACCCTGGATCTTGTCGCGCATATCGTCTCTGGCGGTGAGGAAAAGTACCGGAGTGCGGACTCCCGCGTCACGTAGACGCCGAGTTACCGTAAAACCATCCATGTCAGGAAGCATGACATCAAGTACTACCAGGTCAGGATGCTCAGTGGTGGCTAAATTGAAAGCGGAAGCACCGTCTGAGCCAACTATGACTTCAAATCCAGCGAAACGAAGTGAAGAAGCCAAAAGGTCACGAATATTTGGCTCATCGTCAACAACCAGAAGACGAGCTTCCTCAGCAGGTGAATTAGAGTTAAATGATGTCATATTTCCATAATAAAACTGATTTACAATAAAGGCGCGAAATATAGAAAACTGGTAAGCCGCTGCCCGTATAAAAATATCGAACCTATTTAAAATAACGTGTTATTTTATGCTGATTTTAAGGTGTAAGAGGCATAATGGGAAAGACACATTAAATGAAGGGCTTTATATGTCTTCTTTATACGCACCTACAGAGGTAGAGTTTAAGCACGTTTCAGCGAATTTAGTGAAAGTTCGTTTAATCGGGACAGTTATGTTCGCAGTTTTCTTCACAGTGCTGGCAATAATTTTCGCGATGGCGGTTTCTAAGTGGTTTTGGGTAGCTGCTTTAGTTATTCCCATCTTGCATATTTGGCCAGCGGTTTTAATTCGCCGGCAGGTAAAAGCAACGCAGTACGCGTTGGGAGAAAAGGAACTTTTCTATAAAGAAGGGATTATGTTTAAAACGCTGGAAGTTATCCCTTATGGAAGAATCCAATTTGTTGATTTAATAGAGGGCCCAATCTTACGTAAATATGGGATGGCTAGTCTTTCGATAAATACCGCATCAGCTTCCACAAATGTGACGATTCCGGGTATTCCTAAAGACGAAGCGGTAGAACTACGCAGTTATCTTTCCGAACGCGGCGAAGCAGAAATGGCAGTACTCTAATGGCGAAGCAAGAGTCAGTTATCGAAATTGGTTTAGACCCGCAGGTTTGGCGTGCTTTACACCCCCTAACCCCACTGGCAAATACCTGGTCTACTTTTGTTGCGATTATCGGCGTATTAACCTGGCAGTCCTATCGAGAGCTCTCTAGGTTGTTCTCCTCAGATGTTCTATGGAGTCCCGCCTACGCCGGGTACTCTACGATCACGGTAATTGTTTTTGCAGTTTTTAGCGGAGCTTTTCTTATCTCCCTACTGGTGGGCATCTATTCTTTTGTGGCCTGGCGGAAAATGCGTTACGCGATTACTTCCGAAGCGGTTTATTTCAAAGAAGGAATAATCTTCCACAGTCAAAGAATCGCGAAATTAAACCGAATCCAGGCAGTAAATATCACCCACCCATTATTTGGCCGAATTTTTGGGCTGGGAAAAATCGATATTGAAGTTGCGGGCGGGTCAGATTCAAACCTAATCCTTGGGCTACTTAAAACCAGTGAACTTGAATCGGTTAGACTCGAAATCCTCCAGCATCTAAAAGCTGCGAAAGCAGCCCAGCTTAACCACACCGCCCTCGAGGATGAGAACTTAACTGCCGTAACCCCAGCGCAAAATCTGGCGTTGGAAAACACCCAGTCTGACCTGGGGGCGGCTGCTTCAAAAGAAATCAGCTACACGGAGATAGACGCGATCACAAATGCGGAGATAGAAGGGAACTTGATTTTCTCAGTGCCCGTCACGCGACTACTACTTTCCCAATTGGTGAATATAGGGGTGCTTATCTCATTAGCCTTAGGTGTAGCTTCATTCGCGGTGGCGTATATCCTTTTCTTTAGTTTCGGAGCGGGCCTGGGAAGCCTACTGGCGATCGGGTCGATAGGTTTTGGCTCTATCGCATACATTTTCAACTCGACTGCAAGCAACTTTAACTTCCGTGCTTACCTGGCAGAAGACGGGATTCGGATTCGCGCTGGCCTATTAGAAACTCGCTCTCAAACTATTGCTCCGCATCGAATCCACGCAGTTCAAATAACCCAACCTTTCTTCTGGCGGTTTTTCGGCTGGTACAAGGTACACTTCACGCAAGCAGCTTTCCAAGGTGCAAGCTCAGACCAGAAAGCGGATATTAATATACTGCTCCCAGTTGGCACCAAAGAAGAAATGTTCCGCGCCGTGTGGATGATTTTCCCCGATTTAGGGGTGGAAAATCCGATTCAGACTCTGCAGGTAGGTCTCGAGGGCGCCGGAGACGGCGACGGTTATGTGAATAACCCAAAAAGATCCAGGATTTTCCAACCGCTTACCTATGTGCGTAACGCGTTTTGCCTGACTGAGAAAGTTCTTCTGGTCCGTTCAGGAAGAATAACTCGTAGCCTGTCGATTACCTCTTATTCGCGGATGCAATCTTGCTACCTGCAGCAGGGGCCTTTTGCGCGCTGGCGGAAACTAGCGCAAGTACAGCTGAACATGGTGGGAAATGTGTTCTCTGGTTTGGATGGGGCAACTGGAAACCTAGATGAACAGGTAGCAGTAGACCTTTTCCAAGAACTAAACCGTCGTTCAATAAAGCAACGTATTCTAGAAAACCCGGCAAGTTGGCATCAGCGCGTACAAACTGGGTTGGAATCCGCTCAGACGTATCAAGATTCTTCCGATGTTTCCGTCCCGGAAAACTCATTCTAGGAAGAACCCTAAAACCACCAGATAACTACTTTAGATTTAAGAAACTGAAAGGCCGGCTATGGCGGATATATTTACCTTTGATGACATTGAATTCCGCGCGTTACCGCAAGAGCTTGCTAAAGTGCAGCTAATTCGCAGTCTCATAGTGCTCCTGGGTTTCTACCTTATTTTGATTCCCTTGAGTGTTTTAGTAAACCCCTGGATCTGGGTTGGTGTTGCCGTAATCTCGGTAGTCTCCCTCTTACGGATGCTGTTGATTTACCCGCGGGTGAAAGCGTTTCGTTACGCGCCTCAACAAAATGAACTTCTCATTAAAAAAGGTATTTTCTTCAAGAATGTTTTCGCGATTCCCTATGGGCGGATCCAATACGTTGAAGCATCCCAAGGTCCTCTAATGCGCTATTTTAATCTCAGTTCCATCCAAATTTACACTGCTTCTTCCGCCACTGAGGGAACTATCAGAGGACTTTATGATGAGGAAGCTGCCGCTTTACGAGCTTTCTTATCGCAGCGCTGTGAAGCAGAAATGGTCGGGTTATAAACCACCATGAACTACAGTTCAACCAACCCTAATCCACCTGCCCCGGGGCGCTTAAAAGTAGGTGTAATTGGCAGTGGAAAAGTGGGTGTCATCCTTGCTGCGGCCCTGCGGCGCGTGCAACACCAAATCATTGGCGTAACTTCCAGTACTAAAACAGAAAACCAAGAACGCCTGGAAGTGCTGCTACCGGAAGTGCCGATCCTTCCAGCAGAAACAATTTGCGCCACCGCTGAACTGGTGATTATTACTGTCCCTGACGATCAGATTAAACCTGTAGTTGCTGGGCTGGGAGCCTTAAACGCATGGAGGCCAGGGCAAATCGTAGCGCACTTTAGTGGCGCCCATGGGTTAGATGCCCTGGAAGCAGCCAGTCGCGCGGGGGCTCTTACCCTGGCGCTTCACCTTGCGATGACGTTCACGGGAACCTCATTAGATTTAGCGCGTTTAGAAGACTGCCCGGCTGCGGTAACTGCTTCCGCGGTAGCACAACCCATTGGGCAGGCGCTTTTAATTGAAATGGGGTGCCTACCGCAAATAGTGGCTGATAGTCAGCGAAAACTCTATCATGCTGGTTTAGCTCACGCTGCCAATCACCTAAATACGCTGGTAGTCCAAGCCCTCCAGGTGCTGGCTGAGGCCGGTATCGCTGAACCGGCTGGATACCTCCGCCCCCTGGTTGAAGCCGCCGCGGAACGTGCACTTACAGAAGGAGCCAGTGGTTTAACTGGCCCAGTTCGGCGCGCTGACGTGGCTACCCTCACCGCTCATTTGGAGGCTCTGGCGGCGCCCTCGGTAAAAGAAATAAAACTATCCTATAGAGAACTTGCCGCAGCAACAGCTAACTTAGCTTACGCGAACGGGCAACTTAGTGACGCGCAGTATCGTGCAATCCACACTGCCTTGAATGCTCAGTAAGAAGCTCCCCGGGCTAAAATAGTAGCGAACCGAAGCATAAGGAGTCCGCTATGACCCAGCCGCAACGCCCCCAGCTAGTCACTACCCGTGCCGCGTTAAAAGAAACCCTCCAGTCCCTAAGCCCCCGATCCACCGTTGGTTTAGTGATGACGATGGGAGCACTTCATGCTGGGCACCTTTCGCTGGTGGAAACTGCGCGGGAAAAAGCCGACTATATTGTAGTTTCTATCTTCGTTAATCCCACACAATTTGCTCCCGGAGAAGACTTTGACGCCTACCCGCGCCAGTTAGAACGCGATCTTGAACTGCTTGCCGAAGTGGGGGCAGATTTAGTTTTCGCCCCCACCCCAGCGGAAATCTATCCGCATCCGGCGCGCGTCACCCTTGATCCGGGGCCTACCGCAAAAGTTCTCGAGGGCGCTACTCGGCCCTCTCATTTTGGGGGAGTGCTACAAATTGTCCATAAGGTGATTAATCTGGTGCACCCTAAAGTGGCTGTTTTCGGACAGAAAGACGCACAGCAACTGGCGTTAATCCGCCAGATGGTAGAAGACTTAGATATGCCGGTAGAGATTGTAGCTGCCCCGATTGTGCGGGAAGCAGATGGGCTGGCCATGTCATCTCGTAACGCATATTTGAGTGAAGCCGAACGTAAACTGGCGCTTTGCCTATCAGCTGCTTTACAAGCTGGCGCGCAGGCGGCAGAAGCCGGAGAAGGAGCCGGAGCGATTCTGAAAGCCGCTGAAACTGTGATTTTTGAAGCATCTGCTGCTGTCGATTCGCCAGCTACCCTAAAGTTAGATTACATTGCATTGGTAGACGGAGTAACTTTCCAACCGGTAACGCAGGGGCCTGCTGTACTGGCGATTGCTGCAAAAGTGGGAAATACCCGACTAATCGACAACTACTTAGTAGAGGTAAAATAAATGACTGAATTTACCCGCGAAATGATGATCGGGAAGATCCATCGCGTTACCGTAACCGGTGCTGATTTGCACTACGTTGGCTCTATTACAGTAGACGGGGCGCTTTTAGACGCTGCAAATATTCTTGAAGGGCAAAAAGTAGACATTGTTAATGTAACCAACGGTGCCCGCCTCTCCACCTATACTATTCGCGGTGAGGAAGGTTCTGGAATCGTACAGTTGAATGGAGCTGCCGCGCATTTAGTTGATCCCGGTGACATTGCTATCATCATTGCTTACGCGCAGGTGCCAGACTCCTTAGCCCGCACGTTTAAACCCTCTGTTGTTTTAGTTGATGAAAATAACCAGCCACTTCATTTGGGGAATCAGGCGGGGATTATTCCCGCTGAACTGGCGGATGCAACCGGTGGGACGGAGCCTTTACAGTCGGCAGGAAAAATTCGCTAACTTAGGGTGGTCAGTTTAGAAAACTGTTTCGCTAATTCCTAAGTTAGGTTAAGAACGCTAGGATAGATACCGTGGAAAATAAAGAGAACTTAGTGCAAGCTGGCGTTGATAATGAAGCGCCGGAACAGATTCGAGTCCGAGCTGAAAAAAGAGCTCGCCTCTTAGCTGAAGGAAACGACCCCTATCCGGTAGAACTGCCGCTGACTACTACTATTAAACAGGTGGTAGCTGATTACCAGCATTTAGTGATTGACGAAAAATCACCTGAACCAGTGGGGATTGCTGGGCGAGTAATGCTGGTACGTGGCTCTGGTAAGCTACAGTTCGTCGTTTTACAAGACGGTGAGGGAAACCGGATTCAGATTATGCTTTCTGCAGCTGAAGTTGGTTTGGATTCTCTTAAAGCGTTCAAGACTGACGTTGATCTGGGTGACCATCTGTTCGTGTACGGGCCGGTGATGCGTTCTAAGCGCGGGGAACTTTCTGTTTTCGCGGTTCCTACCGCTGAGGTTCCGGCTTGGAAGTTGGCAGCTAAGGCAATCCGTCCCCTTCCAAAGACATTTGTTGCCGAGGACGGCACGGAAATGACTCTTTCTGAGGAAGTCCGTATCCGCCGCCGCTATTTGGATATGATTGTTCGCCCAGCTGCTCGGGAAATGGTGCGTTTCCGCGCTGGGGTAGTGCGTTCTTTACGTGATTACTTCCATGAAGCAGGGTTCATCGAAATTGAAACTCCGATGTTGCAGAACATTCACGGCGGGGCAGCGGCTCGTCCTTTTAAGACGCATATGAATGCTTTTGATACGGAGCTTTTCTTACGGATCGCCCCTGAGCTTTTCTTGAAGCGCGCTGTAGTGGGTGGGGTTGAGAAGGTCTTTGAAATCAACCGTAACTTCCGCAATGAAGGAGCGGATTCTTCTCATTCTCCAGAATTCACTATGCTTGAAGCCTATGAAGCCTACGGCACTTATGACACTATGGCGAAGCGTACTCAGGAGTTCATTCAAAAAGCAGCTCGCGATACTTTCGGAACGGAAAAGGTTATTCTTAGCGACGGTTCTGAATATGACCTTTCCGGACAGTGGGCCAGCATTTCTTTCTATGACTGTATTTCTGAGGCTTTGGGTGAAGAAATTAGTCCTATGACTCCGATTGAGCGTTTGCGTCAGATTGCTGACGAAAGAGAAATTGGCTACGCCGATCATGCGGTGGCTGGAAAGATTGCGGAAGAGATTTTTGAAGCTCTGGTAGGCGACCACCTCTACCTACCTACCTTTGTGCGGGACTACCCGGTAGATACTTCTCCGCTGGTGCGTCAGCATCGCAGCTTACCTGGCCGAGTTGAAAAATGGGATTTGTATGTGCGCGGTTTTGAACTGGCAACTGCATATTCTGAGTTAGTTGATCCTGTGATTCAACGGCAGCGTTTTGAGGAACAAGCTTTAGCGGCTGCTAATGGGGATCCCGAAGCTATGATTTTGGATGAGGACTTCCTTGAAGCTATGGAGCAGGGTATGCCACCTACCGGTGGTATGGGGATGGGCTTAGACCGTCTTTTGATGGCTTTAACTGGCGAGGGAATTCGGGAGACGATTACTTTCCCGCTAACTAAACGTCAATAAAGCTGACTAAATGCTTATAAAGCTAACTAAACGTCAATAAAGCTAACTAAATGCCTATAAAGGTGGGGGTGAGACTTAAAGTCTCACCCCCACCTTTAGTTAAACTAATCAGGCGTTACGTACGTCGTCATCTACCCAGTCGAAGGTGCGGGTTACAGCCTTCTTCCACAGACGGTAGGTGCGGTCACGTTCTGCCGCGTCCATGGATGGGCTCCAGCGCTTGCCTTCTGCCCAGTTGTCGATAACGTCCTGTTCGCCCTGCCAGAAGCCAACTGCGATACCAGCTGCGTAAGCTGCGCCGAGTGCAGTGGTTTCTGCCACTTCTGGAGCAACTACGTCTACGCCCAGGATATCTGCCTGGAACTGCATGAGCAGTTCGTTCGCAATCATGCCGCCATCAACACGAAGTTCGGTGAGTGCAACGCCGGAGTCAGCATTCATAGCGTCCAATACTTCGCGGGTTTGGAAAGCGGTAGCTTCCAAAGTTGCGCGAGCGATGTGGCCAGCGTTGTTGAAACGGGTGAGGCCAACAATTGCGCCGCGGGCGTCATCTTTCCAGTAGGGAGCGAAGAGACCTGAGAAAGCTGGTACGAAGTAGACGCCACCGTTGTCATCAACGGAACGAGCCAGGCTTTCAATTTCCGGAGCGGAAGAGAACATCTTCAGGTTGTCGCGGAGCCACTGTACCAAAGAGCCGGTAACTGCGATAGAGCCTTCCAGTGCGTATACAGCAGGAGCTTCACCGATCTTGTAGCACAAGGTGGTGAGCAAGCCGTTTTCAGACTGAACTGGTTCTTCACCGGTGTTCATCAACATGAAGCAGCCGGTGCCGTAGGTATTCTTAGCCATACCCTTTTCGAAACATGCCTGCCCGAAAGTAGCTGCCTGCTGGTCGCCTAGGATACCTGAGATTGGGGTATCAACCAGCAGTCCGTTCTTACGTCCGTAGCCGTAAACTTCAGAGGAAGAACGAATAGTTGGCAGCATAGACATAGGAATACCCATGTCAGCGCAGATATCTTCACGCCATGACAGGGTCTTTAGGTCCATTAGCATAGTGCGGGATGCGTTAGAAACGTCAGTTGCGTGTACGCCACCGTTAGGGCCGCCGGTTAGGTTCCAAAGGGTCCAGGTGTCGGTGTTACCAAAGAGCAGGTCGCCGGCTTCTGCCTTTTCACGTGCGCCTGCAACATTGTCGAGGATCCACTTGATCTTTGGGCCAGAGAAGTAGGTTGCCAGTGGCAGGCCACAGATTTCCTTGTACTTTTCAGCGCCCTCGGAACCTGCTAGTTCGCGGACGATTTCAGCAGTACGGGTATCTTGCCATACGATTGCGTTGTAGACTGGTTCGCCGGTGTTCTTATCCCATACAACGGTGGTTTCACGCTGGTTGGTGATACCAACTGCTGCCAGGTCGTGGCGGTTAATCTGTGCTTTAGAAAGAGCCTGGGCGACTGCTTCGCGAATGTTATCCCAAATTTCTACTGGGTTGTGTTCTACCCAACCTGCCTTAGGGAAGATTTGCTCATGCTCCAACTGACCTACGGAAACGATCTTACCGCCGTGATCGAAAACGATTGCGCGGGAAGAAGTAGTGCCCTGGTCAATGGCAAGAACATATTTCTTTTCAGTCATATTGTTGTCACTTCCTTGTGTAGCCGGATTTCCGGCGTTTATCGAGACCTTCACAGTGAATCCTTAGGCCGCATCATTGTGAACCACGGAAAGTATTCATACTTTTGTGTGAAGTTTTGAACTGGTGTTCTCTGTTAAGAATACCAATAGACCTATTGTGGCGCATTTGTTAAAGAGAATTTTGCCCGATGAGAGAAATTGTGTAGGAATTGGTCATGTGTGCATGGCACACTATATATTGTGACCATTAGAGATAATGACGCGCACGAAGCAGCGTCGATGTATTACCTACAAGGCGAAACGATGGAAACCATTGCCCGTCATCTGGGCGTATCTCGTTCCTCGGTTTCGCGTCTACTTGCCTACGCCCGCGAAACCGGTATGGTGCGCATTTCAGTTGCCCCCGCGCCGGGAGAAAGAGGCACCTTAGCTGGAGAACTGAATCGAATCTTCGGCATTAACTCTACCGTTGTCAGAGTAAGAGATTTTGATACCGGAGTAAATCGGTTAGCTTCCGTTGCGAAAGTTGCCGCTGAAAGACTTTTAGATTTAGTTCTACCCGGAACTACTATGGCAGTTGCCTGGGGAAATACTACGGCAGAAGTCACCAGACATCTTCCGCCAGTAGAGATCCCCGAAGTAACCGTAGTCCAGCTAAACGGAGCCGGCTCATCCACCGGCACCGGAGTAAGATACATCGACACCACCATTTCCCAAGCTGCGGAAGCATTCGGGGCTACTATGATTCATTTCCCAGTCCCCGCCTTCTTTGATTACGCAGCTACAAAAGCGCAGCTTTGGCGTGAGCGTTCCGTCCGCTATGTTCTAGATACTATCGAGGACGCTGATTTAGCTGTCTTTGGAGTGGGAGCCTTTGACGGAGATATGCCCTCACACGTCTACTCAGCCGGTTACATTGAACCTAACGAGATTGCGCAGCTGCGCGCCGAAGGAGTTGTTGGCGACGTCTGTACTGTTCTTTTACGTGAAGACGGCTCTGCCGACCTGGATATAAATGATCGCGCTTCCGGCCCTGACTTAACTACTTTACGTAAGATCCCCAGGCGTCTTTGTATTGTTGCGGGGGAGGCAAAAACTATCCCTCTGATTGCGGCTTTAAGGGCGCGCCTCATCACCGACCTGGTGGTAGATGACCGAACTGCCCGAAAAGTATTGGAAAAAGTCCGTTTTTCAGGAGCCAAAGTACGTTCTTAGAAGTAGCGTGTAGTTTCTTAAAAAGTTAAGGCGCAGAGATTAAGCGCAACACGCAGGCTTTTTGTCTACAGACCACTTACCGCAGATAAAACAAAAGGGGAGAGGGCAAAACTAGACCCTAAAGTTTTCGCACCGTTTCAAGTTAGAAACGGTGCGAAAACTATTTAGTTACTAAACTTTAATTACTGCTGGTTTTTCAAGGCAGCTAAGCGTGCTTCAATTTCCAGGTCGTTTGCAGAAACTTCTAGTTCTTCAAAGCGTGCTTCAAAAGAATCAGCCGCAATTTCTAGCTTGCCAGCGATTTGAGCTTCTTGCTGACGAACCCGATCCTCGAAACGAGAAAGTTCAGAAGCAGGATCTAGAACGTTAATAGAAGAAACGGTAGAGTGCAGCTTCTCTTGAGCTTCAGCGGTGCGAGTACGGGCAATCAGCTGATCGCGCTTATCCTTCAACTGGTCCAGCTTAGCGCGGGAAGAATTCAGACCATTCTTTAGCTTTTCAACGATTTCGCGCTGTGCTTTCAAAACAGGTTCCGCGTCGCGAACTTCCTTTTCAAAATCAAGCTGCTTAGCCAAAGCAGTGCGAGCTAAAGCATCCCATTTCGCTGCTTCATCTTCACGCCCAGCTGCACGAGTTTCTTCAGCTTTACGAGACGCAGCAGCGGCTTTGGCGCCCCATTCGCGCACTGCAGCTTGGTCTTCTTCGTAATCTTTTTCAGAAAGGCGAAGATTACCAACGGTTTGCGCTACTGCTTCTTCAGCTTCAACAATAGAGTTCGTGTAATCGCGGACCAGTTGGTCTAGCATTTTTTGTGGATCTTCAGCGCGGTCTAACAGCGCGTTCAGATTTGCCTTAGCCAACTGGGTGATGCGACCGAGGATAGATTGTTTTTCTGCCATGTTTATCCCTTTCTGAAGGAGTGAGCGGATCCTCCCGCTCGAATTATTCTTATTGTAGGGGTGAAAAAGACATATGTCATTATCTAGCGAGAATTAATAACTACGCTAAAACGGAAAAATTAGAAACTTCCCGAGGACGAAGAAGACCATCCGCCACTGCCGGAAGACCATCCGCCACCGGAAAAACCCCCACCAGAGAAATCCCAATCAGATCCACTTGAAGAAGAATGACTGCTTCGATTAGAACCACTGGAAGAAAGAATGCCACCAATGATTAGCGAAAACAGATCGATTCCCCCTGCCTGAGAGTTTCTTGGAGACGAAGGAGAGTATCCCGGTTGCCCGTACTGCTGATAGGAAGTCCGCACATTCTCAGAAGCAGTTGATAAAGCCGCTTGCGCATAACTTTTCGCCTGATAGAGAGTGTTAAAACAAGCGTCCAGACACTGCTGGTCGAATTTATTAGCGTTTAAACAAGCCTGTAATTGTTGTCCGGCACGTTGCTGCGCTAACTCAGCGTTGGCCAAATGAGTTCGCGCCTGTTCTGAGACGCCCCCGCGGCGGGCGTTAATATAACCATCAGCTTGGCGGATCAAATCAGTTACTTCCTGGTTGGTAATACTAAACCGCTGACCTGCGCGCTGTCTTTGCTCATCGGCAGCGCGCAAAGGAGCTAAAGCCGCGTCCAAAGCGTCCTCGGCCAAACGTAAAGAAGTTAAAGCTGCCAACACGTCGCCAGCTCCCGAAAGTGCCTGCTGTGCCTGCGTCAAAGCCTCTTGCGCAGAGGTAACTAAACTCTGTATGCCAGCTTGGCCAGGAGCCAACCGCTGCGCATCTTGAATATCCGCACCCAAAGATGACATGGCGGTAGCTAACCGCGTTGGCGCCTCATTCAAGTCGTGGGAAGCATACATGACCTCGTTAATCTGCCAAATTGCCTGCCCGAAGCTACGCTGCGCAAAAGTAACTTGCTGCAGGGCCGCCTGTTCGCCAGAGGTGGACTGCTTCGCTAACTCAGCTTTGGCTACTTCCAGCGCATTCTTAGCAGCCGCTAACAAATTGTCAATATTTTGCGGATTATCAAATAAAGACTGTAAAACTACATCAGAATGTAAGGTGCGTAAGGCTTCAATCTCTGCACGAACTACCTGGTTCTTTTCTTCAGCTTCACTAATCTGCAACTCCAAATCAGTAATTGTCTGCGGAAGATTGGCCCCATTCGTGCGCAACTTATTAAAACGCTCCACCTTATCTGCAACGGCCTGATTTGCTTTTGCTAACAGTTCAAGAATCTGGGTAGCCTGCTGGCGTTTCAAACGTTGATCGGTTTGCTCAACCAGCTGACTGTGGAGTACAAAAGCATCAGAAACATAGGTTTGGGCTTCAGTGAGAGCCTCAGCGAACTCGGAAGTTTCTAACTGTCCGAACTGTGCTTGGGCAAACGCTAAATCGTCCGCGGCAGCGCGAATGGAGTTATCAGTTTCCATCAGCTGTGAAGCCGTTTCCTTTAGCAGTTCTTCAGTAGTTTTAACAGACGCAAGACTACCAGAATGGGGACGCGGTTTACGGCGGAGCTTCAAGAAAGCAAAAAGTGCTACTGGAACTGAAGCCAGCACACCGTACTTAATGAAAGAAGTAACTTTTCCTGAGGATGTTGAAGTACCTGAGCTAGCGGAACTGGCTGCACCATTTATATCGCCTTCACTAATAGAAATTGCGAAAGCATCAAAAGCCCCTGCTAAATCGGAAGGCTGCAGAGGATTATTTTTTAGTTTTTTTATTGCCTGCGAGGTCGCTTTAGTAATTTCTTGCTCGTCTACTGGAAATTGAGAGCCTTTACAGGTGACGTACACGCGGTTTTCATACCCAATTGCAAAAACAAGCGCATTGTTGGGCAGATTGGAAGCTTGCGCAGTATTTTCACACCAGGTAGTTAAAGGTTGTTCATCTATAACTGGGAGGGCCACAAAGTAAAGTTGCACACCTTTATCCTGGGCTTTACCCAGGCTTTTACGCACCAGGTGCGAGTACTGAATCCCTATGAAATCTTCGGGGTCAGTAAGCTGGTCGTTGATAATAATATTTCGAGTTGCCTGAGCCGGAAGTAAACTTAACGTTAGGAATAGTCCGACTAAGAAAGATAAAAAGAGTGAGCTACGTTGATACTTCATATAAATGCCTACCTTATTTTTAGGTTATGAGCTAATTATGTGCCACTAATAGGTGGTTGTCATTTGTTCCAGAAAAAGAACAATAACTGCTGTTTGCATACTTGCACGGTATGCTTGTTTGGCATAGGGTAATCTAGATGTAAAAGTAGAGGCTCAGGAGGAGCAAAGTGCCTACCGGTAAGATTAAGTTTTTTGATGTCGAAAAAGGGTTCGGCTTCATCGAAAGTGATGAAGGGGAATCCGTGTTCTTGCATGCTTCAGCGCTGCCAGCAGACGTAAAATCAATTAAAAATGGTACGCGCGTTGAATTCTCAATGGTTGATGGACGTCGCGGCCCGCAGGCTCTGCACGTAACGATCGTGCCAGAAGCACCCTCACTGCGAAAACTACGCCGACGCTCACCTCAAAACATGGTGACCGTTGTAGAGGATCTAATTAAACTATTAGACGCGTCCTCAGATTCGCTTCGCCGTGGAAAATACCCCGAACACGGAGATAAGATAGCGCAGCTACTTAGAGCTGTAGCTGATGACTTTGACGCCTAAAGGTGACGGCTAATGCCCAGAAAAAAGCAGTCTCAGTTGAGTGAAGAAGTTACGGACACGAGTGCAGGTAAAACAGCTCGTGAAAGTGTGCAGCCAAAACAAATTAAAGCCGATAAGGTTTTAGCGCAGGCACGGCAACAGATTTTAGAAATAATCTCTGAAGTGGTGCCCGCGGCAGAAATAGGCGCTCACCTGGGAGGTAAAGTTGAGGGCGAACGGTTACACACCCATTTTTTCAATTGCGAAAAACCCGGTTATGTAGGCTGGCAGTGGGTCGTAACCGTAGCTCGCGCACCCCGCTCTAAAGTTGTCACCGTTTGTGAAATAGATTTACTTCCCGGTAAACAAGCCCTTTTAGCGCCGGCTTGGATTCCTTGGGAAGAACGGTTGAAACCCGGAGACGTTTCTCCTGATGATGTTCTTCCCTACAGGGCAGTTGATGATCGTCTCACTACCTTGCGAGAAGCCGGTAAACCAGCAGATGTGCCGCCTTATTCGCGTTTAAGGACTCTGTCTGCAAAAGGAATTGGGCAAACCGCGTTACGTTGGAAACGAATTGCTCGTACCCAGTCGAAACTGCGGAAACAAACTTCCGCCTGTTCTTCCTGCGGGTTTTTGGTTCCCCTCGAAGGTCCTTTGAAAGATAATTTCGGAGTTTGTGCTAACGAATGGTCATCCGAGGACGGTAAGCTGGTGCCGATCACTTTCAGCTGCGGGGCACACTCAGAAACGGACGTAGCTAAGCAAGGTTCAGACTGGCCAGTCACTCCTCCACGGATAAATGAACTAGATTTAGAAATGACTCAGCTCTAAGAAAATTTCGCTAGCTTATTCAGTATATTTTCAGGTAGAGAGTTCACAATGTGGCACAACATTGAAATCTGATGTCATTATTTGTCATCCTACTGTCGTGGAAACTACCAAGCATACGAAATGGTCGTCTTTAGACGCTTTTTTCCGAATCACTGAACGTGGTTCTACCGTAGGACGCGAAGTACGTGGCGGTATTGTCACCTTCTTCGCGATGGCTTACATCTTAGTTCTAAACCCAATTATCCTCTCTAACGCAACCAAGGGTACTGAGCTGTCTATTCCCGCTATCGCGGCAGGCACCGCCTTAATCGCAGCAGTCATGTCCATTGCCATGGGTGTTTTCGCTAACTACCCGCTGGCAGTAGCTGCCGGCATGGGCCTAAACGCGATGGTTGCCTTCACCCTAGTCCTGGGCTCAAATCTTACTTTCCAAGAAGCTATGGGCCTAATCTTCTGGGAAGGTGTACTGATTACCGTCCTGGTACTGACCGGCTTCCGTGAAGCAGTTTTCAACGCCGTACCTACTCAGCTTAAAGTAGCTATTTCAGTAGGTATCGGCTTATTTATTGCCCTGATTGGCCTGGTAAATGCCGGTATTATCCGTAAGGGTGTGGGCACTCCAGTTGAACTGGGAATCGGCGGTTCCCTAGCTGGCTGGCCAGCCCTGGTATTCGTCTTTGGTCTGTTTGTCACCATTTTCCTGTACGTGCGACAGGTAAAAGGGGCTATCCTAATCGGTATTCTTTCTTCCACCGCCCTCGGCTTCATTATTGAAGCAATCCACCCTCTTGGAGTGCAACTGCCAGATGGCACCAACCCAACTGGCTGGGGACTTACCGAGCCACATCTAAAAGACTCAGTTCTGAGCTTCCCAGATTTTTCAACCCTGGGAGCAATCGATTTCTTCGGAGCTTTCTCTAAACTCGGTGTGGTTGCAGTTATCCTCTTGATTTTCACTCTGATGCTGGCTGACTTCTTTGACACCATGGGTACCATGGTTGCTATCGGTAAAGAGGGTGACCTATTGGACGAAAATGGTAACCCACCCCATACCCAACGCATCTTGCTGGTGGACTCCCTCTCAGCAGTTGCCGGTGGTTTAGGTGGCGTATCATCTAACACCTCTTACGTTGAGTCAGCTACAGGCGTAGGTGAAGGCGCTCGCACCGGTTTAGCTTCAATCGTGACTGGCGCGCTATTTATCGTGGCAATCCCATTTGCTCCAGTAGTTGCCATGATTCCATCTGAAGCTGCCTCAACCGCTCTGGTGTTCGTAGGCTTCCTAATGATGATGCAGGTTGCAGAGATTGATTGGAAAGACGCAGCAATCGCGATTCCAGCGTTCCTCACCATTGCATTCATGCCATTTGCTTACTCAATCACCGTGGGTATTGGTGCCGGCTTCATTGCTTACATCGTTACCACGGTAGCCCGTGGACGGGCCGCGAAGATTCACCCACTCATGTGGCTGATCGGGCTTCTTTTCGTGGTCTTTTTCATGATGAAACCTATTGAGACTCTCTTACTGGGAATTTCTGCTTAATCACTGTCGGTTACTGCCGCGCTGGGAAACCAGCGCGGCAGTTTATTTTGCCTACAAATAAGCTAGCTTAAACATTATTCGTAAGGACTAGCTTTCGTTATTGTGCTTTTGTAAGTGGAAATTTAACGGGGTAAGTGCTTTAAAACAGCAGCTGAAAAATGAAATCTCCACACAAGCCCCTCCCCAAACGAAGGTACATCATTAGTGAAAAACCTTGAAAATACAATGAAAATTCTTTGTGAAAGAAAAATGCGTTGTGGAAAAGATAGAAGTTATCGGGGTGCCCTTTGGAAACATAAAAATATCTGCTGGAAAAGGAATCAATTTATGGCATTGTGGAACTAGTTAGGACAAGTAAATCAGTTGGAGGCAAAAGTCGTGAGTGACCTAATTGATACTACTGAGATGTATTTAAAAACCATCTACGAGCTAATGGAAGCTGATGTTGTTCCTATGCGTGCGCGGATAGTGGAGCGACTGGGGCACTCGGGGCCAACAGTTTCC
Organism: Gleimia sp. 6138-11-ORH1; assembly: GCF_024814355.1. GTDB lineage: Bacteria > Actinomycetota > Actinomycetes > Actinomycetales > Actinomycetaceae > Gleimia. Next base: position 197,349 of record NZ_JANUXV010000002.1, on the reverse strand, counting down.
CAAACGATTAGCCGGATGGAAAGAGACGGATTGGTGCACGTTGAAAGTGACCGTCGGCTTAAACTCACTGATGTGGGGTATGCGTTGGCAACTGAAGTGATGCGCAAACACCGTTTAGCAGAACGTTTGCTGGTAGATATTATTGGTTTAGATTGGCGTTTAGCTCATGATGAGGCCTGCCGGTGGGAACACGTTATGTCTGACGCGGTAGAGGAACGACTGTTTAAACTACTTGATTCTGTTACGCATGATCCCTACGGTAACCCTATCCCCCTTTCAAGTGCGGGAGGTTTTGTTGGGGTTTCCGTTGCGAAGTTACGTGAAGAAGCAGCCGAGGGCGCCCAAACAATCTGTAATCTTAAAATTGCTCGGATTGGGGAGCCAATCCAAGCTGACTCGTTAGTTATGCAGGGGCTGGCGGCGATGGGAGTGCGTCCCGGAAGTGAAATTTGCGTGACGTTCCAAAAGGGTTCTGCGGATATTTCGGTGGAGCTTAAAGAGTCTAAGGATCGAAAAGTTGCTATCTTGCCTCAAGAGATGGAAGCTCACTTTTTTGTAACTCGTTAAAGTGGCGCCTTGCTAAAGCTGTAAAACAAGGCGGGCCTCATTAAAGCTGGTAGCTCCTTTAACTCTTTTGGGAACTTCTCGGCTAGGCGGACACCTCTAAAATGAGGTGTCCGCCTAGCTATTTAAGAGATTATTTTAGTGGAAATTTTTAATAAGATTAGTTGAAAATACTGGAAAATCAAGGGTTTTAGTGGTGTTAATCGCAAGCGTAAATTGACTTGTCTCATAATTCGGCTTAAACGTATGACGTCTGTGTCCAAATCGTTATACTATTGAATAGGTTCCATCTAAAGGTAGAACTAACATCGATATTTGGCTGAGACTCTAACGGTATCGTTGTTAAACAGACTTATGTTAGAGTACGGGGGACCCAACTTTGGGATTATCCCTTGGGGTGAAGTCTTGTAAGAGACCAAGGTACTCCACCTTGAACCCGACAGCTTACCTCGTAGGCCACAAGGAGTATAGAGTGATTTCCACCAAACCAAAGGCGCGTCACCGTCGGGCTTGCCGTCCAGTGACTCCGCTGCATGATTTGACGAACACTATGAGCCCAGTCCGTTCTCTGGCAGTTTTGTCTGCAACCGGTGTAGCTATGACAGCAGTTGTACCTGGTGTAGCCAATGCTGCGGAACTAACTTCCCTTGATCTGAACGATTCTAAGGAAGTTTTGGTAACTGAGGCTGTTTTCCAGGCAGAAGCTAATCCCGCTCTTCAAGCACCTGCTGATCTTCAGTGGGTATCTGCCGATCAGGTAGCTGTTGAAGTAGTTACCCCGGATCAGGTTGAAGAAGAAGAACGTGCTGAACGCGAACGTAAAGAACGTGAAGCAGAAGAAGCACGGGCAAAGGAAGCTGAACGCCGCGAACGCGAAATTGCCGCAAACCGTAACCACCAGCGTGTTGCTTTAGAAAATCAGAATGCTTCAGAGGGAACCCCTCAGGCAGCTAACTATTCTATTCAGCCGGCTGCAAATAACGGTCACAACGCTTACCCATGGGGTCAGTGCACCTGGGGCGCTAAAGCTTTAGCTCCTTGGGCTGGTAATAACTGGGGCAATGCAGCATCTTGGGCATGGAATGCCTCCGCACAGGGTTACCGCGTTGGTACCGTCCCACAGGTTGGTGCTATTGCAGTTTGGTCAGGCAACCACGTTGCTGTTGTTGTTGAAGTTAATTCAGCTAACTCCATTCGCGTAATGGAAGCTAACTTTAACGGAAACCCAAATATCGGTGACTACCGCGGTTTCTTTGATCCAACTACCGCACAGGGAGCTGTAACCTACATTTACCCTAACTAAAATGGGTACGCAGTATTCTTATTAGTTGTGGCTCTGAGCAAAATGCTCAGAGCCACAACTTTTATCATTTAAAGAGTAGAAACAGCCCTCGGGGAAACTAATCCCATCCAGAACCCAGCCCGCCAGAACCCAGCCCGCCAGAACCCAGCTTGCGGAACGGAAAACTAAGCCCGTGAAAACGCTTCCCCGCAGACAGAAAGTTCCTTTTAGTTACCTACCTGCCTAAACCCCTTAACCACGTGAGTAAAGACGCCAGGGGGACACGTCAAATAGTCTGGGAGTAATCCCCTGACTCTTTCTAAACCGGTATGCCCAAAGGGCAGCTACAATAGAGATGAAAATACAAGAAAGAGATCCGACTAAAATTGACCAGCGGGGTCCAAAATAGGTAGCTACCCAGCCGATAAATGGAGAACAAACCGGGGAAACTCCAAGGAAAATCATCCCGTAAAGGGCCAGTACCCGCCCTCGAATATGCTCCTCAGCAGCTAGCTGCATAAAAACATTCGCAGAAATAAGTAGAGTTAGTGAACTAAAACCTACCGGAATTGCCAACAAAATAAAGGTTGTGAAAGTGGGAGCTAAAGCTAAGAGAGTTTCAGCTACTCCGAAAACACCGGCAGCAACAATCACAGTGCGCAGACGCGACGATGACCGGCGAGCCGCAGCTAACGAACCAATAATCGCACCGGTAGCAATGAAACTACCAAAAATCCCATACTCTGAAGCGGCTTTATCATAGACGTTAGTTGCCATGAAAGCAGACGTCATTTGCAGGTTTAAACCCAGGCCAGCCACTACCGCAATCACTAAAAGAACGATTTGCATTTCTGGACGCTGACGGACGTAACGGAATCCCTCGATAATCTGTCCTTTTTCTTTGCGAAGCACCGTGCGTGGAATCAAATCAGCTTCACGAATGAAAAAGAAAGCCACTGGCGGAATCGTGTAAAGCAAACCTGCGATTAGGAAAACCCAGCCGGTGCCGGCAAAGTCAATGATGAACCCAGCTGAAGCTGGCCCCACCATGCGGGCCGCATGGAATGCAGTTGAGTTCAGGCTAACTGCATTAGGAAGGGAAGTTTTTGGAACTACCTCAGAAACGAAAGACATTCGCGCGGGGCCTTCAAAAGCTCCCAGGGAACCAACTAAAAAGGCCATCACATACACGTGCCAAAGCTGTACCCAACCAGTCACGATTAACGTACCTAAGGTGAGTGAAAGTATCCCGCCGGTAGCTTGGCAAAACTGAAGAAAACGACGTCGATTAACTCGGTCGGCAACTACGCCTGAAAAAGGTGCAAATAGAAGCTGCGGTAAAAATTGTACTGCGGTAATCAAGCCAACTTGCGTCATATCCCGATTAGTTAATTGGGTAAGTACCAGCCAATCTTGGGAAAAGATTTGCAACCACATTCCGATACTAGAGAATAAAGCAGCAGTGAAAATCAGGCGAAAATTGTAGAGCTTAAAAGAATGAAAAGTCTTAGACATCGTCCTTCACCAACCGAAATTTAGAAAGTGCCCCCGAGACGATTCGAACGTCCGACACCCGCTTTAGGAGAGCGGTGCTCTATCCCCTGAGCTACGAGGGCAATCTAACTTTCCTAAAACTAGAAAAGTCGTTTTCCAGTATAGCAGGTGCAGGCAACGCGCCGATAACCTCAACCAGTAAGCGAAGTTTCCGGCAAGTATTGAATGTTTCTGCCGGAAACTTCGCTTATAAAGCTCTAAAACAAGCTCAACTTAGCGGCGTTCCCACTTTGGTTGCGCCGGATCGGTAGCGTCAGTGCGAGCATGTTTACGAGACGAAACTACCATTACCGGACAGGTGGAGTGTTCTAAAACAGTTTGCGAGGTGGAACCTAAAATAATCCCTTGAATACCGCTTCGCCCTCGGTTCCCAACGACGATTAAATCAACCGCAGTTGAAAACTCAGTAAGTAACTCAGCGGGGGAACCATCCATGACCAGCTTCTTCACTTTTAGCTCTCTTCCCTTCAGAGCTTCCGTGATTGCCTTATCTAACCCCGCTCGCATTTCATCAAGTAACAGAGCACGGTCTGCGGCTGCTAACATCCAAGCGAACATGCCAGCTCCGGTGGAATAGGGCAGGGCAGAAACTGCGCTTAGCTCAGCGTCCCAGCTAATCGCTTCATCAACTGCAGCTTGAAGCGCGTTAGTGGAAACTTCGGAACCGTCAGCCCCCACCACAATCCGCCGCAACGGCATAAAGGGAGTGCCGGTGAGAAGCTCTGGAACAACCACTACTGGACAGTCAGCATGTACTGGTAGAGATGCTGAAACGGAACCTAAAAGTCGGTCTAGGAATGAGCCACCCCCACGAGAGCCAACCACTACCATATCGACTTCTCTGGAATGTCCCACCAACACCCCGGCAGCATCTCCAATTTCGACGGAGCTGGTAACAGGAACATTAAATGGGCGTAGTCGGCTTACTCCTTCAGCTACAGCACGCTCAGCAGCTTCTCTGAGCTGCTCGTCATTGAGAGTCGCGTAGCCAGGTTCTAAGGAAGGAGAAGTGTAAGAAGCTAGCCCATAGGTGCAAATCACGTGTACTGAAGCACCGTAATGCTGTGCATAAGCACCCGCCCAATCCACTGCATTGTAGGATTCGGAAGAACCGTCCACCCCTACTAAAATAGTACGTTTAGTCATCTGATCGCCTCCTTGCGCTCAACCTGACTTGGGCAAGCCAGGTACTTCCATTGTACTTGGCAACTTAGCAGGTGGCAGGGAAATAACAGTTAAGAAGTTAAAGAGAAAACAAAATATCCGAGGGCGTCCGCAAACCTAAACTTGAAAACTGAACTACGATTCAGATTACGATAAAGGTTGCAAAACGCCCTCGGAAATAGTGGTCGGGGTAGCGGGATTTGAACCCACGGCCTCTTCGTCCCGAACGAAGCGCGCTACCAAGCTGCGCCATACCCCGAAAGCCTTTACAAGTGTACCACTGTTGCTGCTAAACGATTAGGACTCAGGTATCAGATGTAATAAAGTTGCCTCCGGACGACAGGCGAACCTAACCGGCGCAAAAGGGGACGTTCCCAATCCGGCACTAACGTGAACTGGAAGCAAATGAGCAGCCTGCTTCCAAAGGAAAAGTCCCTTAGCTAACTGACGCGGTAAATCACAGTTAGTAACCAAAGCACCGATAAAGGGAAGTGCAAGCTGTCCGCCATGCGTGTGACCCGCTAACACCAGATCAGCTTTAGCAGCAGCAAACTCATTTAAAATACGCTGATAGGGAGCGTGCGTTAAACCCAGTTTGAAAATGTTTGGGTGCTCCCAAAACTGCGGGAAGTCAGCTGGGAAACGATCGCGTTTAATATGCGGATCATCAACTCCTACCACCCGAATTTCTACTTCGGTAGCGGGGAGTTTAACTACTCCGGAAGCATTATTAGCGTTAATCCAGCCGGCAGAAGTAAAGAGCGTGCACAGTTGTTCCCACGGCAGATCGGGGACAGTCCGCTCAGTTTGCAGCGGCTGCGAATTTTTCCGCAGGTAGCGTGTCCACGATTTCTTTAACGGGGAATAGTAATCGTTAGAGCCAAAAACAAACGCGCCGGGTTTCTTCAACAGCGGTTCAAAAGCAGCTTCAACCATTTCTAACGCTTCTAAAGAACCAAAATTGTCGCCAGTTGCTACGACGAAATCAAAGTCCAACTCGGCAAGTTCATGAAAGTAAGCCACTAGCCATTCTTGCCCCGGGTAAAAATGCGGGTCAGCAACTTGCAAAATGGTGAAACTATTAGTTAAACCAGGAACTTCGATGGTGTACTCGCGCAGAGCGGGCCACCGGCGTTCCAACTGCGTCCAAGCTAAAGCCCCTAAACCAGCTACAGCCAAGCCAGCAAGGGGCTTAAGCCAAGGAACAAGTTTACGGTTTCTTCTCATCAGATTTCTTTTCATCTGACTTCTTATCGTCTTTAGGTTTCTGAGCTTTTTCTGGCTTTGGTTTTGGAGGCTGCCCAATATCGCCGTATTGGAAGTCCAAGACCTCTACGCCCTCATGGGCTTTGAGCATATAGTTTTGCCACATCGGAGCAGTTACGTTAATCCCGTAAGCGGGATTATAGGTAACGCCATTAAGGGTAATGCCGTTAAGAGTCCGAGAGGATTCAACTTCACGACCAATCCAAGCGGCGGTAACTAACTGCGGAGTTCCGCCCAGTACCCATAGGTTGGCGCTATCTTCACCGGTACCGGTCTTAGCAATGATAGGACGCCCGATGTGTACAGCTGAATATGAGGGGGAAGCTGCCGTGCGGTTTAATACGGTAGTTACCTTACGAGCGGAAACTTCGTCAGTTCCTTGTCGGCACTTGGGTTCGAATTTCGCTAGCGGGTTCTTATCTCTGTCGAGCACTTCCGTAATTGCCATTGGTTCGCAGACAATCCCAGAGTTCGCAAAAGCACCGTAAGCTCCGGACATTTGCAGGGGGGGAGCTACCGCGTTAATCAGATTTGAGGGGTGATTCGGATTATGTGCTTCTCCGTTTTGTTGTTTAATCCCCAGATCACGCATTCCGTTCATGATGTCACACAGGTCTAACTGGGTAGCCATATGTGCGAAAGAACGGTTCACTGAGTTCACGGTAGCGCCAATCGCGTTGTAGGAACCTGGTTTGGAACCGGCTTCGTTCACGTCCCAAATTTCAGAGCTTTGGAGAGGTTGTCCGCAGGCTTTAAATTCGTTGAACCGGAACTGTTTACTACGCCCGCCGGTAAGTTCCCAGGCACTATGTCCTTTGCGGAAGAACTCTAGGAGAGTAAAGGGCTTTAACGTAGAAGCGGCAACGAAACCGTTTTGTCCGCCGTGCTCTCTTCCCACCGCAAGGGAGTTAAAGGTTGCGCCGGGGTTGGTTTCATTAGGTGGTTCGTAAATCGTATTTTGTGCCATAGCTTTGATATGGCCATTACGTGGGTCAGTTGAAACGATGACGGCTTTAATGTCATCAGGGAAGTTCACGGGAACACGGTTAGTGACAGATTCGTAAGCTAAGTTTTCTAAACGTGAGTCAATAGTAGTTTTAATGGTGTAGCCACCGCGCTGAAGATTTCTGCGGCGCTCATCAATAGTGTCTCCCAGCTGGTCGCTGCGAAGCAGATCTTGGATCACGTACTCGCAGAAGTAAGCGTAGATACCCGCACCGCCACAGCCTTGCGGTTTCAGGTTTGGTTTGAGCAGGTCAGCCACCGCAGTTCCCTTAGCGGTTTCATGTTCTTCAGCGGTAATCACATTTTGGCGGAGCATTTCATCAAGCACAATGTCGCGTCGCTGTTGAGCTGCTTCGGGGTTAGTGAGGGGGTCATATTCAACCGGGGATTTAACTAGGCCCGCTAAAAGTGCAGCTTCGCTGATGGAAAGCTCTGTAGCAGAGTGAGAGAAGTAGCGTTGAGAAGATGCTTCTGCTCCGTAAACGTTAGGTCCAAAGGGAGCGATATTTAAGTAGCCAGCCAGAATCTGTTTTTTGTCCAACTTCTGTTCTAAAGCTAAGGCGTAACGCAGTTCTTTGAGTTTACGAGTTAGCGTCTGTTCAGTTGCCTCGTCGATTAGGTTCTGGTCACCTTTTTGTAACCCGTTTTCTAAAAGCGTGTTCTTCACGAACTGTTGTGTGAGGGTAGAAGCACCCTGGGTGGAACGATTCTGTAAGTTATTCACCAGAGCGCGAGCCATTCCGTCAGGGTCGATTCCCTTATGGTCGTAGAAGCGTTTGTCTTCAATCGCGACGATTGCTTTTTGGAGGTTTTCAGAGATGTTTTCCAGGGGAACAACGATGCGGTTTTCTGCGTAGAAAGAGGCGATTAGTTTTCCATCAGCAGTGAGAATGGTAGATTTTTCGGAAGGTGGGAGCACTTCAAATTCAGCGGGGAGGCTATCAAAAACTTCCGGGGCGGTGGTTGCAGTTACTCCGACTACTGCGGCAGCGGGGGCAACGATTCCAGCGGCTACTATTCCTGAGAGCACAGAGGTAGTTATAAAAGCACCGATGAGTGTCAGGTACTGTTTCTTCTGAACTTTGCGATGGCTAGATTTCGACATAATACTAGATTACTGGTTTTTTCTTATAAAACACCTGAAGAAACTGAAAGTACCCTTAAAGTTGCTGAGAGAATCCTGAAATTATCCTTTTCAATTGGCTTTTTAGGGCGTATGTGTGTATCGTCACAGATATAAGCATTTTAATTTTAGCTAGTTAACAACGGGGTAAACATGAGCTTCACAAATGCAGATCCAGATCAAAGCTGGGCAGCGCGCGCACTCTGCGCACAAAACAAACCCGACGCACTTTTCGTACAAGGGGCAGAACAACGACAAGTTCGCTCCATCTGCATGAGCTGTGAAGTTCGTCTGGAATGTTTAGCTGACGCCCTCGAATCCGAAGTACGTTTCGGCGTCTGGGGAGGACTCACCGAAAGAGAAAGACGCGCCATGCTCAAACACTACACCGACGTAGAAAACTGGTGGCTATGGCTAACAGAATCAGAAGAACCACTAGCTTTAGAAATCAGAGAACCACGTATCCCACACGTTCTCGCTCGCGTTAGAGCCTAATAAAACTGGCAGAATTCCTAAAGTAGATTAAACTAAAACTATGCAAAAATGGGAATACGCAACAGTACCGTTGCTGGTACACGTAACTAAAGCGATTTTAGATCAATGGGGTCAAGACGGCTGGGAACTGGTACAGGTAGTACCTTCACCAACTAACCCAGACAACCTGGTAGCCTACATGAAACGTCCAATCGCTGAATAACAGCTAAACAAATATCGCATACGAAAGCGCTTTCGTATGCGATATTTTTATGCTTCCTACCACTACAACAGCTAAACGACGTGCAAACAACTAACGCGGCTACAAACAACTTAAATAAATCTAAAAAACACAAAAACCGAGGGCGGTTAGCAAACAAAAAGTTCAGCCAACCGCCCTCGGAAAGAAAACAGAACTAGCGTGCCCGCCGAGCCAAACGATCCACGTCCAGCAAGGTAACTGCACGGCCTTCCAACTGAATCCAACGACGAGAAACGAAATCAGCTAAAGACTTATTTACCGTCTCACGCGAAGCACCCACCAACTGAGCCAACTCCTCTTGAGTTAAATCATGCGGAACGTGAATTCCCGCATCAGTTTGAGTGCCAAACCGATCTGCCAAATCCAACAGGGCTTTTGCTACACGACCGGGAACATCAGAGAACACCAAATCAGCTAAAGACTCGTTAGTACGACGCATACGACGAGCCAAAGCGCGAAGCATATGCTTACTCATCGAAGGATTGTTGTACAAAGTAGTCACCAAATCAGCGTGATCTAAGTACAGCAAGGTAACTGGGGAAACGGCAGTGGCAGTAGTTGAACGCGGCCCTGGATCGAAAAGCGTCAATTCACCAATAATTTCTCCCGGCCCCAATACTGCAAGCAGATTCTCGCGGCCATCGGGAGAAGTATGGCCCAGCTTAATCTTTCCTTCAGTAATGATGTAAAGGCGGGTTCCTGGATCGCCCTCTTCAAAAAGAACTTCACCGCGACGCAGGGTGCTATGTCCCATTTTGGCGTGAAGAGATGCTTGTTGTTCCTCATCCAAACCTTCAAAAAGAGGAACTTGGCTAATGTAATTGCCTTCCACGATAACCTCAATCTCTACTTACTACTAAAATATGCTAAGTTGCCACTTCTAAAAGCAGGGCAACAAAATCACATAACTTGTGATACCACTCACCAGCTTAGCGAACTTTTGGACAAAATTACGCATTCCGAACCAAAATTACCGAAAATTGCTTTATAACCAGCTGAAACTCTCAGCACAAGAGACAAATCTCAGAAGAGAAAAAACATGGTAGCTAAAAAATCTTCAAGAACTACGGCGACTGCACAGCAGAAACTCGCCGCCCTTGGTGCTGAACTGCTGGCACAAACCTACCCAGATGCACACTGCGCCTTAGAATACCGCAACCCCTTTGAGCTTTTGGTAGCCACCGTTTTAAGTGCGCAAACTACCGATAAAAGAGTAAACACAGTAACTCCCGAACTTTTTGCCAAATACCCCACCAGTGAAGCAATGGCGGCAGCGCCGATAGAAGAATTAGCGCGGATTACCAGAGTCTTAGGATTCCAAAATAAACGGGCTCAACAACTCAAAGAGTTATCTCACGCGCTGGTAGTAAACTTTGGGACAGAAATACCAGTTGATCGCGCCGCATTAGAAACCTTGCCGGGAGTAGGGCGAAAAACAGCTCACGTAGTCTTAGGGAACGCTTTTGGAATTCCTGCGATAACTGTCGATACTCACGTGGGGCGAGTCGCCACCAGATTAGGATGGAGTCAGGCAAAAACACCTTTGGCAATAGAAAAAGATATCGCCGCTTTATTGCCCAACTATGATTGGACCATACTCTGTCACCGAATGATTGAACACGGACGCAATATTTGCCACGCGCGCACCCCGCAGTGCGGCAAATGCCCGCTGGCAGATATCTGCCCCAGCGAAGAAACCCACTAAAAGCCCAATCTAATTTTTAAAATCTACAAAAAGTTGGGCGGTTGGGTGTGTGTAATCGGAGCTAAAGTTGGGGGGGATGAACTAAAGTTCATCCCCCCCAAAAAGTTGCTAAATGCTTAACTTAGCTATGCAGATTGAAGTTATTTCTTTGCCGTCTGCGGAGCGTAACGTTCAATCTGATTACGAATTTCAGTTTCTTTACGTCCATCACGGCGCGCTAGAATCGCTACAATCCCCATTACAAAGAGCATCAGGCCAGCTAGGAAAATAGCGCCGGTGTAGCCGGTCCAGTTAATGTGGTGAGCTACGTTTGCACCGAAGTCATTCCAATCTTTCAGCCATTGGATTGCAGGAGCTAAGAAATCTTTAGTAAGCCCGGGGATAGCAATGAAAACTGTGCCGATCGTCAGAAGAACCAGGCCGGTAAATAGTGCCCCCAAAGAAGAACGCACTAAGAAACCTAAGATAACTACCGCCAGGATTACGCCAGCACCGAATTCGACCAGTGCGCCCACATTTAAAACCCCAGTTTGGTAAGGGCTGTTTTCACTTAAAGTGAAGCGGGCCGCTCCATCAGAAAGTAGGTACCAAACAACTGGTGCTCCCAGCAACGTCATGAAGAAAGACCAAAGGCGTGCTCCTAAACGGGAAGGAACTACAAGGGGAACAGACGTATTTGATAACACCAGGGCAGCCGTATTGTCTGATACAGGAGCGTCGTCTTCCCGTGGTTTCCAAGCAGAAACAGCTTCTTCAGCTTCAGCCTTTGCCTGTTCAAAAATTTCTTTCCGCGAAACTTCAGTTTCAGCTTCAACTGGGCTGGCTTCTTCGATAACTAGAGTTTCTGCCGTGGGTGCACTATCACCGGAAGCGGCAGTTTCTTCTGCTGCAGGGGTGCTTTCTACGGTTTCAGCGTTAGTATCGGCTTCGTTTAGTTTAGAAAAATCGAAGGAGCGACGGGTGGGTTCTGGATCCGGCATTGAGCGGAGTGCCAAAACATCACGCGGAATGTCAGCTGCGTCGCTTTCTTCCTTGGATAAGAAAACATCTGCCAAGGGAGCTTCAGAAACAACATCTTCAGAAACTGTCTCTTCCACAACTGGAGTTTCGGAAACGGGGGCATCGACAGCTAATTCTTCTCCTGCGGTTTCTCCACTGGTAGAAGGTTCTACAACAGGTTCGGTTACTTCAGCGGGCGTATCTGCTGCTTTTTCTTGCTGAGTGTTTTCTTCTTCAACTGCCGGAGAGAGCAGATCGGTGGCAGCTACTTCTGCTTCGGGGGTACCTAAATCCCAGTTAGCAGTTTCTTCCGTAGCTGTTTCAGGGGTGTTAAGTTCTTTTTCGACAAGTTCGTCGCGCTTTTCATCTGACATGAAGACCTCCTTATTGGCTAATAATAAACTTAGTAAAAAACTTAGATAACTGCGGGAGGCTTGCCGAAAAAGATTGGATTATTAGTAGTTTTATCCGCTTAAAGCCAAGTTTGCTTTATTAACGCCCGTAGACTGACTGCATTGCACCTAAAGCTGAGATGGATATTCCCAAAGCCCCCACAACGGGGAGCGTAAATGAAAACGCAATCAAATTCGGGTGATTTGGGGTGATTGATACTCCAGATAAGGTGAGGTAGAGCGGGCAGACAATCAACCCGGGTAAAACTAAAGACCCCCAAATGCTCAGGTGACTTGTAAACGGGTAACGGGTGGTGAGGCAAGCGAGGATAAAAACTAAACAACCGGCTAATAGTAGGAAACCGATTTGCCAGAAGCTGAGGTTAATCAGTTGGAAGTAGTGTCGGGTGATTAGTGGAGCCGAAGAGCGGGGGGCTAAGAGATAGAGTATTCCAAATAAAACTAACCCTAATGAAAAGGTCAGAGCGAAAGATTGGAAAGTTGAAAAGAGGCGTTTTGGCGGGGCAGCTCTGGAGGCTTTTCTTCTGGGAGCTTTTCGGGGGCTGACGGTGGCTAACACAATCAGCAGAAATAAAAGGGGCAGTTGGTTCCAACTAAGCAAAATCATTATGTTTCCGAAAGTGATTGATAAATCAGTTGGATTTGACCAAGAAAACACGGTGACTAGCAGACTGAGGAAAGCAAATAGCCCCGTCCAAAAAGTCATGATTAGTAGGCTTAGGTCAGTGAGCCGGCGTAAATATGAGATAGCTGCAAATAGTAAGGTGGCAACTAAAAGGGAAAAGTGACCTGCTGGGCTGGCCAGTGGAGTTCCTAAAGCCCCGGTTTCTGTCAAAAGAGCAACTGAATTGAAGATCAGATACAGTGCGATGGGAAAGGTGAGGAAGATTCCCAACCCGGGGTAGTCAATATTTGCTTTTTTCTTTTCAAGGCTGGTTCCGCGCGTTAGCTCCATACAAAATACTGTACCGTTATCAGAGAAGCTAGGGGCTAAGACAGTAGTGTTTAGGTGAGAAATGGTTGAGTTTTTAGAAAAATCGCAGTTGCAAACCCGTTTAGAGCAGTTTAATCAGTTGGCGGGGAAGTTGCGTTTCGCAGAGGGGCTGCGGCGCAACGCAGAGTTAGTGCGGGCGGAAACCAATTTACACTTGGCAAAAGATATTGCATTTTCCGAGGGCGTTCGCTTGGACTTAGCTCAGTTAAGGGCGGACTCTTTACAGGCAGAAGCGGACGTTAAATCTGTGGAAATGCAGATTGGTTATAACTATTGGCGTTTACAGTTGTGGGTTAGCCAGTTTTGGCCTCCGCTTAATCCGCGGCGAGAAAAGAGTGGGGGAGTTTTAGCTGTAGTTGGTAAAGCCCCGGCAGCGCAGCCTTTAGCGCTACCAGCTTTTTTGGGAACTGCTCATAAGTTAGCTGTTGCGCAACTTCCTTTGGATAAAACTGAGGTGGGTATTCCCCTGAGTCGTCATTTCCAAGAGTTTGCATTCGTGGGAAAAATCGCTGAGGTACCACTTTTTTGGCGTTTGGGATTACAGTTGGCACAAGCCTTACAAGCACCGATTTTCACAACTGCGAATTTGCCGGTGGTGCTTACTTTTATTCGCCAACAGTTAGTTATTAGCGGGCTTGAACCTACGGGGTGTTTGCAATTTGGAGTGGGTTGGAATAGGTATTTCCCGCAGGTGCAGGAAATTGTGAATCTGTTAAAAAGTGAAGCTGGGAAAGCTTTAGAACCTAAGTTAGCTTTTAATAGTGAGGAAGTAGTGGTTGCCTGGCTGTCCCTGTGGGCAGACATCTTATTGGCGAGTTTTCCAGCTACTGAGGATTTAATAAAAGCGGTGCAGGCGGGACGAATGCCTGAGACGCTTTAGGTGCTTGCAAAATGCTTTAAGATTCCTAAAACGTTCTAAGACTGTGCACAGGTAAAAGTTAAGGAAAATAATCCACAGTTGCTTTTAGATACAGGTGGAGCATTGCTAAAGCTATGCTTGAATCTAAAAATGACCATCTATTTAGCGATTAGCCAAGAAGAAACAGCGAATCTACTTACCAGCCGGCTTCACCTATATAACCTCCAACCTAAAATCTGGGATCAAGAAGTTTGGGAACAAACCAAAAATCCCCGCAGTTTAGACTCTTATAAAACGGTAACTAGTGAAGTCGATCTGCTGATAACTGACCAGGAACTAACGTTAAAACACCCACAGCTGCGGGTGCTGCGTTTAGAAATAGACTTAAAAATACCCGGCGATGAGGACTTACTCTACCAACTGAGCACCTCATTTTGTGCCAGTACACCTGAAGCAGCTAAAGCAATAAACCCTCTGGTAATCGTGGTGGGAGTAACTGGGAAAAGTGGAGTAACCCGCCTTGTTACACACCCGCGTTTAACTTCATTTACTAACTCACAAACTAATCGTGAAGCTACCCGATTAATTCGCGTTAATCTGCTTGAAGATCCAAGTTTTAGTGAGCGTTTAAGAATTCCCTTCACGACAGTTACCTGGCAGGGAGAAGAAACCGCGGTAGATTTCATCCCGCAAAGACTACCCACTGGAGAGGTAGTTATCGACGCAGATTTCTTTAAAACTGCCCCGGCAGATAAATTGGCTAAAATCCTCAGAACTTTAGCAACCCAGGCGCCGGTAGTGGTAGATGCGGGACGTTTAAGTGCCGCAACTATTCACTTAGCTAAAGAAAGTGACGCCCAGTTAGTAGTTGCCACTACAAAACACGGTTACTGTAGGTTGTTTAAGCGGCTAAAACTACTTCCACTGTTTTTCCAAATGTGCAGGCGCTGTTTAACTGTGGAACAGCTACAACAAAAATGGAACCTAACACTTATCACCAGCTGGAAAGAACTAAGAAACCTACTGGAGAGAAAAGATGCTGTTAAATAGTAGTTCACGCACCGCCCTCAGCGAAGGAAACAGTGCAGGATACGCACTGAATATGGGGGAGTCGATTTTCAGCTCCAGACAGCATTTAGAACAAAACCTAGTTGAGTTGGAAGCACTTTTGGCTGGCCCTGGAAGTCAGATAGCCGCCCTTTTAGAAGATCCGCAGATTACCGATGTGCTGATTAACGGGCAGACGCTCTTTATAGAAAAAGCTGGTGCCCTTAGGGAGCTTCCGCCCCTGGACTTAACAATTTCCCAAGTTCGTGAACTGGCAGTGCGCTTAGCAGCCGTAGCGGGAACCAGATTAGATGAAGCAAAACCGATTGCGGATGGGACTTTACCAGATGGAACCAGGCTGAATGCAGTTATCTCTCCGTTAGCTCCGCAAAGTGTACTAATCTCTTTACGCACCAAAAGATCGCTGAGTTTTTCCTTAGAACAACTACACTTTCAAGGTAGCTTACCTAACCCAGCTTATAAGTTGGTGAAACAACTGATTGAAGCTCGAGCTTCGACTTTAATCAGTGGAGCCACCGGAAGTGGAAAAACCACCTTACTGGCCGCGATCCTAAGTGAAATCTGCCCGCAGCAAAGAATCATCGTCATTGAAGAAGTACCTGAGTTAAATCCCAATCATCCGCATGTGGTAACCCTTTTGGCGAAACAGGCAAATGTGCAAGGACAAGGTGAAGTAACTCTATCGCAACTGGTACAAACCTCTTTGCGGATGCGCCCAGATCGGATTGTGCTCGGGGAATGCCGCGGAGCAGAAATCCGCGATTTATTAGCGGCGTTAAACACCGGGCATCAAGGTAGCTGGGGAACTATCCACGCTAATTCGGCGCTCGATGTACCCGCCCGGCTGGAAGCTTTGGGAACTTTAGCGAATCTAAGCTCCGCCAGTATCGCGGCGCAAACAGTTGCCGGATTGGACGCTTTCATACACGTAAATCGAGTTAAAAATCTTCGCCAGGTAACACAAATAGCTTTACCGACGCGCACCCAACAAGGGGATTTAACAGCAACTTTGGTGTGGGATTCACAGGCAGGTTTAGTGAACCCGTCTGCTTGGGAAGAACTATTAGCAAGATTAAATCCTTCGGGAGTAAAACTGTGATCTTCTGGTTAAGTTTAGGGGCTGCAAGTTTCGCAACGCTGATTTTTACCGGCTATCTGCAACGGAAAAATTCACAAAAAATAGTTAAAAGCCGCTGGCTTAAAGACGCTGAAGAACCAGCTCAAACTCTGATTATTCCAGATGTGGCTCCAGCCTATTTGGTGACTACGGTTGCAGCTTGTTTAAGAGCTGGGATGAGTGTTCCGGATGCTTGGGCGGCAGTGCTCGCGGACTTTGGTTTTAAAGCGGACTTTGGTTTTAAAGAGGGGCAATCTGTCTTTGATTTACCGGAGTTTGCTGCGGTTGCGCCCTCGGTAAGAGCTGCGGTGTCTTTAAGTGAAGAGATGGGGGTTGGGTTAGCTGACAGCTTGGAAGCGATAGTGGGTTCTTTAGAAGATACTGAAGAAGCTGCTCGCCTTTTAGAGGTGGCGCAAGCTGGCCCGCAGGCAACGGCTCGGCTACTGGGTTTTCTTCCTTGGTTGGGTTTGGTGGCAGCTTATTTGCTGGGGGCGGATCCGGTGGGGTTTTTCTTTTCTTCGTTGCTGGGTGGATTGATTCTTATAGGTGGGATTTCCTTTTGGGGGGCGGGGCGTTTATGGGTGCGGCATTTGGTGCGTAATCTTACGGGGGCGAAGCAGTTAGGAGTTGATCCGGTGGTGGCGGTTCGTCTGTTGGCGGCTTGTCTGCAAGCTGGTTTGGCGGTGCCGCGTAGTTTAGAGACGGTGGGGCGTAGTTGTCTTTATCCGGGTTTAGAGGTGGTGGCGCGTTTGTTTTTGTTGGGGGCGCCTGCGGCAGAGGTGCAGGGTTTCTTATATTCGCAAGAATGTGCTTTAGTGCGGCATTTGGGGTTGGCTTTGTTGCCGGCGTGGATTCGCGGGGCTGATCCGGTGGCGGGGTTAGAGGTAGTTGCGCAGCGGCTTCGTAAAGAAAGAGAACAGCGGGTGCAGGTTGCCACGCAGCGTTTGGCGGTGTGGTTGGCGTTGCCGTTGGGCTTGTGTTTTTTACCGGCTTTTGTGTTTTTAGGGGTGGTGCCGGTTGCCGGTGCGTTTTTTATGGGGTGAGTTGGGGGTCTTTTATTGAACTTTTGTCCCCAAGGTGGCAGTGAAGCGACTTTTCCACATTTTTCCGAGGGCGGGATAGTTACCTTCACAGATTTTGTTGAAACTAAAAATACCTGCTGGAATAAATGAATTTGGAGGAGATATGGAAACTCATAAGTTAGAAGAAGAAAAGTTTTTCGCTGAAATGGAAGGAGAAACTAAAAACTCCCTTAACCAAAGAAAAGTAGATTCTGTGGAACTGCGCGAAGCTGGTTTAGTGACTGCTGAGTATGCGGTGGGGATTGTTACAGCTGTAGCTTTTGCGGGGCTTTTATTGGCAATTATTCGTTCTGATAGAGTGCGGCAACTGCTGTTAAATATTATCGAAAACGCTCTGGGCGTAGCTTTTTAATTTGTACAGTTAAGTTTTCCAGCAGGATCAAAATGCAACCAGAAGAAGAAGTAGAGCAGGCGAATCTGCAGGCAGCGGGAATGGTGACTGCTGAAACGGCATTGACGATTCCCGCTGTGGTTGCCATTGCAGTTTTCTTAATCGCAGTGATTTCAATTGTGGGATTACGTGCTAACACCTGTGTGGTGGCGGGGCAGGTGGGCAGAGCTATAGCGGTAGAGGAAGCCTACCCGTTTACTAATGATTACACGCTAAATTCTGAGTTTCTTACCGGAGGATATGTGCAGGTTACAGCCACTTTACAACATAGGTTTTCTAACTGGATGCCAGTTAGCTGTAAAGTGGTGACACGTCTTGAAAGAAAATAATTTGTCGGTGGAAACGGGAAGTGCGTCAATTTCTCAGCTTGCTACGATTGCTTTATTACTGATTGTGGCAACTACGGTAGTTTTCAGTGGTTTTATGGGGCAGCAAAAACAGGTGCTGCAGGTTAAGGCAGATGCGGTTGCTTTGGGGGCTGCTCAGATTTTAAAAGAGTATTATGGGAGGGAAGAAGCGCTGGTTTTAGCGTGTGAAGAAGCGGCGTTATTGGCTGATTTAAATGGTGTGAAACTGCTTGACTGCGTTGCTGAAGACACTGAAGTATGGGTGTTTATACGCGAAGTTATATATGATTTCAATGTAATTTCGCGCAGTCGGGCGGGAATTAGCGCGAATTTTGAAATAAAGTGATGGAAGGCACCGAAAATAATTTTTCTCATAAAAGCATCTTTGATATATTTACTGGTGTGGGGATTCACTTTAAAAGGGAGAGTTAAAGTGGATCCCCACTTTTATATTCACTGCTATGTGATGAAAAAATAGGTTACAGTTAATTCTGTATATTTTAAGTGCTAACCAAGGTTGTTTATGGGCTCAGAAATAACGCCAAGACAGATGTATCGCAAACGCAGACAGCGTCGCCAAGGTAAGGTTTTTAACCTGATCGTCGCTTTCATGGGGATTACTTCCCTGGTGGCAGTGCTTATCTTAGTCGGATTTATTAAGTTTCCCTACTACAATACTTTCAATAAAGTGCAGCGTTTTGCAGAACCTGGAAGCATAGTCTGTATTCCAAAAGATACTGCAGTAGTCCCCTTAGAGGGAGTTCCGATTAAGGTTTTTAATGGTACTTCCCGTCCGGGCTTAGCGGACCAAGTTGGCAGTGCTTTACAAGGGGTTGGCTTAGATTTCCAAGAAAAAGCGAACTACAGTGGCACCTTCTTTGGCGGTGTGCGGATTGTTACTAACGGTAAACAGTTGGCTCAAGCATATTCAGTGGCAAGACTTTTTGAAAACTCCCACGTTGTTTACGACCCAAATGTAGTGGGGCCATTACACGTGATTGTGGGCGACGCCTTTAGCGAAATGAAATCAGCGGAAGAACTAAAGAAGTTAGTTGCCCAAGAAAACGTGATTTTAGAAAGCTACCCGAAGTGCCTACCGTTAAATCCGAAAGACCTTGAGTAGGTACAGAGGTTTACCGGTAAAAGTAGATACTTTAGCTTCGACTACAGGTTTTTTGGAAAACGGTGTATTCTATAAAAGATCCCTCGTGTGACGTCATCTTCTGAACCTCCCCAGGGCCGGAAGGCAGCAAGGATAGGATAGCTCTGACGGGTGCGCGGGGGATCCTTTATACCTCAAAACATTTAGTCGCCTAAAGACTGTCGTTAAAGGGTGACAGGTACGGAAAGAACCGCGAAAAACACGGCAATGCACTGACAGACCCACGCTAAAACTGTGAAGGCGTGGAAGATTTCGTGGAAGCCGAACCATTTCGGTGAAGGGTCGGGCCACTTTAGTGCGTAGACTACTGCTCCGATAGTGTAGAGCAGGCCGCCGATAGCCACTAGAATAACTACTTTAGCTCCGCCGGAAGCCCAAAGCTGCGGCAGATACCAGATGCCAACCCACCCTAAAGCGATGTAGAGAATAGAAATTAGCCAGCGGGGTGCGTGGGGCCAAAAGACAGAGAAAACTACCCCAAGAATAGTAGCTACCCACACTAAACTTAAAATGAACTTACTATCTGCAGGGGCCAGTAGCGCGACGCAAATAGGTGTGTAGGTTCCGGCAATCAGTAAGAATATATTGGCGTGGTCTAAACGGCGCCAGAACTTTTCCCAACTGGGTTCCCAATAAAAACGATGGTAGATTGCCGAAATCCCAAAAAGTAGCAGGGAAGTAGCTAAGTAAACAAAAGATGCCCAGCGGGTTGCCGTAGTGGGAGCTAAAACGGTGAGGACAATCGCAGTTGCCAGGGATAGGGGAACTGCCACAGCGTGCTGCCAACCACGAAAATGCGGTTTAACCTTTACTTCTTGCTGTGGAAACCATTTTTTGGGTTTGGTTGAAACAATCTTCATAATTAACTCCTTACTACCTTTAATTTAACGGCAAAAAATAATTCCGCCCAAGTGAACTGGCACCTGGGCGGAATTTAATGTCTTAAACTAGGCTTTTCGCTGCGCGTAAGGTTCACGTTCTAACTCTGAACCAGCTGGTGCGGAAGCTGGGGAAGCAGCTTCTAAGTTAGTTCCGCGTAGTTTAGAAAGTGTCCGCATCACGTGGTAAACCACAATAGCTGCGGCTGAACCAATCGCGATTCCTTTAAATTCTAAGTTGCCTGGCTTCCAAGTGAAGTCTGCGATTGCAACAACCATGGCAACTGCAGCGGTATTTAGGTTGACTGGATCTGCAAAATCAACTCTATTTTGCACCCAAATACGAACGCCCAACATACCGATCATGCCGTATAGGACTGTGGCAGCCCCGCCCAGTACCCCCGGGGGAATGGCTTGAATGATTGCTCCGAATTTAGGGAGCATAGAAAGACCTAAGGCGAATAGGGCGGCGATTACATAAGCGGCAGTTGAATAAACGCGGGTAGCTGCCATCACGCCAATGTTTTCCGCATAGGTGGTAGTACCAGAACCACCACCGGAACCGGCCACCGCAGTAGCCAAACCGTCAGCGAAAAGAGCCCGTCCAGTGATGTCGTCCAGGTTTTGTCCGGTCATTGCAGCTACCGATTTTACGTGGCCAACGTTTTCAGCTACAAGTACGAAAACTACCGGAATGAATAAGCCTAAAACAGAGATGGAAAATTGGGGGGTTTGGAACTGGGGAAGCCCAAACCAAGGGGCTTCAGCAACCTTAGACCAATCAACTTCTTGACGGAAAATAGCGGTGGCAAAGCCAATCAAAACTCCAAAGAGAATCGAAAGACGCCCAATTAAACCTTTGAAAAGAACGGTGAATAAGAGGATCGAAAGGATGGTAACTAAGGCAGTTACCGGACCTGCTTGGACGTTAATCCAAGCTACAGGAGCTAAATTGAAGCCGATTAAAGCAACAATCGCCCCAGTCACAATGGGGGGCATGGCCGCGTCAATCCAGCGGACCCCGGCGAAATGAACAATCAGCCCAATCGCAGCTAAAGCCAAGCCGGTCATTACCACGCCGCCTAAAGCGTAGCTGGGGCCGAGGGAATTAGAAACTAAAATAATCGGGGCGATTAGCGCGAAAGAAGACCCCAGGTAAGAGGGTAAACGTCCGGCTGTGATAAGGATGAAGAGTAATGTGCCAATCGCCGTGAAGAATAGTGTGGTAGTTGCGGGGAACCCGGTTTGGAGGGGAACCAAAAAAGTAGCCCCGAACATCGCAATGACATGCTGACTGCCAATTCCGATGGTACGAGGCCATGAGAGTCTTTCATGAGGTAAAACTACGCTTCCGGGAGTGATGCTTTTACCGTCGCCGTGAACTTTCCAAGTGAAGGCTTTAAAAATGCCTGATTTGAGTGCGTTATCGCTCATTAGAATCCGATCTTTCCGAAGGGCGCGTCGAAACGCTCGACCGGAATTTCAGCATACTGATTTCTTCGGAAAGAAGCAAAATTCAGCTGCGGAAGTCAGCGAAAAAGCAGTTTTACGTCCGTGATTTGAGATAGGTTTTCTTTTATTTTTTCGTACTGCGCATCCCAACTCGTGAAAGTGTTAGCGAACTTAGGTAAAGCCCCCTGCGAATGGGCTTTTTGAATCACTAAGGTACGTACTTGCATTTTCGCGCAAGTACGTACCACTTCCGCAGGGTCAAAAGGCATCTGCGGGAAAACAGTTAAACGCACTTCGTAGTCGAATAAGCTAGAGAGGTTCCGTTGAGCGCCCTCGAGCAAAATTTCTAAACTCTCCCAAGCGCGATTACCACCAGCCTTACCAACTACCTGCGGATAGGAACTGGCTGGCGCTTTAATATCCAACCCCACCCAGTCCACTAAATTTGAGTTTAAAGCGGTTTCTAATACTCGTGGGAATGCTCCCGCAGTGTGCAATCCCACCGCAAAACCCATGTCTTTCACCTGCTGCATGGCGGACAGGAGAGGGGCTGCTTGCCGGCAGGCTTCCCCGCCGGAAAAAACCACCCCATCTAAAAGGCCAACTCGTTTTTTGAGTAAATCCAAGACATCCGCCCAGGGCACTTGGCCGGGCGTGCGCGGATCCAAAATCTGATGATTCTGACAGTACACGCACGCCCAGGGGCACCCCTGGCAGAAAACTGTTAAAACCAGTTTCCCTGGCCAGTCCACCGTTGAAAGGGGCTGGATCCCCGCAATTTGTAGCATAGTCTTACCGTTGCATACAGTTAGGCAAGCACTGGTTCGCGGAAAGACACCCGCTCAGCGAACTCGGATTTTTTGCCGATATTAAAGGACTTTAAGGGGCGGAAATAGCCCATTACTCGCGTCCAAATTTCACATTCAGTTTGCTCACCAGCGGCAGCGCACTTAGGACAGTGAGTAAATTCGCCACTTAAATAGCCGTGTGCGGGGCAGACAGAGAAGGTGGGAGTAATGGTAATGTAGGGGATCTTGAAGTTTGATAGCGCCCGTTTCACCAAGGTTTTGCAGGCAGTCGGTGAAGAAATCTGCTGCCCCATGTAAAGGTGAAGGACTGTTCCTCCGGTGTATTTGCCCTGTAGTTCCTCTTGCAAAGTGAGAGCTTCGAATGGGTCGTCAGTGTAACCGACTGGAAGCTGGGTAGAGTTCGTGTAATAGGGTGCGGTTTCAACTCCGGCTTGAATAATCCCAGGGAAGCGTTTCGCATCCTCTTTAGCGAAACGATAGGTGGTTCCCTCTGCGGGGGTAGCTTCCAGGTTATAGAGATTGCCGGTGGCTTCTTGTAAATCGATCATCCGGTTTCTAATGTGATCCATCAGCCGGATTGCTAGTTTGTGTCCGCGGTGGTCAGTTAAATCATATTCGCCACCGGTGAAGTTGAGGATCAGCTCATTCATTCCGTTTACGCCGATAGTGGAAAAGTGGTTATTTAAGGTTCCTAAATAGCGTTTTGAATAGGGGAATAAGCCGTTTTCTAAGTGGTGGGCAATGACTGTGCGTTTGGTTTCAAGCGTTTCAGAAGCTAAGTTAATTAGTTCATCTAAACGCTGTAAGAGAGCAGTTTCGTTGCCGGCGTAGAGGTAGCCCAGGCGCGCTAGGTTGAGGGTGACTACTCCGATTGAGCCGGTTTGTTCGGCAGAGCCAAATAAGCCGTTGCCGCGTTTGAGAAGTTCTCTTAAATCCAGTTGGAGGCGGCAGCACATGGAGCGAATCATGCCGGGGTCAAGGTCTGAGTTAAGGAAGTTTTGGAAGTAGGGAAGCCCGTATTTTGCGGTCATGGCAAAAAGTGCGTCCACATTTTCGCCTTCCCAGTTAAAGTCTGGGGTGATGTTGTAGGTGGGGATTGGGAAAGTGAATACGCGGCCGTCTGCGTCCCCTTCAGACATGACGGCAATGAAAGCGCGGTTAATTAGGTCCATTTCAGGTTGCAGATCTCCGTAGGTGAAGTCGCATAGCTCGTCACCAATTAGGGGGTGTTCGTCAGCTAAATCTGCGGGGCATGTCCAGTCGAAGGTGAAGTTGGTGAAGGGGCATTGTGATCCCCAGCGTGAGGGGACGTTGAGGTTGAAAACCATTTCTTGTAGGTGTTGTTTTACCTGGGTGAAGGTTAGTTTATCTAGGCGGACGAAGGGGGCCAGGTAGGTGTCTACTGATGAGAAGGCTTGGGCGCCTGCCCATTCGTTTTGTAAGGTGCCCAGGAAGTTCACCATTTGCCCGCAGGCGGAGCTGAAGTGGCGGGGTGGGTTGGCGGCGATTGCGCCCGAGACGCCGTTGAAGCCCTGTTGAATGAGTTGTTTTAGTGACCAGCCGGCGCAGTATCCAGCGAACATATCTAGGTCGTGGATGTGAATGTCGCCTTCGCGGTGGGCGGTGCCGGCGGCGGGGGAGTACACCTGGTTGAGCCAGTAGTTGGCGATGATTTTTCCGCTACTGTTTAGGATTAGTCCGCCCAGGCTGTAGTCTTGGTTGGCGTTGGCGTTTACGCGCCAGTCGGAGCGGGTGAGGTAGTCATCTACGGTGGAGATTACGTCGATTGTGGTAGGGGTTTTGCTCATGGTGAGTTCCTTGGGTTAGTTTCGTTTTCGGGTGGGGAGGGTGGCCGAGGGCGTCGGCTTTAACTTCCCGTAACGGTTTCTAACCTTACTACCGCAAAACTAGATGTAGTGGTATCTGCCTTGGCGTGTCACTAGATATAGTGTTTGTTTTTATTTCCTGATTCCAATAGCACTACAAAATGAATAACAAACCCTACCAAAGCGATCAGAGCCACTAAGGAACTTATTGCAAAAAGATGCACCAGCCAATCGTATTCTTGGAAAACTACCAGCGGAATACCGGCCTCGGTAACTTCTCCTGGCCCGCGCGGCAAAGATACTAACAGGGCAACCAGGCTACGTAAATCTTCTAAGAGATACCAACCGAGTGCTAAAAAAGTCCCTAAAGTTATTAAATTAAATACTAAAAACCAAGTGTTTATGCGATTTCCAAATCCCTGCGGGCGCTCATGAGGAACCAAAATAAGTGCCCACCAGAAAGTGATTAAAACAGCTGCCACCACATCTGAGGGGCGGTGCCACCCCAAAAGAACCACGCTGAGAGAAACCGCCGCAGCAAAAGCAATCCCTAAAAAGGCCACAGGAACACGGATTTTCTGTGGGGAAACCACTGTTAAAGCTATTGCGACGCAAAGCGCCACGGTGACGTGACCGGAGGGAAGAGAATTTGGTAGATCAAACCCTACTCCCAGGTAGGGGCGGTCAAGGAGGAAATGTTTAACGACTTGGGTGGAAAAGTTAGCGCCAACTACCAAGAGGATCATCCGAAGCCCTAAAGCTAAGCGTTTTTTCACAATCGCTATTAAGAAAGTCACGCAGGTAATAAAGACTATTCCCAACACGGAAATTGAACGCGCAATGGGCCAAGCTAAGGTACGTGCCTGCGGGAAAGCAAATTTAGCCTGTTCTAAAACCAGCTGATCTAAAGCCTGCCCTAAGACTGAAGTTAAGCTAAAACGCACCACTAAAATGAGAACTATAGTGGTGGCAATAAATGAGAGTACGCGCACCGGGCGACGCCAGTCTGCCGGCCCTAAATCTATCCACAGGGGAGAGCGGTCTGCCGCTGAGGATTCTGCTGCTGAGGTAGCTTGAAACCGGTTTTTCTGTTGTTCTACCGCCATTTTCGGTAAAGACCTGTTTGGTTCACTCACGAAAACCACCTCTAGTTAGCATAAAGATATTGCTTTTCACCTAACCATAACACTGCTTTTCTGTCTTGCGCGCGCACTAACTGGAAAACTGGACTAAACTCGAATAAGCGTACTGATTTCTGCTGACCAAGAAAGAACCAGGCAAGTGAACCCACCTTCTACAGTAGACCGTCAGCGCCTTGAGAGTTTTCTGAACTCTTTAGCTGGCACCGACTTTGATCTTGACTTTAGAGAACACGAAAACGAACTGGTTTACCCCACTGAATCCGGGGTTATTTTCATTAACCAAAATAATCAGAACATTTTACAGATCAGAGGGCAATGGCGGGGGATCTCCACTGACGATGATTCTTTCGCAGCGTTGGTTAGCTTAGTGCAAGAGTGTAACCTACATCGTTCCGGCCCAAAAGCCTATATGCTGCCAATGGATAACTACCAGCGTTTTTCGGTGGGAGCTGAAGTTAATCTAATCGTTAGCCAAGGGGCAACTGAATGTCAGTTAGCGTCTTTTTACGAGACTGCTTTAACGATGATTATGGGTTTATTTCAAGATTTAGATCGGGCAACACCGGAACTGGTTACTTGGAGGAATCACTGAAATGCACTTAGCTTGCGTAGAAAATAATGATCCGATTAGTCCGGTAACTTTAGAGCGTATTGGTGCTCAGGTAGCTAAACTCGATGCCACTTTAGAAACGGTTGAAAACTCGGGGTTGGCTTATATCAATAATGTTCCATTCCAGTTCCACTTCACTTCGGGGAATAAGTTTCTTTCAATCCGCGCGGTCTGGGAATCTGGAATGGAGCTGGATGCTCCGCAGGTACCGAATTTATTTACGGCGGCTGATTCGTGGAATCGGGAAAAGTATTTCCCCACGGTTTATTTGGTCGCAGTTGATGGGCAAATGCAGGTGGTAGCTGATTTTATTGTCGCTATTGGTGAGGGTTTAGATGACGCTCAGCTTTTAGAGAATATTTCTGCAGCTGCTGCTACGGCAGTTGAGGCTTTACAGTTTATGGCGCAGGTTGTTGCTACTTTAAAGAATCTCTAAACCAAGGTTTAGGTATTCGTGTTAGCTGAAAGTGACCAGGGTGATTCACAAAAGTACTTGACGACTTTGGTGAATTTGGACGGGGGTAGTGACCGGCTGAGAAAACGGGTGCATTTTCCTGAGCGTCCTGCTGAGCTTGGCACTTGGCCTGCTTGGGTGTTGCCAGAGGTGGTGGCAGCATTTAATGACACTGGCGTGAAACAACCGTGGAACCATCAGATTGACGCAGCCGATGCTATTTGGAGTGGTCGGCACACGGTTATTGCTACTGGCACGGGTTCAGGTAAGTCTCTTTCTGCTTGGTTGCCGGTCCTTAACGCACTGCAGGGCCGGGTGGCTTATGCGCAGCGTTTAACTTTGCAGAACTGGGCAAAGCCCCCTACGGCGATTTATGTTGCGCCGACTAAAGCTTTAGCAGCTGATCAAGCTCATCAGCTGAGTATTTTAGAAAAGCAATTGACGGGAGTGCAGGTTGGGGTTGCTGATGGAGATGCTCCGAAAGAAACGAAAGAGTGGGTGCGTGCTGAAGCTAACTTGGTGCTGACGAATCCGGATTATTTACATCACGTTATGCTTCCGGGGAATCAGCGGTGGGTGCGGCTGTTGAGTGGGTTGAAATATCTGGTTGTCGATGAGATGCATTACTGGCGGGGGATGACGGGTTCTCATATGGCGCTGGTACTTCGCCGACTGTTGCGGGTAGCTCGCCGGTTGGGGGCTAATCCGACGGTTGTTTTCCTTTCTGCCACGGTGGCTGAGCCACGCGATACTGCGGGGGCGTTGATTGGAGTGGGTAGTGAAGAGATTACTGCGATTACGGCAGATTCTTCGCCAGCTGCAGCGCGGGAGTTATTGTTTTGGCAACCGGGGTTTATTTTTTCCGAGGGCGATACTGAACCTAAAAGGGTTTCTGCAACGGTTGAAGCTGCGAAACTTACGGCTCAGTTGGTTGCTGCGGGAGCTAAAGTGTTGTGTTTTGTGCGTTCGCGTAGTGCTGCGGAGTCGGTAGCGGCGCAGATTAAGAGTGCGTTGCAGGTAGTTAATCCGGTTTTGCAAGCGGCGGTGGCGGCGTATCGCGGTGGGTATTTGCCGGAGGAGCGCCGAGAGTTGGAAGCTGGTTTGCGCGGTGGGGATATTCGTTGTTTGGTGACTACTAATGCTTTAGAGTTGGGGATTGATATTTCCAGTTTAGATGTTACTGTTACCGTGGGGTGGCCGGGGACGCGTGCTTCTTTTTGGCAGCAGGTGGGGCGTGCTGGTCGGGCTGGAAATGTGGGGATTAGTGTTTTTGTGGCGGCTGATAACCCGTTAGATAACTATGTGATTAGTCATCCGGAAATGGTTTTTGAGCCGGTGGAAGCTGCCACTATTAATCCCACGAATTCTTATATTCTGATGCCGCATCTTTGCGCGGCGGCGGCGGAGCAGTCTTTGGTTTCTGCAGACGCTTTATTGTTTGGGTTGGCTGATGATGGGTATTTTAAGCAGTTAGAGCAGGCGGGGTATTTGCGTAAGCATCCGGGCGGCTGGTTTTGGAATATTGAGTTAGCGGTTGCCCCGCATTCTTTAACTGATTTAAGGGGTGTAGCTGGGGAAGTTCAGGTGATTGAAGCTGGTACGGGGCGGGTAGTTGGTACTGTTTCTGCTGGGCAAGCTGATAGTCAGGTTCATGCTGGTGCGGTTTATGTTCACCAGGGGGATACTTATGAGATTGTGGAGTATTTGCCGGTAGCTGGTAGTGATACGGGCAGAGCAGAGCGAGGGCGGGGGCCGAGTGTTTCTGTTGCTTTGGCACGAAAAGTGACTACGGAGTTTCGGACGATTTCTGGGGCACGTACGTCAGTTTATATTTTGGGTGATGCGGTTAAGAGTTGGACTTCTGATTTAGCTGAAGTTACGTGGAGATTAGGTAATACGCGGGTTAGTGAGCAGGTTACTGATTTTGACACTTTTAGGTTGCCGAAGTTAGAGCATGTGGCAAATACTCGGTTAGCGTTACCGCCGCGCCTGTTGGAAACGCAGTCGGTTTGGTTTGAGCTTTCTCCTGCAGTGCATGAGAGTTTAGGGATTGAAGCTGGTGAACTGCCGGGGACGTTACATGCCTGTGAGCACGCGATGATTGCGATGCTTCCTTTGTTGGCGACTTGTGATCGTTGGGATTTGGGTGGCTTATCGACAGTTTTACATGAGCAGACGCTGCAGCCAACAGTTTTTATTCACGATGCTTTTGCGGGGGGAGCTGGGTTTGCTGCTTACGGTTTTAATCATGCGCAAAAGTGGGTGGCAGCGACTTTGGATTTAGTGCGTGCTTGTCCGTGCGAGTATGGTTGTCCAAGTTGTATTCAATCTCCGAAGTGTGGGAATAAGAATAATCCGCTTAGTAAAGTGGGGGCGATTAGTCTGTTAGAGTTTTTGCTTGCTAATGCGCCTTAATTGAAAGAAAACCCTCCGAAAAAATTTCCCAGGAAACTCTAAGGTTCATTTAAAGCTCCGCTCAGAAACACTTTCTAATATAGAAGTATCTTCAGAAAGTGATCTGAAGTAGAGTTTTAGACTAATGCGTTGAGAACTCGCACTGTGTTGATGGGATATTAGTTTTAGCCGAGCTTTATAGCTCGGCTAAAACTTTTTTATTCGCCAGTTTACAAATAAGAAAAACCCCGACATTTACTTAAATGTCGGGGTAGTGGCGGAGGATGGGGGATTCGAACCCCCGAGGGCTTGCACCCAACACGCTTTCCAAGCGTGCGCCATAGGCCACTAGGCGAATCCTCCACAGTCGAAGTAGCTATAAAATAACTTCAACAAGAGTTAATCTTACAGAAAACCCTACTAAAGGTCGAATTGATTTACTTGTGACCTTAATTGCACATCTTTTTACAGGAGAGTTTCAATTTTGCTTTCGCAGATTTTTCCTTGAAAAATCAAGGTAAAAGATAGGTTCGGAAGTTTCTTGGCAGTTTTTGTTACCCTTTGGGGGCAGAAAATGTCAGTGCCTCCATATAGAGTGGATTTGTGAGCACTGCACTATATAGACGATACCGTCCGGAAACTTTCGCAGAAGTTATTGGACAAGACCACGTAACAGACCCGCTGAAAGCGGCACTGAAAGCTAACCGCGTTACCCACGCCTACCTTTTCTCTGGCCCGCGCGGGTGTGGGAAAACAACTTCGGCGCGGATTCTGGCGCGCTGCCTAAACTGTGTGGAGGGCCCCACAGACAACCCCTGTGGTAAGTGCGATTCATGTGTGGAGTTAGCAACTGGGGGCACAGGTTCTTTAGATGTTGTTGAAATCGACGCTGCCTCTCACAACGGCGTTGATGATGCGCGTGAACTACGCGAAAGAGCAGCTTTCGCACCGGCTCGTGACCGCTATAAAGTTTTCATTTTAGATGAAGCCCACATGGTGACTGCACAAGGCTTTAACGCTTTACTGAAACTGGTGGAAGAACCCCCCGAACACGTGAAGTTCGTTTTTGCTACCACTGAACCTGAACGTGTGATTGGGACGATTCGTTCGCGTACCCACCACTATCCTTTCCGTCTTGTTCCCGCAGACGTGCTCACCCCCTACCTGCAAAGTCTCTGCGACGCAGAGAAAATTAGTGTTGCTCCAGGAGTTCTTTCGCTGGTAGTTCGTGCCGGAGGTGGTTCTGTGAGAGATTCACTTTCCGTCCTCGACCAGCTGATGGCCGGTGCGCAAGCAAGCGAAATCAGCTATGAAAGAGCCGTAGCCCTGCTGGGATATACCGACGGTCTGCTGCTTGATGACATCGTGACGCAGCTTCACGCGGGCAACGGAAGCGCCGTTTTCGCTTCCTTAGAAAAAATGATTGACTCCGGTCACGATCCGCGTCGCTTCGTAGAGGACTTCCTGCAGCGTCTCCGGGATCTGCTGTTAATTTCCTTAGCTCCCGAGGGCGCTAAGGCGCTACTCCAAGGGATACCGGCAGAACAAGCACAAGCAATGTACCAACAGGCTTCTCAGTGGGGGCCAGCAAGTTTATCTAAAGCAGCTGATCTAACTGATGAAGCATTGCGCTCTATGGTGGGGGCAACTTCCCCGAAACTACAAGTTGAGCTTTTAATTGGGCGGATTCTGGTGGAAACCGGTCGGTTGAATCCAGGGATTGAAACCTCAGCGCAAACTGCTTCAGCCCCGGAAAATAGTTCTCAACCCAGGGGACAGATACCAGCTGAAAACCAGGGGTTAAGTGGGGCGGCGCTGGCGCGTGAAGAACTGCGCCGGCAAAGAGAAAAAAACCAGCAGAACACTCCGGTAAAGGAAGAACCCGTAGAACCGGTAAGTGCAGAAGCAGCTTCAATGGTTGAAACTTCCGCAGCAGGATTAGGGTACTCAATTGAACCCCTTGAAGCGGAAATAAAGCCAGTGCCAGTAGTTGAACCAGAAGCAACTGTAGTTGCACCTGAACCAGTTAAACCCATGGAAAGACCGCAATTGTCGCAACTGTGGGTGCAGTTTACGCAGAGATTCTTAGCTGAACACTCAGGGTGGAAAAATGTTGTAGCCGCACTGAAAATCCATAAAGAAACTGAACAGGAAATCACTTTCCAACTGCCCACCATCGAACAGGCGGAAAAGCTATCTCAAGCTAAACCAACTGCTTTAGTTGAGCAAGTAATTGCGCAGACTTTAGGGGAACCTAAACGCGCAAAATTCGTGGGTCCACTGGTGGTAGCTGAGGAATGGGAACCTGAAATAGCTGCGGAAGAACCTATTGCGACTGTGTCCTCTCCGGCGCCGGTGGTGAGAGTTTACCAGCCAGAACCGAGTTACCAACTAGAACCGAGTTACTCGGCTGAGTCTGCTTACCCAGCTGAGTCTACAAGCTCGCCTGAATCTGTTTCCCAGACTGAATCTGCTTACTCGGCTGAGTCTGCTTCCCTAGCTGAACCAATCTACCAGCCAGAACCGGTTTACCAAGTGGAACCGGTTTATACAGCAGCCCCCCAGTATTCACCGGAACCAGATTATTCACTGGAACCAGATTATTCTGCAGAAGCTGAGACGCCCGTAAACCCTAATCCTGGGAGCAACTATTCTGCCCCCACTGAAAACAGCTTTAGCGCTGCGCCTACGGAAATAAACTCCGCTACTTACAGTAAAGCCGAAACTGAGAGCGAAGTAACCTGGGAGGACGAAACTCAAGGAGCCACCCTGGCAGACGCTGACGCAGGAAACGGAATCGAAATGGGAATCCCCGTAGTACAAAAAGTTTTCGGCGCAGTAGTCATCAACGAACTTAGAGAAGGTGAATAATGTACGAAGGTGCCGTTCAAGATCTGATTGACGAACTGGGTGCACTGCCTGGAGTCGGACCAAAATCAGCCCTGCGTATCGCCTTTCATATTCTCAGCGCAGACTCGGCAGACGTAATGCGACTGGCAAACGCACTTAAAGCCGTGAAAGATAAAGTCCGATTCTGCGAAAACTGCGGAAACATCTCAGAAATGGAACAGTGTCGCATTTGTGCTGACCCACGCAGGGATCAAACTTTAATCTGCGTAGTTGAAGAAGCTAAAGACATTGAAGTCATCGAACGAACAGGCTCATACAGAGGCCTCTACCACGTCCTCGGCGGCGCTATTGACCCGATGAAAGGAATCGGCCCAGACCAACTGCGAATGCGCCAACTATTTAGCCGGTTAAGCGGAGTAAAAGAAGTTATTATCGCAACCGACCCAAATATCGAAGGAGAAGCCACCGCCAGCTACCTGGCCCGCACCCTGGAAGCAATCACCGTCCCTGCCTCTCGCCTGGCCCTGGGACTACCTGTGGGCGGAGACTTAGAATACGCTGACGAAATCACTTTAGGAAGAGCCTTTGAAGGACGCCGTCTCATCGGGCAATAAAGAAAAAACTAGACTAAACTAAACTTATACAATCACTACGAACCATAAAGGAAGATAATGGCAACTGTAGATTTTACTTACGAATCATTCGGCGAAACTGTAGAAAAAGAAGGCATTGTTCTGGTTGATTTCTGGGCAGCTTGGTGCGGACCATGCCGCATGTTCGGCCCCATCTTTGAAGAAGCCTCCGAACGTCACCCAGACGTAGTATTCGGCAAAGTAGACACCGAAAAAGAACAGCAGATGGCAGCTGCAGCGCAGATCCAATCCATTCCAACCCTAATGGCTTTCCGTGACGGCATCGCCCTATTCCGCCACTCCGGCGTACTCCAAGGCGGCGACCTGGATGACCTCATCACCCAAATCAAAGCTCTAGATATGGACGAAGTACGCAAAGAAATCGCCGAAGGCGAAGCATCTGCCGCAGAATAAAACGCAAGCTCACGCGATAAATAAAACTATTTTTAGGGGCAATTCCCACTGGGAATTGCCCCTAAAAATAACTAAAAACAGATAGAGAAAAACCGGAAAACAACGGGGAACTAAGAAACATGCACCGGACAGCGCAGATAAGTGCTATTTCCCTCATCCACATCTTCGAAAACTTCTTCATCATCGTCAGAAAAGATAAACTTTAGCTCTGACACTCGCGGATCAATATTACGCAACGCCTGCTCATTAGCACCCAAAGCCCGCAAAATAAAAGCCTCAGTTTCCCCAATAACACGAGCCTTTTGCATCGGATGAGAAGGAACTAGCTGACCAGAAATACAAGCCTGGATTAAAGAATTAGTTTGCGGTGAAGGCATCTGAATCTCACCAGCACGATGAGCAAGCTGCAGCAAATGCGTCAAAATCTGATCGAGGATCTGCGCGTGCTCACGCAACTTAGAAGTATCTCTCCCCGCCGCCAAAGAACGCAGATTAAGACCTTCCCCCAAATGATAGTGGTGCTTCAACTCCAACTGAGAGCGAATATAAATCCGAAGCTTTTGCAACGGGTCATCAACAACCTCAAGAGCTTCCGCCAAAATCTTACTGAACTGCTGAGTAGTGGCACTCATTAACTCCAATAACAACGTTTCTTTATCAGCAAAGTGATTATAAACAGCAGTGCGCCCCACCTTGGCTCGGCGGGAAATCTGCGCCATGGTGATAGTCTCAAAACTCTGCTCTTTAAGCAGGTTAGAAAGAGCAGTAAAAAGTGCTTGGCGCGTCAGCTCGCGATGTTCATCAATAGTTACACCAACAATTTTAGGCATAGGCGTATTATGACACATTCAGGACAGGATGTCATAATCATCGGGTGAGGTGAGGTGAGGTGAGGTGAGGTGAGGTGATGTGAAGTGAAGTGATGTGAGGTGAAGTGAGGAGGGGAGAGTATAGCCGCTGCCTACCGCTGAAACCGCTTTTCTTGCAAGAGTGAAAAAGCCGCTTCCATAATCGAAATATTAGGAGCTAACCACTCAAGTTCTCTCGCCTGCGCTAAAGTACACCAACGCACCTGCAAATGATCTTCCAAAGCCTGCGGAGGATTACCACCAGAAACGATTGTCGCCAACCAAACATACATGACCCGCCCTTGGAGAATCGGCCACGCCCCTTGCGGAAGCAAAGAAGAAAGCACCGGCTCATGTAAAACTATCTGCGCACCCAACTCTTCAGAAATCTCTCTTTGCAAAGCAGCTTCCAGACTCTCCCCAAGTTCAGCTTTTCCACCGGGAAGCTCCCACTTTCCCCGCAAAGCCTCAGGGTAAGCACGTTGTGCGCAGAGGATTTTTGGCTGTGTCGCACAAGTATCAAAAATTGCTGCTGCCACCACCGGGCGTTTCATTTCACTCATATATTCATTCTGTCATGTTGAAGCAAAATACGTCTTAGGGGTATGATTATTCTGTTGTGTTTATCCACATCTGCGGGTGTAGTTCATCGGTAGAATGACAGCTTCCCAAGCTGTAGAGGCGGGTTCGATTCCCGTCACCCGCTCCACTTGGACGCCGATAATGACAAAACGGCGTTTGCGTTAGAGGGTATGTCCCAAGAGGTTAAGAAAACTGGTCGCGTTAGCTAGTTTGTAGCGCGTTAGCCCCGACCTGAATCCACGCTCACCTTCTAATCCAATCTTCAAACCAAAGTAGAATCAGTCAGTCCAAGGCATCCACATGATAGCAGGAGCTGTTAAGGAATCTATTCTGCCGGTAGCAGTTATTGTTACAGTTGTTCTCTTTTTCATGCCCTTTATTTCTGCCGGTCTAAGTTATTTCTACCGGTCTAAGCTCAATCCCTTTAATTTTCGATGCTCAAGAAAAAATCGCCAACCATCGCATAGAGAAAAAGATGACGCAAATTCTTAATCGTGATGTGCCTATAAAACTAACTGACGAACAATGTTCTAAGGCTAAAGCTCATCGCACAATGGTCTCTTCTTCGATAATCATTAGGCTGCTTCCAATAACCTTTGGGCTGATTTCAATGATTATAGCCATCGTTCCACAATATCCAGATTCAAAACCAATAGATTTATCGATTATTTTATTTATCCTCATGCCCACAATCGCTTTTGGGGTAGGACAAGAAATAGTAGCTATGTTTTACAACGAAGATTCTAAGGTAGTTGGGATTTTGATTGACGATATTACAAATCAGAACGAAACTTGCAAATGCGCAACACTTGCCGATTTGACGTCCGCATTAGAAACTCTGGATTCCACACTCAATAAAGTACCGAAACGTTCACTGAGATACGTGGTTCGAGAAATATTGAGCATTCTCAAATCTAAATCTTAATAGGCATGGCATCGTCAATAGACCAGTGACGCAATAGGCGACTCAGCCTGTTTCTATCCTCCAGCAGTTCCCCAGGAAGAATGTTCACTAAATTCGGTTAAGCCCACTTTTACTGGCGGCAGGTGAGTTAAGTCAGATCTTCACCGGTCCAGCCTCAGCTTTCAACACCCCGTCTTTTTGAGTGTTATCGATGGGGTGTGTCATGGGGTACGTCATGGTTTCGGCTGGCGGTGGCTCCTGACCCCGTTCCTCGGGTTCTTGCCTACACTATTCGTGCACTACAACGATTCAGCCCTCATCTGCAGCGTTGCCTATTCTATCTTGGGATTGATTGGCACAGGCTTTGGCGTATTCGTCCATGCGCGTGCTCATAGCGCCAGCATCCCGCGCTCGTAGTAGACTGAACCCGCGGGGTAATTGTTGCCGCGTCGGATTACGCGGCCCAGAGCCATAATCGTGGCGACCACGCCATCGATCTTTTCCGTGGACTTCTGCTTGTTGGGTTTGATGTTGCCGCCTGGCAAGAACGGAAATATCACCCCGCCTAATCATTAGCCCCTGTACCCGCTCAGTCTGCAGGGCGTCGGGTGGTTGAGTTTAGGTTAGGTTGCAAACAATATAAAGTAGAATTCTAGTCTTAGAGGAGGTTCACCAATGGGAGAGCGTTTTAAGAAAGCCGATTGGGCGGATTACATTATCATGGCATTTTCTGCTTTAGTGGCGCTGGGAATCCTCTTTTGGGTTTTGCAAACAAACCGAACGGTAGAAGCTGACCGAGCAGTGGTTCCGGATGTTCGCTGGCTTTCTATTGCGGAAGCTAAAGAAGTGCTCTCTGCAGCTGGTTTTCAACAGTTTGAGTTTACCGCCCAAGGAAGTGGCAAATTTCTGGGTGCAAAAGACGGTTGGTACACGCGGCAACCAGAAGCTTGGGTGATTGTAAAACAAGTTCCCTCTCCGGGGGATAAAGCCTCTGTAACGGGAGCAAACCTCCACTTTTTCGCTTTCCAAGACGGATCAATTCAACTGAAGCGAGCAAAAATTGCCGAGGGCGTAGAGTAGCTTACGATTTTTTGAAAACTATAGGCAAGACCCTTATCTACAGGGCACAATAGGCTTAGATAAAAGTATTAGGTAAGGAACAAAGATGCTACTGAGTGATAAAGACATATTGCAAGGGATTGAAACAGGGGAAATAGGCTTAGACCCCTGGGATCCGCAAATGCTTCAGCCAGCTAGTATTGATGTAAGATTAGACCGCTATTTCCGCCTTTTTAATAATCATAAGTACTCTGTGATTGATCCGGCCGCTGATCAAAGTGACCTAACTTCTTTAGTTGATACCGGCGACCGCCCATTCGTACTACACCCAGGTGAGTTTGTATTGGGCGCCACCTATGAGAAAGTCACTTTAGGAAATGCGATTGCTGCGCGGTTGGAAGGTAAATCCTCACTGGGAAGATTGGGGTTACTTACTCACTCAACCGCTGGGTTTATCGACCCAGGTTTCACAGGGCATGTAACTTTAGAACTTTCTAATACGGCCACCATGCCGATTTTGCTTTATCCGGGAATGAAGATTGGGCAACTTTGTTTCTTCCAACTTTCCTCTGAAGCTGAAAATCCATATGGTTCAGGAGCAACCGGTTCACGCTATCAAGGGCAGCGCGGCCCAACCGCATCCCGATCGCATTTAAATTTCCATCGAGTTTACGTTTCCGAATCAATGGATGGCAGCTCCATTCAGCGCCTGTAATTTTGCGTTTAAACTCCGATTTAAGAAGTGAACTATGCCAAAATCATTTCCCGAAGAGAATTCTTCCACTCCCAAACGACAGTCAATTGCTGAACGTCTAGCTGATTTGCAAGCACAGCGGCAAGAGAGCTTAGAACAGTTGAAAGGAACTCAGTTTTCTAATCCCCCGGCTGAGTTTCATCAAACTACTGAAACGGACGCAGAAACTGTAACTTCAACTGCTTTACACGCAGGTTTATTTGGAGATCAGTTTTATTCAGAACCAGTTCTTACAGTTACGCAAGCAGGCGATTTACAAGCCGCTGACGTGGTAGCCGCTGCTGAGCTATTTCAAGTGCGGTGGGAAGACGCGCAGCCTTTTGCGTCCTCGTTGGCAGCAGATAATCACTTGCTTTTATTGACAACGGAAGTTGATCCGCGCGAGTTAGAAGCATTAGCTGTTTCCATTTGGGAGCAGGCGCGCTGGCTGGCCCCCGGAGAACTTTTCCTTTTCGAGGGCGCCCGGTTGCGCGGCCCATTTGAAATCCAAACAACTGATGCAAAACAGTTGAATATCAACCCCGAATTTGCGCAGGTGTGGGTACTTGAAGTGGCTCCAGAACGCAGCCGAGTAAGTAAGGTGCTGATTGGAAACCCAAGTGTTTGGGCAGACTCTTTTGGGAATATGCAGCCAGCCGGAGCAGAACTGGGCGCACTTAACGCTGTTTTGCGGATGGCTAAACGTTTAGCCGGAGCAGTGCGCGTAGCTTCAAATGCGAATCCTGAAAAACCTCAAACTCCGATTACGCCTGACCCTGATAGCGCTGTTAATCTAAGAGTTTTTGCCCCACGCTGGTTAGATAACACTGATTTAAGCACTCTTTTAAAAGGGTATTTCCCTGATCTTAAATCGGTAACAGAACAAGTTGATGAAGCTTTAGAAACCCAGATTTTCACTGCGCGAGAAGAACTTGAACTGGCGAAAGTAATTCCAGAGAACGAGCTTCAGACTATTGCTGAAGTTACCGAATCGGCAGATGCGAAAGTACTCCAAGGAACTATCGATTATTTGGCGTACCTCATGCGCGCGTCAGTGGGGAATCGCTCTGCTGTTGAAATTAGCGTAGCGAAAGTTAAACAGCATTTGCCAGTTGCGGTCAGACACCAGGCGTGGTCCACTGGAAGCGTAGTTGAATACTGCATCACTTGGCTTCCAGATAATCAGAACCCTTACAGTAGTTTTGATATGCAGGTAAATGTGGACAATCCACTGGGGATGACTCGTTCACTACGTTTAGAACGATCCCGCGCCAGCGCTGAAATAGAACAGATTGCGATTTTGCTTGCGAAAACCTGTTCAGGAGTGATTTTAGACGAGGACGGCTTTTTAATCGCCGACTAAGTTGTAGTGCTGACTAAGTTGTAGCGCCAACTAGTTTTCCTAGCCGGCGCTACAACTTAGAG
Source organism: Gleimia sp. 6138-11-ORH1 (assembly GCF_024814355.1). Taxonomy (GTDB): domain Bacteria; phylum Actinomycetota; class Actinomycetes; order Actinomycetales; family Actinomycetaceae; genus Gleimia. The sequence goes on along the minus strand of NZ_JANUXV010000002.1, from coordinate 159,506 downwards.
GATCACTATTTGTAGATCCCTTGGAAAGCGAACCTAAATTTCAGTTCGGTTCCAGTTGGTAAACAGTACTCTGGGTGGGTGCGGCTTCCCCAAGAATTATCTCCGCCTACGCCCCGGCGCATAAGAGCCGGACGCACCCAGGTACACGAACTTGGGGGAAGCTCATGAAGGTGGCGGGCATTTTCAACTTCAAAGGGACTCCACGGTTGGGCAGAAAACTCCATCCCAATCAAAGAAGCACCCGCATCGAAGCGTAGCCCATTCCCATTCTCATCTAACAGTTCCGCCCAACGCACCCCCGTTCTGTTTCCAGATTCCTGAGGGCGCAAATAGGGAGTATGCTGTGCGGATACTGTAGATTCGTAGATCCCTAAGCGCGCTCCGGTACGGCGATCTACATAACACTCATCCGGGCCTTCACCGTACCACCTGAGGGCATTGAGTTCTTTAGGAACGGCTAAGAGCATTCCAAACTCAGGCATGTCACCTAAACCTGTTCCAGGAGAAACCGTTACTTCTACTTCAACTCTGCCAGTCACTTCTATTCGATAAGTTACCTGTGCTTTTGAAGGTGGACTGGTGGGCAGATCGTAAGCGTATCTGATTAGGGCTTTTTCAGTGTCGTAACTGAACTCTGGGTTAGTTGTATCTGCACAGAACGTACCGTAGCGGCTGGCAAGTAGCCACTGCCCATCATATGCAGTTGAATTCCAACCTTTTTCGTTAGAGGTTTGCGCATGCCAAAAACAAGGTTTTGGAGGTATCAGCAGAAGCTGGCGCCCACTATCTGGGCCGCGTCCGGGCAGACCGTAACGGTATGAGAGGGGAACTCCATAGACTTTAGAAAAAAGCATGGAAAACTGCGGGCCGTGTACGCCGATATTGTGAACCCCCTCGACAACTCGTAAAGATGCCTCCGATAACGTTGGATTAGCTGCCTTATTTTGCACTAACCAACTTACCGGTAACTCAGGCTCTACTTCACAAAGAGCGGGCGCCGCGCTCGATTCAATTAACTTCCGCGCTGCGAAAGACCCCGGCATGGGAACTTCCTGTAAGGCAAGTTCACCTGCAGAATCAACTTGATATCTGAACACTGCTTGCCCAAAAGCAACTTCATGTCCGGCATTACACCATTCTCTATCGATTCGCTCATGTAAAGAAACTGTAAGAGCGTACTCGGCCGCAGTGACGCTACCGGTAGGAACAGGAATCTGCACTGCGGAGGGCAGGGGATATTGCTTTGTCTGTCCCGGAAGAACCTGCGTTTCAAAAGTAGCGGCAGCTATTTCCAACCCATTTTCTGCTAAGCTGACGCGACACTCGTAGTTAGCTGAGGAAGTGAATAGAAATTCATTAGTAATTTCTACACTTGCCGCAGCTACTCTAATTTGGAAAGGCGCATAAACTGCTTTTACTTCTTGCAATTTAGGGGTGGCATTGTGGTCAGCAAAGAAAATCCCATTGCCACAGAACTCAAAATCATGGGGGGCTTCGCCGCTATCTCCCCCATAAGCCCAGTAGGTTTCGCCGCCCGCAGTGGTTGCTAGAACCGCTTGATCGGCAAAATCCCAGATGAAACCACCGTGAAATAACGGGTCTTTTCGGGTTAGTTCTAAGTATTTTTCCACTGCCCCAAAAGAGTTTCCCATTGCGTGCGCAAACTCGCAAACAATATAGGGTTTATCACGATGCTCAGCCAGGTAGGCTTCGATTTCGCTCGCGGGAACATACATGGAAGAGAAAATGTCGGTTGTTTCCAAATAGCGTGGATCCCAAAAAGTCCCTTCATAGTGAACTGGACGCGTATCGTTTTTACGGAAGTAGTTAGCGACTTTTAGCAGGTTACTTCCGCCGTATGATTCATTTCCGCATGACCAGATCAGCACGGAAGGATGATTGTAATCGCGTTTTAACATTGATTCAGCGCGGTCTAATAACGGTACCAGCCAAATTGGGTTATCTCCGGGAACAGCTTTTTCTACGGGGAGATTCTCAAAGCGAAGCCGATCCCATTCACCGTGGCTTTCAAGGTTCATTTCGTCAATTACATAGAACCCCAGCCGATCACATTCAGCGTAGAAAAACGAGGAATTCGGGTAGTGGCTGGTGCGGATTGCGTTAATCCCATTAGCTTTTAAGGCTAACAGGTCACGAGTTGTCATTTCTTTTGAAACGACTCTGCCAGCGGGGCCAAATTCGTGGCGGTTCACGCCTTTGAAAACCAGCCGCTTACCGTTTAAGAGAAGCAGTTGGTTTTTGATTTCAAATTTTCTGATCCCTATTTTTTCGCGGATTACTTCACTGATTTCCCCTGCTGTAGTCCGCACAGTAATCAGCAACTCGTATAGGTGAGGATCTTCTGCGGACCAAAGCCGCGGGTTTTCTATAGTACAGTTGAAGCTCTGCGAATCTGGCTGGTAGGTTAGTTCTCTAATCAGACCAGTTTCGTCAGAAACTTGGAGTTGAAGTGCCGTAGAATCACTTCCCTCACATTGAACTGAAACGGTGGCCACCTGCAGGTTTTCACTAATTTGGTAGCTAGTTTGCAGGTGTTCAACGTGTGCAGCGGGTACTTCAAGTAGGTAGACGGGGCGATGTAATCCACTGAAGCGGAAGAAATCCTGATCTTCCAGCCACGAACCGGCATGCCACATAAAGACAACTACCAAAAGCGTATTTTCTTTATCCGTTAAGAAATTGGAAATATCGAACTCTGCCGGGGTAAAAGAATCGGTTGAATACCCCACCCAGTTTCCGTTTAACCAAACTGCCAGGGCAGATTCAGCTCCTTCAAAACGTAAACGCATTCGCGAGTTTTCTTGTATCCGTGGGGGAGCGTCGAAGATTTTTCGATATACTCCCACTGGATTATGTAACTGTGGGACTGCTCCGCTGGGGAGTGTTTCCCACCCGTCCCACGGGTACTGCGTATTCGTGTAACGGTTTCGGTCATAGCCGTTAGTTTGCAGATGCCCGGGAACGCTAAGAGTGTCCCATTTAGGTTCTTTTGCTAAATCAGAAAACTCTGTGAACCTCGGTAGCGCTTGAGGGGTGGGATAGTACCGAAAATCCCAGTCCCCGCACAGGTCATGTTCGTAACTTGAAGATTCGGTTAAACTTTCAGTTTCGTTCGCGAACCAACGGTGGTCACTGCGCGCTGGAAGTCGCTGATCGTGAACTTTAGTTGGGTCACTAAGCCAAGCAAGTGTAAATGTCATTTGATTGCTCCTGTAATGCCCTCAGCGAAAGCACGCTGCAAAGCTAGGAAGATAAGCATGGCGGGAAGTGAGGCAATCAAAACTGCTAGCATTAACGCGCCGTAGTCAGTTACATATCCGGAAGAGAAGTTGGAAATTAGCATCGGCATAGTTTGGTAGGCTGAGTCCACTAAAATCACTTTGGGCCACAGGAAGTTATTCCATGCCTGCATGAAAGTGATTACTGCGGCAGCAGCATAGGTGGCCCGCATAGTAGGCAGATAGATTCTAATGAAAATCGCTAGTTCTGAAAGCCCATCTAACCGGGCAGCTTCTAAGATTTCATGTGGGAAATTTCGGGAAGCCTGCCTAAATAACAGGATTAAAAATGGGGTAGAAATGGTTGGTAGAATCACTGCAGCAGTTGAGTTCATCAACCCGTTGGCAGCAAACAGCTGGAAGAGCGGGATCATGGTGGCGGCAAAGGGGATCATCATCGCTAAGAGCAGTATCGCCATTAACAGATCCTTGCCTTTTGAGTGGTAGACTTCAAAACCGTAGCCGGCAATAGAACAGATTAAGAGAGAGAAGAAAGTCGCCAAAATAGCGTTCACTGAGGAGTGATACAGTGCAGAACCCAGGTCTTGTTGGGAAATTAGTTTGGTGAAGTTGTCGAATAAGTTACTGCCGGGTATTAGGCGGGAGGCGAGGACGTCCTGGGAGGTATTCGTGGCAGAAACTGTCATGAAATAAAGCGGGAATACAGAAAATAAAGCCGTAATTGTGAGAAATAGGTAAGCGGGGATACTGCGAAGTTGCTTAATCACGCTTATCACCAACCTTCATTTGAATAAATGCAAGAACTGCTACCAGGATTAGAATGATGTATGAGATTGCGGCGGCGTACCCAAAGTTCGGGCTTTTCAGGAACGAAAGTTCATAGAGGTAGTGGGACATTGTCATTGAAGTGTAGGCTGGGCCGCCCTTAGTTAAGTTCCATGATTCGTCGAATAGCTGTAAGGTGCCGTTTGTTGACATGATGGCAGTTAAGAGAATCATTGGTTTAAGTTGCGGTACGGTTACATACCAAAATGTTTGCCATGCGTTAGCGCCATCTAAACGGGCTGCTTCTAAACTAGAGCGGTCGATATTTTGCAGGGCAGCTAAGAAGAAAATCATGTTAAAACCAGTCCAGCGCCACAGGAGACCCAGGATAATGACGAACTGGGCGGTATGAGTTTGTCCCAGCCAGTTCACCGGCTCAGAAATAGCTCCAACAGCTAATAGGGCGTCATTTACAAACCCGTCAGTGGCGAACATAGTGCGAAATACCAGCGAGTATGAAACTAAAGAAACTGCGGAGGGAAGGAAGATAGCAGTTCTCCAAAGGCCCTTATATTTGAGGTTTGGATTATTTAGTAAAATCGCCAAAATTAAGGCAAAGAACAGCATGATGGGAACTTGGATAATAAGGTAAATGAAAGTATTCCGCATAGTTAGGAGGAATATTTCATCTTCAAAAAGTCTTGCGTAGTTGGACCACAGTGGATCTGCGAAGTTTAACTGGCGACCTCGCCCTGTTTGGAGTGAGAGTAAGAACGCCTTAAACATGGGGTAGAAATTCATGACAAAGATAAGCAGGGCAGCGGGGAGGAGGAACCACCAGCCAATGAGGTTATATCTTTGTCCTTGTGTTAGTGAACGACGTGTTTTAGTCACCAGTCATCTCCTTTGATGGGCAGGGCAGTCGATTAACAGAAGGAAAGGAAAGTTAAGAAAAGAAAATAATCTTTAGCTGAGAGTTTGGAAATTTTGAAACTCTAAATGCTTGCAGGGGTGTGAAGATTATTAGTTGGGGGATTACTGGAGCGGGGGCAACGCTGAGGAGGTTGCCCCCGCTTTTAATGTAGTTTGGTTACTTCATTTCGAACTCAACGGTTTGTTGAGCTTCTTTTAGGGCTTCTTTCGGATCTGCGCCCTTAACAATCTTGGTTAGGGCAGCGGAAACAGCTGAAAGACCTTCGTAGTAGTAAACGCCGGTGTTGTCTGATGGCACGTTTTGGCCGTACTTCACAATGTCAGCGTAGATGGCCTGTCCGCCATAGAACTCTTGTGGCTCGTTGTAAACAGGTGAACTACCAGCTGGAATGTAGTTGGCAATCGCTCCTGACTTAGGCAAAATCGTGTCATAGAACTTGGTGGATTCACCAAAAGTGCTCTTTAGGAAGTCGGTTGCCAGTTCTTTCTTAGCGTTAGAGGAAACTACCCAGGAGGAACCGCCGTTAGCAGAGTAGTGGGTGGCGTCTTTAACGTCATCTAGGGCGGGGATAGAAGTTACTGCCCACTTACCTGATTGATTTTCAGCAGTTTGGATGGATCCGGAAATCCAGGCGCCTTGGAGTACACCGGTAACTTGGTCATTTACGAAAGAGGAGATGAACTCGTCCCAGGAGTTCACTTCAATTAGAACTCCGGAATCCACCAGTTCCTTGTAGGTGAGCGCAGCTTTTAAGAGGACTTCATTGTCTGCAATAGTTGGTTCACCTTTTTCATTAAAGAGGGAAGCTCCGGCGGATTGGATCATCATTTTAGTTAGGTCAGATTGTCCAGCCAGGGAAGATAGCATGGGGCGACCGGTTTTTTCTTTTACTACCTTGCCTTTAGCGATGAATTCTTTCCAGGTGATGTTGGTGAAATCTTCAACGGTGAAACCGGCTTCTTTAAGTACGTCTGTGCGCAGGGCAAGAATGGCAGTGCCGGAGTCAAAGGGCAGTCCCAGATTCTTTCCGTCTACCGTGGAGTAGTCCACAACTGATTTAGGGAAGTCTGCGAAGTTAATCTTTGAATCTGTTAGGTCAGAAAATAGTTCCGGATAGTTGATCGCGTTCTTTTGGAAGGCGTAGTTTTGCATCAGGAAGATATCTGGAAGCTGATCGGTTTGGCCGGATTGGGCAAGGGTAATCAGCTTAGCTTGTAGATCATCCCAGGGGGTATCTACGATATTTAGTTTGAAATTAGGGTGTTTTTCTTGGTAAACCTTTTCAGCTTCTTGCATTGCGTAAATGTTGAATGCTGGGTCCCAAGTCCAGACGGTGAGGGTCATATCCTCAGGGGTTGTTGCCGAGTCTGTGCTGGGAGCGGTTCCGCCAGCGCAGGCTGATAGGGCTAGGCTGGCTGCGGCAAATAATGCCACCATTGATTTGTGTAGTTTTCTCATCATTGAGTCTCATTTCTTGAGTGTGTAGCTTTGTGGAAGCTGCCGTAGGATCCACAATGTTTACGTGAACATGGTATCGTGTTTACGTAAACATTCTCTAGAAAATAAATGTAACGCTTTGATAACGGATTAGATTTAAGAGAATAAATGCGATAAATGTAGGAAAGATACACCAACACATTAGCCACCAAAGGCAAGCAGCTATCCTACACACAGTAAACGATCAGAAAGACAGATTATGGGGCAAGGGCGTCGCAAATCAACCAGGACTGGGCCTTCTATCGCAGATGTAGCGAAACTGGCCGGAGTCTCTGCGCAAACTGTTTCCCGCATCTCCACCGGGGCACAAAAAGTCAGCCCCGCAACTAGAGAAAAAGTCCTTGCCGCCATGGCAGAACTCGGCTACGTTCCCAACCGCGCCGCACAGGCGCTCCGCTCAGGGAAATTTGGTGTACTGGGAGTGCTCACCCAACAGATCGAACGTACCGGTGAAGCCCTCACCACCGGCGGGGTAGTAGCCGCCGCCTTAGCAGCTGACTACACCATCGCGTTAGTACAAACCCAAGAACCCCAAAGTGATAGCGGAAAATACCTGGTACGCCGCCTTTCAGAACAATCTATTGACGGACTAATCATCGTCCAAGCCGGTACCAGCACTGACACGGAACTATCCCTTCCCCCCGACCTGCCCGTAGCAGTCGCAGATAGTGGGCTATTACACCGCTACCCGTCAGTTAATGCCGATCAATGCGTGGGAATGCAGCAGGCTATGGAACACCTAATTGGTTTAGGGCACCAGCAAATTGCTCACGTAAGTGGTCCCAAAAACTCACAATCAGCCCTCTTACGACAAAACGAATGGGAAAAAGCCTTAAAAGCAAAAGGGCTTCCCCTAAATCCGGTTTATCAAGGAGACTGGAGCGCACACTCAGGATATCAAGCTGGAAAACAAATCATTCAACAACCGCATATCACTGCGGTAATGTGTGCAAACGACGAAATTGCTTTCGGAGTAATGCGCGCCATCTACGAAGCCGGGTTAAGAGTACCCGAAGATATATCTGTAATTGGGTTTGACGGAATCGAACTGGGCGAATTTGTCCCCGTCCCCCTAACCACCGTCCACCAAGATTTCGCTGCCGCAGGACGCGCCATGGTAGAGCTAGTCATAAAACAGATCGAAAACGGAATTATTACTGACGAATACGAAAAGTTAATCCCCACAAAACTCATTATTAGAGAAAGTACCGCTTTGGTACGCCCTCGAAAATAAACAAAAAGAAGCGCAGAAACCACCGGGCGGGCCGCTGAACCAGCGCAGAAAACACCGCGCGAGGCGCTAAACCAACAGAAAATGCAGCAACTCAACTACTGCAGTAGACTCTAATCACCACTGTTTTCAGCAGCGCGCCGAACCGCCTCCAACATCAACAAAGAAACGTCCTTAACCTCAACCGGAGCAGAAGTAGAAGACAACATCTGCGTACAAAACGGACAACCCGTAGCTACCACAGTCGCTCCCGTCTGCACCGCCTCATCAACGCGCACTTGCGCAATTCTCTCCCCGCGAGTTTCCTCCATCCACGCCCGCGCGCCACCGGCACCACAGCAAAGAGCTCTTTCTTTAGTACGCGGCATCTCCACCAAATCAAGCCCCGCATTAGCTGCCAACAACTCCCGCGGCGGAGAAAACACCTGATTATGCCGCCCCAAATAACAAGGATCATGGAAAGTTACTTTAACAGCATCTTCAGGAGCAGGAGGAGCTAAACGCAGATGCCCCTCACGCACTAAACGATTCAACAACTGCGTATGATGAATCACCTCAAAAGTACCGCCCAATTCCGGGTACTCATTCGCAATCGTATTGAAACAGTGCGCGCAAGAAACCACAATCCGCTTCACAGCCGCATCTTGCAAAGTAGAAATAGCCTGCTCAGCTAACATCTGGAAAAGCAACTCGTTACCAGCTCGGCGCGCCGGATCACCAGTACAGGACTCAGCCGAACCCAATACCCCAAAACGTACTTGCGCCCGCCACAAAAGCTCCGCAATAGCCGCCGTGGTTTTCTTCGCCTTATCATCAAAAGCTCCCGCACAACCGACCCAAAAAACCCAGTCCACTTCAGAAGCGTCAGCAACATCCTCACCAATCACCGGCACCGGAAACTCTAAATTCTTCGCCCAATCCAAACGCTTACGAGCCGCCTGCCCATAAGGATTCCCCTTCGTCTCCAAAGACCTAAAAGGCTTCGCCAAATCACGTGGAAAAGCAGACTCCATCAACACCTGATGCCGCCGCAAATTAATAATATGATCCACATGCTCAATATCCACCGGACACTGATCCACACACGCCCCGCAGGTAGTACAATCCCACAGCGCATCCTCAGAAATAACCTCGCCCACTAAAGCAGACTCAACTAAAGAAACACCCGCCTCAGAAGTATTCCCCGACGCCTGTAAAACCTGCAATAAATCAAAAGAATGCGCCGACTGAGGCCAATCAACCTCAACTAAATTAGAACCCTCCTCAGGCGCAGGCAAAGCCCCCGTAGTTTCCACCGCAGCAACATGGTCACGCAACGCAAGCATCAACAACTTCGGAGAAAGCGGCTTACCAGTATTCCACGCCGGACAAAGCTCTTGACAGCGCCCACACTCAGTACAAGTCGAAAAATCTAACCGCGCTTTCCAAGTCAAATCCGCAGCTGAACCATAACCCAAAACAGCATCATCTGAAAGCGACTCTAAATCTTCATCAGTACGTACCGCAACGCCCTCGACCAAAAGAGGAGGCAGCGCCCCCAAAGACTTCACCCCAGACGGATAACGGCGCGCATAAACATTCACCACCGCTAAGAAACGATGCCAAGCCACCCCCATCGTCGTGACCACACCAACAACCGTCATCCAACTCATGGAGACAAAAATCTTCACCAAAGCTAAAACATACAAGCCACTTAACAAACCATTAACCGGCACTCCCACCAGCAAATCACCCAACCAGCCAGTGAGCGGAAAATGCCAGTAAGTAGCATACTGCGAAGCAAATAAAACCTGCCCAAACTCATCAGCAACATTCAACTTAGCCAAGGCATATTCAATCGCACGTAAACCAATTACCGCCACCACAACTAAAGCAATAATCGCTTCAACAAAAACAGCTTCCCACCGAGTAGAACCCAAAAATCTTGACGCCACCGAACCTTTTCCGCGATTAGGCTCAACTCCAGAAGTAACCCGCTGCCTACCGCCCTCGGCCTCTGCTAAAGAACCAGCACCCGCACGAACGCGCACGAAAACCAGCCAGAAAATCCCCAGCAAACTACCCCACGCAAAAACTTCAATCAACCATTCAAACGGATAAAAATGCGCCAACGGAAGCTGGAAAGCAGGATTAAAAAGCTGACCGTAACCCGTCAATAAAGTCAAGAAAAGAATCGGGAAAGACAGCATAACCAGCCAATGCGCCACCCGCACTCCAGGGCGTCCCTTGAACTCACGATGAGACAAAAGATTCACCAAAAGCATTTTCAAACGAGCACCCGGCTGTGAAAACCTACCCGGCTGAGGCTTTCCCTGTTTCACGCGTGAAACAAGAATGAAAATGGCGCGCGAAAAAGCGTATAAGCCAATGCCCGTAAAAATCAACGCCAAAAACAGGCTAATCAGGCGCACAGTAGTAGGATCCAACCAAAACTCCCAGAAAAGACAATAAACTAACTCCAATTATCTAACTTTCCTAAGAACAGGTAAAGTTAAGCGCCAAAATCGTTGCCAACCAAACTGACCCACCGCCCGAATCAAACATAAATCTACACTAACTGCTACCTTGGAATAAGAACGCAGTGCGCAAAAAGTTAAGAAAATAAACTCACCGGGCCAAGGGACTCTAAAAGTGCTTTTACTACTACTCATACAACTCCTTTCTGCCGCTTGTGCCCCAATCATCACTCGTAAACTAAAACGCAACGCCCTGCTGGTCTTAGCCCTCCCCCTGGCCGCCACTTTTACCTGGACCATTTGGCAAACCCCGCAAGTATTCAGCGAAAGACCGTTAGAAACTAACTTCATCTGGGTGAGTGGGCTTAACCTTTCGTTAAACTTCCAACTAGATCCCCTCGCCTGGCTAATGAGCCTAATCGTCACCGGAATAGGCGCCCTGGTGATGGTCTATGCAAGCCGATATTTCCCTAAAAATGCTGCGGGGCTGCCTCGCTTCACCGCTGTTTTCGCTGGCTTCGCAGCCGCCATGTACGGGCTGGTAATTTCTAACCACCTGATGATGGTATACCTCTTTTGGGAAATGACTACGGTCCTAAGTTTCCTGCTAATCGGACACCACTACGATCGGCGCACCGCCCGAGCCGCCGCCCGCCAAGCAATCCACATCACCTCAGCCGGATCGCTGGCCATGTTCGCCGGATTCATCCTCTTAGCAGTGCCCCACTCCACCACGCAAAACTACTTCATTATTTCTAACCTTTTAGAAGCTATGACCAGTGGAACCTACCCACTGAATACTCCCCAAACCCTTTGTGGAGCATTTTTGATTTTCATTGGTGCCGCCTCAAAATCAGCACTTTTTCCCAACCATTTTTGGCTTCCCGGAGCCATGGCAGCTCCCACCCCCGTCTCAGCTTACCTACATTCAGCTGCCATGGTTAAAGCTGGCGTATTCCTATTCGGGAAACTGGTACCCGGCTTTACCCTCATTCCCGGCTGGTCAGCTACCGTAGTGTTCTTTGGCTTAATCACCATGCTGGTGGGTGGCTACCGAGCCTTAAAACAAACCGATCTAAAACTTGTTTTAGCCTATGGAACCGTGTCACAACTGGGGTTAATCTCTGCCGCCATCGCCTTTGGCTCTGCCCCCGTTTATGCAGCTGCTATTGCCTTACTCTTAGCCCATTCAGTTTTCAAGTCCACCTTATTTATGACCGTGGGGTTAGTGGAAAAACTCACCGGAACCAGAGATCTTCAACAACTGTCCGGTTTAGCTAAAAAACAACCTGCTTTAGCAACAGTAGCGGCAGTGGCAGCAGCATCAATGGCGGGGATTCCGCCGCTACTGGGATATTTAGGAAAAGAAGCGCTATTAACCGCCGGATTATTTGGCACGGAAGCAACTTGGATTACTCCCAGAGGAGAAATCACTTTCCTAATAGCTCTAATAGTCGGCTCTATTTTCACAATTACTTATTCACTTCGGTTTTGGTGGGGGGCGTTTGCTACTAAACCAAAGGTAGCTGCAGTTACCTGTAAACCACTTCCTGCGATTGCTTTCCTCCCTTTAGTTGCTTTAGCAGCTTTAACTTTCTACCTGCCGATTGCCCAGCTTGCCGCTAATCTCCTCAAATTTGGGGAAGTGAAACAGCTTCCTGGACACGCGCACATTGCCTATTGGTCAGGTTGGCAGCCGGCGGCAGTCACGGGAATTATTCTCCTGGCCGGCAGCGGTTTATTCATTTTCCGAGGGCGCTGGGCGCAACTCCAAGCAAAATTAGCGTTCACTCGGTTCAAAGCAGCTGATACCTACCGTTGGTTCTTAGTAATTTTAGAAACCATTGCGGTACGTTTAACTTCTAAAGTACAAAGAGGGAGCCTTCCAGCTGACGTAGCTACAATCACACTGGTTTTGACTGTCCTCTTAGGGTTTGCCGTGGGCTATTCTCTTTACAGTGGAGACTTTACACTCACGGGACTTTACTTTGCAGATTCCCCGGTTCAAGCCGGAGCTGTTTTCGTTGCTATCATCGCTACCATAGTCACTGTTCGCGCTCGCAACCGTTTAAAAGCAGTTTTAGGTTTAGGGGTGATTGGTTTAACTATCGCAGTGATTTTCATAGATTACGGCGCCCCAGACTTAGCTTTAACCCAGTTAGTTGTAGAAGTAGTTTCCCTGGTAGTTTTTGTCCTGGTAGTCAGACACCTGCCGAAATACTTTTCTGCCCGCCCCCTGGCAAGAGCCTTTTGGACTCGGTTAAGTATCGCTATTTTTGTTGGATTAACAGTTGTGTTGGGGGCGTTGCTAACCCAACAGGCGCGTGTTGCCACCGCAGACTCAGTTTTAATCCCTGCTGAAGGCTACGTTTTCGGAGCCGGAGAAAACATTGTAAACGTGATTTTAGTGGACGTGCGAGCCTGGGACACCGTGGGGGAACTTTCCGTTGTGCTGGTCACCGCCACCGGCGTTGCCTCTCTCATTTACCTCACTAAACGCACTGGACAGATCCGTATAAAACGCCCTCGAGAAGCAGGGAAGTGGCTTCCCGGAGCACAGTTTTTGAGTATTGAAAAACGTTCTTTACTGCTAGAAGTGGGAACCCGCCTGCTCTTTCCTGTTTTCTTAGTGGCTTCATTATGGCTACTTTTAATCGGACATAACCAACCCGGAGGCGGCTTTGCCGGAGGAATGCTCGCTGGAATTGCGTTAATCCTACGATATTTGGCTGGGGGTAGACACGAACTGCGCCTTGCACTGCCACTTAATCCTGGAAAACTACTGGGCTTAGGACTATTTTTAGCAACTTTAAGTGGGATTTTACCGGTTTTATTCGGGGACACAATTTTACAAACTACCGAGTTTGACATAGATGTCTTCGGCTTAGGGCACCTGCATTTCACTTCCGCGCTTTTATTAGATATTGGCGTTTACGTGCTGGTGGTTGCTTTAGTTTTAGACATTATTTTGGCTTTAGGAGCACAGATCGAGAAAGAACAGGAGGGCGCTTAATGGTATCGCTTAGCATTATTATCCTGGCAGGCATCCTAGTAGCTGCCGGCACCTACCTGGTAATGGAACGGACTTTAACTCGGATTGTAATTGGGTTAGCGTTCCTAACTCACGGCGTTAATCTGCTGATTCTCAGCGCCGGTGGTGGCAGCGGCAAAGCAGTTTTGCTGGGGCAAAATAATCTGGCAGAAACTGACTTACAGCAAGTTGCTGATCCCCTTCCGCAGGCAATGATGCTAACTGCGATTGTAATCGGTTTAGGTACCACGGCGTTTGGAATGGCGTTAGCATACCGTTCCTTCGTCCTAACAGGGCACGATGAGGTAGTTGATGATATTGAAGATAGGCTGCTGGCTCGTAAAAGTGCGGTTGATGAGAGTCTGACAGAAGCAACCACTGGTGACGAAGATCCAACGGTGGACTATGACGCAGAAGATATCGAGGGCGGTAAGTGATGAACTGGCTTTTACCAATCCCCGTGCTTTTGCCACTCTTTTCCGCTGGATTAGCTCTGTTAGCTTTTCGCCGGCCTCGACTGCAGCAACTCATCTCCCTCCTGACCCTCATAGTGGTGCTCGCGGTGGGAATTAGTTTACTGATTGCAACTAACGCAGCGCCGGTAGTTTTAGATATAGGAAACTGGGCTGCGCCGATTGGAGTTACGCTCATAGCCGATCGGCTTTCAGCTTTAATGCTAGTAGTTTCGCAAATAGTTACCTTAGCTGTTCTTTCATATTCGGTGGCTCAGAACTTAACTGATTCTGACCCTGATGTGCCGATCGTGATTTTCCACCCCACCTATTTGATTTTGGTGGCGGGAGTATCAAATGCGTTTCTCACCGGTGACCTATTTAATCTCTACGTAGGGTTCGAGATTCTCTTGGCTGCTTCTTTTGTATTAATTACTTTAGGCGGGACGCAGGGGCGGACTCGTTCTGGCACAGTTTACGTGGTTATTTCTCTGGTATCTTCCCTTATTTTCTTAATCGGAATCGCCTACGCTTATGCGGCAACTGGAACTGTAAATTTAGCGCAGTTAGCGCTTCGACTACGCGAGATTTCCCCTTCGGCTTCGCTGATTATTGAGTTCACTCTACTGGTAGCATTTGGGATCAAAGCAGCGGTTTTTCCGCTCTCTGCTTGGCTTCCAGATTCTTACCCAACTGCCCCGGCACCAGTTACCGCAGTTTTTGCTGGTTTACTCACTAAAGTGGGTATTTATGCGCTGATTCGTTTAGAGGTACTTTTATTCCCAGGACATGAAACAGATCTTTTACTGGCGATCGTGGGGATCGCCACTATGCTAGTGGGGATTTTAGGTGCGGTTGCACAAGATGATATTAGGCGGATTCTTTCCTTTACTCTGGTTTCCCATATTGGCTTCATGATTTGGGGTTTAGCCCTCCAGTCAGTTGCGGGGATCGCCGCAACTATCTATTACGCTGCCCACCATATTTTGGTGCAGGCGGGACTTTTCCTACTGGTAGGGTTGATTGAAAGATACCGGGGAACTGCTTCCCTGCGGCATTTGGGGGGATTATTACGCGAGCGTCCCCTTTTATCCGTCATGTTTTTGCTTGCGTCTCTTAACCTGATTGGGATTCCACCTTTTTCTGGGTTCATTGGGAAACTTGGTTTAACCCAAGCGTCTGTAACCGTAGCTTCTATTCCGGCGTGGAGTCTTTTAGCAGCTGGCATGGTTACTTCATTTTTAACCCTTTACGTGGTGGTTAAGGTCTGGAACTTCGCTTTTTGGCAACCGGAAGATGACCAGAACGTAATCGACCGGGAAATCACTTTAGAAATGTCGCAGCGTCAGCAGCGTGCCTACCAACGCAGAGAACGTCAGCAGCTTTCTATTGCCGAACAGTCTGAACTACTGCAACTAACTACCAGAACGGAAGCTGAACAAAATACCAGCGGAACTAACTGGCTGATGTACGGGGCAGCTTCAGGACTTTTGATCATCATGTTAGGCATGAGTGTATTCGCGGGAACAATCTACCAATATGCGCAGTCAGCGGCTTTTGACCAAACGACCCGCTACACCTATATTCACTCAGTAATCGGCGAAGATGGGCGCGGAAAGGGGATTTCTAAACACTTGAGAGAAAAAGCCCCCCAATACCTGCAGGAATGGTCAAAGCAGTGGCAAAAGAGCGTATCTGAAGGAGATGAAGAAAAGTGACCAGCCCGCGTTTAGTCTCTTACACTCAGCGGATTTCACCTTTTATCACCCTCTGTTTATGGGCGCTGTGGCTTCTTTTATTCGCTTCTGTAGATTTACTGATCGTCCTCAGTGGCTTATTCGTTGCTTTATTAGTCCAAGTCGCTTTCCCCCTGCCTCATTCGGGGCTATTTAACAGAATTCGGGTGCTTCCCACGCTTTGGCTAATCAGTTATTTTCTGGGGGAGGTCGTTTTAGCTGCCTGGGTGATTAGTGTCCAAGTTATGCGGGTAGTTTTAGTGAAACTAAGGGTGCTTGCACCGCAGCAAGCAAAGATTGAATCTGCAGTTATTGTAGTTCCCTTAACCAGTTCAGAAGACATTATTCTCTCTATGACGGCTGCGATGATTAACCTCATTCCCGGAACTATCGTGTTAGAGATGGAGGTTACGCCGCCAGCTTTAACTCTTCACGTATTCGACTTGCGCCAGCAGGGGGGAGAATCCGCTGTAATTGCCTCTGTTCAAGCTCAGGAAAAACGGATCTTACGTTGTGTATCTAAAGGGAGGCAAGCCTAATGTTGCAGGTACTTTATGGGGCAACTGGAGTGATTATTTTGCTTACGGCGATACTTACTCTCCTGCGGCTTGCCTGGGGACCATCCACCCTTGACCGGGCTGTGGCGGTAGATGTTTTAACAGTTACTGCTTTGGCTGCGGTGACGTTAATTTCGATTCTCTCGCAACGTTCTGAAGTAATGATTTTTGTTGTGATCTTAGCTTTAACAGGTTTTTTCAGCTCCGTAATTGTGGGGCGGTTCGTGCGCGGCGTCGATTGGCATAAGGACGATTCGGCTGGAGAGGAAAAACACTCATGAATGAAGTTCTAACTTATCTGGGGGCGGTTAGTCTTTTCTTAGGAGCGTTAGTGCTTTTGGTAGCAGCGATCGGTATCGTCATATTTGACGACCTCTATGCCCGAATGCACGCGGCCGCTAAACCACAGTGGTTGGGAGTATTTCTTATTGCTTTGGGAATGGCTTTAACACAGCAGACTTGGAAGTGGTTTATCGCTTCAGTTTTAGTGGTTGTCTTTCAGACTATTTCTGCTCCAATCGGGTCGCATATTCTGGCTCGTACCGCTTCCCGTGCTTCGGAACGATAAGGAACAGTAGTTTTACCAGCGTCCTGAGAAAACCACAGGCAATGTTAGAGGCAATTTCGGAATAAGACACAGGAATGACCACTTTATGACACAACCTCACTTGTCTAAAGTGCCCTATGTAAAAATATGAGTGTGCATGGAGATGATAATTTTTCCTTAGAAATGCTGCCCGAAGATGAACTCATTCAAGAAGAATGTGGTGTCTTTGGAGTCTGGGCACCGGGTGAAGAAGTTTCACGATTCACCTACTTTGGCCTATTCGCGCTGCAACACAGAGGACAGCAGTCAGCTGGAATCGCCGTATCAGACGGGCGCGCTATTCGGATTTATAAAGATATGGGATTAGTCTCTCAAGTCTTTGACGATCAAGCTCTCACGGGTCTTAAAGGACACCTGGCAGTCGGTCACGTTCGCTACGCGACAACCGGGGCTGACATATGGGAAAACGCCCAACCTGCCTTAGGGCCAACCCCCACCGGATCAGTTGCCTTAGCACATAATGGAAACCTGACAAACACCCTAGAGCTAAGGAAAAAAGCTTCCGAAATTAGCGATCAGAAAATCAAATCTGAATCAACTGATACCGCAGTTCTCACCGCCCTACTAGGCGCTTACGGGAGCGTTAAAGAAAAATCACAACGTGATGAAACAAAATCACAAGTAGACGTACCCCAAACCGCCCGCGGATCCCTAATTGAAGCTGCTTTAAATGTACTTCCTGAAATTGACGGTGCATTCTCACTTTGTTTCATGGATGAGCGCACCCTCTACGGCGCCCGAGACGCACACGGCATCCGCCCCCTGGTATTAGGACGCTTAGCGCGCGGCTGGGTACTTGCTTCTGAAACCGCAGCCCTGGATATCGTCGGCGCAGACTTTGTACGCGAAATTGAACCCGGAGAATTAATCGCCATTGATTCTGACGGCGTCCGCTCATTCAAATTCGCCCAACCCACTCCACACGGCTGTGCTTTTGAATACCTTTACTTAGCACGGCCCGATACAAAAATTGCTGGAAAATCAATTATCGTGGCACGCCAAGCAATGGGAGCGGCCCTGGCGAAAGAATACCCGATTGATGCCGATCTGGTGATCGCCACCCCAGAGTCTGGAACACCCGCAGCGATTGGCTACGCGCAAGCCTCAGGAATTCCCTACGCCCAAGGGCTGGTAAAAAACGCCTACGTGGGACGTACCTTCATTCAACCAACGCAGTCACTAAGACAACTGGGAATTCGCCTCAAACTAAATCCACTTCGCGAAGTAATCGAAGGGAAAAGACTGGTAGTAGTAGATGATTCAATCGTCCGAGGAAATACCCAAAGAGCCTTAGTCTCCATGCTCCGCGCCGCAGGAGCTAAAGAAGTGCACGTGCGAATTTCCGCTCCACCAGTAATGTGGCCCTGTTTTTTCGGAATCGATTTTCCCACTCGCGCAGAGTTAATCTCCTCCAGTATGGACACTGAAGCGGTTTGCCGTTCAATCGGAGCAGATTCCCTGGGGTACCTAACCTTAGAAGCCCTGGTAGAAGCCACCGGACAACCGAAAGATCGCCTCTGCCTAGCTTGCTTCAACGGAGAATACCCCATGCCTATTCCACCGGGAACTCCCGTGCCCGGTACCCCTGGGGCAACCACCTGCTGATCTTCCCCTGCAAGCACACTAAATTTTAACGAATAGTTTTAAGAACGCCCTCGGAAAAACAAAGGAGCCAAAATGGTTGACTATGCGGAAGCTGGCGTAGATATCGCAGCAGGAGACCAAGCTGTAGAGCTGATGAAAAGTGCAGTCAATGCCTCTCATAATGCCACCGTACGAGCCGGCGCCGGAGGATTCGCGGGGCTGATTGACGCATCCGCGTTAAAAGATATGAAAAAACCACTGTTGGCATCTTCCACAGATGGTGTGGGCACCAAAGTAGCAATCGCCCAAGCCTTAGATATCCACCATACTATCGGGCAAGATCTGGTGGGAATGGTAGTGGATGACCTGGTGGTGATGGGAGCGCGTCCGCTCCTGATGACCGACTACATTGCTACGGGAAAAGTTTTCCCAGAAAAAATTGCTGACATTGTGCGCGGGATTGCAACTGCTTGCGCGGCAGTAGACTGTCCTTTAATCGGCGGGGAAACAGCAGAACACCCCGGTTTAATGGCTCCTGATGAATATGATATTGCCGGGGCAGCTACCGGCGTGGTTGATGAACCGAAACTACTGGGCGCCCACCGCGTCCAAGCCGGTGACATACTCATCGCAATGGGAGCTTCCGGATTGCATTCCAACGGTTACTCACTGGTACGGCGAATAATCGCTGACTCGGGTTGGAAGTGGGAGCGGGAAGTCGCCGAATTTGGGAGAACCCTTGGTGAAGAAGTTCTGGAACCGACTCGCTTATACACGCGTGAATGTCTCACGATTATTGATCAGCATCAAAGCGGAGTCCACGCGCTTTCCCATATTACTGGAGGCGGTTTAGGAGCGAATATTTCCCGGGTTATCCCAGCCGGTTTAACAGCAATCATAGAACGCGATAGCTGGACTGTTCCGCCCGTATTTAACCTGATGCGACAGTTGGGTGAAGTGCCGTGGCCAGCATTAGAAGAAACCCTTAACCTGGGAGTTGGCATGGTGGTAGTAGTTGCTGCCGAGGACGCTGACTCAGTGTTAAAGACATTAGCGCAGCTAAATATGCCTGCTTGGGAACTTGGGCGAGTAGTGACTGCTGAAATCGCCGGAGGAATCACCGGTCGTTTGGTGCAGGGCGCAAAGGGTGTAAATGGCGGCGGAGCTTTATTAGTTGGCGAATACCAGTATTAAGAAGTTCTTCCCGAAAGTGTGTAGGTTAAGACACCGGGTGGCCCACTATTCAATGGGACGTTAATGATTTAATGGGAGGTTAATGTTTAGGGCGCCTGCTTAATAGCAGGCGCCCTAAACAATTGATAGCTATCAGCGATAGTCTTCCCAATCATCTTCCTCGGTTGCGGGAGGAATCTCACCGTATGGTGAGTCCTCTGATTTATTGGCTCCCGAGAGTTCTTTTTGCAAAGCTTCTAAGTCCGTCTCTGGGCTAAAGTACTTCAGCTTACGAGCGACTTTAGTTTGCTTGGCCTTCTGACGGCCGCGCCCCATAGGCGTCGACCCCCTCCACTATCTAACGGAACCTCACGGTTCCTAGACTTCATTAAACTACCTTGCCTATTGTATCGAATTTGTCTCACTTTCTCTATCTGCTAAGCAATTATTTTCCTATGAGGAAAATAGCAAACAGAGGTGAAGTGAAAATACAAGAGGACTTAACAGGATAAACCAGTTTCTTTCTAGGTGTTATAGAGAACTGGTTTATCAAAGAAATGCTTTACACACTTCCAGCAGATAAGCAGCGTTCAGCAGTAATCAGCGTTTTACTAATGCGGCTATCCCCAGGACCGCCACAATAGCTACTCCCGCTAAAATGCCGATATCCTTTGCAGAACCACCTTTAGCGCGTTCTACCGTGTCCAATACCTGTTCTTTTACCACCGAAGTGTAATTTTTAGCGCGTTCTTTCATCTCCGCTACCTGTTCGCGGGGATCAACGCGGTGGGTAATTTCATCCACGGTTGATTGTAAAGCTAGTCGAGTACGTTGAATTTCTGCTTCAATTTCTGCCACCGTACGTGCCTCGCTCATTTACCTAATCCCTTCTTAATCGCGGTGATGTTTAAGTTGATATTTTCTTTTGGATTTGGCTTATCTGCCTGGCCTTTTTTCAGTAGGCTCATTCCCAGTAACGCTAAAATAATCACAATTAAAAGGATGATTCCGGTGGTGATCAGCGAAGCTGCCCAAACTGGAACTACCAGAGCTAAGAGAAGTTCAATCGTGTGGAAAATCCATCCCAGAAGGTAGAGTGCGAATAAACCGGCTCCCGCTAGCAGAACAGCGCCAATCCCCAGTTTCTTCACCATAGAAACAGCTTTAACTTTAGTTAGCTCAATTTCGCCGCGCACTAAAGTAGAGACCTGGGCTGACATTTCAGCAAAAAGTTGTCCCAGTGAAGTGGCACCCCGTGATTGCGTAGTGTTCACAATTGTGACCGGTTCTACGGGTTGGGAACTTTCGGTTGACATTATATTCTCCTAGAGTTTTAGACGTTTCTCTTAGTTTCTCATTTATTAAGGTAGTTTGTCTCTACTAGCTACTTATTTCGATAACCTATTTCTGTGTTGGCAGGGTAAATCTTCTGATTGCACCTGCGGGGGACAGGTTGATTAAGGCAACTAAAGCAAAAGAGGTTTAGGGTCTTAAATCACTGCTTGTCTGCGGATTTGCGTGGGCGATACCGCGATACTGAGAATCCCGAAACTTACCAAGGTTAAGAGTAGCTGCGAAACTAGGGTAGCTATCAGCGGAGTGACCTGGTAGGAAGCATAGTTGAAGGCTGGCGCGGTAGCTTTTACAAATACTGAGTAAGTATTTAGATAGGGGGAACTTAATAGTAAATATCCTCCCAGGGTTCCCAGCCCAACCCCAATCCACGCAAAGAGAAGCGGTAGAGTGGTGGCCATTAAAGTAAGCCGAGTTAGTTTAACGCCGTTTAAGTGTAGGTACCCTAAGTAGCTGCTATGTCTAAGGGTGAATGCGTAGGTGAACCCACCGGCTATCGCTAAAGTTAAAAAAGCTAGGGTCCCTGCTAGTATTCCTCCGAGGATAGGAGCTTTTGCTAGGAGCGCAAAACTCAGTACCAGGCAGGCGGTTAGGGCGGTGAGGATAATAGTTACCCCAGTTAAACGAAAAATATCGTGAAAGATTAGACGAGCGGAGAGTTTAAACATCTTCGGTACCTCGATTAGTAGGCCAGGTAGGATCTGGAATGACTGAGCCGGGAAGCGATTTCAAAATACGTTGAGCTTCATCAAGTAGATGCGCTGAATCAGGATCGAAATTGCGGGTGGGAGCAAGCCTTTGTAGAGTTTCTTCTAAAGTTTCTCCAGGTAAGGGACGCTCTGCTTCGGGTTTGGCGGATCCTTCCCCAGCTGCTTTGGTGAGCTGATCTAAAACAGTCAGATCGATATTTTCTGAATCGTTTACTTCTGCAGGTTCCGTTTGGGTGTTTAAGGACGTTTCTGTTTCATCTGCGTCTAAATCGGATTCCACGGGTCGGTTGGGAAGTGGCAAAATGATGGGGAACTGTCCGGTTACAGCTGGGGCTTCGTCTAGTTCTTCTTCCAGTCGAGCAGAAGCAGGATTAGCTACTAAAACAGGTGGGTAAGCCAGTTCAGCTAGGTAGCTGGTGAAGTTAGCGATATTTTCTGGTTCGTTTGGCCCAGCCAGTTCAACGATTATTTCCCCATTTCTGATTACCAGCACGCGATCAGCAAGGGCAGCGATAGCCGGGTCGCTGGTTGAGTAGATGGCAGTTAGCTTATGTTCAGAAACAACTTTAAGTAGCGTCTGGAGGGCCAGGGCAGTGTCTTCTGGAGTCATTCGCCGAGTGGGATTATCGGCAAAGAGGATTTGGGATTTTTTCCCGAGGGCGGCTGCTAACGCAACAGTTTGTTTCGCACTGTCACTGAGTTCATCCATCGACTTATCTAGATGCGGGGAAAGGCCAAGTCCGTCAATGATTTCTTCGAGGTAATCAACGGGCTTTTGGCTAAGTGCGGTAGTTATTTCAGTGATTGCTCGTTTAACTTTTTTTCCCTGCGGGGCCGGTGGGTTAGCTTTGAGGAAACTGAAATATTCGCTGCGCAGCTGGGTAGCTTTTTTGGGGGCCAGGTCGTTGAGATAGTAGCCCGCTAGGGTGAGCATCCCATCGGCAGGGGATAGTCCCGCTAACGTATTTAACAAAGTGGTTTTTCCAGTTCCGGACGCACCTAAAATCGCGATGATTTCTCCGGTGTGGATCTCAAAACTGAGATGGTGTTTCAACCCTTTGTTTAAGTAACGTAGGTTCTCTACTTTGAGAACGGTATTTTCTGGCGTGGTGGTAATTGGCTTTTCGCTCATAGGTCTAATTGTCTCTTATTCGAGATTTTTTCGCTATGGTTTCGTCAAGGTGATTCAAAATATGTTTAAAGCCCGAAGAAATAAATTCTTCGGGCTTTAGACTGTGCCTCCGACCGGCGTCGATCCGGTGACCTTTCGATTTTCAGTCGAACGCTCTACCAACTGAGCTACAGAGGCAAGATTGTCAGAAAAGACTATTTAGTTTTAGTTTCGCTGGCAATCCAGCGACCCCGACCGGGCTCGAACCGGCGACCTCCGCCGTGACAGGGCGGCGCGCTAACCGACTGCGCTACGGGGCCTTAAGACTTCATCAGCTTAGCTTGTTTTTAGGTGTATTTGCAAATTTACAACCTAAATCCCCGCTGTGACCCTTATCCCACTGAAAGGTTTTCAGATATTTTGGGGATTTTCCAATAAATGGGGGCTGCTTTTAAGAGCTGGTAAAAGATGCTTTTAGGTAGCCTGCGGGGAAATCAAAAGCCCCGACTGGATCAGTCGGGGCTGTGATGGTGGGCCCACAGGGAATCGAACCCTGAACCCACAGATTAAAAGTCTGTTGCTCTGCCAATTGAGCTATAGGCCCATCAGAAAATAAGTTTAGCGGTTTTTCCGCTAATGTACAAAACTACTTTCGTTTAGTGTTAAAAAAGCCATAAATTCCCAGCAAAAATAGGCTGGTGAGGACAGCGGCAATCCACGAAAAAATCCCCCCGGGACGGGTGAGAGAAATACCTGCCGTCCAACCGCCTAAGAAACTACCTAAAGTTCCTAAGGAAACTGTCCAGACTAAAATACTGGTTTCATTTCCTTTCATAAAAAGACGTGCAATGGCCCCTAAAAGCGCGCCAATAACTATGAAGCCAACTATTCCGGTGGTACCCATATTAGATTTCTTTCGGTTTTGCAGAAGATTGTGAGGAAGTGGCCAGCCAAACTGAAATTGAAATTAAAATCAATCCGATTAAACCACTTAAGGTGGGGATCTGCTGTAAAACTATCACCCCGATCACCATTGAAGATGCTGGTAGTAACGCATTCAATAGCGAAAAAGTTGGCGCATCTAAACGTCTGAGAATAATCTGATCCAAAGAGTAGGGGATTAAAGTCGAAAATAAAGCTACCGCCCCTAAAGCTAAGAATAGTTGCCCATCTTGAAAAACAGTGGGAATCGAACTAAGCCCAAAAGGAGCATAGGCAATTGCGGCAGCGAAAGCGCCGATCGCTAAAGAATGTAACCCGCCTTGAGCAGAAACTTGCTTCCCTAAAATAATGTACCCAGCCCATAGCGCGCCAGCTAAGAACGAAAAGAACAATCCCAACCCAATTTCGGGGGCGCTTAAATCCAGAGCAAAGCCGGAAATACTCACCACCCCAAATAACGCTAAAAAGGCAGCTATCCGCGCCCTTTGGGAACGATTTAAGCTGATAGCCACCGCCACTGGGCCCAGAAACTCTAAAGAAACTACAACTCCCAGATCGATCCGCGCTAACGCTTCGTAGAAAACGATATTCATTCCTGCCATTATCAGGCCAAAAAAGATCGCATTGCGTAGCTGCGTTAGCGTATAGCCAACTTGCCAGGGTCTTTGCCAAAGAAAGAGCACCACCCCAGCTAAAGCGAACCGCCACCAGGCGGTAGCTGCGGGGGAGAGAGAAGCGAATACTCCAACTGCCACGGCAGCTCCAACATACTGGGTTAAACCCGAAAAAATAAAAAGTAAAGGTGCTGGAGTTTTGGAAAGAATCTGACTGAGCAACTTAGTGGAAAGCTCCTTTAGAGTCGAAGGTTAGTTTTGTTCCTCAAAAGATAAGCTAATCGAGTTCATACAGTAGCGCTGCCCCGTTGGCGTTTGGGGAGCGTCGTCAAAAATGTGCCCCAAATGTGAATCACAGTTTGCGCAACGCACTTCCGTGCGTACCATTCCATGGGAAGTATCTTCTAAAAGGCGAACGGCAGCGTCCTCGGCTGCATAAAATGAGGGCCAGCCACAGTGAGAATCAAACTTTGTTTCGGACTTGAATAAAACTGCCTGACAAGCCCGGCAACGGTAGGTGCCCACTCGATTTTCGTGGAGCAGTTCCCCGGTGCCAGGCCGTTCCGTACCAGCTTCACGAAGTACGTGATATTCCATCGGAGTGAGGATTTCTTTCCACTGAGAATTAGTGCGCTTAGCAGCTTCTAAATCAACTATTATTTCTTTCATTTTTATCCTTTTGTAAATCGTGTTCGGTGCGGATCTTTGCCTGCGCCTCAGGGGAGGCGGCAAAACGAGAAAGCGCGTCATCTAAAGTTATTTCTCCGTCGCGTAAAGCACGCATAACAGTAGTGACTTCTCTTTGTTGGAAGGCTTCAATCCCGGGCCCTTGGGTGAGTTTGGCTCGCTCATCCGCATCTTCACTACCTGAATATAGACGATCTGAGCGGGTAGAGGAATCTGCTGGCTTCACTAACTGATTAACTTCCAGCAGATCTGAAGCGCTTAACACAACCGTTTCAGAAGTTCCCACGGGCTTTGGGAGGGGAGCAGCTACTTTTTTGGAAGCGGTTTCAGCCGCGTCCTCTTGCTGATGTAACTCATTTACTCGATCGCGGATACGTTTGCGACGCACTTTTTCAGCGCGTTTTTTAGACGCTTGTAACCGAGCTTCCTGGGCTGTTTTAGCTGGTTCAATAAGTGGTTTAGCTCCCAAACCAGGGGGAGTTTGCAAAGTGTTAGTATCGTCAATATTTTCTAAGGCAGTTAGTTCCTGGGCTAAGCGAACTATCTCTTCGTCACTGCGATTATGGCTCACTACTTTAATTTCTTCTTGCTGCCAACGCACTCTAGAAAGAGAGTAAGGAGCATTTTCAACCAGCCAACGCACCAGGTTTTCACGTAGATAGCACTTGAGGTCCCACAGGTTGCCTGAGTTTTCAGCAGAAACAACTACCCGCACTAAAATCCACTGCTCATTGGAATCGGTTACCTGCACATTTACAGTTCGCTGATCCCACAGTTCTGTTTGGGAAAGAAGACGATCAACTTCTTGGCGGATTAAAGCGATGGGAGCGCGCCAATCCAGGTGTAACTCAACTGTCCCCAATAGTTTCGTATGAACTCTGGTCCAGTTTTCAAAACGATTTTTAGTGAAAGTTGTTGAAGGTAAAATCACCCGCCGATCATCCCAAATCCGCAGCACCACGTAGGTGAGGGTAATTTCTTCAACTGTGCCGTTCATCCCATCGACGCTCAGGTAGTCACCCACCCGAATTGCGTCGGTGAAAGTTAGTTGTAAACCGGCAAATGTATTACTTAAAGAATCTTGAGCTGCTAAACCGGCAACGATTGAGATTACACCGGCGGAAGCTAAGACTGAGCCCATTAGGACACGCGCATCAGGGAAAGAAAGGATAATGGCGACTATAGTAAAGACCGCAATCGCAACTTGGAAAATCCGGCGTAGCATTTGCGCTTGCGTGGTAAGTCTGCGAGAAGAGTATCCTTCAGCTCGCATAACGGCGATATCTTCAATGGCGCGGGCAGCTACGAAGCAAAGCCAACCAACTACTAAAATCGTCAGGATAAAAACTGCGTGTTGCGCATAGGGCATCCAGGGGCTGTCTAAACCAAAACGGTTCATGGTGTACTGCATTCCAAGCCAGGCGCCCACGATCGGGAAGAAAGATAGGAAAGGGGTGCGCACCCGTTTTTGGATTGCGCGGATGCTTTCATGGCGACGTGCTAAAAGGCGCACCATAGTCCACAAAATTACCCCAACTAGCAGGGCTATAGTTGCGCCTCCAACAATTCCTAATGCGAATTGCAAAAGATCGACGGCTCCTTTAGCTACCGTCTCAGTATTAGTGTCCATGCCATTAGACTACCTGGTTCATAGGAAGCAAGTGTTTTATATTTCTGAGAATTTCCAGAAAAAACCGGCGGTGAGCAGGGTCACATGAAATGGATTTGCAGTTTAGTGTGGATATTGCATAGACTTAAATAGTTCCAAACGGGAGAACGAGTGAGTAAAACTCAAACGGGATTCCAAGCAGAACAATAGGCCCCCATCGTCTAGCGGCCTAGGACACCGCCCTTTCACGGCGGCGGCACGGGTTCGAATCCCGTTGGGGGTACTATTTCAATTTTGGCCCCGTAGCGCAGTCGGTTAGCGCGCCGCCCTGTCACGGCGGAGGTCGCCGGTTCGAGCCCGGTCGGGGTCGCCACAAATCCCCTCGCAAAAGCGAGGGTTTTTCTGTATCCTAGAAAGTTCAAAGCAGAACTTCTCAACCAACTGGAGAAACATGTCTAGGTTTCGTCGTCCCGCCATGTTAAGCGCCGAACAGGCTGAAAATATAATCGGTGCAGAAGATCCCGCCGCCACTTTACACGTAGCCAATACTGCAGCACGTTCCCTAATTGGTTTAGCCGATGAAGACTTTAGCCCCGCAGCAATCGAACACCTGGTAGAAACTATTACAACCAGCGGCATAGACCTGGTTGCTGACCTATGGGAAGAACAACCGGCTTTCACTTTAGCCGGTGCATTTTGGAGACTTTACTTATTCCAACAATGGTATCGCCGTGACAAAGAGACAGTTGAAGAACGCTACCAAAATGGGTTAGCCGTCCTCCAACAAGCTGGGCAAACTAATAACACAGAAAACTTGAACCTGAGCGACCTCGATCAGGAAATTGAAAAAATCTTCACCGCCCAACTGCAAATCCAAGCTACCGAGTGGGGGAAACTTGCCCCCCTGCTTACTTTGGCAGCTACCGCCATGTGGGTGCTGGCCACCGGAGCAGCCTACGGAAGTAACTGGATTGAAAGTGACCAAGATGAGTTGGCCACAGAAGTTACCCGCCGAGCTAAAGCCCTCACTTTAACCGCAAAAGAACTAAAACTTGCCGCAGATCGCGACCAAACAGGGAACTTAATCTGAGAAAAAAGACTATTTTGCATCATAGTCTGCCCTCGTCCAACTGAGCTAAACACGGTAGAATCAGAAGTAGCTCTGACCTATCCGTAACCACTGCGTAAGCTAAAATAGCAAGCCGCAGGTACAAGCTTAAGTAGAAGAAGTGACCCAACCTCGTCCCACCCCAGGGGCTACGGTGCCAGGTCCTCCCACGCCGAATGTTTCGCAAACTAAACCGGTAGCTCGGCGAGGATCCTTAACCCGCCCCAGCCCGATTCCCTCCCGCATTGTTCGCTCCGCCGGAGCTTTAGTGTGGCGTCTGGCTGACCGCACGCAAAAACCAGCTTACGGACAACGCTACGATCGCGCAGAGATTGAAGTACTCCTGGTACACCGCCCTCGCTACGATGACTGGTCCTGGCCCAAAGGAAAAGCCGAAGTAAATGAGCCACTTTTGGCTGCTGGCGTCAGGGAAGTAGAAGAAGAAACCGGCATAGCTGTCAGCCTTTACGCTCCGATGACCGCCCAACGCTACCGGCTGGGAATGGGGCAAACTAAGGAAGTCTATTACTGGGTGGGACTGCCAGTAACTGAAGAAAATCTCATCAATACTCGCCCTCCGGTGACACCTGCGCCGAAAAAAGAAATCGACGAAGCCCGCTGGGTAAGCCCCACAGACGCGCGAGAAATGCTAACTAGACGCGGTGACAAACGTCTCTTAGACGACCTGGTCTCCCGCGCAGAAGCCGGGCAGTTAATGACCGCCACTATCGCTCTACTTAGCCACGCGCAATGCAGGGGGCGAAACTATCCAGAAGCATCCCGCACACTTTCACGGGCTGGCACACGCCAATCAATAGAACTTATTGATATGCTCTCTGCCCTGGGAGTTACCCGCCTTTTAAGCGCTCCCGCCAGCCGCTGCAAACGCACCTTAGAGCCCTACAGCACCATCTTAGGAACGGTCGTTTCTGTTGCTGAAGAACTAAAACTCCCCGCGGAACTAAGCTACCTTCCCACCGCGGAAAAAACCGTAGAACCGGAAACAGACTGTTCCGAGGGCGCTAAAGCAGCTGAACTAAAACCAACTAAACGAGTAGTGCCTTCCCCAGCCCTATTCGCCTCCCGCGTCGGCGGACAACTTAAAGTCCCCGCTGTTCCAAAACAGTCGGAAAAAGAACCGGCAGCTGCAACTGTCAAAGATAACTTGCCCGACGATGAGCCTTTAAGAGAGTTTAAAATCATTAAACTCGATAGAACCCAAGAAGTAATCCAAAAGCTTCTAAAACATCCGGGTGAACCACTGGCAATCAGCGCCCACCCGGAACTCATCGAACATATGCTAGGGCCACTGGTGGAAGCTGCTTCAATCAACGTTGCAAGACAATTCCCCGAAGGTAACGATTTTGACCAAACCGCGCAACTCACCATTGTGCACGTAGCCTACCCGAATGCAAATACAGACGCAGCGGAAGTAATCGCGGTAGAAACCCACCGCGTTCCCATCCGCGGTTAGAAACAGTCAAAGACCCGTAGCAGCAGCCATTTCATAAGCACTCAGCTAAGTTGATGAAAGCAAAGTTGATTAAAAGCTAAGTTAATGAAAGCTAAACGCTTAGGCTTCCACTGAAACGGTTACCGGCCCATCATTTGTTACGGCAACCTCCATTTGGGCGCCAAAAACACCCGTAGCTACCGTCAGCCCATAAACGCTGCGAAGCTGCTCAACCACCGCATTGACTAACGGCTCAGCCACCTCTCCAGGTGCAGCCGCCACCCAACTGGGGCGCCGCCCTTTGCGCGTATCACCGTAGAGAGTGAACTGACTGACAACCAAAACACTACCCGCAACTTCTAAAACCGATTTCTCATCCGCCATAATCCGCAAATTAGCAATCTTTCCGGCAATCTTCTTAACCTGCGGTAAGCCGTCACTATGAGTAACCCCAAGCAGCACACAGAGGCCCGGCCCCTCAATCTGCCCCACAACCTGCCCGGAAACCGTAACAGAAGCCCCCTTAACTCGTTGAATTAAAGCGCGCAACTATTCCTCCCGTTTGCGTAAATTAACGCCACGCAGCTCTGATCCCGGACGTTGCGCGGGCGAAGCAGATGACTTTCCCTCCACAGAAACAATCACCTCTTGCAAAGCAGGTACAGTTTCTTCTCCTTGAACCACCTCAAGGGGAATCTCCAAGCCAATCCCACGCTTTACTAAAGCTAAAGCAATCGGCCCTAAATCAGCGTGCCGAGCCACAGAAGTCACCGCACCAACTACACGTTTACCCGCCTGCACCGCCGCCCCCGGCTTCACCTGCACCGACTGGGAACCATCTAACTGTAAAAGAACTAAACGACGCGGAGGCTTCCCCAGATTAACGATTCGTGCCACAGCTTCCTGCCCGCAGTAACAGCCCTTTTGCAAATGAACTGCCGTGCGTAGCCAATCAAGCTCATGGGGAAGTGCTTTAGAATCCACCTCCGAAGCAAAAGCCGGACGTAAATCTTCAATCCGCAAAGCCTCCCAAGCATTACTACCCGCCCAGGGACAATCCTTACTGGTGGTAGGAAGCTCGTCCCACCCCTGTTTAAACTGAGCAAACTCAGCTGCATTAACCAACACAAAAAGGCGCCTGCGATGGGTTGCGGGGTGGATAAAATCAACTGGAGTGTAGGTAGCTCCCCCGGGAGTAACCTCTGGCCAAGGATCTACCCAGGTGAAAGTAGCTCCGGGCAGGGCAAGTAAACTTTCCCGCAGCCGCGGAAGTTTCGCAGTTGAACAAACCGTGGCAACTACTTGAAAGTTCTTTGAAACGTCCTTAACTTCCACTCTTAACATGAACTGCATTCGCTTTAGAAACTCAACTAAAGCAGTGGTTTTAGCGCCCTCGAGAAGCAGCAAAAGCTGCGAGCCATCATCCATAGCGGCGCAGGCAAACTGGATTCTTCCCTGCGGATCTAAAAGTAAAAGTTCACGGCTTTGCCCAGGCTGCAAATCCGTTAAAATCTGTGACGATAAAGTTGTCAGCCAAGAAAGCCGATCAACCCCACAAACCTGCACCACTGCCAAAGAAGAAAAATCTCTCAGCGCACGGCCAGCTTCTAAAGCCCACTGTTCACCCGATAAATCACCGTAATGATGGACTGCCAAAGGCTGCTCAGCATCTAAAACCGCACCCGGTATACCGGCGGTAACTGCCTGCTCACTCATTGATAACCCCCGCTAAAGGTGGCCCATCGGGAAGTAGAGGAATCGGATCAGCCTCGTGAACTTTTGCCAATCTTCCCGAAAGCGTGATTTCAGAGCCTTTAAACTGTAAGGACTCCACCAGGAACAACTCACTTTTAACAATCCCAAGCAGAAGTTGCCCATGCTCTAACGAACGAGCCTGCGCAGCTCCAGCAGAAACATCTAAAGTCAGCTGCGCTCGCGGGCCCTGCACAGTTCCCTGCCACAGAGAAACATTACCCGTGCTAGAGCTGGAAGTAGCTTGGATAAGCATGCCATTAGGTAGTTTTTCGTGGGGGGCAAGTTCCCAGTAACCGCTGGTTTGCCACGCGAGGGAAGTTTTTTCTAATGCAGAAAGCCCCTGCGCAACCGGTGCTTCATTATCTAAAACCACTCCCGGTTGGGTGCGCCAAACGGTTTTTTGTAAGCGTAACTGGTCGCCTTCAACCTGCACACTGTATTCCAACAGGCAGGTGGAAGCTGGGGCAGTGGCAGCAGTTTTTTCAGTTGCCGAGGGCGCGTCAGTATAAACTCCCCAACCTTGCCAAGTTCCCAAAAGCCAAGTTAAGGGAGCAACCTTTAAAGGAAGATTATCGGGAATATGTATCATGCGGGAAACCTTTACTCAGCTATATAGCAGTTGAATACTAATCTGTAGCAGTGGAACTTTAGAATGCTCCGGTGCGGATTAGGACGTAAATGGGCATTACCACCAGCAGGAATTTCATTGCTCCTCTGGCAAAAGCAGCTTTCTCACTTCGGCGCCGCTTATGTTCGCCAAAAAGAGCATCAACTGTAGTGATTACCCCGCCTAAGGCAAAGCCCAGGCTGGTAGTTAAAAATAGCATACCCAGAAGCGGATCTATTTTGGAAGAAAGGGATTCTAAAGCCAAATGTGCGATTCTTTGGAAGTTGCTTAACTGAGTGGCCAGTAAACCCAGGAGCAAGCCAGAAATACTTCCGGCAACCAGTGCTCCAATAGCATTTGTGCGTAAAGTGGAGCCAACCTGGTTACCCACTACCGCTGCCGCCACCATAATGGTGCAAGCTAGCAGGATCGTGGACCACAGTTGAGAAGTTTCTAAAGCCACCCAACCTGAACCGATTATCGCAACTAAAGCGCCAAAAACTGAACTGGAAAGAGACTCAAGCAGATTTAAACGCGGAGCGGAACGGAGAGTTTCAGCAACTGCGGCAATGAGGATACTTAAACCGGCAGAGATACCCGCCCAAGCTAAATCTCCAGTTAAGCGAATCACAATGATATTGATAATCCCGACTAACAAAATCGTGATTAAAGAACTGTTTCGGGTTGGGGCATCCACCAAATCATGCCAGCCGTAAGCGAGGACGACTACGGCAACGGCAACTGTGAAAGTAATGATGTCACGTTGCCCCGTCAGGCCAAAAAATATAGCCATGAAAAGCAGCAGCAGAACTACTGTGGTTGCAGAAAGGTAACGAAGGGGAAGTTTAATAACCCGCCCGAATTGTTCGTTTTCGTTGAGAATATCAAGGAAAAATCGTTTTTTTGTAGCGCTGTGTTTGCCTGTAGAAGCAGAAAATTTACTTTCTTTCACAATTCGATATTCCCATAATGTAGCGGAATCTGGGAATTGGTCTTAGAATTAAAAGTGACATTGAGTTAATAAAGCCCCGGGCTCCAACTTTTGCCACCTAGAGTGGCCTTCGCGCCGACAGGCGCTTTTTAACTCAATGTCCTTTTTATGTCCGCTTTATGCCCGCGCAGGTTCAACGGGCGAATAGTCTCGCTTTCACACAGTTTAGGTAAGCGGAAAATTTAGGGCGGAGAATTTATTTTGAAAAATAGTTTTAGGAACTAATTTGTGTTTTCGGGGCGCCCTCGAAAAGAAAATAATATGTGATCTGCCCCACAACTTGTTTTTGGAGGG
Source organism: Gleimia sp. 6138-11-ORH1 (assembly GCF_024814355.1). Lineage (GTDB taxonomy): Bacteria > Actinomycetota > Actinomycetes > Actinomycetales > Actinomycetaceae > Gleimia. The sequence continues at coordinate 126,989 of NZ_JANUXV010000002.1, read as the reverse complement.
GAAGCGCAATCCGCGAAAACTAAGGAAAAAACCGCAGTCACTAGAATTTAACTCCAAATAGCTCCTTAACTTGCGTATGTTTTACCGCAAAACTCGATTAGTCTGGAAGAGCATATGACCATCAATCTAAACGGAGTATGGAAATGCGTTTTAAGAAAACAGAAAAAGGCGACAGCTTCTTTGAACTACTCGCAAAGCAAGCAAAGCTCATGGTACGTGGTGCAGAACTACTCTCACGTATTCCTGACGAAGACTATGAAGGTCGTATCGCCCTACGCAACGAACTACATGACGTTGAACACGCGTGTGACGAAGCAACCCACGCTGTAATCAACAAACTAAACCAAACTTTCGTAACCCCCTTTGACCGTGACGACATTGCCTACATCGCAGGCTGCCTGGATGACTGCATGGACTACATGGACGAAGCAGGAGACCTGATCGTTCTTTACAAAGTAGAAGAACTGCCAGCCGGAATCCGCAAACAGCTCAACGCAATCCAACGCTGCTGCGACCTAACCGCAGACGCAATGCCACGACTGGAAACCCTCGATTCCCTCCGCGACTACTGGGTAGAAATCAACCGCCTCGAAAACGAAGGCGACAAAGCCTACCGTCACACACTGTCTCTACTGTTTGAATCCGACATGGAACCATTGGAAGTAATCAAACTAAAAGACATCATCGCTTGCCTTGAAAAGGCACTAGACAGCTTCGAACACCTGGCAAACGGTGTAGAAACGATCGCAATCAAGGAGTCCTGACCAGTGGATCTGACCCTTATTCTGGTCGTTGTCGTCATTGTTATCGCACTGGGCTTCGACTACACCAACGGCTTCCACGATGCTGCAAACGCAATCGCCACCTCAGTTTCAACCCGAGCCTTAACCCCTCGAGCTGCGCTGGCAATGGCAGCCGTCATGAACTTTATTGGTGCACTTTTAGGAACTGAGGTTGCCAAAACCATTGGTAAAGGCATCATCGACATCAGTCAGTTCACCAGTTCAACAAACCACACAATGCAACTCCACGGGCTGGGCATCATCCTAGCCGCGCTGGTAGGGGCAATCACCTGGAACCTAATCACCTGGTGGTACGGACTACCATCATCATCCTCCCACGCCCTAATCGGCGGTCTGGTAGGGGCCGGCATGGCCTCAGCAACCACCATCTTGTGGCAGGGAATCTTAGACCAGGTAATCATCCCCATGTTCCTCTCCCCACTGGTTGGTTTCGTATTAGGCTACGTATTGATGAAACTACTGCTGGCAGTAGTAAAAACCTTCCCCTACCATAAGACCATGCGCCGTTTCCGCTACGCGCAAACAGTTTCTGCCGCAGCAATGGCCCTGGGACACGGCCTGCAGGACGCCCAAAAAACAATGGGTATTATCGTTATGGCACTTATGGCAGGCGGCTACGGAGCCTCCCACCAAATCGTCGATCCTCTCACCGGAGACTGGGTAGTACCCACCTGGGTTAAACTCGCAGCCGCAGCAGCTATCACCGCGGGAACCTACTCCGGTGGCTGGAGAATCATGCGTACCCTGGGACGTAAAGTAATCGAACTGGACCCCGCCCGCGGTTTCGTAGCAGAATCTGTCGCAGCAGGCGTTCTCTACCTAACAGCCTTCGTATTCCACGCACCCATCTCTACCACCCACACGGTAACTTCCGCAATCATGGGTGTAGGGGCAACTAAACGGCTCTCCGCCGTGCGCTGGGGCGTTGCAGGCAATATCGTAATCGCCTGGTTCCTCACCATACCAGCAGCCGGAGCCGTAGCAGCCATTCTCTACCTGCTACTACACCAGGTAATCCCGTAAACAAATGCGTGGAAAAACCAAAAAACTTCTGGCAGTAGCCGCAGCCAGTGCATTAGCACTAACAGGTTGCGGCTCTGCCGTTGTTGAACTAAGCAAATCAGACTGCCTGGACCTTCCCGAAAACACCCTGGCTTCAGGCGTATTCGACCTGGAAAACCTCACCACAGTTCCCTGCAGTTCCCCCCACAACGCCGAAGTAGTCGATACCCTCCACCTTCCCGAGGGGCCCTTCCCAGGAAACGAAACGATTATTGCACAAGTAGAAGCATTCTGCCCCCAGGCATTTAGCGACTACATCGGAAAAGACCCTAAAGATTCAATCTTTGACCTGGCCCCCCTTTCACCCACCCAAGAATCGTGGGAAAAAGCAAAAGACCGCGCCATCATCTGCTTGGCATTTAGCCAGCATGAAAAAATTTCCGGCACCTTCAAAAACAGCGGACGCTGAAACTACCAGCTGAAAAACCGTAAATCCGCACTCCCCAGCCTTAGCTGACGCCCTGGAAAGAATACCTACCCAGCGGGAAACACGCTCCGGAGGGGCAGTGCGCAGAAAAATAGCTAGCTTTCACTAACGCCCTCGGGAAATTCCCCTAATGGTGAACAAAGAGGAAAACTACTGGCCAGCCCCCTAATCTAGAAATAGAAAATAGGAGGAAAGTATGTTTGAACGGTTTACTGACCGCGCCCGCCGGGTTGTGGTACTGGCTCAAAATGAAGCCCGCTCACTAAACCACAACTATATCGGCACCGAACACCTGTTACTCGGTCTGATTCAAGAAGGTGAAGGCGTTGCCGCCAAAGCCATCGAAATGTCAGAAATCGAAGGAGAAAAAGTCCGCGAAGCCGTTGTGGAAATGATCGGGGAAGGTAAAAATGCTCCCACCGGACATATCCCCCTCACCCCCCGAGCAAAGAAAGTCCTGGAACTTTGCCTCAGAGAAGCCCTGCAACTGGGACATAACTACATCGGCACCGAACATATTCTGCTAGGAATAATCCGCGAAGGCGAAGGCGTTGCCTCTAAAGTGCTGGTGCAGCTTGGGGTAGACCTGGGAGAACTGCGCCAAAGCGTAATTCAACTTCTCCAGGGATTCCAACGTGCCGGAGGCCGCGAAGCCGTGGGGGTAGGCGCGACCACCGCCGACCCACAGCCAGCAAACTCAGCACTTTTGGAACAATTCGGACGTTCCCTCACCGCCGCCGCACGCGAAGGACAACTCGACCCCGTCGTGGGACGCCACCCAGAGATGGAACGCGTCATGCAGATCCTCTCACGCCGCACCAAAAACAACCCGGTCCTAATCGGCGAACCCGGGGTTGGTAAGACTGCGGTAGTAGAAGGCCTAGCGCAAGCAATTGTGCGCGGTGACGTGCCCGAAACTATCCGCGATAAGCAAATCTACAGCCTAGATATCGGTTCACTAATCGCCGGTTCACGCTACCGCGGTGATTTCGAAGAACGCTTAAAGAAAGTGCTCAAAGAAATCCGCACCCGCGGGGATATCATCATTTTCTTCGACGAAATCCACACGCTGGTAGGTGCCGGAGCTGCCGAGGGCGCCATTGACGCAGCCCAAATGTTGAAGCCGCTCTTAGCCCGCGGAGAACTGCAAACTATCGGCGCAACCACTTTGGAAGAGTACCGCAAGTACATTGAAAAAGATGCCGCTTTAGAAAGACGTTTCCAACCGGTTAAGGTAGAAGAACCTTCCGTAGATGAAACTATCGAAATTCTGAAGGGACTGCGCGATCGTTACGAAGCGCACCACCGGATTATCATTACTGACGCAGCTTTAATCGCTGCCGCGCAAATGGCTGACCGCTATATTTCCGACCGGTTCTTACCTGATAAAGCTATCGACCTGATGGATGAAGCGGGTGCCCGGATGCGTATTCGCCGGATGACAGCTCCGCCAGAACTACATGAGCTGGACGATAAGATTGCTGACTTGCGCAGGCAAAAAGAATCTGCGATTGACGACCAGGATTTTGAACTGGCAGCATCTTTACGTGATAAAGAAACTCGCCTGACTGAAGAGCGGATTGAAAAAGAAAAGGCCTGGAGAGACGGCGACGCTGATATCATTTCCGAAATTGGTGAGCCAGAAATCGCTGAAGTGCTGGCCATGTCTACCGGTATTCCAGTTTTCAAGCTCACCGAAGCCGAGTCTCACAAGCTTTTGAACATGGAAGAAGCATTACACCAGCGGGTGATTGGGCAAGACGACGCAGTGCGCGCGATTTCTCAGTCGATTCGCCGGACTCGCTCTGGGTTGAAAGATCCAAAACGTCCCGGTGGTTCCTTCATCTTTGCCGGCCCCACCGGCGTGGGTAAGACGGAGCTGGCAAAAACACTGGCTGAGTTCCTCTTTGATGATGAAGACGCCCTGATTTCCCTGGATATGTCAGAGTTTTCTGAAAAGCACACGGCGTCGCGTCTTTTCGGTGCGCCTCCGGGATACGTCGGTTATGACGAGGGTGGTCAGCTAACCGAAAAGGTTCGCCGCCGACCCTTCTCAGTGGTACTTTTTGACGAAGTTGAAAAAGCCCACGCGGATATTTTCAATGCCCTGTTGCAGATTCTAGAAGAAGGTCGCCTAACTGACTCCCAAGGTCGAGTAGTGGACTTTAAGAACACTATTATCATCATGACCACTAACCTGGGTACCCGTGACATTAACAAGGGTGTGCTAACCGGATTCCAAGCTGCCGGAGCAATGGCAAATGATTACGAGCGGATGCGCCAAAAAGTTAATGAAGAACTTAAGCAGCACTTCCGCCCAGAGTTCCTTAACCGTGTTGATGAAACGATTGTTTTCCCACCTTTGCAAAAGGAACAGATCGTGCAGATCGTGGATCTGATGGTAGCAAAGCTAGCTATCCGCATGGTAGAGCAGGGAATGTTCTTAGAAATGACCGATTCTGCCCGCTCACTGCTGGCAGACAAGGGATACGATCCAGTTCTGGGAGCGCGCCCACTGCGCCGCGCGATTCAACGCGAAGTGGAAGATGTTCTGTCTGAGAAGATTCTCTTCGGTGAAGTGAAAACCGGTGATACGGTGATCGTCGATACTGAAGGAGAGGGTTCAGAAGCACGCTTTAACTTCCGCAAGGAACGCCGCAAGGTGATAGAAGCGCAGGAACCAGAAGGTTCGCCAGAACAGTCAGATAACTAACTGTTAAAGGTTGCGGGTGGAAATCCACCCGCAACCTTTTTATTTAACTGGTTCACTTTTACCAACTAAGCGAGGGGACGCAGTTAGTAAAGTGCAGGAAGCGGGAATGTTCCCTTTTCAAACCCTGCGCAAATCCTTTAATACACTGAAAACAGGTACAAACAAGCTCACCAAATATATAGGACTTTGGTAGACTAAGAACGTTGCGCGAAAGTGTGCATCGAGGCATATGATCAACAATAAGAAAGCAGAGGCCAGAATGGTCAAGTACGTCTACCACTTCTCTGAAGGCGACAAAGAGATGAAAGACCTGCTAGGTGGTAAGGGAGCTAACCTAGCAGAAATGACAAAGCTAGGACTTCCCGTCCCCCCAGGTTTCACTATTTCCACCGATGCCTGTCGCGAATACTACAAAAAAGGCGCTGTTCCCGCAGAACTTCACACTGAAGTAACTAAGAACCTACGTAAGGTTGAAGACGAAATCGGCCGTCACCTGGGAGATCCCGCTGGCCCGCTGCTTTTATCTGTTCGCTCTGGCGCAAAATTCTCTATGCCAGGCATGATGGAAACTGTGCTTAACATCGGCTTAAACGATGAATCCGTAGTTGGCCTAGCAAACTTTGCTAACGATGAACGTTTCGCCTGGGACTCCTACCGTCGTCTCATCCAGATGTTCGGCAAAACCGTTATGCACATTGAATCAGACGGATTCTCAGACGCATTAGACCAGCTGAAAGAAGACCGGGGCGTACACTACGACCACGAACTTTCCGCAGCAGACCTCAAGGGCCTGGTAGCCACTTTCAAAGAAATCTTCAAAGCCGAAACCGGACGCGACTTCCCACAAGATCCGCGCGAACAACTCGACATGGGCATCGAAGCCGTATTCCGCTCCTGGAACACCGAACGCGCGAAGATCTACCGCCGCCGCGAACGTATTTCAGAATCCCTCGGAACTGCAGTAAACGTACAGACCATGGTATTTGGTAACATGGGCGAAACTTCCGGCACCGGAGTTTGCTTCACCCGCGACCCTTCCACCGGACACTCCGGCGTTTACGGCGACTACCTGATGAACGCACAGGGCGAAGACGTTGTGGCCGGTATTCGTAACACTGAACCTTTAGCAACGCTAGGTGATCACGACCCAGCTTCCTACACTGAACTGCTGGGCATTATGCGTAAGCTGGAAACTCACTACCAGGATCTTTGCGACATCGAGTTCACCATTGAACGAGGCAAGCTCTGGATGCTCCAAACCCGCGTGGGGAAGCGCACCGCCGCCGCCGCTTTCCGCGTGGCCACACAGCTGGTAGATGAAAAACTCATCACCATGGACGAAGCTCTTACCCGCGTAACCGGTGCTCAGCTCACCCAGCTGATGTTCCCCCAGTTCGATGACTCGGCTGCTAAGGAACTCCTCACCCGCGCTATGGCAGCTTCCCCAGGTGCAGCAGTTGGCGAGATTGTTTTCAATAACGAGGACGCTGAAGCAGCCGCAGCTGAAGGTCGCAAGTGTATCTTGGTTCGCCGTGAAACCAACCCAGAAGACCTCCCCGGTATGGTAGCTGCAGAAGGTATCCTCACTGCTCGCGGTGGGAAGACCTCACACGCAGCAGTTGTTGCACGCGGTATGGGTAAGACCTGTATCTGTGGCGCCGAAGCCCTGCGTGTTGATGCTGAAGAAAAGACTCTCACCGTAGGCGATCGAGTACTCAAAGCCGGAGACGTAATCGCAATTGACGGTACCACCGGTGAAGTATTCGCAGGGGACGTTCCGGTAGTAGACTCGGTAGTTACCACCTACTTGGCTAAGGGCTTGGAAGCTGGTTTGGCAGCTGCCGGTAACGATGAGCAGATGGCTGACCTGGTTAATTCCGTACACCGCCTGCTCACCCACGCTGATACTGTACGTACCATGAAGGTACGGGCAAATGCAGATACTCCAGAAGATTCCGAACGCGCTATTGAGTTTGGGGCGGAGGGTATTGGACTGTGCCGTACCGAGCACATGTTCTTAGGTGACCGTCGTATTTTGATTGAACGCGTTATCTTAGCTGAAGAAGGCTCAGCAGAACGCCAGTCCGGCTTTGATGCTTTAGAAGAACTTCAAAAGGGCGACTTCCTGCAGATGCTACGTGTCTTGGATGGAAAGCCAATGACCGTGCGCCTGATCGACCCACCACTACACGAGTTCCTCCCTGACTTAACCTCTTTGGAAGTTAAGGTGGCAGTTGCTAAAGCAGTTGATGGGAAAGCTGATCCTGCCGATGAGAAGATGCTGGAAGCAGTCCGCCGGATGCATGAATCTAACCCAATGTTAGGTCTGCGTGGCGTGCGTCTGGGCATCTACCTCCCAGGTTTATTCGACCTGCAGATCCGCGCGCTCACCCAAGCAGCTGCAGATTTGAAGAAGGAAGGTTTGGACCCACGTCCAGAAATCATGGTTCCACTGGTTGGTTCTATCCGAGAACTGGCCATCATCCGTCACAATGCTGAACAGATTATCGCAGAAGAAGCTCAAAAGGCTGGCGTTGAACTGGATATTCACGTGGGCTGTATGATCGAACTTCCTCGTGCTGCGATGACTGCTGAAGACTTGGCTCAAGAAGCTGATTTCTTCTCATTTGGCACCAACGACTTAACTCAGACCGTTTGGGGCTTCTCACGTGATGACGTAGAAGGCGTCTTCATTCCAAAGTACATTGAAGAAGCAGTATTTGGTGTATCCCCATTTGAAACCATCGATAAGCACGGCGTTGGCCGGGTGGTACGCGAAGGTGTTGAACGGGCTCGTTCCACTAAGCCAGAAATCAAACTTGGTGTTTGTGGCGAACACGGTGGCGACCCAGAATCAATCCACTTCTTCCACGAAGTTGGTTTGAACTACGTTTCCTGTTCTCCATTCCGTGTGCCAATCGCACGTTTGGAAGCTGGACGCGCTGCTGTAGGTGGAACCTACTGAACTAAGCGATAGGGTATCACGCTAAAACGGGGGCGGGACTTTCTTAGAAAGTCCCGCCCCCGTTAGTTTATGTTTAACCGTTCGCCGTAGCTTTCGGTTTAATTAACTCAGTGATGGTGGTGGTGTGCTTCTGCTTCCATCGCTTCTTCGTAAGTTACGTGTACGGTGCCGTGTTCGTGTTCGGCTGGAGCATAGATGGAGTAGAGTTTCAGATCTTCATCACCAATGTTGGTTACATTGTGGAACTGTCCGGCTGGAATGAAGATAGCATCATCGTCATTAGCTTCTACATCAAAGCTGAGGTCATCTTCAGCAGGTCCCATCTGAACGCGAGCTTTGCCTTCTTCAATGCGAATGAACTGATCGTGATCATCGTGCTTTTCTAAACCGATGTCATGGCCAGGCTTAATGCTCATTACAGTTAGCTGCATTTCCTGTCCGGTCCACAAAGTGGTGCGGTAGTTTTTGTTAGCTAACGTAGCTTTTTCAATATTCATTACATAAGGATTTGGACCGTGATCAGTCATAGTGACTCCTAAATATTTCGCAAAATTAACTACGGAGTAGTTAATGATTTTCTAAAGAACTTACCCCTTTACCTTACCGCAGATTTTGTAATAAGTCGCAGGATAATCACCGCGGAGGTTCTGTGATAAAAAGAAAATTTCAACTTAAAAAATAGTTACAAAATCCGGTTTTAACCTGCTGAACACTTTGATAGAGCGATACCAAAGTCTCTTAGAACATGAGAGAATAAAAGTAACTATGTAATGAAGGGGTGAGGGTATGCCGTTATTTGAACTTGATGGAGGACAGCTGGTTCCAGCTCAGTTCGGGCGTACAGTAAATGAGGGTATCTCTGCAGACATTTTAGCAAGTGTAAGAGATCAGGTTCTTGAAATAATCGGACGACCGCTCTTTCCAATTACCTGGGAAGAAGATGCTGCCGGGGGGCAACCTAAACTAACCGCCCTGGATCCCTCTGGTCAAGTAGTCAGTGTTGAAGTACTCCCGCTGCTTGACTCCAGCACCATGATTGAATCCCTTTCCCGGCTTGCTGAAACTGCCAATATGGGGTGGAATGAGTTAGCTAACGCCTACCCCGGTGGGATTCATAACTTCCGGTTTGGATGGGCAGAGTTTAGAAACCTCATGCCCCCTTCACCTGCTCCTGGGCCGCGTTTGATTCTGGTCGTTGCAGAAATAGTTCCCGCGGTCCGTCCTGTCTTAGATGTACTGGCAACTTCCGGGGTGGAAGTACACGAACTATCTCTTAGAGAAATGCGCAACGGACGACGTTTCGTTGAAGTGCAGGCAGTTGGCCCACGCCTGTACGGACACAACCCCAACCTACTATTACAAAGCGGCGGGCATCTGGCTTTACCCGGACATGAAGGTTTAAAAGCAACTGAAGAAATCGTGGCAACTGTTGAAGAAACTGAAGCTCTGAAAGCAGATGAACTAACAAAACCCGAAGCTGAACCTAAGTACGCTATCTACGAGCCAGACACGCTGCTTGAAGAAACTGCGCCCCAAGAAAAAGAAGCGACACCAGAAAAACAAGCCGCACCAGAAGAAGAATTAAGCGTCCCTGATTTTCTGCGCTCCGATTCAGCAGGTCGCGCACCTAAACGCAGGCCATCTAACCTACCTAAACGCGCCGACCGGCACACTGGACAGCGTTCACAGGTGCTAAAACTATCATCTGAAGCGCGGGAATCAACTGAAGCAGAAACGACTGCTGCGACCGAATACTTAGAACCAGATCAGATGGGGCTTTATACGATTGCGCAAATCGTAGGAACCGAAATTGAATTAGTGTGGAGTTTTTCCGACGTGGAACGCTTTTATGCGAAACTCAGTCCCGAAGGAGTGATTTACACTGATAAATGGAGCACCACTGACCCTACAGAAGCCGTGCGGTTAATCGGTAGCGTAGTTCCCTTTGACGGGTGGGAAGTTTGGCGACTCGGATCAGTTTCTGGCCCAACCTTAAAAGAAGCCTTAGATGAAATAAACGCAGAGATTAAGACAACTACCCAATCATCTAAACCATCGCAGGAACGGCGCGTAGGCACGCGAGCTAACCGGATTAGGGTAGAGCGTAATCAGGCTAATCAACCATCGCGAAACGGTGGTCGCACTGAGGGGAAACCCATGTTGAGACACCGTCGGTCTCCGCGGCGATTCTAAAATAACTTATAGCTGAAAATTTTTTAGATCTAATCTCTAAAACACTTTGGGGTGGGGGCTAACTATTGGTAGTTAGCCCCCACCCCAAAGTTTACCGTCAGTTATTGAGCGGTTTCCCTCAGCGTGGAGCTAAGGGGATATCACTTAAAGAAATAGGATTATCAGGAAAGACACTCTGTAACCAACGATGCGTAGCTGCCCATAATTCCTGTCTTACCGGTGGGAAAGACAAGGTTAAATCATGTATCCCACGCAAACGGCGGATAGTTACATCAGGCCCTAATGTACCCGCCCGGTAAACCATTGCATCAACATCTAAAACCGTATCGCGGTAGCGAACTTCAGGAGTCCATGTTTCGCCCTCGAAAGAAGCTGTAGAAGCGAAACAAATCACCGGGCAATCCAAATTCAACCCAGCAGCCACCTGGCGGTGTCCCACCGAAACTGCGTGCAACCAACCAGCTAACGTGACCCGATCACCTTTCCACAGGCGATTCGGTTTCCAACCGGTAACAGAAGGATCGTCAGCATAGGGGAGCAGTTCTTCGGGAAGCTCACCCTCATGGTCTTGCCACCCGTCTAATGATTCACTAAAGAAATTGTTCCCACCCACCGGCATCACCATGTGGGGATCAAGCGGAGTAACAACTTCCACTAGCTGCCCAGTTGCATACCGCATCAGCGCAGAGGGGTGTAGTTCCAGCCAAGGAGAATTCAACCAAACACCCGCGAAACGTCCCGGGTAGTTGTTGGCAAAAAGAACGGTGGTTAATCCGCCGGTAGAGTGTGCCATCAGAAGAATCGGCAGATCGTCTCCGATAATATCTAAGGCTTCGGAGATTTCTTCATCATATTCTGAAAGGTCTGTCACCCACCCAAAGATTTGCCCTGGACGTAAAGAACGCCCGTATTTACGCAGATCTAAGGCGTAGAACTGGCCGCCCGCTAAGGCAATGTGGCGGGCTAGTTCGGGCTGATAGAAATAGTCATTCCACCCGTGAATGTAAAGTGCTCTGAATTTAGGTTCAGACGGGGTCCCCGCAAAGGCGTGGGGGTCATTAGCTGCTTCGTGGCGGACTAAGGTAGCGATGTTTTCGCCATCTTCGTCGGGTAGAAGCTGGATTGCTTGAGCCGAGAAACCGTCCCCCAGAATATCTTTAGTCCAGTATCCTGGGCGAGGGACGGGAGTTTCCCCGAATGCTTCTTTTAGATCAAATTCTACTTTCATATACTTAGCCTAGCGTGATTTTTACTGTTTTGTCCCCTTGCCGCTGAGCCTATTTATGGGGAATTTGAGAGTTTGTAGGCAACTTTGCTTAGTTAGTTAAAACTTTGATTTTTCGAGGGCGTTGACGAGAGCTTCAACTAGTCCCAACAGGCCTCGTTTTATTTCGGTAGTAGTATGGGTTTGCGGGGTGTTCCCTTTCGGTGCGAGACGGTTAGGATTACCCGCAGTTAAGGTAGTAAAAGAGCCTGATTGCTCGAGTTTTCCACCGCCCAGTTAGAAGCTGAAATTGAACGCGCAGCGACGCTTTAGCGTGGTGAACTGAAGTTCTGATGATTTGGGAAATATAAAAAGATGGTGTGCCAGCTAAGAGCTAACACACCATCGAAAAGTTCAACTCAGTGATGGTGAGTATTGTAACCAGTTTCTTCTGCCCGTTTGAAGGAAGCAGCAATTTCTGCTTCGGCTTCTTCGCGTCCTACCCAGTGGGCTCCTTCAACAGATTTTCCTGGTTCTAAATCCTTATACACTTCAAAGAAGTGTTGGATTTCAAGGCGATGGAATTCTGATACGTCATCGATATCAGTTCTCCAAGAAGCACGTTGGTCAGCTGCTGGAATACAAACGACTTTATCGTCGCCTCCCATTTCATCACGCATACGGAACATTCCTAAAGCGCGACAACGAATAACACAGCCGGGGAAAGTTGGCTCTTCAAGCAACACCAAAGCGTCTAAGGGGTCGCCATCTTCACCAAGAGTATTGTCGATGAAACCATAGTCGTCAGGATAACGAGTGGAGGTAAAGAGCATACGATCTAGGCGGATACGTCCGGTCACATGGTCCACTTCGTACTTATTGCGGTTTCCCTTGGGGATTTCAATAGTTACGTCGAATTCCACGATATTTCCTTCCTAAAGTTCTGTGACTTCTAGAATACCGCATTAGAGAAGTACAAATGTCGGTCTAAACTAGGAATGGATTACTTTTTTATTACGGGGAGAAATTTATGGTGAAAAAGACGGTGGTTAGTTTCCTCACCGCAGTTGCCTTAATCGGGGGAATTTCCGGCTATTTAGTGGCAGATACCTATGATTTAGTCCCCGGATTTTTAACTTTTAAAGAACCTGAGTTTGGAAAACCTCTCCCAGAACGTGAAAAGGTGCAGGCAGAGACGATTTTGCCTGCACAAATGCGTACCGAGTTACCATCTTTAAAAAACTCCGATCTACTTCCAATCTGGAAAGAGCTGGAAGCCTCCACCGGAGGCAAATGGAATGCTGGCGCTTACGTCATTGACGCCACTACTGGCAATATTGTTTTCGCTGCAAATGAAAAAACCCCGGTAGTCCCCGCTTCAACTACGAAACTCTACACGGCTTACGCAACTTTGAAATCATTAGATCCGCAGAGTCGTTTAGCTACCCGCCTCTACCAAGAAGGCGACACCCTTCACCTGATTGGAGAAGGTGATTTACTGCTTTCTCCCGGTAAAGGAAACTCACAAGAAATCGACGGATACGCGGGTTTAGAAGACCTGGTAACTCAAGCCAGTGAAAAACTAAAAACTGCGTCAGTTAAACCAACAAAGTTAGTGCTTCATACTCAGCTACATGAAGGTCCGGCGCTAGATCCAACGATTAGAGAAGAATATCGAGTTTGGATTAGCCCACAAACGGCCTTTGCGTTTAAAGCGGGAGCAACTTTCAACGGGTACGATCAAAATCCTACGAACGCAGTTGGAAATAGTTTGGCTGACCTATTTGCCAAATACGATTTACCACTGGAAGTTAGTTATCAAGAACAGGCATTTGTGGTGCAAGACCAGCCTCTGGTAGCAGAAGTACATTCGGCAACTATTTTGCAAATTACGCGAATCATGCTGGAACGCTCCGATAATACTTTAGCTGAGCATCTCTGCCGGTTAGCTGCTAAAGCAGAAAGTGGAGCTTCAACTCCGCAGGCAGCTTATACACAACTAGTTGAAACGGTGAAAAAACTACCCATCCCTCACGATGGGTTTGAGATTAAATCCTGTTCAGGTTTAACTGAGGAAAATCGGATTGCACCGCAAACTACCGCTGAGTTTCTTTACCACCTGTGGGCAAAAGGAAATTCCGTAGAAAAACAGATTTTCCGAATGAATCCAGTTTCCGGCTTTTCCGGAACACTTTTATCACGTTTGAACACGTCGGTTACTGCCGGGCGAGTGCAGGCGAAAACAGGTTTAATGGATTCAGCTGCGGCCCTTTCAGGCGTGGTGGTTACCCGCACCGGTCGGCCGCTTATTTTCCACGTGCAAACAGCGGGTGTGCCAGAAGCTGCCTACGCTACCCGCGTTGATTTAGACGCGTTCATCGAAGCGTTGGTCAATCGATGAGGGCTCCCTTTTCAAAAGCATCGCAGCTGGTTGGAACAAAACCCACGCAGGGAGTTAGAGCGGTTTCCTTAGCGGTTAAGAACCTACTTCGGGCAGCCTCCACTCAGGCAATCACCACCTGGCTAGTAGGTTGTTCCGGGGGCGCTGACTCACTGGCTTTGACGGTAGCTACCGCGGATTTGCTCAGCCGCGCGGGAAAGCCGCTTCATGCCGTTATCATCGACCACCAGCTACGAGCTGAATCTGCTCTTGAAGCAACTTCCACCGCCACCCAGTTAGCTACCTTAGAAATTCCTGCAGAAATCATCGCAGTAGAAGTTAATCCAGTTGGGGCAGTAGAAGCGGCAGCGCGGGAAGCTCGGTATCAGGCTTTTCGCGATTACGCGGTGAAACATTTTCCCGGGCAAACCGTGGGAGTCCTCTTAGGACACACCTTAGATGACCAGGCAGAAACAGTGCTACTTAGTTTAGCCCGTGGCGCTGGGACTCGTGCGTTGGCGGGGATTCGTCCTCAGCGGAAGGAAAAGCTGGCTGCAGGCACAGAACTGCATTTTTGCCGGCCACTTTTAGCGTCCGTTCGCCGTGCAGACACAGAGGACTTTTGCCAGCAGCTGGCTTTACAAGTAGTGGCTGACCCCACTAATCAGTTAGATGGTCCCTGGCAAACTGCCGCTGGGCAGCCACTGCCAAGGGTGGCATTACGACACTTAATCATCCCGCAGCTTTCTCAAGTCCTCGGCCAAGACGTAGTCATTTCCCTAGGGCGCAGCGCCCAACTAGCCGAAGAAGACGCCACCTATTTGGACACTTGTGCGCAAGAACGTTTCTTAACTGGCGAGTTTGAAGCTGAGGGGGAAGTGCTGGTTTCCGCCCTCGTGAAAGAAGCAAAACCAATTCGGATGCGATTGTGGAAACTATTATTTGCCCAGCGGTCTAAGGCGATGCTGACAGCTAAACATTTGCAGGAACTCGATCAGCTGGTGACGCATTGGAGAGGGCAAGGACCAATTTCTTTACCAAACGGCTGGCAGGCGCGTCGTAATGACCGGATTGAGAAAACGAAACACGGTAAAGTATGGAAGAAAAATGTTCACCAGCGAATCGTGCTGGAACTTGTCAGTGGTTTAAGAGACAATAACAAAGTAACTAAGAAACATCTACAGGAGGTTAAAGATGGACGCAGCTAGCATGGGAGATTCTCTAAAAGACATTTTCCTAACCGAAGAGGAAATTAAAACTCGCGTTGCTGAAATGGCAGCGGAAATTGATCGCGACTATGCGGGTAAAGACCTACTTTTAGTAGGTGTGCTGCGCGGCGCTGTTATGATTATGGCTGATCTTTCCCGGGCTATGAACCATTCAGTACACATGGACTGGATGGCAGTTTCTTCATATGGATCTGGCACCAAAAGCTCTGGGGTTGTCCGAATTTTGAAGGATTTAGATACGGACATTACCGGTCGCCATGTTTTAATCGTTGAGGATATTATTGATTCAGGTCTGACCCTGTCCTGGCTGAAAGACAACTTAAGCTCCAGAAACCCAGCTTCAGTTGAAATCGCTACTTTACTGCGTAAGCCAGAGGCAGTGCGAGTCGATATTGACGTGAAATACGTTGGTTTCGATATCGCAAATGAATTCGTGGTCGGCTATGGTTTGGATTATGCGGAAGATTACCGCAACCTACCATTTGTAGGAACGCTAGCTCCGCATGTTTATGCCTAAAAAATGAAAGGTAACTGATTAGGTGGCTAAGAAACCGCAAAATTCTCCGTCCTCAGGATCTACTCCTGAAGGGAAGCCTTCGGAAGAAAAAAAGAAGCTAGATTCTCGGAAAATTGGGATACTGCTAATCCCGTTAGCATTATTTAGCATTACCCTGTGGGCTTTGTGGGCTCTATTTCAACCATCAGTTATAAAAACTTCTGAGGCGCTTGAACTATTAAAAGGTGACACTGTGCAAGCAGTGAGCGTAAACGATACCACTCGTTTTGCCACCTTGAAACTAGATAAAGCGTATGTGCATAAGCCGACTCACCCAGAAGACCGTGAAGTTAATCATGGAACTTTTGTGGCTTTCACATTCTCTCAAGACCAGGGTCCAGATGTTCTTAAAATCATCTCGGATAAGAAACTTAAGCAGGGTTATGACGTTTCTAATCCGCAGCCATCATTTTTGATGAACCTGTTTACCCTGATGCTCCCAATGTTTATTTTGGTGGGTATTTTCTACTTCTTCATGACGCGCTTTAACGGCGTTGGCGGAGGAATGTTAGGGGGGAAGAAGAAACGTGACTTCAACAAAGAACGCCCTAACGTACGATTTACTGACGTAGCCGGAGCTGATGAAGCAGTAGAAGAACTTGAAGAAATTAAGAACTTTTTAGCTAATGCTGAACGCTATCAGAAAGTCGGCGCTAAAGTGCCTCGCGGGGTACTTTTATACGGGCCTCCGGGAACTGGTAAAACTCTTTTAGCGAAAGCTGTTGCCGGAGAAGCTGAAGTGCCTTTCTTCTCAGTATCTGGTTCTGAGTTTATGGAACTTTACGTCGGTATGGGCGCTTCTCGCGTGCGCGACCTTTTCGATATGGCAAAAAAGGCAGCTCCGGCGATTATCTTCATTGATGAAATCGACGCAGTTGGACGTCATCGTGGCAGTGGCTACGGGGGCGGTTCAGATGAACGCGACCAAACCCTTAACCAGATGCTAGTCGAAATGGACGGTTTTGATGCGACCACTAACCTCCTGGTAATCGCCGCCACTAACCGTCCAGACGTTTTGGACTCAGCCCTGCTTCGGCCCGGTCGTTTTGATCGACAGATCCCAGTTGATGCACCCGATATGAAGGGGCGTGAAGCGATTCTTCGCGTACACGCTCAGGGTAAGCCCTTAACTTCAGATGTGGATCTGCAACTGATCGCGAAACGCACCCCCGGTTTCACCGGTGCAGACTTAGCAAACGTACTTAATGAAGCGGCTTTGCTCACGGCCCGCAGCCACGCAGATTTGATTGATATGCGGGCAATTGATGAAGCTATTGACCGTGTGTTGGCAGGCCCGCAAAAGCGAACTCGAGTGATGAACGAACACGACCGGGCAGTAACTGCATACCACGAAGCTGGACACGCAATCTGCGCGGCAGCTTCAAGATATTCAGCTCCAGTTACCAAAGTGACTATTCTTCCTCGAGGGCGGGCTTTAGGCTACACCATGGTAATGCCAACAGAGGATCGCTATTCAAAAACTCGTAACCAATTATTAGATGATCTGGTTTACGGTTTAGGTGGTCGTGTAGCCGAAGAACTGGTGTTCCAAGATCCTTCCACCGGAGCTTCTAATGACATTGAGAAGGTAACATCCACAGCTTACGCACTTGTGGCTGACTACGGTATGTCCTCATCCTTAGGGCTGGCGAAACTTGGGAAAGCAGATAGCAATCCCTTCGGGCCAGCTGGGGGAAGTAGAGAAACTCACCCCATGTCACCAGAAACCGCAGCTGCCGTGGATAAAGAAGTCAGAGTCCTGTTAGATAACGCTATGCGTGAAGCCTGGGAAATCCTCTCCCGTAACCGCAAAGTATTAGACACCTTAGCGCAGCGTCTATTGGATGAAGAAACTCTCTTAGAACATGACCTGGCTGAGATCTTCACCGCTTTAGTTAAACAACCAGAACGCCCCGTTTGGAACTATCAGGCAGATGCAGCCGTAGAGGGAGCATTCTTTGGGGAACTACCGAAAGCCGAGACAGATAGTCTAACTGAACAAGCTGAAAATCCGATTACTGAAGTCCCTCATGAAGCTGATCCAAATCAAGCAGGGGAAGGCCACTGACGTGAACTTTGATGAAGCTGCTGCAGAAAAAGCAGTTTTAGCTTTACTGCAGGCAGTGGGTGAAGACCCCCAAAGAGAAGGCTTAGCAGAAACTCCAGCGAGAGTTGCCCGAGCTTGGAAAGAAATACTTTCAGGTTTAAGAGAAGACCCGGCGCAACATCTGGATAAAGTCTTTACCGTTGAAACTGACGAAATGGTACTTGTCAGAGACATTGAGTTTCATTCAGTTTGCGAACATCATTTACTTCCGTTCTATGGGCGCGCACACGTTGCCTACATTCCGCGAAATAACCGCGTCACCGGACTTTCTAAACTGGCGCGTCTGGTAGAAGGATATGCCCGTAGACCCCAGGTACAAGAACGCTTAACCACCCAAATCGCACAGGCTCTGGTAGAAAAACTAGATCCAATGGGAGTCTGCGTAATCATGGAAGCTGAACATATGTGTATGACAATGCGGGGAATTCGTAAACCAGGTGCATCCACCGTAACTTCCAAACTCTGCGGAATCATGAATAATCCTGCAACGCGACAAGAAATGATGCATTTAGTGATGGGTGGCCGGCGCGCATGAAAGAGGACACCTTAAGAAAAGGGGATACCTCAAGAGAGGAAACCAGCTCAACCCAGCCTACCCGCAGACAGGGGGATTTCCCCCAGCGTACTTTAGTGATGGGGATTCTCAACGTCACCCCGGACTCCTTTTCCGATGGGGGCAAATGGAATCAGCTGCCCGCCGCCCTTGAACGAGCCCATTATTTACGCGAGCAAGGTGCAGATTTGATTGACGTGGGCGGCGAATCGACACGCCCGGGAAGTAACCGAATAACAGTAAGTGAAGAACTTAACCGCGTCTTACAGGTAGTGCAAACCTTAGCCGAAAGTGGATTTAAAGTATCCGTAGACACTGTTCACGCACAAACAGCAAAACAATGCGTTATGGCAGGAGCAGCCATCATCAACGACATTTCCGGAGCCTGCTTTGACCCGCAGATGGCTACGGTGATGGCAGAATCTAACGCCCTATGCGTGATTCAACATTGGCGGGGCTTCCCCGGCACTGATTCAGAGCACCTACTCACTCACAACGTGACCAGCACCCTCATCAAAGAACTTAATGAACAGGTGCAGCAAGTACTTACCCATGGAGTAAATCCAGAACAGATCATTATTGACCCGGGGTTCGGATTCGCAAAAGACGTAACAGCTTCATGGCAACTCCTCCGCGAAATTGAACAGGTTAAAGCAGCCTTCGATTATCCGATCCTGCTGGGCACCTCTCGTAAGCGTATGTTGAAAGACTTAAGCCTACAGTTAGCAAACCAAACGCAACCAGTTACCGTTGGAGTTGATGAACTAACTGCAGCTACTTCAGTTATCGCCGCACAAATCGGCGCTTGGGCAGTTCGCGTACACGAACCAGCCGCTAGCCGAGCCGCAATTGAAGTAGTCCACCGCTTACGAACTTAATACAAAATACTTCCCCAGATAGAGGAACCAAGCAATCATGAAAACTTGGTATAAAATGGGGAGGTATAAAATGCGAAAGAATTATCTGTCGGCAAATGAGAGGGGGACCGTTGGAACAGCCAGTCTATGATTTGATTACTATCAAAGGGATCACCGCTTTTGGCTTACACGGAGTCTACCCTCAGGAGAAAACTCAGGGACAGCATTTTTCAGTCGATATAGTGCTGGAAGTAGATATTCGCCAAGCCGCTGCCACCGATGACCTTTACTACACAGTGGATTATTCGCAGGTAGCTAAAGATGTTGCTAACATCTTGCAGGGAACCCCGGTAAATCTTCTGGAATCACTGGCGGAAACTATCGCCAGAAAAGTATTGGACTACCCCCCGGTAGCGGCTGTTAATGTACACGTTCACAAACCCCAGGCACCATTAGAAGTACAGTTTAGCGATATCTCATTGAATATTCGGCGTACCAAAGCCTGGTTAGCGCAAAACCCCCTTCCCAAAGTTACCGAAGTTAATCTTGCCCAAAAACCAGCCGAAGCAGTCACCGCAGTAATTGCTTTAGGAGCAAATCTAGGTGACGCTCCGCGTACATTAGCACAGACAATTATCAACCTGGATAACACTGCAGAAATTGCTGTTACCGCAGTGTCTGGACTGTTCAAAACAGCGCCGGTGCTGCAACCCCAACAAGCACCCCAACCAGACTATTTCAACGCAGTTATTGAAATAAAAACCACCTTAAGCCCCCTGCAACTATTAGCTAATCTTCATCGTTTGGAAGCTAAAGCAGGGCGGGTTCGGAAAACTCGGTGGGAAGCGCGCGTACTTGATCTGGACATCCTCGATTACGGGCAACTGCACTGCGAGACAGAAACACTCACCTTGCCACACCCCCGTGCACATGAACGAGCATTTGTCCTCCAACCGTGGAATCAAATCGATCCGCAAGCTAGCGTTGGTCGGCACGGCCGGGTAGAGGTACTAGTAAAGCAAGTTTTAGATCAGACAGTTGAACAACTAGCGGAAGAATGGGTTGAAGCCGCCCTCGCCGGAGCTTTCTCAAAACCGGTAGCGGTAGTAGAAACACCAGTGCCGGAGACTAAACCGCGCACCCTAGCGCCAAATAAACCACTTGAAACACCCACTGAAGCTACCGTAGACACTGGTAGCATTCGACGCACCTACTTAGATACCTCTGAAACTGAAAGTGAATCTCCCATTTTTGCGGAACTGGCCGGCAAACGCGCCCGAATGCAAACAGAATGGTTACTTACCAAACACCAGATTGACCGAGAATGGGAAATTCGTCGTTTCCGGATCGAAAAAGAACTGAAGGAAGCACAAGAAAGAATCGCCGCAGCTCGAAAAAATAAGCCAGAAAACGTAGCTCCAAAAATTTCAGCAGCACCCGAATTACCGAAACCACGTTTACGCGACTACCAGCAAACCCCAGTAGCCCCAGTAGCCCCGGTAATTCCAGAGAAAATTGAAGCTAAACCAGAACCGGTAAATACTCCAGAAGAACCACGCATCTTTGAAGTTGAGGCAAAAAAACCTACTGTTGAAGAACCAAAACCGCGTATTGAAGTGACAAAACCCGTCACTGAAATACAAAAACCGGTTGCAGAGGCTAAACCAGTCCCACAACAACCAGATTTTGAAGACCTAATTCACGGTATCGTTCCGGAAACCCCCACCCAATCAAGGAAAATGCCCTCTTGGAAAAAAGTGGTTACCCCGCCTGAACCGCGAATTGTAGAAGACCAACTTAACCAAGCTGCGCAGCAACAACCAGCAGATACTGAAGAAAATGCAAAAACCGCTGCAGAACAGCAAACTTACTTTACAGAAAATGCGGAAACAAACTCAGATCCAGAAAGCACCAACTTTACTTCCCGCTTAAAACGCAGGCAGATTCTTCGCCCTGCGCCCACCGGAGCAACACCAGTCACTCCGCGCAATGAAGAAAAAACCACTGATGACTTCGGGTTTTCCCCCTGGACAGTGACTTCATTAGACGCCTTAACAGACGACGAGTAATCGAAAGACCAGAAGATGAAACCACTAAGTTGGAAACTACTCTTAATCCCAATTTTAGTGACGGCATTTTTTGGGTACCTGATCTGCTATTTCCTATTAGTAAGCGCTTACGCCATCCCACAAGCAAACTGGCTTAACGGACTACTTTTTCTTGGATTATCAATAATCTTGCTCTACCTGGGGTGGGGAGTAAGAACCCCTGAAAATGGTAAAGCCCGTTATCGAGGTACCGTAGCTTTAAGAATCGCGCAAGCGGCAGTTGCCTCAGCCTGGACCGCCGCAATCATGCTGGGCTGGTATGTGGGAATTTCCCTCCCCCTCTTAGCACACACAGTTTACTTCGCCAGATTCCCAGTACTAATAGAAAATCTCCTGGTCGCAATAACCACCCTTATTTTCCTAGGAAGCGCTCTGCTTACTGAATACTGGTGTCGTTTAGATGACGACGACGAAACACCCGTCGCCGCTAATCCCACACCTGCACAAGGTTGAACGATAAAATCAGTGCTAACGAGCTTCCAAAGGATAAGAGTATGCGCGATATGGATGATGTGGAAAGATTTAACCGCCGCCCTCGAGAAAGAAAAAGAACTTCTGCTGACAACGCTGAATGGCTAACCGGAGAATCATGGGAAGATATCCGGACTGAACTGGAACGAAGCCTACGCACAGGCAGAAAACAAACTCCCGCAACCAACCCCAAAGGAAGCGGAAAAGGCAAACGCCCGCCAGCGCGAACTCAATCCACAGGAGCTGGCCGCAGAAGAAACCCAAGAGAGGGTGCTCAGCCAAACCCACCTAATCAGCGGAAGAAAACTCCCGGAACCTCCGGTAGACAAAGCGCAGAAACCCCAACTAAAACTCGCACTGTGCAAATGGGGGCGGGAAAGAAAGGGGCAGGGGAAGGAAAATCCGCCCAAGCTGCGAAAAGTAGGCGAGACGGGCATAAGCCACCGCGGAGCACTACCTCGAAGCAGCCAACCGGTCGGGAGGGTTTTTCCTTCTGGTGGAAATCCGTGGGCGCGGCTATTTTGCTAGTTGCCTTGCTAATTGCCGTATATTACATCTACCAGCAGTTTCAGGTAGTTACAAAGAACATGCAAGCTTCCGCTACCACCGTAGCCGAAATAGAAGATACCCTAGCAGTGCCAGTATGTCAGCCGGGAGACCTGGAAATTGCCACCAGCTCAAATGCCACCACCTTACAAGTTGGTAGTCATTGGATCGTGACAGTGGATATTAAGAATAAGTCTGCTCGTAGCTGCTATTTAGAAGGCGGCGCAAATAGATTTGGAATCAGCCTAAAATCAGGTGATGTAAACGTTTATGAGAGCCTGAACTGCGCCGCCGAAGAAGCACAAATCCCACTGCTTTTAAATCCCAATAAGAGTTGGAAAATGAATCTCACCTGGGATGCGAAAGTATGGAGTAACTGTCAAGCTGGAGCAGTAGCCGAGCCGGGCACCTACGTAGCCACAATCTCACACGTGGATAAACTAATTGACAAAAACGAAGTCCTCACCCTGGTGCCCAAACCGGAACCGAAACCGGTGGAGAAACCAGCTGAAGACAAAACCGAAAAACCAGCAGAAAAACCAGCAGGATAAAGGCTACAGGTTAAACACGTGAAGTAGCGGGCGTAACTTAGCGCGAGTTTCAGCCACCTCAGCTGCCGGATCAGAATCGGGCATAATCCCACAACCGGCGTAGAGCGAAATTTTTAATCCACTGGCGTCTATTTGCCCGCAGCGCAGGGCTAAACCACCCGCCCCATTACCGGCACCATCAATCCAACCTACTGGT
Organism: Gleimia sp. 6138-11-ORH1; assembly: GCF_024814355.1. Lineage (GTDB taxonomy): Bacteria > Actinomycetota > Actinomycetes > Actinomycetales > Actinomycetaceae > Gleimia. Next base: position 104,068 of record NZ_JANUXV010000002.1, on the reverse strand, counting down.
GCCGCGTAACGTCCGCGACTAGACAGTTCTAATTCGTTAATCAGCTTAAAAGCTGCTGCAGTGGGAGTCCCACAAACTGCTGCGGTGGGGTGAAGGCTTCCTAAGACTTCAAATAAAGTCCCCGCCGTTGCCTGGTTCTGAATAGTTCCGGTTACATCCGTGGCCAGATGACTCACATTAGGTAGGCGAAGAACAAAAGGAGCAGGAGAAACCTGCAAGCGGGTACATTTAGTTTCTAAAGCGCGAATCACTGATTCAGCAGCAAATTTGTGCTCTGCTAAGTCTTTTGAAGAAGCTATCAGATAGGCTTCATTTCCCGGAGCGCAAGTACCTGCAAGGACGCGAGAAAAAACCTGTCCGGCACGTATATCGGCGAGCATTTCCGGGGTTGCCCCCACTAAACCAGCTACAGAGAACTTCCAGGTAGTTGGGTAGGCTTCGTTAAGCTGAGCTAGTATCCAATTAGGTTGCAGCGGGCGCTGGCTTTTAACTGTGACAGTGCGAGCCAACACCGTTTTCTGCGCTTCCTTTGCCCGCAGCCTTGCGATTAGTTTCGTAACGGACTTTTCCCAATCAGCTGCAGAGTCATCAGTGTAAGTAAACTGCGGTGAAGAAAGGGGAGAACTTTGTGTAAGCGCCGAATCTGAAATCTTCGCCTGCTGAGCTGGATTTTTTCGCGTTGCCGCTTCTGAGGAAAGGAAACTTTCTGCCCAGCCGGTAGGTGGTTCATCCACTTCTAAAACTTCTATTTCCCACATCCCTGTAGTAGTTGCAATTAAAGTGCGTTCAGGAATAACAATAATTGCGGCGGTGCCAGGGCTAAAACCAAAGGAAAAGAAAGCAAATGGTGCTTTAAACCCAGTTAAGCTAACAAACTCAGTTAAAGAGACTGAGTCACTGCTAACAGTAACCGCGGCGTTTAACTGCGACCAAACTTCGCTAGCTGCTGCAAACTGTGGCGAGGGAAAAGAAAGATCTGCGGCTACAGCAGATGAAGTTTCTGCTAAAACTTGCAGTAGTTTTTGTAACCCGGCGTGACTGGGTTTGCGGAGGGTAAGTATTTCTGTGGGGGTAAGTACTGCGGCGACGGCTGCGCCCGAACCGACTAAAGTAGGTTGGGAAGTTTCCCCCACAGCTGGGCCGTGCCAAGCGCTTAATAAAGGATCGGGGGTGGAGGCAGCTAACAGAGCTGAAAAAACAGTTGAAAAGTCAGTGTCTGCTGTTAAGTTCAGGGGACGGATCCGCAGGTGTAGTTGCAAAATAACCTCTTTTGCCGCTCAACTTATTTGAGGAAATAGGAAAATACTGCTTGAGTTAGGGGACTGCCAAATCGCAGTAACTGATTATAGTTTCCCATACCCGCATAAAGTTACGAAAGTGAATTTTCGGCTCCCGCCCGCTGGGTTAGTATTTTTCGTGTTGAACGTGTAAGACTATAGCTATGACAAGTAATGAGTTCAGTGAGTCATTTGAAGTAGCTGATGTTTCCCGCGCTTCGTTAGAAAAACACCCAGCGGAAATCGCTGGGATGTTTGATAAAGTTGCTAAACGCTATGATCTGATGAATGAAATCATGACGGTGGGACAGTTGCGCAAATGGCGTAAGGCTGTGAAAGAAGCTTTGGACGTAAGTCCAGGAGATCGAGTTTTAGATTTGGCAGCGGGAACGGGAAGTTCCACGGCTGCTCTTTTGGATACCGGGGCAGAATTGGTTGCCTGCGATCTTTCTGCGGGAATGATCGCGGAGGGAAGAAGACGGCACCCGGAAATTACATTTGTGCAGGGAAACGCACTTTCTCTACCGTTTCCCGATGGTGCTTTTGACGCAGCCACTATTTCTTTCGGTATTCGCAATATTCCCCATACTGATAAAGTCTTAGCAGAGTTAGCGCGAGTGGTGAAAACCGGTGGCAGGCTGGTTATTTTGGAAAGCTCGCAGTTGGAAAATCAAGTTTTGGCTAAGGGGTACCGCTTTTATTTGGGGAAAGTGCTGATGCCAGCTGCCGGATGGTTTTCTTCTTCTGAAGCGGCTTATGAGTATTTCATTGAGTCTGTGAAAGATTGGTATGCGCAAGATGAGTTGGGAAGACTGATGCGCGAAGCCGGGTGGAAACACATTAAGTACCGCAATTATGTGGGTGGAGTGGTGGCAATTCACCGTGCCATTCGCCGTGATTAGCTGTTGGCAGAGTTGAGAATCTCTTTTCAGTTTGCATATTTCATTTCCGAGGGCGTTGTTTGTAGCTGTGGATAAGTTTGTGCCGTGTGTTGCTGGATAAGTTTGCGCTGGGTAGGAAATGAAAAATCTTTAGTGTGCGCGGTTTCACGAATATTTATGCCGATTTAAATACGTAACATCTCCCTTTCTTAATACGCTGGATTAGAACCTAAGCTCCACCGTGATTTTTCCAAGAATTTCAAGCAAATCTAGATGCTTTAGCGCAAGTTAATCATGGGTAGGTAGGGTAGATACGTAAGACCTGGGTCAGCTGTGCTCAAAATCCGGTGGGATATGAGTAAAAGCAGCCCACATTGAGAGGGAACTATGGAAAACCAGCCAGCAGAAAACCAGTCAGCTACTGAACTGCCTACGCAAGACGTACACGCTGATGTGGTGGTAGTCGGTGCCGGCCCCGCGGGATCTGCAACCGCATACTATCTGGCCCGCGCTGGGGTAGAGGTAGCTTTACTTGAAAAAGCTGAATTTCCCCGCGATAAAATCTGTGGTGACGGACTTACTCCCGCAGCAGTTGCAGAAATCAATCTTATGGGAGTAGACACCACCGGGTGGGCGCGGAATAAAGGTCTTAACGTAATTGGCGGAGGAAACTCAATTTACCTGCCTTGGCCAGAGCAGAAATCCACCCCGAACTATGGAATGTGCCGTGCCCGGATGGATTTAGACGAAGCCTTGGCTCGCCGCGCTGAATCTGCGGGTGTGCGTCTTTACGAAGGTTACAACGTAATCGGCGCATTACATTCCAGCAGCGGCCGCGTAAATGGAGTAATCGCTAAAGTCGGCAAAGGTAAAGCGCAGCGGGAAATTAAGTTCCACGCGAAAGTAGTTGTCGAAGCCGGTGGGGTAGCCGCTCGGTTAGCAACTTCCGAGGGGATTGAAAAACACCCGCACCGTCCTTTAGGGGTGGCAGCCCGCGCTTACTTTAAATCCCCCCGCGGAAATGATGAGTGGATGGACTCTCACCTGGAACTATGGAGTGGTAAACCAGGCGAATCCGATCTATTACCCGGCTACGGGTGGGTCTTCCCCCTTGGAAACGGAATAGTGAACGTAGGTTTAGGATCAGTTTCATCAACCGCTAAAGCCACCACCTTACCCTATAAAGAAATCTTCAAAACTTGGATTGCAAACCTTCCCCCTGAATGGGAAATGACCCCAGAAACGCAGCTTGGTACCCTACGTTCCGCCGCGTTACCGATGTCTTTTAACCGTAAACCTCACTACGCTAATGGTCTGGTAATTGTGGGCGATGCCGGGGGAATGGTATCTCCTTTCGACGGTGAAGGGATCGCTCCTGCTATGCGCGCCGGACGCTATGCTGCTGAAGCAATGGTCTCAGCACTTTCACGGCAATCAGATACCGGTTTTGACCTGGCCATGCAACGCTACACTGAAGCCTTACAAGCCGATTGGGGCGGCTACTACCAGCTGGGACGGGTTTTCGTGCGACTTATTGAAAATCCGAAAATCATGCAGATTTGCACGAAGTACGGCTTACCCCGACCACGTTTAATGAAACTGGTTCACAAACTTTTGTCAGATTCTTTTGAACGAAAAGGGGGAGATATTGACGACCACGTCATCAACTTACTTTCCCGGATCGTGCCAAAAGTTTAAGGCAGATTCTACCGACGTAGAAAAAACAAGAAAAAAGAGGCGAAAACACAATGACTAATCCATATTTCCCGCTGTTGATCATGGGAGCAGTTGCTTTCCTGGTCGCACTGGGTGGTTTGGCACTATCAGCAATTTTTGGTCCAACCAAACACAACACCGTTAAATACAGCAACTACGAATGTGGGGTGGACCCAATCCACGCCGACGCAGAACTGGGACGTTTCCCCGTTAAGTACTACCTGGTTGCAATGGCTTTCATTGTGTTCGACATCGAAGTCGTATTCCTATACCCGTGGGCAGTAGCCTTCGATCAACTAGGATTATTCGGCTTAGCTGCAATGCTCACTTTCATCGGTCTGGTCACCGTTCCATTCATTTACGAATGGCGCCGGGGCGGCCTGGAATGGGACTGAGAGGAGAATAAATAAATGGGTATCGAAGAAAGCTTGCCTTCCGGAATCGCACTGACTTCCGTTGAACGAGTACTGGACCTGGCACGCAAACACTCTCAGTGGCCAGTAACCATGGGGTTAGCCTGCTGTTCCATCGAAATGATGTCCACCGGTACACCTCGTTTTGACATGGCACGTTTCGGTTTGGAAGTATTCCGTGCTTCCCCCCGTCACGCCGACCTAATGATTATCGCTGGGCGTATGTCCCATAAGATGGCCCCAATCGTTAGACGCGTTTACGACTCCATGCCAGAACCAAAGTGGGTAATCGCCATGGGCGCCTGCGCATCTTCCGGAGGCATGTTCAATAACTATGCGCTGGTTCAAGGTGCAGACCATATTATTCCAGTCGATGTTTATCTTCCTGGCTGTCCGCCTCGGCCAGAAGCACTCCTTAACTCGATTATGGTGCTGCGTGAGCAAATCGGCTCTGAACCAATCGGTGCTCGCCGCGCAGAAATCGCTCGCCTCGCCGAAGAAGCAGCCTTAGCAGCTACTCCTACCGCACAGATGAAGGGACTCCTAGCATGAGTGAACTTGTCCCCCCGAGTGAAGGGCTAAATCAGCCGCTCGAACGGAGCGCCCCAGAAGGGGAAGTAATTGGTATCCGCCAAGGAATGTGGGGAGTAACCGGTTCCGGTGACACCACTGGCTTTGGTGGCCTAACCAGAGAAATCACCCTCCCCGGCGAATCAGCTCGCCCCTACGGAGGCTGGTTCGATTCAGTGGTGGATATTTTAGAAGAACTAATCACCGCAGAAGGTATTGCAGTTAAAGACGTGATTGAACGCGTCGTAGTGGACCGCGATGAACTGACTATCTTCATCAACCGCGACCACCTACTACAGGTATGCCAGTGGTTGCGTGACGACCAGGATCTTCGTTTTGAACTTTGCCTAGGCGTGTCCGGAGTACATTATCCAGGCGACCTCGGAAGAGAACTACACGCCGTCTACGCACTGATGTCTGTCACCCACAACCGCAACCTGCGTCTTGAAGTGACCTGCCCAGATGCCGACTGCCGGATTCCCTCAGTAGTCTCTATCTACCCAGGCAATGACTGGCACGAACGGGAAACTTGGGACCTAATGGGAATTATCTTCACCGGACACCCCGGTTTAACGCGCACCGCCATGCCAGATGACTGGGTAGGCCACCCACAGCGCAAAGACTACCCACTGGGCGGTATCCCAGTTGAATACAAGGGCGCTACCGTGCCACCACCAGACACTCGGAGGTCCTACAACTAATGCTTAGCGAAACTCCACAACTGCGCGCCACCGCCGCAGCACTAGATGTTGATGAACTACCCGAAGTTCTTGCCATGGGCGGGGACTGGGAAGACGTCATCTCTGAAATCGAAAAACTCAATAACGAACGTATTGTCCTCAACCTTGGGCCCGTCCACCCTTCCACTCACGGTGTTTTACGTGTGATTTTGGAAATCGACGGAGAAACCGTACGCGAATCCCGCTTAAACACCGGATACCTACACACCGGTATTGAAAAGAACATGGAGTACCGCAGCTGGACGCAGGGAGTAACCTTCTGCACCCGAATGGACTACGTGGCTCCACTTTTCAACGAAGCAGTGTACGTTAAAGCAGTTGAAAAACTACTTAACATCACCGACCAGGTACCGCAAAGAGCTAACTGGATTCGAATTCTGGTGATGGAACTTAACCGAATTGCTTCCCACCTGGTTGCAATCGGTTCCGGTGGTAACGAACTTGGTGCCACCACCATGATGACTATCGCTTTCCGTGAACGTGAAGAAATCCTCCGTATTTTAGAACGGATCACCGGTTTGCGTATGAATCACGCTTATTTACGCCCCGGTGGGGTAGCTCAAGATATTCCTGAAGGAACCACTGAGTACATCCGCACCCTCCTACCAAAAGTTCGCGCCGGAATTGGGGAATTACAGGACCTCACCCAAGAAAACCCCATCTTCAAACTCCGCCACGTGAACGTAGGTTACATGTCCTTGGCATCGATGATGGCGCTGGGAATGACCGGACCATGTTTACGTGCCGCCGGACTACCCCTGGACTTGCGTAAGACCCAGCCATACTGGGGCTACGACCAGTTGGAATTTGATGTGCCTGTTCGCAACCAGTCCGACGCATATAACCGCGTGATGGTACGTTTTGACGAATGCTACCAGTCAATGCGGATTATCAACCAGTGTTTAGCTCACCTGGATGCCACTGAGGGCGAACCAGTTATGGTCCAAGACCCCGCCATTAAATGGCCAGCGCAACTGTCCGTTTCCGCTGACGGTCAAGGTAACTCATTAGAGCATATTCGCGAAATCATGGGTAACTCGATGGAATCCTTAATCCATCACTTCAAACTGGTTACCGAAGGTTTCAAAGTACCTGCCGGACAAGTTTACGAAACTGTAGAACACGCTAAGGGCATTATCGGATGCCACGCTGTATCCGAAGGGGGCACCCGCCCCTACCGCGTTCACTTCCGCGACCCCTCTTTCTCAAACCTACAATCATTCGCCATGATGACTGAAGGAGGCCAGTTGGCAGACGTGGTTGTATCCCTTGCTTCTATCGACCCAGTTCTAGGAGGTGTTGATCGCTAATGTACACTCCGGAAGTTGAAACCCGCCTGCGCGAACAAGCCAGCCAAATCGTGGCCCGCTACCCGCAAGGACATGAGCGCTCCGCCCTTTTACCAATGCTGCACCTGGTGCAGTCTGAAGACGGCTACGTATCCGCAGACGGAATCGCCCTTTGCGCTGACGTGCTGGGGCTAACCCGCCCCGAAGTTTCCGCAGTAGCGACCTTTTACTCACAGTACAAGCGCCATCCAAATGGTGACTACAACGTAGGCGTCTGCACTAACTCCCTTTGCGCAGTAATGGGAGGTGACCAAATTTGGGAAGCCGTTGAAGGACACCTCCAGATTGGTCATGATGAAACCACTGCTGATGGAAAAATCACCTTAGAACGGTTGGAATGTAACGCTGCCTGTGACTACGCGCCAGTGGTAATGGTTAACTGGGAATTCTTCGATAACCAAACCCCTGAATCAACTATCGCCCTGGTAGATAACTTAATCGCCGGACGTCCCGTGGCCCCCACCCGTGGCCCAAACCAAATCCGCACTTTCAAAGAGATCTCTCACCTCCTAGCCGGTTTTGAAGACGGCCTTGTAGATGAGGGAGTCGGTGCTGGTGAAGCCTCACTACGCGGTCTAAAAATCGCGCAAGCAAATTGTTGGACCGCGCCCGTCGCTAATGGTGCCGCCCCACAAGGACAGGAAGGGCAGAACTGATGGAAGCAGTAACCTTCACTAAACCAGGTACCCTCACTCCGATTCTCTCTAAAGGCTGGGACGAAGACCGTTCTTGGACTTTAGAGTCATACCGGGCACGCGGAGGCTACAAAGGCTTAGCACACGCACTTACCCTATCCCCAACTGAAATCACTGAAGCCGTTAAAGCCTCTGGGCTACGCGGCCGTGGTGGGGCAGGCTTCCCAACCGGACTGAAATGGTCATTCCTCCCTCCAGATGACGGAAAACCTCGCTACCTGGTGGTGAACGCAGACGAATCAGAACCAGGTACCTGTAAAGATATTCCACTGCTGATGGCTAACCCACACGCTCTGATTGAGGGAATGGCAATTACTTCCCGCGCAATCCGCTGTGAACACGCTTTCATCTACCTTCGCGGGGAAGTGGCCCACGTTTACCGACGGCTGTTAGCTGCCGTGCGTGAGGCAGAAGAAGCAGGTTTAATCGGCCAGGGCCTGGGGCCAAATGGAGATTTCAATCTGCGGATCACCGCCCACGCCGGTGCTGGCGCCTACATTTGTGGTGAAGAAACCGCTCTTTTGGACTCCTTAGAAGGACGCCGCGGACACCCTCGGTTGAAACCTCCGTTCCCCGCCGTTGCCGGTCTTTACGCGCGACCCACGGTAGTTAATAACGTTGAATCAGTTTCCCAAGTTCCCGGTATTTTCGCGAACCCCACCGGCTGGTTCACCGCCATGGGAACTGAAAAATCAACTGGACACGGATTCTTCTCAGTCTCAGGACACGTCAATAATCCGGGACAGTTCGAAGCTCCCTTTGGGATTACCATGGGAGAATTAATCGAAATGGCCGGGGGCATCCGCGACGGACATAAGCTGAAATTCTGGACCCCGGGTGGTTCATCTACTCCTATCTTCACTGAAGCTGAACTAGATGTGCCTTTAGATTACGAATCAGTGGGCGCAGCTGGCTCTATGTTAGCTACCCGCGCACTGCAGGTATTTGACGAAACCACTTCAGTAGTTAGAGTAGTTACCCGCTGGACAGAGTTCTACCAGCATGAATCCTGCGGTAAATGTACCCCGTGTCGTGAAGGCACCTACTGGATGAAACAGATTATGTTACGTCTAGAAGCCGGACGCGGACTTCCCGGAGATATTGATTTACTTGATGAAATTGCCGGGAATATTGCGGGACGTTCTTTCTGTGCTTTAGGTGACGCAGCCGCCACTCCGGTGCGGAGCGCAATCCTTAAGTTCCGCGAAGAATTTGAAGCCGGTTTAACTCGCCCAGCGCGAGAACTATTCCCCTATGAAGCATCTGCTGTATTTTCCACTTCTGCTGTAAATCAGGGAGGTACTCAATGAGCACCCCAAATATGGTTAAACTAACCATTGACGGCACCCCGGTTAGCGTTCCCTCAGGAACCCTCATCATTCGTGCCGCCGAAAGCGTGGGCATTCGGATTCCACGTTTTTGTGACCACCCGCTGCTAAAGCCTGTTGGTGCTTGCCGCCAATGTCTAGTTGAAGTGGCTATGCCAGACCGCGAGGGCGTGGTTCGCCCGATGCCAAAACCTCAAACTTCCTGCACCATGACCGTAATGGAAGGTATGGAAGTTAAGACGCAGAGAACTTCTGAGGTGGCGGAAAAGGCACAGAAGGGAATCATGGAATTCCTGCTGATTAACCACCCACTGGACTGTCCTATCTGTGACAAAGGTGGTGAATGTCCGCTCCAAAATCAGGCGATGAGTGAAGGACGCGAAAAGAGCCGCTTCGTTGATGCAAAGCGTACTTTCGCAAAGCCTATTAAACTCTCCACCCAGATTATGCTTGACCGCGAGCGCTGCATTCTCTGCCAGCGTTGCGTGCGTTTTTCTAAAGAGATCGCCGGTGACGCGTTCATCGATCTGCAAGGTCGTGGCGCGGGGACTGCTCCTACCGATCACCACTATTTCATGGGTGAACAGATTGGTACTTTTGATACGCAGGTACTGGGTTTTTACAATGCTGAGCTGAACCCTTCGGGTCATGATTTAACGGCTGCGGCTGGTTGTGCTGGTCCGTACGGTAAACCTGGGGTTGCTGGTTCACTAACTGGTGGCCCTACTGGAGATGCTGAACTGGATGAAACTGGTCGTCCGTTTGCCTCTTATTTCTCTGGCAATACTATTCAGATTTGTCCAGTTGGGGCTTTGACTGCTGCTTCTTACCGTTTCCGAGGGCGTCCTTTCGACTTGGTTTCTACTCCATCGGTTACTGAACATGATGCTTCAGGTTCTGCGCTTCGCGTTGATATTCGCCGTGGTGAAGTGGTTCGCCGTTTAGCTGGTGAAGATGCGAAGGTTAATGAAGAATGGATCACTGATAAGGATCGTTTCGCCTACCAGTGGGCCACTACGGAAAACCGTTTGCAACGACCTCTGGTGCGTAAAGACGGGAAACTGGTGGAAACTTCCTGGTCGGAAGCGTTGCAGGTGGCTGCTGCTGGTTTAGCTGCCGCTAAGGAATCTGGAAAGTCTATTTTCCTGCCCGGCGGTCGTTTGACGGTTGAAGACGCCTATGCTTGGTCTAAGTTTGCGCGTGTTGTTTTAGGGACTAACCAAATTGATCAGCGGGTGCGTTTTACCTCCTGTGAGGAATCTAAGTTCTTGGGAGCTTACGTAGCTGGGAAAGGTTTGGATGTAACCTACCAGCAGTTGGAAAGTGCTGGCCGAGTTCTGCTGGTTGGTTTAGAAGCTGAAGATGAGATTGGTTCAGTTTTCCTCCGTTTGCGTAAGGGGGTGACTGCTGGCAAGGTTAAGGTCAGCGTGGTTGCTCCATTTACCTCAAATTCGACGCGTAAACTCTCTGCTGATTTGCTTCGCGCAGTCCCAGGTGAGGAAGCTAGCGTATTAGCTGGTATTTCTGGTTCTTTAGCTGAGGAACTGGCATCGGGAATTATTCTGGTGGGTGAAAGGGCTGCGGATACTCCGGGTCTGTACACTGCAGTGGCTCAGCTGGCTGAGCGAACTGGAGCTCGGTTAGCGTGGATTCCTCGTCGCGCCGGCGAACGCGGTGGTTTAGACGCTGGTTTGAACCCTCTCTTGCTGCCATTTGGTCGTCCGGTGGCTGATACGGCTGCCCGCGCAGAAGTTGAAGCGCTTTGGAATACTACGCTTCCAGTGGAACCTGCTCGCTGTACGAAGAATATCGTTGCTGAGGCAGCGGCTGAGGTTTTTGATGCGATTATCACCGGGGGTGTTGACCACCGAGATATGCCGAACCCAAGTGAGTTCCTGCGCGCCCTAGAAAATGCTAAGTTCGTAGTTTCTTTAGAAGTTAATCGCACTGCTGCCACAGAGTTGGCGGACGTAGTTTTCCCAGTTGCTCCGGTAGCTGAAAAGAACGGTACTTTCATTAACTGGGAAGGTCGTTTACGTCCGTTCGGGCAGGCGCTGTCTACCCGTGCTTTAACTGACCGTGATGTTCTAAATCGTCTGGCAGTTGAGCTGGGGTACGAGTTGGGCTTAGAGACTTTAAAGTCCACTCATGCGGAAATCAACCAGCTGATGGGGTACCGGGGGGTACGCTGTGAGAAACCAGCAGCTGTTTCTACTCCGGTGGCGCAGCTGGCAGCTTCTGAAGCGATCCTGGCTACCCATAAACCAATGTTGGACGCTGGGCTATTACAAGCTGGGGCAACTGAGTTGGCTGGTACGGCTCGGAAACCAGTTGCTCGTTTGGCAGCTGAAAGCGCTGCTGCTTTAGGGCTTAGCGAGGGCGCTTCTGTAGCAGTTTCGACTGCTCAAGGAATGATTCAACTACCTTTAGTAATCGCTGATTTACCAGCTGGGGTGGTTTGGGTACCGCAGTGTTCTGCCGGATCATTCGTAAATGAAACTTTGGGAGCCAAGCATGGCTCTGTAGTAACTATCGCAGCTAACTCGGAGGTGACTCGATGAGCTCTCAACTTCTGGCTGTAGCCATGCCTTTTGCTCCGCCAACTACGGATGTGGCTGATTTTAGTCAAGAAACCTGGTGGATTACGCTTATTAAAGCTGTCTTTATTGTGGTTTTCTTGATTACTTCCGTGGTCCTAGCCCTATGGGTGGAACGCCGTGGCTTAGCGCGGATGCAAACCCGCCCTGGCCCGAACGTTGCCGGCCCGCTGGGACTTTTCCAGGCTTTTGCTGACGCGGTGAAACTTCTTTTCAAGGAAGATATTTGGACTGAAAAATCAGATAAAGTTATCTACTTTATCGCGCCGATTATTTCCGCATTCAGCGCTTTCATGATTTTCGCGGTGATTCCCTTTGGTCCGAATGTAAATATCGCCGGATATGTAACTCCACTTCAGCTAACTGATATGCCAGTTGCTATTCTTTACATTCTGGCGATCGCTTCCCTGGGCTTATACGGGATTGTGCTGGGCGGTTGGTCAGCACAATCTACCCTTCCACTGCTGGGTTCAGTTCGTTCCGCCGCGCAGGTGATTTCCTACGAACTGGCAATGTCGATGTCACTGGTTTCAGTTTTCATCGTGGCCGGTTCCATGTCTACTTCTGAAATCGTTGCTTCCCAAGACCGCGTCTGGTGGGCCTTTGCTTTAGCTCCGGCCTTTGTGATCTACATTATTTCGATGATTGGTGAAGTAAACCGTCTGCCCTTTGACCTTCCTGAAGCTGAAGGTGAAATTGTGGCGGGACACATGACTGAATACTCTTCGATGAAGTTCGCCTGGTACTTCCTGGGTGAGTACATCAATATGTTCAACGTATCGGCTGTAGCCACCACCGTTTTCTTAGGCGGCTGGCACGCCCCATTCTTCCTTTCCTACGTCCCGTTCATCGACTTCAACGGTGGATGGTTCGGTATGTTGTGGTTCACCTTGAAACTGTGGGCACTGTTCTTCTTCATGGTTTGGACCCGTGGGACGCTCCTACGTTTCCGCTACGACCAGTTCATGTCCTTAGGTTGGAAGATTCTGATCCCTGTTTCCTTAGTTTGGCTAGTTGTCGTGGCAGTTATGCGGGCTGTAAATAACTGGCTCTCAGACTGGAATAACTATCTGATAGCAGGCGTATTCGGACTGCTACTTTCCCTGCTGGTCGTATCTTTCTTCATTGGGGAAAAGAAAGAAAAACCAGCTACTGCTGACAGTGGTGAGTTTGACGCATTCGCAGGCGGCTACCCGGTACCGCCACTGCCTGGACAGACCCTACCGGTTTCTCCTCGGGCGGGGCGGATTCGCGCCACTACCGCCGAACAAGAAACCGCTTCCGTAACCGCAGGTGTTGAAAAGGAGGGCGACAATGCCTGAGCGCCACCCAGAAGACGAAATGCTCTATGAGCACGATCCCAAAGGATTCTTAGGAGAACTATTCGCTCCCATTGCCGGTTACGGGGTGACAATCACGTCATTTTTCCGTCCCACGGTAACTGAACAATACCCCTTCGAGGGTCCTTTCGTGATGCCGCGTTTCCACGGGCGTCACCAGCTAAACCGTTACGCGGATGGATTAGAAAAGTGTATTGGCTGTGAACTTTGCGCCTGGGCTTGTCCAGCAGATGCGATTTTAGTTGAGGCAGCTAATAACACTCCTGAAGCACAGTACGCTCCCGGGGAACGCTACGGTCGGGTTTACCAGGTAAATTACCTCCGCTGCATTTTCTGCGGTCTTTGTATTGAAGCCTGCCCTACCCGCGCACTAACCATGTCCACTGACTTTGAGTTAGCTGACTATAACCGTACCGACCTTATTTATGAAAAGCAGCAGATCTTGGCGCCCTTGGAAACGGGAATGTTAGCTGCCCCGCACCCCATGGTTGAGGGACTAACCGACGGTGATTACTACCGTGGAGCAGTCACCGGCCCCACCCAAGCGCAGGTAGACTGGGTTAGAGAAAATCGCCCAGAAGACCCAACTTTGCACGCTGCTGCCCAAGCAGTTGTCCCCGCCCCTCAGGAGGTCGCAAAATGATGCCCGCCCTGCTAGAAAATACACCGCAAATGTCCGGCTGGCCCGAAGCAATTCTCTTCATCGCCGTGGCCACAATGATGATTGCGGGAGCTTTGGGAGTGCTTTTCTTTAAGAAAGCCGCCTACGCTGCAATCTCAATGGTTGTTGTCATGTTAGGCCTGGCAATTGTCTACCTCATGCACTCGGCACCATTTTTAGGAACGGTGCAGATTGTGGTTTACACCGGGGCGATTATGATGCTGTTCCTCTTCGTCCTAATGATGATTGGTTTGCACGCTTCTGACGAATATCAGACGCAAAAACGCTCCCACATCTACCTGGCTGTTGCCTTCGCCAGCGCCTTCTTCCTGGCCCTGGTAGCTCCAGTAGCAATGTCTCAGCTGGACTTGGCCGGTGAGTTCAAAGAAAATCCCTTCTCTGACGCTCCCATTGAAGAACTAGCCGGAACTATTTTCGCTAACTACTGGTTCTCAATGGAACTATCCGGCATGCTACTAATCGTGGCTGTAATCGGCGCAGTGCTACTTACTAATGCCGATCGTCTCACCAAACGCCACACGCAACGCAGTGTAGTAGACGCTAAGATGGCTGCCTATGCTGCGCGCGGACGCCACGTTGGGCAAATGACCGCCCCCGGCGTATACGCCCAGTCCACTTCTGTGGATGTGGGTGCGCTTTCAGGGGAAACTTTGGAAGTCGTTAATGAATCGATCCCAAGAGTTTTGCGTGTCCGTGGTTTGGACCGTTCAATCGGCAACCTTGATCCTAAGTTAGCTACTAACCTGCGTCGCTCCAAAGAAGGCGACACTACCCAGGCGATTCACGGGCAAGCATCCGTGGCACGGGTTGAACAATCCCAAGCATGGGGGATGGGTGGTAAACCAGCAGAAACTGGTTTGTTCCAGCATGAAGAACCGTCTCCTTCAGTAAATGACAACGTGGAAGGTGAGGAACAGAAGTAATGAGCCTCTACTTTTACCTTTTCTTAGCGCTAGCCCTATTTTCCATCGGCGCAGCGACTGTTTTAGTGCGACGCTCAGCAGTTATCTCTCTAATGGGAGTTGAGCTGATGCTAAACGCAACTAACCTTGTCTTTGTAACTTTTGCTCGCATGTTCAGCGACTATAACGGACAGGTAATGGCTTTCTTCGTGATGGTTGTTGCCGCTGCTGAAGTAGTAATCGGACTAGCAATCGTTGTATCTATTTTCCGCTCCCGACGGACCACCTCCGTTGATGAGTCAAACCTACTGAAGAACTGAGGAAGCAAATATGACTGAACTAATTAACCTTCCTCTCAGCCCAAGCGCCCCTGCGCCGGTAGTGGAAGCAACCGGGGTAGCTAGCTACGCCTGGCTGATGATTGTGGTGCCTCTGGTAGTATCCCTGGGGCTCTTACTAGCCGGACGCGTCACCGACCGCTGGGGACATTGGGTGGCTGTAGCAGCCTCATGGACTTCATTCGGCATCGGATTTGCAATTTTCTTGCAACTACTGGGAGCTGACTATGAAAATAGTCGTCTCAACCTCCACCTCTTTAGCTGGATTCCCGCAGGCGATTTCAACGTTAATTTTGGACTCCTACTAGACCCACTTTCTTTGACTTTCGTAATGCTAGTTACCTTTGTGGGGTCATTAATCCACGTTTACGCAGTTGCCTATATGGATCACGATAAAGACCGGCGTAGGTTCTTCGCTTACCTGAACCTCTTCATCGCCGCCATGCTCACCCTAGTACTTGGTAACTCATATGCGGTACTCTTCATGGGATGGGAAGGCGTAGGCTTAGCCTCCTACCTGCTGATTGGTTTTTGGAACTTCGTCCCAGACTACGCTTCAGCTGCTAAGAAAGCCTTCGTGATGAACCGCGTGGGTGACATGGGGCTTCTGCTTGCCATGATGACCATGTTCGCCGCCTACGGAAGTGTGGACTTTACTGAAGTTGCTAAAGCAGCCCCGCAAGCTGGGGCACACGCCGCCACTTTAGTAGGTTTATTCCTGCTTGTTGCCGCCTGTGGTAAATCAGCCCAGTTCCCACTCCAAGCCTGGTTGGGGGACGCAATGGCTGGCCCTACCCCAGTATCTGCTTTAATCCACGCTGCCACCATGGTTACCGCAGGTGTCTACCTGGTAGTCCGCTCTGGCGCAATCTACCTAGAAGCACCTATCGCCACTACCGCCGTAGCTATTGTTGGCGCATTCACCCTGCTCTTTGGAGCCATTATTGGTACCGCTAAAGATGACATGAAGAAAGTACTAGCTGCTTCTACCATGAGCCAAATCGGTTACATGATGCTCGGAGCTGGCTTAGGCCCAATCGGCTGGGCATTTGCAATCTTCCACCTCTTCACCCACGGCTTCTTCAAAGCTCTCATGTTCCTTGGAGCCGGGTCAGTTATGCATGCCATGGATGATGAAATCAATATGCGTCACTTTGGTGCTTTGCAAAAAGTTATGCCGATTACCGCCGGTACTTTCTTAGTAGGTTGGCTGGCAATTCTCGGCGTGCCTCCTTTCGCTGGTTTCTGGTCAAAGGATAAGTTAATCGAACACGCATTCACCGCAAACCACTTCGGAAACTACGACGCTCCCTGGGCTGGTTGGGTATTCGGGATCGTCGCCCTGGTTGGCGCTGGAATCACCGCATTCTACATGTCCCGCCTATTCTTCATGACCTTCTACGGGAAACAGCGGTGGAGCGAAGCAGAATTCCACCCGCATGAAAGCTCCCCACTGATGACCATTCCAATGATTATCCTGGCAATCGGAGCTACTTTCATGGGTATCGTATTAGCTTGGAACGATATGTTCACCAACTGGCTATCCCCGGTTTTTGGATATGGTGAACACCACGAACCGGTACTTCCGATTATCGTTATCCAAATCGCCACACTCGCTGTGGTAATCATCGGCGCAGCCGTAGCGTACAAGATGTACCACCTAGAGGAAGTTCCCGTAGCTGTTCCAGCTGGAAACTCCCTGGTACACGCAGCTCGCAACGACCTGTACCAAGACCAGCTGAATAACGCCCTCTTCGTCACCCCAACTAACGCAGTAATGCGCGGGGTAGTTGCTACCGACAAACACGTAGTAGATGGCACTGTCCACGGTCTGGCTAAGCTCTCAACCAAACTAGGAGCAGCCGTAAGTTGGACACAGACCGGTTACATCCGCGGATACGCCGGATACATTCTAGCTGGCGTGGTTGTAGCTTTGATTACAACTTTAGCTTTCCAGTTCTAAGCACGGAGGAGAGAAAGAAATGTTAGAAACTATTTCAAGCACTTTCCCAGTGCTAACCCTGTTAGTTGCGCTACCTGCTTTAGCTGGCGTACTTATCCTGTCAGTTAAACCACTGCAAAAAGCTGGTCGCTACATCGCCCTAGGCGTTTCGGTAGTTGAACTGCTCCTAGTTCTTTTCGCTACCACACAGATCGACTGGACTTTAGCTGGAAGCTATCAGCTAGCCGAAACCTACAGTTGGATTCCGCAAATCGGAATTAGCTGGGCACTGGGGGTAACGCAACTTTCCCTAGTAATGATTGTCTTAGCGTTAGCTTTAGTTCCACTGGTACTAGTAGCAGCTTGGAAAGAAGATAGCCAGGCAGCTAACCCCAGTTTGGAAGCCGGGCGCTACGCGGCTTTGATTCTGCTTTTGGAAGCATTCATGGTGCTGATTTTCGCAGCCCGCGACGTAGCAGTATTCTACTTCGCATTCGAAGCCATGCTAATCCCGCTTTACTTCATGATCGGACGCTACGGGATTGCCAACGCAAAAGCAGCTGCAGTGAAGTTCCTACTGTACTCGCTGGCAGGCGGTTTAGTAATGCTAGCGGGGGTAATCACCCTCTTTGTCTACGCAGAACGAACCCCCCAGGCATACCTGTTAGAGAACCTTTCACAAACGCAACTGCCTTTCAACGTAGAGTTAGGTATTTTCATCACCTTCTTTATCGCTTTCGCGATTAAGGCCCCCATGGTGCCACTGCACACTTGGTTACCCGACACTGCTGCGGCAGCCCGACCCGGCACTTCAGTGCTACTAGTTGGTGTGCTGGACAAAATCGGTACTTACGGGATGATCGCACTTTGCCTTCCCCTCTTCCCAAATGCTTCGGTTTATGCAGCGCCAGTGATTATTGGCCTTGCCTTAGTTTCCATCATCTACGGTGGTTTAGCAGCGATTGGGCAAAGCGACTTAATGCGTTTAGTTTCTTTCACCTCGGTATCCCACTTTGGATTCATGGTGTTAGGTATTTACGTAGGTTCCACGATTGCAATGACTGGGGCAATGTTCTACATGGTTGCACACGGAGTTTCCATTGCCGCGATGTTCCTCATCTCCGGTTATCTAACCGAGCAAACAGGAAGCCGAGCAATCGCTGACTACCGCGGAATGCAACGGGTCACCCCAATCCTTGCCGGCACCTGGTTGGTATCCGGCTTAGCTTCGGTAGCTCTTCCAGGCCTTTCTGGTTTCGTACCGGAATACCTAGTTTTAATCGGCACTTGGAAAGTACTTCCCATCGCGGCTGCCGTTGCTGTTTTTGGAGTAGTTCTGGCCGCCCTCTATCTTTTAGTTCCATACCAAAAGATCTTCACCGGGCCGGTACCGGATAACATGGATAAATTCTCTGACTTAGATATGCGCCAGAAGTTTACTGTCGCGCCACTACTAATCGCCATGGTAATCCTAGGTATCTGGTCAGCTCCGCTGATTTCTGCGCTCACCCCAGTTTCTGAAGCAGCAGTAACTAATTTCCAAAGCGCTCCACTTGAAAATGCTCAGACCGAAGGGAACTCAAAGTGAACTTCCTCGTTCCATTTGCCCCACTCCAGACACCAGAAATTCCTTGGCTTTCACTGCTACCTATCCTCATCGTATTCGCAGGTGCCGTAGTATCTGTCTTGGTAGAGGCTTTTGTCCCTGCAAAGGGTCGTCGCACCGTGCAACTGGTACTTTCATTAGCCACCATTATCGGGGCAATCCTGGTAGTTGCCTCCAGGCTAAATGAAGGATTCACCAACCCCACTGCCACCATCGAATACATCGAAGACCCACTTACCCTGACAGTGCAAGCCGTGCTACTCCTATTAGCACTAATCGCAATCTTGGTAGTTACTGACCGCAGTGAACTTAAAGATGGTGCTTTTGCAGCTCAACCAGCTGACCGTCCCGGTTCAGCCGATGAGGACCTTTCAATCGAAAAAGGTTACCAGCGTACGGAAATCTACACTCTAATGCTCTTTAGCTTAGGGGGGATGATGGTATTCCCAGCTGCAAATACGCTGATCGCTCTGTTTATCGCCCTCGAAGTAATGTCCCTGCCACTTTACGTGATGGTAGCCACCGCGCGGCGGCGGCGGCAGCTTTCCCAAGAAGCTGCTTTGAAATACTTCGTCCTGGGTGCTTTTGCTTCCACCTTCCTGCTCTTAGGCGGCGCATTCTTATACGGGGCAACCTCCTCTTTGCAGCTTTCCGCAATCGCTCGGATTCTTCCCGGATCCCCAATGATTTACTTTGGCACTGTGGGCGGACTATTGATGCTAATCGGCTTACTGTTTAAGATTGGCGCTGCACCTTTCCACGCCTGGACTCCAGACGTTTACCAAGGAGCCCCCACCCCAATCACCGGTTTCATGGCAGCCGCAGTTAAAGTAGCTGCTTTTGGAGCTTTAATCCGCATTTACCTGACCATTTTGGGACCACTTGAGTGGGAGTTTAACTACGCTTTAGTTGGCATCGTGATTCTCACGCTCTTAGTGGGTACTTTTGTTGGGTTAGTACAAACTGATGTGAAACGTCTTTTAGCCTACTCTTCCATTGCTCACGCTGGTTTCGTGATGATTGGTTTATTTGCCGTTACCGCACACTCTGCGGGAGCAATTATCTTCTACCTACTCACCTACGGGATCGCCACTATCGGCGCCTTCGGTGTAGTTACTTTAGTGCGTTCAGTTGATAACGGTGGCAACGTCACCGGAGAAGCAACTTCCTTAGAACGTTGGGCAGGACTGGGACGCAAATCACCGGCCTTGGCTACCGCTTTCTTGATTTTCCTGCTTTCTTTTGCAGGTATCCCCCTCACCGGTGGTTTCATTGGAAAGTTCGTAGTATTCGCAGCCGGTATTGAAGGTGGAATGATTTGGCTAGTAGCCTTAGCATTGGCTTGTTCGGCAGTGACCGCGTTCTACTACTTCCGTTTAGTAGTCCTCATGTTCTTAACTGAACCATCTGAAAATACCGTCGTGATTCGCTCCGAAGGCTATAGTTTCGTAGCTATCATGATGGCAGCAGTTTTAACTGTGCTACTTGGCGTATTCCCCGGCCCAGTTCTGGAACTACTCGGCAATGTAGTAGTACTTCTCCCGTAAAGTTAATGGAAAAATGACTGAAAACACGCTTGAAGAACTTCTCAACGCCGACATGGAACAAGTTGAAGAGTTGCTCCGCCACTCAGTGACTGGTTCAAGTCAGCTGGTTGATGAACTAACCTCCCATCTGTCTAATGCAGGTGGTAAACGGATGCGTCCAATGCTGGCGCTTATTTGCGCCCAGCTAGGGGCAGCTGACAAAGTAGCCTCCCAGGCAGTAATCGAAGCTGCAACAGCAGTGGAACTAACCCACTTAGCCACCCTTTATCACGACGATGTAATGGACTCAGCGCCACAGCGTCGCGGAGTTCCCGCAGCTCAGCACCAGTGGGGAAATAATCGGGCTATCCTGGCCGGAGACGTACTGTTTGCCCGTGCTTCCCGCCTGGTAGCTTCCCTGGGGCAGCGCACCATCGATTACCACGCGCAGACCTTCGAAAGACTCTGCATTGGACAGTTGAATGAGACTTTCGGTCCACAAAATAATGAGGATCCGGTTGATTTCTACATTCAGGTACTGGCAGATAAAACCGGGTCGCTAATTAATACCGCAGCCGTTTTTGGCGCATGGCACGGCGGGGCAACTGATGAAGTTGCCCAGGCAGTGGGCCTCTATGGTGAACGGATTGGGGTAGCTTTCCAACTAGCAGATGACGTAATTGACCTCACCTCTGACGGTTCTGTTTCTGGAAAAACTCCGGGAACTGACTTAGTAGAAGGCGTAGTCACTTTACCCATCCTACTTCTGAGAGAGCGTTTAGCGGCGGGCACTTTAGATGCTGACGGACAAAAACTGTTAGCAGATATTGATTCAGACCTGACCGATCCGGAACGTTTAGCTTCCGTAGTGGAACGCTTAGGTAAATCTGAAGTAGTGGAAGAAACCCGCCAGATAGCTAAACAGTGGGCGGCTTCAGCAGTAGACGCATTAGATGACCTACCGGACTCAAAAGCGAAGCAGGCGTTAATCGACCTGGCGCAACTAATGGTAGATCGCATGAACTAACCCCTTTCGGAAGGCGGCTCTTGCTAACTTAGCAAGAGCCGCCTTCCGATTACACGCAGACAGTTCTACACGTAGATACTTATGCTCACTGGATTTCCCGGCACACCCAAGCTTCTAAAGAGAACTAGGCGTCTTAGAAAGGCAACAAAACCGACAGGGAGAAACTGGAACCTTAAACCAAGATCTGAAACTGGCGGGTGCATTTAATGGCCAGATTACGTAAACTTAAAATGATCTAAATATCCAACTTCAGCACCTAGCTGAAATAAAATACTCATACGGGGGAAACGTGACCCAGACGCGACCACTCTCAGTTGCTGTAATCGGCGCTGGTCCAGCAGGCATCTATGCTTCAGATATTCTTTCTAAATCAGGACTGGATGTAGATATTGACCTATTTGAACGCTTACCTGCACCCTACGGCCTAGTTCGTTACGGAGTGGCTCCCGATCACCCACGTATTAAACAAATCATCGTAGCCCTCTATAAGATCCTCCAACGCGGAGATATCCGCTTATTGGGCAACGTAAACGTAGGCACAGACATTACCGTAGAAGATCTCCATGCCCACTATGACGCGGTAATCTTCGCCACCGGATCAGATAAAGATGCGCCCCTAGACATTCCTGGCGTAGACCTCCCGCAGTGTTACGGCGCCGCTGACTTTGTTTCCTGGTACGACGCACACCCTGACTACCCGCGCGAATGGCCTTTAGAAGCCAAAGAAATCGCGGTTTTGGGCGTTGGAAACGTAGCCTTAGACGTGGCCCGAGTCCTAGCTAAACACGTTGAGGACCTCCTCGTTACCGAAATCCCTGAAAACGTAGCCGAAGGACTGCGTAAGAGCCCCGTAACTGACGTACACGTTTTTGGTCGCCGCGGCCCCGCCCAAGTGAAGTTCACTCCACTGGAACTACGCGAACTGGGACACCAGCCAGATGTAGACGTGATTGTTTACGAAGAAGATTTTGACTTTGACGAAGGATCCGAAAAAGCAATCGCGTCTTCCAACCAGACCAAACAGGTTGTTAAGGCGCTCACTAACTACGCTATGCAGGAAGAACACACTGCCAGCCGCCGGATTCACATTCACATGTTCCATTCACCCGTTGAAATCTTGGCAGATGAAAACGGGAATGTGCGTGCGCTAAAGACTGAACGTACCCGCTTAGTAGGGGATGGGTCCGTGGAAGGAACCGGCGAATTCGTAGAAACCCCAGTGCAGGCAGTTTACCGAGCTATCGGCTACTTCTCTTCACCTATTGAAGGTATTCCTTTCGATCAGCAGCGCGGCGTGATTCCAAACGAAGCTGGGCGAGTCCTGGGCGAAAATGGTCAGCCGCTCACCGGCATTTACGCTACCGGTTGGGTTAAACGCGGCCCGGTAGGGCTAATCGGTTCCACTAAGTCTGATGCGCAAGAAACTATCGCTAACCTGGTAGCTGACGCGCAGGCTGGGAAACTGCAGGCAACTACCGAAGCAGTTGGACATGAGGCAATGGTTAAGCTCCTTGAAGAACGCGGCGTAGCCTACACCACCTGGGAAGGGTGGGAGCTTCTAAACGCATTTGAAGAAGAGCTGGGTGCCCAGTACGGTGAAGTGGAAGGCGGGCGTGGGCCACGCGAACGTATTAAAGTTGCTTCCCGTAAAGCCATGACAGCGATTTCTCGGGGAGAAGATATTTCCGAAATAGATTTAGTTGGACAGCCCGGAGAATAGTCCGGTAAGCCAGTTACAGATTTTCTCGAGGGCGGGGGTAAAACTCCGCCCTCGAAATAATTGGAAATTTTAAGCAACCACTAAAGTGGCTGAGAGAAACTAGGGGAGGAAAGTTCAGCTTCTAAAGGATATGCTTGCATTAGTATGCTTCTTATTTAATGAAACTGAGGAAGGAGTCCGATGGGTAAGAATACAATGAAAACAGCCCTGCTATTCGCGGCGATGTGGGGTTTAGTTGTGGCTATCGGTGCGCTAATTTCTTTCGGAACTCGTTCCAGCGCCCCCTTTTACCTTTCAGTGGTGATGGGGTTGGGAATGAACTTTTACACCTACTGGAACTCAGATAAGTTAGCGTTACGTTCAATGAACGCTCGCCCTGTTTCCCCTGAAGAAGCCCCGTGGATGTATCAGATGGTGGGGGAGCTGGCTGAACGAGCCGGTCAGCCAATGCCCCGACTGTATCTTTCTCCTTCGATGACTCCAAACGCATTTGCTACGGGACGCAACCCGAAGAACGCGGCGGTTTGTTGCACTGAGGGGATTATTCATCTTCTGAACGAACGGGAAATGCGCGGCGTTTTGGGACATGAGTTAATGCACGTTTACAACCGGGATATTCTCACCTCTACGTTAGCGGCGGGAATGGCCAGTGTCATCACAGCGGTAGCGCAGATAATGTCATTTGGGGTGATGCGCGGAGATAACCGCCAGAGCAATCCGCTGGGACTACTGGGGTCTTTGGCGTTAATCTTTTTAGCTCCCTTAGCTGCTACTATTTTGCAGATGGGCATTTCACGTAGTCGAGAGCTGGAAGCTGACTACGATGGGGCTATGCTTACCGAAGACCCTTTAGCTTTAGCCTCAGCATTACGAAAGATTGAAGCGGGAGTGAAGAATAATCCGTTGCAACGCACGCCCACGCGGTCTAATGTGGCGGCAATGATGATTGCTAACCCGTTTAGAGGAGCTTTACGTTCGCTTATGTCTACCCACCCGCCTATGGATCAGCGGATCGCGCAGTTAGAGAAACTGGCAGGTTATTAAAGATATAAAGGGGTGGAACGCAAGAATCTACTTGCGTTCCACCCCTTTTATTTAAGATTTGTTTTTAACGGTAGTTAGTGAACTGTAAAGCAGCGTCGATATCAGCTTTTTTCAAAAGGGCGATAACTTCTTGCAGATCGTCTCTTGATTTTGAAGTAACTCGCACTGAATCGCCCTGGATATTAGCTTTTACGCTCTTTGGGCCTTCTTCGCGGATTAGTTTAGAGATTTTCTTAGCGTTTTCAGTTGAAAGTCCTTCTTTTAAAGTGCCCACTAAACGGTAGATCTTACCGGATACTTTTGGTTCACCATCACCTAAATCCAAGGCTTTAAGGGAAACTCCGCGTTTGATCAGTTTTGACTGAAGCACATCTAAAATAGCTAATACACGTTCAGCTGAGTTTGCTTCCATGGTGATAGTTTCACCCTTGAAAGTGAGCAGGGCATCTACCCCTCTGAAATCGTAACGCTGATTAACTTCTTTCGCGGCTTGATTAACTGCGTTATCAACTTCTTGCCGATCAACTTCGGAAACAACATCAAAAGATGAATCTGCCATGATGACTCCTTACTAAATGGCGAAAACAGTGGGCTAAGCCCGCTTAAACGGGCAAAACACTCTACTAATAGGTTAGTCGTTTAGCGAGGAAAAAGCGATGTATTTTCCAAGGTGGTTGGGAGGTGCGTCACTAATCGCTGAAAACGTAAAAATCGAATTGGCATTTAGAAATAGTTTTCTGTTAAGCTAGGGGAGCACCAGTTGTTGAGGTAACGAAACAACGAAATGCACTGGTGGAGTTCCTGAGCGGCCAAAGGGACCTGACTGTAAATCAGATGCGAAAGCTTCGGGGGTTCAAATCCCTCCTCCACCACTGGTTTTGCCAGTACCTGCTGGAAAACTGCAAGTGACAATCAACACGGAATATGATTTGACAGTAGTTGAAGAATATCGGTAAGATTGTCGATGTTGCCCCGATAGCTCAGTCGGCAGAGCATCTCCATGGTAAGGAGAAGGTCAAGGGTTCGATTCCCTTTCGGGGCTCTGTTTGTGCTTAAAAACATATTGCTATTTGAATGAATAGTCAATAGACTACTTTAGTAATCTAAAGTGGGAGCACAAACCCCATGCGGCGGGGTAGCTCAGTTGGTGAGAGCGCACGACTCATAATCGTGAGGTCGCGGGTTCGAACCCCGCTCCCGCTACCGGCTCATTCTTGAATGAAATTTACAAAAGTTTCAAGCAAGGGTCGCCGAGCAGTAAGTTTTAGTCTTAAAATAAGGAAAACATCATGGCTAGCAAGGCATCTGACGTTCGCCCAAAGATTACTCTGGCCTGCTCGGAGTGCAAGGAGCGCAACTACATCACCAAGAAGAACCGTCGTAACACGCCGGATCGTCTGGAACTTATGAAGTACTGCCCGCGCTGCCGCCGCTCCGTGGCTCACCGCGAGACCCGCTAAGATTAATCTTTAACGTCCCCCACTCACAAGTGGGGGTTTCGTTATATCTAGGTCTAAACTTCATGTTCCTTCATCTGGCGCCCTAGGGAAATAATTTATGAAGAATCAGGCAGTTAATGCAGCAACCCGAGCAACTCTCTTAATCTTTTATGTGCTGGGGTTAGTGCACGCCACTTTTCTTTCAGAACTGCCCGCCTTACGCGACCATTTTCAGTTCACTCCCACGCAAATGGGAAACCTACTGATTTCTGCCGCGTTGGGAGCTATGCTGGCGATTCCCGCCGCCGGTCCGCTAGTGACGCGTTTTGGGCCCACTCGCATCGGGACTATCGGATTCACGCTTTGGACAGTCGGCTTATTAGGTGTGCTGGGGGCTTTGCAAGCAAGCTCCGTTCCGCTGCTGGTAGGCTGCCTTTTAACTGCCAATACCGGCGCTTCCTTACTTAACGCAGCTATCAATACCGAGGGCGGATACGTGGAAGTGAAGCTGCGGAAACCACGGATGGCTTGGTTTCACGCTGCTTTTTCAATTGGCACGGTCAGTGGCGCGCTTTTAGCCGTCGGCTCACTACGTAACGGCTTTTCTATTTACACGCACATTACTGCGGTAATCTGTTTTTCTGCGCTACTGGCAGTTTGGAGTTTCACGCATTTTCTGCCTGCCGCAACAGTTGCAAAACTGACGGGCAGAGGGACGGTGAAAGAAACCGATCAGCACCGGGAACAAACTTCTGGCAATTCCACCTCAACTAATCAGGTGGTAAAAAGTAGTGACGCTTGGAAAGAAAAACGTACCCTACTAATTGGAGTGTTGGTTTTTGGTATTGAAATTACGGAAGGGGCCGCAGCAGATTGGCTGGCACTGGCGATGGTAGATGGTTTCAGTTTGCCCGTTTGGTATGGAACTGCTTCTTTAGCGATTTTTTTGACAGCTTTAACTGCAACGCGGCTTCTTTCACCGCACCTGCAAAGTTTTTACTCGGTCGATAAACTCTTACGTGCCCTATTGATTTTCGGACTAGTTGGGGTAGTGTTCCTAGCCTTTAGCCCAGTGTATTGGCTGGCTTTATTTGGAGCGGCTTTTTGGGGAGTTGGCGTCGCTTTAGGATACCCGTTAAGCGCTTCAGTTTTAGCTGCTGACCCACTTAGAAGCGCCTCTCGGCTTTCAGTGATGAGTACGATTAGCTTCAGCGCTGCCATTGCCGGGCCAGCGCTTATCGGATATTTAGCTGAATACGTGGGTTATCAACGGGCTTTAGGGGCGTTAGTGCTACCGGTATTCATTTCAGTTCTGCTCACCGGTCAGCTTCGCCCGCAAAATGATCACAAACTAGATAATTCAGCCGCCGAATAAAAAGTATTCTTTCGCAACTGCTATTCTTAACGCAAGTAAGTAAATACAACATACGCAAGAACTATTCTTCCCGCGACACGGCAGATAGTTTTCATAAGGAGAATCATGGCGAAATATGCGGATGAAGAATCATGTTCGCTAACTTACAGTCTTGACCCTACGCAGGTGGAAAAGTTAGAACGCACCCCATCGCACCGACAGTATCAGCCAGAATCTCTCCTTTTACGGGACTGGACAACTCTGGGGGTAGGTGGGCCGGTGAATAACCTGGTTCGCGCTGAAACAGAAGCAGAAATTATCCAGACTGTGAAAGCTGCTGACGCGGCGGGCACTGCGGTGATGATGCTTGGTGGCGGATCAAATATTGTGGCCACTGATACGGGATTTTCCGGCGTAGTAATTCGCGATATGCGTTCTGAAATAAAACTCACCCACGATTCAGCCTGTGGGGGAATCTCATTTACTGCAACAGCTGGAGTTGCCTGGGATGAACTGGTAGCTACCGCGGTTGAACGGCAGTGGGGTGGGGGCTTAGAAGCTCTTTCGGGGATTCCCGGCACAGTGGGGGCGGCTCCCATGCAAAATATTGGAGCTTACGGGCAGGAAGTTGCAGACTCTATTGCCTCAGTTCGCGTTTACGACCGGCTTTTACAACGTACCAAGACTATTTTTGCCTCTGATTTAGAAGCTGGCTACCGCACGTCAATCTTCAAACGTTCAGTAACCGATCCAAATCTCTCCAATGGGCGCCTCTGGGGACCATCCGGCAGGTGGATTATCCTTTCTGTAGAGTTCGCTACCCGTTCAGCTTCCTTATCTGCACCAATCGCCTACCAAGAACTGGCTGATAAGCTGGGCGTAACCTTGGGTGAACGCCTGGACGTACGGGCAGTAAGAGACGCCGTTTTAGAACTGCGCCGGTCTAAATCGATGGTATTAGATGACACTAATCGCAACACCTATTCGGCAGGCTCTTTCTTCACCAACCCGATCCTTTCAGCACAAATAGCGGATAGCCTCCCCGCAGAAGCACCGCGTTTCCAAGTCGCAGACCAGGTAAAAACTTCTGCAGCTTGGCTGATTTCACAAGCCGGTTTTACAAAGGGGTTCAAAGTTCGTCCTGAGTCAGGGGCAGCGCTTTCTACCGCCCACGTCCTGGCCATAACTAATCAAGGGAATGCCAGCGCCGCAGATATTTTTGAACTAGCTACGGTTGTGAAACAAGGAGTAAAGGAAAAGTTCGGAATTGAGCTGATTCCCGAACCAGTTTTTGTAAACGCCGAATAACTTAGAAAATGTAGCCCGCTATTACTGCGGGCTGGTATAAAGCCCCGCAGACGGTTACACTCAATCTGTTTGCGTAGATAAATTACTTAGTTCTACAAGGCTGGCTACTACCTGTTCTTCAAAACAGAGCACTATTGAATGTGCTCCGCGGGGGATTTCTACCAGCGGGGCAGCTGCCTGCCCACGTTCAACCAGACCAGCCTGAAGGCGGTGCACCCATTTACGAGCTGCCAAATAATCGTACTGTCCGCGGATTAAAGATATTTTCGCTTCTGTGAGTTTAAGTCTTTCTTGTAAAGAAAACCCAATCACGGCCGGTAGGGTCACAGAGAACCAGTAAATTCCTGAACGTGCGTAAGCATTTAGTGCGAAAGCTGCCACTTTAGGGGATTCATGTATTGAAGAACGAAGAAAACGCCAAAGTAGAAGGGGGAAAGAGTGGCGTCGCAAATCTACCGGCGGCCCTACCAGCAGGATGCGCTGCGCCATTTCAGGATCACGCACAGCCAGTTCAGCTACCACCTGCGCGCCCATAGAATGTCCTAAGATTACCGGATTATGAAGCTCAGCAGCTTTGATTACGGCGTGTAAAACAGCTGCAAAACCTGCGATCGAAAGTGGAGTATGGGGGCGCGGTGAAGCACCAAAACCAGGTAAATCCACCAGCAGAACTTCTCCATAGGGAAGTAGCTTTTCAGCAACTTGGTAAAAGTACCTAGAATCTACCCCAATTCCATGGACCAGAACAAAAGCAGGATCACCAACTTGGAAAGCCCCTGCACGTAATCGCGCGGTCCGCACCCGCACCCCGTTGATGCTATAAATGCCTTTAACTACGTGTGGGAACTGTTCAACCATGCCTGTACCTGTTTAATCCATTGAGCTTTTAAGTCTGGCGGAGCCAAAGAAATTTCAATCGAAGAAGTTGCCAGCGAAGCCAATTCGCTATCTGTAAAACCACGTGAACGAGCATACTCATACTGAGTTAGCAAACGTGAACGAAATAGCAGTGGGTCATCCGCCCCCAGGGCAATAGCAGCACCGGCAGAAAAAAGATCTCGCAAAGGCAATTGAGATAAGTCACCAAAAACTCCTAAAGACACATTAGAAGTGGGGCAAAGCTCAAAACCCACGCCAGCTGCAATCAATTCATCTAAAAGCCGAGGATCTTCCACTGCCCGCACCCCATGACCCAGCCGGCGCGGCTGCAAATGGGAAATCACCTGCCTAACATGATCTGGGCCAAGCAGTTCCCCGCCGTGAGGAACTCCTGGCAGGCCAGCTTTACGAGCCAAACGAAAAGCGTGGGCAAACTCTGCTGTAGTACCCGCAGCTTCATCATTAGAAAGTCCAAAAGCTACCACTTCACCGTTAGCCGTTCCCGCATATTTGGCGGCTAACCGAGCTAAAGTGCGGGCATCCAAAGGGTGCCTTATCCGTGAAGCGGCAACAATCACCCCTACTGAAAGACCATGCTGCATTCCAGAAATACGTGCCTGATCTAAAATAATCTCTAAAGCCGGAGTTAAACCACCTACCCACGGCGCGTAGGAAGTGGGATCTACTTGAATCTCTAAACGAACCGAACCTTCGCTAACATCGTCCTCCACAGCCTCATCAATCAAACGACGCATTACCGCTTCTGAACGCACTAAAGCACGGGCAGCATCATAGGAACGCTGGAACCTGAACCAACCCCGCGCATTAGCTGGGACAGTAAGGGGATCGTTTTCTAAAAGGTGAGCGGGTAAACGAACTCCCTGTTCTTGTGCCAACTCAACCATAGTTGTCGGACGCATGGCACCCGTAAAGTGCAGATGCAAATGGGCTTTAGGAAGTTTCGCTAAATCTTTCACCGTGGGACTTCTGAGGAAAACTAGATATGAGGATAGAATTCATTTTAAGACATTGTACTTGAAAAACTAAGGTGAGTAAGCGTGGCTCAGGCCACCGCAAGGAGGACCCCATGCAACTCTACGTCTATAAAACAAAACAGGAACCATTAGCAGATATTCTGCTCTTACATGGTCTGGCCGAACACCAAGGAAGGTACTCTCAGGTAATCCGCTGGTTTAATGAAGCTGGTTTTGACGTTTACACTTACGACCAGTTAGCCCACGGAACTTCCCTGGTAAGAAAGGGGCAGCCGGTAGAAAAATGCGTGGTGGATATAAAGACCCTAATTGGGGATCATTTTCGCGCTCGCGGTAAGGTAGCTAAAGTGTCACGCACCCAGAAGCTATTTTTATTCGGCCATTCAATGGGTGGTTTGATTACCGCGGTGTCAGGATTATTACGTCCGGAAGGGATCATGGGAGTAGTTTTATCCGGGCCGGCAGTAGATTCGCTGATCCCCCGGTCAGTAACTGCTGCGGCTTTGCGTTTAGCCCGAAAGTATCCGGCAATGCCGACAGTGGAAATGGATCCAACAGAAGTGGCTTTACTTCCAGAAGTTATCGCAGCCTACCAATCTGACCCGCTTAACTACGTGGGGCCGGTTCCACTATTAACTGCGGCTACTTTGACTAACTGGTCGTATTTTGTTCACGACAACGCAGGAAAATGGTCGTTACCACTGTTAGTTATGCATGGAGAGTTTGACAAAGTGGTATCGCCCAGCGGATCTGCGCATTTGGTGAAGCAGGCACAAGCTGCGGGGGTTGAAGCTGAATATCGCGTAGTTTTGGGCGAAAAACACGAGATTTTCAATGGTCCGCAAGCCCCGCAGCTGTTAGCTAATACGGTCACTTGGTTAAAAGCTCACTTGTAGCCAGCGCGCAGTACCGCGCAAACGCGCCAGCAACTTCACACAAACGCTCCAGCAACTTCACGTAAACACGCCAGCAACTTCACGCAAACGTGCTATAGGCCAGCAATCTGTGCCGTTAGCGTTTTCTATCCTCGGATCAGTTTTTGAATCCGCTGAACTCCTTCTTCCAGGTCACGGTCATTTAAGGCGTAGGAAAGACGAATAAATCCTGATGGCCCAAAAGCCTCCCCAGGAACTACCGCAACTTCAGCCTTATCTAAAATCACGTCGGCAAGAACAGCTGAGGAAGTGATGACTGTGCCAGCAATTTCTTCTCCTAAAAGAGCTTCCACAGATGGGTACGCATAGAATGCGCCCTTCGGATTAGGAACTACTAAGCCGGGGATTTCGGACAGCATAGAAACCATCAGGCGACGTCTGCGGTCGAAAGCTTCGCGCATTTCGTAAACTGCATCCAGGGAGCCTGAAACAGCTTCTAAAGCAGCCATTTGTGCAATGTTATTTACGTTAGAAGTCAGGTGAGATTGGAAGTTTGAGGCAGCTTTAATCACGTCGGCAGGGCCGAGCATCCAGCCTACACGCCAGCCGGTCATTGCATAGGTCTTAGCCACCCCGTTCATCACGATACAGGTGTCTGCCAGCTCGGGAACTAGCTTCACAATGTGGGCAGGTTCGGCATCTTCGTACACTAAGTGTTCGTAGATTTCGTCAGTTAGTACCCAAATACCTTTTTCAACTGCCCATTTTCCAATGGCAGTAAGTTCCGCCGGAGTGTAAACCGATCCGGTGGGGTTTGAGGGGGAGCAAAGCAGTAATGCTTTAGTTTTTTCAGTTCGCGCAGCCTCTAACTGTTCTACGGTTACTTTGTATTCAGCTGCGGCGTTTGCGAAAACTTCCACGGTTTTCCCACCGGCTAAAGCGATTGCCTCGGGGTAGGTAGTCCAGTAGGGGGCTGGAAGTAGAACTTCGTCACCAGCTGAAACTACGGCAGCGATTGCTTGGAAAACTGCTTGTTTCCCGCCGTTAGTGACCAGAACATTGGCTGGGTTAATTTCATAGCCTGAATCGCGGAGGGTTTTCGTTGCAATCGCTTCACGTAGGGCAGGAAGACCGTCGTTGGCAGTGTATTTGTGCATATTTGGGTTGCGAGCGGCTTTCACGGCTGCTTCAACAATGTAATCGGGGGTAGCGAAATCGGGTTCGCCAGCGCCAAAACCGATTACGTTTTTACCTTGGGCGGCCAGTTCTTTAGCGCGCTTGGTAACAGCGAGGGTGGCAGAGGGGGCAATTGCGCCCAGTCGTGCGGAAACGCGGGGGTGCTGATTTAAAGTACTCACATATATTAGTGTGCCTGAAACTGGTTATTTTTTTCGGAGATTTATCTTTTCGTCTTACTTTTTGGAATTTAGGATTCAGATCTTTTCCGAGGGCGCCTGTTGAATCTAATTTGGAATCCTCAGTTGTGCAGATCACGTTATTTGCTTTGGAGTTGTATTTGTTAGTTAAAATCGTTTAGACTCATTAAGCACGCAGTTTGTTGTAAGTGGCTTAAAAGTTACTGACTGTGAACTAAATGCGTAGGGTAGTGGCGCAATTGGTAGCGCACCGGTCTCCAAAACCGGCGGTTGTGGGTTCGAGTCCCTCCTGCCCTGCAAGTTATTTTGGAAGCTAATAGTATGGAGGATCCGTGGCAGATAAGACTGCGCAGAATGTAGAATCCCTCGGGTTCTTCGCACGCATCATCCAGTTCGTTAAGCAGGTTATCAGCGAGCTAAAAAAGGTAATTTGGCCCACCTTCCGGGAGTGGAAAACTTACCTGCTGGTAGTTTTGGTTTTCGTTGGAGCGATCATGCTATACACCGGTCTGCTGGACTTGTTCTTTGGTTGGCTTTCCGTTTTAGTATTTGGCTAAATCACATTTTAAAAATAATCCGCTGGATAGAATATCCGGCGGATTTGTTTTACACTTAAGAAGAATCATTTACACACCCAGTCAAAGCGCACTAGGGTGTGTTACTTTTTATCATTTATAAATAGGAGGCTTTAGCGTGAGCGAACAGGTGAACTCTGAAGAAACCACTGAAACTGTGGAGGAAGTGGTGGAAACCGCCCTCGAAACCCGTGAAGTAGAAGCAGCGGAAACAGAAGTGGCTGACGCGGCAGAAGCAGCAGACGCTACGGAAGCAGTAGACGCGGCTGAAGTTGATTTCCTAACTGCAAAACGCGCTGAACTGGAAGAACAGCTGGGGGATTGGTACGTTATCCACACTTACTCTGGCCACGAACGCCGAGTGAAAGCCAACTTGGAACAGCGTATCCAAACGCAGAATATGGAAAACTATATTTTCGAAGCCGAAGTTCCCATGGAAACGGTAACTGAACTAACTAAGGCTGGTAAGAAAACTGTAGAACGCCCGCGCGTTCCTGGCTACGTGCTGGTGCGTGCAATCATGAACGAAACTTCCTGGCGAGTAGTTAAAGACACTCCAGCAGTACTTGGTTTCGTTGGAGACGCACAGAACCCAGTACCTCTGACTACTGATGAAGTAGTTAATCTGCTGGCCCCAATGTGGGAAGCTAAGGAACTGAAGAAGGCTGTTTCTGCAGAAATTCTCACCTCCCCCGCGATTACTTTCGAAATTGGCGAATCTGTCACAGTTATGGACGGACCTTTCGAATCGATGGAAGCCTCGGTTACGGAAATTGACCCGGCACACCGTAAACTCACCGTTTCTATCATGGTATTCGAACGCGAAACCCCAATTGAACTCAGCTTCGATCAGGTTAAGAAACTTTCTTAATCGGATTGATTGCGCTCCGCGCGCAAGATATGATAGAAGACTGTGTGCTGTCTATAAGTAGGTGGCATACAAAAAGGTACTGGGCAAACGCACAGTACGTAACTAGATAAGTAAAAGGACCCAATTTTATGGCACCCAAGAAAAAGGTTGTCGGCCTGATCAAACTTCAGATCCAGGCTGGTGCTGCTAACCCAGCACCTCCGGTTGGTCCCGCTTTGGGCCAACACGGCGTAAACATTATGGAATTCTGTAAGGCCTACAACGCGGCGACAGAATCTCAGCGTGGAAACATCGTTCCCGTTGAAATCACCGTGTATGAAGACCGTACCTTCACCTTCATCACCAAGACGCCACCAGCGTCCCAGATGATTAAGAAGACTGCTGGAGTTCCAAAGGGATCTGGCGTACCACACACCCAGAAGGTAGGTTCTCTATCTGAAGCTCAGCTGCGTGAAATCGCAGAAGCAAAGATGGTTGACCTGAACGCAAACGACGTGGAAGCAGCAATGAAGATTATTGCTGGTACCGCTCGTTCCATGGGTATCACTGTAGAAGCCTGATTTCTAAATAAAATTTATGAAGTGGCAGGGCAAGCTTCGCCCAGCAACCACGACTGCAAGGAGATAGCAGATTATGAAGCGCTCAAAGAATTACCGCGCTGCGGCCGAAAAGGTGCACGCAGGCGAACTATACATGCCTCTTGAGGCAATGGAACTGGCAAAGGCAACGTCAACTACTAAGTTCGACGCCACCGTTGAAGTTTGCTTCCGTCTTTCCGTCGATCCGCGTAAAGCTGATCAGATGGTTCGCGGTACTGTAAACCTCCCACACGGCACCGGTAAGACCGCTCGGGTCCTGGTCTTCGCCGTGGGTGACCGCGCACAGGCAGCTTTAGACGCAGGTGCGGATGAAGTTGGCGGCGACGAATTGATCGAAAAGGTAGCTGCAGGCTACACCGATTTCGACGTTGCGGTAGCTACCCCAGATCTAATGGGTAAGGTTGGCCGTCTTGGTCGCGTACTTGGTCCACGTGGTTTGATGCCAAACCCAAAGACCGGTACCGTAACCATGGATGTGGCTAAGGCAGTTAAAGAAATCAAGGGTGGACGTATCGAGTTCCGTGTTGATAAGCACTCGAACTTGGCATTCATCATTGGTAAAACTTCTTTCTCAGCTGAACAACTGGCACAGAACTACGCAACTGTGTTGGATGAAGTGCTACGTTTGAAGCCATCCAGTGCTAAGGGACGCTACCTGAAGAAGGGAACCGTTTCCACCACTATGGGTCCTGGCATTCCTTTGGATGTTACTAAGACTCGTAACCTGGATACCAACTCTCCATCCTGATCTTCAGATCTAGTTGATTTTAAGCCCCAGCTCACCTGTGAGCTGGGGCTTAAAATATTTCAAAGGGATTTTCAGGTAGCTGAGAACTTTACTGTAATGCTGGGGAGTCGGTGAAGAGAGAGCCTTTTGGGAAGATTAATTTACGCTGGAATCGAAGCGTTTTCTAAGAGTATTTTGCAGGGGCTTTTGAAAGTAACTTTTACGATTTTGGATTTAATATGTATGTCAGTGCTTAAATATTAATTCCATGGAAATATGAGTTCTTGTTTTTCCATAGGGAGCAAAATCAGGTCTTGATACAATGTCTTGTGTGCTTTATATTATCGTGATTTCTTTCTTAAATGACGATTAGAGGTGTATAATACAAAGTACGTACTAACAAAAGCTCACGCATAGTTCTCCCGCAATGCGCTCGGAGACTGTGTATCTTGAGCGTTATTGCATGGAGAGTATATGAAATCCGCATTAAAGCAAAAGCTTAGTATGCTTTTAACCTTCTCGCTTGTCTTGGCTTTGGCAGGCTTCATTTCTCCTTTTATGGAGAGAGCATACGCGGCACAAAACAACGACATTCGTGTTTATGACGTTGTTGTAGAACGTTGGACCGGAGTGGGCGCTCCGCCAAAATGTGACGGTTTACCAATCGCATATTCTGGCGCACGTGCCTGTGTTAAATGGAAGTGGGATGCATCTGCTGCAAACCCACAGGTAGGCGATAGCTTCTACCTCCAGCTACCAGTAAACTTCACCCCGATTGACCCAGTGGGCTACGATATTTTGGTGACAGTGCCAAATACAACCGAAAAATACAATGTCGGTTCTTGTACTTTCACCCCAGGAACAAATAGTGCAGGCTCTAAAGTTACCTGTACCTTTAACGATGGTCTAACCCGCGCTAAAGAAGCAGGCAACGTTGATTTAACCGGAACTGGTTGGATCGTAATTAGTGCCTTCCGAGCAGGCGATCAAACCACTCACGATTTCGATCTAAACGGTAAAATCACCCCAATTCCTAACCCGGGCGACAAGCCAATTGATCCATATGTTCCTGGTCCAGGAAAATACAACCCATCATATCCCTACAAATACGCAGACTCAATATTCTCAAAGCATAAGGACATTCACTGGCATATCGGTTTCACCACCGAAGAACTGGCTGCAAAAGCTGGTGGCCAGATCCCGAACCCCTTAGTAATTACCGATACGCTTTCAGACGGACAGCGTTTCTCAGAAACCGAAGCCGTTGATATTCGCATCGTCAAATCACAAGCGGTTCCTCTTCCACCTCACAATATTCGCGTTGGAACTTCTAACCCGAATCGTAAAGCGCTCTCAAACACTGATGGTCACACCATCTTTGATGTGAAGCCAGTAATTACCAATAACGGTAAAACTATGACTATCACCATCACTCCACTAAACGGTGGAACCTGGGAGCCAACCACCCACTACCACATCAACTATGACACCGTACCTACAACTGCAGACGGAACTGTAGATCGCGGCATTATTTACAGTAACAACGCTACTATCACCGGTACTAACGTTAAGTTGAATAACCGCACTGTCTTTGTAGCCTCCGCCGGTGGTACCGCGCAGATGCTACCCGGTTACGGCACATTCTCAATCACTAAACTTGTAGACGGCCCAGCTGTTAATCAAGTTCCAGCTGATGCGAAAGTACGCGTAGCTGTTAAGTGGACACTTCCCGGTGGTAAACAACCAAACGAATTCAACGGATGGGTAGCCCCTACTGAAAATCCAGTAATCATGGAATTGCCAGTAGGTCAGGAAAAGGTTTACAACCCCACTGATCGTCCTTTCCCAGTTGGAACCGAAATTGAAATTAGCGAAATCGATTCCCCAGCGAATGGATCCATCACCTGGTCAAACCCACGTTTCAAAGTAGGAGATAGCACTGTAACTAATGTTAAAGCTAACTTCACCATTGGAGCCGGGCAGGTCACCCCAATCGAACTAACCAACGAAGCTATTTTGAAGAAGCCTTCAGTTTGCGTTGGCGACTACGTTTGGGAAGACATCAACAAAGATGGTTTACAAGACGGAACAGATAAACCTATTGCCGGTGCTAAATTGGACATTTTCGGACCTACCAACGAACCAGTTATCGACATTGACGGTAACAAAGTTGGACAGGCAATCACCGACAATAACGGTCTCTACAAGTTCTGCAACCTCCCGGTCTTAAAGGCTGGCGAAAAGTACACTGTGCAAGTAACTGAACTACCCCCAGCGTACGCCGGTCATATCCCGACCGTGGAAGGTGCTAATGGCGGAGCCGGAGAAAATGACTCCTCCACGGGAGAAGCCACCACTGTTAAACCATTGACTGCAGATGGCGATAAGGACTTGTCCTTAGACTTCGGATACGTCCGCACTGTTCCAGCAATCGACATTGAAAAATATGTTGGCGACTGGAAAGGTGTTGAATTCACCGCTGACGGTCCAAAGCTAACCAACGGTCAGCCAGCAGTGCTACCGGTTGGAGACCACGACACTCCAGCTGATGCTCTCATCTTGAAGGGCACCGAAAAGACAACCGTTAAATTCACCATTACTAACACCGGAACCTCGTACCTAACTAACCTGAAAGTTACCGATAAGACACTCTCAGGACCAGTTTTGACCGACTTCAAGTGTGTAATCAATGGCACACCGATTGCTGCTGTAGATGGAGTAGTTACTGCTCCCGGTGGATTTGAAATGAGACCAGGAGCAACCTTCGACTGTACTGCAACTCTTCCAGCTTTAGGCGAAGAACTTGAACATTCCAACAATGCACAAGTAGAAGCCACCCCAGTAGCTGGCGGAGAACCAGTTAAGGACGCCGACCCATTCCACGCTAAGCGCCCAGGAAAGGTACGCGTTGGTGACTACGTATTCGAAGATCTGAACGACAATGGCATCCAAGATCCAACCGACAAGCCGATTGCTGATGTAGAACTTACCATCAGCCGTACTGACGGTAAGCCAGTTATGAACGTAGCTGGTGAGGAAGTAAAAACTACCCACACTAATGCAGAGGGTAAGTACTACTTCTCAGATCTAGAGATCCTTCCAGCAGACGTGCACTACGTTGTAACGGTTACCCCACCAAAGGGTTTCGTAGCAGCTAAAGCAAATGTTGGCACCGATCGGGCAGTGGATTCCTCAACCGGCAAAGAGGTTGCAGTTGCACTAACTGTCGATAAAGCAGAAGATCTAACCCTAGACTTCGGCTTTAAGAAGGTAACTCCAGTTGTACCTCCTAAGCCAGAATTGCCACGTACCGGTGCGGAAATCATCTACTACGCTTTAGGAGCACTTCTCCTGGCAGCTGTAGGTGGTGGCCTGGTGTACTGGAACCGCCGGTCAAAGAACTAACCTAGTTCTCAAACCGTAGTAGTTAAATAAACTACAAACTTTGTGGGGTGAGCCTCTGGCTCACCCCACAAAGTCAATTACCACCAGAGAAAGCGAACTGCCGCGCCGCAAAACTAATATTTATCTCAGGAAGCTAATCTCCACCAGAGAAAGCGAACGGCCTCGTCACAAAGCCAATGCTCATCTCAGGTAACTAATACCCTCATGCGATGAGATCCTAACTTGCTGCGTAGGGGACCGTTTAGCCGACCGACAAGGTTACTTTTTAGCCGATCGGGAGGGCAGCGTCTTAGCTGGTCGGTGGGGCTTGTGAGCAGTCGCACGCGAAAAAAAGTTGGAATTCCCAAAACAACCCGTTAATCTAGAAGAAGCCAAAGACCGTCGGTACCTCTTAGAGGTGTAATCTCGGAAACGAAACCAACGTAGGTGTAACTTAAGAGAAACATATTATGTGACCCTTGTGTGCCTACGTATGCGAAAGGCAGCAGGGGATTTTTTATCCCCGGAATCGTAGAAGAGACGGAGCCAAGAAGTGGCACTGATGGATGATCACGGAAGGAGGGCCCATGGCAAGGCCTGACAAAGAAGCTGCAGTAGCAGAGCTAGTGGAACTGTTCCGTAGCTCTTCCGCTGTTGTGCTGACCGAATACCGTGGCCTAACTGTAGCGCAAACTTCACAGTTGCGTCGCTCCCTGGCCGGTAACGCTCAGTACACCGTGGCGAAAAACACGCTTTTAAAGATCGCTGCTAAGGAAGCCGGTTTAGACTTCCTAGCCGATTCCTTGAATGGCCCAACCGCAATCGCCTTCGTAAATGGAGAAGTCGTTGAAGCGGCAAAGGCACTGCGTGATTTCGCTAAGGAAAATCCTGCACTGGTTCTCAAAGCCGGTGCAATGGAGGGTGCTGCACTCTCCGCTGAAGATGTTAAGAAGCTCGCTGATCTGGAATCCCGCGAAGTACTGCTTGCCAAAGCAGCAGGCGTACTCAAAGCTGGACTATCCAAGGCAGCATTCCTCTTTGCTGCACCTGCCACCAAGGCAGTGCGCACCATCGACGCCCTGCGCGAAAAGCAGGAAAAGGCGGCCTGATTCGGCCTCCACAGATAAAACCCCACGGTTATATCTATCGAATGGCTGGTTAAAAAACACTGGCCGCCAACAAAATAAAATCTGCTCATAGCAGGACCTAATGGAAGGAAGTGCCAAAATGGCAAAGCTGACCGCTGAAGAATTGATCGACGCGTTCAAGGAACTGACCCTGGTAGAACTGTCCGACTTCATCAAGAAGTTCGAAGAAGAATTCGACGTAGAAGCTGCAGCACCAGTTGCAGTTGCAGCTGCAGCAGCAGCTCCAGCAGCTGAAGAAGCTGGCGAAGCACAGACCGAATTCGACGTAGTTCTCGAAGCTGCAGGCGACAAGAAGGTTGCAGTAATCAAGGCTGTTAAGGGCCTGACCGGTGACTCCCTGGGCGAAGCAAAGGCTAAGGTTGAAGGTGCACCATCTGTAATCCTAGCTGGCGTATCCAAGGAAGACGCTGAAAAGGCAAAGGGTGAACTCGAAGCTGCTGGCGGTACCGTAACCGTTAAGTAATTTCACTTTTACTAAAGTATTCCCCCGCTCAAACCGAGCGGGGGAATACTTTTACCCAAAACCACAAAACCCTGTAAATAAACACACTACCGCAGCTAACAAAACCGACACACAAATCCGGAACGCAACAAAACCGCCCTCGGGAAAGAAAAACCACCCTGCCACCAGCGGAAAATGAAGCACCTGAAAAGCAAAATAAAGAAATCACGTGAGTTCGCGCACGCCCAGCGAAAACACTCTGGAAAAAGCCCCCTAAACCGCGTAATATGAATAGTTGCACCAGTTTGTCCGATGTGACCCATAACCACACGCTATAAAGCGCTATGCGTACCCTGGAATGGATTCAGAGAGGGGCAACCGGTGCGGCGCGCCAACCCGTGAAACATAGGGAAGGATTTCCTTTGGTTGCAGTGAGCAAAAATGCCCAAGGGCATACTAAGCAACGTATTTCCTTCGCGAAACTCCGCGAACCAATGCAGGCTCCTAATCTTCTCAGCCTCCAGGTCGAAAGCTTTGAATGGCTCCTCGGCACTGAACAGTGGCGGAAACGAGTAGAGACTGCGAATGCATCCGGTGAAAACCTCCTTCCAACCACCTCAGGTTTGGAAGATATCTTCGCCGAAATATCCCCAATTGAAGACGCGGGACAAACCATGTCCCTCGCATTTAAAGAATTCTACTTTGAACCACCAAAGTTCTCAGTAGAAGAATGTCGTGAAAAAGACAAGACCTACGAAGCTCCGCTCTACGTACAAGCAGACTTCATGAACCACACCACCGGTGAAATCAAGGGACAAACCGTCTTCCTAGGCGACTTCCCTCTGATGACTGACCGGGGTACCTTCATCATCAACGGAACCGAACGTGTCGTAGTATCACAACTGGTACGTTCCCCGGGTGTATACTTCGAAGCTACATCTGACAAAACCTCAGACCGTACCATCTACTCAGCAAAGATCATCCCATCTCGGGGTGCTTGGCTGGAATTCGAAATCGATAAACGCGACTCCGTAGGCGTACGTATCGACCGTAAACGTAAGCAACCAGTAACTCACTTCCTCAAAGCACTGGGAATGAGTGAATCAGCTATACGTGAAGAATTCGCAGATTTCCCCGTCCTCCTAGAAACCCTAGAAAAGGACACCGCAAAAACTGAAGACGAAGCACTCACCGACATCTACCGGAAGATTCGTCCCGGCGAACAGGTATCTGCTGAAGCAGCCCGTAACCTGCTAGAAAACTTCTACTTCAACTCCAAACGCTACGATCTGGCTAAAGTAGGTCGCTACAAGCTCAACAAGAAGCTTGGTTTAGAAGCACCACTTACCGAATCAGCACTGCGAATTGAAGACATCGTCACCACCGTGAAATACCTCCTCAGCCTGCACAAACGCGGTTTAACCACCGGATTTGAACGTGAAGGCATGAAATTCCCAGGTGTACGCGGCGGAAAAGCAGTGGAACTGCCGCTTGAAACTGACGATATCGACCACTTCGGTAACCGTCGTATCCGCGCAGTAGGTGAACTAATCCAGGCACAGGTACGTACTGGTATGGCTCGTATGGAACGCACAATCCGCGAACGTATGACCACCCAGGACATCGAAGCCATCACCCCAACTTCGCTAATCAATATCCGTCCAGTTACGGCAGCGATTAAAGAATTCTTCGGAACCTCTCAGCTATCCCAGTTCATGGATCAAAATAACCCGCTAGCTGGACTGACTCACAAACGTCGTCTATCTGCACTGGGGCCAGGCGGTCTATCTCGTGACCGTGCCGGCATGGAAGTTCGAGACGTGCACCCATCCCACTACGGACGTATGTGCCCAATCGAAACTCCGGAAGGTCCAAACATTGGTCTGATCGGTTCCCTAGCAACCTTCGGGCGTATCAACCCCTTCGGCTTCGTGGAAACCCCATTCCGCGTAGTCCGTGACGGACGAGTCACCGACGAACTGCTGTACCTAACCGCAGACGAAGAAGACGGACAAGCCATCGCACAGGCCTCAGCAGAAGTAACTGCTGACGGACGCTTCGTTGAAGACCAAGTACTTTGCCGTATCTCCGGTGAAGACCCTGCACTGGTACCTGTGGAAGAAATTTCCCTCATGGACGTTTCTGCCCGCCAGATGGTTTCCGTTGCAACTGCAATGATTCCATTCCTAGAACACGACGATGCAAACCGTGCACTCATGGGCGCAAACATGCAACGTCAGGCAGTGCCATTGCTACGCACCGAAGCCCCACTGGTAGGTACCGGTATTGAACGTCGTGCCGCCACCGACGCAGGGGAAATGGTAATCGCCCGCAACAGCGGGGTTGTCACCGAAGTATCAGCTGACCTGGTAACCGTGGCCACCGATGAAGGCTCCTACGACTCTTACCGTTTAGAAAAGTTCCAGCGCTCCAACTCTGGTAACTGCACTAACCAACGCGTTGTTGTAGTTGAAGGTGAACGAGTTGAAGCCGGCGATCTAATCGCTGACGGTCCAGCAACCGACGGTGGGGAACTAGCTCTGGGTAAGAACCTCCTGGTTGCCTACATGTCCTGGGAAGGCTTGAACTACGAAGACGCAATTATTCTTTCCCGTCGCGTAGTTGAAGAAGACCTTCTCACTTCGATCCACATCGAAGAATATGAAGTTGCTTCCCGCGAAACTAAACTCGGCGATGAAGAAATCACGCGCGATCTGCCAAACGTAGCAGAAGATGCACTGGCTGACTTAGACGAACGCGGCATTATCCGCATCGGTGCTGAAGTTTCTTCCGGTGACATTTTGGTAGGTAAAGTAACCCCTAAGGGTGAAACTGAACTTACCGCAGAAGAACGCCTGCTGCGCGCCATCTTCGGTGAAAAAGCTCGTGAGGTTCGCGATACCTCACTGCGTGTTCCACACGGTGAATCCGGTATCGTAATCGGAATTCGCGAATCTAACTCAAGCGATGATGAACTACAGCCAGGAATCATCCGTAAAGTCCGCGTTTACGTTGCACAGCGTCGTAAAATCACCATCGGTGATAAGCTCGCTGGCCGCCACGGTAACAAGGGCGTTGTCTCTAAGGTGCTTCCAGTTGAAGATATGCCGTTCTTAGAAGACGGCACACCAGTAGACATCATCCTTAACCCACTGGGTGTTCCTGGTCGTATGAACGTAGGACAGGTATTGGAATACCACCTGGGCTGGATTGCAGCTATGGGTTGGGACGTACGCGAAGCAGTTAAGAATGGTGAAAACTGGGCGAAGTTCATTCCAGAAGAAGGACTTTCTGCCCCAGCACAAACTAACGTAGCTACCCCGGTATTCGATGGTGTGGAACAAGATACCCTGATGGGCTTGCTCCGCAACACGCTACCAAACCGCGACGGAATGCGTTTGATTAACGAGGACGGTAAAGCACGCCTATTTGACGGACGCTCCGGGGAACCATTCCCATACCCGATCGCAGTTGGCTACACCTACATGCTGAAACTGCACCACCTGGTTGATGATAAGATTCACGCTCGTTCAACCGGTCCATACTCCATGATCACCCAGCAGCCTCTGGGCGGTAAAGCCCAGTTCGGTGGACAGCGTTTCGGGGAAATGGAAGTTTGGGCACTGGAAGCCTACGGTGCCGCCTATGCATTGCAGGAACTCTTAACTGTTAAGTCCGACGACATGAAGGGCCGTGTCTCGGTAGTTAATTCCATCGTTAAGGGTGAAGATATCCCAGAAGCTGGGATCCCAGAATCCTTCCGCGTCCTCATGTACGAAATGCGTTCACTCTGTCTAGATGTGGAAGCATTGGATAAAGAAGGCAATGCAATTGATTTAACCACCTCCCGCGACGTGGGCCGCTCGGCAACTGAGGAACTGGGGATTACCCTGGATACTCGCCCAAATGCTGGCGCAACCTTAGACGATATCTAATAAGGAGCAACTACTGTGATTGATGCAAATGCGTTTGACAAGCTCCACATTGGACTGGCAACTGCCGACGATGTACGCGCCTGGAGCCACGGCGAAGTAAAAAAGCCGGAAACTATTAACTACCGTACCCTCAAGCCAGAAAAAGAAGGTCTGTTCTGTGAACGTATCTTCGGCCCCACCCGTGACTGGGAATGTGCTTGTGGCAAGTACAAGCGAGTTCGCTTTAAAGGGATCGTTTGTGAACGCTGTGGAGTGGAAATCTCTCGTGCTGACGTACGTCGTGAACGTATGGGACACATTGAACTAGCCACCCCAGTAACCCACATCTGGTACTTCAAGGGCGTTCCTTCACGTCTGGGATACCTCCTAGACCTGGCACCAAAAGACCTGGAAAAGGTTATCTACTTTGCTGCCTACATGATTACTTCCGTTGATGAAGAAGCTCGTCGAGAAGACCTGCAGACCCTCAGCAACGAGCTTGAAGTAGAACGCAAGCGGATGGAAGCTCGCCGCGATGCAGAAATTAACGCTTTGGCGGAAGCATTAGAAACCCGCCTAGCTGAAATGGAAGCAAAGGGCACGAAGCAGGAAACCCGCGACCGGGAACGACGCAC
The DNA here is from genome assembly GCF_024814355.1 of Gleimia sp. 6138-11-ORH1. Lineage (GTDB taxonomy): Bacteria > Actinomycetota > Actinomycetes > Actinomycetales > Actinomycetaceae > Gleimia. Next base: position 59,854 of record NZ_JANUXV010000002.1, on the reverse strand, counting down.
GGCAGAACGCGATATTACTGCGGTACGTCGTAACTGGGAAATGCGTATCGAACGTTTAGAAAACGTGTGGGATAAGTTCCGCGAACTAAAAGTTGGTGACTTAGAAGGTGACGAACTAATCTTCCGCGAACTCCAATCCCGTTACGGTATCTACTTCAAGGGATCCATGGGTGCTGCCGCGATTCAAGAACGTCTGAAGAACTTCGACCTCGAAGCAGAAGCAGACGCGCTACGCGAAATTATCAACACCGGAACCGGGCAGCGTAAGACTCGCGCCTTAAAACGTCTGAAGGTAGTCAATGCCTTCCTCACTACCGATAACGTACCTGAAGCCATGGTACTGGATGCAATTCCGGTGATTCCACCAGATTTGCGCCCAATGGTACAGCTAGACGGCGGTCGCTTTGCGACTTCTGACTTGAATGACCTTTACCGTCGCGTTATCAACCGCAACAACCGTTTGAAGCGCCTGCTGGAGCTAAACGCTCCAGAAATCATTGTCAATAACGAAAAGCGGATGCTACAAGAATCTGTAGACGCACTCTTTGACAATGGGCGTCGTGGACGCGCAGTTGCCGGTCCAGGTAACCGCCCACTGAAGTCTATTTCTGACATGCTCAAGGGTAAGCAGGGTCGTTTCCGTCAAAACCTATTAGGTAAGCGTGTAGACTACTCTGGCCGTTCAGTGATTGTGGTTGGCCCGCAGCTGAAACTGCACCAGTGTGGTCTGCCTAAGCAGATGGCTCTGGAACTGTTCAAGCCTTTCGTGATGAAACGTCTGATCGAAAAGAAGTTCGCGCAAAATATCAAGGCTGCCCAGCGTAAGGTAGATCGTTCCCGCCCAGAGGTTTGGGACGTATTGGACGAAGTAATTCGCGAACACCCAGTTCTGCTTAACCGTGCACCAACCCTGCACCGTTTAGGTATTCAGGCATTCGAACCACAGCTGATTGAAGGTAAAGCTATTCAGCTACACCCACTGGTTTGTGGTGCGTTCAACGCAGACTTCGACGGTGACCAGATGGCAGTTCACCTCCCACTGGGAGCAGAAGCTCAGGCAGAAGCACGCATTTTGATGCTTTCTTCCAATAACATTCTGAAGCCATCTGACGGACGCCCAGTAACCATGCCATCTCAGGACATGATTATTGGTCTATTCCACCTGACCTCTAACCCCGATCCAAATGTGGAAGTTGCGAAGGATAATGAAGGAAACCCAGTTGTTCCTCGTTACACTTCCATGGCCGAAGCCATTATGGCTTTTGACCGCGGCTACCTGCATTTGAACGCGCGGGCACGGATTCGCCTGGAGGGGATTGTTCCTCCTGCCGACTGGGAAGCCCCAGAAGGTTGGGAACCGGGACAGCCGGTAGAGTTGGAAACCTCTCTAGGTCGGGCTATCTTCAACGAACAGCTTCCGGTGGAATACCCATACGTAGAAGCAGTGGTTGATAAGAAGAAGCTGGGTAAGATTGTTAATGATTTGGCTGAACTGTACCCGAAGGTGCTGGTCGCTGAATCACTAGACGCCCTTAAATCTGCCGGTTTCTACTGGTCTACCTGGTCGGGCATCACCATTGCTTTCCCAGATATTGTGAGCCCAGATTCTAAGCCAGAAATCTTAGCTAAGTACGAAGAAGAAGCCGCGAAGATTCAAGCCGACTTTGAAACCGGTTTGATCACCGCAGAAGAACGTTACAACGGTCTGGTAGAAACCTGGACTGCAGCTACTAAGGAAGTTGCTACCACCATGGAATCTGCCTTCCCCGAACGTAACACCCTCTACCGGATGGTTTCTTCCGGAGCACGTGGTAACTGGGATCAGATCCGTCAGGTTGCCGGTATGCGTGGTCTGGTGTCTGACCCGAAGCAGAAGCTGATCGAACGTCCAATTAAGTCAAACTACCGTGAAGGTCTTTCCGTTTTGGAATACTTCATCGCAACTCACGGTGCGCGTAAAGGCTTGGCCGATACCGCGTTGCGTACCGCTGACTCCGGTTACTTGACTCGTCGTCTAGTGGACGTCTCTCAGGACGTAATCGTTCACGAAGCTGACTGTGGTACTCGCCGTGGCCTGCTTATGCAAATCGCTGAACTGGATTCAAACGGTAAAGCCGTTCAGTTAGACACGGTTGAAACCACCGCCTACGCCCGTACCTTGGCAGCAGATGCTAAGAACGCTGCGGGTGAGGTAGTTGCGAAAGCCGGAGCAGATGTGGGTGACGTTCTCATTCGCGAGCTGGTAGACGCAGGAATCACCGAGATTAAGGTACGTTCTGTACTATCTTGTGAATCTGCTGTGGGTACCTGTGCTGCTTGTTACGGTCGCTCTTTGGCAACTGGTAAACGAGTAGACATCGGTGAAGCTGTAGGTATTATTGCCGCTCAGTCCATTGGTGAACCTGGTACGCAGCTAACCATGCGTACCTTCCACACCGGTGGTGCAGCTTCCGCAGCTGACATTACCCAGGGTCTGCCTCGTGTGCAGGAACTTTTCGAAGCCCGTACTCCAAAGGGTGAGGCTTTGATGGCTGAAGCAGCTGGACGCGTTAAGATCGATGACACCGATCCTACTAACCGGAAGATCGTTATCGTTCGTGATGACGCTGAAGCTGATTTGGTGCTGGAAGTTTCCCGCCGTCAAGAACTGCTAGTTGCCGACGGTGAACACGTTGCGGTGGGTACTGCTCTGACTGCCGGTCGTATCGATCCTAAGAAGATGCTCCGTATCCGCAACAAGTCAGAAACTCAACGCCAGCTGGTGAACGAAGTGCAGGAAGTGTACCGTTCCCAGGGTGTAGACATTCACTCTAAGCATATTGAAGTGATTGTGCGCCAAATGCTCCGTCGAGTAACTGTACTGGATGATCCGGGCGACACTAACTTGCTCCCCGGTCAGTTAGTTGACGAGATTGAGTTCAAGCGCGTCAACCGAGCTACTGTAGCTGAAGGTGGCCGCCCAGCGGCAGGCCGTCCTGAGCTAATGGGTATTACTAAGGCGTCCTTGGCAACCGATTCATGGTTGGCTGCGGCTTCCTTCCAAGAAACCACCAAGATCTTGACTGAAGCTGCGCTTAGCGGCAAGTCTGATCCGCTGATTGGTCTGAAGGAAAACGTTATCCTTGGTAAGCTCATTCCAGCTGGTACCGGTTTGGCTCGTTACAACGATATTCGGGTTGAACCAACTGCTGAGGCTATGGCGGCTTCAAACTACTCTGAAGCAGATTTTGTTTCCGGAGAAGTTGATGAAGATTTCCTTGCCTCTTTAGAGAGCATTGATTTTAGCTCCGCATTCTTTAATGGCGAATTCTAACGCTTAAAAAGAACTGAAATCCGGCGCATTCACCCCTTGAGGTGGGTGCGCCGGATTAGGTTTATCGGCATTTAGGTGGGAAAGTGCGGGCAGCGGTGCGGGGCAGTTACTATTTCGTCCGAGGACGCCCTCGGGAAGTAAACTCAGGGAAGTGGAGTAAGCCACCTGAATCTAAAACTGGGGGGAACTGAACTGGCTGAGCTTTTGCCAACAAAAGTGTGGCTTAGCTAACCGGCTCGGGGAGTGACCTGGTATTGTTATGCAGCCTAAAACTCTGTAAACTTGATTGCGGTACCCGCGTCGCCGGGTATCTCGAGACTCTTGTAGAACCTCGATCGGGCTCCTTGATGTAACCGTCGGAGCTCCGGGCGTTATTCTCCGAATCGCACTTGCTTGCGAATCGTCATGGCGCACCGGCCCCTGACGGACACCAGTATGTCCGAATGGGGGAGGGTACGAACCTAGTACCTCTCAAACCGGCGTCGCGAAGACTGAAGATAAAAGATCGAAAGTATGGAGAGATAGTGCCTACTATTCAGCAGTTGGTGCGTAAAGGACGTAGCACCAAGCGCGCGAAGGCAGCCACCCCAGCGTTGAAGGGAAGCCCTCAGCGTCGCGGTGTTTGCACCCGTGTGTACACCACCACCCCTAAGAAGCCAAACTCCGCACTGCGTAAGGTTGCTCGTGTGCGCCTTTCATCCGGTGTTGAAGTAACCGCTTACATCCCAGGCGAAGGCCACAACCTGCAAGAACACTCCATCGTGCTAGTGCGCGGTGGTCGTGTAAAGGACTTGCCAGGTGTGCGTTACCGCATTATCCGTGGCGCACTCGACACCCAGGGTGTTCGTAACCGCCAGCAGGGACGTTCCCACTACGGTGCTAAGAAGGAGAAGAAGTAATGCCACGTAAAGGCCCAGCTCCCAAGCGCCCACTGGTAGATGATCCAGTATACGGCTCCAAGGTAGTTTCTCAGCTAGTTAACCGCGTCCTACTCGACGGTAAAAAGTCCGTTGCAGAACGCATTGTTTACGGTGCGCTCGAAGGCGTTGCTAAGAAAACTGAACAGGATCCAGTAACCGTGCTAAAGCGCGCTCTGGACAACATCCGCCCAACCCTGGAAGTTCGCTCCCGCCGTGTGGGTGGCGCAACCTACCAGGTTCCAGTTGAAGTTCGCCCAGCTCGCGCCACCACTTTGGCACTGCGCTGGCTCGTTGACTACTCCCGTCAGCGTCGCGAACACACCATGACCGAACGTCTCATGAACGAAATCATTGACGCATCCAATGGCTTGGGTGCAGCATGTAAGCGTCGTGAAGATATGCACAAGATGGCGGAATCCAACAAGGCTTTCGCTCACTACCGCTGGTAATCACCGCGGTCCTAAGCAAACCTAAGAGCGAAGGAAAAGAACGTGGCACTCGAAGTGCTTACCGACCTAAAGAAGGTCCGCAACATCGGCATCATGGCACACATCGATGCTGGTAAGACCACTGTGTCAGAACGTATTTTGTTCTACACCGGTATTAACTACAAACTGGGCGAAACCCACGATGGTGCTGGCACCATGGACTGGATGGAACAGGAAAAGGAACGCGGTATCACCATTACCTCCGCAGCAACCACCTGTTACTGGGACAACAACCAGATCAACATCATCGACACCCCTGGACACGTTGACTTTACCGTTGAAGTTGAACGCTCTCTGCGCGTGCTTGACGGTGCTGTTGCAGTGTTCGACGGTAAAGAAGGTGTAGAACCACAGTCCGAAACCGTATGGCGTCAGGCAGACAAGTACAACGTGCCTCGTATTTGTTTCATCAACAAGATGGACAAACTGGGCGCTGACTTCGAATTCTCTGTAAAGACCATTCGTGAACGCCTCCACGCAACTCCAGTTGTGATGGCTATGCCAATCGGCGCTGAAGTTGATTTCAAGGGCGTAGTAGACGTGCTCAACCAGCGTGCTATCTACTTCCCAGAAACCGATGAAAAGGGCAACCCAACTAACGGTGCAGTTTTGGAATACGCTGAAATCCCAGCTGACCTCCAGGACCAGGCAGAAGCCTACCGTGAAGAACTGGTTGAAGCTGCCGCTGAAGCAACTGACGAACTGATGGACGCATACTTGGAAAATGGTGAACTCACCATTGAACAGATCCAAGAAGGTATCCGCAAGCGCACCATTGCTTCTGAAATCTACCCGGTATTCTGTGGCTCTGCTTTCAAGAACAAGGGTGTACAGCCAATGCTGGATGGCGTAATCGCTTACCTGCCATCCCCACTGGACGTACCTGCAGTTGAAGGCCACCTGCCCAACAACGAAGAAGAAGTGGTTACCCGTGCAATCTCTGAAGACGCTCCATTTGCAGCGCTTGCTTTCAAGATTGCGGTACACCCATTCTTCGGTAAACTTACCTACATTCGCGTTTACTCCGGTTCCGTTGATTCCGGTACTCAGGTGATTAACTCCACCAAGGGTAAGAAAGAACGTATCGGTAAGATGTTCCAGATGCACTCCAACAAGGAAAACCCAGTTGAAGTTGCACACGCAGGTCACATCTACGCATTCATTGGTCTAAAGGACGTAACCACCGGTGATACCCTGTGTGCTCCAGAAGCACCAGTTATCTTGGAATCTATGACCTTCCCAGATCCAGTTATCCACGTGGCTATTGAACCAAAATCCAAGGCCGACCAGGAAAAACTATCCACCGCTATTCAGAAGCTTGCCGAAGAAGATCCAACCTTCTCTGTGAAGCTAGATGACGAAACCGGTCAGACTGTTATCGGTGGTATGGGTGAACTTCACCTGGACGTGCTAGTTGACCGTATGCGTCGTGAATTCAAGGTGGAAGCAAACGTTGGTAAACCACAGGTTGCTTACCGCGAAACCATCCGCAAGACTGTGGAAAAGGTTGAATACACCCACAAGAAGCAGACCGGTGGTTCCGGTCAGTTCGCGAAGGTTCTGTGTAAGTTTGAGCCTCTTGAAGTAGAAGGCGAAAACACCTACGAATTCGCAAATGAAGTTACCGGTGGCCGCGTTCCACGCGAATACATTCCATCTGTAGACCTGGGTATCCAGGATGCAATGCAAAATGGCGTGTTAGCAGGCTACCCAATGGTTGGCATCAAGGCAACGCTGATGGATGGCGCTTACCACGATGTTGACTCCTCTGAAATGGCGTTCAAGATTGCCGGTGCAATGGTATTCCGTGAAGGTGCTAAGAAGGCTAACCCAGTTCTTCTTGAACCAATCATGGCCGTTGAAGTACGTACCCCAGAAGAATACATGGGTGACGTAATCGGTGACCTGAACTCTCGTCGTGGCATGATCCAGTCCATGGATGATGCACATGGCATTAAGGTTGTCCGTGCGCAGGTTCCACTTTCCGAAATGTTCGGTTATGTGGGTGACTTGCGTTCCAAGACCCAGGGTCGCGCTGTTTACTCAATGCAGTTCGACAGCTACGCCGAAGTTCCTCGCGCAGTTGCTGACGAGGTAATCGGCAAGGCTACGGGCGCCTGATCCCGTTTTCTGCGCGGGAGTCAGGTGGCTTCCAAACAGAGTTTTTCGATATTTCCGAGGGCGGTAAGTTGCCCTTTAATATAGAGTTAGCCTCTTAATTGAGGGATTTTACAAACCGCCCTCGGGAATATTATTCGCGTTAAAACGCACACACTAAGAGAAAACCCTGTAGCGTGGTATTCACTCTGGTGCTAATCTATTAGTAGCCAAAGGCTGAATATCATCTACCCAAGTCCAGGAGGACCAAGTGGCTAAGGCCAAGTTCGAACGTACTAAACCACACGTAAACATCGGTACCATCGGTCACGTTGACCACGGTAAAACCACTCTGACTGCAGCAATCACCAAGGTTCTGCACGACGTTTACCCAGAACTGAACGAATACACCCCATTCGATCAGGTAGACAACGCACCAGAAGAACGTGAACGTGGTATTACCATTAACGTTTCCCACGTTGAATACCAGACTGAAGAACGTCACTACGCACACATCGACGCTCCAGGCCACGCTGACTACGTTAAGAACATGATCACCGGTGCTGCACAGATGGACGGCGCAATTTTGGTTGTTGCTGCTACTGACGGCCCAATGGCTCAGACTCGCGAACACGTTCTGTTGGCACGCCAGGTTGGCGTTCCAAAGATCTTGGTTGCACTTAACAAGTCCGATGTTGTTGACGACGAAGACATGCTGGAACTAGTTGAAGAAGAAATCCGCGAACTGCTGGTTTCCCAGAACTTCGACGAAGATGCTCCAATCATCCGCGTATCCGCTCTGAAGGCGCTTGAAGGCGACGCAGAATGGGGCGCAAAGATCAAGGAACTGATGGACACCGTTGATTCCTACATTCCTACCCCAGAACGCGACTTGGACAAGCCATTCTTGATGCCAATCGAAGACGTGTTCACCATCACCGGTCGTGGCACCGTTGTTACCGGTCGTGCAGAACGCGGTACCTTGAACATCAACTCCGAAGTTGAAATCCTCGGTATTCGTGAACCACAGAAGACCACCGTTACCGGTATCGAAATGTTCCACAAGCAGATGGACTACGCACAGGCAGGCGAAAACTGTGGTCTGTTGCTGCGTGGCACCAAGCGTGACGAAGTTGAACGTGGCCAGGTTGTAGCTGTTCCAGGCTCCATCACCCCACACACCGACTTCAAGGGCCAGGTTTACATCCTGAAGAAGGAAGAAGGCGGCCGTCACAAGCCATTCTTCTCCAACTACCGCCCACAGTTCTACTTCCGTACCACCGACGTTACCGGCATCATCGAACTGCCAGAAGGCCGCGAAATGGTTATGCCTGGTGACACCACCGAAATCACCGTTCAGCTGATTCAGCCGATCGCTATGGAAGCAGGCCTCGGCTTCGCTATCCGTGAAGGTGGACGTACCGTTGGTTCCGGTCGTGTAACCGAAATCATCAAGTAAGCTAACTTCTAAGTTATCTACTTAAAAGTTGTTCCCCCAAGGTTTTCTTGGGGGAACAACTTTATGTAAATGGGTAATAACTAATTTAGTTGCCTTATAAGGAAGATTCTAAAACTATCCTAGGTCACAGAGGTATCTCATCTGGATAAGTCTTAGAGTTGCGGCTGAAGAATTAACAACAGACATTCCAAATCACAATCGCGGTGAGAAGCATCATTACGAAAGCTGAAAAAATCGTGAATACTTCCATCCGTTTGAAGCGTTCATCTTGCCAAGCAATTAGATACCCTAAAAAGTAAAGAATCGCTCCGGTGATGAAGCCTGTGGTAAGTGTTAGCCTCAGCGTTGAGTCTAGGTACGAAGAAACCAGCCCCGCTGCCACCGCGCCCAAGATTGGGAACAATAGCCAAAAAACAAAATATTTTTTCATTTTTACACTCCTTTCAAAAACTAAAGGGGTGGTATTTCTATCTTACCTGTAAAGTGCATCACAGATGCAGGTATGGAGTATTAGAAATTTTCCTCTTCGGCGGATTGGCTTGGGGAGTCAATGGGGGAACGCGAGCTGATTCACAGCGGAGATTTCCTTAACCCACTTGGAAAATCTCTTCATTCATGGCAAACTAGAGTAGTTGTCTTGGTGGGAGTATTGCTACCAAGCAGAAATGATCATCCAGAGGTTGGGTGTATCAAAAGGGGCAATCTGCTCCAAGTTGTTCAAATAGATCGGATATTTCACGAGGGAATAGTCTGCATTTTGGTAATGCTTAGTGCGACACGCCCGAGTGCGGGTGTCCGGTCAAGTTAAGAGAGGTAAGACGGTATGGCGGGACAGAAGATCCGCATCCGGCTGAAGTCCTATGACCACGAGGTCATCGACAGCTCGGCGCGTATGATCGTCGAGACTGTACAGCGTGCAGGCGCAACTGTAGTAGGCCCAGTGCCACTACCAACGGAAAAGAACGTTTTCGTTGTTATTCGTTCGCCACACAAGTACAAGGACAGCCGCGAACATTTCGAGATGCGCACACACAAGCGTCTCATTGACATTATCGATCCGACTCCGAAGGCAGTTGATGCTTTGCGTCGCCTAGACCTTCCAGCGGATGTAAAAATCGATATCAAACTCTGAGGAAACCTGTAAAAATGACTAAAGACACCAAGCATGCGGTTGCGCCAGTTAAGGCGCTTCTCGGTCGCAAGCTCGGCATGACCCAGGTATGGGACAAAGACGGTCGCGTCGTCCCAGTAACGGTTGTGCAGGTGGGCACCAACGTCGTAACGCAGGTGCGCACCGAAGAAGCAGACGGCTACACTGCCGCACAGATCGGTTTTGGCGAGGTAGATGCTCGCCGTATTACCAAGCCATTGGCTGGACACTTTGAAAAGGCAGGCGTTGCGCCACGCCGTCACCTCGTTGAAGTTCGCACTTCCGAAGTAGACGCTTTCGAACTCGGGCAGGAACTACTTGCCTCCGTATTTGAAGCTGGCGATAAGGTCGACGTATCTGGAAACACTAAGGGTAAAGGCTTTGCTGGCGTTATGAAGCGTCACGGCTTTGGCGGTGCTCCAGCATCTCACGGTGCACACCGCAACCACCGTAAGCCAGGCTCCATCGGTGCTTGTGCAACCCCAGGACGCGTATTTAAGGGCGTTCGCATGGCAGGTCGCATGGGCAACGTAAAGCGTACCGTACAGAACCTGAACATTTTCGCAGTTGATGCAGAAAAGGGTCTACTTCTGATTCACGGCGCTATTCCTGGTCCAAAGAACGCAGTTGTACTGGTTCGTAACTCCGTGAAAGGTGCGTGATTATGTCCGCGAATGTAAAAATCACCGGAGTTAACGGCAAAGCTGCTGGCACTGTTGAACTGCCTGCAGAATACTTTGACGCTGAAACCAACGTATCTCTAATCCACCAGGTTGTAGTAGCTCAGCTTGCAGCTGCACGCCAAGGTACCCACGCTACGAAGACTCGTGCAATGGTTTCCGGTGGTGGACGTAAGCCTTACCGCCAAAAGGGTACCGGTCGGGCACGTCAAGGTTCCATCCGTGCACCACAGTTCGCTGGTGGTGGCGTAGTACATGGCCCACAGCCACGTGACTACAGCCAGCGCACTCCTAAGAAGATGAAGGCTGGCGCCCTCTACGGCGCACTGTCTGATCGTGCACGCAACGAACGTATCCACGTCGTATCCGCTCTGGTCGAAGGCGATAAGCCATCCACCAAGGCTGCACGTAAACTGATTGAAGGCATTTGCGCTCTGCGCAACGCGCTGATCGTGGTTAACCGCGATGAAGAAACCGCAGTACTATCCGTACGTAACCTACCTCAGGTACACGTACTATTCGTTGACCAGCTCAACACCTACGATGTAATGCGCTCTGAAAATGTGGTCTTCACCAAGGCAGCACTGGAAACCTTCCTGTCAGCTAAGGAGGACAACAAGTGAGTCTCGAAAAGGCAAAGAACCCACGCGACATCATCCTCGCACCGGTTATTACCGAAAAGTCTTCCGGACTGATGGACATGGGGAAGTACACCTTCCTGGTAGATCCACGCTCCAACAAGACTGAAATCCGCCTCGCAATTGAAGCAATCTTTGGAGTAAAGGTTTCTCACGTAGCGACGCAGAATCGACAGGGCAAGCGTTACCGCACTCGGAACGGAATTGGTCAGCGTAAGTCGACCAAGCGCGCCATTGTCACCGTAAGCGAAGGCACCATCGACATCTTCGGCGATCTTGCCTGAGAACCGGAGAATAGAGGAAAACAATGGGAATTCGTAAATTAAAGCCAACGACACCAGGTCGTCGTGGCGCATCCGTAGCGGACTTCGTGGAAATTACTCGTTCCACCCCAGAAAAGTCCCTAGTGCGTCCACTGACCAAAACTGGTGGTCGTAACTCGAACGGTCGCGTTACCGCTCGTCACCGTGGTGGCGGCCACAAGCGCGCCTACCGTATGATCGACTTCCGTCGTCATGACAAAGATGGTGTACCAGCAACTGTTGCACACATCGAGTACGATCCAAACCGTACCGCTCGTATCGCGCTGCTCCACTTCGCAGACGGCACCAAGCGTTACATTCTAGCACCGGCCAAACTGAACCAGGGTGACCTGGTAGAATCCGGCCCAGCTGCAGACATCAAGCCAGGTAACAACCTGCCACTACGCAACATTCCAGTTGGTACCGTTGTGCACGCAGTTGAACTCAAGCCTGGTGGCGGCGCAAAGATCGCCCGTTCTGCAGGTACTTCAGTGCAGCTTGTTGCTCGTGAAGGACGCTTCGCTCAGTTGCGTATGCCATCTGGCGAAATCCGCAACGTTGAAGTTACCTGCCGTGCAACCGTAGGTGAAGTTGGCAACGCAGAGCAGTCCAACATTAACTGGGGTAAAGCAGGTCGTATGCGCTGGAAGGGTCGTCGCCCACACGTACGTGGTGTTGCTATGAACCCGGTTGACCACCCACACGGTGGTGGTGAAGGCCGTACTTCTGGTGGTCGTCACCCAGTATCGCCATGGGGTAAGCCTGAAGGCCGTACCCGTCGTCCAAACAAGCCTAGCGACAAGCTCATTGTGCGTCGTCGCCGGACTGGCAAGAAGCGCTGATAGGGGAGCTAGAATATGCCACGCAGTCTGAAAAAAGGCCCATTCGTAGACGACCACCTACAGAAAAAGGTGGACGCTCAGAACGAAGCGGGTACTAAGAATGTCATCAAGACTTGGTCTCGTCGCTCCGTCATTACCCCAGATTTCCTGGGACACACCTTCGCGGTGCACGACGGACGTAAGCACGTGCCAGTCTTCGTTACGGAATCAATGGTTGGCCACAAACTCGGTGAGTTTGCTCCAACCCGCAACTTCCGTAGCCACGTGAAAGAAGACCGTAAGGGCCGTCGCCGCTGAGGCGCCGCACTTACGAGGCTATAGGAAGTAAGGCAGGTAAATATGGAAGCCAAGGCACAGGCGCGGTTTGTTCGCGTCACGCCAATGAAGGCACGCCGTGTTGTGAACGAAGTTCGCAACCTGAGCGTACTAGCGGCAGCCGACTTACTGCAGTTCGCACCGCAGGCAGTTGCCGTTGATGTCCGCAAAATTCTGATGAGCGCTGTTGCTAACGCACAGGAAAAGGCATCTCGCGCCGGAGAAACCCTCCGCGTAGAAGATCTCTTTGTAGTTGAAGCCTACGTAAACGAAGGTCCAACTATGAAGCGTTTCCGCCCTCGTGCACAGGGACGCGCCTCTCAGATCCTCAAGCGTACGAGCCACATCACTCTAGTGGTAGGCACTAAGGACAATGGGAAGGAAGGCCGGTAATGGGTCAAAAAGTAAATCCCACCGGGTTCCGTCTCGGTATCACCACCGAGCACCGCTCCCGCTGGTTCGCTGACTCCACCACAGTTGGACAGCGCTACAGTGACTACGTTGCAGAAGACGTTGCAATCCGCAAACTTCTGAACGAAACCTTGGAACGTGCCGGTGTTGCTCGTATCCAAATCGAACGTACCACCCACCGGGTTCGCGTTGACCTCTACGCAGCTCGCCCAGGCATCGTTATCGGTCGCCGCGGCGCAGAAGCTGACCGTCTACGCATCCAGCTTGAAAAGCTGACCGGCAAGCAGGTACAGCTTAAGATCATCGAAGTTAAGAACCCAGAACTTGACGCGAAGCTCGTAGCACAGGGGATTGCTGAACAGCTCTCCGCTCGTGTTTCCTTCCGCCGCGCAATGCGTAAAGCAATGCAGTCCGCAATGCGCGCCGGTGCAAAGGGTATTCGTGTACAGTGTTCCGGTCGTCTCGGCGGCGCAGAAATGTCCCGCGCAGAGTTCTACCGTGAAGGTCGCGTACCATTGCACACCCTACGTGCAAATATCGACTACGGTACCTTCGAAGCTAAGACCACCTTCGGTCGTATCGGCGTGAAGGTTTGGATCTACAAGGGTGACGTTACCGAACGTGAATTCGCTCAGCAACAACTAGAAGCTGGCAATCGTGGAGGCGCACGTCGCGGCGAACGCCGTGGAGGTGGCCGCCGTGGAGGTCGTCGCAACGAACAGCAGAAGAACACTCCAGCTGAAGCACCAGTAGCTGAAGAAGCTGCTGCTCCAGCTGAATCTAACGGAACGGAGGCCTAGCCGTGCTTATCCCAAGGCGGACTAAGTACCGCAAACCGCACCGTCCTACCCGCAGTGGTATGGCAAAAGGTGGCTTCGAAATCAACTTCGGTGATTACGGTATCCAGGCTCTGGAACCAGCCTACATCACCAACCGTCAGATTGAAGCTGCTCGTATCGCAATGACCCGTTACATTCGTCGTGGCGGTAAGGTCTGGATCAACATCTTCCCAGACCACCCACTGACCAAAAAACCAGCAGAAACCCGTATGGGTGCTGGTAAGGGTGCTCCAGAATTCTGGATCGCAAATGTTAAGCCGGGTCGGATCATGTTCGAGCTGAAGGGCGTGCCAGAAGACGTAGCTCGCGAAGCTATGCGCCGTGCACAGCACAAGCTCCCCATGAAGACCCGATTCGTAGTCCGAGAGGGTGGTGACAACTGATGGCTAAAGACAAGAAGACTGCACCGCTCGACAAGATGGATGACGCGCAGCTTGCAAAGGCACTAGAAAAGGCTAAGGCTGAACTATTCAACCTGCGTTTCTCTAAGGCACTGGGCCAGCTGGAAGACCACGGCCGCATGCATGCCGTGCGTGCTGAAATCGCACGTATCTACACCGTGGCGCGTGAACGTGAGCTTGGCATCCGCACCGCCCCTAACACCAAGGAGTGAGCCAAGTGACTGACACCACTGCAGTACGTAACGAACGTAAAGTTCGTCGCGGCTACGTTGTATCTGACAAGATGGATAAGACCGTTGTTGTCGAACTAGAGGACCGCGTAAAGCACCCTCTATACGGCAAGGTTATGACCCGTAAGAACAAAGTTAAGGCACACGATGAACACAATGATGTTCACGTAGGCGACTACGTTCTGATCATGGAAACCCGTCCACTATCCGCCACCAAGCGCTGGCGTGTAGTAGAGGTTATCGAACGCGCTAAGTGATCGAACCATCTTCTAAAGACACCAGGAAGCCCCCACCGGATAATCCGGTGGGGGCTTCCCCTATCAGTAAATCTAGCGACCTGGAAGCTACCCTACAGGAGCGCAAATCATTAGATTAAGGGACTACTGGTTAGTGTGATTAACTAACTTCCACGCGGCAGGAGCCAAACCAGCCGCAATCGCACACTTGATCACGTCACCGATGAGGAAGGGAACAAAACCCACCATCCACGCCTGTAAGTAGCCCGTAGATACTCCCGTAACGTTCAAAGCCATCCACAAATAATGTACGCCCACGAAGAAAATCACTAAAGACGTACCAAAGAACATGAAGAAACTGCGCAACACAGTCCGATCCCAGCCGCGTTCAGCAAAATAACCAACCAGCCAAGCTACCGCAATGAACCCTAAAATGTACCCAAAAGACGGCTTCAACAAGTAAGCTGGCCCGCCCCCAAAGTTTGCAAACCAAGGTACCCCAGCGACGCCAAGTAACGCGTAGGTAGCTAAAGAGAGCGCCCCACGACGAGCCCCCAGGGCTACCCCCACTAAACTAACACCTAAAGTCTGCCCAGTAATTGGTACCGGCCACAGCGGAATCGACACTTGCGCCAAAATTCCCACCAGTAAAGCACCAGCCAAAACTAAACCAGTATCAGTAATAAGCTGAGGTTTGCCGACACTTAAACGATCAGCTAACACTCCAGAGATTTGCTTATCCAACACAACACTCATATTTTTCTCATTTCTGTTGTGACGCCAACGTAACTACCGCCAGCGCATATTCATTTTCATGGGAGAGGGAAAGTAGGGGAGACATTTGCGGACAAGAAAGCCCGAAAGCCTCCGCCACTTTCCCAGAGATTTTTATTGCCGGCCGATTCCACAGATCGGAAACTACGGTGATGGAGCGAAAAAGGCTTGGGTCATCAGCCAACACGGGAGGCTGAGCATAAAGAAAGTTAGACCAGGCTTTGATAAAGGCTTCACGGGCCGCCCAACGCACCGCCAAATGAGGAGCCCACAAATGCTCCTCAGCAGCTGAAAATGGATCCTGCTGACAGTTACGATGCGCCCACCTTAACTCTGCTCGAGAAAAAACTTTCGTGAAAGCAGAACCAGGCTGTTGGCACTGCAAAGCAAAAGCAGGAATATGCACCAAATCAGCCCCTACCGCCTGCGCCGGAACCGCAAATAAGTTTCCAAACTGAGGCGCCTCACTGCCAGAAAAGTCCTCACCCATACCCATTTACCAACCTAATCACAACACCCACAAGCTAAAAAACTGTAGGTGAAACTAACTTATCGAACCGGACAAAGAATAGAAGGTTGGGTAGGGTTCAGATAAATCCAAACCCCACCCAACATTCACTACAGCGGGTAAACTCCGTCAGCACCTAAACGAGTTTCTGCATTCAGTAGCAGACTCACTTCTGCCCCGTGTGCATCTACTGCGGGGAGACGACGGGAAGCAGGTTGTTCGTAGAGGGCAGCACGCCCTAACATACCCGCTTCTAAACGGCGCACTCCCGCATTCAAGCGGGCATTAGCTTGCTGACGCCAAACTTCCACATCAAATCCAGCCTGAGCCAAAGCGACCTCGAAAGCACTGCTATGGGCCAAAACCACCAAGGCAGCCACGTGCCCAAAACCAAGCGAAGTAAGCGCCGCAGCTTTAACACTGCCTACCCCTAACGCTAAAGGCGTCCGCAACCAAACTAAGTCAGTTGCCTTCGGAGCAATCTCAGGATCAACACAATCCAAAGCAGCGTTACCCGGAATCACACCAGAGGCAAGCACCTCAAGCAAACCAGCTACCTGGAACAGAGCAGCCCCACCTTTCGCGTGTCCGGTAAGAGACTTCTGACTAATCACAAACAGCGGATTGCCTACGCTCCGACCAATCGCCGGCCACAGGCGCGTATGCAACTCTGACTCATTAGGATCATTCGCATTCGTAGAAGTATCGTGCTTAGAAATCACCCTAACATCGTCAGGAGTTAAACCAAGCGAACGCAATGAACGAGCCAAAGGTGACTGGCTCCCTCCACGAGCAGCCCCCAAAGCCCCAATCCCCGGAGCCGGAATCGAAGTATGCGCCCCATCAGAATATGAAGCCGCATGCGCTACAACCGCCAAAACCGGAAGACCCAACTGAGCTGCCACGTCACCGCGAGCCAAAAGCACCGTGCCACCGCCAGCAGCTTCAACGAACCCGCCTCGGCGACGATCATTAGCGCGCGAGTAGAAGCGCTCCAAAATGCCCTTATCAGCCATCTGCTGTGAATGAGCCGTAGCATTCATATCACCAAAGCCAGTTAGAGACTCAACTGAGATATCATCAATCCCACCGGCAACAACGAATTGGGCTTTACCAACTCGAATCTTATCAACCGCTTCTTCAATCGAAACAGCAGCAGTCGCACAGGCAGCCACCGGGTGAATCATCGCCCCGTAACCACCCACATAGGCTTGCATAACGTGAGCGGCGACCACATTTGGAAGCGCTTCTTGCAAAATATCCTGCGGCCGATCCTCACCCAAGAACCGAGAAAGGAATACCTGTCGCAAAGACTCCATCCCCCCAATGCCAGTGCCCTGCGTAGAAGCCACATCCAACGGGTGAATAGCCTGCAACAACTCCGCTGGCGTAAAACCAGACGAAAGGAAAGCATCAACGGTGGTAACCAGATTCCAAACCGCAATCCGATCCAAAGAATCAACCATGTTAGCGGGAATACCCCAGTTAGCAGGATTAAAACCAGTAGGCAGCGCGCCCCCTACGGTACGAGACAAAGTAGCTCGCTTAGGAACCCGCGCAACAGTCCCAGCCGGCTTAGTTACCTGCCACTCACCAGCCACATTAGCAATCTGTGTAGCAGGATCAGCCAACTGATACTCTAACGCTTCAGTTTCAGAATCAACGGTGAAAGTAATTTCCTTATCCAGGTAGATGGTCGCCACGTCATTTGAACCGCCCTCGATAAGAGTGGAATCATTCGGGAACGAACGCACCCCGCAACGAGCCACAACCTCATCGTGGAAACGCTCAAAGATTAACTCTTCCGGAACTTCACTACCCTTAGCGTCATACCAGCCCGGAGCAGGATCTTCATTCCAAGAAACCAACCCCATCATCCAAGCAAGTTCCAAAACTCCCGCCGCCGTTAAAGCAACAGAACCATCGCGTTCAATCCCTAACTCTGCTTCTAACCGAGTCCGAGCAGAACCCCAGGCACTCACTTCACCAGCACCTACAACTACCACCATGTCCTCCAGTGAAGCAGTCACCTCACCCAAAGGCACCGAAGCTGGCAGTGTCCGTGACGGCACATTCGGAAGCGCCCTAATGAACGTCTCTTCCCCAGCTAAGGCGTTGGCAACACTCTGACTTTGCTGAGCTTGCACAGTTTTCGCAAGCTCCGGCAAAGAAACCTGTGCGGTAGCTAAACCACCGGTTAAATCAACATCCAAAGGAGCTTCCAAAGCAGCTACTTTAGCTTCCTCAGAACACAGGGCCAGCAGTTCCCGCGTGATCTCCGCCGGAGTATAAACATGAATCCCAGCGGCCTGAGCGGCAGGAACTAACGCGTCATTACCCCCCATCAGATGAGTACCGCGCACCCAACCAATCCGAGCTTGCGCTAAAGTAACCCCATTAACCCAACCGGATTCAGCCTGCCACTTATTCAAAATCGCGTCAAAAGCAGCCTTAACTTCACCATAAGCGCCGTCTCCGCCGAAAGTACCACGGTTAGGGGAACCCGGGAGCACAATATGCGCTCGCGGAGCATTAACCGTATTAACAATCCGCTCAGCTAACTTAGCGATTAAACGCTCAACGCTCCACAGCAACAGGCGTGCCTGAGCTTCAGCTACACCACCTACGTCAGCTAAAGACCCATATACGCTCGGTGCAGCGAAGGGGAATACTAAAGTCGGCAGTAACGCTGGTTTGGTAACTACAGTTTGGTTACCACGCGTTTGAGTTTGCTCAGTGGAAATCCAATCGACTACCGCATCCACATCGCGGAAAGATGATAGGTTCGCTTCCACAACATACAGGGCTGAACCAGCTGCCGCGTGGTTAGCGTAGAGCTGGCGCGCTAAATCCACGCGCGTAGGAGTTAAACGCGAAGTAGTCATCACCACGGTAGCGCCCTCAGCCAGCAAAGACTCCACAACAGAGTAGGCGATCGAACCAGGAGAAGCACCGGTAACTAACGCTATTTCTCCGCGGTAGCGTCCCGTGAACTCGGTTGCAGCGCAGGCGGAGGCAGCCGCAAAGGCTTCACTAACTTCCCCTGCAGTGCACTTTGCCCACCAGGAAGCGTGCCGCGCAACTGTCTCACCTAAACCGGTAAACCGCTGCGGATCAACCGCTTGTTTTTGTGCGCCGGCCCGAGCCAGTTCTTCGCGGGCTACTGCCCAACGGTCATCAAAGAGAACCACTTTCTCGTTCGTAAATGCGGGGGTGACTGACTGCAGCCACTTAGGCCCTAACTCGGCTTCTACAGCAGTTACTAAAGCAGAGAAATCTTCCGACTCGACCGGAGCTTCAGTTGGTTGCAAACCGAGTTTAGTCGCAATCGTGTTAGCGATCGCCGCTAAAACCCCAGATTCTCCAGTAACTTGTTCCGCAAAAGCATTCAGCGCCTGTGAATCTACTACGGCAGTTCCTCCGGCAGATCCTCCGCCGGCTTTGGCTACAGAAACCCCCTGTCGATTAGCTACCTGCTGTACGGCGGCGTCAATCAGCTCAAAGACTTGCGCTTTAGAACCAGTTGGAAGTTCCGCCAAAGTCCCTAAGGTTCCGCCGCGAACCGATTCCCCCACGCGAGTTTCTAACACGATTTGTGCTTCAACCGGGCAAATCCACGAAGCAGGCAGCTTCCAAACTTCGCTGATCCGTTCCGCTACGGCAGTTGGTTTCAAACCCACTCCGGCAACTAGCGGACGCAGTTTAGCGCGCACCAGTTCACCCAGCACAGAACCGAATGGCTGATAGGTTGGGGCTGCTTGATTAGCGCGCTGGCAGATGGTGGCAATATCAGCTTCAGCTGCCCCATCCAAAGAGGGAACTCCCAGCTCAGCTGCCATATCCATAAGCAGCTGGTTACGGCGAGAAGAAACCCCGTTGGTAATGGAATCCGCAGTATCAGTTGCTCCGATTTGTTCCAAGCGCAGCTTGGTCTGGAGGGCAATGAGAGTTAGTAAAGCAGCTTCCGGGTCGAAGTTAATATCCGAGGGCGCCGCCAAAGCGGAACCAGTTCCACCGGAGGCTGGAGCAGATGGGGCACTTGGGGTTTCTTCCACAGTCGGCGCAGTTTCTGCTGCTGAGGTAGCTTCAGAAGCTGCTTGTGAAGAAGCATCCTCACTGACACTAGTAGTATCTAAGTCCATATCTGCAGCAGCTATTTCACGCGCTGGAACAGCTAAAGCATCCGAGGCATAAACGCTAGCTTCATCACGCTCTACGTTACGCACCACCACTTTAGCTAACTGGTAGGCCGGCAGGTTAAGCGTCTTTGTCGCCAGGTTAGCTAAAGTAGGCGCTGAAGCTAAACCGACCTCGATAATCTGGGAAACTTCCAGGCCACCCAGCTGCTTTGCTTTAAGCAGCAAGTCTTGGGTTTCAATCCAACGCACCGGAGACGCGAACTGCCAAGAAAGTAACTCAAGCAGAAGAATCCGCGCTAAACGACCAGGCTCATTTTCAGCCAACTGTTCAAACTTATCGCCCTCAGCTAAGAGATCTTCTAACGCAACGGCAGGAACCGTATCCAAAATCGCTTGCGCGAACTGGCGAGTAAGCGCAAAAGGCTGCGCCACCAGGTTCGGAATATACCGGCCCACTAAAGCCTCAACATCAATCTCAGCGGGGAGAGTTTCATCTAAGGTTTGAGCAAAAGCCTGCACCCCATCACGGAGGACTGAGGAATGGAAAGGAACGTCAATTCCCGGAATCGTCATGAAAGGACGCTTCCCACCTACTGCGTTAGCAGCTTCCAATGCAGCAGCTTCCAAGGCTTCTAAACCACGCACAGTGCCAGCCACCGCATACTGTTGTCCCGCTAAGTTGAAATTAACAATCTGCAAGAACTCATTACTTTCTTGCGCGACTTTAGCGACGAAATCAACCACTTCCGTAGCGCTCACTCCGCACTGATCCGGACGAAGCGCTCCCAGTCGATAGTTGGAACGCCCCTGTGCGTCACGCGGTACCAGCGTGTGCATCGCAGAACCACGGGAATAAACAACAGCAATCACAGCTTCTAAATCGAAGATATTCGCACAGGAAGCTAACGCAGTGTACTCACCTAAAGAGTGTCCCGCATAGATAGCTCCGGGCACTAACGCACCCTCTTCAGCTAAACGCGCGGTCTGAGCGTAGGCAACTACCGCTAAAGCTACCTGGGTGAACTGGGTTAGATTCAAAACCCCCTGCGGATGACGCAGAACCGTTCCCTTCACAGTAATTTCCGTGGGATTTTGCTCAACGATTTGGCGAATACTAAAACCGAGTGCTGAAAGAGTGTAGGCATCAGCCCGTTCCCACACAGCTTTAGCAGCTGCACTTTTCACACGATCTGCAGCGCCCATGCCGACGCTTTGAATTCCCTGCCCCGGGTAAACGTAAGCAACCCGAGGGGCAGCAAGTAAAGCAGTGGCGCGAGAAACAACATTTTCACCGATTCGGCAGGTAACTTCAAGCCCGGCAGCTCCAAAACGCTTACCCACCCGTTCAACGATAATCTCAACTTCATCCTCAAGCTGCACCATTCCGTACATGGAATAGCTCCAACCTTGTAAGGAAGCAACTTCATCTTTACCTAAACCAGCTAAAGCAACAGCTTGGGCAGTAGCAGACAGCCACATTCCATGCACCAAAGGTGCGGCTAAGCTCACTAATCCAGCAGCTCGCTCTGAAGTGTGGATCGGATTGTAGTCGCCAGAAGCAATCGCAAACGCAGTCATATCAGCAGGGGCTTTTACCAGTGCCCGGCGAATAAACTTCCGTGGGGTAGCTGCAACATCACTAATCTTCCCACCCCAACCTGCTGCTGCAGAAGGAGTAGCCGCAGAAGTAATCCGCCCGCGGATAGCGAAACGCTCCAACATAGTGACCAAAAGTTCCCCTACCTGAGTGGAATTTTCATCAGCGGGAGCATATAAAGCCACATTCACACTTACAATCCGGCCAGAGGAAGATTCTTCTAACTCTGAAGTATGGGTACGAACCAGCAGACGCGAGTACTTTACTATCTCCTCTAAAGGAGCTTCTAAACTCACGCAGTGATCCAAATGAACCGCGTTCAAAAGACCCTCAATAACCGGGTAACCATCAGGTAGATGAGCTGAACCTAAAGCCGCATAAATGCTTGGCCAACATGGCCCTACCAGCGCATCAGCTAACGCATTTGGAAGCCTATCTAACTGGGTTTCATTTCCTGCGGCTGCTCTTTGCCCGGTAGCGGCAAAATGGGTAGCAAACATCTGCGGGTTAAGGGAAACCACGTCAGAAACTGTCCCGAAAGGCAGGTGGGCAGCTACTCCATCAGGAGTCACTTCACCGGCTTTAGTTACCAAAGGCAAAGCCTGCAACTGGTCGCCCCCAACTGACTGCGCGCCAATTCCAGCAACCCCCGCTAACAGTTCGTAAACAGCTTCAGGGAGGCGTTCGCGTGAAACGACCGGAGAAGCCCCCGTATAGGTGGAGTCAGGAAGATCCACTGGAATCCGCACATGCTTCACCGCGTAAGGATGCGGCTCAGGCAAATCATCCCAGTAAGTGTCACAGTTAATTACCAGCTCAAACCCAGCCTCAGTTTCCACAATCGAACAAGCTTCTTCAGCTAAAGTATGTGCCGGGTTATCAATAAGATGCCCATTCCACACCAAGTGCGGTGCTCCGCGTAAGAAACTATAGGCATCTGCGGCAGAGGACAATCTGGAAAATACGGGCTTAGCGGCGGCGCCCTCGGAAAGTTGCGAAGCTACGCAAGCAGATTCGAACCGGCCCAAGAGGTGAGCAATCGGCTCATCTACTTCAGTAATCCCCGCCACGGAAACTGGGCCAGCGATAATCCGCACCGACTCAGCTGGGTAACGCGCATCCTGAGACTGCCAGAGAGTATCTAACCCCCACCAGCGCGCCACATCAGCGTCAATTACCGGCACGAAAGGAAATGGCTTATGGTGCTTGCGGCACAGGCGGATAAACCAAGCCGCGTCCTTTGCACCCACCATGGTAGTGTGTGCGCTCGGGTAGGCAGCCAGGAGTTTCTCTAACGCAGCTGGCCCATCTTCAACCGCTTCCACGGAAGCAAAAAGGGTTTCAATCTCACCCTTATCAGCAGGGTGCAGACGCGCTTCAATCCGCTGTAACAGGTCAAAGAAACGATCCGACCAAGTAGGATCAGCCCAGGGGAAAGCTAAATCAACAACTCGTTGCGCCCACTGCGCGTAAGTCATTTCAGTAACTTCCCCAAAGTAAGGTTTGGCAGTCTTATTCAAAGCCGCAATAATCTCTGCACGGCGTGAGTTAATCTCACTAATATCTGAGCCAACTTCAGCTAAAAGTTTAGAACAAGCCGCTGAATCATTAGCCACCTCATATAAGTCCGCGTGGAGGTGCGACAGGCCAGAGGTCATTCCCCCGGCAAGCTGTCCTTTACCAACCCAGCCACCTTGCTGAGCAAGGGTAATCCCCGGGGTATCCACCAGCAGTTGTTTCACAGCGGGGGAAGTCTTAGCTTCTTTAGCGACCATCGCCGCAGTGCCCACCAAAATTCCATCTACGGGCATCCGCACACCGGTAGCAGCTTCAGACCAAATCCCCAGCAGATAGTGAGCAGCTAGCTGCGGGGTTCCAATCCCACCTCCAACAAGCAAAATCACATTCTCATGTTTACGAATCTGCGCGTAAGTAGCAATCAGCAGGTCATCTAGGTTTTCCCAAGAGTGGTGTCCGCCCGCGTGCCCATCTTCAACTTGCATAATGATTTTACGATGCTGGTTAGCCGCCGCAATTTTCAAAACGTTGTGGATCTGTTCTACGGTTCCAGGTTTGAAACAGACATAGGGGAAACCGTCCGCAGTTAAATCATCTAGCAGCTGAGTGGCTTCTTCGACTTCTGGAATACCCGCTGAAACAGTTACCCCGTTGATTGGAGCGCCGGCTAAACGGGCTTTAGAGACGATTCGCTGCGCCCCAAACTGCAGGTTCCACATATAGCGGTCAAAGAACATGGAGTTAAACTGCGCAGAGCGACCCGGTTCAAGCTGAGACACTAAATCAGCTTTATTCTTCTCAAATACTTCGGCAGAGTACTGTCCGCCCCCAGCCATTTCCGCCCAGAAACCAGCGTTCGCTGCAGCGGCAACAATGTCAGCATTCACCGTGGTTGGGGTCATGCCTGCCAAAATGATCGGTGAGTTACCAGTGAGTTTTGTAAAAGCAGTTTCGACAACTACTTCACCGCTGGGAAGTTCAAGCAGCTGCGGAGTAAAACGATCCCAGGAAACTGTGGGCGCAGGCAGGGCAGCTCCGGGAATTAAAATTTTATCGAGGGCGTCAAAGTCAGTCCCATCGACAACTACCAGTCCCTTACCTTCAACTAAAGGCGTCACCAGATTTAGGACAGTTTTACCAGGCCCCAAGCAAAGTAAAACACGTTCTTTAGAAGCAGTTGCTTCACTCACAGTCTGTACCCAGTCGAAGTGGTCAAGGAAAAGAGCCTGCGCCGCATTTTCCAGATTAGGAAGTACCGCAGCTGCAGCTAATTTTTGCGCCCAGTTAGTCACCAAGTTTTTCGCTTCAGCTAAAAGCTCATTGTGGAAAGGCGCTGCGACGGGAAGTTCATCCCAGATTGGTTGTAAGAGGGAACCGCCTTTTAACTTTGCGGTGATTTTCTCATTGTGGGCGGTTACTTCAGTGTTGAAGAAGTTACGAGCCACTGTTAAATCTTCGGTGGTGCCAGAGAGAATGAAATGGCGACTATTATTTTTAACCGCAAGGCTAACTGGATAGCTGGTTAGCTGGTTAATCTGGGTTAAGCCTTCGCGGATCGCAGTTTCACAAAGTCCGCGGACGCTGAGCATTTGTGAAGCGGTATTTTCAGGGGAAACCTGGCGTAATGAAGTTGCTAAAGCTGTGCCTAGCAGCAGGGATTGGGCGACTACTTTCGCTAGCTCCTGTTGGCGAAGAGCAGGGGAGTCCTGCTGGTAGGCGGCGATAATATCTGCCCCCAAAGCACCCTGAGAATGTCCGATTACTTGAGTTTCGCTTACTGAAATCCCAGAGGCAACCAGTTCTTCTACTAGAGCAATCTGAGTTAGGGTGATCGCTGGCATGGAAACTGCGGGAGTAATGTCAATTACTGAGGTAGTAGGTTTTACTTCTGTAACCAGTTCTTCCAACCGTTGGCTGGCTCCGGTAACCGCCGTGGCAACTTCCTTCGCCAGTGGTGCAAGTAAAACTCGTGCCTCTTGCAGTAGGGAATGTAAGTAGGTTCCGTGCCCAGCTTCTACTGCTTGGGCGATTACTTTTTCCCAGCCACTTGCTTGACCGGCAAAAACCAAGGTAAGTGGAACCTGTCGTAAGGTTGGGTACGTCTTATTAACAGTCATTTTAAAAGTTCTTTCTGATTTTGGTATTTGCTGGCTTATAAAGGTGGATTAGCGGTGATGCGCGGTTCCCTGAACGGGCGACGTTTCCCAGCTAAAACAGTGAGTGAAGAAATAATCACGCTGCGAGTATCTTCGGGGCGAATCAACCCATCTAATTCCCCAATCTTTAAGGAGAGATTCGGATTGACTGACTGGAATGCGTAGCGTTCTTCCAGTTCTATCCGCAGTTCATCTACGTTTTGCCCCTGTTCCTTAGCAGTTTGTAGATCTTTCCGGTGGACGATGTTCACAGCGCCCTCGGCCCCCATCACGGCAATCTGCGCATCGGGCCAGGCGAAGTTAAGATCGGCGCCCATGGCTTTAGAACCCATCACAATGTAGGCTCCGCCGTACGCTTTACGTAAGATTATGGTGACTAACGGAATGGTGGCAGTAGAATAAGCGGTAATCATTTTCGCTCCGCGACGGATAATCCCAGCTCTTTCCTGCTCAGTTCCCGGACGGTATCCCGGAACATCAACTAAGGTGATTACGGGAATAGAAAATGCGTTACAGAACTGTACAAAGCGGGAGGCTTTTTCAGAGGCATTCACATCTAACGTGCCGGCATCTGCCATTGACTGGTTGGCAACTACCCCCACTGAACGCCCATTAAATGCGCCAAATCCAATCACAATGGACGGAGCGAAAAGTTCTTGAATTTGTAGGAATTCTCCGTGATCAACTAAATGTTCGATTACTTCAACCATGTCGTAGGGCTGTTTTGGAGATTTTGGCACTAAAGAAGCAACCAATTTCGCGCGTTCTTCATCTTCAGCAGTTGGGGCGTAGGCGAAACAGGGGGCGGGTTCTTCAAAAGAAGAAGGCAGGTAGGACAGTAGCGACCGAGTATAGTCCAGTGCGTCAGTTTCATCTTCAGCCATGTAGTGGGCTACTCCGGTGATCGCGGAATGCAGTTTTGCGCCGCCCAGTTCTTCTGATGAAACGGATTCACCAGTAACTGCTTTAACTACCTCTGGTCCAGTTACGAACATGAAGGAAGATTCTTTCGCCATAATCACGAAATCGGTTAGGGCGGGCCCATAAACTGCTCCGCCGGCGCAGGGACCTAAAATAATCGAAATTTGTGGAACTACTCCGGATAGTTCACAGGATTTTTTGAAGATGCGCCCGTATTGAGCCAGCGCGGCTACGCCTTCTTGGATACGCGCCCCACCTGAATCTAACATGGCGATTACGGGGATCCGCATGATTAGAGCCTGTTCCATTAGGTGCAGGATTTTCCGGCCCTCAACTTCACCTAATGAGCCACCGCGAATCGAAAAGTCCTGCGCATAGATGGCTACGGAACGCCCACTTATTTTGGCGAATCCGGTGATAACTCCAGAACCCAAATACCCAGCGTCAATATCGCCACCTAAAAAACGGTTGATTTCCGCGAAGGTACCTGCGTCAGCTAAAGCGTTAATACGTTCTCTGGCAGTTTGCTTTCCTTTCGGGTGCTGCATGGCACGTGCCCGCTGCTCGGCAATATCTTCCAGCTCATCTAAGCTGTGGGAGGCACTAACTTCAGGTTCAGCTACCTGCGAATGCGCGGGGAAGTGAAAGGCTTTGGCTAGGCTTTCACGGGCAATTGAAAGAATGGAACGACTCATTTTTCATCCCTTTCGTTTTCATCGATGATTAAGAGGATTTGACCGCTGGTGACTGCTTCGCTGGGATTAACTTTGATTTCTTTAACGACTCCGGCGATGGCCGCGTAAAGCGGCTGTTCCATTTTCATTGCTTCAATCACGCAAACCAGGTCTCCGGCTGAAACAGTTTGCCCTACGGTGACATTCACGCGAGTGACAGTGGCTTGCATGGGAGCTGTGATTGCTGCTGAACCACCGGCAAGCGTATCTTTACTTCCTCTGCGGTTATGGCGAATTTGCGTGGGGACTACTCCGGCGGAAGTACCGTTGTTTAATCCATTTAAAGCAGGTACTGCTGGATTTATCCCAAGGTTATTTTCTGCTTGGAAAAGGTGTTGTAACAGGCCGCTGGGCAGGCGAAGTACGCTGCGTTTTCCATCGATTTCAATTGGGATTTCGAGGGCGTTAGCTAAGCTAAGTTTCGGTGTGCTGGCGGTTCCCCCATTGGAAGTTTGAGTGGTAGGGGAATTCGCGGGTGTAGTTTCTGCGGCGAACTTTGCTAGGTTTTCAGGTGTAAGGAGGTTTTCTTCTAGCCAGCGAGTGTGGATTTTTCCAGTTTCGCAAGCAAAGTTTTCTTCTGAGAGGATTTGTTCGTAAAGGGGAATAGAGGTGGGGACTCCGCTAATCTTGGTTTCAGCCAGGGCACGTTTTGCTTTGGCGATCGCTAAAGCACGGGTGGGGGCTGTGACGATTAGTTTAGCGATGAGTGAGTCAAAGGCGACGGGGATTTCTTCTGAAGCCACTAAGGCTGCGTCGATGCGTATGCCTGCGCCACTGGGCCAGGTGATTGAATGAAGTTTTCCAGCTTGCGGGAGTAGATTTTGGGCGGGGTCTTCACTGGTGATTCGTAGTTGGATGGAGTGACCGCGTGGTTGATTTGCTGAGCTAACTAAGTCTTTTATAGATCCTTGGGTGGCGACGGCTAGTTGCAGGGCAACTAAGTCTACTCCGGTGATTTCTTCAGTGACTGTGTGTTCAACTTGCAGGCGCGGGTTTACTTCTAAAAAGTAGGCGTTTCCAGCTTCGTCTACTAAGAATTCGCAGGTGCCTGCTCCTACGTAGTTTACGGCTTCAAAGAGGGTTTTTGACCACTGTTGGAGGTTAGTGAGAGTTTCTGGGTTTAGCCCGCTGGCGGGTGCTTCTTCAATTAGTTTTTGGTTGCGTCGCTGCACTGAGCAGTCGCGGGTGGAGGCAAGCCAGAAATTTCCGTGGCTATCGCGCAGACATTGGGTTTCGATGTGGCGAGCGTGTACTAACCGTTTTTCCAGGAAGGAAGTTGCCAGTAGGCTATCGGCTGGCAGATCTGTGTCAGTGGGCAGGCCACGCTCATTAAAGAATTGGGTGGCTGCTTCAGAAGAAGCGTATTCGATGATCCCTTTTCCGCCGCCTCCGGCTGGGTCTTTGCTGATAATTGGGAAACCAACTTGGTTGCCGAAGTCGATGAGTTCTTGGAAGTTCCGCAGGGGAGTTTGGGTGCCGGGGATTACTTGCACATTTTGTGAGATTGCCAGTTGGCGGGCAGTTGCTTTATTCCCGAGGGCGTTGATAACCTCAGGTGCTGGGCCAATCCAGGTCAGCCCAGCGGCTTGTACTGCACCCGCAAATTCGGCGTTTTCTGAGAGAAAACCATAGCCGGGATGAATTGCAGTGGCTCCGGCTGTTTTGGCTACTTCTAAAAGCTGGGTTTGGTTGAGGTAGGTTTCTGCGGCGGTAGTGCCTTCTAACCGGAAAGCTTCGTCTGCTAATTTCACCCAGCCAGCGTCTGTTTCATGTTGAGTGTAAACCGCGATGGAGCGTATCCCAAGTTCTCTGGCGGTTCGGAAAATGCGTGCGGCAATTTCACCGCGATTGGCTACCAGTAGAGTGTGTGAAAAACTCATTTTACCTCTTGTAAATCGGGGGTAAGGGGAGCGGACAGGGGCTGTGTGGAAGGAAAGTTTTCGGGTGAGTTAGGACTAAAAGTGATGTCTGCGCTGGAAACTTCTATGATTGTGTCCGGGGAAGCTGCGGGTTGGAGTTGCGCCCACCCGTTGGGGGAGATTCCCAGGAATGTAGCTGTGTAGGTGTTGGGGCTTTTACTTCCGGCAGTTTCTGCATTTGAGTTGGGAGCTTCACTGCTGAGGTGAGTTACTTCCACCAGTTCACCGATTCCGCTTAATAGGCTTTGGTAGGGGGCTTGGAAGAAGTCGCTTTCCCAGTTGGCTTTGACGAAGATCTCAAGGTTTTGGTTGAGAATCTCAAAGAATTCTTGGTTGAACTGTTTAACTTTTGGAAGGGGAGTGAGCTTCGCTGCTTTTAGGGAAATTGCCGTAGGGGTGGGTAGGTGAGAGCTTTCTTGGAGGAGATTCACTCCCACCCCAAGGCTGATGTAGGCGTACTGAGGGTCGGTTGTAGGTAGTACCGTGGCAAGTACGCCGCCGAGTTTGGCTCCCTGAAACAGCACATCGTTGGGCCACTTTAGTTTCAGGGAAGACTGGGTGTGGGGGAAGAAACCGTGCACGGTTTCAACTACGCTAAGGGCTGCAATGATGGTCAGCCAGTGCGCGTTTTTCAGAGCAGTTTGGGGTAGTTTTACTACGGTGGAAGAAAGGGAGCAGGTTTGTGGAAGGTCTTCCCAATTGCGGGTGAAACGTCCTCTGCCTGCAGTTTGATGTCCGGTAGCTACGTGGTAGAGCACTCCTGGGGCGCTGGTTAAGTAGCTTGAGTGGAGGCGGCGCTGCGCCTCTAACTGGGTGGAATCCAATACTGGACAGAAGAATATTTCCTTCGGCATACCTTGTCTTTCTTTACGTTTACACGTTTTATTAACGGTAGAACATGCCTAATTTGAGAGGAAATACATTATTGTTTTTTGTCTGTGGGAAATTTGCTTGCTTTGAGGATTAGTGGAGAAATACGGGGAAAAAACAGTTTTACAAGCGGATACATTTTTGTATTTTGTGAAACCTAGCACACCGGGTCGTGTCGCGGGGGATAAAATTTTTCGAGGACGCTGCGAGGCGCCCTCGAAAATATGAAGTCTAAGGTGGGAAAAGTGGACGATTTACTCTGCAGTTTGCGGTTTAGTGCAGCCTAAGAGTAGGGGAACAATCAGTTCAGTTACTTCTATGGCGATAGAGGAACTGAAGTGTTTCTTCGTCGTTGTATTTAAGGTAGCTTGCGCCTGGATTTGCTCCCAAGAAGCCACCCCGTTGGCGCGGAGGACGATGCCGATTACTGCCTGAGACAGGGCTTCTGCGGAATGGGTGAGCTGGAGTCCTAAAGAATCAACGATTACGTTTAGAACTTCACCTAAAGCAAGTACAAACTGGCGGTTAATTTCCGCAAAGAGAGCAGCCCAATCGGGAACGCGGGCAGAGCGGATCATGAACTCGGAATGAAGAATGAAAAACTCTCGATTTAGCTCCATATGCGCTAAGAATTTACGCAGTGCGTCAGCAAAAATGTAGGCGCTTATTTCTGTGGTGAGCGGTTTGGGGAGGGGGTGGTCAGCCATGTGTCCGGCCCACTGTTCGCCGAACTGTTTGATTCGTCTAATCCCGATGGCGTATTCGTCTTCGGCAACTGCTACGAAAAGTTCTTCTTTGGAACGGAAATTTGAATAGAAGGCGCCGCGTGTAAATCCCGCCGCTTCGGTGATGCGTTCTAACGTACACCCTTCCACACCGTGAGTAACCATAATGCGTTTGGTTGCTTCGATGAGGCGCTGTTCCGTTTCTAATCGGTCGCTCATCTGCTCTCTCCTTCCGTGGGTAACACCCGTAGTAAAGATTAACGCAGGTGGGGAAGAGAAGCTACAGCAAGCAGGTGAAAGTGGTGAGACACTGCACAGCCAGTTTTATTAGAAAAAACTTTTCTTTTTCCCCCTTTTTAGCGTAATCTAGATAGGTTGCAGTTTATTTTGTGCAGGTGGAGTGTGTCCGCATACTTCAGCTGATACAACTAAACCTTGTGAATGCAAGTAGACAACCTTCTTTCTGTGCAGAGACCGTGCTCCACTTCGTTGAGAAGTAGTGATCTCGCGTCTGCACAACTGAAGTAGTTACGTAACAACCGTTACGTAAAAGTCCGTACACGTTCGGCTAGGCTATGGCGGAGTTTCCGTCACAGAACCAGCTCGACGACAGGAGAAAACGAATGATTCAACAGGAGTCGCGACTAAAGGTTGCCGACAACACGGGTGCTAAGGAAATCCTTTGCATTCGCGTGCTCGGTGGCTCGGGTCGGCGCTACGCGGGAGTAGGCGATACTATCGTCGCTACCGTGAAAGACGCTATCCCCGGCGGCAACGTGAAGAAGGGTGATGTCGTTAAGGCGGTAGTAGTACGTACCCGTAAGGAACGTCGCCGTCCAGACGGTTCATACATCCGTTTTGATGAAAACGCAGCTGTCATTTTGAAGAACGATGGCGAACCACGTGGAACTCGTATCTTCGGCCCAGTGGGTCGTGAACTTCGTGATAAGAAGTTCATGAAGATCGTTTCCCTCGCTCCGGAGGTGATCTGATGGCAGCCAAGATTAAAAAAGGTGACCTGGTAGAGGTTATTGCTGGTCGCACCGCAGACCAGAAGAAGATCGACGAACGCAATGCACGCCGTGCAGCTGAAGGCTTAGAACCAATTAAGCCAGGCGATAAGGGCAAGCAAGGTCGCGTAATCAAGGTCTTCCCTAAAGAACAGAAGGTTCTGGTTGAAGGCGTAAACCTAAAGACCCGTCACGTTCGTGAAGGGCAGTCCGCTCAAGGACAGGTGACTGGGGGAATTCAGTTAATTGAAGCTCCTATCTCACTTTCCAAGGTGGCATTGGTTGATCCCGAAACCAAGCAGCGCGTGCGCGTTGGTTTCCGCATTGACGTTGACGAAAACGGCAAGCGCGTAAGCCGTAAGCCAATCCGCGTGATTCGTGGTGGCGCTAAGCGCGGCCTCGAAACTGGAAAGGAAATCGGCGCATGACCCCTCGTTTGAAGACTAAATACGTCGACGAAATCCGCCCTCAGCTGGTAAAGGAATTCGGACACGCTAACCCAATGCAGGTCGGCAACCTGGTAAAGGTTGTTGTAAACATGGGTGTTGGTGAAGCAGCTCGTGATTCTAAGGCACTTGACGGTGCACTGCGTGACCTGACCGCTATCACCGGTCAGAAACCAGTTGTAACTAAGGCTCGTAAATCTATCGCACAGTTCAAACTGCGTGAAGGTCAGCCTATTGGCGCACACGTAACTATGCGTGGCGACCGTATGTGGGAATTCATGGATCGCTTGATCACGTTGGCTCTGCCACGTATCCGCGACTTCCGTGGCCTGTCCCCAAAGCAGTTCGACGGTAACGGCAACTACACTTTCGGTCTAACTGAACAGTCTATGTTCCATGAAATTGACCAAGACAGCATTGACCGTGTTCGTGGCATGGATATCACCATTGTCACCTCTGCTAAGACCGACGAAGAAGGCCGCGCGCTTCTGCGCGCCCTGGGCTTCCCATTCAAGGAGGACTGACCATGGCAAAGACTTCGCTGAAGGTAAAGGCCGCTCGCAAACCAAAGTTTGCAGTGCGCGCTTACACTCGCTGTAACCGTTGTGGTCGCCCACGTTCGGTTTACCGCAAGTTCGGATTGTGCCGTGTCTGCCTGCGTGAACTCGCTCATCAGGGCGAGCTGCCAGGCGTGACTAAGAGTAGCTGGTAACGACTACATCGTAGGTCCGTCAGTGCGAACCACTGTCCGGAAACCCCGATGAGGAAGGGGACATCCCCAAAATGACTATGACTGATCCAATCGCAGATATGCTAACGCGTCTGCGTAACGCGAGTGCGGCACACCACGAATCGGTGTCCATGCCTCACTCCAAGCTAAAAGCAGCAATTGCTAAAATCCTGGTAGCTGAAGGTTACATCTCTGAAGCTAAGGTTGAGGACGCACGTGTGGGTAAGACCCTGACACTCGAACTCAAGTACAACGCGCGCCGCGAAGCCGCTATCACCGACGTGAAGCGTGTTTCCAAGCCGGGTCTGCGCGTTTACGCAAAGTCCACCGAACTGCCAAGCGTACGCGGCGGCCTGGGTGTTGCAATCTTGTCAACCTCCTCCGGCTTGCTGACTGACCGTGAAGCAGCTAACAGGGGAGTAGGTGGGGAAGTCCTCGCCTACATCTGGTAAGGAGGAAACCCATGTCACGTATTGGTAAAGCTCCCATCACCATCCCTGCTGGTGTTGACGTAACGATTGAAGGCGCTAACGTAACTGTTAAAGGTCCTAAGGGAACTTTGGAACACGTAATCGTTTCTCCAATCACCGCTGTAATCGAAGAAGGCCAGATTCTGGTTTCCCGTCCAAACGATCAGCGCGATTCCCGTGCACGCCACGGTTTAACCCGCTCCCTGATCGCTAACATGATTACCGGCGTAACCGAAGGTTACTCAAAGAAGCTGGAAATCGTGGGTACCGGTTACCGTGTAACCGCAAAAGGCACCTCTTTGGAATTCGCTCTGGGATTCTCTCACCCAGTAGTTGTTGAAGCTCCAGAAGGTATCGAATTCAAGGTCGATAACCAGGTTAAGTTCTCGGTTAACGGTATTGATAAGCAGCTTGTTGGCGAGGTCGCTGCGAATATTCGCAAGATCCGTAAGCCTGAACCTTACAAGGGTAAGGGTATTCGCTACGCAGGCGAAAACGTACGTCGCAAGGTCGGAAAGGCTGGTAAGTAATGTCTTACACCGTTAAGGGCAAGGGCAAAGTAGTTGCTCGTAAGCGCCGCCACCAGCGCGTTCGTAAGAACGTAAACGGTACTGCAGAGCGTCCCCGTCTGGTAGTAACCCGTTCCAACCGTCACATGGTTGCACAGGTTATTGATGACACCAAGGGACACACTCTAGTTTCTGCTTCCACCATGGAAGCAGCATTCGACGGTTCCTCCACTAAGGTTGAAGCAGCTCGCCGAGTCGGTGAACTGATTGCTGCCCGTGCGCAGGAAGCTGGCATCACCGCTGTGGTCTTTGACCGCGGTGGCAACAAGTACCACGGCCGTGTCGCAGCTGTAGCAGAAGGCGCCCGCGAGGGTGGCCTGGCGCTCTAAGCGACCAGAAGGAAGAAGGCATACTGATGGCTGCAGCGCAGCGAAACAAAGCTCAGGACACCTCTGAAGGCCGCGACACTGAACGTCGTGAACGCCGCGGAGGACGTCAGTCTGAACGACGCGACAACCGTCGCAACGAAGAAAAGAACCAGTACATCGAACGTGTAGTTACCATTAACCGCGTATCCAAGGTAGTTAAGGGTGGTCGTCGCTTTAGCTTCACCGCACTTGTTGTCGTGGGTGACGGGGAAGGTACCGTTGGTGTAGGTTACGGCAAGGCTAAGGAAGTTCCTCAAGCTATTGCTAAGGGCGTTGAAGAAGCTAAGAAGAGCTTCATCCGCGTTCCTATGATCCGTCGTACCATTACTCACCTGGTACAGGGTGAAGATGCAGCAGGCGTAGTTCTGCTTCGTCCCGCCGCTCCAGGTACCGGTGTTATCGCCGGTGGTCCGGTTCGCGCCGTCTTGGAATGCGCCGGTGTACACGACGTACTTTCGAAGTCACTTGGTTCTTCAAACGCAATCAACATCGTCCACGCAACTATTGCCGCTCTGAAGCAGCTGGAACAGCCTGAAGCAGTAGCAGCACGTCGTGGACTACCATTGGAGCGCGTAGCTCCTGCTTCCATGCTGCGTGCACGCGCAGAAGGTGAAGCTGAAAAGCGCGCCCAAGCTGAAAAGACCGAAAACGAAGCGGCAGCGGCAGGAGTGAGCAAATAATGGCTAACCTAAAGATTACCCGCGTCCGTTCTGATATCGGTCGCCCACAGGAACAGCGTCGCACTATGCGAGCTTTGGGTCTTCGTAAGATCGGCCAGTCGGTCGTTCACAAGGACACCCCAACTTTGCGTGGTCAGATCCTCGCTGTTCGTCACATGGTTACGGTAGAGGAGGTCAACTGATAATGGCTGAAGAAATTCTCCGTCTCCACGATTTGAAGCCAGCTCCTGGTTCTAAGAAAGCTAAGACCCGCGTGGGTCGTGGTGAAGGTTCCAAGGGTAAAACTGCTGGACGTGGTACCAAGGGTACTAAGGCTCGTTACCAGGTTCCAGTAGGTTTCGAAGGTGGCCAGATGCCAATGCATATGCGCCTGCCTAAGCTACGTGGTTTCAAGAACCCATTCCGCGTGGAATACCAGGTTGTAAACCTAGACGCTCTGCAGCGTCTCTTCCCAGAAGGTGGAGAGATTACTGTTGAAGATCTAGTAGCAAAGGGTGCCGTGCGCCCCCGTCAGCTGGTTAAGATTCTGGGTGAAGGTGAAGTTACCGCTAAGTTCAACCTTGTAGTTGATAAGTGGTCTGCCTCCGCAGAAGCTAAGATTACCGCTGCAGGCGGTTCTCTAACCACTCGCTGATCTATAAAACGAGTTTGTGTGCTCCTCCGCTTTAGCGGGGGAGCACACAACTAATTCCCATTAAGTTTTGCTTAAGTTTGTAAATCCAACTGAGAGAAAAATGGTTTTGCTTAATTGCTCACCAAAAACTGTCTCGATTAAAACAAACAAATAATGTAACCTTGATGTGGATTATTGTTTTATTTTTAGATTCTAAAGGAGGAAGCTTGTTAGACAACCAAGGACAAGCGTTCCGCAAGCCATCTATTCCTGCTGTTTTCATGCAGGCATTCCGCACCCCCGATTTACGTGCGAAGATTTTGTTCAGCCTACTGATTATGGGTCTTTTCCGGATGGGGTCCTTCATTCCCGCTCCGGGTGTCTCCACCGTAAACGTGCAGCAATGTCTGGCCGTGAACGAACAAACTTCACTGCTGGCATTGGCAAACCTGTTCTCTGGGGGAGCATTACTGCAGCTTTCCATTTTTGCACTGGGAATCATGCCGTACATTACGGCCTCGATTATTATCCAGTTGCTGCGTGTGGCAGTCCCACGTTTTGAGGACCTACACAAAGAGGGACAGCAGGGACAGGCTACCCTGACCCAGTACACCCGCTACCTAACTATCTTCCTTGGTGTACTACAGTCCGCCGGCATCGTCTCTTTGTCATTTTCTAATGCACTGTTCCCAGGTTGCCCCCACCCGGTAGTTCCGAACAGCACCCCATTTACTTTCATTGCGATGGTACTAACCATGACCGCCGGAACTGGCGTAATCATGTGGCTGGGAGAACTAATCACCGAACGCGGTATCGGTAACGGTATGTCCCTCCTGATTTTCACCTCCATCACCGCCACCCTACCTGCTCAGCTATACAACATCGGGATTGGAGCTGGCTGGCTGCGCGTAGCCGGAATCGTGCTTCTCATCCTAGCTATCACCGCTGCAGTGGTTTACGTGGAACAAGCACAGCGCCGGATCCCCGTACAATACGCAAAACGTATGGTAGGCCGACGTGTAATGGGCGGATCTTCTACCTACATTCCGCTGAAGATTAACATGGCCGGGGTTATTCCAGTTATCTTCTCAACCTCCATCTTGGCAATGCCTGCATTACTGACTAACTTCGGTGACCCTAATAGTGCAACTACCGCTTGGGTTCGCGATAATTTAAGCCAAACTTCTTGGCTCTACCTGCTTTTAGACGGTCTGCTAATCCTGTTCTTCACCTTCTTCTACACTTCAATCACTTTCAACCCTGAAGAAGTTGCCGATAACATGAAACGCTACGGCGGATTCATCCCCGGGATTCGCGCTGGTCGCCCCACCGCAGAGTACTTAAGCTACGTGATTAGCCGCATCACCTCTGCCGGAGCGCTCTACCTGCTGGCAGTAGCCATGATCCCCGCAATCGTGATGATTATGATGAACCTGGGTGAAGGCGGACTACCATTTGGGGGAACCACTTTACTAATCGTTGTCGGCGTTGGTCTGCAAACTGTTAAAGAAATTAACTCTCAGTTGCAAAAGCACAGCTACGAAGGATTCTTGGTCTAATGACTACAAATGCATCTGCTCCGCTTATCTTGTTACTGGGTGCTCCCGGTTCAGGTAAAGGAACTCAAGCAAAAAGAATTGCCGACTACCTTCAGATTCCGGCAATCTCCACCGGCCTGATTTTCCGCCAGAACATTAAGGCAGAAACTGAGCTGGGACTACGGGCTTCCCGCTTCATCTCAAAAGGTGAATTTGTGCCGGACACCGTTACCAACCCCATGGTGGCGGCCCGTTTGGAAGCTCCCGATGTGGTAAACGGCTGTTTGCTGGACGGGTATCCGCGTACTTTAGAGCAGGCACACTACCTTCGGGACGCTTTAGCTAAACGAGATCGTGACGTTGATCTGGTGATTGAGCTGGTAACTGATGAAGAAGAAGTTATTAAGCGACTTCTAAAACGTGCTGAGATTGAAGGCCGCGAAGACGATACTGAATCAGTGATTCGCCACCGGATGCAGGTTTATCACCAACTTACCGAACCAATGGCAACCTACTATGCGGATCAGGATAAGCTAATCCAAATAGATGGGATGGGCACTATTGATGAGGTCTGGGAACGGATCGAAGCGGTCCTAGCTGAAGCAGGTTTGCAAAAAGCTAACTAGGCTTTTAACGCCCTCGAAAAACTGAAAATAAAACAAGAACAAGTGCCCATTGCCTTCTGGCGTGGGCACTTGTGATAAGCAAAACCTCGCTAACATGAGGCAAAATAACGGAAGCAAAAATGGCAAGAATTGAACTGAAAACTCCGCAGCAACTACGGTATATGCGTGAAGCTGGCCTGGTGGTCGCTGCCATGCATAAAGCACTGCGTGAAGCCGCCCAGCCGGGAGTGAGTCTGCTGGAACTTGACGCGGTAAGTGCCGCGACGATTAAAGCACACGGCGCAAAATCAAACTTTTTGGGCTACCACGGGTTCCCCGCTACCGTGTGTATTTCTGTAAATGACGTGGTGGTGCATGGGATCCCCACCGCAGAAAAACTAAAACTTGGTGACTTAGTGACTTTTGACTGCGGTGCCTACGTGGAAAGAGAAGGCAAACAGTGGCACGCTGACGCAGCATTCACGATGATTGTGGGCGGTGATGAACACGGCTCGACGCAGGCTCGTCAGTTAAATAAACTCACTGAAGAAGCCATGTGGACAGCCCTAGCTAACCTCACCACCGGCAAATACGTTTCCGCTGTGGGGGAGGCCGTCGAGGCCGTGCTGGCAGATTACGTTGCAGAAGGTTTCGCTGGCGACATTGTCGAAGAATACACCGGGCATGGGATTGGCACTGCCATGCATATGCCTCCGGAGGTTTTGAACTATGCGGCGGCGGGGCGTTCTGCGAAACTGCAACCGGGAATGGTTTTGGCAGTAGAGCCGATTATTTCCGCGGGCAGTGCGCAGACGGAGATTCTAGCTGATGAGTGGACGGTCGTTACAGTCGATGGGTCGCTGGCAGCTCAGTGGGAGCATACTGTGGCGATTACTACCCGGGGGATTTGGGTGCTTACTGCACCCGATGGTGGGGTGGCTGGTTTGGCTCCTTTTGGGATTAAACCCACGCCACTTTCCTAAGCGATTTCTGAAGAGATTTCCGAGGGCGGTTAGGAACTACGTCTCAAAAGGACGTTCTGCGACTACAATTAATAGCTTAGTGAGTGATTTAACACTCCCAGGGCTTTAGTTTTAGCCGGTATCTTTACTAAAGTAGTAATTCGGGTTATCTATCTGCATACACGGATATTCAGAGGAGAACTCGCTGGGCGCAGCCGCGTTCAGAATGCTAGTTAACTGTAAGGAAACGATAGAGGATATGGCGAAAAAAGACGGCGTCATTGAAATGGAAGGCACGGTTGTTGAGTCTCTTCGCGATGGCAAGTTCAATGTGGAGTTGGCTAACGGGCATATCGTTCTAGCTCACATTTCAGGGAAGATGCGTCAGCACTACATCCGTATCCTGCCTGAGGACCGTGTGATTGTGGAGCTAAGCCCCTACGATCTGACCCGCGGGCGTATCGTATAC
The DNA here is from genome assembly GCF_024814355.1 of Gleimia sp. 6138-11-ORH1. Classification (GTDB taxonomy): domain Bacteria; phylum Actinomycetota; class Actinomycetes; order Actinomycetales; family Actinomycetaceae; genus Gleimia. The sequence continues at coordinate 21,212 of NZ_JANUXV010000002.1, read as the reverse complement.
CGTTACAAGTGATCAGACACTAAGCCGGTTATCCGGCGGAGGTATAACCATGAAGGTACAGCCGAGTGTCAAGAAGATTTGTGACAACTGCAAGGTGATTCGTCGCCACGGCAAAGTCATGATCATCTGTGACAACCCGCGACATAAGCAACGTCAGGGCCGTTAATCCCTGAGCGTGTAGCTAACTTAATAAGCATTTCACTGGCCGGTTAGTTTCTGGGAAACAACCGGGACCCTCGGACAGGAGGCCGGGGCTGGAAGCAATCGCTGAGCAGATAGTGAAGTGACCACCTCCCTGACTAATGGAGTCAAATATGGCACGTATTGCCGGCGTTGACCTCCCTCGCGAAAAGCGAATGGAGATTGCGCTTACTTACATTTACGGCGTTGGACGCACCCGCGCCGCTGAAACTCTAGAAGCTACTGGTGTTTCTCCAGACCTGCGCGTTAAGAACGCAACTGAAGAAGATCTTGTAAAGCTCCGCGAGTACATCGAAAGCAACTTTAAGGTTGAAGGCGATCTGCGTCGTGAAGTTCAGGCAGATATCCGCCGCAAGATTGAAATTGGCTGTTACCAGGGGCTACGCCACCGTCGTGGCCTACCTGTTCGTGGCCAGCGTACAAAGACCAACGCTCGTACCCGTAAGGGTCCAAAGCGTACGGTTGCCGGTAAGAAGAAGTAACCCGTAGGGTTCACCACTAAACTCGTAGGAGATAAAGAATGGCTGCTAAGTCACGTTCAACGGTGGCCCGTAAGGGACGACGCAAAGAGCGTCGTAATGTTACCCACGGCCACGCATACATTAAGTCGACGTTCAATAACACGATCGTCTCAATCACCGATCCAACCGGTGCTGTTATTTCATGGGCATCCTCCGGTCAGGTAGGTTTCAAGGGCTCTCGTAAGTCCACTCCTTTCGCTGCACAGCTAGCTGCAGAAGCAGCAGCTCGTCGCGCACAGGAACACGGCGTAAAGAAGGTTGACGTTTTCGTTAAGGGTCCCGGTTCCGGCCGTGAGACCGCGATTCGTTCCCTCCAGGCTACCGGCATTGAGGTTGGTTCCATCTTGGATGTTACCCCTCAAGCACACAATGGTTGCCGTCCGCCCAAGCGCCGCCGCGTCTGAGCGTATTCATCGAGACCTCGTAGTCTCCACGTCGAGTTACGAGTGCTAATACTTCGTAACATAAACACCTGCTTCCAGAAATCTGGAGAATGAACCGGCGTCATATAGCGGATGTCGGTAAGAAAGGAAAAGACGTGCAAATTGCACAGCGCCCCACTTTAACAGAAGAAAAAGTAAGCGAAAATCGCTCACGTTTCATTCTGGAACCACTTGAACCAGGCTTTGGTTACACTCTTGGTAATTCCCTGCGTCGTACCCTGCTTTCTTCTATTCCTGGTGCTGCGGTTACTTCTATCCGCATCGAAGGAGTCCAGCACGAGTTTTCCACCGTGCCGGGTGTGAAGGAAGACGTTGCAGAAATTATTCTCAACATCAAAAACATCGTACTTTCCTCCGAAAACGATGTTCCGGTAGTAATGTACCTACGTAAAACTGGCGCTGGAGTAGTCACCGCAGGTGACATCACTCCTCCAGCTGGCGTAGAAATTCACAACCCAGAACTCGTTTTGGCAACCCTGTCCGAAAAAGGCAAGGTAGAGATCGAACTAACCGTAGAACGCGGCCGTGGATACGTTTCTGCAACCCAGAACAAGAGTGACCACGCTGAAATCTCTCGGATCCCAGTTGATTCCATCTACAGCCCAGTCCTAAAGGTGACCTACAAGGTGGAAGCTACTCGTGTTGAGCAGCGTACCGACTTTGACCGTCTGATTGTAGACGTGGAAACTAAGCCTGCGATCACCCCTCGCGACGCGCTTGCATCTGCTGGTAAGACCCTTGTAGAGCTATTCGGTCTGGCCCGCGAACTCAATGTAGAAGCTGAAGGTATCGAAATTGGTCCTTCCGCAACTGATGAGACGCTGGCTGCTGACCTGGCACTGCCAATCGAGAACCTGGGATTGCAGTCCCGTTCTTACAACGCGCTGCGTCGCCGCGGTATTCTTACCGTCGGCGAACTGGTTGCTCACTCTGAGGCTGATTTGCTGGACATCCGTAACTTCGGTTTGAAGTCCATTGAAGAGATCAAAGAGAAGTTGGCCAGCTTGGGTATGACCTTGAAGGATTCCGTACTGCCCACCGGTGGAGCAGAATCCTCTGGCTCACTTCAATTCAGTGACGAGTAAACGTCCTGAACGGTTCTTACCATTCTTCAATCGAGAGTTTTAACTAGGAGATATCATGCCTAAGCCCACCAAGGGCCCTCGTCTCGGCCAGTCAGCCGCACACGAGAACCTGATGATTGCGAACCTTGCGCAAGATCTATTCGAACACGGTAAGGTTACTACCACCGTTGCCAAGGCAAGCCGCTTACAGCCACTGGCTGAAAAGCTGATCACTAAGGCACGTCGCGGCGACCTACACGCTCGCCGTACCGTTGCTAAGACCATCCGCAACAAAGACGTACTTTACCGTCTTTTCGATATTGTTGCCCCATCTATTGACCCAGAACGTCAAGGTGGCTACACCCGTATCGTAAATATCGGCCCACGTCGTGGCGATAACGCCCCTATGTGCGTTATTTCTTTAGTTACCGAAAAGGTAGAAAAGAAAGCCGTTGTTGCTAAAGCAGAAGACACTGCAAAGAAAGCTGCCGAAGCTGAAGAAGCACCTGCAGCCGAAGAAGCAGTAGCAGAAGAAGTTGTTGAAGCTGAAGCTTCAGAAGACAAGTGAACTGCTAGTTTCTGACTAACCCAGGCGACCACCCCGTAAAAAAGGGTGGTCGCCTGCAATTTCCCAGCCAAAAGGCATTTCGATAATGGTCGATACTGGGCGGGCGGGGTAGTCACCGGCAATTTCGTAGAGAAAAGACACTAAGTACACCGAGTATTATTAAAATATGACTGCAACAACTGAACTTCCCAACATTACGCGGATCCGTTTGGACTGTGCCTATAAGGGAACCGCTTTTCACGGCTGGGCAAAACAACCTGGACAACGCACCGTACAGGGCACTTTAGAAAACGCCTTAGAACTTGTATTTCGTCGCCCTATAGAACTAACCGTTGCCGGACGTACCGACGCTGGTGTGCATGCGCAAGCCCAGGTAGCTCATTTTGAGGTGAACGCTACAGAGCTCAGCGCAGTTACCAAAACTGATACTGTAGCGGAGGGATTAAAAGCCCTGCTGCGCCGCCTAAATCGCTTAATCGATCGCCCTCGGGAAAAACGCGGCGGACAAGCTGATCTGGTTGTGCACCAACTGAGCGAAGTGCCAACCAGTTTTGATGCTCGCTTTGCAGCTAAACGCCGCCACTATATTTACCGGCTGGCAACCTCGGGTAAACACGACCCCCTGCGCGGAGACTTCACCTGGTGGGTAGCTGAAACACTGGACTTAACTAAGATGCGCGAGGGCGCTCAGCTGATGCTGGGTGAACATGACTTTCTTTCTTTTTGTAAACCCAGAGAAGGCGCAAGTACAGTACGTACTTTAGAAAAGTTGGAACTAAGAGCCACCGAAGCAGAGATAGAAGTACATTTAACTGCGGACGCATTCTGCCACTCCATGGTACGTTCCATCGTGGGAGCCTTAGTTGAAATAGGGAAGGGAAAACGCGAGCTGACCTGGTTGCAGTCCCTGATCGAACACCCTTCCCGCCAAGCGGCTGCTCCGCTGGCACCACCGCACGGACTTACTTTAGCGAAAGTAGACTATCCGCCGGCTGAAGAATGGGAAAGCCAGCAGCGTCTCACACGCCGTTTTAGAAGCCTCTGCGAAGCTGAGGAAATAAGCGAAAAATAAAGTGAGGTGTCTACCACTAAAAGATAGCTATCTTTGCTATCTGTAACAAAAGTAGATAACATAGAAATGTTGTGCGTCCAGAGTGCGCTGATCAGTCATATTTTCCCACTCGCTGGTCTTCAGCCCGGACGCAATGACGCGAGTAAAAGCTAAAGTGAGCGTTCCGAGCAGGTGCTACATCTAAGTAGTAGATTAAACTTGGAAACGCCCCGAATTACTAGAGAAAAGGCCACGCCCTTGCGTACATACAGCCCTAAGCCAGAGGACGCTAACAAGCAGTGGTACGTCATTGACGCTACCGACCTGGTCCTCGGCCGCCTGGCAGCCGCAGCTGCCAAATTACTTCGTGGGAAGCATAAGCCAACTTTCGCCCCTCACATGGATATGGGCGACTTCGTTATCGTCATTAACGCTGACAAGGTTGCTCTAACAGGCGACAAGCTTGATAAGAAGTTCGCTTACCACCACTCTGGTTTCCCAGGTGGTCTGAAGGCAGTTTCTTACCGTGAACTGATGGCAAAGTATCCAGAACGCGCCGTAGAAAAGGCAGTTCGAGGCATGCTCCCTAAGAATTCCCTTGGACGTGCACAGATGCGTAAGCTCAAGGTCTACCGTGGCGCTGAGCATCCACACGTAGCACAGAACCCAATTCCATACCAGATCACCCAGGTCGCCCAGTAAGCGCCCAGCGCTATGGACGCCAGTGAAGAAAACTGAGGAGAACTGTGGCTGATACCACCGAAATCGATGTGCTGGAAGAGGAAGCTACCCCTAGCACATATGTAACTGAAACTGAATCCGCTCCTGCGGGTGCAGGCAAGTCCATCACCGCTCCAGGTGCAGGCTTGGGCCGTCGTAAGCGTGCAGTAGCACGTGTACGCCTGGTTCCCGGCACTGGTGAATGGAAGATCAACGGACGCACTTTGGAAGCATACTTCCCTAACAAGTTGCACCAGCAGCTAGTTAAAGCTCCGTTCGTTCTATTAGATCTTGACGGCCGTTTTGATGTTGTTGCTCGTATTGACGGCGGCGGCATTTCCGGCCAGGCTGGCGCATTGCGTCTGGGCATTTCCCGTGCCCTGAACGCAATCGACCGTGATGCAAACCGTCCTGCTTTGAAGAAGGCTGGTTTCCTCACTCGCGACGCTCGTGCAATCGAACGTAAGAAGGCTGGTCTTAAGAAAGCTCGTCGCGCACCTCAGTACTCCAAGCGCTGATTTGCAACTCGACGTTTTCGGCAAAACCCCGCACCTTTGGGTGCGGGGTTTTCCGTTTCTAAAGTCCTTTCCAAAGCACCTAAAGCATTAAAATTCGTCAGATGTTGTTAAAAATCAGGTGCTATGGAGCTGATTTTTAGATTAAGCACGTAAAATACTCTATGTACTAAAAGACTTCGAGGAGGCAACAGATGGCAAGATTATTCGGCACCGACGGAGTGCGCGGACTGGCCAATCGGCAAATTACTCCAGCTTTAGCTCTGGAACTGGGCGAAGCCGTAGCTCGCTACATTAACGCACATGAACCAGCTCCTGCCCACGGAAAACTTAAAGCCATTATTGGGCGCGACACCCGAATTTCTGGGCAGTTCTTAGAACATGCCCTGGCAGCCGGAATTGCTGCTGCCGGAATGGACGTAGTGCGTATCGGGGTAGTTTCCACCCCGACGGTAGCTCACCTAAGCGCTACCGAAGATGATGTTGCTTTAGGCGTGATGATCTCTGCTTCCCACAATGCCATGCCTGACAACGGCATTAAATTCTTCGCCCACGGAGGATATAAGCTGGAGGACGCGGTAGAAGACCAGATTGAAGCCCTGCTCAACACTGACTGGCAGCGCCCCATCGGCGCTGAAGTTGGAGAAATTGAGTACAATGACTCCCACGCCGAAACTAGCTACATTGAACACTTAGTAAACGCGGTGGGGGCAGACCTAACCGGCTTAAAAGTGGTAGTTGATTGCGCTAATGGAGCTGCCTGGAAACTGGGGCCTGAAGCACTTCGTGAAGCCGGTGTGGAAGTAGTAGTAATTAACGCTTCCCCCGATGGGCGCAACATCAATGAAGCTTGCGGTTCGACTCATCCAGAACAGTTACAGGCGGCTGTAGTTGCCGCGAATGCAGATTTCGGAGTCGCATATGACGGCGACGCAGACCGCTGCCTGGCAGTTGATCATCTGGGAAATCTAATTGACGGCGATAAGATCATGGGTGCTTTAGCAGTAGATCTACAAAAACGTGGACAGCTGGAAAAAGACACCCTGGTGGTAACTGTCATGTCTAACCTGGGCCTGCTTTTGGCAATGGAAGAAAAGGGAATTAAAACAGTCCAAACCGGGGTAGGGGATCGCTACGTTTTAGAAGCCATGCGTGAAGCAGGATATACCCTGGGCGGTGAACAATCCGGACACACCATCTTTGCCCATCACGCAACTACCGGAGATGGAGTGCTCACTTCCTTACTCATTGCTCGGATGGTTAAAGAATCCGGTAAGACTTTAGCTGAGCTTACGGATTTCGTGAAACGCCTGCCACAAACTTTAATTAACGTCTCTGGAGTAGATAAGAACCGAGCCGACACAGATGAGGCGCTCCTATTAGCTGTGGCAGAAACTAAGCAACGCCTGGGCAATAGCGGGCGAGTTTTACTTCGCCCATCGGGCACTGAACCATTAGTTAGAGTAATGGTGGAAGCTGCGACCCAGGAAGCTGCAGATACGGAAGCGAAAGCTCTGGCAGGGGTGGTTAAAGAACGTTTAGGGTATTAATCGATTGGTTTCTGCCTTTGCTGAAGGCAGGTTGAAACTGGAAAATTAAATAACTCGATTATTTGGGCGTAAGGATAATCCTTGCGCCCAAATAGTTTCTAAGTTGAAAGTGAAAGTTTGATAAAGAGACTAATAGTAAGAGGAGAAATTGGCTGTTAGGGAGCCTATAAAATAGTCGAATATTAAGTGACTGCCTGTCTTAAAAAAATCTATTTTTAGCGTAAAAATCAAAAATCTTTAAAAATGTGAGGTATTCGAAGTAGCCTTAAAAACCGCTGCGTAAAAACAAAATGAAAGTGCAAATCCTTAAAAAATAGGCGATTGTTCCCGATTGCGTTTGTCGGAGACAGGGAATCTTCAGCTTTCTTACAGGTAATTAGGAAATGAAACTATTGCGAAATAAATCTTATTAGGTTAGCCTAACTGGGTTGGTGGAGGAAAACCCCAACTAATCAACAAATAGGAGACCCAAACTATGCAAATCCGTAAGCTAGCGACATTCGCAACTGCCGGAATCCTTACTCTCAGCTTGGCTGCCTGCGGCGGTGCCACTCAAGCACCAAAAGCAGAAGATAAGCCCACTGAATCAAAGAGTGAATCCCACACACATACAAAACCAGAAATTAACAAAGACGAAACCCTGGTAGTTTACTCAGGACGTAACGAAAAACTTGTGGGACCACTGCTGGAAGAATTTACCAAAGACACTGGGATTAAGGTAGATGTTCGCTACGCAGGGACTCCTGAACTAGCTGCTCAGCTAGTTGAAGAAGCAGACAAAACCCCAGCTCACGTATTCCTTTCCCAGGACGCAGGAGCACTTGGGCTAGTGGGCGGAAAAGGAATGTTTACTGACTTCCCCCACGAATTAGCAGAAAAAGTTGATGCAAAGTACTCAGCTAAAGACCACAGCTGGGTAGGTCTAACCGGACGCGCCCGCGTAGTAGCCTACGACTCCCAGACTCTAAAAGCAGACGAAGTACCAGCAGACATCTGGGAACTAACCGATCCAAAATGGAAGGGCCAAATTGGGATTGCCCCCGGAAATGCTTCCTTCCAATCTTTCGTCACCGCACTACGCGTTGCTGAAGGCGAAGAAAAAGCCGAAGAATGGCTAAATAAGATCATCGCAAACGAACCTCAGAAGTTCGCTAAGAACGGTGAAATCCTCGAAGCAGTAAACACCGGTGGTGTAAAACTAGGCTTAATCAACCACTACTACTGGGCACGTTCCGAACAGGATCCAAAGACCCTGCGCGCACAGCTTAAGTTCGGTAAGCCAGGCACCGTAGGCGCCCTCATTAACGTAACCGGCGTAGGTATCTTGAAGAATGCTGAAAACAACGGAAACGCATACGCTTTCGCTGAATACCTACTTTCCGAAAAAGCTCAGAAGTACTTTATGGAAAACACTGCTGAATACCCACTGGTAGCTGGTATTGGTGAACCTGCAAACGTACCTCCATTGGCTGAACTTGGTGGCGCTGACATTGACCTAGCTAAGCTAGATTCACTGGAAGAAACCATTAAACTACTCACCAAAGTAGGCTTGCTCTAAACTAAGCAACCATAAGGGACTGCCTGCCAAGCAGAGGCGGGCAGTCCCTTAGCTTAATTAATAAATCTATGCAGACACGTCATCAACAATCCGTAGTCTCCACCACCCATTACCTAATTGCCACAATCGTCGCGGGAATTACAGTCCTTCCCATTAGCTACCTACTGTGGCGCGCTTTTTCAGATGGGTTAGAAGCAGTCTTTAACACCCTGTGGCGCCCTCGAACGCTGGAACTCTTTATCAATACCGGATGGCTCATCTTCACTGTCGCAGCTGCCGCCACCATCTTAGGAGTTGCCACCGCGTGGATAATCACCAACCTGACCATCTCAGGTAAACGACTTTGGGTAACTTTAGCTGCCCTTCCCCTGGCCGTTCCCAGCTTCGTTGCCTCCTATGCTTGGCTATCAAGTTTTCCCACCGCATTCGGATTTTGGCCCCTGGCTTTAGTGCTTACCCTCTGCGGGACTCCCTTTGTCACCGTCCCCACTATTGCCGCTTTCGCAAAAGCAGACTACGCGCCAGCAGAAGTAGCCCTCACCTTAGGACAAAGTCGCCTTCGGATCTTTCGCACTCTAATCTTGCCCCAAATCCTCCCCGCCACCAGCGCCGGAGCTTTAATCGTGGTCCTTTACGTACTTTCAGACTTCGGGGCGCCTTCGATGATGCGCTATGAAACACTTACCGTGGGAGTCTACTCCCAGCTAATCGGCGGCGCCGGACACGCCCGCGCCGCTTCTTTAGCGCTGATACTAACCTTAACTGCTGGGCTGATTGTTTACGCGGAACAAAAACTCCGTGCCTTTAACAACCAAACTGCTACCAGCAGCTATCGTTACCAACAAAAAACTCCCGTTTGGGCAAATGCCCTGGGAATAGTTTTCTTAACGACAGTTTTCCTAACCTCTGTGGTTGCTCCTCTAGCAGCGCTCTTACATACTTTCTTTAACAATCAACGTTATGAAACCGACTGGGGAAGAATCGGTGAAGCGGCTTTATCCACCCTGCTTTTAGGGGTTATTGCCGCGACGATTGCCACTGTGGCTGGACTGTCTTTGGCCTATCTTACAGCCCGCGTAAAAACACGGTACAGTGCCATTTTAGAAACAGCTACCTTTGTTGGAAACTCACTTCCGGGAGTAGTGTTGGCATTAGCGATGGTGACTTTAACTTTGCGTCTCATGCCCAGCATTTACCAGACGACCTTATCTTTACTGATTGCTTACGTAATCTTATTCATCCCTAAATCCGTGGGCTCTGCCCGTGCCAGTTTTGCGCAACTTCCCGTGCAGGTCGAAGAAACAGCCCAAACTTTAGGAGACGCTAAACTGGCCGTCTGGTTTAAGCTCTGCTTACCTAACGCTTGGCCAGGCATAGCCGCAGGATGGCTTTTAGTTATGACTTCAGTAATGAAAGAACTGCCCGCCACATTGATGCTGCGACCCACTGGCACAGTGACTTTAGCGACTGAACTGTGGAACGCTTCTTCCATTAACGCCTACGGGGCGGCAGCGCCGATTGGGGTAGTCCTGGTAGCTTTAGGAATAGTTCCCACTTTGCTTTTAGCAGCCAGCGTGAAAAAAGCGTTACCAACTGAGCTGACCTCCCGCAGTGAACCACCTGTTCGGACGAATGAAAAATACCTTGTTAAAAGGAGCGGAAATGCTAGAAATTAAAGGCATTAAAGCAAATTACGGAAAAGGGCCTGAAGTACTTAAAGGTATCGATTTGCAATTGCAAACCGGTGAAGTCACCGCAGTCTTAGGGGCATCTGGTTCAGGTAAAACTACGCTTTTGAGAGTCCTGGCGGGGTTACATACCGCTAACGCTGGGGAAGCGATCTACAGTGATAGTGAAACTGCTCCAATCGACCTATTGCAGCTTCCGATTCGCTCCCGAGGCATTGGGTTGGTTCCCCAAGAGGGGGCACTGTTTCCGAATCTTACGGTGGCGCAAAATATTGCCTATGGATTACGCGGAGTTTCCAAGCGACAAGCGGCAGCTCACCCGCGGGTAAAAGAGCTGCTGGCGCTTTTAGAAATAGATACTTTAGCGCAGCGTTACCCGCATGAACTTTCCGGGGGACAACGCCAGCGAGTTGCTTTAGCCCGAGCCTTAGCGCCGTCGCCGCGGCTTCTGCTTTTAGATGAACCGTTTTCGGCTTTAGATGCGCAACTTCGCACGCAGGTGCGTGCTGAAGTGTTCCAAATTTTACGCAAACAGCAGATCCCGATTCTGCTTGTTACTCATGATCGCAGTGAAGCTCTGAGCGCCGCTGACCAGGTGGCGATTTTAGAAGACGGGTTAGTGGCGCAGTGCGGGTCACCACGGGAGGTTTATTTCCAACCGGTTTCTGCTTCGATAGCAAGATTTATTGGGGAAGGATCGGTGATCCCTAACCGGCTTTTGTGCGGTGGGTTGCAGTTGCTGACCCAGGTTACTGGCGATCAGTGTTTTATTCGCCCGGAACAGGTGCAGCTGCGTTTGGCAGATACGGCTGTTCCGCAAGAACAACTGGTGGTAGCTCGCAGTATTCACTTTTACGGGCACTCGCAGGTTGTTGATGTGGTGGCGCGCGCCAGCGGGGAAACTATTAGCGTTCGAGTTCCTGCCCAACAAGAGATCATTTTGGGTGGAGAATACGAGTTAGTTTTTTCCGAGGGCGTTGATATTGCGAACTTATAAGGGGCAGGAAACTACCTCACGGGAAAACTACCTCAAAGGGAGACTATTTCTGGGCAAACTACCTCAGAGGAAAAATACCTCAGGGGAAAACTACCTCAAAGGGAAACTGCCCAGAGTGGATTAAAGGCGACGCAGATACAGGCCCTCTACCTGATGGTCACAGCCTTTACGGATAATTAGGGAAGCACGGTCACGAGTGGGGAGGATATTTTCCTCCAGATTAACCAGGTTAATGGTTTTCCAAATTTGCCGGGCTTTGCTGGTTGCTTCCGCATCGGAAAGGGATGCGTACGTGTGGAAGTAGGAGTCTGCTCTGCTGAAAGTAGTTTCTCTCAGCGACTTAAACCGCTCAATGTACCACTCTTGAATGTCAGTGGCGTCTGCATCAACGTAGATAGAGAAGTCGAAGTAGTCAGAAACTGCGACAGTTCCCAACGCGCCCGGCCCAGAACGAGCCGGCTGGAGCACGTTTAAACCCTCGACGATAAGAATATCGGGGTTAGTGATGACAGCTACGTCGCTGGTAACGTCATAGGTGACGTGCGAGTACATGGGGGCGGTAACTACCGGTTCGCCGGCTTTCACAGCAGCTAGAAATCTCAGTAACTGCGCCCGGTTATAGGACTCGGGAAAGCCTTTGCGGGTCATTAAACCGCGTTCTTCTAATACCGCATTTGGATATAGGAACCCATCAGTGGTTACCAGCTGCACGTGTGGGGTATTAGGCCAACGGCGTAGCAATTCCAACAAAAGCCTAGCGATCGTGGATTTTCCTACCGCTACGGAACCGCCGATGCCGATAATAAACGGGGTGCGGATAGCGGCGGATTGTTTTAAAAATGCTTGTCTTTCTAAAGCCAATTTTCGATTAGCTGCGACATGCATTTCTAAAAGAGCCGAAAGTGGGCGATAGATAATATCGGCTTCACGAATGTCCAGGCGGTCACCGAGGGAAGTGAGGGTAGTAATATCTGCACTGGTTAGGGGAAGCGGCGCGTCGGCGGCTAAACGCCGCCATGTTTGGCGGGAAAAATGCTCAAAAATACCCGGTTTAGGGGTGGAGCTTTCAGTGGCAGAATAATAGGTCACGCCTGTAATTGTGCCTGAAAGAGCGTGAAAATGCGACTGGCAAGAATCGGGAAAATTGCGATTAAGTTATAAAATAAGAGAAGTTATTAAAAGTAGTAGGGGAGTTGCAGTGGTCTATTCCTATCCAGCCCGAGCGTTGATTGATATTTCAGCTTTGACGCATAATGCGAAGTTGCTGATGCAAAAAGCTCCGCAGACGCGCCACTTGGGGATTGTGAAGGCTGACGCGTATGGGCACGGACACGCTTCCATTGCAGTGGCTTTAGCACGCGCCGGCTATCAGGCGATTGGGGTAGCCCAAATTGAAGAAGCTTTAACGGTTAGAGATGCTTTAGATTTAGCGGGGTTTTCCGATGTAACCTTATTTTCCTGGGTGATTCCGGCAGATGGAACTTTAGTGGCAACTGAAGCGATTGAAAGAGGAATTGAAGTTGCCGCTTCCACTGCGGTGCAGGTAGCTATGCTTGCCGACTGCGCGAATCCGCAGAATCCGGCTCGCCTGCATCTGAAGATCGACACTGGGATGAGCCGAGCGGGAGCCACCTTGGAAGAGTTCCCCGCCTTAGTTGAAGCGGCGTTGGCTTCTGATTCACTTAAAATAGTGGGGATTTGGTCGCATCTTTCTCACGCAGATGAGTTTTCCGAGGGCGGTGTAGAAGCTACCGCTATGCAAAAAGAGGTTTTTGAAGCTGGTTGTAAACTGCTCAGTGAGGCAGGCGTAACTGATTTTATAAGACATTTAGGGGCGACCTCGGTAACTCTTTGGCATCCTGAACTGCGCTATGACATGGTCAGAGACGGGATTGGACTCTACGGATTAACTCCCAACCCAGCGGTAGCAACTTCAGCTGAACTGGGCTTAATGCCGGTGATGAACTTAGTTGCCAACTTGATGCAGGTAAAAAGAGTAGTAGCCGGCGCAACCGTTTCATACGGGGGGACTTGGAAAGCACCTACTGACAGGTGGCTGGGACTGGTTCCTTTAGGATATGGTGACGGGGTTCCTCGGCACGCTTCAAATGCTGCAGAAGTTTCTGTTTACTCGGGGCAGCGGCAGTTACGCGCCAAAGTGGTGGGACGCGTTTGTATGGACCAGTTCATGATTGATTTAGGGCCAGCAGTTGATGAAAACGGGCAAGCGTTACCTCCACCGGCAGTGGCGGGAGACGCCACGGTGCTTTTCGGTAATCCGCTTAAATTCCCTAACTGCCCGTCCGTAGATGACTGGGCGAAAGCGTGTAACACTATTAACTATGAGATAGTAACCCGCTTAGGGTCGCGGGTTCCCCGCGAATACGTTTAAGCTGGGCAAGTAGAGAAGCTAAAAAGCTAAAGAAATAAGGAAGATAATGTTTGAGCTTAAGGTGGATTCACCCGAACTAACCCAGGCGATCGGATACGCTTTAGGAACTTTAGTTCGCGGCGGCGACCTGCTGATGTTAAGCGGTGACCTGGGGGCAGGAAAAACCACTTTCACACAGGGGCTGGGTAGGGGAATGAATGTCGCAGGACGGGTAGCTTCCCCCACTTTCATTATTTCCCGCGTCCACGCCGGGCAGGTGAATCAAGCCGGAGTAAAAGGCCCGGACTTAGTTCACGTCGATGCCTACCGAATTACTGACTTAGACGATTTAGAAACCCTTGACCTGGACACGCTCTTAACCGAAGCAGTGGTAGTAGTTGAATGGGGAGAAGGAAAAACAGAATCCCTTAGTGAACACCGCTTAGAAATTACCATCCGGGCAGAAGTTCTAGAACCCCAGGTTGATACGGAAGAAACCGTTAATTTAGAAAATATAGACACCGGTAAGCGAGTAATCCGTTTTAAACCAATCGGCAGCCGGTGGGATGAAGCAGTACTGGCAGAAACTTTATCGCAGGCACTACAAGCTGCGCAGGAGGAAAACTAATGACTACCTTGTGTATCGACACCTCATTCGGAGCCTCAGTTGCAGTTGTCTCTACCGGCGGAGAAATCCTCTCGGTAGTAGAAGAAAACTCATCCAGAGTTCACACTGAACGGTTGTCAGTTTTAATCTCTGAAGCGCTACTTAAAGCAGGATTGCCCACCCCGGTGAAAAAGGCCGGTTTAACGCAGATTATTGTTGGCACAGGGCCAGCTCCGTTCACCGGTTTACGCGCAGGATTAGTTACTGCCCGAGTCCTGGGGAAAGTATGTGACGTTCCCGTTCGTGGAGTGTGTTCATTAGATGTGATTGCGCGGCAATATCTAGATAATTTCGCAGCCGACCAAGAACTTGTGGTGGTAACTGACGCTCGCCGTAAAGAAGTTTACTCAGCCCACTACCTGGCTAACGGCCCAGACGACGTTACTTGCCTAAATGGCCCGCAGGTAGCCCAAGCCAGTGAAATCGCCAACCAATATAGGGGTAAACCCGTTAAATTCGTTGGTGCAGGAACCGAAATCTACAGTGACGTATTCGCCTCAGCCGTACCGGTAAAACCACTGCAAATCGCGGTAGCCTACCGGCTGGTGAAAACCCGTTTAGCAGCTGGAGAAACCGACTTTAACACCGAACCACTCTACCTGCGTCGCCCCGACGTACACACCGGTAAGGTATAAATGTCCTCAAAGATTACCTATCGGCAGCTTGGCCCCGCCGACTTATTTCAAGTAATCGAGCTGGAACCCCAGATATTTCCAGCCGACGCTTGGACTGAAAGTATGCTCACAGAGGAACTAACTCTCCCAGATAGACTCTACCTAGGAGCCTTTCAAGCAGACACCCTGATCGGCTACGCCGGAGTACGGCTGGGAATAGACTCAGACGTAATGACCGTAGGCATACTTCCATCCCAACGCGGAAAAGGCCTGGGAACCGCCCTCGTAAAAGAACTAATCAACCAAGTTAAGAAAATCCGCTTCGCCCCCGAAGGAAAAGTATTTTTCCAAGACGAAAAAGCAACTGAAGTGGAATTTATCAGTGCCGGACAGATTACCCGCCCCGTCCGCCGAGTGGAAAAACTAATCCTAGAAGTCCGCATTTCCAACCAGCCGGCAATTGTCTTATACGAAAAACTCGGCTTCGAAAAAGTCGGGCAGATTAAACGCTACTACCGTAACCCAGTCGAGGACGCACTGGTGATGATCTTAGAATTAAAAGAAAAACCAGCACATCTTTAACCTTATTTCTATTTAGAAAAGTCATGCTTGCGAAAATCGCTTAAAAAACTGCGAAATTTTCTGAATCACAAGCGCAAAAAAGCAGAAAGAAGAAACCAAACCTTAAGGACTTTTCCCCTCTATTACAAGGAAAATACAGTTTTTGGAAAAACCCGGATTAAGTCTAGGACCCACGGCGCATAAATAATGACACTGTGTTAGGTAATCTTCAAGTATGTCTACTAAATCTGTTGCACCGAAGCAGCGCCGAGCCTGGAGCACAAACGTTTTCGTAAAACAGCTCATGGCAATCTCCGGCCTGTTCTTCGTTATGTTTGTTATCGTTCACGCTTACGGCAACTTGAAGATGTTCTTCGGCCAAGAAGCATACGACCACTACGCACACTGGCTAAAAGGCGACGCCTTCTACCCACTACTCCCACACGGTGGTCTCATCCTAATTTTCCGTCTCTCCATGATTACCATGGCTGTTATCCACGTTGGCGCAGCCTTCCACACCTGGTACATCTCCAACCGAGCACGTAAAGACCGTTACACGGTGAAGAAGAACGTAGCTGAATCCTACGCAGCCCGCACCATGCGGTTCACTGCAGTAATCCTGCTACTACTGGTAATCTTCCACATTCTTCACTTCACCACCGCACACATCCCAGCAGGCTTCCCCGCCACCGAAGAATCCCCATACCTCCGTATGGTCGGCGCCTTCAACAACCCCGCACTGGTAGTGTTGTACGCCGTATTCGTAGGCGCACTGGCCCTGCACATTGGACACGGTATCTGGTCTGCACTCCAGTCAATCGGCTGGCTCCGTCGCAACACCCAGCACCTAGCCACCGTCGCAGGTGGCATTGTGGCCGGTCTAGTATTCGTAGTATTTATGGCTCCTCCAGTGGCTATCGCCATTGGATACATTAACTGAGGTAGGGCGACATGTCTGAAATGATCCATGGCCTGTACCGCGAAGGCGAGAAAATCGCGGACACAAAGGCTCCTCTTGATGTGCCTCTGTCACAGTGCTGGGAAACACGCAAATTCACCGCAAAACTTGTAAACCCAGCTAACCGCCGGAAACTCAAAGTAATCATCGTCGGCACCGGCCTGGCCGGTGGGGCAGCCGCAGCGTCCCTCGGCGAAATGGGCTACCAAGTTTCCGCATTCTTCTACCAAGACTCCGCCCGCCGCGCACACTCAATCGCAGCACAAGGCGGTATCAACGCAGCAAAGAACTACCGTAACGACAACGACTCAGTACACCGCTTGTTCTACGACACCGTAAAAGGTGGCGACTACCGCGCACGCGAAACAAACGTCTACCGTCTAGCAGAAGTATCCGCTGCAATCATCGACCAATGCGTCGCCCAAGGCGTCCCCTTCGCCCGCGAATACGGTGGCCTGCTGGACAACCGTTCCTTCGGTGGCGTACAGGTATCCCGTACCTTCTACGCTCGCGGACAGACAGGACAGCAGCTTCTAATCGGCGCTTACCAGGCTCTGGAACGCCAAGTTAAAGCAGGAACCGTCACCGAATACGCCCGCCACGAAATGGTAGAACTAATCGTGGTGGAAGGACGCGCTCGCGGGATTATCGCTCGTGACATGGTTACTGGTGAACTGGAAGTACACATCGCTGACGCAGTGGTATTGGCAACCGGTGGTTACGGTAACGTATTCTTCCTCTCCACTAACGCGATGGGCTGTAACGGCACCGCCGTGTGGCGTGCACACCGCAAGGGCGCCTACTTCGGCAACCCCTGCTACACCCAGATTCACCCAACCTGTATTCCACAGCACGGCGACCAGCAATCCAAACTGACCCTAATGTCAGAATCGCTGCGTAACGACGGCCGTATTTGGGTACCAAAACGCAAGGAAGACTGCAAGAAGGATCCACGCGAAATTCCTGAAGAAGATCGCGACTACTACCTCGAACGCATCTACCCAGCATTCGGTAACTTGGTTCCCCGTGACATCGCTTCCCGTCAAGCAAAGAATATGTGTGACGAAGGCCGTGGCGTAGGGCCAGAAATCGACGGGGTTGCCCGCGGCGTTTACCTGGACTTCGCTGACGCAATCAACCGCATGGGTAAGGCAGCTGTATCAGCTAAATACGGTAACCTCTTCGACATGTACGAACGTATTACCGGTGACAACCCATACGAAACCCCAATGCGTATCTACCCGGCAGTTCACTACACTATGGGTGGCCTGTGGGTTGACTACGACCTGCAGTCGAACCTGCCAGGTCTGTACGTAGCCGGGGAAGCTAACTTCTCTGACCACGGAGCAAACCGTCTGGGCGCATCCGCACTTATGCAGGGTCTGTCCGATGGCTACTTCGTACTACCGAACACCATCAACGACTACTTGGCCGACGCATTTGGCTTCAATAAAGTTGATGAAAACACTCCTGAAGTTAAAGCAGCTTTGGATGAAACCCAAGCACGTATTGACAAGATGATGGCCGTAAACGGCACCCGTTCGGTGGATTCAATCCACAAAGAACTGGGTAACATCATGTGGGAATACTGTGGCATGGAACGTACCGAACCTGGCTTGAAGAAAGCAATCGGCATGATCCGTAAGCTACGCGAAGACTTCTGGAAAGATGTTCGTATCCCGGGCAAGTCCATTGGCGAAATGAACCAGTCCCTTGAAAAGGCGGGTCGTTTAGTGGACTTCCTTGAACTGGGCGAGCTGATGTGTATTGACGCACTGCACCGCGAAGAATCCTGCGGTGGCCACTTCCGCGCTGAATCTCAGACAGAAGAAGGCGAAGCAAAGCGTCAAGACGATCGCTTCCTCTACGTCGCCGCGTGGGAGTTCGGCGCTGATGGCGTCCCAACTTTGCACAAGGAAGACCTAGTTTACAATAACATCGAGCTGAAACAGCGGAGCTACAAGTGAACATTACCCTCAAGATTTGGCGTCAAAATGGTCCACAAGATCGTGGCGCAATGCACGAGTACAAGGTTGCCGGTATCTCTGAAGATTCCTCTTTCTTGGAAATGCTCGACATCCTTAACGAAGAACTATTCGCACGCGGTGAAGAACCAGTAGCGTTCGACTCTGACTGTCGTGAAGGTATCTGTGGTATGTGTGGCGTAGTCGTAAACGGCGTAGCCCACGGCCCAGAAGTCACCACCACCTGTCAGTTGCATATGCGCACCTTCAACGACGGTGACACCATCACCATCGAACCATGGCGCGCCACCGCATTCCCAGTCATTAAAGACCTGGTAGTTGACCGCGGAGCCTTGGACCGTATCATCCAGGCAGGCGGCTACATCTCGGTAAACACCGGTTCAGCCCCTGACGCACACGCAACTCCAGTTCCTAAAGATAAAGCTGAACGCGCATTCGAAGCAGCAGCATGTATCGGTTGTGGCGCTTGCGTCGCCGCCTGCCCAAATGCTTCCGCTATGCTATTTACCTCTGCAAAGGTCACTCACCTGAACCTGCTACCACAAGGTCAGCCTGAAAACCTTACCCGTGTAACCAACATGTTGGCACAGCACGACGCAGAAGGCTTTGGTACCTGTACCAACATTGGTGAATGTGCAGCCGTATGTCCTAAGGAAATTCCTCTGGACGTAATCTCCACCTTGAACCGCCAGTTAGGCAAAGCAGTTCTCAAGGGCATCTGATCTTAAACTGCTGAGGTTCTGCATACCCTAAGTTGCTCGAATGTAACGGGGAAGAGAATCTAAGCAAAAAGATCTGCTAAAGGTAAATACCTTAAACCTGCGGGTTGGGTTCCGCCAGTTACGGCGAAACCCAACCCGCATTTTTGCTGTAATAAGAGTGTTTTACGCGGATATTACCTGAACCGCATCTTTGCGGTGTTGCAATATGAATGTTCCCAGGTCTGTGTTTCTAGGCGGATTGAATATTCGCCTTAGTCTTGTATTTCGGAACTTTTAGGTATCCGGTTGCGGTGACTGTGGGGCTTTTCTAAAACGGTGCAAAATAATGCCTTTGCTACTTGAGTTATAGGGAAGTAAGTTGTATCTTGTTAGTATCTACTTATATCCCATTTCGTAGTGTTTGAGAGGTCTATCATGCGTAAAATTGCTATGGCTAAAATCAGCGCAAGTTTCTTAGTTATTTCTTTGCTAGTTTCTGCTTGTTCCGGTGGTAATTCTGATGGTTTCTTTAGCAAATTAACCGATGAAGAAGAAACCCAAAAAGCGCAGGTTGAAGAAGAGGCTCGCAAGGAAGAAGAACGCAAAGCTGAAGAAATGCGTAAGGCTGAAGAAGAAGCCGCTCGACAGGCTGAAGAAGAAGCTGCGCAGAAAGCCAAAGCTGAAGAAGAAGCTCGTCAGCGCGCTGAAGCTGAACGGAAAGCTCAAGAAGAAGCTGCCCGTCAAGAAGCCTTGCGGCAGCAAGAAGCCCAGCGTCAAGCACAGATTCAGCAACAACAGCAAGCTGTGCAGCAACAACAGCAACAGGCTCCAGCGCAGAGCTATTTTAAGAACTGCACTGAAGCCCGAAATGCTGGTGCTGCGCCACTGTACCGTGGTCAGCCAGGCTACCGTCCGGCTTTAGATAGAGATGGCGACGGGGTAGCCTGCGAGTAAGAAACTCGCAAACACTCCGCTTACTTATTCTGTTTTCCTACTCTTTTTTAGTTTCGAATCCAGTAACTTTCCACATACCATCAACGTATTTTAAGATAAGTTCCTGTTTAAAAGTGGCTGCGGGAAAAACTTCTAAAGTAAGCTCAGAGCCATTAAAATATTCAAATTCAGAACGGTGGGCGGTAAAAGCTATCACGACTTCATCCATTTGGTTATCGTCAGTGTATTTTGCAGGCTGATAATCAATTTTGTTGAGGGTGTAGTCAGAGAACCAGCTACCGTCCGCCGTTTGATTTTCGGTGATAAAAGCAAACTGCCTGCAGAATTCTGAGTTGCTATCACAAACTTCGTTGAATAGCTTCACGTCAGCGGAAGCGATGGTGTAGATTGTCAGAGATTCTTCAAAGTATTTGGCTACTTCTGTGGCTCCCTCGAGAGATTTAACGTAACCCTCTGCAGGGTATTTTAGATTCGAGTATTTTGCTGATAGGGGCGGCCGGGGGATCTTAGTATCTGACTTGTAAACGTTTGGGATATCGGTCGGGGTTAGATTCGCTCGAGTGGTTGTGGTGGTGCTCCCGTCCTCGTCTTTAGTCACTGTAGTTCCAGTTTGTGAGTTAGAGGAGTTTTGCGCTTCAGCTTGCTGTTTTTTGGCATCGGATAATGAGGCTGGTAGTTGTGTGTCTGCGCTATTAGGAGTGTTGCTACAAGCAGCCAGGGGGAGAGCAAATGACAATATTGCCAGTAGAGGGAGACCTTTGTTTTTCACGATTTTCCTTAGGTTAAGTATGTGCTGTCGTTTCTAGGTTAGCGGTTTTACAGTTCCCGGCAAGTATTTCACTGGCATATTCCACAGTTTCCTAAGCTGATTCCCGAGGGCGTAGGTGAATGTTGATTTGAATTCTAGTGTCTTGAAATGGGCGAACGCTGTTAATGACTTTGTTTTAGTTGATATGCTTCCGTAAATTTTCCAGCTTCTATATAGGCAGCCATTAGATTAGAAATAGCCGTCTGAGTGAAAGGGTGGTTTTTTCCAAGTAAGCGTTTACTTGCTTCTAGGTTTTCTTCAAAGAGGGGGATGGCTTCGTCTATGCGCTCAGCCTCTTGGTATGCGCTGGCGAGGTTATTGCGGCTTGCGAGGGTGTCGGGGTGGTTTTCACCAAGCACGTGAAGGCTTGCTTTGAGGTTTTCTACATGGAGGGAGATCGCTTCCTTTAAACGTCCAGACTTTTTGTATGCGCTGGCGAGGTTATTGCGACTAGTGAGGGTGTCGGGGTGGTCTTCACCAAGGATTCGTTTTCTTGCTTCAAGGTTTTCTTCAAAGAGGGGGACGGCTTTGTCTAAACTCCCGGTATCTCGGTATGCGCTGGCGAGGTTATTGCGACTAGTGAGCGTATGGGGGTGGTTTTCACCAAGCACGTGAAGGCTTGCTTTGAGGTTTTCTACATGGAGGGAGATCGCTTCCTTTAAACGTCCAGACTTTTTGTATGCGCTGGCGAGGTTATTGCGACTAGTGAGGGTGTCG
>NZ_JANUXV010000001.1 GCF_024814355.1 Gleimia sp. 6138-11-ORH1 | reverse complement strand
CAGCCCCATCCCGAACCTGGAAGCTAAGCCTTAGCACGCTGATGGTACTGCACCCGCCAGGGTGTGGGAGAGTAAGACACCGCCGCAAACCAAACACAAACTGGAGCACAAACACCAAAACCCCAAAAACGGGTATGGTGTTTGTGCTCCAAAACAATACCCCCCAAAAACACACACACGGCACACAACGAGGGCGCGCGGGGCGTATAGGGCGCACACACGCATAGCCACGCGAGGGCACGCATAGCCACAAGCCAGAAGTGACATCACAGGAGTGCTGACACCACAGAGGATAGCCGCAAGCCAAACACGCGCACGAGGGCGCGGAAAAGACGCAGGCACGCCCACAGCCAGAGCGGGAAACCCAAATAACATACGCATAATGAGGTGCGTAGGATCAGTATGTGAGCAATGCCAGCCTAAAAGAAACTCCCATAAACCCCACCGGCACGGTACGATAGACTTAATGCCCTCTGAGGTAGGCGGCAGGATTTACTAAGAAGAAGTTTTAACTTCATATAGGATAAAGAGGCACAATGGCTGAGAACAGCTTTAGCAGAGGATTCCGTGGCGACAATTCTGATGGTCGCCGTGACGATCGTGGTTTTGATCGTCGAGGGGAACGTAATTTTGAAGGGCGTGGACAGCGCCGAGATGATCGTGGTTTCGACCGCCGTGATAACCGCCGTGACGATCGTGGTTTTGATCGTCGAGGGGAACGTAATTTTGAAGGGCGTGGACATCGCCGTGACGATCGTGGTTTTGGTCGGCGTGATGATCGTGGTTTCCAGGGTCGAGGCGATCGTAATTTTGAAGGGCGTGGACAGCGCCGAGATGATCGTGGTTTCGACCGCCGTGATAACCGCCGTGATGATCGTGGTTTTGGTCGCCGTGATGATCGTGGTTTCCAGGGTCGGGGAGACCGTAATTTTGAAGGGCGCGGACAGCGCCGTGACGACCGTGGATTCGACCGCCGTGATAACCGCCGTGACGACCGTGGTTTTGGTCGGCGTGATGATCGTGGTTTTGGTCGCCGTGATGATCGTGGTTTCCAGGGGCGGGGAGACCGTAATTTTGAAGGGCGCGGACAGCGCCGTGACGATCGCGGCTTTGACCGCCGCGATGACCGTGGTTTCCAAGGTCGAGGAGACAAGAAGTTCGACTCCCGCTCAGATCGTCGCTTTACCACTGAAAACTCCACCCGTGAAGAACGCCAAGGTTACGCTGCTGAACACTCACGGCACCTCAACGAACAGTTCGACGCAGAATTTGCGGAAGTTAATAACAACATTGATGGTCTCTTTATCCCTGCAGGTGTTGAAGCCACTGAGCTTGATAAACACGTCCTCGCCGGATTAGCAACGCTGGGTGAACGCAGCCAAGAAGAAGTAGCAAAACTACTTGTCATGGCCGGGCAGCTGATCGACATTGATCCAGAACTTGGCTACAAATACGCACAAGCAGCCGTAAAACGCGCAGGACGTGTAGATGCAGTTCGAGAAGCAGCTGCGCTCACTGCGTATGCAACCGAACGTTACCAAGAAGCTCTACGTGAAGTACGGGCCGTCCGCCGTATGCGCGGCGACTTCTCTCTACGTGCAGTTGAAGCAGACTGTGAACGTGCCCTGGGTAAACCAGAAAAAGCCCTAGAACTAATCGAAGACACCCCAATGGACCAGGTCTCTTTAGAAGAACAAATCGAACTGGTGATTGTGGCTGCCGGCGCACGGGCAGACCTGGAAGAACATGAAACAGCCCTGGTACTGGTAGAAAACGCCCTCGATAAGATCGGCTCTAAAGCAGACGAATCAGTGATTGCCCGACTGCTCCACGCCAAAGTAGAACACCTCCGTTCCCTGGGGCGCAACCTGGAAGCAGACGAACTGGAACTGACCATCCCCGAAGCAGACGACGCAGAAATTATTGATTTCTTAGAACTAGCAGATGCAGATATCGACGATGTCCGCTCGGACCTAAAGGGATCAGAAGAAGCCCCAGCCAGCCGTTACGACACCTTAATCCTGGACCTAGATGGCGTATGCTACACCGGAGCAGCTCCAATCGAACACGCGGCAGAGGGCGTAAACCAAGCACTGGAAACAGGAATTATTCAAGTTTACGTAACTAACAACTCCTCACGCACCCCACAAGCCGTTGCCGAACACCTCTCAAGCTTGGGCTTCCCCGTAGACGAACATAACGTTTACACCTCAGCAATGGACGCCATTGCAATCATGGAAGAACAGTTAGAACCAGGTAGCAAAGTATTCGTCATCGGAGGCGAAGGACTCCGTAACGCTGTCAAAGACGCCGGTTATGAACTGGTAGAATCAGCCGATGATCAACCGGTGGCAGTAGTCCAAGGATTTGACCGCAGCGTAGACTGGGCTATGCTCTCTGAAGGTGCATTAGCAATCAACGCAGGTGCAAAACACTTTGCAACCAACATGGACGGGTCACTCCCAATTGAACGAGGCTTCGCCCTGGGAAATGGGGCACTGGTGCGGGCAGTACGTTACTGTACCGGAGTAAAACCAGAAGTAGCTGGTAAACCACTGGTCGGCATCTACCAACGCGCAATCCAACTGGTAAACGGAGAACGTGCCCTAGCCGTCGGTGACCGGTTAGAAACTGATATTGCAGGCGCACTAAATGCCGGCGTACCCGTAATGCACGTACTAACCGGAGTTCACTCTGCTAAAGATATCGTATTAGCCGACCGTGGACTTCGACCACAGTTACTGCACCTAGACATGCGCGGCCTAAACGAACCACACCCACGTCCTCGTCACCACCGTGACGGTACCTGGACCTGTGGACTAAGCCAAGTCGCTAAAGTCATTGCCGGGAAGCTAACCCTCGATGGAGTAGCCCTGGAAGAAGCAACTACCGTTACCCTGGACTCCTACCGCGCCCTGGTAGCTGCAGCTTGGGAACAAGCCGCCAAAGGACCAAAAGTATTCTGCCCAGAACTCACCGTGGTAGAAAACGACGATCCCGCAGGCATCGTAGAAGCCCCCGAAGTAACTGAAATAGTTGAAGAAACTGAGGAAGTAAATCCCGCAGAAACCTTAACTGAAGAACAGACTATCGCTCAAGAAATTGAAGCAGAAATTAATGCCTCTGCAGAATTCGATTTTGATGAAAGTCAGATTTCTGACGAGGTTGTAGAATTCCTCCCAGGTGAAGAAGACTTAGAAGCCCTCTTGGCTGAAACAGTGCACCTGGAAGATGAAGAAAACTAAAGAATTCAAAAGATTCTAAAATGGCTGAAAGCTCAGACAAAAACCTACCTCTGCCAGAGTCCTCGGAAAAACCCCAAATGACTCTGGCACAGTGGGAACTGCAATGGCATGAAGTTTCCCAACTTGACCTACAAACCCAAGTGGAAAAACTAAAAGCAGCAGAAGCTGAGCTTTCAGCCAAACTAGTTGAGGCTGGAAAATAACATGGCGAAACTGCGTCGGATTGACGCTGAATTAGTACGCAGAAAATTAGCGCCCTCCCGCACTAAAGCGCAAGAACTAATCCAAGCCGGACACGTAAAACTTGACGGCGAAGTAGTCTATAAACCTGCCAGACAAATGGATCCGGCACAAGCTATCGTAATCGATGAAACTGATAGCCCAGACTACGCCTCACGCGGCGCTTATAAACTGGCGGGAGCACTCGAACTACTGGGCGACAAAGCCCCCCAAATCAAAGGAAAAAGATGTTTAGACGCCGGAGCTTCCACCGGTGGATTCACAGACGTCCTTCTACGCAACGGAGCAGGCAGTGTAGTAGCTGCAGATGTTGGCTACGGACAGCTGATTTGGCGACTACAAAACGATCCACGCGTAGAAGTTATGGATCGCACTAACGTCCGATACCTTAAAGCCGGAGAAATCACTCCAGCCCCAGAAATAATCGTCTCTGATCTTTCCTTTATCTCTCTCACTTTAGTTCTAGACGCACTTTACGCAGTAGCCGCCCCCCAAGCCGATTATCTTCTGATGGTAAAACCACAGTTTGAAATTGGAAAAGAAAAGCTGGGCGCCGGCGGAGTAGTGCGCAACTTAGAACACCACTATGAAGCAGTACGAAAAGTAATTGACTACGCCACCAACCTAGGTCTAGCCCTCTATGGTTTAGCTGCCAGCCCACTACCAGGGCCAGCTGGAAACGTGGAGTATTTTATTGCGCTGAAAAAGAACCCTTTGGAAGATATGGAAGTAATCGCCCCAACAAACTACAGTGAAAGTATCTGGGAAGCGATTAACAATGGGCCAGCAAAGGAAGGGAAATGATGAGCCGTACCATACTAAGCGTTATCAACCCCTACCGTGAAGATGCACAAGACACTGCCACCTACGTGTGCGAAGGATTAAGTAAACACCAAATTGAGGTCACAGAAGATCCCACGCACCCAAATATTGAACTCATGTTGGTATTCGGTGGTGACGGCACCATCCTAGGTGCAGCCCAGACTGCCCGTGAACTGGAGATTCCTCTCTTAGGAGTCAATATGGGCAGAATGGGATTTCTAGCCGAAGCAGAAGTAGACTCTTTAGACGAACTTATAACAAGTATCGCTAAAGGAGCTTACGAAGTAGAAGAACGCATGACGCTGCAAGTCGAAATCATTAACGCAGCGGGAGAAATTACCTGGGACTGGGCGTTGAACGAAGCAGCAATTACCCACTCAGATCTGGCTCACCCGGCTCATTTTGGAGTTGGAGTTGATGGCCACGGAGTATCCACCTACGGAGCAGACGGAATTTTAGTATCCACCCCAACTGGCTCAACCGCTTATAGTTTCTCTGCTGGCGGCCCGGTAATTTGGCCTGATACTGAGGCTTTTCTGATGGTTCCCCTGGCAGCCCACGGCCTGTTTACTCGTCCCTTAGTGTTAGGTCCTTCAACAAAACTTGAGATTTCGGTACTGAAAGACCAGCGAGATCACCTGCAGGTATATTGCGACGGAGTACGGCATCACCTGGTAGAACCGGGCACTAAAATTATCTGTACCAAATCTGACCGACCCGTGAAGTTAGCCCGTTTGAATAACACACCATTTTCAGCGCGTCTGGTAGCTAAGTTCAATCTCCCAGTTGCCGGTTGGAGTAACGCTACCAGTACCGCAAATAATGCTGCTACCGATAGTGCAGAAAAGTCCGCACAGACCGTACCTGCACAACATCTAAGTAGTAAAGAAATCAGACCCGTTGCAGACAACATAGCACTACAGAAAAACTCTGGGGAAAGTTAAACCGTGATCGAAGAACTTCACATCAAAAATTTAGGAGTGATCGCTAACGCCAGCATTGATTTCACTTCTGGACTTACAGTTCTCACCGGTGAAACCGGCGCGGGTAAAACCATGCTGCTAACTTCCTTACAACTTTTGTTAGGGCAACGTGCTGACACCGGTAAGATCCGTGCAGGTGCTACAGAAGCCACAGTTGATGGAGTTTTTTCTCTTACTGAAGAGGTACGCGGCGCCCTCGAAAATGCGGAAATTGAAACCGATGAGCCAACCAGCTTAATAATTGGGCGAAAAATCGGTTTAACTCGTTCCCGCGCCTACCTTGAACAGCGCCCAGCCCCACTGAATCTGCTCACAGAAATCGGCCCGCACTTAGCGGTTATTCATGGCCAAGCTGAGCAACTGAACTTGCGAAACGCTAATTATCAACGGGAACTTTTAGACTCTTTTGGCGATGAAACGCACCAGCAACTGGTAGAACAGTACCGGCAGGCATGGAAACGAGCCGTGACTGCGAAACGAACTAAAGATCAGTTTGAAGATAGCTTAGCTGATGCAGAAACAGAGATTGCGCAGCTACGTCCAGTAGTAGATAAGATTCAGCGCCTAAGCTTAGAAGTCGGTGAAGAAGAAACTCTCAGCGCAGAAATAAAGCGGATTGAAAATGCAGAGCAGTTACACCAGGGGCTAGCGACCGCGCACGGACAATTTGGGGGCGGTGAAAACCTGGGCATTGTGGAAGCTCTAGGAGTTGCTGGGGAAGCTTTAGGGAAAATAGCAGAGCTGGATGAACAGGTAGAAGGACTGGCTGGAAGAGTTCGATTGCTGCTGACCGAAGCGCAGACTTTACGTGACGATTTGGCTTACGTGCTGCATGAAATTAGTGCTGATCCGGCGAAGTTAGATGCTTTGCAGTCTCGGAAAAGGGCTATCAATCAGTTACTTCGCGGGCGGGCAGTGGATATCGCCGGTTTACTGGAGTGGGTAGAAAAAACAGAGCAACGTTTAGAAGGCCTTGAAAAAGGTGAGGTGCATTTAGAACAGTTAGCAGCAGATCTTGCGCAGGCTCAGCAAGAGGTTTTGCGAATCGGCGCTAAGCTAAGTGCGGGCAGGCAAAGCCTGGCAAAGGAGCTTGAACAGTCGGTCGATTTGGAACTGCATGGTTTAGCAATGCCAAATGCGCATTTTATGGTGCAGCTTTCTGCGCGAACACGTCCAGGGCCAGAGGGTTTAGAAGATGTGGAAATGCTTTTACAAGCGCACCCAGATCTTTCACCTGCTCCGTTGGGGGCCGGCGCTTCCGGTGGGGAACTTTCCCGCATTATGCTGGCTTTAGAGGTTGTTTTAGCTGACCGGCAGGCGCAAAATGCGAGCGGGCTTACCTATATTTTCGATGAAATTGATGCGGGGATTGGGGGTTCGGCTGCGCGGGAAGTGGGGGCGCGTTTAGCGCGTTTAGCGAAACACCGGCAGGTGATTGTGGTGACCCATTTGGCGCAGGTGGCCGCTTGGGCGGATCAGCAGTTGGTAATTGAAAAAAATGGGGCGACTACCACGGTGCAAGAAGTGGTGGGGCAGGAGCGAGTTGCAGAGTTGGCTCGAATGTTATCGGGGGCAGCTGATTCACAGACTGCGCAGGCGCATGCGCTGGAGTTGCTTGAGTATTCCCAGCAGTTAGGAGATAAAGATGAGTGAGAAGATTAGTGACCAGCGTTGGTCTTATCCAGTTTTAGAGTCAGAGCGGGTTTGGCGCGGGTCTGTTTTTGATATGGACGAGGACGTGGTGCAACTGTCTGAGTCAGCTCCGCCGGTGCGTCGTCATTATGTAGCGCATACTGGCGCTGTGGCGGTAGTAGCTTTACGAGGAGAACCGGGAAGTGAAGAGATCGCTCTGGTAGATCAGTATCGGCACCCGGTGCAGGCGAAGCTTTGGGAAATTCCTGCGGGTTTATTGGATGTTGCTGGTGAGGATCCGCTTTTAGCGGCGCAGCGTGAGCTGTGGGAGGAAGCTGATTTGCGGGCAGCTAAATGGGATGTTCTGGTGGATTACTTTACTTCTCCTGGGGGATCTACTGAGGAGTTGCGTATTTATTTGGCGCGTGAGGTAAGTGAAGTTTTAGAAAGCGAACGCCACGTCCGGTGTGATGAAGAACAAACTATGACTTTGCGGTGGGTTTCTTTAGATGAAGCTATAGATGCTGTACATGAGGGGAGGATTCATAATCCTTCTGCAGTGGTGGGGATTTTAGCGGCGGCGAGTGCGCGTGCCGGTGGTTGGGTGAAGTTGCGTCCAGCGAATTGCCCTTGGTTTAAGTCTCCTTTAGGTAGGTAGTTGTATGAGTGAAGGTGGGGTTCTCTTTTTGAGAGAACCCCACCTTCTGCTTGTTTTAGCTTAGCGTGGGCAGGTGCACCAGTCTTGAGGTGGTACAGATGCTTTGACTGAATCTACGTGTTCGCCGCATCCTTGCCAGGTGGTTTTATTGCATTTTGGACAGGTTACTGGATAGCACATAACTTTTCCTTTCGGTTTTCTTTTTATCCAAGCATGATGGGTTATATAAGCAGGTTAGCAGATAAGAAGAAAATTATGAATTTGAATCTCGAATGTTTTGTTTCTCTCGTGCTATATGTATCTTCAATGGGTTTATTGGGTATTTGAATAAGGCGACTATAAAGTGAGGGGAAAATAGCATTTTAGGTAATGAATGTGTATCGTAAATCAGCTAAGATTGGAAAAGTAAGAAAGCACAGCAGACTTTGTCTAAGCAACTAAAACTCAGGCACCTACATAGGAAAACGGAGGGGGGAGAAAGTGACCATAGAAGATCAAGGAACAAAAGAATCTGTCCTAGATTTAGTAGTTGAAAAAGGTCCGGTTACTGCCTCTGTAATTGCAAAAATTTTAGGACTTACCACAGCTGCTGTGCGACGACATATCACTACACTTGAAGATGCTGGGCAGATAGTTTCTCACGATATTGCACAACTGTCTCCTCGCGGCAGAGGGCGCCCCGCGCGTCACTACGTCGCAACTGACCTGGCTCATCAAAAACTCCATGACTCCTACGCAGAAATTGCCGGAAAAGCACTTACTTTTCTAGCGCAAACTGCCGGAACTGACGCAGTAGAAAGTTTTGCTGCAGTTCGTTCCAGAGAAATTGAACGCAAATACGCTCCTGTTATCCGAGCAGCCGGTAACGATCCTCGGACCCGCGCCATTGCTTTAGCTGACGCCCTCACCCAAGATGGTTTCGCTGCAAGCGTGCGAGATATCGGGGGCGGAAACTTTGCCGTTCAACTTTGTCAGGGGCACTGTCCCATCCTGGCGGTAGCAGAAGAATTCCCGCAGCTATGCGAAGCAGAAACACAGGCTTTCGCAAGATTGCTGGATGTGCACGTACAACGCCTAGCCACCTTAGCTGGTGGAAAACACGTATGTACCACCCACATCCCAGTCGGAGCTGTTACCAAACGTCCCGGATGGAGACAAGACACAAAACGGGCTTAAAGCCCATCTAGGAAGGAACACATGTCCGAAACTAAGACGCCGCAGGTGCAGGAAGTGGAAGCTAACACTCCACAGACTGACGAAGAGATTATTAACTCTATTGGCGCATACGAATACGGTTGGCACGACACTGACCTTTACGGTCAGGACGTAGAACGTGGGCTTACCGAAAAACTCGTTCGCGAAATTTCAGAAATCAAAAATGAACCAGAATGGATGCTGGAACGCCGCCTAAAAGGCTTCAAAGCCTGGGAACGTAAACCACTTCCAAAATGGGGTCCAGATCTGGACTACATCGACTTCGATTCATTCAAATACTACGTGCGCCCCACCGATCGGGTAGTGCAATCCTGGGACGATCTGCCACCAGAGATTAAAGACACCTACGACCGTTTGGGAATCCCCGAAGCAGAACGCAACCGCTTAGTAGCCGGCGTAGCTGCCCAATACGAATCTGAAGTTGTTTACCAGCAAATCCAAGAAGACCTGGAAAAACAAGGCGTTATCTTCCTAGATACAGATTCAGGTTTACGCGAATACCCTGAGATCTTTGAAAAATACTTCGGAAAAGCAGTCCCAGCAGGTGACAACAAGTTCGCAGCTTTAAATACCGCAGCATGGTCAGGTGGCTCTTTTATTTACGTTCCACCAGGCGTACACGTCGAAATCCCGCTCCAAGCATATTTCAGAATTAACACTGAAGCTATGGGACAGTTCGAACGCACCTTGATTATTGCTGACGAAGGCTCCTACGTCCACTACGTTGAAGGCTGTACCGCCCCCATCTACGACACCAACTCTTTGCACTCTGCAATCGTAGAAATCTTCGTTCTCAAGGATGCCCGCGTTCGCTACACCACCATTCAGAACTGGTCAAACAACGTGCTCAACCTTGTTACCCAGCGAGCTATCGTTGAAGAGGGCGGCACTATGGAATGGATCGACGGAAACATTGGATCTGCCGTCACCATGAAGTACCCAGCTTGCTACCTGATGGGTGAACACGCTCGCGGTGAAACCCTCTCAATCGGATTCGCCGGAACCGGACAGCACCAAGACACCGGTGCAAAGATGGTACATATGGCTCCTTACACATCATCTTCCATTACCGCAAAATCTGTTTCCCGTGGCGGCGGCCGCGCTTCATACCGCGGTTTGGTAGAAATCGATGAAAAAGCACACCACTCTAAGTCCAACGTACTTTGTGACGCGCTGCTGGTAGATAAAATCTCCCGCACAGACACCTACCCATACGTAGACGTACGTACTGATGACGTAGAAATGGGACACGAAGCAACTGTTTCAAAGGTGAGTGAAGACCAACTGTTCTACCTAATGTCCCGTGGTTTAGAAGAAGATGAAGCAATGGCAATGATTGTTCGTGGCTTCGTTGAACCAATCGCGCGTGAACTACCAATGGAATACGCGTTGGAACTCAACCGACTGATCGAACTACAGATGGAAGGATCCGTAGGATGAGCCTTAACGAAACCATGTCACGCGGACACTCACACGGTCTGGTAGACGAACCAGTACACCATTCCCGCGCTACAAAACTAACCTCCTTTAAAGTTGCGGACTTCCCACTACCAACTGGGCGTGAAGAAGAATGGCGTTTCACCCCAATGCAACGCTTTAACTTCATCTTCGACGAAACCAAGTACACCCGGGGAAACCTGGCCGTTGAAGTAACCCCAAATGAAGACGTAACCTACCAGGTAGTCCCTGCCTCTGATGAACGGTTAGAACCAGTCCTAGCACCGGTAGACCGCTCAGCGGCAGTATCTTGGGAACAGGCACAGGAAGTTCATTTCATTGACATTCCTCGCCACGGTGAAGTAAACGAGCCAATCTTCATTAAAGTAAATGGTGACGCTCTGGAAAATGAAGCTCAACGTATCTACGTGCGTGCCGGACAGAACTCCCACGCAGTGGTAGTACTCTCTCACACGGGCAAAGCTAACCTAAACCAAACGATTGAAGTAAACGTAGCAGATGATGCAAACCTTACTTTCGTTAGCCTCCAAGAATGGGATGACACCGCCACCCACGCGGCTAATCACCGCTTACGGGCAGGTAAAAATACCAAACTTCGTCACATCATAGTTACCCTAGGTGGCTCCCTGGTCCGTTTAAGCACAGACACTGAGTTCGCAGCTGAACGCGGTCACATTGAAATGCTTGGACTTTACTTTGTAGATAAAGGACAGCACTTTGAACACCGCCCCTACATTGCGCACACCGAACCTAACTGCTACTCCCGCGTTACCTATAAAGGCGCCCTGCAAGGTGAAGGAGCCCACTCCGTATGGGTAGGCGACTGCCTAATTGGTGAACGAGCAGACGGAACCGACACCTACGAACTGAACCGTAACCTGGTTCTCACCGAAGGTACCCTAACTGACTCAGTACCAAACCTAGAAATCGAAAACGGAGAAATTGAAGGGGCAGGACACGCTTCAGCCACCGGACGTTTCGACGACGAACAACTTTTCTACCTCATGGCCCGTGGTATTCGCGAAGCGGACGCACGCCGTCTGGTAGTCAGAGGCTTCTTTGCTGAATTGATTGCAGAAATCGGGATCCCAGCCGTGGAAACTCACCTGATGGAACTAATCGAGGCAGAACTGGAAGCAGGCGGAGCTTTACAAGGAGCTGCCGAATGACCTTTCAGGTTGCCTGCCCAGCAGACCTAGCACCTGGTAACGCCCGCGCCGTCAATCTAACAGACGCAAACGGGAATAACCACCTGGTCGCCATTGTCTGCGACACCGCCGGAGACTGGTTTGCTATCGATGACACCTGCACCCACGCAGATGTGCCTCTCTCAGAAGGGGACATTGGAGCAGGCTGCATTGAATGCTGGGCACACAGCGCTGAATTCGATCTACGCACCGGCGAAGGAAGCTTTCCAGCTCCTAAACCCGTGCGCACCTATCCTTTAACCATTGAAAACCAGCAAGTGCTGGTAGATGTAGATAATTAAGAAAACGGAAGAAGTTCTCAATGACTACCCTAGAAATCAAAGACCTGCACGTCAGCGTCGAAACTGCTGAAGGTATGAAGCAGATCCTCAAAGGCGTAAACCTCACCATTAACTCCGGTGAAATTCACGCTATCATGGGCCCCAACGGTTCCGGTAAATCCACCCTAGCCTACGCGCTGGCCGGACATCCCAAATACATCATCGACTCTGGCGAAGCCTTGCTAGATGGAGAAAACATCCTGGAAATGTCCCCGGACGAACGTGCTCGTGCCGGCGTATTCCTGGCTATGCAGTACCCAGTTGAAGTAGCTGGCGTAACCGTCTCCAACTTCCTACGCACTGCAAAAACCGCGGTTGATGGAGAAGCCCCTAAGCTACGTACTTGGGTTAAAGAAGTTCGCGAATCAATGGAAAACTTCCGCATGGATAACGCCTTCGCAGAACGTGACGTAAACGTTGGATTCTCTGGCGGGGAAAAGAAACGCCTAGAGATCCTCCAGCTGGAACTGCTCAAACCAAAAATGGCAATCCTGGACGAAACCGACTCCGGTCTGGACGTGGACGCACTGCGGATCGTATCCGAGGGCGTAAACCGCGCCCACCAGCAAAATGACCTGGGAGTACTCCTAATCACCCACTACACGCGTATCCTGCGCTACATTAAGCCAGACCACGTACACGTTTTCGTAGCGGGTAAGATCGCAGATCAGGGCGGCCCAGAACTAGCAGACCGTCTTGAAGCAGAAGGTTACGACCGTTACCTAAACGCATAAGACTATTATCGAGGGCGCATCACCTCACTATGAGGCAAAAGATGCGCCCTCGAAAATAATTCCCCACCTAACTCAACTGTGAAATGAAATCCTCTATGACTTTGGCACAGCCTTTTACAGAAGCTGAAATCAGGCAACTAC
This sequence comes from Gleimia sp. 6138-11-ORH1, assembly GCF_024814355.1. Classification (GTDB taxonomy): domain Bacteria; phylum Actinomycetota; class Actinomycetes; order Actinomycetales; family Actinomycetaceae; genus Gleimia. The sequence goes on along the minus strand of NZ_JANUXV010000001.1, from coordinate 807,771 downwards.
GTACCCAGTTTCCAATCCTGGCGCGCACCGGACGTGACGGAAACCCCATCGCCTACCTAGACTCTGCCGCAACCGCACAGAAACCCCAGTGCGTAATCGACGCGGAAACCCGTTTCTACCAGCGTTCCAACGCTGCCGTAAACCGCGGCACCCACGAACTCGGTGATGAAGCAACCCAAGCTTTTGATGATGCGCGCACAACTGTAGCAGCTTTCATCGGAGGAAAAGCAGAGGAACTGGTGTGGACAAAAAACGCCACCGAAGGGCTGAACCTAATCGCCTACGCCATGCAGAACGCCTCCTTAGATAAAACTTTCGCCGGTTCTAAACTAACGGAAAACCTGCGGATTGGCCACGGTGATAAAATAGTCGCCACTCGCGCGGAACACCACGCGAACCTACTTCCTTGGCAGGAACTGTGCCGGCGCACCGGAGCAGAATTTGCCTATCTTGACCTACTACCAGACGGGCGAATCGATTTAGAAACCCTCTCAGTAATAACGCCAAACACTAAACTGGTTGCTTTCACTCACATGTCAAATGTGACCGGGGCAATCAGCCCCGTCGCCCAAATCGTGGCAGCCGCCCGAGCGGTGGGGGCCCTGGTTGTATTAGACACCTGCCAGTCTGCCGCACACCTCCCAGTTGATGTAAAAGCCCTGGACGTAGACTTTGCAGTGATGTCCTCTCATAAGATGAGCGGCCCCACTGGGATTGGGGCGCTGTGGGGACGCAGCGAACTTTTAGAAGCGATGCCTCCAGTGCTATCAGGTGGCTCCATGATCGCGACTGTGAATATGGAAAATGCCATTTACCTGCCACCCCCACACCGTTTTGAAGCTGGCTCTCAGCCGGTGGGGCAGGCAGTTGCTTGGGCAGAAGCAATCGAGTTCTTAAAACAGGTAGATATGGCGCGGATTGCTGCTTCTGAAGAGAAAATCACCGCAGCCTTAGTGGAAACTATCGCTGAGGTTCCCGGGGTGAAAATCCTTGGCCCCACCGACCTTACAGACCGCGCAGCAGTAGTCTCATTTGCAGTTGAAGGTGTCCACCCCCACGACGTGGGACAGTTCTTAGATTCAGCATCGATTGCGGTGCGAGTAGGACATCACTGTGCTATTCCACTGCACACTTTCTTTAATGTCCGCTCGTCAACCCGCGCTTCGGCGGCAATGACGACTACCCTAGAAGAAGTAGAACGCTTAGGGCAGGCGCTTAGCCGCGTACAGAAATTCTTTGGAGGATAATATGTCAAATCTGGAAGTCATGTATCAGCAGGTGATCTTAGATCACTCCCGTGCCCGCAACGGCAGCGGTACTTTACCAGCAGATATCCAAACTACCTCCTATCAGGTAAACCCTACCTGCGGAGATGAAGTTACTTTAGGGCTTAACTTAGCTGCAGATGGGGAAATCGAACTGCTGGTTTGGGACGGTGACGGCTGTTCAATTTCCCAAGCCTCCCTATCAATTATGAGCGAACTGTTAGAGGGAAAAACTCTGGCAGAAATCGCCCAACTGTATGAAGATTTTGAAACGATGATGCATTCTCGCGGACAAGGGGTAGCTGAAGAACTCTTAGACCGGATTGAAGATGGGGCTGCTTTAGAAGGAACCGCTAAGTTCCCTAACCGGATCAAATGCGCGCTCTTAGGTTGGTATGCTTTGAAAGATGCATTAGCTAAAGCCGGGGTAGCATTAGAAGAGAAAAAAGCTTAAAGCAGATACAGATATAGGAAGAAGAAAATGGATAATCCAATGGCAAATCAGGAGCCGGTGGAACAACGTTTCGCTGAAGTTGAAGCAGAACGCTTAGAAGGAGTGTCACTTTCTTCCGCAGGAGATTTTGACGCCGCTCAAGTGGAAGAGCTTTTAAAAGACGTGATTGACCCAGAATTGGGGATCAATATCGTTGATTTAGGGCTAGTTTATGGGATCGCGATTGATGAGAATAATCGGATTAACATTGACATGACGCTAACTTCAGCTGCCTGCCCACTGACTGATGTGATTGAAAATCAGGCGCAGACTATTCTTTCTGAGTTGTCTTCTGACGTGGTGATTAACTGGGTTTGGTTGCCACCATGGGGGCCGGATCGGATTACCGAGGACGGTCGCGAACAGCTACGAGCCTTAGGATTCAATATCTGAGTTTTATACATAAAAGTAACGCGGGAAAATAACTTCCCGCGTTACTTTTATTTTAGCTCAGTACTTTTATTTTAGTTCAGCTCAGTTGGATTGTTCAGGCTGATCTGCAGCAGGCAACTGCTCGCGTAAATGCGGGTATTGCTCAACTATCTTAAGCTGCACATTAATCGGGTAGAGGGAGAAGAGCTCCAGGTAGACTCGATTCTTCGTGTATTCGTTGTAGAGGTATTTCTCAGTGACTGGCGGACGTAAAGCAGGGTTAGTTAAGTGGCTACGATTTTCTTTACGCGCTTCCCACTTACGGTAAACCCAAATGATCACGCTTGCTTCAAGTAAACCAAAGCCGATCACAATTAGTGTTGAAGGCCAAGAGGTTACGGTTTCGCTAGTTACTAAAGCGCTTGACTCACCCTTAAGCATTTCTTGCGCGAAAATCAAGGTGTTATTCATCGTGTGCGTGGCAATGGAAGCTTCTAAACCCCCGGTGCGGTAAGTAACATACCAGGCAATCGCGCCAAAAGCAGCTAGCTGAGTAAAAGTTGAAGGATCAAACGAACCATGTGCCAACGCAAAGAGGAAGCTAGAAACAACCAGGCCCGTAATTATTGCTACCCCGCGCCAAGGTATCAGCGCACCGATAAAGTGGGGGATATACGCGCGAAAAACATACTCTTCAGCTGCGCTTTGGAAAGGGATTAAGGTAAATACTAAAACTAGCATTAGACCTAAACGTGGGTTTGGAGAATATTCAGGGAATCCACCGGCTTCCAAAAAGCTTCCTCCAAAAATTAGGAAAGAGGAAAAACCAGCGGCGATAAGAAAAGCAATCATCATCCAAGACCAGCGAATTTTCCCCGCAACCGAGGTAACGAAACGTGGTTTAACCCCAAAAGAAACCAAGTAGGCTAGGTAAACTGCAGGAATTAATACGGCCAAGCTTACGGCCAAAATGATAAAGTGGGTTGGATTTTGTACATCAAGTGAGGAAGATTCAACCAGTCTTAGAATATTGCTAAGTTCTTCTGCTGTAAGGAAGAATCCCAGTCCAATAACAAAAATAATCGAAAACAAAAGAAAACTTAAGATTAGAGTGGGTAATCCTAAAAGTACTCTCCACCAGCGAATATCTGGGCCCGTGAAGGCTAAGGGGTACTCAACTGGAGTGTTTGAGATAGCTCTGGGAGGAAAAAACATAGTGACCTTTCATTAGTTAAATTCCGGTAAAATCTACACATTAAGGGTATCAGTAGGAAATTAGTAAGCTGTAGGTACTCCCGCCCGAGCGGGTGGGCGCACTTGCCCGGTCTGTACCAGATAGTTCAGATACTGCGCATACTGTGGATAGGCGTTCGCGTATTGCAGTTGCACCGCATACGGATAAAGAGCAAACCACTGGGGATAGAATTTTCCTTCCCGATAGTGCTTATGCAAATAGTCCCGATCGGGAAGAGGACGCTGCGCAGGGTTAGTTAAATGGGCGCGCTCTGGCCGGCCCTGATGCCACTTGCGGTAGAGGAAATCTAAGGCAAAAACTTCCAGGATAAGTAATAGATCGCCCACTAAGAAAAATAATGTGACCAGCCAAAGCACAGAGTAATCGTTTCCGATGGAATCATCAATAAACGCTGTAGTGCTAAAAGCCATCACATTATTCGCCACGTGGATGGCTATCGCAGATTCCAAACCACCAGTGCGGTAAGTGATAATCCAAGCGCCGGCAGCAAAAATAATCAGGTTTAGTAAACGCAACGGGTTTAACTCAAGATGCCCCAGTGCGAAAACTATCGAACTGACGAACAAAGAAATTGCTCCCGCTTCTTTCCAGGGGAAAATAGCTCCCAACCACTGGGGGAGAAGTCCCCTGAAAAAGTACTCTTCGCCGGCACTTTGGAAAGGGATAATCAATACTATTAAAACCAGTGTAGGCAGAACATCTGCAAGAGATCTTAGACGTAGCTGAGCGCCCTCGAGAAGCATAAAACCAGCCAACATGAAAAGTGCGGAAGTAACTAAAGTAATTGGCAGGGAAAGGAAAAACCAATTCCAACGAAACCGGCCGGTAACTGAGTGTAAGAAACCAATTTTAGAACGAAAAGTAATTACCCCAGTTAGTAAACTAGCCGGAATCAGCAGGGCCAGCAAACCACTTAAGAAAACTAGATTCGCAGGATCGTGCAAATTAGGATCTTTGTCTAGATTTTCAAAAAAATTAGTTGCTTCACCCGCCCCCATGACAACCATAAAGGGAATAAACAATAAGAAGATAAGTAAAACCAGATAGATTAAAACGAAACTAAACGGCATCAGCAAAAGCCGTGCCCAACTGGTATCTGGTCCGCTGAAAGTCCTTTGAAACTCTACCGGCGTAGCGGGCATAGATTGAGGAAGATAAAACATATCAGGCTTTCTTTGCGTAAAAACGACCCAGCACTTCAGCTTTACAAGCCAAATAGTCACCATCTTTAATGGCTTGGCGAATGGTATCAACTAAGTGAACTGTAAACCACTCGTTGTGAATCGTCGCTAAGGTGGAAGCAAGGATTTCTTTAGTCTTAAACAAATGATGGACATAAGCCGTGGAATAATGCGTACAGGTGTAGCAGCCACAACCTCCCACTAGCGGGGAAAAATCACGTTTAAAGCGCGCATTCGTGATATTAACTCGCCCATCAGGAGTATAGATTGCCGCATTGCGAGCTACGCGGGAAGGATTCACACAGTCGAAAGTATCAGCTCCCACTTCCACAGCCCGGAAGAAGTCATCAGGTTCAGAAATTCCCAGCAAATGCCGAGGCTTATCCTCAGGTAACTCAGCAGTCAGCCAGGAAACGATTTGCCCTAAGTTCTCTTTCTCTAAAGCACCCCCTAAGCCATAACCATCAAATCCCTGCCCCTCAAACTCCATTTCCCGCAGGGTCTGCGCAGCTTCACGACGCAAATTTTCAAACTGAGCACCCTGTAAAACTCCGAATAACTGCTGGTAGGGAAGCTCCGGATTAGCAGCCGTCAGCTTCCAATGCGCATCTAAGGAACGCTGTGCCCAACGGTGAGTGCGGGCTAAGGACTCTACCTGATAGCGGTAGGGGTGCAGTAAAGAAGTGAGTTCATCAAAAGCGAACATGATGTCAGCACCCAACTGGTGCTGAATATCCAAAGAAATCTCAGGATTAAAACGATGAACGCTTCCATCATGATGGGAACGAAACACAACCCCGTCCTCATCAACTGATTTACGTGAGCGCTTCACTGCCTCTTTCGCTTCTTGGGCGGCAGTAGGTTTTTCTCCGGAAAACTCTTGAGAAAGAACTTTCTTATAACCCGAACCTAAAGATAAAACTTGGAAACCACCCGAATCAGTGTAGGTGGGTTTATCCCAGTTCATGAACTTCCCTAGGCCCCCAGCTTCGGCAACAATATCCGCCCCTGGAGTTAAGTACAAGTGGTAGGCATTAGCCAACAGAGCTTGTGCTCCCAACTCTGCCATCATCTCAGGGAGAACCCCTTTAACGTTAGCTAACGTGCCAACGGGGATAAACGCAGGAGTTTCAATCACCCCGTGCGCGGTAGTTAAAATTCCGGCACGCCCCAACGGTTTTTCCCCGTAAGGAGTCTCAGTGAGGACTTCATCTAAACGTTTTTCAACTGAAAAGCCCCGCTGACTATCAATTTTTGCAAAATCTAAATTAGCGGTAACTGACTCAGACATCACTTCACTCCTTCTAATTTCTTAACGTAATGAATTGTGGGATAGGTAATTGGGAGAATCAAAAATTCAACCGCCACCTTATAAATGTACCCAACCGCAATGTAGTTGATTAACACTTGGTTAGAAACCACCCCATAAAAGGCGATAGTGCAGAAGATAAGCGTGTCAGCTAACTCGCCAACAACCGTGGACCCCATGAGCCGCGCCCATAAATGCTTCTGCCCAAATTTATTTTTTATAAACACTAAAATCCAAGAATTCAGTAACTGACCCACAATATAAGCCGCCAAAGAAGCAGTCACAATCCGGGGAACAAACCCTAAAACCGCTTCAAAAGCAGCTTGATTTTCGTATTCAGCTGCCGGTGGGGCAACCGCAACTAAAAGAAAAACAACAGAAGCTAAAATCGAATAAAAGAAGCCTAATAAGATTGCCCGCCGAGCTTTAGCGAATCCATAAACTTCCGCCAGGACGTCACCTAAAACATAGGTCATCGGAAAAAGAATCGCCCCGCCATCAAAAACTAGCGAAAAATCACCGATATTGAAAGCGATTAACTTCGTAGCCGCAATATTAGAAAGTAACAGTAAACTAACAAATGCAATGGCGATAATATCGTAAACCCGAGATGGGGCTACCGCAGGAATTGAAGCAGAAACAGGCAGCTTCATTTCCGAAACCTCAAAATTCTTCATAGTAAGAAATTACTATATCCAACAAAATTACTATACTTAGGTACGTGATTAATGTTCAGGACTTCTCAGTAAGAATCGGCCCCAGAGTGCTAGTTAAAAATGCTAGCTTCCGAATCGACAAAGGAATTCGGATTGGTTTAGTGGGGCGCAATGGAGCCGGGAAAACCACTACCATGCGGATGCTAGCTGGAGTTGCCGACCATGGGCAGGCGGAATACGGGGGGACAGTTTCAGTAAAAGGAAGCGTTGGCTACCTTTCACAAGACCCCCGCGTGGGTGACCAAAATCAGTTAGCTTTAGATAGGATTTTAAGCGCTCGCGGAATCGACGAACTATTAGCGCGGATTCGTAAAGCTGAGCACCTGATGGCTACTTCTGAGGGTAGTAAGCAGATTAAGGCAATGGAACGCTACGTGCGTTTAGATCAAGAGTTCACCAATCAAGGTGGTTACGCCGCGAAAGCTCAGGCAGCGCAAATTGCAGCTTCTTTAGGGATTGATGAACGGTTACTGGCGCAACCTTTGCAGACACTTTCTGGGGGGCAGCGTCGCCGCGTAGAGTTGGCGCGGGTACTTTTTTCAGAAGCTGAGGTGCTGCTTTTAGATGAGCCAACTAACCACTTGGATCATGATTCGATTATTTGGTTGCGGGATTATTTAAAGAACTATGCGGGTGGTTACATGATTATTTCTCACGACGTGAATTTGATTCGTGAGACGGTTAATCAGGTGATCCATTTAGATGCAGATCGGGCGCAGATGGACATTTACCACATGGGGTGGGATTTGTATCTAAAGCAGCGTGAAGAAGATGAACGCAGGCGTCGGAAAGAGCGTGCGGTGGCTTTAGAGAAAGCTAAGACGCTGCGCGCACAGGGTGAGAAAATGCGGGCGAAAGCTACTAAAGCAGTGGCTGCGCAGCAGATGTTACGTCGGGCGGAAGAGTTGGAAGCCAGTGTGGAACCTGAACGGGGAGTTGAGAAAGTAGCCCGTTTGCGGTTTCCGCAGCCAGCGCCGTGTGGGAAAGTGCCTTTAACTGCGGAAGGTTTATCTAAGGGGTACGGTTCTTTAGAGGTATTTACTGGCGTTGATTTGGCGATTGATCGCGGTTCAAAAGTAGTTGTGCTGGGCTTGAATGGGGCTGGTAAGACTACTTTGCTGCGGATACTGGCGGGGGTTTTGGCTCCTGATAGTGGGGAAGTGATTGCAGGCCATGGTTTAAAGTTGGGGTATTATGCGCAGGAGCATGAGAACCTAGATCTTGATAAGACTGTTTTAGAGAATATGGTTTATGCTGCGCCGGCTTTAGATGATACGCATGTGCGGAACGTTTTGGGACAGTTTTTATTTGTTGGGGACGATGTTGATAAGCCGGCCGGGGTGCTTTCGGGCGGGGAGCGGACGCGGCTTTCACTGGCTATGCTGGTGGTTTCTGCTGCTAATGTGTTGCTTTTGGATGAGCCAACTAATAACTTGGATCCGGCTTCGCGAGAAGAGATTTTACATGCGTTGCGCGTGTATGAGGGGGCAGTGGTTTTAGTTACTCACGATCCGGGCGCGGTTTCTGCTTTGGAGCCAGATCGCGTGTTGATTTTGCCTGATGGTGATGAGGATTTGTGGGATGACGAGTATTTGGATTTGGTTACTTTAACGTAAGGTGTGGTTGTGGCATTAGGTAAGGTGCGTGGGTTTCATGTTTGTTCGGCGCGTCAGTGTACTGAGGTGGCGCGTTGGGCTGTGATTTGGCGTAATCCGCGGATTCATCAGGGGCGAGAAAAAACTTGGTTAGCCTGTGAGGGGCATCGGGAGTTTTTGGCTGAGTTTGTTGCGTTGCGGGGTTTTCCTTACCGGATTGTCCCAGTTAGTGAGTTAGGGGAGGCTGTGGGTGAGAGTGCGAAGCAGGTTGATCCTAGTTCTTTGACGGAGCAGGAGCGAAGCCAGTTGGCAGGGGAGGGTTAGGAGTTTCCTCCACTTCCCTCCACTTAGGGGAGAGTTTTTCCCGAGGACGGTGCAAATGAACGTTTAGTTTGTTTGGCGTCCTCGGGATTTCTTTGTTTTTGGGGAGGGGGGAGGTGTTTTGCGGCGAAACTCCTCCACTGTCCACCACCGCGGTTTTAGTAGTTAAAATCGCGGTTTTTTATTTGTTTTTCATAAAAGTGGAGGAAAATGGTGGATTTGTGGTGGGAAGTGGCGTAAAGTGGAGGATTGTAGGTGCAGGTACGAAATTTGCAGGAGGTGTGAAGTGTTTTTAGGTAATTTCGAACCACGGCTCGATGACAAAGGACGCGTTATCCTCCCAGCTAAATTTCGAGAAGACTTAGCAGACGGACTGGTAATAACCCGCGGGCAAGAATACTGCCTCTACGTATTCACCAAAGCGGAATTTCAAAAGCTCTATGAAGAACTCATTAAAGCGCCCATCACCTCTAAGCAGTCACGCGATTACATTCGTGTCCTCTTAGCCAGCGCCTCAGATGAACTCTTCGACAAGCAGGGACGCATCACCATCCCACAACCACTGCGCGCCTACGCCCAACTGGAAAAAGAAGTAGTCGTAAACGGAGCAGGAAACCGGATTGAAATCTGGGATCAAACCCGTTGGAACGAATACCTCTCTGGAGCAGAAGAATCATTTGCCGGCATCGCAGATGAAATCTTCCCACTCTAACCACACAACTAAATAACCCCTCAGGCAAGTTGGTCTCTTAGTAGTTCCGAGATTACTTCCCCGGTAACGGAACTGTTGAGAGTCCTGGTTGCCTGAGAACCTCCCTCCACCAGCGGAACACCAAATCAGAAATAGACACAGAAAGGAGCCTCAATGACGGTGAAACCAGAAACCACGCAGATTGATTCCGAAACAATCGCATCATTGCACGCTCCTGTGTTAATCGACGAAGTGTTAGAACTACTCAGCCCTGCTTTTGCCGAAGTAGAAAAAGCAGTAATGATTGACTGCACTTTAGGAATGGGCGGACATACCGAAGCGGTACTCAAAGCCTTCCCTAATGTTTCTGTACTGGGAATCGATCGCGATCCAAACGCAATTGCACTGGCAAGTAAACGCCTGGAACCCTTTAAAGAAAGATTCCGCGCTTTTCACACCACCTACGATGCAGTTTACGAAGTTGCGGCAGAAGTTGGCTTAGCTGGCAAAATCGACGCGGTCCTAATGGACCTGGGAGTTTCTTCACTACAGCTAGACGATGACGAACGTGGCTTCGCTTATTCTCGGGAAACATTTTTAGATATGCGAATGGATCCCACACAAGGAATCACCGCTGCGGAACTAATCGCAACGGCTTCAGCTGAAGAGATTACACGAATCCTCAGAACCTTTGGAGAGGAAAAATTCGCTGCAAAAATCGCGAAAAAAATAGTCACCCAAAGAGAAAACGCGCCGATTGAAACCTCTGGACAGCTAACCGAAATAGTTAAGGCAGCGATTCCTGCTCCAGCCCGTAGGCAGGGTGGAAACCCAGCGAAACGTACTTTTCAAGCTCTGCGTGTAGCAGTGAATCAAGAGCTTGATATTCTGGCGGACGCAGTTCCAGCCGCCCTAGAATGCTTGAAAATTGGTGGCCGTTTGGTAGTGGAATCCTACCAGTCTTTAGAAGACCGGATTGTCAAAAACGTGATTAAAGAAGGCTCTGAAGTAGACATACCTCATGGTCTGCCAATTATTCCAAAAGAACTAGAACCAAGTTTAAAAAATGTAACTCGCAAAGCTATCCAAGCAAATGAAGCGCAGATACTTGCTAATCCCAGAGCTGCCTCAGTGCGTTTAAGAGCAGCCGAAAAACTTAAAAACTATACTCGCCCAACCCAGATTAGGAGAAAACGATGAACACAGCAGCAGCTCGTCTCAAGCCCAGGCAGCTTGCACCCCAAAAGGTAGCATCAGTTTCTCCTTTGAAGGTGATTGATTCTCCCAATACGCAATCATCGAAGGTTAAACTTCTCTTAATCGTCTTAGTGCCCTTAATCGCAGTCATTTTAGGTCACTTCTACATTAATACCCAAATGGCTAAAACTTCCTTTGAAGTCCTCAACATGAGTCGCGAGTACATTCAAATCACCGAAGAAAATGAAGCGATTAAACAGAAAATTCAGCTCTCATCTTCACCTACTGTGTTGGAAAAGAACGCGGTTCGCTTAGGTATGGTTCCAGCCAAAGAATCACTTTTCGTTAGCATTGAAAAGAATGCGATTCACAGAAATATCAAAGATTTCTAAAGAGAGTCTCTGAAAGGGTAGGAATGGCTGCGAGCAACCCAAATAACAGTGACAAGGTCATCAAGAGAATCTGGTACTTCTTCTTTTTGCCGTTGTTTCTAATTTCAATCGTTCTCTTGTTTCAAATCCAGTTAGTGCAAGGTCCTCACCTAGCTGAAATAGCTGCGAACAGTCGATTGGGAACTACGAATCTTCCCGCGCAAAGAGGGGATATTGTTGATGCTAAAGGAACAGTTTTAGCAACTACCATACAAACCTACGATATAGCGGTAAACCAAAGACTCATTCTTGAAGCGATCTGGCATGAAACTAACGAAGAGGGAGAGATCGTTCAAACTAAACGCGGTCCGGGAATGGTAGCTGAATTCCTCGCCCCCATTCTTGGGATGGATGAAGCTGAGCTGGGCGGAAAAATGGTTGGCAACAGCACCTATGTCATCTTGGCAAAAGACGTTGAAGTAGCCACTTGGCGAAAGATCCGTAATCTTCGTTTCAGAGGAATCGAATGGGAAGCCAAAACTAAAAGAATCTATCCGGCTGAAGAAACCGCTGCCTCAGTGATTGGCTTCGTAACCCGTGAAGGAACTGGTAACGGTGGGATTGAACTGAGCCAGGAAGAAAACCTAAAAGGAACAGACGGAAAAGTAACTAACGAATATTCCCGCTACGGGCAGGTGCTTCCCTCACAGTTTGCGGAACTAACTGAGCCAATTAATGGAAAGAGTGTGCACTTAACTTTAGACATTGATCTGCAACACCGGATTGAAGATTTAGTAAATGAAACTGCCAAACGAAATAATGCGCAGGCTGCTTCCGTTGTGATTACAGATCTAAAAACGGGAAATATCCTGGTACTTGCAGATGCCTACAATCAGCCGATTGGAACTACCCCACAAGCTTCTAAAGTTGTACAGTATGCGGCCGAACCAGGTTCTGTTGGAAAAGTATTTACTATGGCAGCAGCCTTAGAACATAATGTGATTACGGCTTTAACTCCGGTTCCAGCTCCTGACATTTTTGTAGCTCCCAACGGAGAACGCTTTAAGGACGCTGAACCACACGGTTATCAGGTACTTACTGCTGCGGGAGTTTTAGCGAACTCATCAAATACAGGCACGGTATTTATCGGCTCTAAGATTTCTGATCAGCAACGTTACGAAGTCATGCAGCGTCTGGGACTGGGAAAACCAACTGAGGTAGGACTGCCCGGTGAATCAGCTGGATTCCTTCCCCCTCCAGATACCTGGGATGGGCGCCAAAAATACGTCAATATGTTCGGGCAGGCCTATTCAGTGAATCAACTTCAACTGGTGAACGCTTTCGCCACTATCGGCAACGGGGGAACCTACCTGCCCCTCAGGCTAGTTGATGGATATACCCTGCCTGATGGATCCTATGAGCAGGTACCTTATGAGCAAGCACAAAAAGCGCTTCGACCTGAAGTAGCTGCGGAACTAATGAAAATGATGGAGACAGTCTCAGTCTCAGGCTCTGGCCAGCATTTCCAAGTACCTGGTTACCGCACTGCTTTAAAGACAGGTACCGCAGAAATCTTTGAAAATGGAAGATACGTTGGCAACTCCTTAAACATTACCGGGGTAGTTCCAGCACAAGACCCGCAACTGGCTATTGCAGTACATATGTATCGTCCAGCAACCAATAATTATGCTACGGTGCTTTTGGCAGACTTATTTAAATCTGTGGTGACAGAAGCAGTACGAGCACGCAATATCCCAGCCTCTGACTCTCAACCGCAAACCTATCCGGTATATGCAAACTAAAATTAGACTAAAAGAAGCACCTGAGGAGGGGAAATGAATTATTCAGCAGCATGGATTGCCGAGGCAATCGGCGGAACACTACATGGCGAAAATGTAGTAATAACCGGCAGCGTCGAAACTGACTCACGTGCCTGCACCCCAGGATCGCTTTACGTTGCCCGCCTGGGAGAAACAACAGATGGACACCGGTTCATTGATGCAGCAATTGAAAATGGGGCAGTTTGTTCGATTGTCACAGACTGTTCCCATGGAAATCCAGCACACCCCAAGATTTTAGTAGCCGACGCAACTCTAGCTCTGGGTAAGTTAGCTAAAGCGCATATTGCGAGATTACGAGAGCTGGGAGAGATCCAAGTTATTGGGATAACTGGTTCAGTTGGGAAAACCACCACTAAAGACTTAACAGCTAATATTCTTAAAACCGTTGCCCCTACCGTAGCGGCCATCGCTTCATTTAATAACGAAGTGGGAATGCCGCTGACCGCACTTGCTGCCACCGAAGAAACTCGTTTCCTAGTTTTAGAAATGGGCGCTTCTGGCCCAGGCCACTTAGCTTATTTAACTGACTTAGTGAAACCGGATATCGTAGTTGAACTTGCAGTGGGACAGGCTCATTTAGGGGGCTTTGGAAGTATTGAATCCCTGGCAGCAGCTAAAGCTGAACTGGTTGCCGGAGTAATCCCACACGGAACTGTAATCCTCAATGCAGACGACGAGTTAGTGCTGCAAATGAAAGAACAAACCGATGCTAGAGTAATCACTTTTTCTGCTACTGGAAAACCTAACGCAGGTGTGCGGGCCGAAGAGATTACTTTAGATGAGTCATCATGCGCAGGCTTCAAAATCAGAACTGAAACTGAAACCGCGCAGATTAACTTAGGGTTAGTTGGAATTCACCAGGTTAATAATGCGCTCGCAGCCGCCACTATTGCACTTACCTGTGGGCTGAGTTTAACAGAGATTGCTAAAGCTCTAAATGGGTTAAAAGCATCTAGTCCCCACCGGATGAACGTATTTAAAAACGCTGGCATTACCTTCATCGACGACTCGTATAATGCGAATCCAGACTCAATGCGAGCTGGGTTAAAAGTGCTTACAGAACTGGGGGAGCATGCGCCCCGACGAATCGCCGTTTTAGGTGAAATGATGGAGTTGGGAGATACCTCTGATCAACTTCACCAAGAAATTGGTTATGCTGTTGAAGCTGCACAAGTAGATTTACTGGTGACTTTAGGGGAGGGAGCAAAAGAGATTGCTGTCCCATTGCAAGGTAAAATTGAGTGTCATCACGCAGTTTCGGCAGAAGATGCCTTTAAGCTACTTAAAGAGAAGATTTCATCTGGTGACGTGGTTTTCCTGAAAGGATCCAACGGATCAGGTGTGTGGAAAATCGCAGATAGCTTCGCCCAGGGGTGAGTAGCTATTTTGTAAAGCAGATACAAAATAGGAAAGGAAGAGCTTGTGCTAGCACTGGTTTTTGGAACCGCAGTGTCCCTTATAGTGACACTTTTTGGTACAAAGATTCTCATCGGCATTTTGGTGAAGCGTAACTACGGACAGTTCATCCGACAAGATGGGCCAACCGCACACCACGTTAAACGTGGGACACCAACGATGGGGGGCATTGTAATTATCATTGCCTCAATCCTGGGGTGGCTGATTGGGCATTTAATTATTGGTAAACTCCCGGATTATTCCTCCAGCCTACTAATGTTTCTTTTCGCCGGAACTGGGTTTGTTGGCTTCGTAGATGACTACATTAAAATCTCCCAGCAGCGTTCATTAGGGCTGAATCCGCGTGCGAAAATTATCGGACAGCTAGCAATCGGCACTATTTTTGCCATCGGCGCATTATCCTTCCCAAATCAGCACGGATTAACCCCGGCTTCAACCGCCATTTCAGTGGTTAGAGACACCTCCTTAGATTTTGCTTTGGCAGGCACAATTTTCGCTGTCATTCTCTTTATTATTTGGGTTAATTTCCTGGTGTCAGCTTGGTCTAATGCCGTTAATTTAACTGACGGGTTAGACGGTTTAGCAACCGGTGCTTCGATGGTGGTATTTGCCGGATACACTCTGGTTAGCCTCTGGCAGTTCTACCAAAGCTGTGCGAATCCCAATGCGGTTGCTTCAGTCTGTTACGAAGTACGCGACCCCTTTGGATTGGCAGTTGCTTCAGCAGCTATTGTGGGAGCTTGTTTCGGATTCCTCTGGTGGAATGCTTCCCCCGCACAAATCTTTATGGGAGATACCGGTGCCTTAGCTTTAGGTGGAGCACTGGCCGGGCTTTCCATTTTGACGCATACACAATTCCTCGCCGTAATCATCGGTGGATTATTCGTTATCATCGTGATTTCAGATGTAATCCAGATTGGGGTCTTTAAACTTACCCGTAAACGCGTCTTCAGAATGGCCCCTCTGCACCATCATTTTGAACTATTAGGGTGGAAAGAAATTACCATCGTAATTCGGTTTTGGATTATCGCTGGATTATTCGCCATCGTCGGAGTCTCCTTATTCTACGGAGAATGGGTTGCTAAGCTATGACTTGCAGTGATAAAGCTCAACTACCCCTGTCAGATTGGCACAAACTAACCTTTGGCGTATTTGGTTTAGGCAAAAGCGGTTCTGCTTCTATTGAAGCGCTTTTACAACTGGGCGTAAAAGTCATCGGCTATGATGCCCGTTCCCGTGCCGATCTAACCCAGCTTAGTGAAAAGTATCCGCAAGTAGAGATACATCCTGAAAACACGGGTTTAGACCAGCTTAGTATGCTTGACTACGCAGTAGTTTCTCCAGGGATTGCGCCGCACTCTATAACCCGCAAAGCTTTGGTTGCACAAGGGGTTGTAATCTGGAGCGAAATTGAGCTTGCCTGGCAACTACAACAGTCTTTAGGTAAAGAAACCGCTTGGCTTACCGTAACTGGAACAAATGGTAAAACCACCACAGTGGGAATTGTCGGAGAGATTCTTAAAGCTGCGCAGATAAAGCACGCAGTAGTAGGCAATATTGGAAAACCAATAGTTACTACTGTGCTAGAAGAAGATTTAGAAGTAATGGTAGTTGAGCTTTCCAGCTTCCAGTTAGAAACCACCCATTCGCTTTCTGCATACGCTGCTGTATGTCTCAACGTTGATTCTGATCACCTAGATTGGCATGGAAGTACAGAACACTATCGGGCAGCGAAAGCAAAAATTTACGAAAACACTCAAGTTGCTTGCGTTTATGACGCGCACGATAAAGTGATTGAAAATATGGTTGCTAACGCTGAGGTAGTTGAAGGGGCTCGCGCCGTTGGCTACACATTAGCAACCCCCACCCCATCGCAAATTGGGATAGTAGAAGATCTATTTGTGGATCGAGCTTTTGTGGAAAACCGCCAGAAGCAAGCTGAAGCAGTCGCCCAATTAAGTGATATATATGGCTTCGCCTCCCAACATCCTTCAGTTGCTTTAGTCAAAGACACTTTAGCGGCAATTGCATTAACCCGCGCCTATGGAGTCAGTAGCGCAGCCATTGCACAGGGATTACAGAACTTTAAAACAGCCGAGCACCGCCGCAGCATAGTGGGGCAGGTAGCCGATATGGTCTGGATTAATGACTCTAAAGCTACTAACACTCATGCCGCACTGGCTTCATTAAACGGTTTTCCTCCGCAAAGTATCATCTGGATTGCCGGAGGAGACGCAAAAGGGCAGGATTTCCATGAGCTGGTTGCCAAAATTAAAGCTAGTTTACGTGGGGTCGTAGTTATCGGAAGCGATCCTACCGCGGTGGTAAGTGCATTAAAAGCTGAAGCGCCGCAGATTCCCTATGTAGTAGTTAGCGAAGAAGAAGACCTAATGTTCTCTGTTGTCAATGAGGCCGTAGCTCTTTCTAAACCAGGCGATACAGTTGTATTGGCACCAGCTTGCGCTTCTTGGGATCAGTTTGAAAATTATGCACAACGGGGCGATCTTTTTGTTGAAGCAATTTCTCGATTAGATCGGGCATGGCAAAAACAGTATGGTGAGGGAGCAGGAAAATGAAACCTATCAGTGAGGTTACTCAATCCGTTTTTACAAAATTTTCTAAGATTCCAAAGATTGTTACGCAAATAGGTGAGCCGCCGCGGGCAGTGACCGTCTATTTTCTGATTTTGATTCCGGCTACCTTTTTGATGATTACCGGATTCTTTATGATCTTTTCTGCTAAAACCATTAAGGAACTAGGTGCCGGGGCAGATCCTTATCTCGCACATTCACGTACTGCTATCATCATGGCGGGTGGCTTTATCGCAATGATGATAACTTCCCGGTTTAAAGTGGAAACTATTCGTAAACTTTCCATTATCGCTTTCGTTCTTGCTCTTATGCTGCAAACATTGCTTTTCCCGTTTGGCAAGCGTGTGAACGGAAACCTTAACTGGGTAGAAATTGGTCCGCTACCAACATTCCAGCCTTCTGAAGCTCTTAAATTAGGCTTAACTTTAATGCTGGCCTATTCCTTTGCCTGCATTTTGCGTAACCGCAGAGACATGCTCCCCATCATGGTGTGGGTGGTTACGCCAATATTTTTTTCGATCGCATTCATTATGTACAGCGAGGACTTGGGAACTGCCCTGGTGATTATTGCACTAGCAGTGGGGGTAATCACCGTAGCAGGAATGCCCAGAGAGTTTTACCAGATTAGTCTTATTGTGGGTGTTCTTGGGATTACCGCTGCAGTATTACAAAAACCTTCCCGAATTGAGCGTATTCTGCGGCCAATAGGCTTAGGAACTCCAAGAGACCCCAATGCTCCTGAACAAATTGACTATTCACTGCGCGCCTTAGGTTCCGGTGGTTTAACTGGCGTAGGAGCGGGAGCCTCAAAAGAAAAATGGTTCTCACTGCCTGCTGCTGAGACGGATTTCATCTTTGCTGTTTTGGGTGAAGAGTTCGGATTTTTAGGAACAGCTTCTGTAGTGCTAGTTTTTATTGCTTTCTTTTACGGGATGTTTCGACTGGCTTTATCGCAGACAGATTTATATAAGCGTTTAGTGGTAGTGGGAATGCTCTCTTGGATGGGAATGCAAACTCTAATTAACCTGGGAACTGTAACTGGGTATGGGCCAATTATTGGTGTTCCTTTGCCATTTATATCTCATGGGGGAACCTCGTTCATTATCACTGCAGTATGCGTGGGGGTGGTCCTTAGTATCGCCAGAGAAGCCGCCGGTTTTAACGAGAAAAATCGTTTCGGTAAAGTTCTACGCCGCCAACTTAGCTAGTTAGGCTCTGTACTTAGATACGTGCTTAGTGAATGAGTTAAAACCGCCGCCCTCGGATAGAATAGTTTTCAGAAACTGTTTTTCAGATGCTAACTGTTAGTAAGGACTAACTATGACACAACCGGTAGCAACGAGAATTCTCTTAGCAGGAGGCGGCTCCGCTGGGCACGTTAATCCTCTTTTAGCAGTGGCAGCTAAACTACGGGAGAAAAATATTTCTGTAGTTGCCTTAGGAACTGACCGCGGATTAGAAAAAGAACTGGTTCCCAATGCAGGAATAGAACTATTAACGATTGAAAAAGTTCCCGCCCCTCGGCGAGTGAACGGTGATTTAGTTAAATTCGTTCCCCGTCTGCTAACTGCCTATAAGACTACGCGCGAATATTTGAAGACTCGCCAGATTGAAGCCGTAGTGGGCTTTGGAGGCTATGTGGCTGCACCAGCTTATTTAGCGGCACGGAGCCTGGGGATTCCAGTGGTTATTCACGAACAGAATCTGCGTCCCGGAATGGCAAATAAACTTGGCGCAGACTGGGCTAACACCGTTTTTTTAACCTTCGCGGAAACTCCTTTAAAAGCTAGACAGGGTAAAACTCAGGTAGTTGGGTTGCCTTTAAGAGCTGAGATTGAAAAACTGGCTCACGATTTAGCTGACCCGCAAACTCGGCAAGAAACGAAAATTAAAGCTGCTCAAAAGTTGGGGTTAGACCCTGATAAACTAACTCTCTTAGTTACCGGCGGGTCTTTAGGGGCTTTAAAACTTAATCGAGTGCTTTCTCAAACGGCTCACCTATTTCCCAAAGACGTTCAGGTTCTCCACCTAACTGGAAAGGGGAAGAGCGCGGAAGTTTTAGCTACTTTGGCTGAGAATCCCCCTGGCTGTCAATGGCAGGTACATGAGTATTTTGAAGATATGACGGCAGTTTTTGCAGTTACTGATTTTGCAATTTGTCGCTCTGGTGCGGGGACGGTAGCGGAACTTTGTGCTTTGGGTATTCCTGCACTTTACGTTCCTTTACCGATTGGCAACGGGGAGCAAAAGCTCAATGCGGCTGAACACGTGGAAGCAAATGGGGCGTTGCTGGTAGACGACGCTGAATTCTCAGCGGAAGTAATTGAAACTCAGGTGCTACCACTTTTAGCTGCTGCGGATCGCTTGGCACAAATGCGAAGTAGGACTCAAGAACTGGCACAGGTAGAGGCAGCTGCGTTGGTGGCTGAGGCAGTTGCCGCTTTACTAGAGAAAAAATAGGTGGGCAAACGGATGATTGATTACCATTTAATTGGTATTGGCGGCGCCGGAATGTCAGTTGTGGCTGAGTTGCTTCAGGCACGTGGGTATGAGGTTTCTGGCTCTGACCAAGCTGACTCAGCTACTTTAACGCGGTTACGTAATCTGGGGATTACAGTTTTTGCCGGGCATAAAGCTGAGCAGGTTCCCCCGCAGGCAACTGTGGTTATCTCAACCGCTGTTAAAGAAACTAATCCAGAGTTAGCTTACGCATTAAAAATGGGGATGCCGGTTATTCACCGTTCGGAGGCCTTGGCATTAGCGGCCAGTGGGCTGGAGTTCATTGCGGTGGCGGGAGCGCACGGGAAAACTACAACTTCGGGAATGTTGGCGGCAGCTTTTTCTGCTTTGGGTGCTGATCCGTCTTTTGCAGTTGGTGGCATAGTTAGTAAGTTTGGTACCGGTGCGCGTTTAGGGGCTGGCCCGTTTTTCATTGCTGAGGCTGATGAATCGGATGGTTCGTTTTTAAACTATGCTCCTAGAGTTGCGTTGGTTACTAATGTGGAGCCAGATCATTTGGATCACTATGGTTCGGAAGCTGCTTTTGAAGCGGCTTTCGATAAGTTTGTTTCTAAGATAACTGCAGAAGGTGCGTTGGTGGTGTGTGCTGACGATCCCGGGGCCCAAGCGTTGGGGAATCGGGCAGTTGCTGCCGGGCGGCGCGTCTGGGCTTACGGTTTAGAAAATATTGTCGAGGGCGGTGAAAATCTAAAGATTTCGCAGCTGGAGCTTTTTGAAAATAAAGCTAAGTTTGTTGTGGAATACGGTGTTAAGCAGATTCCAGTTGAGCTGAATGTTACTGGAGCCCATAACGTGTTGAATGCAACCGGAGCGTTAGCTGTGGGCCTGGAACTGGGGTTGGACGTGGGAACTGTGGCAGAGTCTTTAGCTGCGTTTAGTGGGACGGGACGTAGGTTTGAGTTCAAGGGGGAGATTTCTCAGCGGCGTTTATTCGACGATTATGCACACCATCCTTCAGAGGTGCAGGCAGCTTTAAAGCAGGCGCGGATTGTGGCCGGGAGCGGAAAAGTAGTTGTCTTATTCCAACCGCATTTGTATTCGCGGACTTTGAACTTTCAAGCTGAATTTGCGTCTGCTTTAGAGTTAGCAGATGCGGTGGTGTTGGCAGATATTTACGGGGCGCGTGAAGAACCTATGGGGGGAGTTACCTCGCATTTGATTGCTGAGCATACTGAGAAAGTTAGTTTTGTGGGGGCGTTAGAAGCTGCCGCTAAAGTGGCTGCTGATTTAACGCACGCGGGAGATATTTGCATTACGATGGGGGCTGGTAGCGTCACCGGTGCAGGTGAGTTGATTCTAAAAGCATGGCAGAATCAATTTGAGTAATTTGTAGGTAGTGGATTAGGAAAATCGGGTGAGAAGACCACAGGTTCCTCACAGTCGTGGGGCAAAACGCACTTCTAGCGCAGCAGCATCTGCTGGAAGTGATAAGCAGGGTGAAGACTTACAAGTTACGGCCGAAGACCGGGTTGTTTCTAGTCGGAAGAAGCCAGTTTCTGACGAGAATCCGTCACGGCGAAAGAAGCGACCGGCTAAGCCGGGCAGGGCGGTTCCGCAGATTCCTACCCAGCAGGGCAAGGGGGATGCTACCCTTCCGCAACTGCCTGAGGTCGATCCGAAAAAGCTTTTACCTTCCGAAAAAACTCCGGGGGTTGCTTCCAAATTAAGAGGTTATTTTTCAGCGGAACGGGCCGCTAAAGCGTTTGCATCGAAAACGAAGGTGGGTTTTGATTTAGAAGCTCGCAGAAGTGAAATTCGGAAAGCTAAATTACGGGCTTACAGCTGGTATGGGCTGGGGGTTTTTCTGAGTTTAGCTGCACTGGTAGCCACTATTTGGGGGATTTTCTTTTCAAGTTTCTTTAGCTTAGATCGCAATTTAATTACGGTTGTAGGCGGAGATGAAAAAGTCTCTGCAGCTCAGGTACAAGAAACCTTAAATCCCTGGGTGGGGACTCCTTTGCCAAGGTTAAAGTTAGGGGAGTTAGCAGTTAGTGTGGAGACTATTCCCCTGGTGAAAAAAGCTGTTGTCTCTAGGCAATGGCCAAATGGAGTGGGAGTTGAGCTGCAGTTAAGAGTGCCCACCTTTGCAGTATCTACTGGCGGTAGCTGGGATGTATTCGATGCGGAAGGTGTAAAACTTTCGACTGAAGCTACTGTTCCTAATGGAACTTTCGTAGCTGAACTGTCCTCAGTTGAACCGGCGGGGCAGGTTAAAGCAATCGAAATTCTAGAGCAGGTGAAAAAGCAGTTAGATGCTGAGATTTTAGCGGAAGTTGTGACTTTCCGTTCAGATGGTAACCTGGTTGAGTTTGTCTTTAAGTCAGGAGCTGTAGTCAAATGGGGCGATACTTCTGAGGGCGAGCTGAAACTGAAAGTGCTGAAAGTTTTAGTCAGTCAAGTACCGGCAAAAGTCTATGATGTTTCGGTTCCGGCTAAGCCGGTAACTGCTTAGAAATCTACAAGCATAAGAGAGAAATTCACCGCTACTTTAGACACGCCTAGATAAATAGTTGATTAGGGTCTGTTGGTAGCCTAATTTCACTTTGAAATAAACGAAAAAAACCAGTACCTTCAAGTTGAGGTTGAATGTATTGGCTGTAATATGTGGGGGAACAGCAGTGAACGCAACCAACTACCTAGCGGTTATTAAAGTTGTCGGTGTCGGCGGCGGCGGCGGCAACGCCGTAAACCGAATGATTCGTGCCGGACTATCAGGCGTAGAGTTTATCGCCATGAACACAGACTCGCAGGCACTTATGCGTTCTGAAGCTGATGTGAAGATTGACCTGGGTGTAGAAATCACCCGCGGACTCGGTGCAGGCGCCGACCCACATGTAGGTGAAAGCGCAGCCGAAGCCAATGAAGAATCCATTCGCGACGTCCTCAAAGGCGCAGATATGGTATTCGTAACCGCCGGTGAAGGCGGTGGCACCGGTACCGGCGCAGCCCCAGTAGTAGCTCGGATCGCTCGTGAACTGGGAGCACTTACCGTAGGTGTAGTAACCCGCCCATTCCATTTCGAAGGTGATCGTCGCGCCACTGTTGCAGATGTAGGGATTGAAAACCTCCGCAAAGAGGTAGACACCCTCATCGTTATCCCCAACGATCGTTTGCTGCAGATCTCTGACGATAACGTCACCTACAACCAGGCATACGGCATGGCTGACGAAGTCCTCCGCAACGGTGTCCAAGGTATCACCGACATGATTACCACCACCGGTGAAGTGAACGTTGACTTTGCTGACGTACGCTCAGTTATGAAAGACGCCGGTAGCGCCCTCATGGGAATCGGGCAAGCCTCGGGGGAAGACCGCACCCTACGCGCCGCCGAACAAGCTATCTCTTCACCACTGCTGGAAGCATCAATCACCGGAGCTCACGGAGTACTTTGGTTCCTCCGCGCCGGCTCAGACCTGGGCATTCAAGAACTCAACGGCGCTGCTAACCTAATTAAGGAAAGCGTAAAACCAGGCGCAAACATTATCTTCGGTACCGTAACAGACGATTCTTTGGGTGATGACGTAATGATCACCGTTATCGCCGCTGGATTTGACGAAGATAACAGCAAGGCAGAAGAACTGGAACTACACAACTCCATTTTCACCTCCAGTCCCGCACAGACTGCACCAGCACAGCCCAGTGCTCCAGCTGTAGAACCTGAAGTTCCAGCCCGTCCGGCTACTCGCGAACCATCACACCGCGCCCAAGTGCAACCTCCAGTGCGTCCAGTAACTGCTTTCCCAACTGCTGAACCGCAGGAAACTAATCCTCCGGCAGCAACTGAGTTTGCAGTTCCGCGCGTATTCGACACTGATCTGAGCGCAGACGATCTGGATCTACCAGACTTCCTCCGCTGAGCTAACCTCACGATGGATAATATTCTGACGGTGGGTGGCGCCCTAGTAGGATTTACTAGATGCGCCCCCACCGTCAGTGCATCTAACAAAACGGCCTCGCAAATCTACCCAAACTATGGGTTAAATACCCCGGATGAAGCTGCCAGAGTAACCGAATTTCGCAAAAAACTCGCAGTAAAACTCAAAGCCCCAATAATCTGGATGGAACAGACTCACTCAGCGGAAGTGGCCACCATTAAAGCAACGGAACTGAGTGAAAATCTGGAAAGTAACGAAAATACCGTTAAAGCAGATGCCGTAATCGTCCCTGCAGGTACTGTAGCTGCCGTGCAAATAGCTGACTGCGTGCCGGTAATCATTATCGACCCCACTTTAAAATTAGTTGCCGCCGTACACGCTGGCAGAGCCGGGATCGAAAAAGAAATCCTCGCTCACACAATAACTAAACTAGTCGCCGCCGGAAGCAACCCAAAAAATCTCTACAGTGCAGTAGGCCCCTGTATCTGCGAAAACTGCTATGAAGTCGGTGAAGAAATCTACCAAAAGTATGTAGACCAATTCCCAAATGGGGGAGCACGCACCAGTTGGGGAACGAAATCAATCCGACTAAGAGCAATAGTTGTTGAACAGCTCAAAGAAATGGGAATTGAAAACATCTATCACGATCAGGCCTGCACTTTTGAAAGTGAAGACTTGAACTCGTATCGTAAAGAACCCGCCTGCGGCAGACAAATCGGTTGGGCCTATTTCCCCACGCCAGAAACCACACCATAAACAAACACCGCAGCAGAAACAAAACATATATTATTGACACGCCGAAGTGACAACCAGGAAAATTATCACAAATAAACTACTTTTAAGTTAGTTCAGTAAATGAAAGAGATTAAGGGGAAGACCTTGGGCAGCTTTGACCGGATGAAAGAAAAGATCGGCTGGATTGGCGTGGAACATCCTGAAGAGGATAACTACGATTACGCTGATGAAGAAATCTATGAAGAAGAAGAAACCTACGCGCAACCATCTGCTTTCGCATCTTCTTTTTCTCGCCGACAGGTAGAAGAAAATAACGTAGACATTTCACGGATTGTCACTATTCGTCCTGAAAGCTACGGAGAGGCCGAATTAATCGGAGAAGCCTTCAGAGATGGGTACCCGGTGATCGTCAACCTAACTGACACAGTAGACGCAGGTCGCACCTTAGATTTTTGCTGCGGTCTGGTCCACGGATTACGCGGACAGATCGAAATCATCACCCCAAAGGTACTTTTACTTTCCCCAGCTTCAGTAAAAGTACAGGGAAAACCAGCAACTAACCAACGGCCAAGTTTCTTCTAAGCGAAGGAACTAAGTCTATGACATCTGCAATAAATTTCTTAGGACACGGGATACTCATCTTAGCGCAGCTAGCCGTTTTTATTCTGATCGCAAGAATGATCCTGGACTGGTTAAGTATCCTTGCCCCACAGTTAGAAATTCCCGCAGTAATCGCGGTTTTAGCTAATCTGGTCTATAAACTATCCAATCCTCCATTAGAATATTTACGCAAGTTTTTGCCACCCTTACGCTTTGGGGAAATTTCTATTGATATGGGGTTTATTGTGCTTTTCATACTGGTAATAATCGTGAGAAAAATTGCCATTTTTCTGATAAGTATGTAAAAGTGAAGTAAATACAGGTACTCTGTAAGTATCTATTTTGGTGTAGTCATCAGACTACAGAAAAGGTCGGCAGTTTCAGATTTTAGAAATCGACTTACTAGCCGAATAAATAAAATAATGATTCATGAGGTGAGAAAATGGCACTGCTGACCACGGACGAAATTATCAAGAAGACTTTCGACACTGTGAGGTTTCGCGATGGCTACGAACAGAGTCAAGTAGACGAGTTCCTTGATGAAATTACAGAAACTATCTACGTCTTACAGCTCGAAAATACTGAACTAAAAGAAGAACTTGAAGCAGCTCGACTGCGCATCAAAGAACTTGAAGCAGGCGCACCAGTTGAAGTAGTTGCCGCTCCAGTAGCAGAAGAAGTGGCTCCAGCCGCTCCAGTAGTAGAAGAAGTAGCGCCAGTTGCGGAAGAAGTATCCGCAGCTCCTGCAGTGCAGGTACATGAAGATGCTTCTTCTATGTTGGCACTTGCACAGCGCGTACACGACGACTATGTACGTGAAGGACGCGAACAGAGCGAAAAGATTATCGCTCAGGCACACGCACAGTCCGACATCATTGTGCGAGAAGCAGAAGATAAGCGTAATGATATTCTCTCCCAGCTTGAATCCGATCGTAACTTGCTTGAAGGTAAGATCAACGAACTTAAGAGCTTCGAAGCTGACTACCGTAACCGGATGCGCGAACACCTCCAGCACCTACTGGGAGAACTGTAAGCCTCTGAACTGCTCAGCTAGACGCAGAACTTTATAGAAAAGCGGCGAAACCTAAAAGGAATCGCCGCTTTTCAATTCGCATAGGTAAAGTAAAAAGGGAAAAATAAATGGTACAAAGCCGTTCTAAAACGCCCTATCTAGTATTTCTTTTCGTCGGAATTTTAGGGATAGTAAGCGACTATTTAACTAAAGAATGGGCAATAAAAAATCTCTCCACCGGAACTAAAAAACCACTTATCGGAGATATCATCACTTTACAGCTCCACTACAACCCAGGAGCCGCTTTCTCTTCCTTAGTTAATGCCACCTGGATTATCACTATCTTGGCAGTCCTGGTAATACTTTTCTTATTCTACTATGCGTACAAAGTTCAATCACTTCCCTGGGCAGTAGCTTTAGGACTGCTGCTTGGCGGTGCCGGTGGAAACCTAATAGACCGATTAATTCGTGAACCAGGATTTGGTACTGGCCACGTGATTGACTTTCTTAACTATGCTGACTTTTTCATTGGCAACGTTGCCGATATCTGGATAGTTTGCGCGGGCGCCCTCATCGTTTTACTCACCCTCACCAACCACGCTGCCACCGCAACAGAAGAGAAAGAGTCCGCTTCTTTAGAAACTAAAACCACTGCAGCTGGAGAAATAGATGGGTGAGATTCGTTATCTACCCGTCCCGGATGGTTTAGCCACCGAGCGGATCGACAGTGCACTTTCAAGAATGCTTGGGCTATCACGCAGTGCCGTAAGTAAACTACTTGAAGATGAAAAAGTCCGGGTGAATGGTACCGCAGTTTCCAAAAGCCACCGGCTAAATTTAGGGGAAATGATAGAGGTTGACTTAGCTCCGCCCACACTAAGCCCCGCGCCGGTAGTTGGCATGGAAATCATCTATGAAGATGAAGACTTAGTAGTTGTAAATAAACCCGTTGGAGTAGCAGCACACGGCGGGCCTGGTTGGGATGGTCCAACTGTGCTTGCAAACCTAGAAGCAGCCGGTTTTCGTATTTCAACTTCCGGCCCTCCGGAACGTAAAGGGATTGTCCATCGCCTTGATGTGGGCACTTCCGGGGCAATGGCAGTGGCAAAATCAGAACTGGCTTACACAAAACTAAAGCACGCTTTTAAAGAACGAAAAGTTCACAAAATATATCATGCTTTAGTTTCTGGACACCCCGATCCTGCAAAGGGCACTATTGATGCACCGATTGCCCGACACCCTTCAAAAGAATGGCGAATGGCGGTAGTGGCCGGAGGGCGTCCGGCAATTACCCACTATCAGACTTTGGAAGTTCTACCCGGGGCGGCTTTGGTGGAAGTTACTTTAGAAACTGGACGCACCCACCAAATCCGGGTGCATTTTTCTACCATTGGACACCCGTGTATCGGTGACACATTCTACGGAGCAGACCCGAAACAGGCTGACCAGTTAGAGCTAAAACGGCAGTGGTTACATGCAGTAGAACTACAGTTCACCCACCCGCGGACCAATGAACACACCGTGGTGAAAGCTCCCTATACCGATGATTTACTGCGTGTCTTAACTAAATTTCGCCAATGGCAGTAACCCTAGTTAGCACCCTTTCTAAAAACGGGTAAACTAATTCTATGGCTGTTTCTGACTCTTTCGTTCACTTACATAATCACACGGAATATTCGATGCTCGATGGGGCATCAAAAATCGGTCCGATGGTGAAAGAAGCAGCTCGTTTAGGGCAACCGGCAATTGCGATTACTGACCACGGGTACTTATTCGGAGCCTACGAGTTTTATTCTAAAGCGCGCCAGCAGGGCGTGAAACCAATTATTGGGTTAGAAGCATACGTGACCCCGGGGACTTCTCGTTTTGATCGCACTCGCGTGCGCTGGGGTGAAGAATGGCAGTCTACAGATGATGTTTCTGCGCGCGGTGCCTACACTCACTTAACTTTAATCGCGGAAACTACCGAGGGAATGCATAACCTATTTCGGTTAGGGTCGATGGCTTCTTTAGAAGGGCAGTGGGGGAAGTGGCCGCGGATAGATATGGAGCTTTTAGAGCAGTACTCTAAAGGGTTGATTGCGTTCACCGGCTGTCCCTCATCAGAGGTGCAGACTCGTTTGCGTTTAGGCCAGTGGGATGAAGCGGTTGCGGCAACGGGGCGTTTGCAGGATATTTTTGGGAAAGAAAATCTCTTTGTCGAGTTCATGGATCATGGGATTGAGATTGAGAATCGGGTTCGGACGGATTTGATTAGACTTTCCGATCATTTGCAAATTCCCACGGTGGTTACGAACGACGCGCACTATGTGACTGCTGAAGATGCGGGAGTGCAAGATGCGTTGCTGTGTATTAACTCGGGTGTTACTTTAGATACTCCGGATCGCTTTAAGTTCGATGGTACCGGGTATTACATTCGTTCTTCGGAATCAATGCGCCGAGATTGGCAGGATTTGCCGCAGGCTTGTGATAATACGCTTTTAATAGCGGAGCGGTGCAATGTTGAGTTTACCGAGGGCGTTTCCTATATGCCGCGTTTCCCTGTTCCCGAGGGCGAAGATGAAACCTCTTGGTTCATCAAAGAAGTAGAACGCGGGTTGCACCTTCGGTTCCCTCAAGGGATTCCTGATGCGGTGCGGAAGCAAGCTGATTATGAAGTGGGAATCATTAACCAGATGAAATTCCCCGGCTACTTCCTGGTGGTTTCTGATTTTATTCGCTGGGCTAAAGAACAGGGGATTAGAGTAGGGCCAGGACGTGGTTCTGGGGCTGGTTCTATGGTGGCCTATGCTATGCAGATTACTGATCTAAATCCTTTAGATCACGGGCTGCTTTTTGAACGTTTCTTAAATCCGGAACGTGTTTCTATGCCGGACTTTGACGTTGATTTTGACGAACGTCGGCGTGGTGAAGTGATCGAATATGTAACTAAAAAATATGGTGACGATCGTGTTGCCCAGGTGGTTACGTACGGAAAGATTAAAACTAAACAGGCGTTGAAAGACTCTTGTCGGGTCATGGGACGGCCTTTTTCTTTGGGGGAGCAACTCACTAAAGCGCTGCCACCTACGGTGATGGGTAAAGATATTTCTATTGCCGGTATTTTCAATAAAGAAGATAAACGTTACGAGGAAGCCGCAGAGTTTAGGCGTTTTTACGAGGAAAACCCGGATACTCATCCGGTTGTAAAAATGGCTAAGGGGTTGGAAGATATTACCCGCCAGTGGGGTGTGCACGCCTGTGCGGTGATTATGTCTTCGGTTCCTTTACAACAGGTGATTCCACTTATGCAGCGTCCGCAGGACGGGGCGATTATCACCCAGTTTGACTATCCCACCTGTGAATCGTTGGGTTTGTTGAAGATGGACTTTTTGGGGTTACGTAACTTAACCGTAATCTCTGATGCTTTGGATAATATCGAGCGAAACGGTAAGGTTCGTCCCGATATTGATCATGTTGAACTCACTGACCGTAAAACTTTCGAACTGTTGGGAACTGGTGAAACGCTGGGGATTTTCCAGCTTGATAGTGCCGGAATGCAAAAACTTCTTAAACGGATGGCGCCGGATAACTTCGAAGACATTTCTGCTGTGGGGGCGCTTTATCGTCCTGGTCCGATGGGCGCTGATTCGCATAATAAGTATGCGGATCGAAAGAATGGGCGTGCAGAAATCGAGCCGATTCACGCTGAGCTGGAAGAGCCTTTGAGGGATATTTTAGGGACAACCTACGGGCTGATTGTTTATCAGGAACAGGTTATGGCAATCGCCCAAAAAGTTGCGGGTTACTCGCTGGGACAAGCAGACTTGCTGCGCCGCGCAATGGGGAAGAAAAAGAAGGAGATTCTGGATAAAGAATACGTTCCTTTCCGCGCCGGCATGATTGAACGGGGATACTCGGAAGACTGTGTGAAAACTCTTTGGGATATTCTTGTGCCGTTTTCTAACTATGCGTTCAATAAATCCCACTCTGCTGCTTACGGGCTAGTTTCTTATATGACAGCTTGGCTGAAAGCGAACTATCCGGTTGAATACATGGCTGCACTTTTAACTTCCCAAAAAGACAATAAGGATAAGCTGGGGCTTTATCTGGCTGAATGTCGTCGCATGGGAATTACTGTGCTCCCACCGGATGTGAATGTATCGGATGCGAACTTCACCGCAGTTGGTGATGATATTCGGTTTGGGTTAGCTGCAATTCGCAACGTGGGGGTTAATGTTGTGGAAGGTATCATGGCTGCTCGTAAAGAAAAGGGCAACTATGAGTCATTTGCGTCTTTCTTAGATAAGGTGCCGGCACAGGTATGTAATAAGCGCACTATTGAATCTTTGATTAAATCGGGTGCTTTTGACTCAGTGGAGTCATGTCGGCGTGCTTTGGTGGCGGTACATGAAGAAGCTGTTGAAGCTGCGGTTAAGTTAAAGCGTAATGAAGCAGCGGGACAGTTTGATTTATTTGGTGCAATGTTTGATTCTGCTGAAGTGCAGATGATGACTGTGGACGTACCTAAGATGCCTGACTGGCCGAAGTCTGAAAAACTTGCTCATGAGCGAGATATGCTGGGTCTTTATGTTTCTGACCATCCACTTTCGGGGATCCAAAAAGCATTAGAGCGTTATCAAGATGAGCAGATCGCGCAGATTAAAACTGCGGAGGCAGAGACGCAACGTGACCGGCAGATGGTGAAAGTAGCTGGTTTAATAACTAACGTACAGATTAAGACCACTCGAAAAGGTGAGCTTTGGGCGATCGCTACTTTGGAGGATTTGTCTTCTTCAATTGAGATACTTTTCTTCCCGCGTAACTATGCTTCTATTTCGCATGCCTTGGCTACGGATTTGGTAGTGCAAGTTGAAGCTCGCGTGCAAAATCGGGATGATGAGATTTCTTTAACTGGCCAGTCTATGACGATTTTAGATTTGGGTGAAGATGGGACAGTTCCTTTTGTTTTAGAACTTCCGTGGCATAAGTGCACGGAAGAAACTATGGAAGCCTTAGCGCAGATTCTCACTCAGCATCCGGGAGATTCTCCGGCGTATTTGCGTGTGACTCGTCCCGGTATGAATACTACAGTTTTGGATTTAGGAACTAAACATGCAGTAGCTATTTCTACGGCGCTTCATGCTGATGTGAAAGCACTTTTAGGGCCAGCGGCCCTACATCGAGCTTAAGGAAGAAGCGTTAGCTTTATCTGCTAAGACTATTGGGGGAGTACCTCTAAACGGACTGATTCAAGATGGTCGCCGAAATCAACTGAAATAATTTGCCCGTCTTGGAGCTGTTTTCCGCGTTGGGTTTGTACTACGCCATCAACTTGTACCCAGCCCCCTTGAATGGCGCTGCGGGCTTCAGCGCCGTCCTCGACTAAGTTGGCGAGTTTTAGAAGCTGTCCCAGGCGAATCGTGCCAGTTACGGTTATGGTAGGTAGATTTTCTGTTTGCATGTTTTGCCTTAGAGTTTACGGTGATAGAAGAAATAGAAGATGATGAAGCTAAAGAGAATCCCCGCTAGGTCGGCGAGGGCGTCCAGGTAGCTGCCGGTGCGATAGTACAGCAGGCGATCTTGAATGATTTCTGTTACCCAAGCGTAAGTGCCCAGGGTGAGTAAGACGAATCCAGGGCGCAGGTGTGACAGAAGGAGTGCCATGGTGATGAGCGCGAAACCTGTGAAATGGAAGATTAAATCAAATCCTGTTTCCGCTGGGGAGGTTACTCCGGGTAGGGGAGTTAAATACTGGTTAAGGGTGAGTACCCAAGCGGCTGGCTTTGTAGGTGGAGTGTCATTAAAGAGTAGGTATCCTTGGATAATTAGGAAAATAACCCCTACGGTTAGCCAGCGGTAGTTGGGGTTGATGTCACGGTGATAGTAGTCAGTCAGCGAGAAGGGATTCATAGATGTAATTCTCGATGTTTTAGCTGGGTAAATCAACTTTGTGGCTTTCGGCGATTCGTTAGGGGAAACTTAAAATGCTGAAACTTTTCTCAGCTACTAAGGGAAAATGGTATAAGTGTGTCTAAATAGTGGACAGGTTGGGAGGAGGGAATGAAAAAGTAAATAATATGTAAAGATACGCGAGTGTGACAAGCTCGTCCGGAGCTTGCCGCGTAAAGATAAAAGGAAATAATCGTGAATCTGAAAAAAATTCCGCTTTTTGCCTGGGTGCTTCTAGCCATCATCCTGGCTGTTGCCTTTGGCCAATTTATGCCCGTAGAAATAGCCCGCCTATTCTTCACATTCAATTCAATCTTCGGTAGTTTCTTAGGGTTTGTTATTCCACTGATTATTATTGGGCTGGTAACTCCAGCTATTGCTGAACTTGGCTCCGGTTCCGGACGCTGGATTGCCTTAACAGCAGGTATCGCATACACATCGGCGTTAATCGCCGGATTCCTCACCTGGGGAGCAAGCCAACTGGTACTCCCCGCTTTCCTTGACCCAGGACAGGGGAAAGAACTCACCGGAAGTACGGTAGAAGGACTCACCCCCTACTTTGTTGTTTCAAACAGTGCCAGCGGTGAAGGAATTGAAATTGTCATCACCCCACTAATGGGAGTAATGACCGCACTTATCTTAGCTTTCATTACCGGCCTGGGACTGTCCCTGGTGCAAGGTGATGTAGTTCGTCGAGGTTTCGCTGAATTCAGAGTAATCATTGTTGCGATGGTTGAAAGAATCCTCATCCCACTACTACCAATCCACATCTTCGGAATCTTCCTACAACTGACCATGAGCGGCCAGGTAGGACGAGTTCTTTCCACCTTTATGGCTGTAGTTGTACTGACTTTCTCGCTAACCATCCTCTACCTGCTAATTCAGTACGCCCTCGCAGGTGCGATCACGGGACGCAACCCACTAAAAGCGCTTTGGAATATGAAAGAGGCGTATCTGACCGCCCTCGGCACTTCTTCTTCCGCCGCAACTATTCCAGTCACCTTGAAATGCACCGAAGCAAATGGGGTATCAAAGCCAGTTGCCTCATTCACCATTCCACTATGTGCAACCATTCACCTTTCTGGCTCCACCATCAAAATCGTAGGTTTCTCTTTGGCCGTAATCTTCCTCAGTGGAGGGGATATGTCCCTAGCTAGCTACGCTCCCTTCATCTTCTTGCTGGGAATCATGATGATTGCAGCTCCAGGGGTTCCCGGTGGCGCAATCGCAGCAGCAGCAGGTCTGCTTGGCAGCATGCTTGGATTCGACGAAAGCCAAATCGGCTTAATGTTCGCCACCTACATTGCTTTAGATTCCTTCGGAACTGCCACCAACGTAACTGGTGACGGAGCAATCGCACTGATTATGGATAAGTTCTTAGGTAAGAAACTTGCCGAAGTAAACGAAGCATAATAAAACTGAGCTAAAAGAAGCGCAACGGAAAAACCGTTGCGCTTCTTTTAGAATTTACAGAAGAACCAGGCGATGAAGCATGGTCGAAGTATTTTCCTACCCGGAAGTAGTGTTTAATATAAGTAGTGGCATAAAGAGTTCCGAAAGGTCCCCCAGTGAGCAATATTGACGAGGAGTTCCAGAAAATAATTTCTGGTATGTCTCCAGAACAACTGCCAGAGACGACAGACGCAGACGCTTTACTTGGAGAATATAAAGACCTAAACGACGCTTTAGAAGCAATAGACCCCTTAGATATTCCCGAAGATGAAAGCCTACATCTGGAAAACGGCACGCAAACAGTTGGATGTGTGCTTGCTCCTTTTATCGATGCCACGCAGATCGCTCATATTCTAGAAATCTATGGGATTGAACGCTGGGTTGTGCAACTTGACGGACAAGTGGCTATCTGGTGCGAATTAGAAGCTGAAGATAACAGTAGTGTAGAGCAGCTTTTAGGCGATGAACGCCCCATGCCAGAAGAATGTGATGCCTTTGCGCGAGTACTTTCCCAACTGAGCCCACTTGGGGTAATCGCTGTGGTTTCCAACCTATCGGAAGAAGACGGAGAAGTCAGTGGTTCCGTCAGGGCACGCCGCTATCTAAAGGGGAAACCGGAAGAGATTGTTTCTGCGGGACTGTTACTGGCCGGAGTAGAACTTAAAGTTGAGGATCTACTACTGGGTAGAACTGCCCCGCAAGATTACAGTGATTCTGTGAAAGCCGCAAAAAACCCGAAAACTAAGAAGTGAATTCTATGGCTGAGCATAACTTTGCCTCCTTACAGGCTCGTTTAGAACGAAAAGTAGATAAAACTGACCGTGGGCAAGCAATGCCCTTAACAACGGCAGCTCTTTTTGAAACCGATCCGATCCAAAGATTAGAAAAACTTGTAGTTGCTTTGGAAACTGAAAGACTCCTTGCTCCAGCGATAGTTGCAGAAGCAGAAGACTGCCACGGTAAAACCGCTCAGGTAGAGACCGCGACGGGAATAGTCACGGTAGCTTTTACTGATACTGAAGCTATGCAACGGTTTAATAGGCAGGCTCGGCCGATCCCCGTCAGTGGAAGGCAGCAAGCTCTTTTAGCAATGGCAGAAACCGGTGGGCGTCTTTTAATTAACCCAGTACTTTTAGATGGTAAGTTAGTGGCAGACTCAGGTTATAGACTACCGCGCCCAGCGGTGCAAGCCTTAGCCCATGGGGATAGTTGGCTGCCCGCTTGGCGAGACACCGAACTACATCAAGAACTGCAGGCTAAAGCTGCTGAAATAAACCCAGTTACGCCCCCCTTAATTTCGGTGCTGGCTGATACCGAACCAACCTTAAAGATTCTCATCGAATTTTTTGTGCCCAGTGGAATAAGCGGGTATGAAATGAAAGCAGAGGTGGGAAGGTTCCATCAGGAGCTTTCAAAGGTGGAGCGTTTGCAAACTGCAGGGGAGAGGATCGAGTTTATTCCCCTGATGGTACAAACCGACGGCCACTGTGGTTGATTTCACGTCTCGGGCGGGGAAGTAACTGGCGTATTTTTCAGTAAAACTGGTATATTTAAATACGAATGTTCGGGCTTCACGTCCGACCAGTGGAACTCACCTAGAGTTCCACAAATAGCAAGCGGAGAAATCCCACCTGTGATTCCAACTCTTTTTAAGAGGACCTTATAAGGGGCAAATGCTAAACCGGAATCGGGTTCATAAGAATCTTAAAGTTCATTAAGATTACTGTGTTTTGTGGGCCTTCGCATGCTTTAGATGCGAAGGTCTTCTTCGTGTCTAACGTCTTACGAGAGTTAGGAGCAACTCATCAACGAGCCTCGGGTAAATGAACGCATCCGCGTCCCAGAAGTACGCTTAGTCGGACCAGAAGGGGAGCAGGTAGGTGTAGTGCGTGTAGAAGATGCATTGCGTCTTGCTGAAGAAGCCGGTCTGGATCTGGTAGAAGTGGCTCCAGATGCTCGTCCACCAGTAGCTAAACTGATGGACTACGGAAAGTTCAAGTATGAAGCCGCCCAAAAGGCCCGTGATGCACGCCGTAACCAAGCGAACACGGTCCTGAAGGAAATTCGCTTCCGACTGAAGATCGATGATCACGACTACGCTACTAAGAAAGGTCACGTAGAACGTTTCCTAAGCGGTGGCGACAAAGTAAAAGTTATGATCATGTTCCGCGGACGCGAACAGTCTCGCCCTGAGATGGGGATCCGCCTACTACAGCGTTTAGCTGACGATGTGGCAGAACAGGCTACAGTTGAGTCTCAGCCACGTCAAGATGGCCGCAACATGGTGATGGTATTAGCACCAACCCGTAAGAAGTCAGATGCTAAGAATGAACAGCGCAAACGTCGTGAAGCTGAACGGGCTGCAAAACGCGACCGTAAGGCCGAAAGATCAGCAAAAGAAAGCCGCAGTAAAGCTGACGAAGCTGAATTGGCTTGAGATTTCTGATTGAAGATTGAATAGAGGATAAACAATGCCTAAGAACAAGACGCACTCTGGTGCTAAGAAGCGTTTCCGCGTAACCGGAAGTGGCAAGCTGATGCGTGAAACCGCAAATAAGCGTCACCTGTTGGAAGCTAAGTCTTCCGTACGTACCCGTCGCCTTTCCCGCGACCAGGTGGTTGCCCCAGCTGACCAGAAGAACGTTCGTCGCCTGCTGGGTCTGTGATCCAGGGGACTATAGAGGAGATTTAGAAAATGGCACGTGTTAAGCGGGCGGTTAACGCCCAGAAGAAGCGTCGCGTTGTATTAGAACGCGCATCCGGTTACCGTGGTCAGCGTTCCCGCCTATACCGTAAGGCAAAGGAACAGGTCACTCACTCAATGGTTTACTCCTACCGTGACCGCCGTACCCGCAAGCGCGAAATGCGCAAACTGTGGATTCAGCGTGTAAACGCTGCAGCACGCGAAAACGGTATGACCTACAACCGCTTCATGCAGGGCTTGGCTCTTGCTGGCATTGAAGTTGACCGTCGTATGCTTTCTGAACTGGCAGTATCCGACCCAGCAGCTTTCACCGCTTTGGTTGAAACTGCACGCAAGGCACTTCCAGCAGACGTAAACGCACCAAAGAACTGAAGCTAAGATGACGGCTGAAAAACAGCCGCGTCAGCACCGCCCGGCCATTTTAAGCAACCCTAACTCGGATCGAATCCGTGAAGTTGCTGCTTTGGTCGGGCGTTCTGCACGTCGGCGTAGTGGAAGAGTACTGGTAGAAGGCCCCCAAGCAGTCCGTGAAGCATTGCGCTTTTGTGGTAAAGATCTGCTGGACGTCTACATTTCCCAAACCTATTGGGAACGCGACCCCGAAATGGTGCGCGAAGCAAAAGCAGCTACTAAATGGGTTCACCTGGTAACTGATGAAGTTAGTAAAGCAATCTCAACTGATTCCCAAGGGATTGCCGCAGTGGTTAAAGATTTCCGCACCGATGGGCTGCCTAAGATTAACTGGTCATTTATTGTTGTGCTGGCACAGACACAAGATCCCGGTAACGCCGGAACAATGATCCGAATCGCTGATGCCGCCGGTGCAGATGCCGTGTTCATCTGCTCTGGTTCGGTTGATGTAACTTCACCGAAGGTAGTGCGGGCTTCTGCCGGATCAGTATTCCACCTTCCCAGTATTGTTAATGTGGGTTTACCGGAAGTTCTTGAGTGGGCTAAATCCAGAGGAATGCAGCTTTTAGCAGCCGATGGAAATGGTTCATTAGATCTCTTTGACGCAGCTGATTGTATCGGGGAAGTAGATTTAGCTGAACCGACTGCGTGGATTTTCGGAAATGAAGCGCACGGTTTTGCGCAGCTTGACACCAGTGAGATTGAAGAGTTTGTTTCGATTCCTTTAGGTGGGCACGCTGAGTCGCTTAATGTTTCTGCTGCTGCGGCAGTTTGTCTTTTTGCTTCTGCAAAAGCACGGCGTTTCCAAAATCTTTAAGAGAGGAACCTGATGGGCGAAGACCAGCTGATTGCGCGAATGCGTGAACTTTTACCAGTTGGGGAACGGACTTTAGTGTGGTCAGGTGATGACTGCGCAGAAGTAGCTAGCCCAACAGGTTCCTTTTTGATTTCAACTGACGTATTAGTTGAAAATGTACATTTTCGTTTAGACTGGTCTTCTCCTTTTGAGATTGGGGCTCGCGCTGCCGCGCAGAATCTGGCCGATATTATGGCTCAAGGAGGCCGCGCCACCGCCGTGGTAGTTTCTTTGGTAATCCCACCTCATTTAGATCCTGAGTGGCTGTGTGACCTGGTGGAAGGATTTTCTTCCTGTGTGAAAGCTACTTCTGCGGGAGTGGTTGGCGGGGATATTTCTAAGGGAAACCAACTGGTAATGTCAGTAACTGTTTGCGGTGAAGCTGTGACGGGGAAGCTGCCCGGTTCCGTAGTGCGCAGCGGGGCGCAGCCGGGAGATGTTATTGCGGTGGCTGGTACATTAGGACACTCGTATGCCGGTTTTTTACTTTGTTCCGCTAAAGAAACAGCGTCACGCTGGGAGCGTTTTATTTCCATTTATAAGGTTCCGCAACCTCCGCTGGAGTTAGGGCCGTTGGCAGCTGGGGCTGGAGCCAACGCATTGATGGATATTTCTGATGGTCTTTCCACCGATTTGCGGCGTTTAGCTAAGGCTTCCCAAGTCCGTTTAACACTTTCCGAGGACGCTCTTAATCCTTTTATTTCACAGCTAAGGGAAGTAGCTGCAAAAGTAGGGAAACCTCCCTTAGAGTTAGTTTTAACAGGGGGAGAGGATCATGCGCTGCTAGGTTGTTTTCCAAAACAGACTGAGCTTCCCACAGGATTCATTCCAATCGGTACAGTATCTGCTGATTCAGTGGGAGTTTGGTTAGATGATAAAGAGATTCTGCCTACGGGGTGGGATCATCTACTGTAAAGGTTTACCGACTGCTAAGCGAAAGTAGTGAGGGCTGGTATGTTGTATAAGTTTACGTATCATTCTCCGATCGGAACTATGCTTTTAGCGGCTGATGGGGTTGCTTTAACGGGAGCTTGGTTTGAGGGAGCTACTCATTTCGGCGCTGGTTTAAGTGAGAGTGCAACAAAGCAAGAACTGGAAATTTTTTCTACCGCGGTAGCTTGGTTAGATGCCTATTTTATGAATCATCCTTTAACGCAGCTTCCACCAATGAAATTAGTGGGAACTGATTTTCAACTATCGGTTTGGCAACTGTTGCAACGAATCCCCTTTGGAAAAACGGTTACTTACGGGCAGCTGGCTAAAGAATTGGCGGCGCAAAACGGGGGAAGGAAAGTCTCCGCGCAAGCAGTGGGAAATGCGGTGGGACGCAACCGGCTTACGATTTTTCTGCCCTGTCATCGAGTAGTGGGCGCAAATGGTGATCTAAAGGGTTACGCCGGAGGGTTAGCGCGTAAAGAGTTTTTATTGTGCTTAGAATCGTCCGAAAAATAAGCTGAACAAAGGTATTTAAATAAAAAAGAACCACTACCGAAGTAGTGGTTCTTAAAAGCTGTTTGCGATCAGATGTTGCGTTCTACACGCTCACTCTTGATGCAGGTGGTGCATACGTTCAGACGCTTTGGTGCGCCATTTACGATTGCACGAATACGCTGAATATTTGGGTTCCAACGGCGGTTGGTTCGCACGTGGGAGTGCGAAACGCTCTTGCCGAAGCCGGGTCCCTTGCCACAGACGTCGCACTTAGAAGCCACGGTTTTATCTCCGAATCTCGATTAAAACATTACCTACGCCAGTTTAGCGCGAAAAAGTTCAACACCAAAGCCCAGCGAGTCTGATTGATAGGTATTTCACTAGAAAATCAGACAACTAATCCAGAATATATTAGTTCTTCCCATAATCCAACTTGCCCACTCTAATCTAACTGTCAGGTCAGACACATTTTATGAGAAACTAGGGGTATGTTTGCAGGAAAACGTTTGGAAAGCCTCAGTGCCACAGAGCTACTTCAGTTCATCTCGCAAGTAAGTGCGAACCTAGAACAGTTAGCTCCCTTACTTGACGATCTAAACTCCTTAGAAGGAGCAGATTTCGATACTGGATCCAACGCTGCCCAGCTTTTCAAAATCATTAAACAGCGTCTTTTGGAACGTGAAACAGAACTAACTTCCGCGCAGCTGGTTCTAACCGCTTGCACCACTTACGCTCGTACATTCGGCCTGGGGCACATTGGGGTATTTATTGCCAGCTTATTTGCCGCCCTAGAGAACAACTGTTCCGGAGCCCGCCTGCGCCCCATAGAAATCAGAAGATTCTTAAGAAATCTGCCCTCTACCGTGGAAGAGTGTTTTCCCACTCCAGAGCCGATTTTATTGGATATGGCCACGAAAATGTCGATCGTGGGACAACTAGAAATCGACCCTATCCGCCACCCGGCCCTGATGGTTGGCGAAGCTTCCCTTTGCGCTCAAGAAGTCATTATCGAAAAAACTGAAGGCTGGTGTAACGCGGGAGCGGCCTTTTTCACCATTTTCATGTCTACACTGCATTCCCTCTATGAAGGCAACTCCCTTCCCTCTGACGCAGTTCGGGAAATGTTGAAAAATATCACCGCAGATGCACTTACCGGACAAAATAAACCCAATCCACCACGCCATGGCAATGAGTTCTCAGTAGATTTCCACCTGGACTGTCTAAGCGAAGATTACCAGGAGTTCTGCCGGCAGCTAGACCAGTTGAAAGTCCGCTACTCGCAGCAAGGCAGTGTAGATCTTTTAGGAATGGGGTCGTGGCGGTTCCACATTGACACGACTTATCCGCGTGAAGTCCTCCCCAGATTCGGTTGGGTACGTCATGTGCTGATTAAAGACGCACGCTATGGAGAACTGATTGGTCACGATGAGCTGGCCATTCAAGAAGAAACTTCCGGAGTCCTTTACTTATCCCGCCCCACCTGGCAGCGTCCCGACACGGTGCGAGTAGTTGCTTTAGTGCGCCACTGGCAGTTCATTGAAGAAGTTGCTGCCACAGGTGCCTGGACAGTTTTTAATCCGATTCCCGAGGACGCTCCACTGATCGCCTCTCTTTTAGCAGAAGCCCCCGGACAGGTGGGACTAATCCTAGTTGCCGATGAAGCCGCCGCTACAGTAGCTAAACGGGCAGAGAACTTAGCCGGTGAAGAAATCGACATCATTTTTGGGAACTATCCTTATTCTGACGCGATTACCAGTGTGTGCGCGTCCCTTTGCGCACCGATTTTCATGCCTCAAATGGGGGACAAAACTAAAGAAATTACCCGCCAGCTTTTACGATCTTCAGCTTCAACAGGATTACGTCGTTGCGCGGTTATTAAAGAAACAGATCCTGAGGTGTTAAAAGAACAAATCGATCGGTTAAGTGGTTTCGGTTTAAACCGCATCATTTTCTTTGTCGATGACACGCACCGAGAACTCTATGAACAGGTGATGCGCCAAACTCAAATCTGGTATGAAGCGCAAGAAATAGTAGAAATAGTGGAATCTGCGGATCCGCATATTGTTTTGATTAACGGTTAATACAGATGCCCCCAAAAGACTTTTTAGCAACCCCTTTAGAACGCCTAGTTGGCACAGCAACCGCGAAAAAACTTGCCACCTTAGGGTTAGAAACTGCAGCTGATCTCATCCACTTCTATCCTCGCAAATACTTGCACTGGGGGAAACTAACCCCACTTCATAGTTTATTTCCGGGGGAAGAAGCAACTATCCTCGCCTCGGTAAAAAATGCGCAAATACACGCAAATCGTAATGGGGGAGTGCGTTTAACAGTAGAACTAACGGACGGTTTCTACACTCTAAACGCCACCTTTTTTGCCACCCACCCAGCTAAACTAAGCGTCCATCAGAGGCTGTTAAAACCCGGTACACAACATCTTTTCGCTGGAACTATCAGCCACTACAAAGGGCAACTACAACTAACCCATCCCAGCTTTGAAGAAGTTGAACCCAATGAGATAAACCGAGTCTTAACCCGCCCCATTGCAGTTTACCCAGCTAACCCAAAGTGTCCCACCTGGCTAACTGCAAAAGCAGTTGGCATTGTAGTAGACCAGCTTCACCCCGAAGATATACTTGACCCTTTTACCGCAGCAGAACAAAAAGAATACCAACTACAACCACTGTTAAAAGCCATCCAGCAAATCCACCGCCCTGAGACAGACGCAGAAATAAGCGCCGCAAAACAAACCCTTAAATGGGTAGAAGCCTTTGAACTCCAGGTTGCTTTTGCCCTGGACCGACAACAGAATACAGAAAAACGAGCCCATCCCATTCCCAAAACAGCAGCCGCAATCCACGCAGAAATCATTGAAAACTTCGGCTTCCCCCTTACCGGCGGGCAGCAAACTGCGATTGACACAATCCTCAGTGAGATGGAAAAAGAAACCCCAATGCAAAGGCTCTTACAAGCCGATGTGGGAGCTGGAAAAACAATCGTCGCGGGAATCTTAATGGCAACAGTAGTAAATGCAGGATTCCAAGCTGCACTGCTGGCTCCCACCGAAGTACTTGCCGCCCAACACTTTGAAACTTTAACTAATCTTCTCCCCGTCCCCGTAGAACTACTGACAGGTAGCTCAAACACAAAAAACCGTAAGCGAATCAACCAAATTGCTGCCAGCGGTCAACCAACTCTTTTAGTAGGCACCCACGCGCTGCTCCAAGACAGCGTGGAATTAAGCCGACTAGCCCTAGTGGTAATTGACGAACAGCATCGTTTCGGAGTCGCCCAAAGGGAAAAACTCCGCGAAAACCAAACAAAGGTACCACACCTATTGACCATGACCGCCACCCCAATTCCGCGGACAATCGCTATGACAGTTTTTGGCGACCTCGATATAACCGAAATTCGTGAGCTCCCCACCGGACGTATCCCGGTAAAAACTTTCCTTGTAAATGAAGCAAACAGCAGTTGGATGGAGCGGGTTTGGGTGCGCTCGCGGGAAGAAATCAACGCGGGGGGAAGGGTTTTTGTGGTTGCTCCCCGGATTGGAGATGAAGCAGATTCACAGTTGGCTTCAGTGGTGGAAACTGCAGAAAAGCTGAAGCAGCTTGAGGTTTTTCAAGGAATCGAAATTGGGATTTTGCATGGGAAACTGCCAGCGGAGGAAAAACAGACACTTATCGATGATTTTAATGCTGGGAAGTTAAACCTTTTGGTAACTACCACGGTGATTGAAGTGGGTGTGGATATTCGCGCGGCTTCCTTAATGGTGATTTTAGATGCCCAGCAGTTCGGACTTTCCCAACTCCATCAGCTTCGTGGGCGGGTGGGCAGAGGCGGGCAAGCTGCCACCTGCATCGCGGTGCATACAGCGGAAATAACTGCGGATTCGCTGGCACGTTTAGAAGCATTTGCACAGCACAATAGTGGTTTTGACCTGGCAGAGATTGATTTGAAACTCCGGAAAGAAGGAAACGTTTTAGGGCAAAATCAGTCAGGGAATGTTACTTCGTTAAAAGCACTGCGGGTACTTCGCGATGGAAAAATCATTACCGCGGCCCGGGAACTCGCGCAGCGGGTGATTGCAGCTGACCCTCATTTAACTAACCGACCTTTGCTGGCACAAAGAGTTGAGTTAGCGAAGCAAGCTGCACAGTGGATGGATCGCGTTTAGTATCCCGAAAAATATAAAATCCCGGTAATCTTGAAACTATGACACGGATAGTTGCTGGAAAATATCGAGGGCGCAGTTTATACGTACCTGCGAACGGGACACGCCCCACTTCTGAGAGAGTAAGAGAAGCCCTATTTTCCAGGTTAGAAACCTGGGATGAGCTGCGTGACGCGGAAGTATTAGATCTTTTTGCCGGCTCAGGCGCTTTGGGAATAGAAGCGGTTTCGCGTGGAGCGGCGAAAGCTACGCTAGTTGAGTTCCGGCAAAATGCCATTAACGTCATAAAAAGAAATCTTGAAGCAATCGGACAAACGCAGCTTTTTCAGACTATCCGCGCTGACGCAGTAAAGTTTGCAAATTCT
This sequence comes from Gleimia sp. 6138-11-ORH1, assembly GCF_024814355.1. Lineage (GTDB taxonomy): Bacteria > Actinomycetota > Actinomycetes > Actinomycetales > Actinomycetaceae > Gleimia. Next base: position 765,088 of record NZ_JANUXV010000001.1, on the reverse strand, counting down.
GTGGGGGCCGCTAACTACACGCTGGTGTTCATCGACCCGCCCTATGATTTTCCCGCTGCTGACTTAGAAACTCTCTTAGCCGGTTTAACTTCCCACCTAAAAGATAATGCACTTTTAGTTATAGAGGCGTCTAAACGGACTGCTGAACCGAACTGGCCAAAGGCTTATACTTTAGAATCCTATAGAGACTGGGGAGAAACCAGAGTATGGTTTGTTACCTACCGGAAAGAAGAAACAGATGACTAAAGCAATTGTGCCCGGCTCATTTGACCCACTCACTAACGGACACGCGGATGTCATTGCACGAGCCAGTCAAATGTTTACTAAAGTTTACGTGGGTGTAGCGCATAATAGTGCAAAAAACTATTGGTTTACTTTAGAAGAAAGAATCGCTTTAGCGAAAGAATCTTTAAAGCAGTTTCCGAATGTGGAAGTGGTTGCGGTAGAGGGTCTTTTGGCTGCTTGGTGTGCTGCCCATGAAGTGAAAGTTATCGTTAAGGGTTTGCGAAGCGGGCAAGATTTTGAGTACGAATATCCGCAGGCTGTGCTTAATGCTGACCTAGCTGCTGTGGAAACAGTTTTTCTTCCCTCTAACCCACAATTGGGGCATATTTCTTCCAGTATTGTAAAAGAGTTAGTTTCCTACGGGGGAAATGTTGAAAACCTGGTGTCAAAAACAGTATTTGCAGCATTAAAACGTAGACTAGAAACAAATTAAGATCTAAAGCAGAAGGTACGCTCATGGCTTACGATGAATACGACGCGCCAGTTTACGAAGATGACTCCTATGAGGAAGAAGGTGACTTCTACTCATTTTCAACGGTGATTTCAATTTTGGATCAGATCGAAAATATGGTCGGTTCTGCTAAGTCTTTTATGTTCACTTCAAACGTCACCGTAAATAAAGTAGAACTTCTTGATCTATTAGGGCAGATTAGGCTTTCACTTCCCGAAGATATGAAAGAAGCCGATCGGGTTCTGTCCCAAATGGATGAACTAATCGCCCAAGCTGACGAACAAAAAGAATCTACGGAAGCAGAAGCAATTGCCCGCGCTGAGGCGATTATCACCGAAGCGGAAGCGAAAGCAACCGCGCTGAAAGAACGCTCCCGTAAAGAAGCTGAAGAACTGCGTACCCGCGCTGAGGAAGAATCTAATCGGCTGCGGGAAGAAACACAGCAGCAAGTACAAGAAATGCTATCCCAGGCACACGCAGAAACAGATCGCCTGGTAAGTCAAGAACACGTGTATCAAGAAGCTGAACGGCGGGCGGAAGAAATCGTCACCGTAGCTCGTAATCACGCGATTGATTTAACAGACAAAGCAGACGCATACTGTGAAAATACTTTAGATGATATGCTGCGCGAGCTTGATAGCATTTACCAGCAGGTATTGAACGGTCAGAATACTTTGATTGAACGCCGGCAGGAACGCCGCGGCGAATAAGTTTAGATAAAAAGGACTAGGGTTTGACTACTACTGACTTCAACGGCGCAAAACTATCTTTCGTTGATTTACCCACTCGCCCAGATCATTTTCGCGACTATGACTTAGATTTACTGGTGGGTGATGACCTGGGTACTTCAGTTATGCGAGTGGAAAAAGGCACGGTACTACACGTTACAGCGCAGGCCCAATCATTATCTGATGGGGTGCTGCTGAGACTAGCTACAAAAGTGCCCATCGTATTTGCTTGCGTACGCTGTTTAGATGAAGTGGAACAAACCGTCGATCTTGCTTTAGACGAATTATTTTTCACTCCCGAAGCTATTAAACGGATAGAAAAAGCAGAAGGGGAAGAAGCAATTACAGATCTGGCAGTTCTAGAAGCCGACCAGATTGAGCTGGAACCAATTTTAAGAGACGCCATCATCGCAGATATGGAGTTCTCCCCCCTGTGTGAAGCAGACTGTCCCGGGCTATGTGAGGACTGCGGGGAACCGTTAAGAGATTTACCGGACGACCATAGTCACACTCTTTTAGATCCGCGTTTGTCGGCTTTAGATGCGTTATTTAACGAAGAATCCGGAGCCTAGCTTTGGGAAGAAAGAAACTCAAAAAAGAAGCGCCCCCGCCAGCAGTAAACTCTAACCTGGCAGATCTTTTCGGACTTTGGCAGATAAGTTTCGACCCGGAGCTTCTTATCCTGGCACTAACACATCGCTCATTTGCTTTTGAAGTCGGTAATTTGGAAACAAATGAACGCCTAGAATTCCTGGGGGATTCAGTACTTTCTATTATCGTCACTGAATATCTCTTTAACTCTTACCCGCAACTTTCTGAAGCTAATCTGTCGCGTATGCGCGGAGCCATAGTCTCAGAGAAAACTCTAGCGCAGGTAGCTCGAAACCTTAAACTAGGGGACTTCATCTTGCTTGGAAAAGGTGAGAACCTAACCGGCGGACGCGACAGAGACTCAATCCTGTGTGACGTTACTGAAGCGATGATTGGAGCAACCTATCTAACTCATGGTTTAGAAACTACTCGACGGATCGTTGAGCGGCATTTACGTCCTTTCTTAGACATTGCCGTTGAGTTAGGGAAAACCTCTGACTATAAGACAACTTTGCAAGAATACTGTGCAGAAGCTAACCTTGGTGAACCCGTTTATGAAGCGGAAGGTTACGGGCCCGATCATGCCCGTTACTTTATCGCCACAGTTCACGTGGGAAATGAGTTAGTGGGACGGGGCCAGGCGTCCTCGAAAAAAGGTGCCAAATCAGAAGCCGCCCGCGCCGGATATTTCAATATCACCCAAGGCACCTCTGTAGATGAATTCATGCCAGCAGACAGTCCGGTAGCTGAAAATGCCTGAACTACCAGAGGTTGAAACTATCAGACTTGGTTTAGCCCGTCGCGTAGTGGGAAAGCAGATTGCCAAAGTAGAAGTTTGGAATCAGCGGATGCTGCGCACCCAGCCAGGTGGAATCCAACAGTTTTCCACTCTCTTAGAAGGCGCTGAAATTAAAGCAGCGGTAAGAAGAGGGAAATTTCTGTGGCTTGAATTAAATGACGATCAGGCGCTGGTAATCCACCTAGGAATGTCCGGGCAAGTCCACGCCTGGGATGAAGTCCCCCTGGAAAAACGCAAGCATGAGCACATTCGTTTAACTTTTACTGACGGAACAGGTTACTCACACATTGATCAACGCACCTTTGGAAAAACAGAGGTAGTTGATTTAACTCCCTGTTTAGACGGCTATCCTGCGGGAGAAGGAACCAGCCGAAAGGCGCTCCCCGAATCGGCTACACATATTGCTAGAGACCCGTTAGATGCGGGATTTAACTTGAAAGCTGTAGCAACAAAAATCCGCCAATCTCAAACCGCAATTAAAACGCTTTTGTTGAAACAAGAATTAGTTTCTGGAATCGGTAACATCTATGCGGATGAAGCGCTTTTCCAAGCGGGAATTAGAGGCAGTAAACCGGGGGCCAGCCTAACCCAAAAACAAGCTGAATCGCTTTTAATAGCTGCGAAACAAGTTATGGAAGCCGCAGTTAAAGTTGGTGGAACCTCATTTGATGCCCTTTACGTAAACGTTTCAGGTGAACCAGGATATTTTGCGATCAACCTGCAGGTTTATGGAAGAAATGGGAAATCTTGCTACAAATGCGGTACTCTCGTTGAGAAAGAGACTATCGGCGGACGGTCCCACCATTTTTGTGGACGCTGTCAGCCCCTAGCCAAAAGAAAGCGAAAGCAATGAATATTGAAACTAAGCGAACCCAAACTAAGGTTATGATCATTGACGATCATGAGATTGTCCGCAGAGGAATCGCTGAGATTGTTGATCGCACTGATGGTTTAGAAGTTGTTGCTGAAGCCGGAACCGTGCTGGACGCAGTCCGCAGAGCAGAACTGGTATTTCCTGACGTGATGCTGGTGGATTTACAACTTCCAGACGGAACTGGCATTGATGTAATGCGACATCTGAAAGAATCCTGCCCGTCGATTAAACCGATTGTGCTGACTTCATTTGATGATGACGCAGCCTTAGCAGAAGCCCTGGAAGTCGGAGCCTTAGCTTACGTTCTAAAATCTGTACACGGTGCGGAAATCACTGAAGTAATTAAAGCTGTGGCTGATGGGCGAGTTCTCTTAGACGAACGGACAGTGACCCGTCGGCGGGCTGACCACGGTGATCCGACTGCTGATTTAACCCCTGCTGAAAGGAAAGTGCTGAACCTAATTGGTGATGGGCTTTCCAACCGAGAAATCGGTGAAAAACTGGGGGTAGCTGAAAAAACCGTGAAGAACCATATCACTTCTTTGCTGGCAAAAATGGGGTTGCAACGGCGCACACAGGTAGCTGCTTGGGTAGCTGGGCAACGCGCAGCTGCCTGGCGGAATTAAACTTAAAATAGCTAGCGACGCAACTAATCTTTTTGGTTGCGTCGCTATTTTTATTCCGAGGGCGGTGCCTGATCTGCTTAAACTAGGTAACTTACTCGTCAAAAATTGGAGCGTACCAGGTGAGGATAGTACCGGAAGTATCTTCACGGGGGAGGACCGAGCAGTCTCCGCCTTGGCGGCGTGCTCGCGCCCGTAAGTTACCGAGGCCGGAAGTGCGAGTCCGATCCAGAGGAATCCCCCTACCATTGTCGATTACACGCACCGTTACCTGACCTTGGGGGGCTTTCCCATCTACTTTCACGATGATGTTAGCAGCAGTAGCTTTCGCATGGCGGGCAACATTAGAGATACCTTCTCTAATGACTGCCACGATGTCGTCGCTTAAATCAGCTCCAATCCGGTTATTTACCTCTACGAGGAGTTCTTCATCTTCAGTAGAAACTACCTGCCCATCTACTTTAATCACCAGTCCCGGAGCGAAACCTAAGGTGGTGCGGGCAATAGAGGTTTCTCTTTGAATCCGTTCTAAAAGTTCCGTATCGTAATCTTTATCGCGTAAGCTGTGCACAATCTGGCGAATCTGGCGGACAGATTCATCTACTGAGGTAAGTGAATCTTGCAATAAAGAAACAACTTCATCGTTATTCATACCGCCGGCAGTAACCCGCTTTTTAGCTGCTTCTAACTGCATTCCCGTGGCAAATAGTTGCTGGATCGCAAAATCGTGCAGGTCACGGCCAATCCGGTCACGTTCATCATAAAAAGCTGCCACGTCTTCCAGGTGGCGGGCAGAAACAACCTCTAACACAAACGCAGCCTGGGAAGCTAATGCTTCAGCTAGCGGGAGGGAATCTGACTCAAATTCAGGTGCACCGGGCTTACGAAGCAGCAAAAGCACCCCAATGCCTTCTTCACGGTTCATCATCGGTGCATAGAGGGCAGGTCCAAAATCGCGGAGTTGTTCAACCCGCATTGTTGAAGCTCTTTGTAATGAATCTACAATCATCCCAGCGCCCTCGGAAAGAACTGCCATAGCCCGACCCTCTGCAGGGAAAACCACGCCAAGCATTTGCGGCGCTAAGTAGCCTTCAGCAATCTCACAAGCCCAGGTGTAACCCACAGAAGGAAGAATAATTAATGCCGTGTCTGCTTGCGCCACTTCTAAAACGGTTTGCGCAATCAACGCCAGCGCTTCTTCTTCATCAGTGTCATGTAAGAGCGTTGAAGTAATCTTTTGAGAAGCACTAATCCAACGTTCTCTATTTTGTGCTTCCCGATAGAGCCGAGCATTTTCAATCGCCACAGAGGCAGCTTGCGTAAGAAGCGTAAGCAGCTGAGTATCCGCTTCGGTGTAGTCGCCGAACTTGTCAGCTAAGAAAATTCGCACATTTACTTGTGAATGGAGTTGGACGGGACAGGAATAAAAATTGCGGATCGGAAATGAAGAAGTAGCAAAGTCAGTTTGGGCAGATGCAGTTATATCATTAACGAAGATAGTCTGATCGTCAGGAACTTTTGCGAAAAAATGCGCGTGTAAACCAGCTTGGGTTAATTGTTTTTGTTCCTCTAAAGAGAACCCATGATAGAGAAAATTTGTTGGATACCCCCAGGTGTCCACTGTCGCCAGCATCCCGAAACGAGAGTTAGTCAACTGGCTAGCCTGATCAACAAATTCTTGAAGAATCTCACCCACTTCCAACTGTCGAGCTAAACCTAAGGTAGCTGATACCAAAGAAGTCGGATCTGAACTGCTTCGCAGATTAAAATCTTTCAGCACATTAAAGCCTTTCAAATGATTGCTTCTGCCGACTCAGCTAAGTAAGCGTGTCGGTAAGCGGGGACGTTTTCAAGTAATTCACTATGAGATCCGCTGGCAACAACAGTAGTGACTCCGTTTTCGGTTTCCATCACCAAAATCTGTTCGGCTGCTGCTAAAGCAGAGACACGGTGGCTAACTAAAAGGGTACCGCGGTGAGAATCTTTCACAGAAAGTAAATCTTTAACCAAAGCATCAGCCGTAGTTGCCTCTAAGTGTTCACCCGGTTCGTCTATTAGCAGCAGGGGAGCTTCACTGGCTAAAGCCCGCGCCAGCAGAACGCGGCGTCTTTCTCCTCCAGAAATGGAAGTTCCCCCGGCTCCCAGAACAGTTTCTACCCCCTCATGGAGCTGCGCCAACCAGGTTCCTAAACCGGCTGCAGTTAGTAGTTTTTCAGCTTGATGAATGTCTGTCTTTGGATTGGCTACCCGTAAGTTTTCTAATACAGAAGTCGCAAAAATATGTGCGTCCTCAGGAGTGAACGAAACTGTTTTACCAACGTCCTCGGATTTAATCCGATGGATATCAACTCCATTAACACGAACTGTTCCTGCTACGGGTTTTAGTAACCCAACTAACGTGTAAAGGAGGGTAGTTTTTCCGATTCCGGATTTACCCACTAAAGCCAGGGAACTTCCGGCGCGAAGGGTAAGGTTAATATTTTCCGCAACTACTGGACCACCGGGCCAACCAACTGCTAAATCTTTCGCTTCTAAGACAGGAGCTGTGAGTGCTGCAGAAGGAAGATCCAGATTCTTTTCTAAGGTGGAGGGAAGCATAATTTGGTCAATGCGCACTGCTGCACGAGCTGAGCGAACTAGCTGGACAGCAGCTGGAGCCAGCTCAGAGGTACCTTCAAAGGCAGCTAGGGGAGTGAGGGTGAGAATCGCAATAGAAAGGACAGAGATAAGTCCGGCTTCAGCAGCAGGGATAGAAACTAAGATTGCTCCAATCACGGCAATGCCAATCGCTAACTGGTCGATTACGGCGGCAACAGCTGCAGGTTTAGCGGCCTTATCGCGGGAGGAAATCAGTTCAGCTTCATTTGACTGAATATCAGCTAAAACAGTCTGATACCCGCCATTTACCTGTAATTCAGCAGAATTAGTCAGTAGCGTAGTGGTGGATTCCACCAGCCCAATCCGAGCCCGATCATTAGCAAGCTCCCCTAAACGAGCATGGCGGGCTGTGAGGATCGGGCCGACCACCCCCGAAAGGAAAAGGGCACAGGCAAGGATTAAAGCAGCTGGAATGGAGATAAGAGCGATCCCTAAAACTGTGACTATACCGATTACTAAGGAAACCACCAGAGGCAAAATGGATTTAACTAAAAGATCGCCTAAAGCATCTACGTCTGCTCCGGTACGGGCCAGTAAATCACCACGTTTAAGTCCCGCTAAAGTGGAGGTACGCGCATTAGTTAATTTTCGATACACATTTGTTCTCAGTTGGGCAATCCCGTCCATAGCCACCCGGTGGGAAGCTAACCTTTGGACGTAGCGCAAAAGGGCTTTGGAAATACCGAAGAATCTAACCCCTACAGTAGCGACAGTTAGGTAAAGTACCGGAGGATGCTCAGAAGCTCGGGCGATCAACCACGCGGAGGTAGCTGCTAAGCCTAGGGAAGCGGCTAACCCTAAAGTTCCTAAGACAACTGCCAAAATAAAAGTGCCTTTATTTAATTTCAGTAAAGGAATAACCCGTTTTAGGGCAGCGTATTCGGTGGAAGTAATAAAGAGTCTCATTATTTCGCTTCCTTTTCAACGGATTCGCCTTCAGCTTTTAAAAGGTCATGCAGTAAATGCGGCGTAGCTAAAAGATTATCGACTTCTACAGTATCTACCTGCAATTGGGGGAACTGTTTTATCTCTGCTGTGGTAGCAGATTGTGAGGTTATTTCAATCACGTGAGTTGCAACTTCAAGAACTGCCTTACGATGAGCAATTACCAGCACAGTTGAGCCTTTTGCCTGTAACTTTTTAATAGTTTCAATAACTTGCTTTTCAGTGAGTGAATCTAAATGTGCAGTTGGTTCATCAAGGATTATCAGCGGGGTTGGATTCAAAAGCGCCCGAGTTAAAGCTAGGCGTTGTCTTTGCCCTACAGAAAGACCAATTCCGGCATGCCCTAACTGGGTGTGCCACCCATCTGCAAGACTGGCAATTACTGAATCAAAACCGGTGGCTTGGGCGGCTTTAGCCAGAGTAGCTGGAGGATACTGGTTTGTTTGGGTTACATTTTCTAACACACTACCAGGTAAGATTGCGGGGGCTTGGGGGACCCAGGTGATTTGTTCCCACCAGTTTTCCAGGGCGATTTCTTCAAGCTGGAAACGCTTAGCAGGATGCTTAGCTGTGGGAACAGATAACCAGATTTTTCCTTGGGTGAGAGGAAGTAAACCTAAAATTGCCATTACCGTAGAAGTTTTCCCGGCGCCGGAAACCCCGGATAAAGCTGTGATAGAACCGGCGGGAATAATGGCATTAAGTTGGTGAGGAGCCCAGGCTCCGCGAGCTGCAATAGACACGTCAACAAACTGTATTTCGATTGGCGAAACTACTGCGTCAGTGAAAATCTGTTGGGGGGAGGTTACTGTATTTTGTTGCGTGTTCGCTGCCGGTAGCGGAGTTTCGATAATTTCAAAAGCTGCGTTGGCGGCGGCCACTCCATCTGCAGAAGCATGGTAGTTTTTTCCGACTTCTCTTAAAGGCGCATACACTTCAGGGGCAAGCATAATAATTGCTAAGCCAGCGAAGAGACTAACGTTGCCATAGACTAAACGGACGCCTACTTCAACGGCTACCAGGGCGACTGAGAGGGTAGCGATGAACTCTAAGATACCTCCGGATAGGAAAGCTACTCGTAAAGTTTGCATTGTGGTACGCGCGTGAGTTTGTCCCAATTTCTTCACGTGGTTAGTGGGTGCCTGTTCTCTGCCTAGGGCCTTTAAAGTTGGTAAGCCAGAGATGAGATCTAAAAGTTGGCTTCCTAACCGCTCCATAGTTTTTAGTTTTTGCAAAGAGTATTCTTCAGTGAGTTTACCTACTAAGATCATGAAAATTGGGATTAGGGGAATGGTGATCACCGCTATGAAAGCAGAGAGTAAATCCAGGTAAAGCATAACTGCTAGTACCAGTGGAGTTGCGATCAGAGTTAAAACTAGCTGAGGTAGGTAGGCAACGAAATAAGGACCCAGGTCGTCCAAACCACGAGTAGTTAAGGTAACTGTGTCTGTTGCATGGGTAGACAGCCAACGCGGACCTAATGCCGTGGCTTGAGCTAAGACCTTTTTTCTAAGCTGAGCGATAGCTTGGTTAGCTGCACGGTGGGCGTAGGCGCGGTGTATGTAGGTTAGGGCAAGGCGGGCAATCACGATACTCACTAGGATGAGAATCGTCGGAAAAACCGCAATAAAGGTTGCTTCCCCAGTGATGATCGGAGAAATAGTTGCACTGATTGCCAGGATCTGGGCGATGGTTAAGAGGGTACCTAAAGTTCCAGTAAAGACGATGAAAATCATGTACTGGCGAGCAGACTGCGCGTATTTGAGCAGACGCTGATCTAATGGTTTCAAAGCACGGTCCTTATTGTTTTAAGAATACTATTTACGATTGTACTTAGTTCTTCTTAACTTTGTATTTTTATACTTGCTGATGGACTTAGGGAGAGGTTGTAAGCAGGGAAAAAGAATGTGGGGGTTAGGAAACTTTCGTTTCCTAACCCCCACAGGGTAGATCTTTTAAAGATTAACCCTTTAAGAAGTTAGCGCCTTCGCGAATCTGCTTAGGAAGCAGACCCATACCTTCAGGAATATCATCCAAGGTAACGCGGGCGCGGAATACCCAGTAGGACCAGGCGGTGTAAGCTAACACGATTGGAACGAACAGAACTGCCACAATCGTCATCACCACGAGGGTAGCGTGAGATGAGGAAGCCTGAGCGATAGTTAGTGAGTAGCTGGGATCCAAGTAGGACTTCATTACGTTAGGAGCCATAGCGGTGAAGATGAACGCAACTGCACCGGCGATTCCCAAAGATGAGAAGACAAAGGACAACTTGGAGTTATTTAATGCTGGCTGTGAGAGGACAGCTGAGGCAATCAGAGCAAGAGCCGCAATGGTTAGCGGGAGCCATGCCCAAACAGTTTCAGCGTGAACAAGGACTGCCCATAGAGCCCAAACTGCAGTTAATACAGTTGCAGCTAGAGAGAACACTGCAGAGTATTTCTCGGCTCGTTCATAAACTGGACCAGTGGTCTTTAGAGCTAAGAACTGTGCACCCTGGGAGAGGCAGATAGCCAATACTACCAGACCACCTAGAACAGTGAATGGGGTAAGCAAGGAGAAGAATCCGCCGGTGATGTTGTGAACTCCGGTAGCTAACATTGCCTCAGTTACTGGGCCAGTAAGAGGCTCGTTAGTCAGTGGATTAACAACTTCAATGTGCATACCCTGAACTAGGTTTGCAAAAGCTACCCCCAGTAAAACAGGAACTAAGAGACCAACTGCAGTGTGAATGTAGTCAGAGATCTTACGCCACTGTACGGTGTCAATCATTTTGCGCCATTCGATAGCAACGATACGCAGAATCAGCAGTACTAGAACCAGCAGGAGGGCCAGGTACATGCCAGAGAACATGGTTGCATACCATTCGGGGAATGCAGCGAAGGTAGCTCCACCAGCGGTGAGTAACCATACTTCGTTGCCGTCCCAGTGGGGGCCGATGGTCTTTACTGTTTGGGAGCGTTCTTCATCGTTTTTGGCGACGAAAGGAATTAGCGCGCCCACGCCAAGGTCGAAACCTTCTAAAATCAAGTAGCCGGTCCAGAGAACGGCGATTAGGATAAACCAAAGAATGCTTAGCCAATCCATTTTATTTACCTAGCCTTTCTCAGTAACCGAACTTTAGAAGAGTGTCAGCGTTATTGCTGTCTTCTGCATAGTGGGAAGGTACATTTAGACCTTCTAAAGCGTAGCGACGCATTAGAAGATACCAGACAACACCGAGGGCGCCGTATAGGATCGTGAAGATAATCATTGAGGTAGCTACCTGGGCGACTGGAACTGCGCCAGAGGCGGCATACTCAGTTAGCTGAAGAACTCCACCTACTGGATCACCCTGTAGAGCAGCTGCTCGGTTCGGGTAAACGATCCAAGGCTGGCGACCCATTTCAGTGAAAATCCAGCCGGCGGAAGCACCAATGAAAGGTGCTGTGATAGACCAAAGGGCCAGTTTGCCAACTAGTTTGGACTTGATTAGACGATCTTTACGCAGTCCAATCAGGATTCCTAATCCGGTGAGGATAGAAGCTAGCCCTAAAGTGGTCATTACGCGGAATGACCAGAAAGTAGGCATTGATGGAGGACGGAAATCGTACTGGGAGGCGTCACCGTAACGAGAGGTGAAGGACTCGTTTTGATTAAGTGCTTCCACCATACGTTTTTGGATGTCACGTACACCTTCAACTTCGGCGTTGAAATCATCGTGGGAGAGGAAGGAAGCCAGACCTGGAATGGTGATGAAACGAGTCATGTCACCACTGTCATCAAGAGGACATTCACCAAAACCAGCGACGGTGAAAGCAGCTCCCTTAGTATCCATACAGATACCTTCGGCTACTGCCATCTTCATGGGCTGGATTTCAGCGAGGTGCTGACCTTGGAAGTGTCCGGTAACTGCAACACCGGTGCCACCAATTAAGAGGGCAACAGCGCCGAAACGGGCGATTGGCTTCCAGTAGTTACGGGCTTCAGCTTCGCCTTCTTTACCAGCATTAGCAGCGCGGGTAACCCACCAAAGGGCCAGGCCGGCTACGAAGGTACCTGCGGTGAATACTGCGGTGAAGAAAACGTGAGTGAAGGTGTAAACCAAGATAGGGTTCAAAATAAGTTCAACGAATCCGTAGCTTCCGTTTAGTTCGGCGCGTCCGGTTTCTGGGTTGAAGAATGCTCCAACTGGTTCTTGCATCCAAGAGTTAGCTGCCAGAATCCAAAGTGCGGAAACGTTGGTAGCGATGGCGACTAACCAAATGGAAGCTAAGTGCATTCCCTTTGAGACGCGTCCCCAACCGAAGATCCAAATTCCCAGGAAGGTGGATTCAATGAAGAAAGCAAGGAGCGCTTCAACCGCCAGTGGGGCGCCGAAAATGTCGCCCACGAAACGTGAATATTCTGACCAGTTCATACCGAACTGGAATTCCTGTACGATACCGGTTGCAACGCCGAGGGCGAAGTTAATCAAAAATAGCTTGCCGAAGAAACGAGTTGCCTTTAGCCAGACATCGTCGCCACTGCGGTGCCACTTAGTTTGCATAATTGCAACCAGTAGGCTCAGGCCGATGGTGAGTGGAACCTGGATGAAGTGGTAGACGGTAGTGATACCGAACTGCCAACGTGCCAGGGACACAGCATCGAGTGCCGCTGGGAGGACTGTCATGCGTCCACCTTTCCTTGTGTCGAATTAATAGATTGAAGATTAGCCGAGAACATAGCTCGGGCATACTAAAAGCATAAGATTATTTTTTTAAGTTTTATAGCAAACTAAGTGATTGTATTGAGAATTTCTAAAATTTAGCTTCTCAAGGTTAGATTTGGTGACAGACTTTCCAGTAAGTGTCATCTTTTTAAGCCCTCAAAAGCAGGGTAAAAAACTCATTTAGAAAACAAATTTGTGACCTAATTTCTTCTTCGATAATTATTCTTCGTTTAAGGTGAGAAATAGAGAGCTACATTTAACAATGTTCACCAGGTGTGCTGAGGTGGCATGAGGGTGAAAAACTATGCCATAATTGTCAGCAGTGCATCTTAGATAAACAGACACGCACGAAAGTTTCCGTCCTTGAATGGGCGAAGTTAGCAAGTATGTAAGCTTGCTTGTAAGTATTTTGGAGAACTTAATTGTCAAACGAAACTATGTCTGAACCTGAGTTCAGCGGTTTAGATAGTGTTGAAGCCTCAATTGCTTCACCTTTCGCTGTGCCACTTTTTTCTGCCGCGCAGGCACAGACCCCGGAAGTACCTCTGGCGGTCGATAATCCACCTGCAAGCACCTATGCAGATCTATTATTTATGGCTCCGCAGATCACTACCTTACCTGCGCGCCCCAAAAAAGAAAGCTACATTTCAGAAGATCCTGAAACTGAGCCACTGACGCGGAGTCGAACCCGAAAAAGAGCGGTAGTAGTTGAAGAGTCTGAAGAAACAGCTCCCGAATTTTATTCAGAAACAGAAATAGAAGAAGCTGAAGAAAACGGATTAAACCGCAGACGCCGCCGCAGACGAGTACGTCCAGACGAACTTGAAGAAGTAAATGACGAAGTAGCTGGAGTGCAGGGCTCCACCCGTTTAGAAGCAAAACGGCAAAGGCGTCAAGACACTCGTAAGGAAAATCGTCGACGCCAAACTATCACTGAATCAGAGTTTTTGGCTCGCCGTGAATCAGTTAAACGCGAAATGATTGTGCGTGAACAAAACGGGTTAAACCAAATTGCTGTTTTGGAAGATGGTTTACTGGTTGAACACTATGTGGCACGCCGTACGCAGCAGACCATGGTGGGAAATATTTACCTTGGTAGAGTGCAAAATGTGCTTCCCTCAATGGAAGCCGCTTTCGTTGATCTTGGTAAAGGACGTAATGCGGTCCTTTACGCGGGGGAAGTTAATTGGGAAGCAGTTGGGTTAGCGGGGCGCCCTCGGAGAATTGAGCAGGCCCTCAAATCTGGTGACACTGTTTTAGTGCAGGTAACTAAAGACCCAATCGGACATAAAGGAGCGCGCTTAACCTCGCAAATCACCCTGGCTGGACGCTACCTGGTGCTGGTGCCTGCTGGGCAGATGACGGGGATTTCAAGGAAACTGCCTGAGCGCGAACGAGTCCGTTTAAAGAAACTTCTTTCTAAGATTGTTCCCAAAGATTACGGGGTGATTGTCCGCACTGCTGCCGAGGGCGCAACTGAAGAACAATTAAGGGATGACGTTACTCGCCTCCAAACCCAGTGGGAAGATATCGAAAAAAAGCAAAAGAAAACGCAAAAAGCTCCCTACCTGCTTCGTTCAGAACCTGAACTTGCTGTGCGCGTGGTGAGAGACGTATTCACAGAAGATTTCCAAACCCTAACTGTGCAGGGGGAAGAAACGTGGAATACGGTACAGGAATATGTCGATGAATTAGCTCCTGATTTACGTGACCGTTTAAAACGCTGGGTAGGTAAAGAAGATATCTTTACAGTCCATCGGATTGATGAACAGCTAACCAAGGGCATGGATCGGAAAGTTTGGTTGCCTTCCGGCGGGTCACTGGTGATTGACCGTACTGAAGCAATGACGGTAATCGACGTAAACACGGGTAAATTCATTGGCTCCGGGGGTACTTTAGAAGAAACCGTGACCAAGAATAACCTGGAAGCTGCCGAAGAAATTGTGAGGCAACTGCGCCTGCGAGATATCGGCGGGATCGTTGTGATTGACTTCGTGGATATGGTTTTAGAATCTAACCGTGATCTGGTGCTCCGCCGTCTGGTTGAATGTTTGGGGCGGGATCGCACCCGTCACCAGGTTACGGAAATTACTTCACTAGGATTAGTCCAGATGACCCGTAAACGGGTTGGCGAAGGCCTGGTTGAAGCATTTTCAACTCCCTGTGAATGTTGTGACGGAAGAGGGTTCATTGTCCATCATGATCCGGTTGAAAGAGATCATGCTGGCGTGTCGATTCCTCCTAAGGCTCGTCCGGTAGCTGAACCAGCCGTCGATCCCCAAGCTGAGGAAAAGCAAGAGAAAGTTCGTTCCGCACTGTCCGCAATCGCAGCGGCAACAGCCTCTGCTCATACTGAAAAAGAAAACGGTAAGAAACAAGCCGAAGCTAAGACAAAAACTACCCAGAAGCGATCTGCTGAAAAACCGGTTGAACAAGAGGCGGAAGAAACCAGCGAAAAAGCTACCGCTAGTGTTGTGGAAGAACAATCGGTTGAGCAAACTCAGCTTTCTAAACAAAAATCAGAAAAGTCAAAAGACCGCCCTCGACGAGGATTGAAAGATCGCCGTAAAGGGGCGCGTAATCGCCTGCTTGACGATGCGGAAGCATTGCTTGACAGTATCGATACTGTGCTGACAGTTAAAGCTGAAGAAAAACACGCGGCTTCTGCAGAAGCTGAGGTTAAGCCGGCGCGCACCGGGCGGCGCACGGCAGTGATGGCGGCTGGGCAACCCCAGGTGGTTGCAGAAGAAACCATAACTGTGCCCGCAGTTTCGATTGCGCGTCCAGTAGCTGGAACAAATTCCGGAGCTACTTTAGAGCGTCCGGTGAAGAAAAGCCGTCGGGTAGTAGTATCCGAACCAGCGAAAACTGAGGAAACCAGCTAAGGTTTCCAAAAAGCCGAACCCGAGGTGGTGCATTGCACAGTTAAAAGTCAGTGAACTATCCCAGGACGGTTTGATATTGACTGTCGAAATAGCGTATCGTAGACAGTCGGTGCTGTTTTTATAAACGCACAAAATACTTGGCGAAGCGAGACTAATGAGGTCTATATCTCTATTTCTAGTTTTCGCTTTCTGAGTAGTGGATTAGCGGAAAAAATCCGGTAATCTATTAACTGAGTTATTTGTAATCGAAAAGAAGAGAGCAACAACGTGGTCTACGCGATTGTCAAGGCCGGCGGCCGACAGGAGAAGGTGTCCGTCGGTGATGTGGTCGTCGTCGACAAGTTGGCTGGAGAAATCGGCGATTCTGTCGAACTTCAGGCCGTAATGGTAGTCGACGGTGATAAAGTCACCTCTGCAGCGTCTGAACTCGCAAAAGTAAAGGTTACTGCTGAGATCGTCGCACCTACCAAAGGTCCAAAGATTTCCATTATTAAGTACAAGAACAAGACCGGCTACCGTAAGCGCCAGGGTCACCGTCAGGCACTGACGAAGATCAAGATCACTGGTATCGCCTGATCCGCGGTCAAGTTTCTATTTAAAGAAAGGGCTGGAAAATGGCTTCTAAGAAAGGTCTTGGTTCTTCCAAGAACGGTCGTGACTCCAACGCACAGCGCCTGGGCGTGAAGCGTTTCGGTGGTCAGTTTGTTAAAGCTGGAGAAATCCTAGTTCGTCAGCGCGGCACCCGCTACCACGCAGGTGACAACGTAGGACGTGGCAAGGATGACACTCTATTCGCACTAGTTGCTGGTGACGTGGAGTTCTCCACCAAGCGTGATCGTCGAGTAGTAAACATTATTGCGGCTAACGCCTGATAATTGTCTAATACTTATTGAGGGTGAATGGGTGACCGTTCACCCTCAAAATATATTTACCGCTAGTTTCAGGAGAAAACAGATGCCATCATTCGTAGATACCGTTACTCTACACGTTGCCGGAGGCAAAGGTGGACACGGTTGCGCTTCCGTACACCGTGAAAAGTTTAAGCCCCTAGGTGGCCCCGACGGTGGTAACGGCGGCAACGGCGGCAACGTTATTTTAGAAGTTAGCGACCAAACCACCACCTTACTCAACTATCACCGTGCCCCACACCAGCGCGCGGGAAACGGCGTGCCCGGCTCAGGGGACCACGGTGAAGGTAAAAAAGGTGCAGACATTATCCTGCCAGTTCCAGAAGGAACCGTAGTCAAAGACACGCAGGGAAATGTACTGGCAGACCTCACCGGCGTAGGTACTCGCTTCATCGTTGCCGAGGGCGGACGCGGAGGTCTGGGAAATGCCGCCCTGGCTTCCAAAAAACGTAAAGCCCCCGGGTTCGCGCTCCTAGGCGAACCCGGCGAGGAACGCGATATTGTCCTAGAACTTAAATCGGTAGCAGACGTAGCTTTAGTAGGATTCCCCTCAGCAGGTAAATCCTCTCTAATCGCCGCAATGTCAGCAGCCCGCCCCAAAATTGCCGACTACCCGTTCACCACTTTGGTTCCGAACCTGGGCGTAGTACAAGCCGGCGAGGAACGCTACACTATAGCCGACGTACCAGGACTCATTGAAGGCGCCTCCCAAGGGAGAGGGCTAGGACTAGAATTCTTACGCCACATTGAACGCTGCGCGGTAATCGTTCACGTGCTGGATGCAGCTACCTTTGAAACTGACCGAGATCCACTCTCAGACCTACAAACCATCGAAAATGAGCTGAAACAATATAAGTCAGATTTAGGTGAGCTGGAAGGATACGTGCCTTTAGGAGAACGCCCTCGGGTAATTGCTATAAATAAAGTGGACGTGCCAGATGGTTTAGAAATGGCGCAACTCCAACGCGAAGAACTGGAAGCATTCGGCTGGCCAGTATTTGAAGTCTCCGCAGTCAGTCGGCAAGGACTTAAAGAATTTTCTTTTGCACTGGCAGAAATGGTAGCGAAACATCGAGCGAACCTGCCGGAAGCTAAAGAAGAAACAGTAGTCCTCCGCCCTCGGGGAATTGGGCAACTCCACGGCGACGACACCCAAATCACTGTGCGCGCAGTCAAATATAATGGTGAAACTGTTTACGAAGTCCGCGGACGCCGCCCTGAACGCTGGGTACTCCAAACCGACTTTGCCAATAACGAAGCAGTCGGATACTTAGCTGACCGCCTGGCAAATGCCGGAGTTGAAGATGAGCTGATGAAAGCCGGAGCACTGCCAGGAGACCCAGTAGTAATCGGCCCCGTTGAAAGCGGCGTCATCTTCGATTGGGAACCAACTATGCAAACCGGAGCAGAACTGCTGGGCCCTCGCGGAAGCGACCTGCGTTTTGAAGAAAACATGCGCGCGACTCGTAAAGAGAAGAAAGCCCGCTACCACGAGGCAATGGATGCAAAGGCTGCAGCTAGAGAAGAACTATGGACTGAACGCATGCAAGGCGTGTGGACAGACCCAGAAGAATACTAGCTGCAGGCAAAATCAGCTAATGATTTAAGGTAGAAAGATAGTTGATAAACGCATGGAAACAACTGTGAACGCCACCTTGAAACCACGCCCTTCCATTGGGATAATGGGCGGAACATTCGACCCCATCCACCACGGGCACCTGGTGGCCGCTTCGGAAGCCATGCAAGTATTCAACCTGGACCAGGTGGTTTTCGTACCCACCCAAATGCAACCCTTCAAAGCCGGGCGGCGAGTCACCTCAGCGGAACACCGTTATCTTATGACCGTGATCGCCACCGCATCCAACAACCGCTTCACAGTATCAAGAGTGGATATTGACCGAGGAGGAACAACCTACACGATAGACACTCTGAACGATATTCACCGGCAGCGCCCGGACGCAGACCTATTCTTCATCACCGGCGCAGATGCACTATCAAAAATAGTCTCTTGGAAAGACTCCGATAAACTCTTTGAAATGGCACATTTTATTGGAGTGACCAGGCCGGGGCATAAACTCGACGCGTCGGGACTGCCCACCAACGCAGTTTCATTACTGGAAGTGCCCGCCATGGCAATATCTTCCACCGATTGCCGAAAACGCGTTCGCGAAGGAAAACCCGTGTGGTACCTGGTACCTGACGGGGTAGTACAATACATCACCAAATACGGATTATATAAGGAATAAGGTTAGGTTACTTTGACAATTTCACCGCAAACTAGAGAAATCCTAGACATTGCTGTAGCAGCTGCCGACACTAAACTAGCAGTAAACCCCGTGGCATTAGACGTTTCTGGACGCATGCCATTTACCGACGTATTTTTAATCGTTTCTGCAGACACCCCCCGCCAGGTGAATGCGATTGCCAACGAAATCGTAGACGAATTGATTAAACACGGTTACAAGCGGGCGAAAATGGAAGGAAAAGACGAAGCGTCTTGGATCCTCATCGACTGCGGTGACGTAATAGTTCATGTAATGCATGACGAAAAACGAGAGTTCTACGCTTTGGAACGTCTCTGGGCAGACGCACCCCAGTTAGAAATCCAAGTAACCCAACGGTAAACCTACTAAAGGCTGAACATGAGTGAACTACGAATCGGTGTTATTGGGATTGGAGCGCGCTCTAAACTAGCGCTACATTCGCAACAATTCGGTGGAAAAATCACCGCGGCTGTAGACCCTTCACCCCAGGGGCAAAAACGTCTGAATCAAAAATTGGGTGCTGATATTCCCCTTTATCAAACCACTACAGAAGCGATAAAAGCTGGGATAGACGCGGCTTTTGTAACCTCTCCCGATGACACTCATGCGGCAAATCACCTGTGAACTTTTAGAAGCAGGGGTACCAGTTTACCTGGAAAAACCGATTGCGATTACTGTTGAATCAGCTGACGAAGTTCTGCGCACCGCCTATGAAACCGGAACTAAGCTTTACGTGGGCCACAACATGCGGCACATGAATGTAGTGCGACTTATGTATGAGC
Organism: Gleimia sp. 6138-11-ORH1; assembly: GCF_024814355.1. GTDB lineage: Bacteria > Actinomycetota > Actinomycetes > Actinomycetales > Actinomycetaceae > Gleimia. Next base: position 745,605 of record NZ_JANUXV010000001.1, on the reverse strand, counting down.
TGATCCAAAAAGGCGCCGTGGGGGAAGTAAAAGCCATTTGGACCCGTCATTTTGTTGGGCACGGGGGAGACTATTATTTTAAAGACTGGCATGCCACCAGAGAGCATGGGACCGGTTTGCTACTGCAAAAAGGAGCTCACGATATTGACGTGATGCACTGGCTGGCTGGCTCACAAACTCGGGAAGTAACAGCCATGGGAGACCTGCAGGTTTACGATAAAATCTCTGACAGGGCGGACAATTCTGAGGCATTGATGAGTGACTGGTTTGACATGTCCGTTTACCCGCCGGCAAAACAACGAGGGCTTAACCCAGTTATCGACGTTGAAGATATTTCAATGATGCTTATGCGAATGGACTCAGGTGTGCTGGGTTCATATCAACAGTGCCATTTCACGCCCGACTACTGGCGCAATTACACGATTATCGGAGATGAAGGACGGCTGGAAAACTTCGGCGACTATGCCGGGGGAGTAGTGAAACTCTGGAATCGTCGTTCAGATTGGCGAGCTGAAGGGGACGCGGAGTTCCCAATTACTGCGGACACAGGCGGGCACTCAGATGCTGACGTGCTCACCGTAGGCGAATTCATGCGGTTTATTACCGAGGGCGGAAAAACTGACACCAACCCTCTTAGCGCACGCGACGCAGTAGCCACCGGTATTGCAGCAACTGAATCCCTACGTAACGGGAGTGTTCCCATGCAGATTCCTCGAGTTGCTGCGGAAATTTCCGCTTATTTTCAGTCACACCAAACCGGCAAATGAGCCGATTTGAGGTTACTTCACTAAACGTGTACACTGGTGGAGTACTGGGGCTATGGCGCAGATGGTAGCGCGCTTCCATGGCATGGAAGAGGTCACGGGTTCGAATCCCGTTAGCTCCACAGTTTACCCACTCACGTTGATACAATTTCGCGTGAGTGGGTTTTTTGTTTGCCCGTGGCTCACTTTCAGGGTTATAGGACAGGTGGTGTTGCTGGAAACCCGACTTTTCCCTGGCATTCCGGGGGCAGGTCGGGTTTTTAGTTTGTTTCGGTGAACTATTAGGTTGGACATTTGGTGTTGCTAGAACAGTGACTTTTGCTTGTGATTGCTGGGGAAGTCGGTGTTTTAGTTTGTGGGTTTCATTCTAGGGGTATGAATATTCCTAAATGCCCTATCTGTAATAATCAGATGACCCGTCACGGGAAAACTAAAGCTGGGCGTCAACGCTGGCGGTGCAAGTCTTGTTCTATAACTAACCTCAATCCCATTAACACTGATGCTAAGAACTTAGAGTTGTTTTTAAGTTGGCTGCTTTCAGGTAAAACACTTAACGATATGCCGGGACGGGGGACGAACTTTTCAACCGTAGAACTAGGTTCTTGTGGGATATTTGGCTGCTTCCACCAATCGTGGATGAAGTGCACCCGGTTGTGTATGTTGATGGTATTCACCTGGGCCGTGAAGCAGTTGTTTTGATTGCTCGCAGTGACTAGCATGTTCTTGGCTGGTATGTTGCTAGAAGTGAGAACTCTAGAGCGTGGAAAGCCTTGTTAAGCCGGATTGCTCCACCGGATTTAGTGGTTTGTGATGGTGGGAGCGGGTTTATGAAAGCCTGTAAAACCACCTGGCCTGACACGAAGATACAAAGGTGTGTCTTCCACGTATTCACGCAGATTAAGACAGCGACTACAACGCGTCCTAAACTCGAGCCGAACTGGGAGCTATACCAACTGGGTAAGCGCCTGTTACACGTGAAAACCCTTGATAGTGCAACCCAGTGGCCTTAGAGATTACCAGCAGTGGCAAACCAAGTGGCATGTGTTCCTACAGGAGGTTACCTATCATGAGCGTTCGTGGTCTTATACTCATGCTAAAACTGTGAAAGCGTGTAGAAGCATTAACTTTTCTATTAGGAACCAGTTGTTGTTTACGTATCTTGACCCGCAGTGGGATGAGCTTATGCCAGCTACTACTAACCGGATTGAAGGAGGTGTTAATGCTCCGTTGCGGCAGATGCTTAGAGGCCATCGGGGAATGAGTTTAGGTCGGCGTATTAAAGCTATTTTCTGGTGGTGCTACACGCACACCCAGTTTCCTTTACCTCCAGCGGAGATCTTGAAAGTTATGCCACGGGATACGGATATAGAAAACGCTTATTGGGAAGGCACAGTAGATAATGCGCTAAACGCGGTTATCTCACAATGGGGAGATGCTATCGCATGGCACGAACTACACCACGGAGCACCTTACCGACAAGACTGGGACTAAACCACCCCAGCAACACAATTTGTCCTACAACCCCGGTTATCTTATTCTGCGGGTACGGTATTAGTTGTTGTAACTCATGTCTTAGCGCGCCGTGAAAACTGAAATCAGGGGAGTTCTTGATCCAAAATAACGCTAGCTGCAAAAAGTATGGGCAAGTGTTAAAAAGTATAGGTATAGTAAAATTAACTATCAGAGATATTGAAAATATTTTGAGTTTTTCAAGCTGTCTTGAAAATATTTTCTGATGGAAAATTTTGGTTCCGCACCTCTCATTTGCGCGCAATATTGGATTTTTGTTACTGATAATAGCAAATGGGTTAGATTTTTTAGGTGAGAAGATAACTTGTAATTTAGTATGCTCTTTAGTATCGCGAATTTTATATCTGAAATTTTATAAAAAAGTTAATTATAGTTTGAAAAAGATTGTTTAAGCATGTGAGTTATATATGTGAAGTTAGAATACTTTCTTCACGCTTGATTCCATAGCGCAAAGGAAGGTGTGATAATGAAGATTAGTACACACAAGGTTGTTAAATCAAAGACGAATATGGCAGTAATGTATTGCTATAAGACACGTACAGCAGGGTAGAAATACCCAAGAGCGAATGGCTGGAATAGTGTATATAAAGACAATAACTTTCGTTTACCAGATGCTCCTACGAGAGAATGGTTGAGACAATGCTATTTGATTATAGTGATAGAGATTTGAGCCATCCTTTTTCAGTCGTTCGCTCACTTATTGAAGATTTAGATCAGGTGACGGGATCGGATTGGCGTGAATCTCATCTTGCTCGTTGTGTTTTTCATCGAGCTGGTAGAAGTATTGAAAGTCTCAGTGAACAACAAAAATCAGAAGATCAACTTCGGTACTACACTGTTAATCGTATCTTGCGGGGATTACGTAGGATAGCCGTTGATTACAGTACTAAAATTACAGGTCCAATTTTTCTGACACTTGCGTCAATGCCTTCTGAGCCTGACAAAGAATTTCTTTTGGGGCTTGCAGATAATTTGGAAGTGCAGCTGAGTATTAAACTTTCCCATAAGAGAAACAATTTGAAATGCGATTCAATCGTGCAGGAACAGAATGCTATTCTAGCCAAAGTCAGGTCAGCAACGATAACACCTGAGGATCTTGCTAAGTATGTCAGCCAGCTACTTACCTATGGAGATTCATGGAATGCGAAGGATGTTGCAGATGCTTATTTGCAACAAGTAGAGGTTTTAGATCCTAAATTAGCAGATTTGCTTGGCATTCCCTATGCATTGCAAGGTGATGTTGGAATGGCAAAATTGCTATGGGTTATATGGTGCACTCTTACGCCAATTGATGAAGCTCGGGCGCGTTATTCTCTAGCTATGCTTTATGCGCGTCATAATCCTCGTGCTTTACTTGATGTGTCAGTTGTTGAGCGGCATTTGTAAGGCGGTGGAAAATGCTTCAAGATTTACCTTCTAGCTCGCAGGTGGAATACGAGCGAGTATTTAATCGAAATGGAATGGCACTGCCTTTCTTTAGAGGAAAACAGCTTGATACTACGCGTAAAATTTTAGAAGAAGGAATTTCTAAACTTGAGGCATCTCATTATGCTGAGAAACTGCATCATAGTATTTTAACTTCGAATCTTGCTTGCGTGGTAAGTTCACGAGGTTCTTCAGTTAGATTCAAGTATGCCTGAAGCTTACCGTTTACTTGGGTATATTCAGATGTGCCTTGAAGAATATCCGCAGGCCAGAGAGTCGTATTTTAATGCCATGCAACTTGGTGATAAGGACACGCCTTTAGACATGCTCCGTGCTGCGCATTATGCAGGTGCAACAGAATGGAATTTAGATTTTTCTTCTTCCATTGACGTGAGTAGTTTTGACAAGGATGAGCTTGCCGAGATAGAGCTTATTCAGGCGCATGCGCGTTGCAAGTTCGACCAGTCTCTTGACATTGCCGCCATACTCCATGATCTATTAGTTCGATTTCCAGATAATGAACTGGTTGCAGAGGCGATTAGAATTAATTGTCTTTAGCTTAATCTGTATTATTTTTGTAGGCACTCTTTTTAGGAATGTATTTCTTTTGAATCTTGATTCTATGTATGAGCGGTATCGAGAGCTTTCGCACCGGCTCCCTCATCGTCTTCGTTGGCTTTCTTATGTATGTGCTCCTTGGCGTTTCAGCTTCATTGTTTTGCTAGCAGGTTTTGTCGCAATTTCTGGTGCCCTCATGGTGACGCTCGGAGTGTCACTCGTTGGTTCGCCGTCGGTATCAAAAAGCACCTTGGCTGCGTTACTTATTGGTGGATTTATCGCCGAAAGTTTCGGGTACTGGGTGAAAGAACGGTGGGAATTTATCTTGACGTTCACTGTCCGGCAACTGGTGTATCGCCGGTTTAAGGATGTATTTGAGCTTAGGTCCACGCGCGAGGATCGTGGGAATGTATTGACTTATCCGGGGCAAATTAGCCAGTTTGCATACGTTGTTGATTCCGTTCTTTCAACCGTAAATGTGGTAGCTTTCCTCGTTCTTGCGCTGGTGCTCTACGGTTGGAGTGGTCTGGTTGCTTCGATTATTATTACCGGCCTTGTTGCGGCTAGCGTTGTGCTGATTAATCGCATTGGCAACTTGTGGGAGCAATATGTGGAGCTGGAGGGAAAGCGCCGGCATTGGATTCAACTCCTGGGGCAGGCAATGCCACGTGGTCCGCTTACTCCGCGCTGGGATTACGCCATCGGGCAGGCTTCGCATATTCGCGAAACTGAAGAAGGTCTGCTAAAAAAGCGTGTTCGTTTGCAGATTTTTAGTGGGTTCCTTGATTCGAGTTCCTTGACTTTTACGCTGTGTGTGGTGGCGATACTTGGCGCATGGTTCTGGCCGCAAGGAAAAGTTGGTATTGGAATTATTTTGGCTGCCCGTTACCTTTATTCTGCGGTGCAAAATAACCTCGTTAATTACCGTGTTATTCGCCTTGCTGTTCCGATGATGAAAGATCTCGACAAGTTAGAAAATGACGTTCTAGATTCGCAGGCGCAGACTAAAAATGATGGTACTTCGCAGCCGGCTAGCTCGGTGGAAATTGTGGATCGATCAACGCCGTATGCGCAGGAGTTGTTGACCTCGGCAGTTCATTCGCAGACGGCTTTTATTCCGCGCAATCCGCAGATGGCGCAGATTGTGCTTACTGCGTGGAAGGCGGCTGCGAGTGCGGAAAAGTTGTCTCGATTTGATTCTCACGCCGCGGCGCTTGGCCTTGGTAGGGAAGTTCTTGGGCGCGTTTGGCAAGACGTCACCACCTTGTCCTCCGGTGAAACTCATCGCCTTGCGTTGGCAATGGTGCTTGCCGATCAGCCGCAGTGGCTTATTCTTGATGACACTTTCGCCGCGCTCGATCCGCGTATGCGCGAGGTAGCTGCTCGCCACGTTGCCCAAGCGGTTCCGCATTGCTCGATTATCGCTGCATCTCATGAATACGTTCCGGCAGTTTTTCTAGACGCCGCAGCGCTTCCAGCACATCTTTCTGAGGAAACTTCTGGTGTACCAGCAACTGAGTTATCTCAATCGGCAGTCAATGTTGATCAATTGCCTGATCCTGATCCGAAGCAAGCAATGCTGTGGAAAACAGTTGCGCTGCTTTTCGGTCCGCATATTATTAGCGTGATTATTGGTGCATTGGCATTGACGTGTGTGGAGATTGTGTTTGCACTGACGCTTTCGAATGAAGAAAACCTGACAGCGCATTTGGCTATTGTTTCCGCGGTTTGTGTCTTGGTGATTGTGGTTGGTTGTGTTGTATTCTTCGGTACGATTTATCGCGTTCCTATTACGCGGTTGGGTGATCTTCACCGTCAGCTACTTGCGCGGTTTGACCAGTTCGCAAGCCGCAACAATAGTGGCGCAATTGTGGGCCGGATGGGAGACGATTTTTCCGATCTGCAAATGAATATCCCAGCTGCACTCGGTTCAGTGTTCCGTACTGTCAGTTACACCGTGCTTTTGGTAGGGGCATCGGCCGTCGGCGCCCCTATTTTCCTCATCGTTATTCTCGCTATCATGCCGTTGGCCTACCTGGCTTATCGGCAAGGCTCAAAGCGCGTAATTGCCTCCTCAACCGAGGTAGCGAATAAGCGTGGCGAGTTCCTCGGAGCAGTAAGCGTTCAAGCTGGCTTGCATACTAGCATTTCCAGCCCAAGTTTTTACCAAGCAGGGCAGGCGGCATACGCCGAGGCAGAGTCGAACTACATCAAGGCATGTATCGGGGTTGCTGATGCTTATGCTTGGCGAGACGGGCTTATCCAAGCCTTAGTGTTGAGCCTTAATTCAGCTGCCGTCGTGGTGGCAGTTTTGTTGGGAATGACGTCGTCGTCGTTCGTTGCGCCGGTAGCAGTCTTGTACTTTGCAGTGACGTTATCATCGGGCATCCGGTCCACGATCGAAACGCTCCAAAACGTCGACGTTGTCGGTCTGACGGTGGAACGTGTACGGCTGCTCGAAACTCTCACGGTAGAACGTTCGCTGCCACCAGTTCGGCAAGCCGAGTTGGACAAGGTGATCCGGCTGCTCAATTCGGGGCGCACAATGATCGCGCTTATCGGGGCTACCGGAGCTGGAAAATCTGTAATTTTAGAATCGTTGGCACGCCGTTACCTGAGCAAAGACGTGTGCCTGATTCCGGATACCGATCCGTTTGCGGAAGAAGAATCACCAACTAGTGGTATCGACCTTGTGCGAGAGGAACTCGCTCAAGGCCGAACCCCACTAATTTTGCTTGATGAAACTTTCAAGCCACTCATGCCTGCGCAAGAACGGGAAGAACTCGTTAATTTGAGCCGTTCGCTTACTGAGCAAAACCGGCAAGCTATCGTTGTGCTACATTCGCGTTCGAACCTTGACATGTTCGCTGATGTGATTGAACTTGGGAATTAAGTTGTCATTCCCGATCAGTTATAGACTAAGTTCAATTGAGGATGAAATACTCGCGTACAGACAGAAGCCTGTGGCGATTTCAGACTCAGATGTATTGCTGTTGACTTCGATGGGAGCGAGTAGTCTCGGGACTGATTCCATTCTGAGGTCTATTGATTTACCGAAAGCCGATGAAGTTATTCTAGATCCAGATGGAACTATTTATGCATGTAATTTTAATGAGGGATACTTCGAAATGTTGCCAAAGTTCTTTTAAGCTCATTTCTTCTAATTTTCTATTCATACCTAACCTCTATAACTTCAAGTTTCTTTGTTTCTGCAAACCGAGAATTTGTCAGACACTAAAGTTTACAAACCATAACATAGTCCTCTTCATTTTCACGAACAACTTCAAAGCCTACTTTTTTATACATACTCACTGCATAGTTTATCTTTTGAACAGACAATGACACTTGCTTATATTCTCGCTCTTTCAAAGTCAAAAGAATTTGTTTCATAAGCTCTGTTCCAATACCGAAATTTCTATATTCTTTGAGAAGTGAAATAGACAGAGATGGCGTTGACTCATCAACATAACCATAATCCTTGATGATACGAGTCCATACCGCTCCAATTGCCTTTCCACCAACTTCCGCAACATAACATATATCATCTTTCTTTCCAAAATTCGCAATATATATCTGTAAGTCGGGATGCTCTATAATATCTCTAGAGGGAGCTTGTACTCCTTCCGGAATAAAAATAGCCTCATATAAGAATGTATCCAATAACTTAATTTCGTCCTGTCTTAATTCTCTAATAATATACTCCATGTTTATCTCCAATCTATATTCTGTAAAATTATTTATTTTAATAAACCGGTAGTAATTCCACACATGCTATACTCCTTACTTTTCAAGTTAGCTCCAAAACTTCTTCTTTGTCAGTCTTACTTGGCTTTCTTTGGTTTCGAAGACTGGTTGGTTCAAGTATTTGGTAGAGGTGTTTAGCTTTTAGTGAGCGTAAAAGTTTGGTCGCAAGCGGCTGCCAGTGCCAAGTCGTGTGTTGCGATGATAACTGTGGCTCCTTTTGCTACCTGTTCTAAAAGTAGGTCTTGCACTAGTTGTCGGTTGGCATCGTCTAGTGAAGCGGTGGGTTCATCAGCGAACAGATAGTCTGCTTGCTTGTAGATTGCGCGGGCTATAGCCACTCGGCGTTGTTCACCGCCGCTTAGTTCCATGATTTGTGATTCTAAGCGGTCAGCCAGCCCCACTTGCTGCGCTGCTGCGTGTGCTTCCTGCTGTGTGTGACGCCATGGGAGTCCGTGTTTAAGCGTGATGTTGTAGCCGACGGTTTCGCTGTCGTCTAGGCCAGCGTCTTGAAGAATAAACGATACTTTGTTCTTCCAGAAGTTTCTGATTTTCCGCTCGTTCCAGGCTTGCGCTTCAACTCCGTCAAATGAGATGGTTCCCGAATGCGTTGGAAGTATTAGGGCGAGAATATTAAGTAAAGTGGTTTTACCCACTCCTGATTCACCGACTATTGCCAAGCTGTTTCCTTTAGGGCATTGCAGGGAAACACCTTGAAATAGGGTGCGCGCCCCAATTTTCATTGACAGGTCTTTAGCTTCTAACCCCATTATTAGTCCACCTTTCTAATGGCTAAGGAAAGCATGGTTTTACGTACAGTTCGTCGATAAATGAAAAAAGAAACAAGTATGAAAACTATTCCTGCTGCTATAAGAAATGCTGGTTGGTTGATGCTTAAGGTAGCAGAAATTACGAGCGATAAGGTGAGTGCGAGTATTAAGCCAAGGGTGTCAGTTGCCAGAGGAACGCGGAATAGTGCCGCCCACCTGGTTCCGTTGAGATAAAGGGGAAACTTTGCGCGCCCTCGTCTATTTATGTATACGAGGGCGGAAATGAAAGTTGACGTTAAGAACGAAACAATTAACGTACCCAACGCAAAAACTGATACTTGGTAGGCTAAGCGTTGATCGGAAGCATAAACCGAGTTCTTATCGCGAATATTATCAAAGGTCAGGTTCAACCCAATCTGCGAAGTAGACTTTAAAAGATCATCTGAATCAGCAAAAATTACCGCGCCGGTAGTAGCGTGACTCATCAACCGATCTGAGTTATGTACCCTGCTTACCTGTGGCACCACAATAATAACGGGGTTTTGGGCGACCTGGAACAGCCCGCTTCCGCGCACACCGATAACCGCTTGTGATTCTTCTGGCAGGAAAACACGCAAATCCCCTGTAGCTAATCCGAGGGAAGATAGCGTTTGTGCAGAAAGAGACGACGCGGGTACTTCACGTAAATCAGCGGTTTGATCAGCATAGAAAAGGTTGAAGGCTTCTTCGTTATACATCACCACTGAATCAACGCCGATTCCGCTAATAGCGTTAGATTCTTCGGGATAGAGCTTCGCGTAGAAAATTTTATGCTCATTTTCTAACCGGGTAACGAGTTTAGCAAAATCTTCTACATGAGCGTTCCAATCCCGGTTCTCGTCTACAATACCTCCAAAGTTCGCAGTATATAGGTCAGAGTACTCACTAGCTTTTTGCGCAGCAACATAGTTTGACTGAGCAACCTGCGCAGCATAAAAAGTAAGCGGAACAGTTGCGAACACTAGTAATAACACAGCCATACGCAGTAGGAAGCTAACAATACTGAACGACACGGGCAGTGGTTTACGCTGCGCGAACTCACTAATTTTCACTTTAGACAATACAGCAACGACAAGGCTGAATACCGTAATCAGTATAGCAATAATGATGAGAATCTTACCTGCTGTGATAATCACCGGTAAAATGCGGTCACTAAAGAACGACATGATTATCGCTGTGCTTATACTACTCAATGCGCAAGCTGTGAAAAGCGGAAAGATAAGATCCCGTAAATCACCCGCAATAATCTGGTGGTTGCTATAACCGTTAAGCATCCGCACTACTTGAGAGCGTCGTTTGGAAATAAACCAGCCGATAATAATGATTGAAGTAAGTAGTGCAGTGACCAGTACTACTGCTATCACTCCTTGGTATGCCAAAGGAAGTAACAGTAATTCTATACTTGAGTACTGTTCCCAAGTATGGACGGCACCATGAGTGGTCAACCACTGTTTAAAGCCCGCAATATTTTCTGCAGTTCCTTTCAGAGCGTATACGCCTGAAGGGGGAATATCTTTAGCATTCGCGGAGGGAAGGAGGACTCCAGTTTTACTGGGATTCACCCAAGTAATAGAGCTCTTCTCAGTTGGTTGCGGAGTTCCTCTGGCAATAATTTTTACTGTTTTTATACCTGTGGTGCCAGAGAGCTGGAAGATTTCCACCTGCTGCCGTGACGAGACCTCTTGGAGGTACTCGTCAACGGCAGCAGGTGGAATATCAGAAAGCTGGAAGTTAATGAAACCAACGTCTGAAGTATTCAGGGGTAGTACACTCTCTTCCTGAATGGCTTGCAAAAAACCAATACAAGTAGCTAAGACTCCCAGTACTACACCGCAGAAAACTACCAAACGTCGCATCATCGTATCACTTCCTCATCCATACTCGTTTAACGAGTAGCTGTTTGCGATGAAGTTCCAGCTTTAAATGTCACGGAAGAACCAGGAGTGCGCCACAGCCAAGTTGACGCAGTTTTACCCGCTCCCCCTTCGGCGCGTTCAAATTTTCCAGAACTCGTCCCAATGGTTGTCCAGTGCCATCGTGATCCGTGGTAGTAGGATGAGGTCGCATTACCAGTTACGTAATTTGTGCCGTAGTACCAGTCGCCACCGAACAAATCTTCAGCGAAAGCAGCCCCAGCGCTCATCCCAAGTAACATTCCCACAGACGCAGCAACTCCGATTGCCTTCTTTGAAAGCTTTATGATTATCTCCTTCGACTCCAATGTGTAAAGCCTCAATGCTCTACACATTTTCAATATACCGAACCGACAGAGAGCATGCAATAGAAAATGTCAAGTCACTACTGCGTTTAGTAAACAACGACTTATCTGCTGAGTTTGGCGTTGACGCGTGCCTGGACTTGGTCGTAGAGGTTGCCCTGGCGGCGTCGGTGCTCCTCCCCGTTGCCGTATTCATCCTAGGATGACCGCGTCGGCTAGGGCATCAATGTTTGGAGCAGGAGGCGCGGGCTTCTTCGCTGGTGTTGGCGCGGCTCCGAGGAGCTGGTTAACCCGGGTTTGCACCATGTCGTAGTTATACCCAGCAGAGGTCAGGCGAGCATGTCGTTCTTCGCCATTACCCCACGCGCCGCCTATGACCTCACGAGCCAGGTCATCAATGCTCTTACCCGCAGGCTTGGGAGCCGGAGCCGGTGCAGGAGAAGGCGTTGGTGTGCCGTTCATGTGGTCATACCAGTACTGGGCGCGTGCCATGTAAGCACCATGCTGGGCACCCGCGATCTCACCTGGGAAGTTGGTTGCGGTGAAATGCTGTTGGCCAAACACGTTCACACCCCACTTTGGGCGTCCTAGCTTGTAGTGGTGGCATAGTGCGCCAACCAAGTGAGCTCCGTTATCCAACGTGGCCTCGCTGATTGTCCAGGGGTGGCCGATGTGGTTGTTGGCGTGCTCAATGCCGATGCTGGTGAGGTTTGCTTGCCAGTTGCCTGCGTGCCAGGCGGTGTCCGCGTCCCACACGAGCTGGCCGATGGTGCCATTTCCTTCTACTTGGTAGTGGGCGGAAGCTTCTCGGGTCTGCCACACGTCATAGCAGCCCCGGGTGGTGAGGTTTGCGCAGTTGTGGTGAACAATAATCTTGGTGATGCGGTTGCCATCACGGTCTGGGGTGTAGTGCTTGTTCATGATTAGGTTGATATCAGCCTCGAGACGATTCCAATTCTTCACAACAAATCTCCTTCAGTAATAAGCAAGTTGGTTTCGGGGTATAGGAAAGCCGCCACTGTATTTAGTGGCGGCGTTGATACGGAGGCGTAACCCGACTCCCAGATGAGGGTGGGCTCCTAGCCTGAGAAGAGGGCGGGTTCTGGGGTATGGGTGGTGAGCCGGTGGTAAGGGTTTTGAGTACCTCACGCACCTGGGGTGGGACAGGCAGGCCAAGGCGGGCAGCGTTTTCGATCAGGCTGATGCCCTCATTGGAGATGTAGAAGAAAATCACGGCCATCCGCAAAGCATCCGACCCGTGGAGCAGATAGGCGTCGAGGAGGTAGGCTAGGCCGACAAGAGTCAAGATGAGAATTTTCTTCGCAATCCCCTTAAACCCCACCGCGCTCGATAACTGCCTGGTGGCAATAGCAGCCAGAACTCCAGAGATGTAGTCGGCGATGGTGAAGGCGATCAGGGTGAGGAGGAAGCCATCAGCTTGCCCGAAAAACCACCCCACCACACCCCCAGCCAGGGCGGTTGCGCCTTTGAAAGCGTGAGAGTAAATGTGTAGGTCATGCATGGGCATCCTCCAAGAAAGAAACACCACCACCCATACCTGGGTGGGCAAGGGGCGTATCAGGCTCCATGTCAGCAGCCGTGTCGGGTTGCGTATCGTCTGCCGTGTCACCACCCGTGTCAATGATGGAAGCATACGTGTGTGGCGTGAGGGTGAGGGTTTGGCTGAGCTGGTCTGGCACTAGTGCCTCATTGATGGTGTCGGGGGCGGGTTTACTGGCGCGGAATGTTTTCTTGTCAGGCTTGATGAGCCGATCCACCATCTTCACCTCCCACAGCAGTGTTTTCCAAGGTGGTGAGCAGCGCGTCGTAGGCAACCGCCTCAACACCAGTGAAAACAGCGTCAGTGTTTTCGAGTGCTTGACGCACCAGATCGTGGTGTCCTTCGTAGGCCTCAGTTTCAATCAGCGCACGCTCAGCCAGGAGGGTTGCGTGTTCGGCGCAGAAGGCATTCACGTTTTCTGGGCTAGCGAAAGTGAAGGTGCCATCCGCTTCGATGATGGGCTCACCTGTGTTGGTGGTGGCGTGTTCTGCCACGAGAGCGTACTCCGCCTCCTGTAAGGCGGTGAGGTGCGTGGCGAGTTGGGTGATGAACCTGGTTCTCGCGCGTGAGAAAGCGCCTGAGAGGGGCAGGTTGTCAAGGAGGGTGATGGCGGGTTGGATGTAGCGATTTTCAATTATGAAAGGCACGACGGGTTTCTCCTAACGTGTGGTTATGCGAAGGCGGTGCTCATGGATTGCAGGCCGGTGTTGGGGTAAAAGTTCCATGAGATGTTGCCTCCGCCTTTGTCGGTGATGGAGGTAATCCATCCGTGGTTGAGCAGACTGATGAGGGTGTTCATCCGGCTCATGAGGTCTTTGACTCGGCTGACGAGGTAGGTCATGTTGTAGAAGTAGTTTCGGGTGACGAACATGAGGTCTTCGGTTTGGAAAATGAGTTTGGCTTTACCGTTGAGGCTCGCCCACCCCGGATACGTTCCTAAACCAGTGAGCGATCAGTCTGCTAGGTAGATGTCTCGCCTGCCGCTGGTGTAGAAGTTGTAGGCGTGGGTGTAGAGGGCAGCTCCCAGGTGGATGCCTGGCTCGCTGGGGTTGAACTTGCCTTTGGGGTCGAGGGTGAACATGGTGGTGTAGGTGCCTGAGGCTCCTGAGCGGTATGACCAGGTGACGTAGTCGCCTTGACCGTTGAGCTGCATGGCAATCCCACGCACATTGTTATCGCCTTCTTTAAAGCCTTGCCCCATTACTCCGATGAAGCGGCTGCCGTAGTAGAACTCCATCCCTACAGAAGAAATCTGTCCTTCCAACGTGGAACCTGAATACCAGGAGAGTGAATACGGGCTGACACGAATACTGTCACTCCACCCGCTTAACCCCACTTTAATGGCGTTAGCCGCCAGCTTATCAGCCGTAATAGAACCAGCCCCAATACGCGCAGCACTCAACACACCAGTAGTAATCTTTGCAGCGTCAAGGGAGGCGATTTTCGCGTTAGTAATCGTTGCGTCAATAATGGTTGCCCCGTGGATCGCTGCCTTGTCAATCTGAGTGCTACCGGTAATGTGAATGCGTTTCCCGCTAATCAACACGGTTTTAGGAGAGACGTTAATCAGGGAGAATGCGATTGGGTATCAGCGGGTGCAACCCCAGCACTTAGCCTCGGCCGTTACGCACCACCAGCGCATACGCATTACCCCACAAAAGAAGATGCGTCATCAAGGTCTCACGGAACACAAACGACGTCATCTCCGGGTTTGGGCTCATCATGAAGCAACCGGTACAACGGGTGATCAACAGCCTTAACCGTTGAACCAGCAGACTCCGACCGATACGCGCGCAACGGAAGCCCCGCAACAGCCTCCGCAAGGATACGCACACACCCATAAACCGCCTTCATCTGTATCTCAGCCCGCTCATTCACACTCCTACCCGACGAGGTAGAACCAAAAAGAACGAATACCCAGACGACAGAGGTGAAACCTGTATACTGAGGTTTTGTGTGAAACCATGACGTAACCATGAAAACAAACCCATTAAGGCTCCCTGAAAAGTATTTGTGCCCCCTCTCACTTTGAGAGGGGGCATAAATACTGTTGTGATTAGATCAGATTGGTTCAGGAGTGTTGACTACATTTACAGGAATTAGCGCAGCGCCCAGAGCTAGTGCTGCGGCAATGCGGTGCCTGCCACCTGTTCCGAAATCAGCAACCTTCAAAGTTCCATCAGAATCAACGAAGAGTCGCACTTCGATATCCCACACTTCGTTGCGACCTGAAGTTGGATTGACACCTGACTTGTCCTGCATAGACTCTTGAATCCGATTCCAAGTTGCAAATCTCTCTAGAGTCACATTTGGTTCGACATACTTAGGATGTTTATCCGAGAAGAATCCGTCGAAAAATCGCTTCTCAACAACAAACTTGGAGAGATCTAACCATACGGGATAGTCCTCATATAAGTCTGGGCGTTGGAACATCTGCAGACCCGTGTAATCAGGATTGGAAACTCTAGATTTCTAAAGAATCATAGAAACTCCGCACTGTTTTATAAGTGCTCGCGTCAACTTGCAGCGACTCAACCCATGCTTTAAATTCGTCAAAACAATGTAAGGACTCCTCCGACTTGTCAAGCCTAATAAATCCCTGCGAAATCAATGTCTGTGGTACAGTCATTTCAATTCCTTAAATGTGATGTGTGACTTATTAGATACTTTAGAGCAAAAGTAACCCACGTTGGTCATAAACAGAGCCAAAGTATTTCTCAATTCCGCATCGGATGGCTCGGTCGAGTGCCATGATGGTGGCAACCACGCCGTCGATTTTCTCGATGGATTTTGGTTTGTCGGGTTTGATGTTGCCTGCGGGGTCTTTCCGGATGCGAATGTTATCCACCATCCAGGCGAGTACCGGGTGGCCACCGTGCGCCAGCTTGCCTTCTAGGGCGAGTTTCATGAACTCTTTAGACGGTGGGCTTATGTCTTTGAAGCCTTGTCCAAAAGGCACGACGGTGGAAGCCGAGTTCTTCAAGGTTTTGGCTCATCTGAACTGCTCCCCACCTGTCGTAGGGTACGTGGTCACGGTTCACGCGGGCTTCGATGTTGTCTTCGGGGATCCAAAACCGCGGGACGACCACATACTTATCCACCTCATCTTGGGGCGGGAATATGAGCACGAACGCGGTGATGTCAGTTGCGCTGGCGAGGTCGAGCCTGCCGTAGAGTGCTCACATTCAGTTTGGGTGAGTTTATTCGAGGTATAGTGGCACTTACTGCCCGTTGATTTGTAATGGCATACCTTCGGGGTCTTTGAGACGTAGTGAGCGACCGAAGTCCTCCAGAACGATTTCGCCCGCGTCGAAGCCTGCATCGCTCAGACGCGTTTGGATAGCTTCTAAGGGTTCTTCGGCTTCTAAAGACAGCTCAACATCATGAGTTGGAAGAGTTTCGGCGTAGCGAGAGTGGACTGCTACGTAACCTCCCGATCCGTGCATTTCTGACCAGCCATCGGAAGCAGTTTCTTCATTCAGGGATAGTCCAAGAGTGGTGTAGAAATGACGCATTTGTGCGGTATCAGCGCTGTAGCGGATGGCAAGAATTTTCATTTTAGTTTCCTTATCTGATAGTTATTTTTAGATTTAAATTGTATCAGGAGTGAATATATCCCCGGCTTTATTCTCAGGTTTTTACGAGTGACACAATGTATTTCTAGTGTCCGTGTTTTCCTTGTTGCAGCTTCTGCAGGGGGTGAGCTGTAGGAGATAACGTGGTGAGGGAATCTTTTTCATGCTTTTGAAAAAGAAACGTGTTCAACCGCCATAAATGGCAGTTCAGGAGCGAGTTATCCATTTTGTCACCTGGTTATTGATGTAATGATTCCAAAATTGAGAAGGCAGGGGAGGGTCAGCCCACAATACATTTTAAGTTCGGCAGATTTCGTTGATTACTTGGGGGTTGCCTTTCTAATGCCGTCTTGGTGGTTAGCAGTTGGCAACGTGGGGTTAGTATTACGAGGGCGCCTGCTTAAGGTTGGTTTTCTGGGAAGAAGATTTCTTCGATCGGCCGATCAAAAGTGCGTGCAATCTCAAACGCTAATGGTAAGGACGGGTCGAAGCGTTCTTTTTCGATAGAAATGATTGTCTGGCGTGAAACGCCTAGTAGTTTACCCAGGTCTTCTTGTGATAAACCGCGTTCTTTACGCAGTGTAGCTAGGGAATTTTTCATGGTCTTACTTTCTACGTGCTTCGATTTGGTAGGAAAATGCGAAAGCTGCTAGATGGAGTAAAAGAACTACTAAAAGCGTGTTAGAGATAGTCTGGTAGTTTGCCAGGACGCTGACTGTCAGTCCGATGGAAATGAGGATGACATTTGTGGTGAAAGCGTTTAATGCAGCAGTTTTTGCCCAAGCCTGTTCAACAGATTCTTCCGGGTTGCGTACCGCGCCAGGCAGTGTTGAACGATCGACGAGCAGCGCCCATGCTCCTGCTACAGCTATTGGAGTTAGCATGATCAGGTAAATTAGTATGCTTTGCCACCAGATGTCATAACGTGGCATTAGATAGGTGGCTAAAGCTGAAAGTATAGTTGCGCTAAATAGTCCAGCGGGTAGGGCAATTGTGATGGCGGCTTTGCGTGGTTTCTTGCCGAACTTGACTTGCCCCCAAGGGGTTGAGGTGTTCTTAAGGTTCTTCATGGTGTTACTTTCTGTTCTAGTAGGAGTAGTGGAATGCACATCCGGATGTAAATAAAACTTTACGTCAAGTTAGCTTTACTGTCAAGTGACCTTGACAGAGGGTGGGGCAGAAACCAGACCCCCTCGAAAAGATCGCGAAACGCCTGTAGTATTTTGAAAAAGAAAAGAAATGGATGAAATCAACATACATAATCTGGAAACCCGGTTATAAATTGCGCCGCTTAATTATGATCGTGATGAAAGTTAGAATGCCAAGACGCGGCAAATGAATCTAAAGAGAAGAGTTTTAAGATGCGCGTGAAAAAAGTGGGGATTGTTAGTTTATCCAGTGGTGTATTAGGCGAAGACTTTATCAAACACGAACTGGAAATTGGATTGGAAAGACTAAAACAATACGGCATTGAAGTCGAATTTTTACCACATGCACTTAAAGGGATCGAATTCCTAAAGGACCATCCTGAATGTAGAGCACAGGATCTATTAGCAGCTCTTAAGGATGATTCTATTGACATGATACTGTGCGCTATCGGTGGCGATGACACCTACAGATTATTACCCCATTTATTTGGAAAAGATGAGCTGAAAAAAGCAGCGAAACAAAAAATCTTTTTAGGTTTTTCTGATACAACGATCAACCATTTTATGCTAAATAAAGTTGGCATCAAAACCTTTTACGGGCAAGCCTTTTTGCCCGATATCTGTGAGCTTTCCAAAGAAATGCTACCTTATTCCAAACAGTACTTTGAAGAGCTAATCTTCACCGGAAAAGTAAAAGAAATACGACCTAGTGATCTTTGGTATGACGAAAGGGAAGATTTCAGCGTAAACTCTATCGGCAGAGAAATGGAAAGCCACCTCAATCAAGGTTTTGAACTCTTAAAAGGAAAGCCAGTGTTTCAAGGTGAAATTTTAGGTGGCTGTTTGGAATCCATTTACCAGATTTTCGATAATACTCGATATGCTGACAGCGTATCATTGTGCCAGCAGTACGCTCTTTTCCCGCAGCTAGCAGACTGGAAAGATAAGATTCTTCTCATAGAAACAAGCGAGGAAAAACCATCTCCAGAGTTGTATAGAAAAATGATAAGCGCTCTAAAGAACTATGGAATCTTTGATGTGATCACCGGAGCGATAGTAGGAAAACCTCAAAATGAAAAATACTACGATGAATACAAGGAAATTCTTCTAACGGAACTAGCTGATAAGGAAATCTCCCTTGTCTATAACGTGAATATTGGTCACGCAACCCCCAGATGTATCATTCCTTTCGGAATCGAAGCAGAAGTAGATACTCAAAAACAAACGATTACCTTCGCATAATACAAGGTGTCCAAGCAGTTAAACGCCTGGACACCTTGAATATAAAGGCATTAACTTAAAACTTAGCTGCTACCGCAACGCTTTAGTCTTATTTGCGTAAAGCCGGGTGGACAAAAGCGAAAACCGTAACTAATGCGATAAAGATGATGGCAAGAACAAATGGGGCAGTGGCAGACCAACCATACAGGGCAGTCGATCCAAAAGGTGCAATCGCATAGGCAATCCCATTATTAGCGTTGATAACCCCCGCAACAGCTCCCTGTTCGTCCTCGTCCATATCTAAAGTAGGCCCCGTGTTGTAACCGGGAATTGCCAGCCCCATCCCCAACCCCAGTAAAACGCAAGCCAAAGTGAGTAGTAAATAAGAATCAACCGGCCACAAACACGCCACAGCCACCAGCATCAAAGAAAATCCCACTCGTAAAAGCCTAGCCGCACTCCATTTAGTTTTGGGAGCAATCACCGCTTGGGTGATAATCATAGTAACACCCATGATAGTCAAATACAGTGCAGAAATTCCTGCTGTGCTGGTAGCAGAAAGTTGGAAACGGTCTTGCACAGTAAACCCAAAAATAGTGGAAATAGAGGCAAAAACTAAGAACAAAACTAAGCCACTAAAAAGCCACGGAGCCACCCGAGAATCAGTAAAACGAATGTGTTTGGGTTCTGCAAACAGGCGAGCTTGCCCCTGCGGCTTGAGTTTTAAACCTAAGATAACTATCCCAGTGAGCATAATCAGTGGCATTACCATTAGCGGGAGAAACAATCCACCGAGGGCGGCGAGTAACCCACCGATAATCCCCCCAACAATCGACGCTAGCCCCTGCGCAGCCCCGATCAGGCCCAACGCTTTTACTCGCCCATTTTCACCCCAGGTGTGAGTTACTAAGTGAGCCTGTGCAGTGGGGGCAATCGCAGAAATACCGGCGCCATACAGTAAGCCGCGTGTAGCCAGCACACCTAAGACAAGTCCAGTTCCTGCTAGTTGTCGGCTCATCCCCAGGTAAGAAATCACTGCAAATGAAGTCAGGGCGATAGTGGCGATTAACAAACCGGTTGTAAGTATCTTTTTCACGCCTTGGCGTTGGGAAGCCCGCCCCCAATAGGTACTTAAACTAGCGAGCACTACAGCTGCTAAAGAAATCGTGGCACCAATATGCCACTCTTTAAGCCCCATTTCCCGAGAAAGCGGAGCAATGATGGGATTAAGGAGCATTTGCCCCATATAGGCTAAGAAAACGATACCAAAGAACTCATAGTACAAAAAGCTGTGAAACTGAGCGCCAGCCAAGGGATCAGCGGGTGGTCAATCCGCGATATAGCCAGCGAACTCGACGTAGTTCCCTCAGTCATTTACCACTACTACGCAAATAAAGAAGCTCTTTGCGATGCAGTTGTAGATCAGGTATTCACCGAAATTACCGTCCCAGACCAGTCATTAGCATGGAAAGACTGGTTCACTCAGATGGCTCATAACCTACGACCTGTTTTACTTACCTACCACGGGATAACCGACCGTCTCGCTCGCGGAAAGTTCACCGAAACATTCCTACCCACCCTTGACGCCGCCTACAATAAACTACTGGAAGCAGGTTTTGGCGATAAAGCCCCGCTGGCATACACGATAATCTCAACTGCAATAATCCAAGCTATTGCAGCGCGTAACCTCCGCTCAATAAATCAAAGAGAAGATCCACACGATTTAAAAAATATGCTCGCCAGGTTACAACCAATGATGAGTAAATCTGTTGGGCTAAGTCAGATTATCGGAGCCTATCTGAAACCGCTTGCCAATCCTGAACTTGAAGAAACTATGTCGGCGCAATACTTCGACCTGATGGTTGCCACTATTTTGGATGGTGTTGAACATGTGCTTTTACCACAGGCACAACCAGGAAATCCTGGTAAAAAGCCTAGCCTAGGTTGATAGGTTGATAGGTTGATAGGTTGAACCCCGTGCATAACTGAGTTTTGGGTATAAAAAAATAGGTGAGGTAAAACCTCACCTATTTTTTAATGATTAGTTTTTGCGAGAAAGACGCAGAGCGCCAAATCCGCCTAATCCCATCACAGTAGCAACTAATGCCAAAGTTCCGGCAACACCGGTCTTTGGTAGCTGTCCTGGCTTAGGAGCAGCAGCCTTTGGAGCTGGTGCACCTGCCTTTGGAGCAGGGTTAGGAGTAACTGCCGGGGGAGTATTTGGGTTTGGAACTGGAGCTGGAACATTTGGCTTCGGAGGCACTGGCACGCTTGGGTTAGCTGGCTTGTGAACCATGATGCCGTTGCTTGCTGCAGTGTTTTCTGCAACAACTTCTTTATCTGCGTATGCTGCAAAGTCAGGAAGTGGAATCACTACGTGCTTAACGTCAGCGATATTTTCCACTGCGTAGTTACCAAATGCGATTGGGGTAATGGTTGCAGCGAATGCAGGATCGCCTGGGCAGTTAATTGCTACGTACACAGCAGAAGCGTTGTTGTATCCGTACTGCTGAGTTAGTAGGCAGCCCTTTTGGGTTAGCAAGTCAGCGTGCTGCCCAATGAACTGGAATGAGGAAAGCTGAGTGCGAGCCTTTTCCTTAACGAGTTTAAAATAAGGCATTTCAACTTGGAGCGCCTGATTTGCCGCTGGCTTAGCTTCTTCGGCAGCTGGCTTAGCATCTTCTTTTGCTTCTGCTGGTGCGTCTGCCTGTGCCACTGGAGCTGCTTCAGCTTTTTCTTCTGCCTTAGCTTCTTCAGCAGCTGGCTTAGCTTCTTCGGCAGCTGGCTTAGCTTCTGGCTGCGGAGCAGCTTCAGTAGCTACTGATGCAGGGGCTACTTCGGAAGCTGCTTCTTCCGCAATTGCTGGAACGCTTAGGCTCAGTACTCCAACCAGGGTGATTGTCCCGAGGGCGGAGAGCTTTAACTTAAAGTTCTTCACACTTGTCTCCTTAATTAATGGGTTTATGACTATTAAATTCTATCGAAGTTTATAGCTTTATTTTCTAGCGTCAGATAGTTAGAAAAATGTAGTAAATACTTATGTTTTGGCGCTAAAAATGCAATAGTAAGTTTAGCTGAGCGTCGGATATTTTGAAATACAGGCTACCGTATTTGAAGTGCCTTTTTATGTTAGCGGGGAAGTTCCTATACGATTTGCCCCAACCTATTGTTTTTATGTTTAAAAACCTGATAAACCGCAAAAAGCCTATATGGTAGGCGCGATGAGGTAGAAATTTTTCCTGCTGGCGCAGTAAAAATCTGTCATTTTTGGTGTGAGAATTTTCCTAATAACCTTTAAGAAATTTAAAGATTTCCCTGGAAACTAGCGGTTTTTCAACCATATAAACGTTCTTAAAAAATACCTTCACAAGCCCTAAAAGATTTACGAAAAGCAAAAATAGGGAAGTTGCTAAACAAACCCACTTACGTGACTAAATTCATTGCGATTACAGGGCTTTCTTTCATTAAAATTAAGATGACTTTAATTTAATAATGTGATCCCTTTTATCCCATCTTTAAGGATTCTCAATGCATTCCCAGAAGAACACCAATTCTGCGTTTACTTCAGTGGTAGCTACCGGCGCAATGAGCGTACTGCTCACCACTTCACTCACCCCCGTAGCATACGGGCAAATTCCTGATGGAAAGTTCTATAAAGACGGACTGCTTTGCAGCGTAGATCCAGTAGCTAATGCAAAAAAGCCAACCAAAGAACAAATCGAAGCCGCTGAACGTGCTGTCCGTGAATACTACGCAAGGCAAACAGAAGCTGAAACTAAAGCAAAACAGTTAGCTGATGAGAAAGAGGCCGTTGAAACTACTACCCAAACTGCACAGCAACAACTAAAAGTTGCTACCGAAACGGAGAGAAAAACTCGCGAAAATACACAAATAGAGTTACAGGCCCGTAAAGAAGAAAATCAAACCGCTCACCAAAACGCCGCGCAAGCAGTGGAAAAACAAACCGTTACCGTAGCCGATGTTATCGCCCTTTTAGAAAAACACTCAGCAGCTGAGAAAACAGCTAAACAAAACCGCGCTGACGCAGAAAAAGCCCTTGCCGACGCAGAAAAACAACGCGACCAAGCCCTCACCGACGCTGACCGCATGAATAATGGGGCAGAGGAACAGACTCCCAGCGCAGCAGAACTGGCCGAAAGAATCACTGCTTTAGAATCAACGATTAGTAATTTATCCACACAAATCGAAGCTGACACACAACTTTTAGCTGAACTAGAAACACAGAAAAACGCTTTAGTCCAAGAACTGACTCAAGCAAAAGAAAACCTGGCAACCAGGGAACAAGCCAAAACCGACGCAGAAAACTCGTTAGCAACTGCGACGCAAACCCTCCAACAAGCCGAAGATGCAGTTGCCCAACAAACTCGCGTACTGGAAACAGTTCTAGCCGAGGAAGGCGAAAACTCAGAACGCTACCGCAATTTAGAAGCTCTGTTAAACCAAGCAATCGCGGACAAAGAAACCGCACAGCAAACATACGACCAGCTAAATGGACGCATTAAAGAACTAGAACAAGAAATTAAAGCTGCGCAACAAAAAATCGAAGAACTAACTGCGCAAGCTACCACCCAAACTGCTGAACTTAATGACCTTGACACGAAAATAACTGAACTAACAAACCGGATTACAAAAAATACTGAAGAACTAGCCAAAAATAAAACCGAACTTTCTGAGAAAGAAAAAGAACGACAACTAGTTGAATCAGAGATTGCAACACAGGAAAGACTTCCCGAAGCGGGTACTTTACCACTAGCAGAAGTACTTTCCCCCGCATTTTTCAGTGAGGGTTTATCCCTCTACCGCTCTGTAAATGGAGTCAGTGAAAGAGTTATTGAATTAGAAGACATACCAGCTTCCTTAGGCGGATATTCTCTTCGCAAAACCCTCCCAGATGGGCGCGTTGTTTCACTTAAAGTTGCTTCCATTACCCGGGCAGACGATAGTTCCTTTACAGTAACCGCCATTTTGCCTGACACTCTCAGTGGAGGCAATCCAATTACCGTGAGCGTAGGTAAAACTGTAGTACCCGCGAATAATGTTTACACCAGTTTTAAGAGCCTAGTTGAAGCAATTAAAGCCAACCCCGCAGCCTCTTACACCCTGGGGGCAGACGTATATGCGGATGAATTAGCTTCATCTTCTGACACAGTTTATGTAATCGGAGAGTTCACAGGAACTTTCAACGGAGCCAACCATTCCATTATCGGGCTAACAAAACCTCTTTTCGAAACATTAGGTACAAATGCGCAAGTTCAGGATTTGAAGCTGACAAAAACGGCGATAGACAGTAGCAGTACTGACGTGGGCGCGTTAGCCATGCGGGTAAACGGGCCAGCCACGATTACTAATGTGGCAGTAGATGGCTCAATCCGCGGAGCACAAAACATTGGAGGCATTGTAGCTAACGCCACTCAACTGAACTTAACTAAAAGCACCTTCATCGGCGAAATTAGTTCCACCTATACCGGTGCCCAATCAAACGTGGGTGGCTTAGTTGGACGTATGGGTGGTGGCACCATCACCGAATCTGCCGTAGAAGTAAAGATCACGAATACAAATAGCCACGGTTCTAACAATAACCGAATCGGCGGTTTAGTGGGACAACTAAACCAAGGCGCCCGAATCATCAGAGCCTACGCCGGAGGTACCATCTCAAACCCTAATGGAAAAGGACAAGTTGGTGGCTTAGTTGGTTCCACCTACCATGGGGGAAGAGTAAATACCGCGATATCAGCGATGAGCGTTCTGGGCGGCCGGCAAATCCACGGCGACGCGGGCTGGCACCATACCTTCACTAACCTATACCAGATTTTTTGGGAAACCAGCGGAGACTCTGAGGGACAGCCATTCGTCCTCGAAACCCTCTATCCTTCCAATCTGCCAGAAAAATTTATAGAACTGGGAATACCTGCTGCGCCGCGTCAGTCACGTGAGAATAATAATCAGCAAGCAGACAATAAATACTTAAATATCGAGGGCGCTCGGGAAACTCATTTAACCGCATACCGAAACTATGCGAAACTTCTTCCCTATGCTTCCCCAGAAGAAATCGTCAAAGCAGCTAATCGCCTTGAAAGCAGTGACGCGCTCTTAGGTGAGCTTGTATCAGTAACCCCAACTGTAGATGGAGTTATGGTTGTTGATGCTTTAGCTAACCCGGCAGCAATTAACGGTTTAATCTTGCATTACAAGGATGGCACGGTTGAAAAACGTGCGCTTACCCCTGTAAATCTCACCCTCCCCGAGGGGATTAGCGAGGGAACAGTAGCGCATACAACTACCGCGTATATCACCCCTGAGGGCGTGCGCTACATGCCCGCGCAACTTATTCGCATGAGCGACTCACAGGTAGAAAGCATAGCTACCGAACTAAAGGCAGTAGAGTTTGACGCAGTAGACGTCACTCAGCTGCATAATCAGGACCAGTTAAATAATGAGATTAACCGCCGGTATCAAGATGAGGTAAATAAAGCACAGCAAAATAACCGCCCCGCTAAATCAAAAGAAGAAATTGCCAATGAAGTTTACGCTGACTACCGCGGACGCCTTTACCTGCGAAAAACTTTCAACACCCAAAAAGACCAGCTAACTGAAAC
Source organism: Gleimia sp. 6138-11-ORH1 (assembly GCF_024814355.1). Taxonomy (GTDB): domain Bacteria; phylum Actinomycetota; class Actinomycetes; order Actinomycetales; family Actinomycetaceae; genus Gleimia. Next base: position 720,438 of record NZ_JANUXV010000001.1, on the reverse strand, counting down.
GATTCATAAACTGGTCGCCGCAGAAGGAATCCTCCCCGGAGATACCACGCGGATTAAAGAGATTGAAACCAAAATACTAGAAAACAAGCAAGCCATCTTACTTGGCTTAGCTTATGTAAATAAGTGGTACGACATTAATTTCCATAAGGTAAGCCTTAAAGACCTATTTGTCTTCCGACGCAGCTTCTATGGTGATACCACCAGCCCGATCGATACTTTAATTCAGTTAGGCTCCAGCTTCCAGCGCCTCAACCCAGTAGAGAACCTAAAGACCTATGCGGCGTTAATCGCACCTGGAACCGGTCATGCCGATCTGATTGATGCTTTAGACGATGCTAGGAAAAAATTCACTACCGCTGGGACCTATGACGACTGGTTTAAAGCCACCACAAAAGCTCATATTGTAGAAACGCGTTCTTTAGAACGCCCTGACGTGGACGTGCGCGCTTCAGAACGGTTTAAACTTCAGAAATTTAAGAACGGTTTGCTGCCGATCCTAACCGTAAGTGAAGACACCGTATTCGTCATGGTTGATATGACCAGCATGTCACTAAGCTCTTTTGAACGGTACTACAACAAAGACACAGAAACCCCTGCAGAAATTGCCACAATCATTGCGCAAACCAAAGAAAAAATCGACAAATACTCTAAGGTTTACCGCGATTACTATGACATGTGGTATCGGATTTTGCCTAATAACGTGAGAGAACGACTAATCCGTGACGTCCCCGTATGGGGTGGGTATAAGGTGAAAGGCCCAGGCTGGTCTGCCCGCTATGGAGAAAAAGCTTTTAACTCAGTTGAAGAATTCTTTGGCCCAATGGGACGCTACTATGAGCACGACTATAGCTACGGTTATTCTAACCGTTACGCGTCCTTCATGGTTTTAGCTGATATGCTTTCAGATCACGGAGTACTTACCTACACTCACGAAATGGTGCACAACCTAGACGGAATTGTCTTTTTAGGTGGGGAAAAAGCACGCGTAGGTAACCAGCCAGAAATGTACCCTTGGTCGTTACTACAAAACGTTGAAAACCTTGGGTCTGAAATGTTTGGTTTCAACCAGGCAAACGATTTTTCTAACCAAACGGGACCATACTTGCACAATCGGACGCCCGATAGATTCCAAACGCTTACTGACTTCGACCAGTATTTCAAGGGATACTTTGACGCTATCTACCTGCTGGATAACTTAGAAGCAGAAGCCATGCTCCAACAAACTCCCGAAGCACTAGCGAAAATGCTGATGCGGATTGAGAACGTTGACGAAACTGGGCGTAGCCGAAACTGGATGCGCGAACTCACTGCCGCAGATATTGCGAATATGGGCTTAACCAGCATTTCAGATTTCATTGAACAATCCTTAATGATGCGCCGTGGGCGGGGGCCAGCTCGCGGCCCTGAAGGAGTAAACGGATACCCAACTGTACATATTCTCAACCCCATTTACGGCACTGCAGAATCATCCGTGGGGATTACAGGAGAAACCGCTTGGCGTCGCAATGCAATGGAACTTTTAGCTGCTAAAGGATACTTAAGAGGTTTCGTACCATACACATCCAACCAGTATCTGGAGGAAGCTAAAGCAGCGAACCAACCAACCTTGCCAGATACTTTCTTGATGGGGAAGATTTTCCAATCTGAAGGTTTCACATCTTTAGCGCAGTATCGTAAGCACGCCTACGAACAAAACCGGATACGCGCTCGCGCACAAATGAAAGCAGTGACCGTAACTTTCGAAAATGAAACGCGCACCTACAACTCTTACGAAGAACTAATGGCACAGTACAAGCTGCTTTTAGAAGATGACATTAGACATAACCGGCAGGGCAACAAGAACCGCTCACGCGCCTACGCTTTCAAAGTAGCTGCTTTCAGTTCTTTCATGAGCTCCACCGACGAGTTTAAGCGTTCCATTTTCAAAGACGGTGATGCTAGCCTACAGCCTTACCAGGTTTTAGATAAGCCATATGCCCCTCCATTACCAACCCCAGAGGTGTTGGACAACCCCCTCTTGGATATTACGGTTCCAGGCTCTGATCAGAACCTTGGCACAAAGTTCAAAGACAAAGAATTGTTAAACCGTCTCTATCAACAAAAAGCACTGTTAGATGCAACTATAGCTAGACTAACGGAGACAACCGGGCAACTAAACGAAAGTCTTGAAGCTGACGCGCAAGCACAGGAAACCGCGCAGGCAGACCGCGTCGCTAAAGCCTTAGCATTAGAAACTACCCAAGCTCAGTTAGCTGACGCACAGGCTGAACTGGCCCGGCTTGAAGCCCTCCGCACTCAGCTAGTATCCGAACGGACAGCTCTTGGACCGCGCTTAACTGAACTTGATGAGACTATTGCACAGCGTCAAGCTGACCTGGAAGTTCTTAAACAACGCGTCGCAGCTCAGCGTACCCTACTGGGACAGCGTAAACTAGCATTAATTGAAGCAAAATACGCGCGTAATAAAGCGGAGGAAAAGGCAGCAGCTAGGCAAAAAGATTACGACACCGCCCTCGCTAATGTGGAAAAACTCAATACGGCTTTAGCCGCTTTACTACGCCAAATCACTGGCACAACTCAAGCGCGCACCCAACGCACTGAAACTAAAACCGCCAGCGCAGCAGAAGTTAATCGCCTAAAACAGTTAGCAGAGCTAACCAAAGCAGTTGAAACAGCCCAAGCGACGCTCACCCGCGCCCAAGCCAATGCTTTACAAACCTCTTTGCAACTGACCCAAACTAACCAAGCGTCCCTAACTGCACAGGCAAAGTTAGTTGAACTTCAGGCGGTGGCCCAGCAGTTAGCTACCCGTAAACAGCAGCTAGAGAACGAAACTGTGGATAGTCTATTAGCTGATAACGCGCCCGCCCAACCCTACGCGCGTTTAACCGAACTCTTGACACAGCTAACGGCTCAGATAAAGGCACTACCTGGCTTACAAGAAGTATTCTTCAAAGCTGAACAGGCATTGAAAATTGCTGCAGAACAGTTTAATCAAGCGCAAACTGGTTTAGCACTTGCAAAAGAAACCCACGCTGAAGCGGTAGCCTCCTTACAAAAAATGCGGGAGGAAATCGCGGCAGCTGAAGCTAGAATACACTGCGTCCTACCCAACCCACTGTCAGTGGTTGAGAAGCCTGCCGCAATAGTGGAAGAAGAAAGCTCAGCTAAGCCAGGTTTAACAAAAACTGAAATGCAGCCGAAATTAACCCTAGCCAATACTGGTCTTTCAACTGTTACGGGAGTAGCCGGAGTTTTCGCAGCCCTGGGCGGAGCCGGATTAATCGCCGGAACAAGACGGCGGAAAAAACAGTAGGAAACGGGCTCTAAAACAGGAATATACTGAAGTTTATGGAAAAAGCGTTAAAAGACTTATTAACCAATCCACAAAGCTGGGAATATACTCCCGACTGGGGATCGCCATTAAGGTTAGAATCTTTTCAGCCAATCGCAAAGGAAAACGACTATGCGCATAGTTTTCAAGTGAAATTTGCCTTTGCTGAAGAAGACCTAACTGCTAAGCTACATATTCTCCCAAGAGAAGAAAACAGTGTAACGGATCTGGCGCACCTGGAAGTAAATGGAGAACTACTTCCATGGAAAGACCCGTACTCTTTCACAATTGGTTCACCCGCGGCAGAACTAGCCCAGTGGGTGGCTTGGATTTTCCACATTGATGGAGAAAGCCGTAGACAACGCAAACAAATGGATTTTGAAAAAACTCAAAAGTGGGCAGATGACTCTATCGAAGGAATGCTCACCAGAGTTGAACTGGGAATCAGCAACTACGGGAGACTCTCAACCAACTCAAATAATTTTGCAAACTCCATAGAGTTTGCAGCGTGGTTTAAGAAAGTGAACCCTAACCCACAGGCAACTATTTTAGTTTCTGAGTTGAAAGACCTCGCAGGCTATTGTGCGCAGGAGGAAAACTCCCGCAGATACCTGGTCTCTACAGGAGAAACCGTATCAGAAGCAGAAGTATTCTATTCGATTGCTTGGGCCACCCCGCAGACAGATAACGCGCAGGGAATGAGCGCAGTATCCCAAGGCTGGGTATTAAGTTCTTCCATAACAATTCTTTTTGAGGGTGCTGCTATCCAAGGACACCAATGTTTGGATGTACTGCCTCAAACACACCTGAAACCATTTTTAGCTTCCGATCCAAAAACAGCACTCACTCCCGCTGAAACAGCTGATAAAACCACAAAAAACGCCACCGGGCCAGCCCCAAAATGGTATGTGATTAGTTTCGCGCAGCTACCTGAATACGCAATCCTATGCCCGGCAAACGAAGCCTGCATTGACTTAGAATGGGACCGCGACGGCGCTACCATTGCTATCACGGTTACAGATGAAACAAAAGTTGTGGTAGAAAATATGGCTGATTTGAAACACCGGCGCAACTGGAGTCGCTGGTACAGTGCGGACGCGAACCTAACCGAAGCTGAACTGGCAGCAGGAATTGCTAAAGCTGAAACAGCTTTCTATTCCCTTATGAAAGCTGAAGATCAAGTATTGGAAAAAGAAAAAGATGACCAGTGAACTAAAACTCCAAGCAGCGCCACCCGAAACAGAAACTGATATGTTTGGTGGTAGAACACCGCACTGTGATTGGGGAGAAGAAATCTGTCTAGAGACCCCCACCCACGTAGTGGTTTTTAACATGGCTGAAGGAAATGCTGAAGCCGCTCAACTCTGTGGCCGCCACTACGCGCTAACTTTAGCTAAACATGTAGAAGTCCACACCTACCTATGTGAAAGAACAATCCGCGAACACTTCGCAGCAGTTGGCCCCCTCAGTAACCCCCTAAAACTCTAAGCGCAGTTTCTAAAGCAGCAGCAGTAGTTTCCTTCGGTAAAGAAGCCACTCCCGGTTGGGTGACCACCTGCTGAGGCAAATAAGGAACGTGAATAAAACCCGCTTTTAAATGCGGATACTTCGTGGCAGCTAAATGCAAGACATAAAACATAGAGGCATTACAAACGAAAGTTCCAGCAGAAAAAGAAGCCTGCGCGGGAATCCCCGTTTCACAAATCGCCTCCACGATCTGCTGAGTGGGTAAAGAAGCAAAATAGGCTGTTGGCGCTGCGGGAATTACCGGCTGTTCTTGCGGTGCATAACCGTCATTATCAGTCATCCGCGCATTAGCTAAATTAATCGCCACTCGTTCAATTTGGAGGGCACTTACCCCGCCGTGCTGTCCAACTAAAACCACGTAATCAAAATGCGCGCCTTCTAAAATAGTTTCCAGTTTTGCGAGCGCCCTCGTGAAAGAAGTTGGTAACTGCTCTTTGATCAGCTTTAACTTCCCAACCTGGTGGGGTAGTAACTGCACCGCCTCCCAAGCCGGGTTGATTGTTTCTTCTCCAAAAGGATCGAAACCAGTGATTAAAACTCGCATGCGTCCCTCCCAGCACTCTAAACCCGCTTATAATGATTAAGTATTAAGCAGTTTACGCTTCAGTCGCTTTTTTCGCTGATTCTAAGTAGTTTCAGGGAAAACTAAAGTAACTACCTAAGGATACAAAATGAAAGCACTGGTTAAAACCCAACCCGGGGTGGGGCTTGAACTTGTCGAAGTGCCCGACCCAGTTTTAGGACCTAATGAAGTTTTAGTGAAAGTATCTCGCACCGGGATTTGTGGAACTGACGTGCACATCCAAAAATGGGACAGGTGGGCACAAAACACGGTTAAAACTCCCCGAGTAATCGGACACGAATTTGCCGGCACTATTGTTGCTTTAGGGGAACTGGTAACCGGATTAGAAGTGGGGCAGTTCGTCTCAGGTGAAGGGCACTACGTGTGTGGGCGTTGCCGTGCTTGCTTGGCGGGGCGCAGAGAAGTCTGTGCTAATACCCAAGGAATCGGCTACCACATTGACGGTGCAATGAGTGAATACTTCGCTATGCCCGCTGGGAACGTGTGGGTACACCCGCAAGATATTGACCCTGATGTGGCGGCCATTTTTGATCCTTTTGGAAATGCCGTACACACAGCCCTGCAATTTCCCTGCCTAGCAGAAGACGTGCTGGTAACTGGCGCTGGTCCGATTGGCATCATGGCAGCTTTAGTGGCTCAGTTCCAAGGAGCTCGGAATGTGGTGCTAACTGACCTTTCTGATGAGCGGTTAGCCTTAGCACGGCGCTTGGGAATCCACCAAACCGTGAATGTGAGCGAACGCCCCTTAAAAGATGTTTACCTGCCCTTAGGACTAAAAGAAGGCTTTGACGTGGGCTTGGAAATGTCAGGGTCGCCGCATGCAGTGCGTTCAATGATTGATCACATGGTGCACGGAGGAAGAATCGCTCTATTGGGGACCCCGGTAGAGGATGTTTCGATTGATTTGGCGAAAATTATCTTCAATATGCTCACTTTACAAGGGGTGACGGGGCGCCGCATTTTTGAGACTTGGTATGCGGCTTCTGCCTTGGTAGCTTCCGGGCTAGATATTTCTGGAGTGATTACGCACCGTTACCATTACACTGATTTTGAGACCGCTTTCGCTGTAGCTGGGGATGGTAACTCCGGTAAAGTTGTGTTGAATTGGGAGGACTAAATGAAACATTACACTGCTTTTCAAACTCACCTGTCTGGGGAAATCACTGATCTGAAAGAACAGGGGCTCTATAAGGGGGAAGCAGCTTTAACTACCGCGCAGGCAGCGAATATTGGGGTTGAGGACGGACGTGAAGTGCTTAACCTGTGTGCAAATAACTATTTGGGGTTAGCTGATAGTGCTGAACTTATTGACGCTGCGAAAACTGCGTTGGATAACTGGGGTTTTGGGATGGCTTCGGTGCGTTTCATCTGCGGAACCCAAACTCAGCACCGTGATTTAGAAAAAGCCCTCACTGACTTTTTACACCCCGGCGAGGACGGTTGGGATACGATTCTTTACTCGTCTTGTTATGACGCAAACGGGGGACTATTTGAAACCCTATTAAATGCTGAGGATGCGATTATTTCCGACGAGTTAAACCATGCTTCTATCATTGACGGGATTCGCCTGTGTAAAGCAAAGCGTTTCCGTTACCGCAACCGTGACTTGGCTGATTTGGAAGCCCAACTGCAAGCTGCCGATGAACAAGGAGCCCGTTTTAAGCTGATTGCCACCGACGGGGTTTTCTCAATGGACGGCTATTTGGCTCCACTTCCAGAAATAGTGGAGTTGGCAGATAAATATAATGCGCTTTTGATGGTAGATGATTCCCATGCTGTGGGGTTTGTGGGGGAAACTGGAGCGGGAACCCCAGAACATTTCGGGGTAAGTTCCCGTGTAGATATTATTACCGGTACTTTAGGTAAAGCCCTGGGCGGTGCTTCGGGGGGATACACTTGTGCGCGTAAAGAAATTGTGGAACTGCTTCGGCAGCGTTCCCGCCCATACCTATTTTCAAATTCCCTGGCCCCGGCGATTGTGGGAGCTACTCTAAAGGTGTTAGAGATGCTACGTAACTCTGGGGAGCTATTAGAAAAGCTCCGGGAAAATACCGCCTATTTTCGCAGCCAAATGGCTGCGCACGGGTTTGAAATTCCGCCCTCGACTCACCCGATTGCTCCAGTGATGATTGGGGATGCGGTAAAGGCTGCGCGTATGGCTGATGAAGTATTAGCCAGAGGCGTTTATGTGCGGGCTTTTTCTTATCCGGTGGTTCCAAAAGGCAAGGCGCGGATCCGCACTCAAATCAGTGCGAAACTTACCCGCGCGGATTTGGATCGGGCGATTCAAGCCTTTATTGAAGCAAGAGATGCTGTAGAAAAAACGGATAACTAATGTTTGTGACCGCCGTAAAGGCGGTCACAAACATTTTATTTAAAGGCAGTTAGTAGCTGGCAACGGTTTAACGGGAAGTCTGGCCTGGTTTGATTGGAAGTCTGGCCTGGTTTGATGGGAAAGCTGGCAACGGTTTAACGGGAAGACAGTACCCCTTCAGCGATTAAACGATCTAAGCGACCCACATTAATCTCTCTTCCCAGGCGAATAGTTACGTCCCCAGCTAAAGTCACCAGGTTTAGTTGAGAGGTAAACCCTCTGGTACCGGCTGAACGCGTGGACCACATGAGGATAGTGGAAAAGGGGAGGGAGAGTACCTCAACTGATTCACCAGAGACATCACGGGAATCTCTGACGATAATGCGTTTTGAGGTGATCAGCGCCTGGTGGCGGAAAGTTTCATAGGCGGCGAAAGGTTCTTCATTTGGTAATAGGAAATCACGTGCGGAAGTGGGCACTGAAGTTTCATTCATGAACATCCAGATGGTAGTTTCAACTTCGCTCATATTTAGCCTCCTAACGCCTTTTATTAGTCTAATTAAAGCATAGATGTGTTATTCCCCTGCGGCGTGGTTAGAATAGTAGATGAGAAGCAACTAATTTCACGGAGTGCATTTATGAACCCCCCTTTTATTGTTGGCGCTTACGCTGCTTTACCTGCTGAACGGACAGCTCAGGAAGATTTTTATACCGCTTTAGCGCAAACAGGTTGGATTGATGGAATTGAGATTCCCTACCCGGGAATTTTCCCAACCGATCTTACTTGGTTAGCCGCACAGTTAAAGGGACGTTTTAACCATTCAGTTATTACCGCTATCCCTGGAACTATGGGCAGAATAAATGCAGATAAACATTTTGGGTTAGCTTCTGCCGATAAAAATGGGCGCAGTGAAGCACTTAAATTCACTCGTGAGATTATCCGCACCATTGATGAACTACACCAAATTGCGGACGAACGGATTGTCACCGGGATTGAAATCCATTCTGCCCCCAGTATCTTAGCTGATAAGGAAGCCTTCGCTGCTTCTTTAGAGGAACTTTCCTCCCTATTTGCACAAGCAAATCTTGCTCTCATCATCGAACACTGCGATGCTTATAACCCGCAAGTTCCCGGTGAAAAACGTTTCCTAAGCGTTGCTGATGAGATTTGGGCAGCCAAAAACTCTTCTGCGCAGATTACCATTAACTGGGGGCGCTCAGTAGTAGAAACTCACGATCGGACTGCTCCTGCCCAGCACATTCAACAGTTAAAGGAAGCACAACTATTGGGTGGGTTAATGTTTTCAGGTGCAGGAGCGGAAGCCACCCAGTACGGTCCCGTCTGGGGGGATGCACATTTGCCCCTTGATGAAGACGAACCAACATCTTGGATGACCGCTGAGCTTATTGCTGAGTGCATGCAGATTGCCGGCGGGGAACAGACTTATCAGGGCATTAAGATTCAAACTCCTAAAGATGCTTCCCTGGCTACGCGCATACAAATGCTAACCAATATTCGCTTGGCGATGGGATTGTAGGAGTATTGATGCGTCCGTTAGTGATTGGTATCGCCGGGGGAACTGGCTCGGGAAAAACTACGTTAACGAAGGAAATTTCTCAACATTTCGGTACCGAGGTGACGGTACTTTATCACGATAACTACTATAAGCGGAATGATCATTTAACGTTCGAAGAACGCACTCAGCTTAACTATGACGCTCCTGAAGCGTTTGACACGGATCTGATGATTGCGGATTTACAGCGGCTGATTCGCGGTGAAACCGTGCAGTGCCCGCAGTATGATTTTTCAATCCACAATCGGCTGGCAGAAACTATTACGGTTTCGCCCCGCCCGGTAATCATCATTGAGGGGATTCTAATTTTCTGTTTCCCTGAGCTTTGCGACCTATTTGATATTAAACTCTTTGTTGATACGGACGCGGATGTGCGTATCTTACGGCGGGTGAAAAGAGACGTGATTGAAAGAGGTCGCTCGATTGAATCGGTAGAAGAACAGTATTTAACTACTGTGAAACCTATGCATGAGTTGTATGTTGAACCGTCTAAACGTAACGCTGATTTGATAGTCCCTGAAGGGGGACACAATAACGTGGCATTAGAGATGATCATTAACCGATTGGAACGTCATTTCCACCTATGAGCGGTGCGCAAGTTTACCTGGTTAAACAAGTTGAACTGGAAAAGCGAACTCACTGGTGGATAGCTGGCAAGCAAGTAGACTTGGCATCATTGAGTCAGCTTCCAAAAACAGCAGAAATTATTTTCCGAGGGCGGGGTTTTAAACTTACCGAAACTCACCTGTACGTTAAAGATTTAAGCACTTTAGATGTTGCTATGGTGAAGCGGTTACTATCGCAGCTGATGCGTTGGCGGATAGAGAGTCTACTAAACCAGTATCAGCAGGTGTTTGGGGTTGAAGTGGCGCGTGTAACGATCCGTCCCATGCGCTCAAGATGGGGAAGTTGCCGCCCTAATCGGCGTTTTCTTACTTTCAACCTACATTTGGTGCATTTAGCTGATGAGCTTTTAGAGTACGTGGTGATCCACGAGTTCGTACATTTTTTCGCGCGCGGTCATGGCAGAGACTTTTATGCGCTTTTACAACAGTATTGTCCGGATTGGAAAACCCGCCGACAAATGCTGAATGCATCTATCGGCGGGTGAAGCGTTTTAGCTTTAAGCAAAAGCGGCGGCTACCGCTAAATCTAAGGCTCCGCGGAACTTAGTTTCTCTTTCTTCAGCGGTCATATCAGAGCTGCCGTCTAAGAGGTGATCTGAAACGGTGAGCACAGTGAGGGCTTCTTTACCAAATTCAGCAGCTACCCCGTACATGGCGGCTGCTTCCATTTCCACCCCGAGGACACCGTAGTCAGCTAGGTTCTGTACTTGACCGGCTACAGGGAGGTAGAAGTGGTCGCGGGAAAGAATAGTTCCCACATGAACGTTTTCAGCATCTTTGGAAGCTGCTACTGCGGCGGCAGCTAGCTTAAAGGAGGCTACTGCAGAGAAGTTAATTCCAGGAATCCGGTAGGTATTCATCGAAGAGTCGGTATGTGCGCCCAGGGCAACTACTACGTCACCAACTTTAACTTTAGGGGAAATACCACCACAGGTGCCTACGCGGATAATCCGTTCAACGCCGAAGAACTTAAATAGTTCGGTTGCGTAAATGGTGGCAGATGGTTGTCCCATACCTGACCCCATTACTGAAAGTGGACGTCCATTGATAGTGCCGGTGAAACCGAGCATGCCACGTACGTCGGTGACAAGTTTAGCGTCGTCCATAAGTAGGTGGGCGATACGCTCAGCGCGCTTAGGATCTCCGGGCATTAAAACTGCGGGGGCGAAATCTCCAAGTTCAGCGTTAATATGTGGGGTGGCCATATGTTTTCCTTTCCATAAAAGTATTTTGTTACTAGTCTACTCTGAGTAAACTGTAAAAACTGCAGGTAGGTGGGGGAATCTCAAGTGGAAATCATTTTGTTGCCCAAAATGTTACCGCTGCAGCTGCAGCTACGTTAAGGGAATCTACGCCGTGTTTCATGGGGATCATAACTGTCTTATCAACAGAGGCTAGGGTACGTGGTTTTAAGCCGTAGCCCTCAGAGCCCAGTATCCAAGCTACTTTGCGGGTGGAATCTAAAGCGAGTTCTGCTGCGTACTGGTCTAAGGTGAGTGTGTTTTCTCCTAAAGCTAAGGCAGCAATTTCAAAATCAAAGTCCTTTAATAGTTGCCGGTCAGGCCAGGTATCTAAACGCGTCCACGGAACTTGGAAAACAGTTCCCATGGAAACTCTTACCGAGCGGCGAAATAGTGGGTCTGCGCAAGAGGGGGTAACTAAAATTGCGTCTACTCCAATGGCAGCCGCAGAGCGAAAAATAGCGCCAACATTAGTGTGATCAACAATATCTTCTAAAATCGCGATGCGTCGAGCTGAAGCTAAAAGGGTAGCCGCTGCAGGCAGGGGATTACGATGCATTGCAGCTAACGCTCCGCGATGTAAATGAAATCCGGTGAGTTTTTCTAAAAATTCTTCCGGGGCAACAAAAACCGGTATTTCACCGCCCTCGGGACCAAACTGCTCAAGTATTTCGGCCATAGAATCCAACCAGCGCGGGGCCATCAGGAAAGAACGAGGCCGATAACCAGCGTTGATTGCTCGGGAAATCACATTCTTAGATTCCGCCATGAAAAGTCCTTGGGCAGGTTCTGATTTAGAACGCAAAGCCACATCTGTCATGTGCAGATAGTCGTTTAAACGTTCGTCATTTAAGTCAGTTAGATGAATAAGCACAAAAGTATTGTCTCCAAAAAAGTGTGCACAGGCAAAGAAAATCGCTCGCAATCCACACGTAGCTGATCGACTCAGGCTAAAAACAGGCAACTTTCCCTAAAGTAAAAGCAACTAAGCAGGGAAACCTTCCATGAAGAACTACAGAAAGGCACCGTCATGAATCAGCCCAGGAGGGAACAAGCCGGTATGTACGCACCCCGCGGTTGGCTCAGCAAACAGGGAATAACCCAACTACTCCAACCCTATTTAACCTACCCTCACGATACACAGCTTGACTTCGCAAAATCTCTGCCCACACCTTTTAGAGACTACGAGCCATTTGGGGGAATCAGCGGCAAAACCGCGCAGGAACTCCTCAATAAACTCCCCGCCAAAAACCTAACTGACCGACAAAATAACGCGCCACTATGCGCAGAACTACTCACCTTAGCCAGTGAAAATCACCAAGAAATAGAACTCTTCGGCTACGCCATTGGAGCGCAACGCTTCGATGAACGAATCAGCATCGAAGGATTCATCTACTATCCTCAAATACCTCACCTAACAGAAAGATTCATAAAACCCGGCGCAGAAGAAAGCCTCTTCGAAGAAATAGCTAATAGACTGGGAATAAAGAGTTATCTGGCCCCACCAGATGAACTCCACTACCTGCGCCCCTACTGGAACCCAGGCAGAAGCGGATGGTGGGCTTGGTGGGATTAAAACTTTTCAAACACAACCCAATCTATGTGAGGAAACACTGTGTACCGTTGGATATTCGACAATCTGATCACCCACTCCAACCCTGAAACCGCTCATAAAATAGTGATGGAAGCACTCCGCGTCACCGGAAATAACCCGCTTACCCGCGCCGCCCTAAAAGCAGCTTTCAACCACACAGATACCTCTATAGCACCCAACTCCTCGTTCCTCCCAAAACGCTTACACGGACGCTTAGGATTAGCAGCGGGAATGGATAAGAATGCTGAAGCAATCGCCGCATTCATCGCCCTCGGGTTCGGATTCGTCGAAATCGGCACCATCACCCCCAAACCGCAACCAGGAAACCCCAGCCCCAGACTATGGCGTATCCCCGAAACCCAAGAAATCCGCAACCAAATGGGATTCAACAACCACGGAGTACAGGCCGCCAAACAAAAACTAACCAGACTCCGCGCCACCCAAAACGGGAAAGAAATAGTCGTCGGAGCAAATATCGGAAAAAATAAACTCACCCCAAATGAGGAAGCCCTTAACGACTACCGCATCTGCGCCCGCGAACTGGCCCCCCTCGCAGACTTTATAGTTATCAACGTTTCCTCCCCAAACACCCCCGGATTAAGAGACTTGCAATCCGTTGAAGCCCTCAAACCAATCCTGCAAGTCACTAAAGAAACCGCCTGTGAAGCAGCTAACCGGGAAATCCCAGTTTTCGTTAAGATTGCTCCCGACCTGGTAGATGAAGATATTCTCCACATTGGCCAAATAGTAAATGAAACAAACCTAGCCGGAGTAGTCGCAGCTAACACCACCATTAAACACTCATACGGAAGCGGTGGAATCTCTGGCCCCCGCCTGCTTGGCAGGGGACTAAATATCGTCCAAAACCTCCGGCAAGAACTTAACTACGACAAAACCATTATCGCCACCGGCGGAATCTCCACCATAGATGATGCCATCAGCTACTTAGATGCCGGAGCCGACCTCTTAGAAGCCCTCACTGCCTTCATCTACCAAGGCCCCAGCTGGCCCGCTCAAATCAACCGAGCAATCCAAAACTACCGCTAAACAAAACAGTCAATAAACTACGGTCGTGCTCTAAAACTAAAGTGGCTCCCAAAACTAAAGTGGGGCCAAAACTAAAGTGGCTCCCCAATAAAATGGGGAGCCACTTATAAGAGCTATTCAAAACTATTAGAGTTAAGCAATCCAGGTTTATTCGAACTTATGTCCGCGCTCAACCTGAGCTTTAGGCTGACGCCAACGCCGCGGCATAATCATCCGCGAAAAAGCGTAGAACCAACTCCGCTTAGACCACTCCTCCTGAGGGTGAAGCACAGCAAAAAGCTTCTTAGCACGATAGTAGACAAAAGTAGTCTCTAAAATCGACAGCAGCAAGAAACCATAAGTCACCCAGGTAATCGAATCAAGAATTCGCGCAGCCAAAAGCGGATCTAACGTGGTAGTTAAACCAGCCAACACCATCATGGTAATAATCATTAAGAACATCAATGGCAAAACCAGCTCAGCTACCGACCAGCGGGCATCAATCACATCCCGAATAAAGCGACGCGCCTTACCCTTATCGCGTACAGGCATATAACGCTCATCACCAGAGTCCATCGCCTCCTGCTGCCGACGCCACAATTCCTCCTGCCGCTCGCGGGCAAGTTTCTTCGCCAGTTTCCGATCAGCGGGGATCATGTCCCGGCGTTTACGTGCCTGCGCATCCTTGCGTTTTGGAGTGGGACGGCCCTTTCCGGTGTTAGGCTCAGTAGTCTCGGACATTCCATACTCTTTCAGTCTAAAGAACAGGTAAACATTAATACTCTACCTTAAAAAATGTTAGCTTTATAAGTATGATTGAAACTCTACGTGAAAAACTAAATACACAGTTCCCCGGTATCGTCGATGAACTTTGCGACCTGATCCGGATTCCCTCCGTCTCATCATCTACTTTTGACCAAGAAAAAGTTTGGGAATCAGCCCGCCATGTGGAAGCTCGTTTTAAAGCATTGGGGTTGAGCACTCAGATTCTATCTGCACCGGCAGAAAATGGGGAAGCTGGACGCCCCGCAGTAGTTGCACAAACGAAGAAAATCGCCGGCGCCCCCACAGTTCTTCTCTACGCCCACCATGACGTGCAACCAGCCGGAGATGAATCTCGCTGGCAGACACCCCCATTTGAACCTTCCATTCGCGATGGGCGCCTTTACGGGCGCGGTTCTTCAGACGATGGCGCCGGAATCGTAGTTCACTGGGGAGCCCTACAGCTTTTAGCTGAAGAACTACCTGTAAACGTCACAGTTTTCATTGAGGGAGAAGAAGAGATTGGTTCTCCTTCATTTAATAACTTCCTCCGCCAGTATCATGATCTTTTAGAAGCCGATTACATTATCGTGGCAGATTCCGATAACTGGCAGGTGGGAGCACCAGCTTTAACTTCCAGCCTACGTGGCTTAGTGGACGCGGAAGTTCACCTGCAGGTGTTAGAACACGCTTTACACTCGGGAATGTTTGGGGGCCCAATCCTTGATGCGGTTACTTTAGCTTCCCGTTTAATCGCAACTTTCCACGATGACCAAGGTGATGTGGCAATTGCTGGTTTAGCTGGCAGTAAAGAAGCTGACGTGGATTGGGACGAAGCAGATTTCCGCAGAGACTCATCTTTACTTCCCGGAGTGGAGCTTGCAGGTACCGGTGATTTAGCTTCCCGGATGTGGACTCAACCTGCACTTTCGATTATCGGGTTTGATGCCACCTCTGTAGCTAATGCGTCAAACACGATTGCACCGGAATGTCGTTTTAAGGTGTCGGTTCGTTTAGCACCGGGTACTGATGGGAAAGAAGCCATGGCAGCGTTGGTGGCGCACATTAACGCTAATATCCCGTTCGGGGCGAAAGTGACTGTTACCGAGGGCGAATTTGGCCCCTCCTATCAGGCTGATTTAAGCTCTGAGGCCGCTCAAATTGCCCATCAGGCTCTTTCTGATGCGTGGGGAGTGCCTTCAGTAAATATCGGGGTAGGTGGTTCTATTCCTTTCATTTCTGACTTCCAACGCGAGTTCCCCCAGGCGCAGGTTATCGTTACCGGGGTGGAAGATCCGGCCACGAATGCTCATTCAGAGAATGAAAGCCAGCATTTAGGTGATTTGGAAGCAGCAGTTTTAGCTGAAGCCCTAATGCTTTTACGGTTCGCTAAAAACTAAACCGCTGGTATTACCCTTTCCATGACGCGACCTTTTAAGCAGGTATTGATCGTGGGGCAGCCTCTTGAAATCGGGGCTCCTCACGATCTGCTTGCGTTACCTGCTAAGCAGTGTCCGGAAGTTTCTTTTCAAGCTTGGGATACTTCTGTAAAAGGGATTACTAAACTGTTAGAAGCTAAGCAGCAGCGGGTGATTGAGGTAGCTGAGTTAGCTGATTTAAACGCGTGGGCTCCGGCGGGAGAAATCACCACGGTTATTGCCGATCATGAGCTTATGCCTGCGGAACTTTTCGCCGCGAATTTGCCTCCTCATCAGTGGGGGGCTGGGATTGGTCTTTTAACAGCTTGGGCAGGTTGGGACTATGCGCGGGCGCTAGCGCTTTTTACGCTTCCGAAAAATGAGTTCACCCAGGCAGTTAGAGATTTAATTATTACAGTTAGAAAAAATCTGCGGGGGCGCCGACTGCAGGTTTTGGGTTTGTCTGAGCGTCCTTTATTGGGGGCAGACTCAGTTCTCACGATGACTCCGGCTGCTTTTCCCATTAACACGCTTGCTTCAGAGGATTTAGTTCGTTTAACGTTATTCTTCCAAGCTGCGAAAGACTTTTTACTTTCGGAAAGTATTTTAGAGCCGGTCAGTCCGGTGGAGCGAGACTGGAACCCAGCTCGCGCCGATGGGTCGGGAGTTGGCTTTGGAGTGGGGGCATTACCGCAACTAGTCCAGGGATTCCGAGGGCGGGCTTTGGAGGCTTTTGCTTTTTCCGCACGGTTAGAAACCCAAGTAACTAGCGAAACTCTTATGGTGGCGGTAGTCCCACAGCTACACCCACAAACAGTGGCTACTTCAGTTTTGGGGATCTTAAAGGATCTGACGGCTGCTTCAGGGGCTGCGCTAATTGTTTTTACGGAAGAAGCTTCGCTGTCTAAACATGAGCTTTTTGAATGGAATGTCACGGCATGCTACGGGGGGCAGAGGAAACCGCTCACTGTGGAAGATGCGGCTCGAATCTTAACGCAGACGTGGCTTCGCCCACGATAAGCGTTTTTCCACTGCCATTTTTTCCTTCTGATCTGTAAAGTTAAGAAAGAACAATCATCTTCAATAAGGAGACTAAACATGGGCGTAGAAACACCCACACATGAAGTTATTTTGACTGAAGTTGCTGCTGATAAAGTCCGTAGCCTTTTAGAACAAGAAGGACGTGACGATCTGCGTCTACGTGTCTCCGTTTCTCCGGGCGGATGCTCCGGTCTGATTTACTCTCTTTACTTTGACGAACGTTTACTTGATGGCGATGCAGTACGTGACTTTGGAGGCGTTGAAGTTGTAGTCGATCGGATGTCAGTACCATACCTCAATGGGGCGACTATCGATTTTGCTGACACCATTGAAAAGCAGGGCTTCACGATTGATAATCCTAACGCTGGCTCCACCTGCGCCTGTGGAGAATCTTTCTCTTAAACCGGGCATTTTTCCAAACCTGTATCAAGGATTCTATTTTGAATAAAAAGTTTATTACCACAGTTGTAACTGCACTAATTGCCGTAGTAGGTTTATCTGCCTGCGGTGAAAGTGGAAAAGATAAAGCTACCGATAATGGTGGGGTGGAAGTAATCCGCAATTATGAGGGTGAATTACCTGCCGTTGAAGGCGAGTTCGGAGTTTCTGCCACTATTAAACCAGGAACTGGAAACGCTCCAGATAAAGTTGTTGCGAAAACTCTAAAACAGGGCGATGGTCCAGTTGTTAAATCTACCGACACGGTGGTAGCTCACTACGTGGGAACCTTGTGGGATGGCACTATCTTCGATTCTTCTTTTGCCCGCGCTGGTGAAAATGGCCCACAGCCGATTTCTTTTTCTCTCAAGCAAGTAATTCCGGGTTGGACTTACGGTTTGGCAGATCAAAAAGTTGGTGACCGCGTCCAGCTGGTAATTCCTGCTCAGTGGGGTTACGGTAATCAATCGGTTGGGGAAGTAATTAAGCCGGGTTCAACCCTTGTTTTCGTAGTTGATATTGTGGCTGCGGTTGATACAGCTGATATTTCTGCACTTTCAGCGGCAACTTTAACCAATGAATCACTTCCAGGTATTAGTGTTTCGGGGGACTTAGGAACGGAACCTAAGATTGAGATAACTGACGCAGCGGCACTGCCGACCGATCAGAAAGTAGTTAAGCTATCAGAAGGTACTGGTAAAGAAATTACTGCTGAAGATGTGGTGCTCTACCATGTAGTGGCCTATGACATTAATACTAAAACTGCGGTGCAATCTAGCTGGGGTAATGAACCGAGCCTCTCTAACGGACCGGTAGGGGATGTACCTGGAGTCACTGGAAATAAGGTTGGTTCTCGGGTGTTGATTTATACTCCCGAAGATAAGCAGACTAAGGCTGCTCCGGTTATTTTTGTAGTGGATATTACCGGGACAATTCCGAAATAGTAAACTGCAGTTCGTCTCTAAAATCAGGTAGGATTTTAGAGACGAACTTTTTACTTTAAACTTAAGATAGTTTAATCAACCGTAAGTGGGGGAGACTGGTAAATGACGCAAACTGAAAACCGTGGCAGCATTAACGTGTTGCTATACAGTGATAACAGTGAAGTTAGGCAAATGGTTATGGATGCAGTAGGTGTGCGTCCTGGAAAAGATTTTCCAACTATCAACTGGATTGAAGCTGCTACTGAAGCTGGGGCGGTAATGAAGTTTACTGAAAATGACATTCATGCTTTAGTCTTAGACGGTGAAACTCAAAAGGTAGGGGGGATGGCATTGCTCCGCCGTTTGAATGTTGAAAATGACAATACTGCCCCTTCATTGATGCTGGTGGCTCGTCAGCAGGACGAATGGTTAGCGCAGTTCTCTGGTGCAACCCATATTTTAACTACCCCATTTGATGCGGTAACTCTAAATGAGGGCATTAAAAAAATCTTGCGTTAATAACTTACAACGTACATATGGTTTGGGCGGGAGAACTAAGTTCTCCCGCCCAAACCATAAATTTAGGGTTCATTTTGGAGTGAGTATAGTCTAATCCCAAACGTCTTCTGCACTGAGTACGGTAAACACTTCCGGTGGGATAGGGGTTTTAGCAGAAAGCTGAAGCAGGTGGTGGAAAAGTGTTAAACAGGTGTAGGCGTCAGCTAAAGCGCGGTGGGCTTGTGGGGTGGAGATCTGAAAATGCTGCGCTAACGTGCTTAACCGGTGGTTTGCCACCATTGGTTTAGGCAGGACGGCACGGGAAAATAAAACTGTGTCGATCGACGCAGGGGTGGGCCAAGTGAAACCAGCTTGCTGGCAGGCCAACATAAGAAAGCGCGTATCGAATCTGGCGTTATGTGCTAAAAGGATCGTATTAGGGAAGTCTGCGAAAGTGAGGAAGTCAGTTAAAACCTGGGTAATTGGCGGGGCAGTGGCAACCATCTGATTGTTAATTCCAGTTAAGTTTTCGATAAAACTGGGAATCGGTCGGTGTGGATTAACCAATGAGGAAAACTCTCCGATTACCTTTCCAGCTTGGTATTTCACAGCAGCGATTTCAATTATCGCTGCCGAGGCTTCTAAACCGGTAGTTTCAATATCTACTGACAGGAAGGTTGCTTGGTTAAGAAAATCTGGATTAGTAAGTAAATCCGCGTACAATGTGTAAGACTCCTCAAAAATTGGTGAATGCCCGCAGTTGTTGCAAATTTGCTCAGCTACCGAAGAAAACGTAGACAAGATGTGCAATCACTCCTAAAGAGCATAGACTATAAATAACGATAAGTTACCAAGTTAAAAAAATAAACTAGCGGAAGGACGCATAGATGCTATACCAGGTGTTGAAGAAAGGGCTGGGACCACTGCTAAAGGCCTACTACAAGCCCTGGATCGAAGGGAAAGAACAGATTCCCACCACCGGCGCAGCTATTCTAGCTTCAAATCACCTGGCAGTTTTTGACTCCGTTTTTCTACCACTTTTATGCGACCGACAAATCGTATTTATCGGCAAAGACGACTACTTCAAAACCAAAACTTTCAAAGGGCGTGTAATCGCTTCCTTCATGCGCGGAGTAGGGGTTATTCCCGTAGACAGATCTTCAAGCAGCGCAGCTGAGAGTGCCTTAAATGCTGGGCTGGGAGTATTAAAGGCCGGGCAACTTTTTGGAATCTACCCAGAAGGAACCCGTAGCCCTGATGGAAAGATTTACAAAGCAAAGGTAGGCGTAGCAAAACTTGCCATTAAATCCGGAGCCCCAGTTATTCCTATTGCCATGATCGGCACTGACGTAGCACAACCAATCGGGCAGCGTATTCCCACCCGCCATCCAGTTGGAATTAGGGTTGGCGAACCTCTGGATTTTTCTCATCTACAGGGGAAAGAAGATGACGGTCCAACGCTACGCGCCGTAGCCAATCAGATTATTGAGGCAATCCAAGCTCTTTCTGGGCAAGAATACGTGGATATGTATGCGGCTGATCGTAAACTGCAACTAGCAGCAGAAGGTAAATTTGCCGGCCCAATTCCCTCCGGAGCTAAGACCGATCGCCCCCAACCAGCAGCTGATTAAACTAGGTGGGTCTTTGGGGGGAAAATCCCCGCCTGAAAACCCTGTAGAATAATAAGTGCACATCATGTTTTACTACTTTAAGCGTCTAACCGAAAGGTAAATTGATGACTGTTAAGCGCGTAGCTATTTTGACTGCAGGTGGATTTGCCCCCTGTCTTTCTTCTGCCGTAGGCGGATTAATTGAACGCTACAACGAATTGGATCCATCCATCGAAATTATCGCCTACCAACACGGCTACCATGGTTTGCTTACCGGTAACTACATTGTAATTGGCGAGGAAGCTCGCGAAAAAGCTGGTATTTTACACAAGTTCGGGGGGTCTCCAATCGGTAACTCCCGCGTTAAACTCACTAACGCAAACGACCTGGTAAAACGTGGCCTGGTTAAAGAGGGCGAAGACCCGCTGGCAGTCGCTGCAGAACGCCTGCGCGCTGACCGGGTTGATGTGCTTCACACTATCGGTGGAGATGACACTAACACCACCGCCGCAGATCTGGCACACTACTTGGAAGAAAATAACTACCAGCTAACCGTAGTGGGGCTACCAAAGACAATTGATAACGACGTGGTACCAGTTCGCCAGTCCCTGGGAGCTTGGACAGCTGCTGAAGAAGCTGCGAAGTTCGCTCAGAATATTATTGGTGAACACCGCTCCAACCCACGTATGCTGATTATTCACGAAGTTATGGGACGTAACTGCGGATACCTCACTGCAGCTGCAGCTAAAGCCTACCGCGACTGGTGGAAGAAGCAGGAATGGGCTCCAGAACTGGGTCTTTCTAAAGAACGCTGGGATATTCACGCAGTTTACATTCCTGAAGATGCCGTAGAAATCGACCGTGAAGCAGCCCGTTTGAAAGCCATTATGGATGGGGTTGGCAACGTAAATATTTTCCTTTCCGAGGGCGCTGGCGTAGCGGAAATTATTGCCGAGATGGAAGCTAACGGACAAGAAGTACAGCGTGACCCATTTGGCCACGTCAAACTTGACACCATTAACCCAGGTAACTGGTTTGCAAAGCAATTTGCAGAAAAGATCGGTGCAGAAAAGGTAATGGTTCAAAAATCCGGTTACTTCTCTCGCGCTGCAGCAGCTAACGCAGAAGATCTCCGCCTGATTAAATCTATGACTGACTACGCAGTTGAATGTGCTCTTCGGGGTGAACCTGGCGTAATCGGACATGATGAAGAAGACGGCGACAAGCTAAAGGCCATTCCATTCAAGCGAATCGCAGGACATAAGCCATTCGACATTAGTACTCCTTGGTTCAAGGAACTAATGGCAGAAATCGGAGAAGCTATCTCTCCTGCACCAGAAACTAAGTGATCTAAAACTAAAGTTTGGGGGTTTACCGCAGGTAATAGCGGTAAACCCCCAACTACTTAGGTAAGTGAGGATAGCTTGTTGGAATCTTGGCGGACAAAGGTTGCTAAGCAACAGCCGCATTATCAGGCGGAAGATAAACTAACGGAGATAACCCAAACCCTGCGCACTCGCCCCGGACTGGTTTACGCAACGGAAATCGAACGACTCACCGGTGAACTGGCAGCTGCCGGTAGGGGAGAAAGTTTCGTTCTTATGGGAGGTGACTGTGCCGAGACTTTCGCCACCACCACTGAAGAACAAATCCGCCTCAAAATACAAACTATCCTACAAATGGGAGTAGTCCTTTCTTACGGAGCTTCACTACCAGTTGTAAAAATCGGTAGAATCGCCGGACAGTACGCGAAACCTCGTTCCTTAGATGTAGAAAAACGCGCCGATGAATCGCTTCCCGTCTATAGGGGGGATGCGGTAAATGGAATTGCGTATACGGCAGAAGAAAGACAGGCAGACCCAAGTAGACTATTAGAAATGTACCAGCACTGTCTGGCCACCTTAAACCTAATCCGCGCATACACCAAAGGCGGATTTGCAGACATTAACCTACTCCATAAGTGGAATGAAGGTTTCAAAACTAATCCAGCCTACTCCCGCTACGAATCCTTGGCTGAAGACATCCGGCGCGCACTAAAATTTATGGTGGCATCTGGGGCAGAAATAGAAGGTTTACGCGACCAGGATTTCTATGCCTCCCACGAAGCCCTCCTATTAGAGTATGAAGCTGCCATGATACGTCCCGCCCCCCACAACGATGGGCTTTACAATACTTCTGGGCATTTTCTTTGGATCGGGGAAAGAACCCGCGATATTGAGGGCGCCCACGTAGAACTATTAAGTAAAGTTAAGAATCCGATTGGCGTGAAACTGGGCCCCACTGCAACTGCCAGTGAAGTACTGGCCTTGAGTGAAAAATTAAATCCGCAGAACCTACCGGGAAAATTTACCGCCATCACGCGGATGGGAGCAGAGCAAATCAGAAATGTTTTGCCCCCAATCCTGGCAGCCGTGCAAGCTGAAGGAAAGGAAGTTGTCTGGCTTTCTGACCCCATGCATGGGAATACGATCCAAACAGATTCTGGAATAAAAACCCGCCACTTCGATACGATTTTTAACGAAGTAGAAGGATTCTTCGCGTCCCACCAAGCGGTTGGCACAGTAGCTGGGGGGCTGCATATTGAACTAACCGGTGATGACGTCACCGAAGTGCTGGGCGGGGCAGAAAACTTAACTGAAGTAGATTTAGAACAGCGCTATGAATCCCTAGTAGATCCGCGTCTTAATCACCAACAGTCATTGGAAATGGCATTTAGAGTAGCAGAACTTTTACAAAACGGAACCAATGAGAACTTATCCTAATCAGTATCTATAGAATATACGGAGGTTAGAATGAAAAAACAAAGAAATATGCTAATTATTGCTGCTTCACTGGCCGTAGTATTAGCCGGCTGTGGAAAAGCACAGGGCCCCACTGCCCCTACTTTACCAGCCCCCCAAAAAGTAGATTCCATCGGAGTTATCTACAGAATCGAAAAGATTTTTGTGGAAGACAACCAAGTTTGTGCTTTTGACCATGATGGAAAACTCTTAGTATTCAGCGAAGAAGTAAGCGTCAATGAAACACATGACACTTTAATCTTCAAAGAATCTCAAGTACCAATTGGCGTAGAAGCAATTGGGGCAGATTATAAAGAACTTCCTGATGAATTTAAGTGTGGAAGCAAAACCTACCCGGCAAAACATATTCAAGGTGAGGGACTCATCCCAACTGTAGAAGAATAGACAACTAGGGTAGTGAATAGTTGATGAGTGGGGATACCTTTTAGGTATCCCCACTCATCAACTATCTAAACTAAAGAAAGCGTTACAGTAGAACCAACCTTTACAACGCTTCCCCCCGCTGGAGTTTGATCAGCTACCAGGCCGAAAGTTAAAAATATTCTACGAGTCTCAACCTTAAACCCAGCATTTTCTAAAATACTCTTTGCTTCCTCATAGTTCTTACCAACCACATTAGGAACCTCACGGTTCTCAGGCCCCTTAGAAATCACTAAGCTAACTGAATCACCCTTATAAAGAGTCTCTCCGGCAGCTACCGACTGTGAAATCACTCCACCAGCGGCAACCGTATCATTAAACTCTTCAGTTACCTGATAGATTAAACCTAATTCAGTTAATTTCACTTCAGCGTCGCTACGGTTAAATCCATTAAAGTCAGGTACCTCAATAGGTTTACGTCCTTTAGAAACAACAATCGAAACTTCACTATGGTGGGGCACTGTCTCAGCTGGAGCTGGGGACAGGCTAATAACCGTCCCCTCAGGGTGTTCTTCAGAATAATCTTCACTAACTGCACCGACTTTTAATAAACCAGCCGTAAGTTCAGTTTTAGCCTCTTCTAAAGGCTTAGTAGTCACATCTGGAACTACCACCATCTGAACTCCCTTAGAAACAACCAGCTTCACAACACTACGTTTGTGCACCTTTCCAGGTGTACCCGGTTCAGTTCTAATCACCACGCCGGTAGCAACCGTATCAGAAAACTCTTCAACTACCTCAAACTTAAGTTCCAAAAGCTCTAACTGAGAAACGGCTTCCTGGTAAGCAACATTTTCTAAAGCAGCTACTTCACGATAAGACCCCGGACCATACTCATACCACCACCAGGTGCCACCTAAACCGGAAGCAGTCAGGAAAATAATCGCTAACACACTCCAAATAGCAATCCGTAAACCACGTCGCTTTGGTTTTTGTGTTGGACCTGCAAATACTGGGCGATCTGACCCAGATGTTTCCGCAACGTCCTCGGAATCTGAATTTGTGCGACTAAAGTGGGGGATACTCACCCAACTGCCGGAACTAACCTGCTTCGCAGATGTAACTGCGCCGAGTGCAGCCGTATCAGTGAACTCATCGCGCGGCAAAGCTAAAGTATCACCGCGTTCACGAATCGTTTGAGTAGAAGCCTCCATATCAACTGGAACGACTTCAGCATACCTTTCCAGAATCGAAGGAGGCATTTCGCGGCGAACCCGCTGCAGCATTTCTAAAGCAGCCTGCGCAGACTCGGGACGTTCAGAAACCTGGCGAGCCGCCAGGGCACAAACTAACTCATCCACCTCTGGAGGAAGCCAGCTTTCCAAACTAGACGGAGCAGGAATATCCTCGGACACGTGGGCTAATGCCACTTGAATCGCCGTACGCTCAGCAAACGGAGTAGTCCCTGTGAGCATTTCAAAAAGCATAATTCCCAAAGAATACAGGTCACAGCGGAAATCGGGATTAACTTCCGAAACAATCTCAGGCGCCAAATAGGCAACCGTCCCCATAACTGAACCAGTCGAAGCAGAGGACACATCAGAAATTGCCCGGGCTAACCCAAAATCTGTAACTTTAATCGACTCATCAGGTAAAACTAAAACATTTTCAGGCTTAATATCACGGTGAATAATCCCCACACTATGAGCCACGTTAAGTGCCTGCAAAATTGCTTCACAATAATCAAGCGCTTTTCGGACAGATAAAGCACCCTGCTTCTGCAACAGTCCACGAAGCGTAATTCCCGGAACATATTCCATTACCAAATAGCCAGAGCCAGCCACCACGCCCTGATCAAAAACAGAAACCACCGCAGGATGGAGAATCTTCGCAGCAGCCCGCGCTTCACGGCGGAAACGATTCACAAATTCTTCAGACTCCGCCAAATGCGGATGCATAATTTTAAAAGCAACCGGACGATCCAAACGAATATCCTGTGCTAAGAAAACAGTAGCCATGCCACCACGAGCCAAAAGTTTCTCAACCTGATAACGCCCATCAACAATCATGCCGATAAGCGGATCAGCTAAAATATCCTGTTCCGCGGCAGATGATTTTTCGGTACCATTTTCCACACTCTTATACTACGCAAAAACTTCGTAAAAAGAAGAATCAGCAGGCAGAAAACAAAGAAAAGCGTAGAAGCTAACTCAAGAAATTTAAAATACCTACGCAATCTACTAAGATTACCAATATGACGAATCTAGATGCCTACTACACGCAAAATGAAGCCGCTCAACTACTGGGAGTCACTCCAAGACGGATTAAACAAATGTGGCAAGAAGATGAACTACCTAAAGTTTACGTTGACCGCAAACCCCTGATTCCTAAAGATTGTTTCGTGAAAAGCCAACATGGGTGGATTGTGCACCCGCAGCTACGCGGAACTTTAATCATGCTCCAAGATGCCGGATTTGAATTTATCGAAGCAGGGGAATGGTTAGATCGTTACAACCCTGCCTTAGAAGCACGCCCCTTAGAACTCTTAGCACAAAAACGAGTTAAAGAACTCCGCACACTTATCCTCACCCTAACTTTCTAAGGCTTCCAAAGAAGTTAATAACGACGATTCACCAGTAGGTTAGCGAACTCTTGCAAGACCTGCTGGTGTTTTGTATCTAAAGACAAACCACCAAAGGCAGCGAAACCCTTCTCAAGCTGCAGTCCGATTAGCTCCTCATGTACCTGATATGCACCTGTAGCATGAATAATCTCTTGTACCGCCAAGATCTGAGAAGCAGTCACCTCTCGGTTTCCTAATGCGGCTAACAGCGTGTCTTTTTGGGCTGCAGAAGCACGCTCCAAAGTCAGCGCCAACAGCACAGTGCGCTTACCCTCACTAATGTCCGAACTAACTGACTTTCCACTGACAGACTCTTCACTGAAAATGCCAATCTCATCGTCACGCATCTGAAATGCTAAGCCCCAGGCAGTACCGGCAGTTTGTAAAGCGGAAATTAAATCGGCGGATCCGCCAACTGCTAAAGCGCCCAAAACCAGCGGGTGCATGACTGAGTAACGGCCAGACTTTACAGTGATTACATCTAAGACATGGGCTTTAAGACCCTGAGGATCAGTTAAAGGATGCGACTCAGTTAAGATATCCAAATACTGTCCCCAGGCGACCTCGGCTGTAATCCCCGCAATATAATCGTGCAACTGCGTTGCCAACTGGGCTTCTTTTTCCGCTAAAGCTAAATTGGCAACCGCATGAGTCAAAGACAAAAGATAGTCACCAACTAAAACGGCAGTGGCATCAGCTGCAGCCGGAGGTAAAAACTTACCAGCGGCCACCTGAATCGTCTGATGATTACGGCGCAGATCCACCTTATCGATTAAATCATCGTGGACTAACGCTGAAGCCTGGTAAAACTCCATCGCCACCCCCAGATCGCGGATAAAACCATCAGGAGGGAAAGAAAGGTAACTACCTTCAGCTAAGAAGGCTCCCACACTGACCCCCAGGGCGCGAAGAGTTTTCCCCTCACCCAAATAGGAATCAACTAATGATTTAAAACGATTAAACTCAGGGTGCTTTTCGTAGGGCTTCGCCAACTGGGAAGCCAACTCCAAAGTCCGCTGATGAACAGCAGAACTAAACTGAGGTAAATCAATTAACGTGGGGCCTGGGACCTTTGCTACATCCATGATTCAAAAATACCCTAAACTGGTAAGTGTTAAATACCCTCCGGAAGATATGTCACTTTGCAAGTGGTGCAACTTCCTAACCTGAACCCCTTTCTTCAACGGCTGAAGAACAAGGTAGAAAGGCGCGCACGAATGGCAGTATTAGTCAGCTTCCACGGCAATGAAGAATCTGTGATGGCGTTAAAAGTAGCATTGAGTTGCTGTGAACTGGCTGGAGTGTCCTTAGAAGTGCTGGTGGCCTCTCGCAGAGATTTCACAGATCCGAAAACAGAATCCGATGCCTTAGAAGTACTTTGGAATGAACTTGAAAATGTTTCCGTTTCGTTTAAAGTTTCTAATGCTCCGGTGGGAGTATCGGTAGCCGAATCTGTCCTGGACTATGCAAAAGAAAATGACATTAAGCTAATTGTGCTTGGATTGCGTCAAGGTGGGTCGCGGGTTACTGACCTGGGAATAAACGCTTCAAGAATCATGCTAGATGCGCCCTGTCCGGTGCTCACCACCACAGAATACGGTTTACCCGAGTTTCTGTAAAAGAGAAGTAAAGTAATAGAAAATTGTAAAACTGGCGTAGCCGAGTAACATAGGGTACCTTTAATTGGGTATAAAATGCAATACCAATTATAATTATCTTTGTTGGTGCGAAAAACTAAGAAGGGGATCTTTGTGACCACGTCAAAGACCGCTAAGCAGTCGGAAGAAAAATCCGAAACCGGGAAAGTAAAAGCCACCCGCAAAGAGGCTGAAACTAAGAAAACAACTACCAGAAAAAAGTCAGCCACAAAGAAGACTACCGCTAAAGCAGCTGCCTCTGAAAAAGCAGCAGAAACTGGAAAAGTAGCTGCCGCTAAAGAAGAACCTGTAGCGAAGAAAACTGCTGAAAAGAAAACTGCAGCGAAGAAAACTGCAGTGAAGAAAACCACGGCAAAAAAAGCCGAGCCTAAAGAAGAACCTGTAGCGAAGAAAACTGCTGAAAAGAAAACCACAGCGAAAAAAACCACAGCGAAAAAAGCTGAGCCTAAAGCCACTAAAGCGCAGGCAGAAGAAAAACCTAAGCGCGCTTCACGGAAAAAGAAAACTACTGAACCAGAAATTATAGAAACCGCAGTTACTGACACTGAAGAAACTCAGCTTGAAACTGACGTAGAACTGGAAGAACCCGAAGAATTCACTGAGGTAGATGAAGAACTAGATCTTACGTTAGATGACGACGCAGTTGACCTGGAAGAAGAACTTGAGGACACTGACGACGAAGAAAACGAAGAACTACCCGGTAAAGCTGATCCAGAAGAAAATGTAGTGGTTAAAACCGGTGGTTTCATTGTCTCTGACCTTGATGACACTGACGAACCAGTTCAAAAAGTAACTGTCGCCGGAGCAACTACCGACCCGGTAAAAGACTACCTGAAACAGATCGGTAAGGTATCGCTCCTTACCGCCGCAGACGAAGTGGATTTAGCGCGTCGTATCGAAGCCGGCTTGTACGCAGAGCATAAGATTAAAACCTCCGGGGACGAACTCCCCTCAAAACTGCGCCGCGAATTACAAGTCCTGGTACAGGACGGACAACTCTCAAAAAATCACCTGTTAGAAGCAAACCTCCGACTGGTAGTGTCCTTGGCAAAACGGTACACCGGACGCGGAATGCTCTTTTTGGATCTGATCCAAGAAGGCAACCTGGGGCTGATCCGTGCAGTCGAAAAATTCGACTACACCAAAGGATACAAGTTCTCTACCTACGCTACCTGGTGGATCCGCCAAGCGATTACCCGTGCCATGGCAGATCAGGCGCGCACCATCCGTATTCCCGTGCACATGGTGGAAGTAATCAACAAACTTGCCAGAGTCCAGCGGCAAATGCTGCAAGACCTGGGACGCGAACCCACTCCGGAAGAACTGGCTAAAGAACTTGACATGACCCCAGAAAAGGTTGTTGAAGTTCAAAAGTATGGGCGTGAACCAATCTCTTTGCACACTCCACTGGGAGAAGATGGTGACTCAGAATTTGGTGATTTGATTGAAGACTCTGAAGCAATCGTTCCCACCGACGCCGTTTCCTTCACCCTACTTCAAGAACAGCTCCACAAGGTGCTAGATACCTTATCAGAGCGTGAAGCAGGCGTAGTTTCAATGCGTTTTGGATTGGGAGACGGACAACCAAAAACCCTTGATGAGATTGGTAAAGTCTACGGGGTAACCCGTGAACGTATTCGCCAAATCGAATCTAAAACTATGTCTAAGTTGCGCCACCCATCGCGCTCCCAAGTGCTTCGCGATTACCTAGACTGATTTAAACCCCTAAAATGTTTAGCCACCTGAAACTCAGGTGGCTAAACATTTTTATAAAGTCTCTATCTTAGGCTTGTAACAGATGCGTGTAATCATTTACCCGCACAGCCTGCTGCACGTAAGTGTGTTGGAATTTGCGAGAATGGTGTCCACAAAATAGTAAAGTTCCAGATTGCATGATAACTTCCACGAAAGCCTGTGCCCCGCAAAGATCACAGCGGTCAGATACCTTCAAACCAGTTGCTACAGTTTCTTCTTCATTCATACTTCTATCATCCCTGAAACCACCTACTTATTCGGGGTTGAAACCGCTGCTTTCGCTACCGGCAGAATCACCGCCCTCGACATGACACTCGTAAATCGTCTGATACCGGCAAAAATTTTAATAGCAAGTAAACTAGGAGAGTGAGTGAAACAGTAAAGAATGACGCAAGTCGTAGTTATACCGCCCGGCATTTAACTGTCTTAGAAGGGTTAGAAGCGGTACGTAAACGACCCGGTATGTACATTGGCTCAACCGACCATCGGGGACTCATGCACTGCCTGTGGGAAATTATCGACAACGCAGTTGATGAAGCCTTAGAAGGCCACTGCGATCATATCCAAGTAACTTTACACGATGATAACTCTGCCTCAGTTGCAGATAATGGCCGTGGGATTCCCGTTGATGAAGTTAAAGGACTTAACCTCTCTGGGGTGGAAGTTGTTTTCACTAAACTACACGCCGGCGGTAAATTCGGGGCAGGTTCCTACGGTTCCTCCGGCGGCTTACACGGGGTAGGCGCGTCAGTTGTAAACGCTCTTTCAGCACGCTTGGATGTGCAGGTAGATCGAAGTGGAAAAACCTACCAGATGTGCTTTAGCCGCGGTGAACCGGGTACTTTTGATGACACTAAGCAACGCACCCCTAATTCACCGTTCACTCCTTTTATTGACCGCTCCCAGTTAGAAGTCGTTGGTAAAGCAAAACGCGGGGTTACCGGCACCAGAGTCCGATTTTGGGCGGACTACCAGATCTTCCCAGCCGCAGAAACTTTCCGCTGGGAAGAATTAGTTGAACGTGCCCGCCAGACAGCTTTCTTAGTTCCCGGCTTAACCTTAACAGTAATCGATGAACGTGCAGATACTTTGGTAAAAGAAGTTCTCCGTTTTGATGGCGGGGTAGTAGACTTCGTAGATTTCCTAGCAAAAGATGGGGCGGTTACAGATACACTCCACATTCAAGGCAAAGGTAACTTCACTGAGACAGTCCCCATTGTTGACGAGGGCGAACGGCGGATGGCTGAGTTAGAACGAACCTGCGAAGTGGATATTGCCTTACGCTGGGGAATCGGCTATGACACTATTGATCGTTCTTTTGTGAATATTGTAGCCACGCCTAAAGGCGGCACTCACGTGCAGGGTTTCGAGCAGGCGCTGGTGAAGGTAATCCGCGCGCAAGTTGAAAAGAATACGCGGAAACTAAAGGTAACTGCTAAAGATGAGCGCGTTGAAAAAGATGATATTTTAGCGGGGCTTACCTACGTGGTTACGGTACGTTTCCCCGAACCTCAATTTGAGGGGCAGACGAAAGAAATTCTGGGAACTCCCCAGGTACGTCAGGTAGTTAATAAAGTAGTTACCGACTACTTTAAGGAAAGATTCGCTTCCACTAAACGAGGTGATAAGCAAACTAATGACGCCTTGTTAGAAAAGATCGTTGGGGAAATGAAAGCCCGCGTTTCTGCGCGGATTCACAAAGAAATTTCGCGGCGGAAAAACGCTTTAGAAACTTCTTCACTGCCAGCTAAGTTAGCTGACTGTCGTTCTAACGACGTTGAAAAGTCAGAACTGTTCATTGTCGAAGGCGACTCTGCTTTAGGGACTGCGAAATTTGCGCGTTCATCAGAGTATCAGGCTCTTTTCCCGATTCGCGGGAAGATTCTTAACGTGCAAAAGAAATCTACTGCGGATATGCTTTCTAACGCGGAATGCGCGGCGATTATTCAAGTAATCGGCGCAGGGTCGGGAAGAACTTTCGACATTAGCCAAGCCCGCTATGGAAAAATCGTTTTGATGACTGACGCGGATGTAGACGGCGCTCATATTCGTACTTTGCTGCTGACACTATTTTTCCGGTATATGCGCCCCTTAGTTGAAGCCGGGCGTGTTTACGCGGCGGTTCCGCCGCTCCATCGGATTGAAGTGCCGAAACAGGGGAGGAAACCAAAGGAGTTAATCTACACCTATTCGGAAGAAGAATTGCGTGAAAAGTTAGCTTTGTTGAAACGCCAGGGCCGCTCTTATAAAGAACCCATCCAACGCTATAAGGGTTTGGGGGAAATGGATGCGGATCAGCTGGCGGAAACCACGATGGATCCCACTCACCGTACTTTGCGGCGGATTACTTTAGCTGATGAAGCGGCGTTAAAAGAAGCTGAGGAGATTTTTGAGCTTTTGATGGGATCGGAAGTTGAACCTCGCAAAGGCTTTATCGTGGCGGGTGCTTCTGAACTTGATCGAGCCCAAATTGATGCTTAAGAAAGTGCTAGAACTTAGATGAATAGCATGAAATTAGAAGACAGGCTGTCACCTTTAGCGGCAGTCCCACTGCCTAAGACCCATTTGGGGTTAGTTTGGAAACATTTGGATATAGCTGATTTAGCTGAAGTTACTCAGCTGATTCGTCGTTGTGAAGCTCACGATCAGGCGCTCCATTCGGTGGGTGATCAGCGTTTAGCTACCTTTGGTGAATTTTCCCTGGGGAAGATTCCTGCTGAAGCTATTGTGGGTAGAGATAATACTGGGCAGGTGCAGGCGTTTGCCGCTGTTGAGATCCAGATTCCCGATATTGATTTAGCTCGCGCGGAAGTGGTGGCATTTATTGCTCCCCAATATCGAGGGCGGGGGATTGGACGCGCAGTATTGAAGTGGCAGGAGTCTAAGTCACGCCAACTCTTTGTAGCTTCCTTAGGGGCTGATTCCCACTTAGATGTGCGTTTAGCGAATCTTGTGGATGCGCATTTAACTGATCGGCGTAGACTCTACACGGCCGCAGGATTTCGTCCGATCCGTACTTTTGACGTAATGTACTTTGAGTTTTCTTCTAAAGAGGTTGAGCTAGCTTATCCGCAGGACGGTTATCAGATTAAACCCTGGTCCCAGGTTGCTGAAATACAGTTACAGAACCTGCATGATGAAGCCTTCAAAGAACATTGGGGGACAACTGAAGAGATTCGCTCCTGGTGGAGTCTTTCTCGCCCAGCGTTAGATCCGCGTTGGTCTTTAGTGGCGCTGTCTCCTTCAGGGGAGTTAGCTGGTTACATTATGGTGTGTCGCAACCCTGAACGTTGGATGCAGGTGAAGCGTACCGAAGCCTATGTGGAGCTTTTAGGCGTCTCTCCCCAGGCGCGGGCACATGGAATTGGCAAAGCCCTTTTGACCCATGCGATGCGTGCAGTACAAGCTAGTGGGATCAGTGCGATTGGTTTAGACGTTGATAAAGATAACTCTAATGGGGCGCGTAGCTTTTATGAACGCCTAGGTTTTAGATCGGTTGGGGAACAAATTTATTTTGCTTTGGATCTCTAGTATTATCTTTCAAAGGGTGTTTAAACTTCCTGCAAGCAATGAGCCTATAACTTACGTCTACTAAGAGGTAAAATGCAACTTATTCTTGACGTAGGCCTGGACTGGAGGGAACTAACCAGTGCAGATATCGTCCAGTTCCAAGCTCTAATTCATCGGATTGAGCAGGCGGATGGACTTCCATATCGCACCTCTGAGTCTGAGGTTAATGAACTTTTTGCCGATAATGCGCAAATGATTTGTATCGGCGGCTGGAAAGACGGAAGTCTGAAAGCCTATGCTTTTGTGCGTGTGAGAGACTCGAATCTTAACCATGCCATGTGCCAAGGTGGAGTTGATCCCAATTATCGCAATCAGGGAATTGGGGGAGCCATAGTCAGCTGGTTGACGCAGCAGGCGAGAATTCTTTTAGAAGCGCAGAGAGTCCCAGGTGAAGCTGTTTTTGTAGAGTTCTATGTGGAAATGGGAAACCACGAGTTAGAGAATCATTTAACGAATAGCGGTTATGCGTGGACGCGATCATTTTACGATTTGCGTGCAAACCTAAACCAGGCGCTTCCTGAAGTTGAAATTAGTTCACTCTTTAAAATTGTTCCGTGGGCTTCGCAGACAGAAGAAGCAATTTTAGAAGTTGAAAACCGGGTTTCTTATGAGCAGCGGCAGCGCAAAGCACAGAGTTTGCAAAACTGGTTAGCTGGGCGCAGTAATTTCCGAGCAGACTGGTCTTTCGTAGCCTTAGATCAACGTGCAGATCGCCCCATTGTTGCCGGTTTCATAATGGCTTCAGCATATGAACAAGATTGGGAGGTACTTGGCTGGTCTGAAGGCAGTATCGATCAGATCGCGGTACTTGAGAAATACCACGGAGACTCTCTTGCCAAAGCCCTAATTTACGCCACTATGCAGGCACAGGCAGAGGCGGGAATGGAACATACTGCGACCAGCCTTTCTTCTACCAACGCTTCGGGAGCGTTGGGAATATATAAGACCTTGGGGTTTGAAACGGTGGCAACTGCCAAATTATTCACCCTCACCTTTTAGCTTAAGTGAGGGTGAATAACTAATTCAGTTTTCGGAAGTTAGGTGCTTAGACAAGCCCGGCAATTTCATGAGCTACAGCTTGCCCGGAACCATCCCGGCGGGGATCAACTTCAGGGAGGGCAAGTGGCTCTCCGGTTGTACTTGTAGCGATTGCCGGTCCTACCGTTACACGAGCAAGTACCAGTTCAGATTCTGATTTTAAGAAGCGGTGACAACGCACCCCTTGAGTAGCTCTACCCTTAACTGGATAAATCTCTAAATCACTAACTTTGACACTTGATTGCATACTTCCCAATAGTCCATCGGCGGTAGCAGCAACGGTGACAACCTGGGCTGGTAACGGATTCTCTTCGGTTGGGGCAGGAACAAAGTTTGCTTCTAATAGACGTGCGCCCTCGCCAATAACCATGCCAACTACACCACCGGCTACGCGTCCTTGCGGGCGAATCTTAGCTGCCGGGGTGCGCAGTAGCTGGGCGTCAGAAGTTACCAAAACAATCTCTGCTTCATCCGAACAAGGAGCTGCAAAGAGAACCTCATCACCAGCTGCTAAAAGGATAGTTTCAAAAGAGTCAGCTTTTGCATAGTCAGGGCGCATTCGTTTAATTTGTCCTTGCGCAGTGACGAAACCGGCAACCTCATCTTTATCAACATTTAACAGCCCAACTGGATTAAGTTCTTGTCCCAACAGTTGCGAAGCTGAAATCGCTCCGGCAAAGGAAGGGTTAGAAGCAGAGCGAGGTACTTCCGGTAAATCAACAACTTCAACTCGGTGTAAGGTGCCGGTAGAGTCTACCAACCCAACTTGTGAACGAGCCGTAGTGGAAATAGCTACGCGATAGGTATCCCAAATTCCGCGGGTGTCAGTTTTTTCTAAAGGCTCTGCGCCATCAACACGCAACAGCCCACCGTTGGTAGTTAAAACTACTTGGACAGGGGCATCTGGGATTTCCAGGGGAACTGCAGTGACTTTTCCTGCGGTTTCTACCTGCTGCGGATCTACTGACAGTAAAACGGTGCGCCGCGCAGTAGAGTGGCGTTTCGCAACTTCTACCAGCTCGTCGCGCACAACTGCCCGTAAAACCTGCTCAGAGTCTAAAATTTCTTGGAGGCTTTTAACCTGTTCCAATAATTCGGCCTGTTCAGCTTCAAGCTCAATGCGAGAAAATTTAGTGAGCCGGCGCAAACGTAAGGAAAGAATATGGTCGGCTTGAATATCTGAAAGATCAAAAACGTCCATCAGTCGCTGACGGGCCGAATCAACGTCCTCGGAAGAACGAATAATTGCAATGACATCGTCGATATCTAAAATGGCGATGAGTAAGCCCTGCACTAAATGCAGCCGATCTAATGCTTTTTGTAACCTAAATTTGGTGCGCCTTGAAACTACTTCTAGCCGGTGGGAAACATAGACTTCCAGCATTTGTTTAAGTCCCATTGTCATGGGACGGCCTTCTACTAAAGCAACCGCGTTAATAGAGAAGTTATCTTCTAAGGGAGTGAATTTATAGAGTTGGGCCATTACTGCTTGCGGGTTAAAACCGTTTTTCACTTCAACCACTAAACGTACACCGTGGTGGCGGTCAGTTAAGTTAGAGACGTTGGAAATGCCCTGCAGTTTCTTAGAGTTTACGGCCTCTTTAATTTTTTCGATTACCCGCTCAGGCCCCACCAGATAGGGAAGTTCGGTGATTACTAATCCCTGCTTGCGGGCAGAGATTCGTTCGACAACAATTTTTGCGCGCGTTTTGAATGAGCCTCTGCCAGTTTCATAGGCTTGTTTAATCCCTTCTAAGCCAACGATAATGCCTCCTTCAGGCAGATCGGGGCCGGGGATAAAACGCATTAGGTCTTCAGTTGTTGCCTGCGGATTATCAATCAAATGGCAGGTAGCGGCAACTACTTCACCAAGGTTGTGGGGGGCAATGTTAGTTGCCATTCCCACGGCAATACCCATTGCCCCGTTTACCAGGAGCTGGGGGAAACCAGCTGGCAATACATCTGGTTGAAGATTGCGGTTGTCGTAGTTGGGGACGAAATCCACCACGTTCTCATCAAGATTGGCAACTAAATCCATAGCTGCAGGAGCTAACCGGGCTTCGGTATAGCGGGCTGCTGCAGGGCCATCATCTAAGGAACCGAAATTTCCGTGCCCGTCAATCAGTGGGAGCCTAAGGTTAAAGGGTTGCGCTAAACGTACCAGGGCATCATAAATCGCGGTATCACCGTGGGGGTGTAGTTTAGCCATAACTTCACCTACAACACCCTGGCTTTTGACGTGCCCTTTTTCGGGGCGTAACCCCATTTGTGACATTTGGTAGAGGATACGACGTTGGACGGGTTTACAACCGTCACGCGCATCTGGGAGTGCGCGCGCGTAAATTACCGAATACGCGTACTCTAAGAAAGAGCCACGCATTTCGTCGGAGACATCGATTTCGATAATATTCTCTACATCGGGTGTTGAAAGTGACGTTGACATAGCTACAATTGTCCCAAAATACCCGTAATTCCAATGACTTCACACGCCGAGGGAGAAAAAATGCCAGATACCCATCGTTTGGATAGTTTACAAAAGTCCTCCCACGAAAATTACCCGAATCTCACTCAACTATTGCGATGTGCCTACCGGGGTTTAGGTGCTGATTTTGAGGAATTGGTCGCCGAGCCGGAACAGGGCAGCGAACCGCAGGGACAGAGTAGTGAAAAGCCGAAGCAAGCCAGTGAAAAGCCGAAAAAACCTACTCATAAAAGGACAGGGAGCTACTCGCAAACTAAACTACTGCAACAGTTAGGCTTAGACGATACCTACCGGGCTGTTTGCGTGGTGTTAATCGACGGAATGGGATTAGAACAGATCCTGGCTTGCCGCGCGCATACGCCTTTTCTAAGGAAACAAGAAACCGGGCTGATCGCGGGCCATACGGTACTGCCATCGACTACGGCAACTGCCTTAACTTCGTTTACTACCGGAGAATTTCCGGGGAAAACAAATATGCTCGGCTGGTCTATTTATACCGAGGATGGGATTGGGAACTTAATCAACTTCCAAAACATTCGCCAGGCGCCTAAACAGTGGCAACCAGTACCTCCGTTATTTGCAGTTGCGAAAGAAAAGTTTGACATTGACTCGCAGGTGATTTCTCACCCTCGGTTTGCTAACTCAGGATTAACTGAAGCAGCTTTTCGGGGAGCTAGATTCGTTGGGGCAGAAACTTTTGCAGACCGGATTGCTGCGGGAATCGCTCACCTGCAAAAAGGCCGTGGGCTGGCTTATCTTTACTGGTCAGAACTTGATCATGTGGGGCATGAGAGGGGCTGGCAGAGTTTAGAATGGGCAAATGAGTTAGAACACGTGGATGCTAACTTACGAGATTTAGCGGCTGCTTGCCCAAAGGATGCTGCGATTATCCTCACCGCTGATCATGGGATGATCGATGTAGACCCGTCCCAGCGGATAGATTTAGCAGATTATCCAACTCTTTCAGATTCTGTGAAAGTGATTGCCGGCGAGGGGCGTTGCGTACAACTGTATACGCAGCCCGGGCAGGCAGAGAAAGTGGTGCAAAATTGGAAGGAATTCTTTGGCGACAAAGTGCTGATATCAACTGATCCAGCAACAGTTTTCCGAGGGCGCCCAACCCAGCGTTTCACCGCAGACGCGTTGGTATTTTCTTTGGATAGGCAAGTGATTGTTGATTCGCGGATTCAACCAATTGGGCAAGTTAATCTAATTGGTGTCCATGGGTCAGTAACCGCACCTGAAGTTACCATTCCCATGTGGCGGCTTGCCTAGTTAAAAGCCTAAGTTAAGTTTCGTTTCACTCTTTAGCAGAAGTGAAACGAAACTTTAATCGTTTTTAGCACCGAAGATAATTTCATCCCAAGTTGGTACGGAACGACGTTTGGAAGTAGTTTTCTTAGGTTTTTCTTCGCCTGCGAAATTGTCCAAGCCGGGAAGTGACTGCACATCATTATCTGAAGCTAATGCGGCAGTTTCTTCCAGCTGCGCTTTATTAGCTTGTTCATGGGCAGACTGGCGGGGGAGATGTTTTGGATGAGCTTCACTTTCCTGAGCAGTCTTAGCCTGGCCACCAAGTGAATGTTTTGTAGCGTCCTCTAACGGGGGAGTAGAGGTTTCAACTGAGGTAAGGCGGGCAGTAAAGTCGATAACCCCCGCTGATTTAGCTTCGGTAGTGGGGACTTTGGTGGTTTCTGCTTCGGGGAGCTCTAAAATACCTAGTCGGGAAGCCTCGGGAGCTGATTTGTCAGCACTGGCTAAATCGCCGTTGCGCTTACCGCGCGCTGCCACCAGGTCGTCAAGTAGTTTCTCAACTTCCGCAGCGTTTTCAGGTTCCCCAGGGGAAGTGTAGGGAGTTTTTGCCGGGGTGTCTCCCGGGGAAGCTACCGCTTCACTGGCAGTCGTTAAAGTCTCTGTCAGCCACCGCGCCTGTTCGTCTAGTGCGCGTAAGAGTCTGCCGGAGTTTTCAATCTCCCAGCTAGCTGAAAGCGTCCGCGCTGCCTGTACGAAAGTTAAATGTAACTGCCAAGGATGATTGCGTTTGCGAGTTGCAGACCAAACCAGTGAGCTGGGATCGACACCGCGAGTGGCAAGACGGTTAATTACTACGTCCTCAAGCCGCGGAGCATCTAGTTCCGCTCCCACGTTGGTTGCTAAAGCAGTTGAGACAATAAAGGTACGTTCGGACAAAATCGGAGGAACAAAACGATTAATGCGAGAGATCTCCATTTCAAAAGCAGAAGCAATTTCAGGTGGAGTCATCCCCGCTCTTAAAAGTTCTTGAATCTCTTTTGGACTTAGTTCAGCTTTTCCAACTGGCATTTCGATCTGAATTTCCTCACGACGGATCGCAGCGCGTAAGGCATCATCAATCGTCACTAAATAGCGTTCTCCAGCCGAATCCGTAAAGACGAGCTGTGAACCATCACCATGTGACCCAAGTAGCTCCAGTTCAATCATTGGAACCTCCCCCAAAATAATCTAGTCTTTCTAAGACTAAAAAGAAAAAGCGCAAAATAATAGCGTGTCGCACTGATTCTGCACATCTCCTTGAAAAAATGCTATTATCCCCAGCGAATAGGTTTTTTTCCGTGAGTCTGTTAATCTTTTCGTGCAAGGACTCTAACGCAGTTAAGGAAATGATAAATGGCAACTGATTACGACGCTCCCCGTAAGAGCGAGGATGAAGTTTCAGAAGAATCCATCGAAGAGCTGAAGAGTCGACGCACAGATATTGGTTCTAACAGCGTCGACGACGACGAAAATGATATTGCCGAAGACTATGAGCTACCCGGTGCGGATCTTTCCTCAGAAGATCTCACTGTCCGCGTAGTTCCTAAGCAAGAAGACGAGTTTACCTGTAGTGAATGTTTCCTGGTTCACCATCGCAGCCAGTTAGCTGAAGAACGCGACGGAGAACTAATCTGCGCTGAATGCGTTGAATAAGCGATTAGGCACGGAAGGTTTTTCCGTGCCTAAAATTTAAGGTGAGGGAAAGAAAAATGGGTTGGTTTGGAAAGAAAAAAGAAGCTGTCAAAGACGAAGCAGCTACCCCACAAACTCCTGTGCAAACACAAACACACGGACCGTGGGATATTAGTCAGCAGAAAGTTCCAGCCAACTATTTAGACTTTGGGACATTAAAAATCCCAGTAATCACCGGGTTGCAAATCCAGCCGGTGCTTTCCCCAGATAGACAGAGTATTGAACGGCTTAACCTCTTATTTGCAAATTCCGTAGTGCAAATCCTGGTGATTGCCACCCCTAAATCCGGTAATGTGGCCGCAGATCTCCTAAAAGAAACGGCTCAGGCATTTAAACAGCAGGGAGCTGATGTAAAACAAGCTAAAGGTCGCTGGGGAAAAGAACTGCAAATAGCTGTTCCAGTTACCGGCAATAACGGCAAAAAAGGAATCACCCCACTAAGAGTTTTCTTCGTCGAAGGAAATCGCTGGGCCCTGCGGATCGACATGATGGGAACAGTAGCCGTTGAAGATGAAGTTTATCGCCAAGCCGCAACCCTAATCGATAACCTAATCGTCGAAAGAGATAAGGAACCTCGAGCACCTTTATCTCTGATCCGACTAAACATTCCCCGCGACGTGGAAATCATTGAATCAGATAAAGAAATAGAAGCCTAAACCAGGCAGTGACTCTACAAAATGGCTGAGAAAAAACGGCATCAAACAACGCCAGTTGCCAAGTGTATCGACCGGGCAACCCAAACTGTACGCGGTAAAGTTGTTTCGATAACATACCCTGCCTCAGAAACCTCACCTGCTGTTAAAGTTGCGTTAAGAGATAAAACAGGAACCTTGCTAATCAGCTGGTTGGGAAGAAAAACTCTAGGTGGCGTGAATGTTGGAGATATCCTAGAAGTAACTGGGATCGTTTCTACCGGATCCGGCCACCCACAGATGCTCAACCCCCGCTACCAGGTACTTGAGGATTATTCCCAATCGTACGTTTAAAAGGAAACAATGGAAACAGAAACTACAAAACACAATCTGGAAGCATCTTTAGATCAGTCTGCTTTGGTGAATCAACTTAACACCGAAAATTTTGATATGTGGCAAACTGTCGGGGGAGTACGTGGGCTTTTAGAATCCACCTTACCGGGATTAGTATTTGTAGTCCTCTTTGCCATCTACACTAATTTGCAGATCCCCCTGCTTGGAGCAGGAATCATCGCTTTAGGATTTGCCGGATTCCGCCTAGTCACAAAAGGTAGTCTCAGCTATGCACTTTCGGGGATCTTCGGAGTGGGGATCGGCGTTCTTTGGGCCTGGCTATCGGGCAGGGGAGAGAACTTCTTCTCATTAGGGCTAATCACCGGTAGCATCTATGGTGCAGTTATTATAACTGCCAATCTAATCGGCTACCCGGTTGCTGCGATGCTGCTTTCTCCCGCCTGGGGGCTACCGTGGAAATGGTGGAAAAACCGCCAGGTAATCAGCGAAAAACGGTTAGCACCCCTGGTGAAAGCAAGCTTAATCGTTTCATGGCTATGGGCTGGATTATTTATCCTCCGCGTGGGGCTACAACTGCCTTTTTGGTTAAGCGGTAACGTAGCCGTTTTAGGAATCCTAAAACTCATTCTAGGAATTCCTCCATTTGTACTCTGCGTCTGGCTTAGCTGGCTCTTACTCCACCCGCTTCGGCCCCAAGATTGATTCAAGATCCTCCCTTAAAGATGCTTCCTTAGCTGAAAGCATGAGAATCAGCTGATCACCTGCATCGAGGATCACGTTATCTAAAGAATCCAGTGGAGCATCATCACGCAGGATAGAAACTACCCTGGCATCACCGGGAAGCCCCAACTCAAATAGACGCTTATCTAACGCCAGAGAATCCGCGCCTAGAGTGTAAGAATAAAGGGCGGCACCGGCCTCGTGAAATTCAAAAAGCGGAACCAGGGTAGAGACGGAAACTGCTTCTTCAACTAACGCAGTCATTACTCGCGGGGTAGACACGCGCACATCCACCCCCCACGCTTCATCAAACATCCATTCATTCTTCGGATTATTAACACGGGCAACTACCCTGGGAACCCCAAACTCAGTTTTAGAAAGTAAGGAAATCACCAGATTAGCTTTATCATCACCCGTGGCAGCTACCATCACATCACAGGTTCCAACCCCAGCTTCTCTCAAAGACTCAGGAGAACAAGCATCAGCTAAAACCCAGTCAGCCTGAGCCACAGAAGCAACTCGCATCTGATCGGGAAGGCGATCAATTAACGTAACCTCATGCCCTTTAGAAAGCAATTCGCGGGCAATTGAACGCCCCACGGAACCAGCTCCAGCAATCACAATCTGCATTCTAAACCTCCGCAGGTGGTGACTTCACCAGCAGATCGCGAACCGGAACCACCTCATGTCCAGAAATCGCGATATAAAGCACATCATTTTCTTGTAAAACTAACCCAGATTTCACTTCTTGCACAATCCCTAAACGGGAAATAAAAACAACTCTGTGGCCAACCAATTTCTCTAACTTATCAATCGAGTATCCCAACCAGCCATCAGCTGGACGAATCTTCGCTAAACTAACGGCCCCAGTAGGGTGCGTCCAAACCTCATCAGTATCCGGAGGTAGCATCCACGAAAGAACCGCCTCAGTGGTGCGGCGTACAGTCGCTACAGTAGGGATCCCTAAACGTTCATAAACTTCAGCACGCGTGGGGTCATAAATCCGAGCCACCACGCGATCAATATTGAATGTTTCCCGCACTACGCGCGCAGAAATGATATTCGAGTTATCACCATTAGAAACCGCTGCGAAAGCATATGCTTTTTCAATCCCAGCCTGCTTCAAAGTATCGCGATCAAACCCGATACCCGTAACGCGTCGTCCGGTAAAAGACGCCGGAAGCTTACGGAAAGCA
The DNA here is from genome assembly GCF_024814355.1 of Gleimia sp. 6138-11-ORH1. GTDB lineage: Bacteria > Actinomycetota > Actinomycetes > Actinomycetales > Actinomycetaceae > Gleimia. The sequence continues at coordinate 677,755 of NZ_JANUXV010000001.1, read as the reverse complement.
TCCGGGTTACGATCAATAATGGCTACCGAGTGTCCTCGTTCATCAAGTAGGCTAGCTAACGCAATTCCTACTCGACCTGCTCCCATGACAACAAAATGCATAATACTAACTTACCAGTAGCCAGGTAGACTAGAAATACTATGGCACTAAAAAACTCAAATCAGAGACAAAAAGGAAGTGGAAAAACAACCCGTCCACTGCAAAGTTACGCTCGCTTCGGAGCCGTAACTGCCCTTTTTGTCACTGCTCCCATTTGGCTAGCCGATGAAGTAATCCTCTCACTCAGACCCCTGGGACAGTTAGATACCTCAATCGCTGTTTGGATTGCAGTTTTCGCGCTTCCCCTGGCTCTTTTACTGGTAGCATCAGGGGAACCAGTACTGCGCAGTCGTCACAAGCACGTTGGTGATTTTGCGCTCTTAGACAGTGAACTCGGTTCACGAATGTCCACCTTAGCGGCGGTTTCAACCATAGTTGAATATATCTCCACCTACGCGCTCTTAGCAGCCACCGGCGGGTTTTTTATTATTTCTGCTTTTCCCAGGCTTTACGACTACCAACTGGTATTTTCGATTTTCATGGCCATTGCAGTGGTATTTAGCACTACTTTAGGAAAGCGACGATACCCGAAAATCGCCACTGGAATAGTAGTGGGTACACTCACGTTGCTGATTATTTTAATCATCGGTTTCATCGGTGCCTCACCCTACCTATTAACTACAGGTTCCCAAGACCTGGTAGACGTTTCCCAAGAAATTACTTCACGTACCTCTACTGCACCGCGTATTTTAGTAAGTTTATTTTCCGCCCTCGTCACCGTGATGACCCCGGTGATTATGATTCGGCATTTCGCCACAGACTTATCTATCTATTCTCCGCAAAGAGCCCGTTCTGCAACTACAGCGATGGTTGCCACCACCTTTGCCTTTGGGGTTGTCACCATCGGCGTGTTTTCAAATGTGGCGGATATAGACTCCGGCGCCTTCTTACTCAGAGAATATGCGGTTTTTAATGCACTGAGGATTATTAACATTCCCACGGTAATTCTGGGTATCTTCGCGGCTTTCTTACTAGCTGCCACACTTGTATCAATGCGGGTTATCTTAGACGACGCCAGAATCGTGGCAGCTGAGCTAACTCACTTTTCAATTTTCCCACTCCACGTGGCTCGTTTCTTTAATCTCACCGGAGCAAATATAACGCTTCTGCTGATTGGCACAATCGGCCTATTGAGCTATAGCAATGGAAAATTCACTACGATTATTCCAATCGTAGTACTTAGCGGAATCATTTCTTTAACCCTCACCAGGTTAGCGACTCTACTTTACTGGCGTAAACAACTGCGCTATGAAGGACACTCACATGAGAGGAAAACCATGAAAAAAGCGAAACTAGTTGCCTTAGGCGGGGTAGTGGTAAGCTTCATCATGCTTTTAGCTTTCCTAGCTGCAGACATGAAAACAGGCACTTGGGCGGCCGTAGCTTTAATTGGCTCATTCTATATGTTCTTTTTCCTGGTACGAAGCCACTACCTTTACTACGGCGGTGATGCGATTGAAGAACCTGTAGCTGAACCTCTGATGCCAGGACGAGTACACCACATGGTTATTGCCCCGAACCTTGGGCCAGCTGTACAAAGAGCAATTCACTGGGTTAAAGCTACCCGCCCTCATTCAATGGAAATAATCCACGTTGATCGCGGCGGCGACGACGCTCAAGTACAAATCGAACGCTGGCGAAAACTAGCCTTAAATGTGGAGCTAACCCTAATTGAAACCAGTTCCATCCGCGTCCATCAAGCAGTTCTTGAACACATTCGTCGTATCCGCCAAGACAACCCAAATAGGTTAATTAACGTGGTAATCCCTCATTATGTTTTAAATTCAATTTGGAAAAATCGCTTCTATAATGCAGAAATACGCTACCTACGTCGAGCTTTAGAAAAAGAATCAGGAGTAATGGTCACGGTAATCCCCTGGTCTGAGGAAGTGAATACCAAACTTAAGTTAGAGAGAGAAAATGCCTAAATACCGTCCCACCATCCAAAATGACCCTAACCTTCCACTCTTAAAAAGAATTGAAGTACTCCGCCCAGCTCACGGAGGTACCTGTTTCGCAGTAGATGAATCAGGAAATCCACTCTTTGTCTCTCACGCGCTACCGGGAGAAGTAGTTGATGTTCAACTAACAAAGAAACGCGCAAAAGTCGCTTTCGCAGACGCAGTTGAAATTCACGTTGCCTCCGCACACCGACAACCACACATTTGGAGTGAAGCTGGTCCAGGCGGAGTTGGTGGCGCAGACTTAGGACACGTTAAGTTGGCCTACCAAAGAACTTGGAAAGCACAGGTTATTGCCGACCAGCTGAAACGGATAGGCTCAGCAGAAACGATACAAGCTGTGCAAGCAGCTGTCGGAGAAATAACTGTGCGCCCCGCAAGCGGAGAAACTGACGGTTTACATAGTCGGAGCCGAGTCGAGTTTGAAGTTGCTGATACCGGGCGCCTGGCAATGGCTAAAGCAGCTTCAAACGAACTGCTGGAAATATCCGATATGCCATTAGCAGATGAAGCAATTCTTAACCTGAACTTATTTGGAGACTCCCCGTGGAAAGAACTCTGGCGTCCGGGAAACCGAGTTCGTGCCTTAGCGCCCAGCGGTGACGGCGAACGGGTGGTCATTGGAAATAAGACTTACACGCCCAATGGGCGGCGAGTTGAAAACTTTGCTCAATGGCAGGTTAGCTACGGTGAGGAAGAAGTAACCTTTAGCGTACACACGCAAGGATTTTGGCAAGCACATAAATCTGCGCCGCAAGATCTGGTACAAACCGTGATAGATGCGGCAAAAGTCAATCCCGGGGACGCAGTTTTGGAACTGTTCTCAGGCGCTGGATTATTCACCTATTTCTTAGCTACCGCAACAGGTAAAGCAGGACGCTTAATCTCAATCGAAGGTTCTGCCCAAGCAGTAGATGATGCCAGCCACAATTTAAGAAACCTGGATACCCCCAGAGACTTAAGAGTGGGAAACGTAAACGGAAAAGCCGTTATGCGTGCTTGGTCAGACCTGGGAGAACGCCCTCGGGTAGTTGTCCTCGATCCGCCCAGGGCCGGCGCCGGCCGCGAACTGATTCAAGCCATAGCGACTGTTGGACCGGAAACTGTGGTTTTGGTTTCTTGCGATCCGGCAGCTGGAGCCCGCGACATTAGATTCTTCCTTGAAGCCGGTTATCAGGTAAGAGATTTCCAAGCCACCGATTTCTTCCCCCACACTCATCATGTGGAGACAGTTTGTGTTTTAGAAAAAGCATAAACACAGTAATGAATCTAAACCTAAAGAAATAGTTTGTGCCCACCCGCGAAGTGGGTGGGCACAAACTAAAAGGGCCTAGTTACTTTTGAACTTTAGTTGATGGGAAAATGTAAGAAAGGCCGTTGAAGAATACGAAAGCAGCGATTAGCTTCGCCATAGTGTTTAAGCCCAGGATTGGGTTAAATAGCATGAAGATACCGTAAACGATTGCCGCAATAGCTAAGGCTAGATGCAAAATCTGGAACTTCTGCTGCTTGTTGTAAACCTGCAGGAAGTAGTAGATAGCCATAACCAAGAAAGCGGCAATGAAAATCCCCAGCAAAACGGTTGTAGTTAGTAGTGGGAGGGATAAAATCGTAAACCCAATAATGAAGGAAACGATGATATTACCCCAAGGCACAGGCTTAATCCCTTGCAACATGACAAAAGCCAAAACAGCAATGGCACCGATTACGTAGGTGATACCTAAGTAAATAGAATAGGTCACCACAGTCTCTGCGGGGTTATTCCACAGGTAAATGCTGAACGCAATAAAAAATACGCCTACAAAAATGTTAAAAAATCTAGAAATAAAAGACATAGAATTATCCCATCAAATAAATGTTAAGTAATTTAAGACTACGCCAAAAAGCTGCTCGCTGCCATGTGAATGCAAAAACCTAATAAAGGAAAACAAGGGGAGTATACTTGTCATATTGCGATTAGCCCGTTTGGAACATGATAGGGAAAAGAGATGGTAAGTAATCTGTCTATTATGGCAATGGGATTTACCGCAGTTGCGGGGATTTTCATACCAATCGTCATGTTTTTATACCTAAATAAGAAAAAACGGGCAGATATTTCTCCTTTCTTTATAGGAGCAGCAGTAATGCTGGGCTTCGTATTTATCCTAGAAGGAAGCCTGAACTTCTTAGTTTTAAATGTAATTGCACCAAAAAGTTTGCTACAAAATCTTTGGTTTTTAGCAATCTACGGGGGTTTAATGGCAGGGATTTTTGAAGAAACCGGCCGTTACCTAGCTATGAAAACCGCATTAAAGAAAAAGCTAAACCGCAATCAAAACGCGCTAATGTACGGAGCCGGACACGGCGGATTTGAAGCCTACGCGATTTTGTTTCTAGCATCCGCAAATAACGTAACAATGGCACTATTGATCAATAACGGGCGAATTCAGGAAGTCTTAACACAGGTTCCGCCTGAAGCAAGCGACCAGTTAACCACGTTGGTGCAAACGCTGACGGAAGCTCCCGCATATTTCTTCTTAGCGGGAATCATAGAACGTGTTTTCGCAATTATCGTTCACCTGGGATTATCTGTTCTGGTATGGTTTGCTGTAAAGAACCGGGAAAAATTCTACCTATTTCCGCTAGCGATTATTCTGCACGCCGGAACGAATGCAGTAATGTTCCTTATCCTCCGCTATAGTGAATCTATTTTACTAACGGAAATCATTATCGGCATAAGCGCCTGCGCGATTGCCTATCTGGCTTGGAGAGTTTGGCGGAGCGAAACTAACCAAAATAAAGAACTAACTGACGTTACCAGAAGCTAAACTAAGCAGATACAAGCCCTCACCTGCAGAGAGCTTTTAGTACCTCATCTTTCTAAATCAGAGTTTTTCATCGCCCTCGAGACAGAACTACCAGAAGAAGATAAGCGCACCCGGAAAGGACGAATCGTCCTAACACTAGTTTCAGTTACTTTCTGCCACATACTGCGCAACCGGTATAAGTCCACGTTGCGTTCAAAACGCCGAGCCAGTCTTTCATAAATCGGATCTGACTTAGCCACTGTCGCTACGTACATCGCACAAGCACAAGCCAGTAACATAGCTGGTAAAACTGAAGCGTTACCGGTCATTTCAGTAGCTAAAATCATTCCAGTAATCGGTGTGCGCACGGTAGAAGAAAAGAAAGCGGCTAAACCGATTAAAGCAGCTGCAGCCAGTGAAGGAGAGTAGTCAGGCTGTAACTGGTTGGCGATAATCCCAATCATTAACCCTAAAGTCGAACCAATTACCAACTGGGGGGCGAATAATCCTCCCGGAGTTCCCGCCGCATAAGAAATCGGACCTAAAACGAAACGCACCAGGAGGATCGCTGCAGCTAAGCCAAGCCCCCCGTTACCGAGCAGTGCCTCTTGGGTAAGATTATCTCCGCCCCCAACTAAAGCTGGAGTAAACCAACCTACACAGCCAATGATTAAACCAACTACACCCCCGCGAATAAAAGCAGGTGGTTTTAATGTGTCCGCAAACCGCAGGCACCACATCACGTAATTGTTATACAGAATCCCTAAGAACCCGCAGATAATGCCAATTAGCACCACCCAGTGAACGGAAGTATTAGATACTTTCGGCGCCCAACCAATGAAGAACTCGAAACGGGCATCAACCAGCAGAATCGAAGAAATGAAGCCAGAGCCAGAAGCAACTAAAGTAGCTAAGGTAGTACGAAGATCAAAGCGTCTTAATAACTCTTCGAGGACGAAAACCCCACCGGCAATGGGGGCGTTAAAAGCCGTAGCTAATCCAGCTGCCGCACCGGCACCCATTAAAACGCGTAGATCATCTTCACGCAGGCGAAAATACTTATTCACCGTGTAGGCGGCCGTAGCACCCATCTGTACCAGAGGACCTTCTCTGCCTAACATTAGTCCCGACCCGATAGCCATCAATCCACCCACAAACTTAACTGGGAGGATACGGGAACGTCCCGGCTGGAGATGCCCATTAACAATCGCTTCGACACGGGGAATCCCCGAACCTTCCGCATCCGGGGAAACTTTAGCAACTAAAAGTGCTGAAAGTCCGGTGAGAATAGTAGTGATAGCGATGAAAATAAAGAATCCTAAAATCGGAGAAATCACCAGCATATCAATCAATTTGAAGCGTAGGTAAACTACCCATTGGATCCCCAAACGGAATGAAGCAGCGATTAGACCGGTAGAGATACCCACTAAAACAGCGGCAACACAAAGTAAAAACAGGCTACGTGCTTCCGCATCGAAAAATACTCTCCATGACTTAGGCAGCTTCAGCCAAGGGCGCACAGAATCTGCGAATGCTTCTAAAAGACGTTGGGGAGGTTGTTTAATCGTTTCAACTGGTTTAGGTACCATTGAATCTTCCAAATCTTGATCGCAAGGAGGGTTTATAAACCCCAGGTCTTTAGATAGAAGTCTAACTCTTTTTGGTAGGCATCGATAATATTCGCAGCTTTTCTGAAGCCGTGTCCTTCCTGCGGATAAATTACCAACTCCACTGGATGGTGACGGGCTTGTAAAGCTGCGTACATAGTTTTTGCCTGTGATGGGGGAACGACCTTATCATCCTCTCCCTGTAACAGCAGTAACGGTGCCGTAATCTGATCAATCTGGTGGATAGGCGAGCGCTCCGTAAAAACAGGATCTTCAAGATCGGCTGTTCCCAGTAGCCCCTCTAAATAACGTGATTCAAATTTATGAGTTTCGGCAGCGAGCAAAGCTAAGTCTGCCACCCCATATAACGAGGTGCCAGCAGTATAAACGTCTGCACTTACCAACGCAGCTAAAACAGTGAAGCCACCGGCAGAGCCACCGCGAATGGCAACGCGTTTACCATCGACAATTCCATGCTGCACCAGGTATTTAACACCATCATTGCAGTCATTCACATCAGTGATGCCCCAGCGGCCTTGAAGTTTATCAGTGTAATTCCTATCCCAACCGGAAGAACCGCGATAATTCACGTCTAATACGGCGAACCCGCGGGAAGTCCAAAATTGTTTCCCTAAATTAAAGCCGGGACGAGAAGCTGAAGTGGGACCACCGTGGGCCATAACTACTAGGGGAGGTAATTCAAAGTCAGCGCCAATAAATCTAGAGTTTACTGGCGGATAGAAAAATCCGTGGCAGGTATCCCCATCAGAGGTGGGCCAAGAAATTGCTTTGGCTGTAGAAATATCGGTTGATTCTAACTGTAAGTTAGTTGAGGAACGTAAAACCTTAGTTACCCCCGCACTAACTTCGATGATGGCAGCAGGCTCATGGGCATTATCTGCAAGCAGGAAAACCTTACCGTTAGCAACGGAAATATTACCAAGTGGCCACCATCCAACAGACCAGGGTTCAAGCTGCCCGTTATCTAAACGAACTGTTCCCAGTTGCCAGAAGCCATCTTGTACCCAGGAACAAATCAGGTGCTCGTTATCTAACACGTCGTAAGAGTGAAGTCCTAACTGCCAGGCGGGTTGGGAAAAGTTTCGGTTTCCGGGGTGGAGACGACGGGTGCGTAACGTTTTTTGCCACTGCGAGGCAGAAGTAACTGCGCTACCTGTTTGCGAGAAACCTTCAGTTCGGTATAGGTTTAACCAGCCACTTGAATCATCGATGTGGATTAAATCTCCCTGCATGGTCCAACGTGGTTCACAGACTGCAACATTGTTTTCATTAACTAAAGTAATCTCATTGATTAGTCGATTATCTTGGATTTCAGCTACTTTCAGAGCACTTTGTTGCCAGGGCATATGTGGGTGATTCCAAGTAATCCAAGCAAGTTTAGATTTATCTGGCGAAAGCGTGGGGGCAACTACAAAATCTGATCGGGCAAAAATCACCTCAATTGCAGTTTCCACCTGAGCGCCCCTACCATCAAGGGGAATTGCCACTAAATAGTTACGCGGTTCTTCACCGGCTGAATGATCCTCACAAACGGCGTAAACCGTATTTTGCGAAAGGTTAATTTCAAAATCACCGTAGCGGGTAAGTGAAGAATTCGTGAGGGGAATTAACCCCGCCTGGGGTTCATTCAGGTTGTAGCAGTAAACTAGATTGTCATCGAGGTGGGAGAAAACTATCAGCCCCTCACTTACGGCGTAGGATTTTCCACCGTATTCATGTACCCGAGTACCCACATTCGGTAGGGATCCATCTTTGAACTGGGGAAGCACCTCAATACTCCCAGCGGCATCAGTATGTTGGATCAGTACATTGCGCGCATTCGCGGTGGCGTGCTGTTCGACCCAGTAGGTGCCAGTGTCGGAGGCGACTACCTGAGAAAGTCCAATGGATCCGGTAGCCATAGCCTCTGCGGTAATTGCTGAGTCCCAAGTGCCATACCGCTGTTTAATAACCATGGGTGTCCTAACTGTGAAAATGCTCTGAATTATCTTCTTCTAATTTACCCTGGAGATTGAAAGAAACCATTCATTTGCTCTGGGTCTTTTACCCAATTTATGTCCGTTTTTTCATTTGGAGTTAAGCACCAAATGGGCGCAAGTATGAAGAACTATTCGAAGCATGGCGTTTCAGGCTTTAGAATAGATCTATGACTGAAAATCCTTCCTTAGGGCCCTTACTTAATGCTATTTCCAGCCCAGCCGATCTAAAGGCACTCTCAGCCGGTGAACTTCCTCAGTTAGCGCAGGAAATCCGCCATTATTTAGTGGAGGCAGTTTCGCGTACCGGTGGTCATTTGGGGCCAAATCTAGGTGTAGTTGAACTTACCATGGCATTACACCGAGTGTTTGATTCTCCGGCAGATACCTTGATCTTTGACACCGGACACCAGTCATATGTGCATAAACTCTTAACAGGGCGCCAGGATTTTTCACATTTGCGTCAAGCCGGAGGGGTTTCTGGATATCCGAGCCGGACTGAATCTATCCACGATGTAGTGGAAAACTCCCATGCTTCCACCGCGATTTCGTGGGCTGATGGAATTTCCCGTGAATACCAGCGTCAGGGCAATCCGCACCACGTAGTCGCAGTAATAGGTGACGGGGCATTAACTGGGGGAATGGCTTGGGAAGCGATAAATAATTTAGCTGACGATGAAAGCCGTAACGTGATTATTGTTGTGAACGATAATGGACGTTCCTATGCGCCTACAATCGGTGGCCTAGCTCAGCACTTAGACGCTCTGCGGACGTCTCCGACTTATGAAAAAGCATTGGCCTGGGGGAAAAAACACCTGCTTTCACATGGAAAACCAGGGGAACTGGCTTTTGATGCTCTGCATGGGATTAAAGCTGGAATGCGAGAACTGGTAGCTCCTAATGCTATGTTTGCGGAATTAGGTTTGAAGTATTTAGGTACAGTTGATGGCCATGATTTGCCTGCTTTAGAGACGGTTTTGATGCGTGCGAAGGGGCTGGGTGGGCCTGTTTTAGTGCACGTAATTACAGAAAAAGGTCGCGGGTACGTGCCTGCAGAGGAAGATGTGGCGGATCGTTTCCACGCGGTGGGGGTGATTCATCCTGAAACTGGCTTACCTTTGGTTCCATCTCGATTTGGCTGGACTTCTGTATTTGCTGATGAAATTGTTAAGTTAGCTGAGGAATTCCCGCAGGTGGTGGGGATTACTGCTGCGATGATGGCTCCGGTGGGATTGCTTCCTTTGGCTGAAAAATACCCGGAACGAGTGATTGATGTTGGTATTGCAGAGCAGCACGCAGTAACTGCAGCTGCGGGGATGGCTTTTGCTGGGGCGCACCCAGTTTTCGCAGTTTATGCGACTTTCCTAAATCGCGCTTTTGACCAGGTGCTGATGGATGTGGCCCTGCATAAGGCAGGGGTTACTTTCGTTTTAGATCGCGCTGGGGTAACTGGCGATGATGGTGCTTCTCATAATGGGATGTGGGATATTTCCCTGATGTCGATTGTGCCTGGTTTGGAATTGGCTGCCCCGCGAGATGAGCAGACTTTACGAGCCAGCTTGCGTCGCGCTGTGCAGGTTGATGATAGACCCACTTTAGTTCGCTACCCGAAGGGGGCGCTCCCAGATCCTATCAGCGCTTTGGAGTCTGCCGCTTATGGTGATGTTTTGGCAGGTCGTTCTGTGGGTGAAGCTGGGGAAGTAGTGATTGTGGCTACTGGAGCGTTGGCAGGAACTGGTTTAGCAGTGGCCCAGCAGCTTTGCGCAGAGTTTTCCGAGGGCGCCCTCGAAAGTAAAGATTTTCCGCAGGTGACAGTGATTGACCCGGTGTGGATTTTGCCGGTAAAAGCTGAGTTAGTGGATCGTCTGGCGAAAGCCCGTCTGGTTGTATGTTTGGAGGACGGTTTAGACTCTGGCGGTTATGCCGGGTGTTTAAGAGAAGAGATGGCGAAAGCGAAGGTATTTACGCCGGTTGTTTCTTTTGGGGTGCCGAAAGAATTTTTACCGCATGCTACTCGCGGTGAGATTATGAGCCGAATCGGGTTGGATGCGCAGGCAGTAACTCAAAAAATCTTAGATTACCTTCGCTGAATGTCTTTAAGTGCTGAGGGTTGGTGGAGTTTCGCGCGGGCAGTGCCGGTTGAAGCTGAACTATGCCGGCATAGTTTTAATGGCACGTGCTAGGTCTTTAAAGATGAACTCAATCTGCCATTGGCGCGCCCCGTGGCGGCGAAGAAAAGCTGTTAGATCGCTACCTTGGTAGCGGATATTATGCCAGGCAATATGACGTTGAATCCGTGTATCTAAGAGAATCTCTTGGTCAATTTCTAGTTTCGCAGCCAGGTTTTTTACGTGGGTGCGAATATGTTGCAAGCGAGTATGAGCGTCCGGGTCGGTTGACTTCCACGCGGTTACTTTAGGAAACTGTCCGGGACTATAAGGGCGTCGCAGATCGGGGAGTTTTGCTTCTAAACGTGACTTGCCGCGACTAATCGCTGCCATCCACTGATCGAGATATTTACGAGTGCGAGGGCGACGCAGTTGTTGATTATTTAAAAATTGCCGTGTATTTCGTGGTGGTTGTAACGCTAATTCAACAAGTAGTTTATTGCTGATTAGGCGGGTGGGTTCAATATCGATTTCTTGGGCGATTTTTTCCCGTGTAGTCCATAGTTCTTCTAAAATCGCCAGGTTTCGGCGGATTTTGATCTTTCCTGCTCCGGGGATTGTCCGCCATCTTTGCGGGTCAGCTGGTTTAACCGGTCGAGTAAGGATATTAGCAAACTCTTCAACTGCCCATTCCCACCGGTTATTGGCATAGAGCTTCTTTGACATTGCGCGATATAAATCAGTTAATAGTTCAACATCTAAAGCGGCGTAGCGCAGCCAAGCTCGTGGAAGTGGGCGGGTAGACCAGTCATCATTTTGATGGTTTTTATCCAAAGTAAGACCCAAGAATTGTTCACATACTGCGGCTAAACCGAATCTTTGCAGTCCCAGCAGACGGGCAGCTAACATAGTGTCAAAAAGTTCGGGGATTTCTAAACCTGCAAGCCGTAGAGAAGCAATATCTTGGTCCGCGTCGTGCAGAATCCAAACCGCGTTACTTAAAGGCTGGTTTAGGCTAGCTAGGTCGGGGAGTGCTGCTGAATCGATTAGGAAAGTGCCAACATCTTCGCGTCTGATTTGGATGAGGTAAGCGCGGTTAGAATAGCGGTAGCCCCCGGCACGTTCTACGTCGATGGCGACGGGTGCAGTGGATTTTTTCAGCAGTTTGCAGGCTGCTGCCAGTTCCTCAGGGGTGTCGATTAGATCTGGGGTGCCCTCTTTGGGGTGAATAATTAATTTAGCTTCAGAGTCCATAGAGGGCTGGTCCTGTAAGAAGATTTTCGGGATCTTGTTGTGCGTACGCGTAGTCTACGATATCAAGCCAACTAGCTAAATGCGAGGAAAGGTCATTACCGTTAGTGGACCAGGAGGCTTTGAGTTCGATTTCAACTTCAGAACGAGTTAGTTCAAGATTGCCAAATGTTTCGGAATGTTCCCGCGTGACGGTGCCTTTCAGGTGGTGAACGTCAGTTAGGTTATGGTCCAAAGCGTCGTGGAGCCAGCTCCAGATAACCTCTCCTAAAAGGGGGTCAGCTCCGATGGAAGCATCCATTTCGGCGCGGACTTGAATAATTATCCGAAATTTTGAACCCCACTCTAGATTCGTTTTGGGGTCGTATAGGACGATGAAGCGTCCGTTAGCTACCGGAAGGTCATCTTCTTCTAATGGAGTCTGCACGTAGAGGGCAGCAGAAAAAGGAGTGATTTTAGATGGGGCAGGGATTTCAGAGAGGGATAGGTGTGTTGGGACACTCACCTTACGCAGGGAGAGTAAAGCGTCCAAAAACTCTGCTGGGGGAGTTATTTTCGGAGAAGTTTCCTTCGGTACTACCCGAAGATTATCAGTATCAAACACAGTATTTAGCTTAGATTCTAAGAGGCATGCTGCCCAGTTGGCGCGCCGTTTAGAAAGCTATTGAAGGTTATTTTGCATTCGCGTTTGGTTTTGCTACACTTGGTTGTGCACTCATTGAGTGTGTCGCGGATGTGGCTCAGTTGGTAGAGCATCACCTTGCCAAGGTGAGGGTCGCGGGTTCGAGTCCCGTCATCCGCTCGGGCGATTGGCGCAGTGGTAGCGCGCTTCCTTGACACGGAAGAGGTCACTGGTTCGATCCCAGTATCGCCCACTATCCTTTCGGAAGAGTCAATCAAGCGTTGGCTCTTTTTTTGCATTGTGTAAGTTCACTCGTAACCAGGTGTCATTCAACGGAGAAGGAACAGGTTGCGTGTAGTTAAAGTATTGCAAATACAAGCGAGGGGCAGACTCTTTGGAATTATTCCGCAGGAGGGACTACAGTCAGATATTCCTCTAGGGGAGCTGTTCTATCCACGCAAGTTTGTGTTTCATTCTGGGGGCCCGAGCAATGATCTTTCATGAGGCTAGCAAGTTTCTACGCTGGTTTAAATGCCCTGTTTGCGCATTCGTAAACTGGTACGGGTGCGCAAACAGGGCATTCAGTTAGTTAAAACGGATTAGTTACAACCGCAACCACCGCAGCCGCAACCGCTTTCTTCAGCTAAGGGAAGCTCAGCTGGGTTCTCATAGTCAGGTCGGTCTGAGCGGCATTCGTCAATGAACTCAGCGATAGTAAGGTCTACTTCTCCGAACCAGATTTCGGCAACAGTATCAAGGGGGAGTAGGACAACTTCAGCTACCGGATCGACAACTCCTAGTTGGTTTCCTTCTGGAAGTTCTACCAGTACCCAGTCGCCGTTATGTTCTTCGACAATTAGTTGTCCAGCTAAGACACCAACAGTGGCGATGTATCCGGTGGGATCTTCACGTTGAGTTTCATCTTTTTCGTACCAAGTTTGTTTTGCTTCTTCAAAAAAGGCGCTGATGGACTGATTGTCGAGGGCGATTTCTAGTTCAGCTGCCGTATCTAAGACGCCTTCAAGCCATTCAACATCTTCATCGGTGAGAGGTAGAAGGTTCACTTCCTCCTCTTGGGTGGCGGATTCTTCAATCTCGTGTGATTCGTTTAACATGAGGTTTCCTTTTCTGTAATCTAGCTACTTCTTACCCTCAGTTTAGCTCAGGTTAGGGACTTAGATAAAAGCGGAAATTCGGGAAACTCACGGTTTTTGTGCAGTGGGGCAAATCTCAAGCAACTCGTTTTGCATCTGTAAGAAAAAGTCTGTAAAGTAAAAGTTGTTGCCGGACAAAGTTCAGTAACAAACGCGGATGTGGCTCAGTTGGTAGAGCATCACCTTGCCAAGGTGAGGGTCGCGGGTTCGAGTCCCGTCATCCGCTCTGATTCCAACCAACGTGGGAATCGCGGTGGGTTGGCCGAGAGGTTAGGCACCGGTCTGCAAAACCGTTTACACCGGTTCGAATCCGGTACTCACCTCAAATAAAAGATTAAGTAGCTCAGCAGGTCGCTGGGCTATTTTATTTTTCCCTAAACCGCTTTAAGCGGGTAAAATCAAAGATAAGTTATCGATAATCATTACCCCGATTTAAACCAAGGAGCTGTTGTGGCTGAAATCCAAGCAGTAATTGACGGCGAAGCTAAAGCAATCGAAGCTGGCCTCACCGGTCTGGAATACTACGCAAACGAAAAGAACATCATCGCAATGTACGTAGACGGCGTAGAAACAGACCTGGCTGCTGAAATTCCAGCCGGAGCAGAAATATCCGGTATCGACATTAATTCTCCTGCTGGTCTGGCAATCCTCCGCCACTCTTGTACTCACGTGATGGCGCAGGCAGTGCAACAAATTAATCCGCAGGTGGACCTGGGGATCGGGCCACCAGTAACTGACGGTTTCTACTACGACTTCGGCAACGTAGAGCCTTTCACCCCGGAAGACCTGAAAGAAATTGAAAAGGTCATGAAGCGGATCGTGAAAGAAGGACAGCGTTTTGTACGTCGCGTAGTTACTGAGGAAGAAGCCCGCGTAGAACTGGCAGATCAACCTCATAAACTTCACCTAATCGGTGCTAAAGGTGCAGATTTGGGTGAAGGTGCCTCCGTAGAAGTTGGCGGGGGAGAGCTAACTATCTACGATAATGTGCGTCGTAACGGAGAAGTCGCTTGGTCAGATCTTTGCCGCGGCCCCCATATTCCAAATACAAAACTAATTGGCAACGGTTTCGCACTGTTAAAAACCTCTGCCGCCTACTGGTTAGGGAACCAAAAGAACGCGCAACTTCAGCGGATCTACGGCACGGCTTGGCCCACCAAAGAAGAACTGGCCGCCTACCTCCATCGCTTGTCAGAAGCAGAAAAACGCGATCACCGGAAACTGGGAACTGAACTTGATCTTTTCTCATTCCCAGAAGAAATCGGCTCAGGTTTAGCTTGCTTCCACCCTAAGGGCGGAATTATTCGTATGGAGATGGAAGAATACTCCCGCAAACGTCACGTGCAAGCTGGCTACGATTTTGTCTACAGCCCCCACATTACTAAGGGAGCTCTCTTTGAAAAATCCGGGCACCTTTCTTGGTACAAGGACGGAATGTACCCGGCACTTTCGATTGATGAAGAACGCAATCCAGAAACTGGGGAAATCACTAAGGCGGGGCAAGACTACTACTTGAAGCCCATGAACTGCCCAATGCACAACCTGATTTTCGCTTCCCGCGGACGCTCCTACCGCGAACTACCTTTGCGCTTATTCGAATTCGGTACCGTCTACCGTTATGAAAAATCAGGGGTGGTACACGGCTTGGCACGTGGACGCGGCTTCACCCAAGACGACGCACACATCTACTGCACCAGAGAACAGATGAAAGATGAGCTAACCAGCTTACTAACTTTCGTCCTCGACCTGCTTAAAGACTACGGCTTAAACGACTTCTACCTGGAACTATCCACTAAGAATGAAGAAAAGTTCGTTGGAGACGACGAAACCTGGGAAGAAGCTACCCGCACCCTCGCAGAAGTAGCAGAAGCCTCCGGATTGGAACTGGTACCAGACCCAGGTGGAGCCGCTTTCTACGGTCCGAAAATCTCCGTCCAAGCTAAAGATGCAATTGGACGCACCTGGCAGATGTCCACAATTCAGCTGGACTTTAACCTACCAGAACGCTTTGAATTGGAATACACCGCTGCGGATGGTTCCCGCCAGCGTCCGGTAATGATCCACCGCGCCCTCTTTGGATCCATTGAGCGTTTCTTCGCAGTACTGACTGAACACTATGCAGGTGCATTCCCCGCTTGGCTAGCTCCCGTCCAGGTGCGTTGCATCCCCGTAGCAGAAAAGTTCGAAGACTACTTGGAAGAAATCGCTGCGCAGCTTCGCGCTGAAGGTGTCCGCGTGGAAGTAGACCGTTCAGATGACCGCTTCGGTAAGAAGATTCGTAACGCTTCCAAGGATAAGATTCCATTCACGCTGATCGCCGGTGGTGATGACGTGGACGCTGAAGCAGTTTCCTTCCGCCTACGTGATGGAAGCCAAGACAATCAAGTACCTGTGGCACAAGCCATCGAACGGATCTTGCAGGCGATTCGTAATCGCGTGAACGATTAAAAAGAACTAAAAGACTCCCGCAGCGTCCTCGGAAAAGAAAGGAAAACGATGGAAACTCCCAACCCACTTCCTAACTACGAGGACGCTGCCACTTTCGCGCGTGTCCCCGATGGCTTCAGCCGCCTGTGGACTCCGCACCGCGCGGTTTATATCCAAGGAGAAGCCAAACCAGTGTCAAAAGCGGCTTGCGACTGCCCCTTTTGTAGCGCGCCCTCCCAAACAGATGAAAGTAGCTTAATCGTGCACCGCGGTGAAGCCGCTTTCGTGCTGATGAACCTGTTTCCATATAACTCTGGGCATCTGCTGATCTGCCCGTACCGTCACGTGGCAGAGTATCCTGAACTCACTGACGCGGAAAGACAAGAAGTAGGGGAGCTAACTGCTTCAGCTATGCGAGTGCTTCGCGCGGTAGCTCACCCGCAGGGATTCAACCTGGGAATGAATCAAGGTGACGTAGCGGGAGCCGGAATTGCCGCCCACCTGCACCAGCATGTGGTGCCCCGCTGGGCAGGGGATGCGAACTTCCTCCCGATTATTGCGCAAACTAAAGCCGTGCCCCAACTGTTGGGGGAAGCCCGCCAACTGTTGGCAGACGCTTGGGAAGGTCACGCATGAAAGAACCAGAAGAATATCGTTTCTTAGCGAAAAAAGAATGGCCCCTGGGCGCAGATGGGATACCCACCCGGCAGGCAGCGCGAGTAATTATTATTTCCGAGGACGGTTACGCCCTGCTTATGCTTGGACACGACTCTAATGATGTGAATTACCGCTGGTGGTTCACTGTTGGAGGTGGAATCAAAGCCGGAGAAACCGCCTTAGAAGCAGCCCAACGGGAACTCCTTGAAGAAACTGGATATGAAGCTAAACCACACGAAGTTGTGGGACCGGTAGTAGAAAGAGACGGGTTATTTAAGTTTGTTGACCGCCCGCGCAGGCAGATTGAATATATGTTTTTAGTGCGCACTGAGCGGTTTGAAGTTGATTCTTCGCGGTGGACCACAAGTGAAAAATCTCTAATTGACGATCTGCGGTGGGTGCCGATCTCAGAAATTGAGGAGCTTTCTAAAGAAGCATTCATTTACCCGCCGGAACTAACCGAGATTATTTCCACGCTTTACAGTAACCGTTGGGACGGTGAATGCGTTAAAATCGACGAGTACAATGAAAACGGTGCTTAACCAAGCGCCGATTCGCATCTAACTGGAGGAACTTCTCATGTCAGGTCACTCTAAATGGGCCACCACTAAACATAAGAAAGCCGCGATTGACGCTAAGCGAGGCAAACTCTTTGCCCGCCTGGTAAAGAATATTGAAGTTGCTGCCCGCACCGGCGGCGGCGACCCAGCGGGAAACCCAACCCTCTACGATGCAATTCAAAAGGCGCGGAAAAACTCGGTTCCTTCCGATAACATTGACCGCGCAGTTAAGCGTGGCTCCGGTGCGGAAGCCGGCGGAGCCGACTGGGAAACCATCATGTACGAAGGCTACGGTCCCGGAGGCGTGGCCGTGCTGGTAGAGTGCCTTACCGATAACCGTAACCGCGCTGCCGCAGACGTACGCGTTGCTTTCACCCGCAATAACGGTTCCTTAGCTGACCCAGGTTCCGTATCCTACCTGTTCACCCGCAAGGGTGTAATCGAAGTACCGAAAGCTGACGGCGTAGACGAAGACACTATCTTCATGACCGTGTTGGACGCAGGGGCAGAAGAAGTAACCGATGAAGGCGAAAAGTTTGAAGTCATCTCTGAAGCTACTGACTTAGTTAAGGTACGTTCTGCACTGGTAGATGCCGGGATTGAATACGATTCAGCAGAAGCCTCTTTCGTTCCAGCTACAAAGGTAGAGCTGGATCTTGAAGGCGTACAGAAGATCATGAAACTAATTGATGCGTTAGAAGACTCTGATGACGTTCAGAATATCTACTCTAACTTCACAGCATCTGACGAAGTACTGGCACAGTTCCAAGACGCTGAATAAGCCGGTAGGACTAATTCAGCGTGCGTGTTCTTGGGATTGACCCTGGTATTACTCGGTGCGGTATTGGAGTTATAGATGTAGATCCAATGCGTCGCACCAGCTTAGTGCACGTAGAAGTAGCCCGCTCTCAACAAGCTATCGCCACCCACTTCCGGTTGCAAACTATTGCGGATGCAATTGAACGCGTCATTGCAACATACCAGCCGGATGTGGTGGCTATTGAAAGAGTCTTTGCCCAAGATAACCTCCAGTCAGTGACTACAACTATGCAGGTTATGGGCGCAGCGATGGTGATTGTGGCGCGGGCAGGACTACCGCTGGCTATCCATACGCCCTCGGAAGTAAAAGCTGCTGTCACCGGAAATGGTGTGGCCTCTAAAGCCCAGGTGCAGGCGATGGTTGCCCGTATTCTGGGGTTAGCGAAACCACCGAAACCGGCGGACGCTGCGGACGCGATTGCGATTGCGATCTGTCATGCTTGGCGGGGCACTGGACTACAGGGGGCCACCAAGGATGGGACTGTGAATGTCTCCCTTTCTGGCGGGGTGTCTGCCCGGAAGAAACTAACTCCCGCGCAGGCTCAGTGGGCGCAGGCCCTAGCGAAATCACGACGCAAGGGTGCGGTTGCTCCAAAAAACGGCGGATACTAGTAGAATTCAAACTAGTGTTCGAATTTCCAAAGGGTGCAGATCTGCTCCCAAAAGGGGAGTAGTTAATGATCTCATTCTTCCAAGGCCAGTTACACGCCATTAAACCCGGTCAGCTGATAGTGGTTAATGGCGGGTTTGGTTTAAGTATTTTAGTTACTCCGGCAACTGCAAACCAGGTGCGTTTAGGACAAGAAATTTCCCTTTACACTTCACTTATCGTCCGGGAAGATTCGCTCACCTTATACGGTTTTCTTTCCGAGGACGAAAAAGAAACTTTCAATGTCCTCCAAACCGTATCCGGGATTGGTCCGCGCACAGCCTTAGCTGCTTTAGAAGCACTCAGCCCAGATGAACTGCGTGAAGCAGTCCTGAACTCTGATGAGAAAACCCTCCAGAAGATTCCCGGAGTAGGGAAGAAATCTGCGCAACGAATGCTGATTGAAATTGGCGATAAATTGGGAAGCCCTACCGGCGGACTAAAGATCACCACTTCGGTAAGTGCAGCCGAAAGTGAAGTTATCGCAGCCCTAATTTCATTAGGATACGCTGAAGCCCAAGCAAGTGCTGCCGTGGAACCTTTCCAAGGTAGTGGGATGGAAACTTCAGAAATGCTGCGCGCAGCTTTAATTAGCTTAGGAGCGAACCGTGGATAATCATAGTTTGGTGGCAGCTGGAGCCAGTGAGTCTGAAAGAGCTGTCGAAGCTGCGCTGCGCCCCAAAAAATTAGCAGACTTTATTGGGCAGCCAAAAGTTTGCGAACAACTGCAACTGGTTTTAACCGCGGCTCAAAATCGGGGAGTTAGCCCCGACCATGTGCTTTTAGCAGGGCCACCCGGTTTGGGAAAAACCACCCTATCAATGATTATTGCCGCGGAACTGGGAGCTTCTTTACGGCTCACCTCGGGACCGGCAATCCAACACGCCGGTGACTTAGCCGCCATTCTTTCCTCATTACAAGAAGGTGATGTACTTTTTATCGATGAAATTCACCGTTTGGCGCGTACTGCGGAAGAAATGCTTTACCTGGCGATGGAAGATTTCCGCGTAGACGTAATTGTGGGCAAAGGGCCGGGAGCAACTTCGATTCCTCTTACCCTACCACCTTTTACGGTGGTGGGAGCAACTACACGTTCTGGCTTACTGCCTGCCCCTTTACGCGACCGATTCGGCTTCACCGCGCATTTGGAATACTATGATGCGCGTGAACTGCAAAAAGTAGTCGAACGTTCTGCTCATCTATTAGAAACTGAAATTGAAGTAGCTGCAGCTGAAGAGATCGCCGGACGTTCCCGCGGAACCCCGCGTATCGCTAACCGGCTTCTGCGTCGCGTGGTGGATTACGCGCAGGTGCACGGCAGTGGAAACGTGGATAAAGATGCAGCCAAAGCGGCTTTGCGTCTTTTTGAAGTTGATCCCAAAGGATTAGACCGTTTAGACCGCGCCGTACTGGAGACGCTTTGTAAACGTTTCAACGGGGGGCCGGTAGGATTAACTACTCTAGCGATCACAGTAGGTGAAGAACCTGAAACCGTTGAGACGGTAGCGGAACCGTATTTAGTTCGCGAAGGTTTTATCATTAGAACCACCCGAGGCAGAGCCGCAACTCGGCAAGCCTGGGAACATTTAGGACTGGTTCCCCCAGATAACCCGCTTTTATAATGCCCCTTTGGTAACTTAAAAGATGTTTTTAAGCATCTAAGTTTCACTCAAGGCGTGGGACATGGATGCAAAACGACATAAAAGGGCATAGAATTCACCCTGGACATAATTTATAACGCCGACAACTAGGAAGAGGCAAAACTGTGGAGCAATATCTCCTTCCACTTATGTTTCTATTACCCATTGCCGTTTTATTCTTCATGGGCTCAAATGCCCGTAAGAAACAAGCCGAAATGCAAGCTAAGTTAAATGACGAACTTAAACAGGGCGTCTGGGCGCGCACCGGCTCTGGCTTCTACGGGATTGTAGTAGATATCGATGGTGATGTGGTAGTACTGGCATCGCCAGATGGAACCGAAACCCTCTGGGATCGGCGCGCCATCGTTGAAGTAACCGAACCTCCTTTCTCAGAAGAAGATGAAACTGAGGAAGAAACGGAAAACCCTCAGTCTGAAGCGGAAGAAACAAAGTGACTCCTCCAACAAGCAACCCAGTAAAACCTCTGGTGGCGCTGACTCTACTGATAGTTTCTGCAATTATTGCTTTAACTGTTGGGACAGTTCGTAACGTCGCCTCTCCCGTTCCTGAACTGGCCCTTGATTTACAAGGCGGTACCCAGCTGATTCTTACCCCCACTTTAAGAGAGGGAGAATCCGAAGCAGAAATAACCGAAACCGACTTGGAACAGGCAATTGATGTCATCCGCCAACGCGTCGATGCCTCTGGCGTTTCCGAAGCAGAAATTACTTCACAGGGTGGGCAAAATATCGTGGTTGCTCTCCCCGGGCAACCCTCGGAAGAAACTCTTAACCTAATCCGCTCGTCTGCGGTAATGCGGTTTAGACCAGTCTTACAATCCGGCACCCCAAATGCTTTGGAACTTCCCAAAGAAGCCCCCAAAGAAGGGGAAACAGTTCCGAAAACTGTTGAAGAATACGCAAAATCGATTGCAGATCAAAATAAAGACGGACAACTTTCCGATGCGCCTGCGCAAACTCCAGAAAATAACTCGGATTTAGCGTGGGTAACGGAACAGGCAGTTTACGATTTCTTAATCACTGACTGTACTAAGCCTGAAGCATTAGCGCAGGGATCTGCTGACGACCCAGCTAAACCACTGGTCGCTTGTAACCTTACCGGAACTGAAAAATACCTTCTGGGCCCGGTTGATCTTGACGGAACTAACCTGGTTTCCGCACTGGCACAGCCATCCCGTAACGTAAACGGACACTTAACTGGCCAATGGGAAGTAGTCCTCACCTTTAATGCCGAAGGCACTAAGCAGTTTAGTGAAGTATCCAGAAGACTGTATGAGCTGCGAAATGTGGACCCCGCCCGGCAGCGGTTCGCTTCCGTTCTGGACGGTAATGTTGTCACCGCCCCCGTGGTCCAGGGAGCTATCACGAATGGTTCCCCTCAAATTACCGGCGATTTCACCGCTGAAAGTGCGCGGGCGTTAGCAAACCAACTTCAATTCGGTTCATTACCACTTAACTTTAATGTTGAAACTGAACAGCATATTTCCGCCACATTAGGTGCCGAACACCTACAGAAGGGAATGTGGGCAGGAATCGCTGGACTTATCTTAGTGATGCTCTATCTGCTCTACCAATACCGCGGATTAGCGCTCTTAGCCGGAGGCTCTCTGGTAGTCGCCGCTATCTTGATCTACCTTTCCATCGCCTTACTCTCATGGTTAATCGGCTACCGACTCTCTCTAGCGGGCGTTGCTGGTTTGATTATTTCAGTAGGTATTACCGCTGACTCATTCATCGTCTACTTTGAAAGAATCCGTGACGAAGTTCGCTCCGGTATGCGGTTAGATGATGCGGTAAATGTTGGATGGATCCGTGCGCGACGCACCATCATCGTCTCTGACATGGTGAACCTACTAGCTGCTACAGTTTTGTACTTCCTAGCAGTTGGGGGAGTACAGGGATTCGCCTTCACCCTGGGATTAACGACTATTGTGGACCTGATTGTGATCCTCTGGTTTACTCACCCAATGATGGTGCTCATGGTAAAGACAAAGTTCTTTGGAAACGGGCATAAACTATCCGGCCTCGACCCAGAACATCTGGGGGCAACTGATCCCGCCACCTATATGGGACGCGGTAAAGTCAGGAACGTTTCTAAAATTAAACATTCTGCTGACCCAGCCGGAGTTGAAACTGGACGTAAATCCCTTGCCCAAAAACGTAAGGAAGCAGAAAGCACCGCAGTAGAGGAGACCAACCAATGATGAGCTTCGCAAAATGGGGGAACGCCCTTTACTCCGGTGAAAAATCCTACGGCATCATTTCTGCCCGTAAAAAATGGCTGTCCCTTGGATTAGTTTTGATCGCGGTTTCAATCGCCTTCATCGGAATACGCGGAATGAACCCCTCTATCGAATTTATTGGAGGATCACAGTTCACTCTAAGCCAGCTTTCTAACACATCGCAGGAACCTGCCGAAAAAGTGCTTGAACAGCACGGTTTAACTCAGGGAACTAAAATCACTCAGCTGGGCAGTTCCGGACTGCGAATTCAAGGTCCAGAAGTATCCGTCGAAGAAATCGCGAAACTACGTACCGATTTAGCCACTGCCTACCAGGTAAGCCCCAATGAGGTTGATGCTACTAAGATCGGCCCCTCCTGGGGGGCGGGAGTAACCAGCAAAGCAGTTAAATCACTGGTTATCTTCCTGACTTTGGTGGGAACACTAATGGCCATCTACTTTAGGTCATGGCCCATGTCAGTTGCCGCTTTATTTGCGCTGGCACACGATATGTTTATTACCGCCGGGTTCTTCGCCCTAATCCAAGCAGAAGTATCACCGGCCACAGTGATCGGGTTTTTAACGATTCTGGCATACTCCCTGTACGACACCGTAGTGGTCTTTGACCGCGTGCGTGAACTTACCGGGGACCTCACCAAACAAAATGAGTACACTTTCGCAGAGTTGGTGAACCTAGCTGTGAACCAAACTTTAGTGCGTTCGATTAACACTTCAGTGGTGGCATTACTTCCAGTAGGTGCAATCCTATTTATCGGCGCGCTGCTTTTAGGAGCGGGGACACTTATTGATATTTCACTGGCACTATTTGTAGGTATGATTGCCGGTACCTTATCTTCAGTGTTTATCGCTCCAGCAACTTTAGTGCTCATCGAAGAAAAACGAAAGCGTACCAGCCAACATACGGCAACCGTTTTAGCTGCCCGCGGGGAGAAAGAAATAACCGTAGTTGCGCCCAAAGCTAAAGATATTTTTGTAGAACCAGCAAAGGCTACCGAGGAAGAAGAATTTGCCCCAGACGTGATTCCCGGACGTCATCTGGGACAATCCGCTCAGCCAAAGGGTAAAGTCAAGAAAAGGAAAAAGAAATGAGCAATGAACTCAATTCTCGAATTGGCAATCTAATCACCGAAAATTTAAGAGAAATTCCTGATTTTCCAGAACCTGGCGTATTATTTCGCGATATCACCCCGCTTTTGGCAAACGGAGAGGCTTTTGGAAAACTGATTGACGCTTTAGCCGAACACTACCGCGGAAAAGTAGATGCGATTGCCGGTTTGGAATCTCGTGGGTTTATCTTGGCAGCGCCTTTAGCTATCAAACTTGGTTTAGGGATGATTACCATCCGTAAAGCCGGTAAGCTCCCTGGCCCAGTCATCGGCGTAGACTACGATCTTGAATACGGCAGCGCCCGGATGGAAGTTCGTCCAGACTCGATTCACGAAGGTCAGCGCGTCCTAATCATTGACGACGTGCTTGCCACCGGAGGCACCGCCGCTGCAGCTGTGGAACTAGTTCGAGGACTCGGTGCAGAAGTTGCCGGTATCACTGTGCTTCTAGAACTAGAAGCTCTTAAAGGACGAGACAAGCTACCTGGCTTAATAGTTGAAAGTGGCGTCACTTTCTAAACTAAACATTCTATTTGCCCTCGTGAGTAAGTCTCACGAGGGCAAATAAATTATTACTTAATACCTGAAGTTTTAAGCTGCGCCGGGAATGATTTTTCCAGTAGAGTTTCTTGATTCTGGTTAAAAACAAAAGAAATGTTACTATTAACACATGACATCGCACAGCGTAGAGAACATGAACAGTAACCCAGTAAGTGGTTCTCGGGTTCGCTCCCGCCTAATGTGGTTTGGGACGCGGCGACGCTCAACTGCGCCTGAAATAGAACCGTTGATCCGCGCAGTTTTAGCCCATCACCCTAAAGCAGACGTTGAAGTAATCGAACGCGCCTACGCGACTGCCAAACACTATCACGAAGGGCAGATGCGCAAATCAGGCGAACCATACATTACTCACCCCGTAGCGGTGGCCACCATCTTAGCGGAAATCGGAATGACCCCTCCGACCCTAGTGGCAGCACTTCTACATGACACAGTTGAAGACACCGACTACACGCTTGAACAACTCAGTAAAGACTACGGTGAAAATATCGCGCTATTAGTCGATGGCGTAACTAAACTCGACAAGGTAAAGTACGGGTCCGCTGCGCAGTCAGAAACACTGCGTAAAATGATTGTCGCCATGTCTAAAGACATTCGCACCCTCTTAATTAAACTAGGGGACCGACTACACAACGCGCGCACCTGGAAATACGTTTCCCCCGAATCTGCGAAGAAAAAAGCGCGGGAAACACTTGAAATCTACGCTCCCTTAGCCCACCGCCTGGGCATGAACACGATCAAGTGGGAACTAGAAGAAATCTCATTTGCAATTCTCTACCCAGAGATTTTTGCTGAAATTGATCGCCTGGTCAGTGAACGCGCCCCCCAACGCGACGAATTCTTACGCAACGTCATCCTCAGCATTGAAGATGATATGCGCGTAAACGGGATCCACGGAAAAGTTACTGGACGACCAAAAAACCACTATTCCATCTATCAAAAAATGATCGTCAGAGGAAAAGCTTTTGACGACATCTACGACTTGGTTGGAGTCCGCGTCCTAGTAGATACTGTGCGGGACTGCTACGCGATGATGGGAGCCGTCCACGCCCGGTGGAGCCCCATTCCATCACGGTTCAAAGACTACATTTCCACACCAAAATTTAACCTCTACCAGTCCCTCCACACCACAGTTATGGGGCCAGCTGGCCGTCCGGTAGAAATTCAAATCCGCACTTTTGAAATGCACGAACGCGCCGAATACGGGGTAGCAGCCCACTGGCGTTATAAAGAAAATCCGAACGCCACCAACGGCGATACAGACCGGATGTCAAGCCAAGAACAAATGAACTGGCTTCGCGGCTTAGTGCAAATGGAAAGAGAAACCGGCGACCCGGAAGAATTCCTAGACTCGTTACGCTATGAAATTTCTGGTGACGAAGTTTACGTATTCACCCCCAAAGGGGAAATTCAAGTACTTCCTGCCGGATCCACCCCGATTGACTTTGCCTACGCAGTGCACACTGAGGTAGGGCATAAAACTGTGGGCGCGCGAGTTAATGGAAAACTCGTCAGTTTAGAAACGAAACTAGAAAACGGTGACATTGTTGAGGTATTTACCTCTAAAGCTGAAAAAGCCGGTCCAAGCCAAGACTGGTTAGCTTTCGTTGCTTCCTCCCGGGCTCGCTCAAAGATTAAAGCCTGGTTCTCCAAAGAACGCCGCGAAGAGACAGTCGAATCTGGAAAACAGGCGATTGCCCGGGCAATGCGCAAACAACATCTCCCGATCCAAAGACTGCTCACCCATGATTCCTTAACCACAATCGCCTCAGGATTGGGGTATAAAGATATCACTTCACTGTATTCGGCAGTGGGAGACAATCAGGTATCTGCCCACACTGTAGTGCAACGCCTCATCGATTCTTTAGGTGGAGACCAGGGCGCAGAGGAAACTCTCTCCGAAGCAATCACGCCCGGAAGAACCCGCCGCTCCTCGTCCAGTGGAGACAGTGGGGTAATTGTCCAAGGTATGTCAGCCAATGACATTTGGGTAAAAGTTGCAAAATGCTGTACCCCGGTTCCCCCTGACGAAATAGTTGGCTTCATTACCCGCGGACAAGGCGTTTCAGTCCATTCCAAAGAATGTGCGAATGCTAAAGCCCTCCAAGCTAATCATCCAGAACGATTCCTAACCGTAGAGTGGGATGCAGACACACAGGCTAATTTCCTAGTCCAGGTTGAGATACACGCATTGGACCGAGCCCGCCTCCTAGGTGACTTAACCTCTGTCCTGGCTGACTATCAGGTAAATATTCTCTCTGGGAATATGTTTACCTCCAGCGACCGGATCGCGACTGTACGTTTCACTATGGAAATGGCAGACGCAGCCCATCTGAACGCTACATTAAGCGGACTCCGTAAAGTAGACGGCGTGTTTGAAGCAAATCGAGTACAGGGCAATACAGGGAATCGAAACCGAAACTAACTTAAAACAAAAGTTTAACTACCGGATATTCGCTTCACTTAAAACTGGAACAGGTAGGGAAGTATCCACCTGTAGTGCCCAGTGAGCACGGAAGAAAACTAGCTTCTGCGTAGGCTTTCGGCGCCGTTTTTCACTGACTACACAAATTGGAAATGGATTACCTGTACCCAAATGAATCCACCGCGCCGTGTGGTGAGAAAAGGCTTCGTCAGTATCTAAAAAAGGCTCTAATAACAGCGCCCTGGAAACAGGGGAGATAACCAACTGCTTAGGGCAGAGTAAAGCCCCGACTTGTACCGCCTGCGGATGCTGCTCAACACGATGAAATAAACCCCGAGTTTCCTGAGTAAGGGGAAAAATCTCCCCGGGATTCACCGCCACATAATCAACTCTCATATGCTTATTTTTCACCAAATAAATCGCGTAAGAAACAGCCTGTGGAAAACTAAGGACAAATAAAAAAGTGGGCGCCTAAAGGCGCCCACTTAAAACTAAGAGATTCAGTCTAAATCGGCAGAAATCTGCTTATACCACTCGCGTTTGGTAGCTAAAGCATCTTCCAAGTTAGCTTTTTGCTTCGCATCAGTAGCAGCTTCTAGCTTAGCTTCTAAATCACTAATTGCTGCCGCGAGCTGGCCCAACATTCCCTCAGTCCGAGCTTTTGCATCCGGATCAGAGCGACGCCACTGTTCTTCTTCAGCATCAGCAACCGCATTCTCAACCGCCCGCATAGCGCCCTCGATACGACCTAAATCAGCCCGAGGAACCCGACCGATTGACTCCCAGCGATCCAAAATACCCCGCAAACTCTCTTGAGCAGCAGCCAAATCAGTAATTGGCAGCAGAGCCTGAGCTTCGGCTAACAAAGCTTCCTTTGCTTCCAAATTAGCGCGGAATTCAGATTCAATAGCCTCGCTATTGGCCCGGCGAGCGTCAAAGAAAACCTGCTGGGCAGCGCGGAAACGAGCCCAGAGCGCATCGTCTTCTTTCGGAGTGGAACGCCCCGCCTGCTTCCATTCCTCCAACAGTTCACGATAGGCAGCAGCAGTTTGCCCCCAATTAGTGGAATTTTGGAGTTCTTCCGCCCGAGTAATCAGGGCTTCTTTAGCGCGGCGAGCTTCAGACTGGCGGGCATCTAAAGCAGAGAAATACTGGCGACGGTGGCGATCCAAAGTTGTCCGCGCAGTAGAGAAACGCTTCCACAAAGCATCTTCAGCACTACGATCTAAACGAGGTCCTCTCCGCTGCAACTCTTTCCACTGTTCCAACAGCTGACGCATCTTTTCAGTAGACTGCTTCCACTGAGTCTTAGCTGGGTCTTGCGCAGCCAGCTTTTCAGCAGTTTCTACTAAAGCTGTACGCTCCGCTAAAGCTGCTTCCTTAGCTTGCTTACGTTCTGCCTTAGCCTGCTCCTTACGTTCTTCAGCGATCTTTTCTAAACCAGCTAAACGAGAACGTAATTCATCTAAGTTACCAACGGCTGCAGGAGAAACCAACGAAGCAGAAATTGATTTAATCGTAGTTTCAATATCTTTTGGAGAAAGAATGTGAAGCCGAGCTTCAAAAAGATTAATGGAAGCTTCCAAATCTAGGAAACGGCGAATATAGAGGCTCAGCGGATTTTCTGGAAGGCCATCGGGGTAAGAGCCAACCTGACGTTCCCCAGCGGACTCACGTACCCAGATATTACCAGCTTCATCTACCCGACCGAACTTAGCTGCTTCTTCCTCTTTAGAAACAGTTAGAAGCGGAGTCTTAGGTTTATTAGCGGTAGTTTCAAGAGATTCGTTTTTTACGGTTTCGTCAGTTGGATTGCTCACGATACTCCTAGATTTAGAGGACGGGGTTGGGTAAAAACCTGACCGTTCGACATTGATGCGTTAAATTCAACCACCTGCCAAATAGCAGGTGATGTAGGAAACCTACACGATTAATCTTACGTCTTTTAAGAGAGGTAACATAGTCATTTAGAAAGAATGTTACGAGATTTAAACCGATTCTTGCCCCACATCGTATTTTTAACCAAGCCGGGCTAATATTAGTCTCATGAGAATTCACAGTATTGTGGCGGAAATGTTCGCCGAAAATACCTTTGTAATTACGCCCCCTGGCTCTAACCAGGCACTGATTGTAGACCCCGGAGTAGGCGTAACCCAAAAGGTAAACGAATACCTAACGCAAAACCAGTTAGAAGCCCACGCGGTTTTACTTACCCACGGACACCCCGATCACGTTTGGGAAGCAGCTAACTTTAATACCCGCGTTTGGATTCCCCGCCCCGATTTATACCGCTTAAAGGATCCTTTAACGCACCTGCCCCTCGGGATTGAATTCCCAACCCCGTGGCAGCCACCTGCCGAGGTCTGTGAAATTCCCTCCGGTACTTTCCAACCTGTTCCAAAACTAAATATGCTGATGATCCCCGCGCCAGGACACACTGAAGGTTCAGCAATTTTTCTATTCGAACTGCCGGCACACACCAATTTAGAAACTAACTTAGAAAGCGACTGGCTGGCTGAAACCTTCACTGCAACACAGCCATTTGCTTTAGCTGGCGATGTTATTTTCATGCAGGGAGTAGGACGCACTGATCTGCCTGGCGGCGACGAAACACAGATGCGACATTCCCTACGTACCCTGGCTAACTCGATTGACCCCGCTACAATCCTCTTACCCGGACACGGGTATATTACCCAGTGGGGTTTTGAAAAGGTTAATAACGCCTACGTAAAACGCGCCATGCGCTTGGGCTGATCCCGCCTAAAGAACTAAACTAAGTCTATTAAGCAAATACTAAATAAAGAAAGATTTCCAATGCTTGCACGCACCTCACTTTCCGGATTCCCCGAATGGCTCCCTACAGGACGCATCGTAGAAAATGCGATCTTAGATCACCTGCGGCGGACATTTGAGTTACATGGGTTTGCATCTTTGGAAACCAGAGCAGTCGAAACACTTGATGAATTGCAACGCAAGGGCGAAACCTCTAAAGAAGTTTACGTACTTTCTAGACTGCAAGAACAAAAAGAAGAACGAGCTTCTAAGAAAGAACGTTCCTTAGGATTACACTTTGATTTAACGGTACCGTTTGCCCGTTTCGTGATTGAAAATGCAGGTTCCTTAGCATTTCCATTCCGCCGCTATCAGATCCAAAAAGTCTGGCGCGGAGAACGCCCGCAGGATGGGCGTTTCCGGGAGTTCACCCAAGCGGATATTGACGTGGTAGGAGACGGCTCCCTCGCATTCCACCACGAAGTAGAACTACCACTGGTGATGTTAGAAGCACTTTCCGGATTACCTATTCCAAAGGTGACCGTCTTAGTTAATAACCGCAAAGTAGTGCAGGGATTCTGTGAAGGGATTGGGATTACTGCCGTGGATGAGGCTCTGCGGGCAATTGATAAACTCGATAAAATCGGTGCTCCAGCAGTATTAGCTGAAATGGTTGAAAATGGTATTTCACCGGCACAGGGAGAGAAACTTTTAGAACTTGCGAATATCCGCGTGACTGAAAATGTCACTGCCGCAGTTGCAAAACTAGGGGTAGAAAATCCACTGTTAGAAACTGGTTTAGCAGAGTTAGAAACCCTCTTAGTAGCAGCTTCTAAACGCGCTCCGGGGCAGGTTGTTGCTGATTTGAAGATTGCCCGTGGCTTAGATTATTACACCGGTTCAGTTTATGAAACTATTTTGGAAGGACATGAAGACCTGGGATCAATTTGCTCTGGAGGAAGATATGACTCTTTGGCAACTAGCGGTAAACGCACCTACCCGGGAGTGGGCCTATCAATCGGCGTTTCCCGTTTAGTTTCAAGGATTCTTGGACAAGAACTGATTACTGCTTCAAGAAGCGTTCCCACTTGCGTGCTGGTAGCAGTCAATGACGAAACTCAGCGCAGTCAGGCTGATGACGTAGCTTACGCGTTACGCAGCCGGGGGATTGCCGTGGAAGTCAGCCCCTCTTCAGCTAAGTTTGGCAAACAAATTAAGTATGCTGACCGGCGGGGGATTCCCTTCGTTTGGTTTACTGATCCCGAGGGCGCTCACACCGTTAAAGATATTCGCAGTGGGGAACAAGTATCCGCCGACCCACAAACTTGGATGCCCGCAGAAGCTGATTTACAACCGCAGCTTTTGCTTAAATAGTTAAGTATTTGTGGAATAATGAGGTGTCATGGTTGATATAAGTGCTTTAACAAAGTTAAGTAAAGCGTTAAATGAAATCCGCTTTACTTTTACTCAACCTGAGTTCACTCAAGCTGATTCGGAACGTTCTCGGATTGTTCATAAGTTGGATAATCACGTGTTACCGCGTTTGCGAAATATTGAAGCCCCCCTGATTTGCGTAGTGGCTGGTTCTACGGGAGCGGGAAAATCAACCTTAGTTAATTCACTGTTGGAAACTGAGGTGGCTACCGCTTCACCAGTGCGTCCCACTACCCGTCGTCCGCTTTTAATCCATGCAGCTGCTGATCAGGATTGGTTTGCGGTAGGCTCACCTTTACTACCGCAGTTAGCGAAAGTGCAGGTAGCTTTAGATGCTCCTCCCACTGCCGCTGAAGTTGGTAGCCATCAGGAACTTGAAGTTCGCAGTAGTACGGTACTTCCCGCCGGTTTAGCCTTGCTTGACGCACCAGATTTTGATTCCCTAGTTGCTGAAAATAGAGAGCTTTCACGGAAACTCTTAGACGTTGCGGATATGTGGGTTTTCGTGACTACAGCAACTCGTTATGCTGATGCGGTACCTTGGGAAATCCTACGGGAAGCTAAGAAACGAAACTTAACTTTAGCGGTTGTTTTGAACCGAACGCCGGAAGAATCTAGCGCCTTGGTAAGTGAAGATCTTTCCCAACTATTAACCGAAGCTGGTTTAGAAAAGCTACCTCTTTGGGTGCTCCCTGAAACAAAGTTAGAAAATGGGCGGATTCCCTTCCAACTGGTCGAACCACTGTCCAACTGGTTGCGTGATTACACGGAAAGCAGTCAGTTACGGATTGCAACTGCTATGCGGGCACTTTTAGGAACTGTTAGAGTGCTGGCAAATGATACTCATGCGGTAAGGCGTACTATTTCATTCCAAAATGAGCTTTTAGAAGACAGTCAGCAAACTGTTAATCAACAGCTTGAACAGGCTATTACGCGGGTTAAAGAAGCCTCTGCAGATGGAAGCCTTTTGAAAGGTGAAGTCTTGGCAAGATGGCAAGAACTGGTAGGCGTATCAGAGTTAACCAAGGCGATTGAAAAAGGTTTTACCCTGTTCAAATACAGGGTGCGGAACTTTTTTGGAAGCCAAAAACCACAGTTAGAAGCTATTGAAGTTGCCCTTGAATCAGGGTTGGCAACAATCATTTCAACCGAATTATTCACCGCCTATCGGCGAGTACGTGCCGACTGGAAAACTAACCCTTACCTGCAGGATTTAGAAACCGAAATAGCTGAGTTGGCAACTGAAGATATTCAGACAAAAGCGCAAAACTTAACGCTGGTATGGCAGCAAAAATTGTTGGAGATGATTAGTCTCGAGGGCGGTTCCAGGCGAACCACAGCAAAAATAATGGCAGCGGGAGTGAATCTTTTGGGAGTTGCCTTAATGATTGTGGTTTTTGCGTCCACCGGTGGTTTAACCGGAGCCGAAGTGGGGGTAGCGGGGGTCACTTCTATTTTTGCGCAAAAGCTACTGGAAGTGATTTTCGGTGAACAAGCAGTGAAAACTATGACTAAACGGGCTCATACTCAATTAGTAGAGTTAGTTAAAGAGTTTTACAGTGAAGAATTTGCAAAACTGCGGGGACAGTTGCCCCCACTTACCGACACTAAAGAACTTACTGAGGCGATTTTTAGCACTGAGCGGACAGTGCGGGAGTTAGAGCATGAAATCCGTACCAGACTTGGGGAGAAACTGTGAAAGGATTATTTAATCGCCATCAGGTAAATCCGAACCGGCTGGTAGAAGATCTCAAGGAAATAATTGAACTTACTGAACCTGATCTGAATGAAGCACAGATTAAGCGTTCCGCTGAGGTCGTTCAACTGGCGAGTGAACGTTTAAAGTTAGACCCGCAGACAACTGTAGTTGCCTTAGTCGGCGCAACTGGTTCAGGTAAATCAAGTTTATTTAACGCGCTTTTAGAGGTGGATATTTCCCCGATGGGGGTGAAGCGCCCCACCACAACCGAAGCGATTGCTGTGGTTCATATGACTCCTCGGATGCCTGAGTTAATGGACTGGTTGGGAATCAAACACCGAGTCCTGGTACCAGCTGATGCTAAACTGCCAGCGAATATGGCTTTACTTGACCTACCGGATGTTGATTCTATCCGGTCAGCTGGGCGAGAGCTGGTTGCGCATCTGATTAAGCGTGTAGATTTACTGATTTGGGTAACCGACCCTGAAAAGTATGCGGATAACATTTTACACAGCGAGTTTATACGCCCCCTGGCAAAACACGCGCCCAAAACGGTAGCTGTTTTAACTAAAAGCGATTTATTAACCGAAGCGGATATGCAGACGGTTAAAGCAGATTTACAACGGCTGTTAGAAGCAGGGGAAGTAAAAGACCCTCTGGTAGTTACCGTATCTGCGAAAAATGGGCAGGGGATTGAGAGCCTACGGGAAACCCTCAGTGCGGTAGCCACCCGGCAAAGTCAGGAATCCCAGAAGCTAATTGCTGCTTTAGAAGAGGAAAAAGAGGCAATTAGTAAAGAAATTCTGGGTGGAAAATCAGAACTGGAACTGCAGGCAACCTACCGAGGATTTAAAGAAAAGAAGTTTAGAAAACAGGTTGAAAACACGGTTTATGAAGTTGCCAATGTGCCTCGTTTGCAACAGACAGTTGAAGCCACCTACCGTTATCGGGCAGGTTTAGCCAGCGGTTTTCTATTAACCCGTAAACTTCGGCTTTTAAAGGCTGATCCGGCAAAAAGTTTACATTTGGAACAGTCACCCTCATTAACAAATCTACTTCCGGCAACCCAAGCGGCAAATCAACTTAAATTAAATGTTCGTCGCGAACTCGAACCATTGGGAGAAGCGCTTCCCAAAAAGTGGTATCAGCAGATCCAAGAAACTGCTTTACAAGGAACGGAAAATGTAATCCCGGCGATCACGCAAACTTTAGCCACTGTATCTCTACCAATCCCACAAGAGAAACCAACTTGGTGGAAAGTTTCTAACTGGATACAAACACTTTGTTGGGCAGTAGCTTTGGCGGGATTGCTTTGGCTCTTGGCTTTTCACCTGCTGCGTAGCTTTTTCCTAATCGATTTACCGGTGCAAACTTGGAACCTGATTCCAATAAAGGTTTGGCTGATGTTTTTTGGAACTATTGGGGCAGTGGCTACCAGTTTGATAACAAATCTTCTGGTGAGAATAACCGCGCGAAAACATGCTTTAAAAGCCACAACCATCCTACAGCAACGGCTTGACGCAGTAGCAGAAGAAAATATTCTTAACCCGGTTAAAACGGAAATTAGTCGGCAGGAAACAATTCTTAGAAAACTACTGAGCTAAACGGTAAACATCGTCGAAAACCTTGCATTAACTGGTGGAGCTTAAACTTTGGGGGGCTGAAATCAGCCCCCCAAAAAATATTTTAAAGTCGTAAAACTAGCTCAACTACTTACGCTTTTTTCCAGCGGAAAAACCTTTTCGATCAGAGCGTCCGCTACCACCGCGTTTACGATCGCGCCCCTTGAAACCGCCGCGACCTCGATCAGACCAGCCTTGTCTACCGCCAGAGCGACCAGCTTTTTCGTCGCTTGCGCCGCGCTCAGCCGGGCCGGTATCTTCTTTAATCCGTAACTGGCGGCCAGAAACAAATGCTTTAGAAATACGCGAAGTAGCCTTTTCGGAAAGTTCTCCGGAAACTTCAACTAAAGAGAAAGTTGGGAAGATTTCAATCCGTCCTAAATCGGAACCAGCAACGCCACCTTCACCAGTAATCGCCCCTACAATCGCCCCTGGTTTAACACCGTCACGTTTACCAACTTCCACGCGGTAACGGCGGGAGAACCCAGAGGAAATGCGCGGAGCAGAGCTTGGTTTAGTGGACTTTAACCGAGATTTCTTCCCGCCATCACGACCTGCTTCAAAAGATGCAGCTACAAAGTTGCCCTCTGCATCAACTTCTTCTTCATGGCGGATCTTACCTTTTCCGCGACGTTCTTCTGGTTGAGGTCCCTTATCACCAATCGCAAATGCAAGCAGCGCAGCAGCAATGTCCTCAATCTCAATGTCAGTAGTATGGCGAATCTCGTGAAGTAAATCGTAGTAGAGTTCTAAACGACCCAACTCAACACGCTGAGGCATGGTAGCTAACAGGCGACGTGCTCTGAACTCAGAAACTTCCCGAGGAGAGGGAATAACGATTTCTTCCATCTTAGTGCCGGTTAGTTTTTCAATCTGGCGAAGACGGAACTGTTCTTTAGGAGTAAAGAAAGTAAGAGAGCGACCCTGGCGACCGGCGCGACCGGTACGTCCCACGCGGTGAACATATGCTTCAGTTTCGCGGGGGACATCAAAGTTAATAACCAATCCGATTCGCTCAACGTCTAAACCACGCGCCGCCACATCGGTTGCTACCAGCACGTCCAAAGAACCATCGCGTAACCGCGAAACAATCCGCTCACGTTCATTTTGGGAAACGTCCCCAGAAATAGCTGCGGCAGTAAAACCCCGCGTTGCCATATCCACAGCAACTTCATCAGCGTCCACGCGGGTACGCACGAAAACGATCGCTGCGTCTTCATCACGAGTAGCCAACACCCGTCCTAAAGCACCCAGCTTATGCTTAAAGGGAACTACCGCGTAGGTTTGCTGAATATTCTCAACAGTAGATGATTGGCGAGCAACTTCAATGCGCACGGGATCAGTCAAATACTGGTCTGCTACGCGTTTAATGAAATCAGGCATTGTGGCTGAGAAAAGAGCCGTGATTCGCTTCCCTGACTCTGGCATAGCAGCCACGATAGTCTCAACGTCCTCGGCAAAGCCCATGCGGAGCATTTCATCAGCTTCATCAAGAACCAGCATAGCTACGTTATTAAGCTTCAACGCGCCTTTTTCAATAAGGTCAATCACACGTCCAGGAGTACCCACCACAATCTGGGCACCGGATTTCAAACCCTTAATCTGGGTTGTATAAGGAGCCCCACCGTAAACGGTGACAACTTTAAGCTTAGACAAATGCGCTGAGAAAGCTTCAATCGCCGTAGCAGACTGCATCGCGAGTTCACGGGTAGGCGCTAAAATAATCGCTTGGACAGCGTGTAGAGCAGGATCAATGTGAGCCAGCATCGGAAGCCCAAAAGCAGCGGTTTTGCCAGTGCCAGTTTGGGCGATACCAACAATATCGCGTCCTTCTAGCAGGTAAGGGATTGATTGTTCTTGAATCGGAGTAGGGGATTCAAAACCCATTTCGGTAATCGCGGAAAGTACTTTTTCAGGTAGATTTAAATCGGCAAAAGTAGTCATTGTGTCCATTTCATAATCGGAAAACTGCATTAAATACTGCGTTCTCCTTAAACCACATACCTACCGACTTAACCTTCTGTTAAGTGGACCGCACATCAAACCCGAGGAGATCTCGCAACCTAATCAACCCTACACGCTTTCAAGCAAGAAGTCTTTGCAGGCCCTGGTGAGTTCTCTTACAGGCTCCGCTAGAGTGCGTGGAGAATCCAGGTTTGCTGCAGCTACCAGTCGTTTCTTTCTCACTCTTTTCTTCCGCGGGTGGGAACTACTAAGTTTCGATTCTGCCAAGCCGCGTAAACTCCCAGTAAGGCGATTACACTTGCCAGTAGTGGAGCCGGTAAATAAGCGGGTAAACTCAACTTCGCATCAGCAATAAAGTTCCCCCAGATTCCTAAAGCTAAACCAAATAATCCCGTAGCAACTGCCGGGCCAGTTGCATCAGCTAACTGCAGTTTAGAAGAGACATCACCGTGGTGTTTAAAAGGAGTGACTGCTAATGAAAGATCTGAGATTGTGGAGGTCATAACGCCCATGCCTAAACCAATTAGCCCCCAGCCCACTAAAGACGGATAAACACTGAGATTTGCAAAAGCTAACCCAATTAACGAAAGGTTCCCAACGAAAACTAAGATCGCCCCAATAAAAGGCAACTTTAAGCGAGCCTGCATTGGTTTCACACGACTTTGGATATACGAGCCAAGTGTCCATGTGATTGTCCCCAAAGTTAAAACCCAACCGGTTTGCTGTAAATCCCAACCGTGCTCACGGTTAAGAATCAACGGGATAAAGAACTCGGTACCAATCATCGCTGCCATTAGTAAAAACCGCGTGGCATA
Source organism: Gleimia sp. 6138-11-ORH1 (assembly GCF_024814355.1). Taxonomy (GTDB): domain Bacteria; phylum Actinomycetota; class Actinomycetes; order Actinomycetales; family Actinomycetaceae; genus Gleimia. The sequence goes on along the minus strand of NZ_JANUXV010000001.1, from coordinate 640,760 downwards.
CATGGAAGCCACCCCCGTAGCTGCCCGGAAAGTAGCTTTCGGGAAAAGCCAGATCATTCCATAAAGAAAAAGCATCACTGCAAAAATACCTATGCCAAACGTCCAATAACCGCTCGTCCCCCCAGCAAATTGCATTAGGGCAATGGAACCAGAAAGCGCCATGGTGGGAAGTAAAGGCGGACGATGCTCAGGGGCACTATCGCCCTCGGAAAGATAATCCTCTTTTGCCGGCATCCGGCGCAAAAGTGGGAAAAGCGGAATGGTACCGAAAAAAGCCAACGGTAACACCATCAGGAAAACTGGACGCCAATGCCAAGTATTAACCACGAAACCTGCCAACGCAGGCCCCACCATGGACGGAACCACCCAAGCATAGGAAAAGGAGGCAAAAAGTTTCGGGCGGTCTTCTGCCTCAATCAAGGCGCCAATCATCACATAAAGGGGCACAATCGTGAAACCGATTCCTAAGCCCTGCAGGAACCGGGCCGCGACAAAGACCAGCAGATTCGGCGCTAAACCCGCCAGTAAAGAACCGAGCATAAACCCGGCAACACCAAAAAGTAATGGGCGCGCCACACCCAGGCGATCGCTTAACCAACCGGCAAAAACAGTGGTGAAAATCTGTCCAGCTAAGACCACTCCAGCTGCCAGAGAATACCAGGTGTCAGATCCGAGCTGCGCAATCACCGCTGGCATCGCATTTGTCGTGGCCATCGCCTCAAAAGCAAAGCCGGTAATCAACGTGAAAGCAGCCACTGAAAGCAAAGTGAAGTTAGAAAGTCGCGCCGCAAATGATTGTGTCATAGGCTTCATAATACAATACGTCTGGAAATCGGTTTTTCAGTAGGGAGAACAAGACTTATCATAGAAAGTGCGCCCGCCCGTTCAGCGGTGTCGACACCCCAAAAGAGAGGAACGCAAATGCTGCGTACACATGAAATTGGAACCCTTAACGCCTCACTCATAGGCGAAACCGTAACCGTAGCCGGCTGGGTAGACCGCCGCCGCGACCACGGTGGGGTAGTTTTCGTTGATTTACGTGACGCTTCAGGAATTGCCCAGGTGGTAGTTCGCGATGAGGCAGTTGCCCACAAACTTCGTTCAGAATTCGTTCTGAAAGTCACCGGTGAAGTTTCCCGCCGTCCAGAAGGTAATGAAAACGCTGGCTTAGCGACCGGCGAAATTGAACTACTGGGCGATGATATTGAAATTCTAAACACCTGTGACGCTTTACCATTCCAAGTTTCTGATAATGCGGATGATTCAGGCAAGGTAGGTGAAGAAACTCGCCTGCGCTACCGTTACCTAGATTTGCGTCGTAGCCCAGCCCAGTACGCAATCCGTTTGCGTTCCAAGGTTTCTCAGGCGGCTCGTCGCGTTTTGGATGACCATAAGTTCGTTGAAATTGAAACTCCGACACTGACTCGTTCCACTCCTGAAGGTGCCCGTGACTTCCTGGTTCCAGCGCGTTTGTCTCCCGGCTCTTGGTACGCGCTGCCACAGTCGCCTCAGCTGTTTAAGCAGCTGCTGATGGTAGCGGGTATGGAACGCTACTACCAGATTGCGCGCTGCTACCGCGACGAAGATTTCCGCGCTGACCGTCAGCCAGAGTTCACTCAGCTGGACTTGGAAATGTCCTTCGTAGAACAAGACGATGTAATCGCAGTTGCGGAAGATATTCTGAAAGCAGTTTGGAAGACTATCGACTACGATTTGCCAACTCCGATTCGCCGGATGACTTTCAAAGAAGCCATGGAAAAGTACGGCTCCGACAAGCCAGACTTGCGTTTTGGGCAAGAAATCATTGACTTAACAGCTTTCTTCAAAGACACTCCTTTCCGCGTATTCCAATCTGAATACGTTGGCGCTGTTGTGATGCCAGGAGGCGGTTCTCAGCCTCGCCGCACCTTCGACAAGTGGCAGGAATGGGCGCGTTCTCGCGGTGCTAAGGGCTTGGCATACGTAACCATTTCCGAGGACGGTGAACTGGGCGGTCCAGTTGCAAAGAATATCTCTGACGAAGAACGCGCTGGCCTACAGGCTGCAACTGGAGCTACCAATGGTGACTGTATCTTCTTTGGCGCTGGTAAGGCTGATGAAGCCCGTGCTCTACTGGGGGCCACCCGTTTGGAAATCGGTAAGCGTACCGGCTTGATTGACGAAGACGCTTGGTCATTCGTTTGGGTGGTAGACGCACCACTGTTTAAACCAGCCGGTCAAGATGATGACGTTGATTTGGGTAACTCTAAGTGGACGGCAGTACACCACGCATTCACTTCACCAAACCCAGATTGGATCGACAATTTCGAAGAAGATCCCGGCAACGCCTTGGCTTACGCTTACGACATTGTCTGTAACGGTAACGAAATTGGCGGCGGCTCCATCCGTATTCACCGCCGTGACGTGCAAGAGCGTATCTTCAACGTAATGGGGATCGGTCCTGAAGAAGCACAGGAAAAGTTCGGCTTCCTACTTGACGCTTTCCGTTTCGGCGCTCCACCACACGGTGGGTTGGCATTTGGTTGGGACCGGATTGTGTCCTTACTGACAAAGGCAGATTCTATCCGCGACGTAATTGCCTTCCCCAAGTCCGGGGGCGGTTACGATCCTTTGACTCAGGCTCCTGCTCCGATTACCGCTGAACAGCGAGCTGAAGCTGGGGTAGACTTCGTAGCTGAGGAAGATGAAGCAGACGCATAAGTTTGGTTAGCTTAAAAAGAACGCGAGAAAGGTTTTCTCGCGTTCTTTTTAATTGGCTGGTCTATTAGGCAAACTACAGCTGTCTGGTAGCGAGCATTTTAGGGGCGCCCTCGCAAAAGTATATGAGAAACCCAACCTAGTTACCCGTAAATTAATTTCACCGGTAAAGGAAAGGCAGCCTCCCTTGAGTCCTTAGATAGTTGGAATATTCCTTCAGGCAAATAGTAAAGGTCCCCGAGCTAAAGTGCTCGGGGACCTTTTGGAATTAAGCTAAGGTAACTTAGGCGCGGCGACGCCAGGCTACTAGAGTTACCCCGGCGAATAAGGCCGTGATACCAGCAAAAGCAACACCAGCGGTCAGACCGGTCTTAGGTAGTTGCTTACCCGGCTTTGCCGGAGCTTTTGGCTGCTGAGGAGTTTTATCCTTACCAGGAGTTTGATCCGTACCTGGAGACGGCTTTTGTTCTCCGGCTTTGACGATATTTACCGGTTGGCTTAACAAATCCTTTCCAGCTAAGGAACGAACAATAACCTGATGTTTCCCAAGTGGGAAATTAGCTGGAATCTGCCAAGAAATGGTGGCAACCATTCCCTCACCATTTGGATTTGCAACTAGCTTTGCTCGTCCCATAAAGGTTGGGTCTGATTGGATGTAGAAATCTACTTCCTTTTCAGTAGTGGGTTTAGGCAAAGTGAAAGTAGCAACCAAAGTCTCAGAAACAGGATATTCCGGCTTTTCCACTTCCAAAGTAGCTCCAGTTAAGTCAAATGCGGGAGGTTGAGGAGTTGGAGTATCAGGATCGGTGGGTTTTTCAGTCACAACTTTAAGCCCGAAAATCTCAGGGTTATGATCAGAAGAACGCCACTGGTCGGCCGCGTAGAGGTTCGTCACATTATAGTTATGACGAGAGTATTCCAACATGAGAGGTTCGTGAGCGTTAATCTCCCAGACCTTCACATTAGAAGCGGTGAGCAGCTTTGTACCCGCTTCATTAGCCAACACATGATCTAAAGAACCAGATAGACCTTTGTAGACGTAAGAGTGACCCTCAGTAGGTAATTTAGCGTAACCTGCTGAAGCTAAGGTCATAATCGGATCTTCTTTAGAGTAAGCATTGAAATCACCCAGTAGGAAGGTAGGTACGTCAGCGAAATTATCATTCGCGAACTTAGCCAACGCAATGGCCTGTTCGACACGCAGTGGGTTGTTATTTCCCTGCCCATCGAAGTCACCTTCTTGTTGTCCGTGTCCGCTGGCAACTGAACCCTTTGACTTAAAGTGGTTCACAATTAAAACAAAAGGTTTCCCAACTTGCTTTTCAGTGACCACTGGAGAGAACTTTTGCGCCAACGGAGAACGAGCCACTCCGGTGAATGCTGAATCATCAAGGATTAGGCTCTCACCCTCGACTTTAACTACTGCGCGCTTATAGATAAACGCGGTGCGGATAGCATCTCCATTATTGGGAACTGCAGCTGGGGAAGGCACAGCAGCCCAAACTTCAGAACCTGCTTTTTGGTTTAAGCCAGCTACCAGATCAAGCAATGCCTCATCGCGGTCTTTACCGAACTTAGCTGAGTTCTCAATTTCTTCTAAGGAAACAATGTCAGCATCTAACGCACTGATCGCTGAGACGATCTTATCCTTTTGCATTTGGAATGCGGCGGCAGAATAAGCGCCACGTACCTTACAGCGGTTGGTACCAATCTTATTTCCTTCACGATCAGTGTAGGCTTTACAACCAGGTTCATTCTCACCTAAATCAGTGAAGTAATTCAGCACGTTAAAGGTAGCTACCTTCACGTCGCCAACTACTTCAGGTTTAACCGGGCGATTGTTAGTAACCGAAATAGGGGAGTTCTCTAATCCAACTACCTGCTGGCGTGGCTGAAGTACCCAGCCAAAACGGTATTCAAAGACAACACTATCGTTGAATGTAACGGGTGCTCCTACCCTCACTGGATTATCTAAAGTTAGGTAAGGAAGAGCAGAGTTACGAGGATCAAGTGGAGCATTCTTACCGGGAGCGCGTAGATAGTTCCAAGTTGATCCGTCATCTAGAACAATCGCAGCTGCCTTATTTTGAGCAGCAATCTTTTTAGCTGCGTCACTTCCCGGTGCAGCCACATCAGTTGGCTGCTGCAGCGGAACAGCGCCGAAAGCTAAGGTTAAAGTACCGTACTGTCCAAGAGTATAGTTATCAGTTACAGTCAAGGCACCAGTTGGTTTCACCAACATACCTTCGATTGCTTCTTTTTCAGCGTCGGTTGCAGGTACCGCAGCCAGTTCCAAAGCAGTTACCGGGGCACAATCTTGCGCGGGGGTAACAGTGGGGTTAGTTAGCTGGGTAGAGAATTCATAATCCTCTTTAGCGTTTTTAGCCCCGTATTCTGCGACTGTACCCTTTACCTGGACGCAACTTCCCAATTTGGGGATTGCGTTTAGATTCTTAGCTCCGGCGTAGACAAAGATTGCTTCAGAACCATTTGCGGGAACTGAGCTTCCTGAGCCAGGGGTCTGGATGTAGAAACCATTTAGATTACCGGTGGGGTAAGCTGCTGTGACGACACCCTTAGTAGTAACAGTTTGTCCTACCAGAGGGGACTTCATGCCGGTTCCTTGAATCTCAGAAATCGGTTTCAGATTAACTGCCGGAGGGGGAACAGGTTTGTCGCCTTCCGGTGGTTTTGGATTAGTGTCTTTTTCTTTGATGACATTAATGCCGAAAATCTCTGGATTATGGTCAGAGGAACGGAACTCATCAGTAGTGTAAAGATCCGACGCCGTGTAGTTCTTCCGAGAATATTCTAAGGCAACAGGTTCATGGGCGTTAATCTCCCATACCTGAGCTTTACCATTGACAATTGCCTGACCAGCAGGGTTGGTGATTGCGTGATCTAAGGATCCTACTCGTCCGCCGAACAGGTAGGAATGCCCCTGGGTGGGTACCTTAGTGAAACCAAGGTTTGCAAATGCAACGATGGGATCTTCTTGAGAATAAGAGTTAAAATCACCAATCAAGAAAACTGGAGTATTTGCATAAGTGGCATTTACCCAGTTTGCTAAAGCCTCAGCTTGTTCAACGCGTTTTGGATTCCAACCGCCTTGACCGTCTTGCTGATCCTGCTGCTCTGGGTTACTTCCACCTCTTGGAGGGCGCTTTGATTTAAAGTGATTAACTACCACAACGAAATCTGTACCCGTTTGCTTTTCACCCACAACTGGAGTGAATTTTTGTGCTAACGGGGAACGAGCCAGGTTGTTGTAGGAGGGGTCTGCCAGGATTTCTGAATCTCCCACCGGTTTAACCTTCGTCTTATTGAAGATGAAGGCGGTACGAATGAAATCACCGTTGTTAGGAACAGTCTGCGGGCTACGTACGTAATCCCAAGTTCCACCAGCTTCGTTGAGTTTTGAAACTAAATGAGCTAACGCAAAATCTCGATCCTTACCGAACTTAGAGGAGTTTTCTACCTCTTCAAGACCTACAACGTCGGCATTTAATTTGTTAATCGCAGTAACAATTTTAGCCTGTTGATCTTGAAACGCAGCTTCAGAATAGGCTCCACGAACACTACAACCATTGGAAACAACTGGATTACCATCGCGGTCAGCATAGAACCGACACTTATGGTCTTTACCTAAATGCACGAAGTAATTCAATACGTTATAGGTAGCGATCTTAACATCACCCTGAACCTGGGGAGCCGCCTGCGGGCGATTGTTCTCAATCTGCACCGAAGAGTTCTCTAAACCATGAACCGGCTGACGTGCCTGTAGAACCCACCCATAGCGGTATTCGTAAATCACACCGTCAGTGAAAGTAACCGCAGCCCCCAAACGTACTGGGTTTTCTTTGGTTACGTAGGGAAGTGCAAAATCACGCGGATTCGGATTAGGTTTTGGATCACTAGCTTTTTGCCGTGACATGTAATTCCAAGACACACCATCGTCAAGTTTAATAAAATCTGCTTTATTTTGCGCTTCGACGGCTTCAGCAGCCTGACCTGGACGAGCAACATCAGTTGCTTGAGGAAGTAGCTTCCCGCTCTTAGAAAGACCAACTACCCCGAAAGTATTTAACTCGTAGTTATCCGTCACTACCAGCTTTTGCTGTGGTTTGATGAGCATACCTTCGATAGCTTCGGATTCAGCTGCGGTTTGGGGAAGTTTCGCAAGTTCCAAAGTTGTTACCGGATCACAATCGTTAAGCGCAGTAATTGTTGGATCTGTAATCTGCGTAGTGAACTGCTCTTCAGTAGGATTTTTTGCTGCAGCGTGCTCTTTAACCGTACCAGCTACCTTCACGCAGTTTCCTATTTCAGGTAAAGCTGTGGTGTTATTTTTCCCCGTATAAATGAAGATAGCTTCAGAACCATTAGTGGGGGCAGTTTTTCCGCTGCCCGGGGTCTGGATATAGAAGCCATTAATATTACCGTGAGGGTAACGAGCTGTAACGACACCTTTAACAGTCACTGGCTGGTTCTCAAGTGGAGACTTAAAACCGGTGCCCTGTACTGCTGAAATGGGTTGTTCATTACCTGAAGCTGGAGGCGGAGTTGGGTTAGTTCCGCCACCTGGATTTGGGTTACCTCCCGGATCCGGAGTTTCATCAGGTTTCGGAGCCGGTGGATTTTCACCTGCCTTAGTAATTGAAACAGGTGAGTTAGTTGTTCCCGCCACCGGCAGTAAAGGTTGTAGACGCAGAGCGCCATTTACATCAACTAATACGTCAGAATGGAAACTAAGGGTATCTCCCACAGAGACAGTTACATTTTCAGGGATGAAAGGCAACGGAGAGTTCTTCAAATGAGTATGAACACCATCATCTAAAAGAACTTTGTGCCCCGGATTTACTTTATTAGCAAGCTCCAAAACCCCTTTTTTATGGAAATCTTTTGTTGAAGTAATCTGGAACTCACCCTGGGGGCGCACCAACATACCTTCCAACAATTCCAGCTGCTCATCAGTTGGGATCTCAGTTAAGGCAACCGCTTTAACGGGAGCACAAGCCTCCGCAGAGACAGTTACAGACTTAATATTTTCAAGGCGAGTCAGGCGATTCGATTTAGAATTGCCCATTTCATCGACATTTCCAACCACGGTGACACACTGACCCACCTGCGGAGCATGATGGAGGGTTTTCTTCACCAAACTGATAAAAATACCGTGAGAACCGCCTACCGGAATTTCCTCTGCGGTGCCGGGGGTTTGAATAAAGAAACCCTTACGGTGCTGATCGGTAACATTAACAGAAGTTACCACCCCTTTAATGCTTACCAGCGGGCCTTTCCCGTCAGCAGTAAGTAGGGGAGAGCTGGCACCGTTGCCCTGGACCTCTTGAATAGTTTTTTCAAGTGGAACATCAGCAGCAGGTGCGGCATGTACAAGCGAGCCGAGCGGTGCAAGCAACAGCGTCAATGCTGTAGCTGTTCCCAGCATACGGAGCCGGTTTGTTAGTTTTTTCAAAACTGCCTCCTGGCATAATATGGGATATTTAACGGGATAAAGACAGCGATTAGGCAATAAATGTCAAAATATCGCACCATTAGTCTAACAGAGCAAATATATGGCATTTATACCTGCTCATTTACTGACGCAAATTTGTTACCTGTAAATCCCTCTATTAACATGACCCCGAACAAGGACTTTTCTTTTAAAAATAAAAGTTCTTTCTCCAGTTTATAGAGACCGAACAGAGTATCCTTAGAATATGAGCTACTTAGAGATCCACCCTGATAATCCGCAACCTCGCCTGCTGAAACAGGTAGTTGCCGCCCTCGAAAAAGGGGGAGTAATCGCCCTCCCAACTGACTCGGGATACGCCATCTGCACACAAATGGGAAATAAACGCGGAATGGACACCATTCGACAGATTCGTAACCTTGACGAAAAACATAATTTTTCACTCCTGTGCCACGATTTTGGGCAACTGGGCAGCCTAGTCCATGTAGGCAATCGCGCATTTCGAGCGATTAAAGCAGTAACCCCCGGCCCCTACACCTTTATCCTCCAAGGAACCAAAGAAATCCCTCGGATGATGCTAAATAAAAAGAAGCATACAATCGGTATTCGGATTCCAGACCACCGACTCACCCTGGAATTAATTAAGGAACTGGGCCAGCCACTTCTATGCTCAACCCTAATTCTGCCAGGTGAAACCGAAGCACTTTGGGACCCTGAAGAAGTAATGGAAAAAATCGGAGCACAGCTTGACTTAGTGGTTGCCTCCACTACCGGAAACCAAGGTGCCACCACCGTTATTGACTACACGGAAGCCTCCCCCGTAGTCGTCCGAGAAGGGGCAGGAAGTTTAGAACTGTTCTAAACTGTTATTCCTGATCTCTAACCAGCTAGTTCCCAAAAAGAAATCTACACCTATAGATGGATATATTTGATTCTGCAGTAACCACAGCTCAAGGAATTCCTCAGTTTACTGCGCGCGCCCCCCTGGCTGCGCGGATGCGCCCCAAAAATATCGACCAAATAGTGGGGCAGCAGCACCTACTTACCCCCGGATCGCCACTACGCCGGCTCCTAGAACCTGCCGACCCCACTAAAGCCGTTACCTCGGTAATCCTCTGGGGCCCACCCGGAGTCGGCAAAACTACGCTCGCCTACCTAATGGCAGAGTCATCGGGAAGAGAATTCGCCGAAGTTTCAGCAGTTTCTGGGGGAGTAAAAGAAGTTAGAGAAGTAATCGCCCACGCTAAACGGCTACTGGCTACAGAAGGAAAAGAAACCATCCTTTTCATCGACGAAGTACACCGTTTTTCAAAAAGCCAGCAAGACTCGCTTCTCCCAGCAGTTGAAAATAGATGGGTAACTTTAGTTGCTGCCACTACTGAAAATCCCTCATTTTCGGTGATTGGCCCGCTGCTTTCTCGTTCCATTCTTCTGACATTAAATCCGCTAACCGACGCTGAAATAAGCACCCTTTTAGATCGCGCACTCAAGGCAAAAAATGGTTTAGACAACCGCGTTAGCATTACGACCTCGGCAAAAGAACTGATCGTACGGTTAGCAGGGGCAGATGCCCGGCGGTCATTAACCATTCTTGAAGCAGCAGCCCAAACCGCCCTAGATGACGAACGTACGGAAATCAGTGAAGCGGAAGTAGTTAAAGCCGCTGACGTTGCGTTAATCAACTACGGAGAAGACGGACACTACGACGTTACCAGCGCATTTATTAAATCAATGCGCGGATCAGATGTTGATGCAGCCATCCACTATCTAGCGAGAATGTTAGAAGCCGGTGAAGATCCCCGCTATATCGCTCGAAGAATTATGATCTGTGCCAGTGAAGATGTTGGCATGGCTGACCCCACAGTTCTCCCGCTGACAGTTTCTGCTGCCCAAGCAGTCCAGCTAATCGGAATGCCAGAAGCACGGATTATCCTGGCACAAGCAGTAGTAGCAGTTGCTACCGCCCCGAAATCAAATGCGGCTTATCTGGCGATAGACACTGCCATCGCCGATATTAGAGCGGGAAAAAGTGGGCAGGTTCCCCTCCATCTGCGCGACGGACACTATGCGGGGGCAAAAGAACTGGGACATGGGCAAGGATACCTCTACGCGCATGAGGCACCCTATGGGGTAGTTGCCCAAGAATATCTGCCGGAAAGTTTACGAGGCCGGCAATACTATCAGCCAACCACCAACGGCTATGAGGGATCGCTCACGAAACGCCTAGAGAAGATACGTTCTTTACTAAAGATAAGGTAGACTAAAAAAGTTGTCCGCTAGCTATAAAGCTCAGACAACACCTGGGGTCTTATCCACTTCACCTCCGGAACTCTAAAGTGACGGAAGATTTAGGTGGCCCCGTGCGATTTCAGCACGAAATCGTATGTTTTCATAAGTAAAAGAAACAGGAAGAAAAAGGAGCCAACATGGCAAACCGTTCCCGCCGTCAGGTGCGTTTATCTCGCGCCCTGGGGATTGCACTTACCCCTAAAGCAGCACGTTTCATGGAACGTCGCCCCTACGCACCAGGACAGCATGGCCGCGCTCGTCGCCGTCAAGAATCCGACTACGCAGTACGTTTGAAGGAAAAGCAGCGTCTTCGCGCACAGTACGGCATCCGTGAAGCACAGATGCGTCGCGCATTCGAAGAAGCCCTTCGCGCCGAAGGTAAGACTGGCTTCAACCTGGTTGAACTACTGGAAATGCGTTTAGACGCACTGGTATTGCGCGCAGGTTTCGCTCGCACTATCGCACAGGCACGTCAGGTAGTTGTACACCGTCACATCCTGGTAGATGGCCAGATTGTTGACCGTCCATCTTTCCGCGTAAAGCCAGGACAGACCATTCAGGTTAAGCCAAAGTCCCAGACCACTGTTCCATTCGAAATCGCAGCAGCTGGCGTACACCGCGATGTACTAGCCCCAGTTCCTGCGTACCTAGATGTAGAACTCGAACGTCTCCGCGCGACCTTGGTACGTCGCCCCGAACGTCCTGAAGTTCCAGTTATTGCTGACGAACAGCTAATCGTTGAATACTACTCACGCTGAGTCTAGTAATTGAAAGCCCCCTCATGCCCAGCGTGAGGGGGCTTTCACACTAACACATATCGGCTTCAACTTTAGAGTAAACCTGAAGATTCGGTATGATAGTCAAGTTAAAGTACCTTAAAAGAGACGCTCATACGCAGTGTCCCCGGTGAGAAATAGAGAAGCAATGCGCACTTCTGAAATTGCCCAACGTTGGAAGGACTACTTCCGACTAAATGACCACGAGATTCGCCCCTCGGTACCATTAGTTTCCCCAGACCCGTCAATTCTCTTTACCATTGCGGGAATGGTTCCTTTTATTCCCTACATTATTGGTACTGAACCCGCCCCGTGGCCCCGGGCAGCCTCAGTCCAAAAATGTCTACGCACCAACGACATTGAAAATGTAGGGCGGACAACTCGCCACGGCACTTTCTTCCAAATGAATGGCAACTTCTCATTCGGAGATTACTTCAAAGAAGGTGCGATTGACTACGCTTGGGAACTACTCACCGGTAGCCAAGAAACCGGACACTACGGTTTAGACGGAGACCGCCTTTGGGTAACCCTCTGGGAAGAGGACGCGGAATCCTACAATGTGCTGACTAAAAAAATCGGACTCGACCCTAAACATATCGTCCGTTTACCGCGACATGAAAACTTCTGGGATACCGGCCAGCCCGGCCCCGCCGGCCCCTGTGCAGAATGGCACTATGACCGCGGCCCTGCTTACGGCCCCGAAGCCGTCGGCGGAAATGTTGATCCCGGTGGCGACCGCTACCTGGAAGTATGGAACTTGGTATTTGACCAATATCTCCGCGGGGAAGGCACCGGAAAAGACTATCCGCTGCTGGGTGAACTAGACTCAAAAGCAATCGATACTGGTGCTGGCTTAGAACGACTTGCCTTCGTCCTACAAGACAAGCCAAATATGTACGAAATTGACGAAGTTCGCCCGGTAATTACCGCGGCAGAAATGATGTCAGGCCGCACCTATTTGGCTGGGAACGACCCTGAAGATGACGTGCGGATGCGAATTGTTGCAGACCACATTCGCTCTTCTATGATGCTAATTAACGATGGGGTAGTACCAGGTAATGATGGACGCGGTTACGTGCTACGCCGCCTAATTCGCCGCGCAGTTCGTTCCATGCGTTTACTCGGAGTGGATACCGCAACCCTACCAACTTTAATGCCAGTTTCCCGCGACGCAATGAAAGCCTCTTACCCAGAGTTAGAAACCAACTGGGATCGGATTGCTGACATTGCTTATGCTGAAGAAGAAACTTTCCGCCGGACTCTGACTGCAGGAACCACTATTTTAGATACGGCCGTAGCCAAAGCTAAAGCAAGTGGGGAAAGTACAAAACTATCCGGAGAAGAAGCTTTCCAACTTCACGACACCTACGGATTCCCGATTGACCTCACCTTAGAAATGGCGAAAGAACAGGGTGTAGACGTTGATGAGGCTCGTTTCCGTGAACTAATGCTGGAACAAAAGACTCGTGCCCGGCAAGATGCGTTGGCAAAGAAAGCTGGCCACGTTGATTCCCGCATCTACCACGAGTTCCAAACTCAACTCGGTGGCGGCTCCACTTTCTTGGGATACACTGAAACAGAAGTTGAGGCGGTAGTTTCTGGGATTATTTCCGAGGGCGCTGCTGTACCAGTCATTACCGGCCCAGCCGACGTGGAAGTCATCCTTGATAAGACTCCATTCTGGGCAGAAATGGGCGGACAGCTTGCTGACCACGGGACAATCCGTACCAGCGGGGGAGCCATCATCGAAATTGATGACGTTCAAGCTCCCATTAAGGGACTCAGTGTTCACCGCGGACGTTTAGTTGAAGGAACACTGGCCCTGGGTGAAGCAGCGGTTGCGAAAATTGATGTGGAGCGCCGTATCGCAATTGCCCGTGCCCACACCGCTACCCACATGGTACATAAAGGACTCCATGAGTTGATTGGCGAAGGGGCAACCCAAGCTGGTTCGGAAAATTCTCCAAGCCGGTTGCGTTTTGACTTCCGCCACACAGCAGCAGTTCCCACTGATGTGCTTGGTGAATTGGAAGGTCGCGTTAACCAAATGCTGGCTAATAACCTCTCCATTACCGACGCGGTTATGGATATTGACGAAGCAAAAGCACAGGGAGCAATGGCACTTTTCGGTGAAAAGTACGGCAAAGAGGTGCGCGTAGTTAATATCGGTGACGGCTGGTCTGTGGAACTTTGCGCCGGCACTCACGTTCCCACCACCGGTCATATTGGCCGGGTTGCTCTGTTAGGGGAAGCCTCAATCGGTTCCGGAGTTCGCCGGATCGACGCCTTGGTTGGTGACGGAGCCCGCGTATTCCAAGCTAAAGAACACGCGCTGGTCTCTCAACTTACCGGCCTGGTAGGTGGTAAGAGTGAAGAACTCCCCAGCAAGATTGAAACCTTGCTGAAGAAACTAAAAGACGCTGAAAAGCAGATCGCTAAGTTAGGAGAAGCCCAGCTACTAGCTAAAGCCGCTGAGTTCGCCAGCCAAGCTGAACGCCTGGGTAAGGTTGATAGCGTGGTTGTTAGCCTGAGCGAAGCAGCTTCTACCGACGCATTACGCACCCTAGTTATGGATGTTCGAGCTCGCCTGGGTGAAGCCACCCCCGCAGTAGTAGCAGCCATTGGGGTAATCGGAGAACGCCCACAGGTAGTGGTGGCCACTAATGAAGCTGCCCGTAAGCTGGGAGTTAAAGCTGGTGCCCTGGTAAGAACTGCCGCGCAAACCCTAAAGGGAGGCGGCGGTGGTCGCGACGACATTGCCCAAGGTGGCGGTCAAGATCCTACTGCGGTACCTGCCGCAATTGAAGCTGTGAAGCAAGCAATCATTGGTGCTTAAACCACCAGAAGGTGAGAACATGGCTTTTAGAAGTGGTGTGAGAATTGGTATTGATTACGGCAAAAGCCGGATTGGTATTGCCGTAACTGATCCAAGTGGAAAAATTTGTTTCCCTCACACCACTTTTAAATTCTCACCCTACGGCACCCATATTGATGAGATTATTGCTTTAGCAATTGAACGTGAAGCAATTGAAATCGTCGTTGGGATGCCGAAGCATTTAAGTGGCGTTGAAGGAGCCACCGCGCAGTCAGTGAGAGAGTTCGCGCAAGAACTGGCTACTGAGCTTCCCGAACTGCGTGTTTGCCTCATTGATGAGCGTTTAACTACCAATCAAGCTCACGCTGGTTTAGCAACAATGGGGATTGAAAATCGTAAACGTAAAGATAAAATCGATCAACTGGCAGCAGCGATTATTCTTGAAAATGCGTTGCAGACAGAGTTGGTTACCGGAAATCCTCCCGGAGAACAGGTAGAATAGCTGAGACAGTGGCTTAGGCTACCACCTTTTACTCTTCCACATTACGTGCACCAAGTTAAAGACAAGAGGTATTGTATGAGCAGGGAAAATGATCGATACGATGATACGGAAAGTCCCCTTACCGCTCGCAGACCCGCGTCTCGTCACGCTGCAGGTAACTCCCCATTAAACGGTCCAACCGGGACAGGCACGCGAATTCCAAAGCCAGGGGAGACAGAAACCGAATCAGGTGCAACCGGCACCCAGGCAACCGCTGGAAGGCGTCCCCCTTTTCCCCGTAGACGCGACTATCGAACTGGCCAGCCCCCTCAAACTACTCGCAGTGAGACTGGCACTCCAATTCCTCCAATCCGTCACCGCCATGTCGGTGAACAACCCACCGGTACGCCGGTAGCAGAACACAACTTACCGCAGCAAAGAGCTGCAGCTAATGGGCAAACAGGTACCCACCCAAGCCAGCCTTCACATCCACAAGGTAGCGCTGAGTACCCATTTCCCTCGCGACGTACCGCAGAAAGGCGAGAAAGACCAGAACGTCCGGCATCATTAGCTGAAGCATATGGGCGCGCCCCAATTCCAACTCCGGCAGCTGGTTTACCGTCTCGGGCTCAGGAGACTAAAATTCGCAAACAGGTAAAACAGCGGAAACGTTCTCGGGTTAAAACCGGGGTTATTCTCCTTTCGGTAGTTGCTATCCTGGCTGCCTGTTTCTACCTGGCATACAACGCCTTAACTTCAGATAGTCTACAAACTGAAGCTGGAGACTATCCCGGGCCAGGAACTACGGAAGTAGTTGCCGTTATCAACCCTGGCGATAGCGGAACTGTGATTGCGAAAAAACTCGTAGAACTCGACGTGATTAAAACTGAAGCTGCTTTTATCCGCGCGTGGGAAGCAAATCAAGCTGCCCAGTCAGTACAACCTGGTTCATACACACTAAAACAGAAAATGAGCAGCGCCGACGCGGTAGCTGCCCTATTAGATCCAACAAAACGCACTTCTAACGCAGTTTCGATAGCCTCTGGATTCACCATCTGGCAAGTAGCTGAACGGCTTAAAGCCAATGAAAACTTCACCGCAGAAGAAGTAGACGCAGCGATCGCTAACCCCAGTGACCTGGGGCTTCCAGCGGAAGCAAATGGAAAGTTGGAAGGTTGGCTTCAACCCGGTAGCTACGAAGTCCACACCGACGATAAGCCAGCTGATGTACTTCGCGCCATGGTACAAGCTCGGATCGCAGAATTGGATGCGTTAAAAGTACCCGCAGAACAACGCCAAAACGTGCTTATCAAAGCGTCGATTTTAGAGCGTGAAGTAAACGGCCCCACCTACATGGGGAAAGTCGCGCGCGTAATCGAAAACCGTTTAACCAAGCCAGAAGCCGAAACAGTGGGACTTTTGCAAATGGATTCAACCGTGCTTTACGGAGTACACCGCGCCGGAGGAATCCCCACGTCCGAAGAAATTAAAAAAGATACCCCATACAACACGTACATTCACAAAGGCCTCCCTCCGGGACCTATTTCCATGCCATCTAAGGCTGCGATTGAAGCAACCCTTAACCCAGAACCTGGAGACTGGCTATACTTTGTTACCGTAAACCTTGACACCGGGGAAACGAAATTCTCTTCAACCAATAAAGAACACGAAAAGTTCGTAAAAGAACTTTCTTCCTGGTGCGAAGCAAATAAAGGTAAGTGCTGATTCTTGCCCCAGAAAGTTCAATTAATCGGATCGCCGGTGAAACACTCTCTTTCACCGGCGATTCATAATGCCGCCTACCAAGCACTACAACTACCTTACGAGTTCAGTGTTTACGATCTGCCCACAGAACAAATTTCCCGCTACTTTAAAGAAGAAACCCCCGAGGTAAGCGCCCTGGCAGTTACCGCTCCTCACAAGCATCAAATCCTGCCATACCTTGATGCGATAGAACCAATGGCAAGTACACTTTCCGTTGTAAATACAGTAGTTTTTAGTGCCAACATCGCCACCGGTTTTAACACTGATGTCTACGGTATCCGCCAAGCCCTTTTAGAAGCTCCCACTGCCTTAACTAAACTAGCCGAAACTAGCCCTCACCTGGTGATTGTGGGAGCTGGCGCAACCGCTATATCCGCGATGATGGCCGGTGCTGAACTGGGGGTAAAAAAACAGTCAGTAATCGCCCGTAGCTTCCACAAACCGCCCTCGATAATCAAAATTGCTGCCAGCTTAGGAATCGAAATCCAAGCAATCCCACTGAAACAAAATAAGCTGGTGGAAAAAACCCTGCAAACTGCCGAGCTGGTAATCTCAACCATTCCCAGCGCAGAATTTACGCGCCTTGCTCTGCTCTTAGAACAAAGTCTGCTCGAACCCCTCGTTTTAGAAGCAGACTACGCGCAAGTTTCCCCACTGGGAAGAGAAAAGCTAGCTGCAACTGACAGCTATATAAATGGCACGCGTTTACTCTTACACCAAGCCATCCAACAGTTTTCTTTACACACCGGACAAACAGCGCCCGTTGAAATAATGGAAGCAGCCCTACGCAAGGCACTTAAAAAACAGGGGGCAGCTCCATTCCTTTTTGAAAGAACGTAACTATGGGAACTATGCAGTTCAACCTTCAGGTAACCGCCGGAATCTTGGGTTTTATCGCCCTATTTTGGGTGCTAACTAAAGGATATTTACTAATCGGCACCTATTTGGCAAGTTACGCAACTAAGCCACCAGTAAGTACTCAAGCGAGCAGTTGCGACGTCGGGGCCGGACCGGCAAACTGTCAAAGGCTAACTGTCTATGCCGGAACAGTCTTTATCGTAACTTTCATAATTGGACAAAAAGACCCGCTCATTGCTGTTACGGTACCACTTGCTATTATTTTAGCCCTGTCTGCCTACGTGGATTACTACACGCAGAAACTTCCCGATAAACTCACCGCCCTAGCAGCTTTAAGTCTTTTAACGGGAGTTGGCCTCACCCTGATTATCGCGCCCGTACCGTACCCGCTGGGACTGCTTTATTCCGCCGCTTTAGGTGCGTTGGTTTGGGCCCTGCCACTGGCGGTAATCTACTACGGTTTGAAGGGACTGGGGTTGGGGGACTTAAAGCTGGCACCGGTGATTGGCGCCTGGCTGGGGCTTTACGGATTCGAGGTTTCCTACACCGGATTGCTATTGGCTTTCACACTGGGTGGGGTAGTGGCCCTTAGCCTCGTAATCTTAAAGAAACTGAAGCTAAAAGACCGGATTCCCTACGGCCCATTCTTAGTTGTTGGAGCCTACCTGGTGTGGGCAGCGCACGTGAGTTTACTGTAGGACCCAGTGCTCTTATATAAGGCTCAGTACTGCTTTTCACGTTGCTGTGGGAGCACAACTAAACGTCCGTTCGGGAGGGTGAAAGTATCAATCGGCCAGTTATAAACTCGACTGAGACGCTCCGCCGTGAGAACTTCAGCGGGACTGCCGAAAGCTGCTACATTTCCGTTATCTAAAAGCGCAATCTGGTCACAGTAGCTGCCCGCTAACTGCAGGTCGTGCATTACGGCGATAACGGCGTGCCCGGCGTTAGCAAGTTCTTTGCAGATTTCCATAGTGCGTTCTTGGTGGGCAATATCCAATGCTGCTGTGGGCTCGTCAAGGAATACCACGCCGGCTTTTTGGGTGAGAACGCGGGCGAAAGTAACCCGAGCTTTCTCCCCACCAGAAAGACGGGTTACGTCACGATTAACGAAGTGGCTCACATCGGTTTTGCTCATCGACTGGGAGATAATTTCATTATCGAGGGCGGGGTTAGCCTCCCAGCAATGCCTACCCATGGCGACAATATCGTAGACGGAGTAGGAAAACGGAAAATCGGTGCTCTGAGGCATTACTGCACGGGTTTGAGCTAATTCTTTCCGAGTGTAGTCATTCAGGAGCTTTTCTCCGTATTTAATGAAACCATTTGCCGGTGAAAGATCCCCGGCCATTAAGGCAACTAAAGTTGATTTTCCGGTGCCATTAGGACCCAGTAGCCCGACGACTTCTCCGAACTTAACTTTTAGGGTGACATCTTTTAAGATCTCAGTAGTACCGTATGAGAAAGCTAAGTTCTGTGCCGTAACCGCGTAGCCAGCAGATACCGGCTGGGCTGAGTTTTCAGTAGGTTCAAAAGTTTCCAAAATCATCGTCCCATTCGGATTCGGGTGCGCAGTAAGATGAAGAATGTTGGTCCACCGACTAAAGCTGTGAAAATCCCAATTGGGAGATCTGCGAAAGGAATTAGGGTGCGGGCTGCCAAGTCAGATAAGGTCACCAAAAGGGCACCTGCAAGCATCGCTCCTGGCAAAAGGACGCGATTTATTGGACCTAAGGCAAGGCGCATAACGTGGGGAACAATGAGGCCAACGAAGGCGATTACCCCAGCGTAGGAAACAGCTGCCGCAGTTAAAAGGGTGGCCAGTACGATGGCGAATAAACGGAGCCTTTGGACATTCACCCCAACATGGCTAGCTGCTCTTTCACCTAAAGAAAGCGTGTCAAGTTTGCGAGCCAAAATGAAGGTAAGGAAAATTCCTACACTGACTACGACAAGAACAGTCCACACCTGTGGCCAGACGGTGCCATTTAAAGAGCCCATTTGCCAAAAGACGATATGATCGCGGGCAGTGGTGGGCGCAATATAGGTTGCAATTGAGGCGAGGGCGGAAGCTACCGCATTTACCGCAATACCGGTAAGTACCAGCACAATTACGTCTGCTTTCCCCTCTGAGCGGGCTAGCATGTAGACGAAGAAAGCAGCTGCAAGTCCAGAAACAAATGCGGCCAGAGGAACTGAAAAACCAGCCAGAGCGTGAGGAGCAAATACTAAAGCTAAGGCTGCTCCCACTGAGGCACCTGAGGAAACGCCAATGATCCCCGGTTCTGCAAGCGGGTTAGAAAACACCGCTTGCAAAACTGCGCCGGCAACTGCTAAAGCAGCCCCAACTAGAAGACCAAGTACAATCCGTGGGAAACGAATCGTCCAAAGTGTGGAAAAAGCCAGCGGATCATGGGGATACTCGGTTAAACCCAAAGGAGCAAAAGAGGCTTTAAAAACGTCGGTAAAAGAGATGGCGTACTGTCCGAGTAAAGCTGAAGCTAAGGTAGCTGCAATCAGCGCAACGATTACTACAGAGAAAGTTACGGTTACTCGAATACGACGCTTTTTGAAACCAATCGCGGCAAGGTTATCGCTCATTTAGCGTCTTTCACGCCGTAGAGTGCTTTTGCAACGGCCAGTAGAGTCTCACCGGTTTGGGGGCCGAAGGAAAGTGAAAGGCCATCAGGAATAGCAATTACACGTTGAGTTTTCCCAGCACGTGTTTGCGAAACGCCGGGGCGTGCCATTAGACCTTCCAAACCTTCAGTTGATTCTAAACCGCCACTCATGGTGAAAATAACTTCTGGGTTTAAAGCTACCAGAGCTTCAGCATTTGCAGGGGTAACACCGGTTATCCCATTTTCGGTAGCCAGGTCTTTAGCCCCTACTGAGCGGATAAGTGCCGTGGCGCCCTCGTCTGAACCTAGAATGAAGAATACGCCTCCGGTCCCTCTGACATAGAGGAAAGCAGCTTCAATGGGTTGTTCTGGAGCCCACTGTTTGATTTGGGCAATGGCAGCATCAGTTTCTTCTTGTGTGCGGGCTGCCAACGCATCGCCGGCTGCAGGAATTCCCAGTACCGTTGCAACTGTTTTAATCAAAGGAGAGTTATGTTCCAAGCCGCGTTGCGGATCGACTAAAACAACAGGAATCCCGGCTGCTCGAAGCTGATCTAGTGCTTCTGGAGGACCTACCGAACGGTCGGCGATGATGACAGTTGGTTTAAGGGAAAGAATAGCTTCGACGTTTAGGGTGTGTCCGTTTTCAGTCACCACTGGAATATCAGCCAGTTGTGTTTCTGTGGAAGAAACTGTACGTCCGACCAGTTTATCCCCGTGTCCAAGGGCAATCACGGTACGAGAAAGCGTGCCAGTGAGGTCTAAAGCAAGGATACGAGAGGTATCGGTAATAGTAACGGAGTTATTTTCAAAGTCTGTGATAGTAACTGGAAGTTTCGCGGGGAAGTCACCGGAGATTGGTTTAGGGTCAGCGATATCTTCAACTACGGTAAGCCCGGTTAAAGTATGAGGATCGGGAAGGGAGACTTTTTCTTTTTGCGTTTCGGTTGCAGTGGTGTCAGGGGTTTTATCAGCTGCTGCCGAGGGCGCTTCTGGATGAGTAGGAGTGTTACAGGCGGCCAGGGCCACACATAAACCGGCTATTGTAATGAAAAATCTTGACTTCATCATTTCCTCATAACTGTGCGGTGCGGAGCGAGCAATGCTAGCTCCGCACCGCCAGGTGGTTAATGTTTTACATTAATGAGTTTACTTGTCTTTTTACTTTACGCGACGTGGCTTTACAGCTAACGCTGCAACACCGCCGAGTAGGGTAAGTAGGGAGACCAGTAAGAGTGCTTCGAGTTCTGCACCGGTTGCAGGCAATGCCTTACCGAAAGCACCGAACTCAATAAGTTCACCGGTGACTGGGTCACAAGCGGTTGCGGTGGTTATAGAGAGGGAAGATCCAAGTGGTGCAAGGACTTCACCTGCATTATAGAAACCGGCAAATGCTTTTGCGCCAGCTGCAGTTAGAGTAACGCTTGGAGCATTGAGATTCAGGGCTCCACCGTTTACTGCAACACCGCTGAAGGTTAGGTTCGCAAAATGGACGCGACCTAAGTTGAACTTGTTGCCCTTCATATCCGAACCGGCAACGGTTAGATAGAGTGCGCCGGAGTTGCCATTGATTTCAATGGTTGGGTTGGAAATGGTGAGATCCAAGATTCCCTTGTGTCCGGTGAAGCGAACTGACCCAGCGTAGTAAACCGTACCGGTCTTAGTAACGGTGTTGTAAACGCCACCGGTTGCTGCCCAGTTGAAGTTTGCGCCGTCCCAGCTGGTGCCGGAAAGTTGCCAACCACCTGCAGCGATTGAACCGCGCACGTAGTTAGTGAATGAAGCGCGTAGACCCCATGCCAGGTTACCGCCGGTAATCCGCTGCTTAGTTGTATCAACTGTGCACTGCTTTGGAGTTGGCTTTGGTGCTGGCTTAGTACCTGGAACAGCAGGTTGAGCTGGAGCTGGTACTAAAGGTTTATTTGGCTGAGCTACGTCAGGCTTCTTTGGCATCTCAGGCTGGATCTTTACATCTGCTGGACGCAGTACCACAGTTAGCGGATCAAGTTTCTGACCTGCTGGGTAGAAGTCTGAGAATGCCTTAGCACCGGCTGCAGTTAGGGTTACTTCATTGAAAGTAATCTGATTTGCAGAATCTACCTTGCTAATCACAGGTGCACTGAGGTTAGCAATTACGATTCGAGTGGGAACCGGAGCGTTTGGTGCGTTGCGGAATCCACCTGAGAGAACTTTGCCAACATTCGCTTTATCGAATGGTGCGGAGGCAACGGTTGCTACCAGTTCCCAGTTTCCGTTTACCTTTTGCAAGGTTGGGTTGGAAATAGTCAGATCCAGAAGTCCCTTATGCCCGGTGAAATGAACTTTACCGGCAAAATCAATCTTGGAGTAATCCTTAGGATCGATTGTGGTTCCAGGTACCAGTGGGAATACGAATTCGCCGGTTACCCCATCAGATACAGTCCAGTTGCCACCGGCAATTGGGCCTTTAACGTAGCTGCGGAATGACTGCTTTAATCCCCAGTGCAGGTCTGCTACGAAAGCTGGAACATTTGCATCTGGAACGTTTGGATTAGGAGTCTTACCTGGATCTTTTGGATCCTTTGGAGCTGGGTCCTTCGGATCAGGGGTATTTGGATCCTTTGGAGCTGGGTCCTTCGGATCAGGGGTATTTGGATCTGGGGTAGGTAGCTTACCGCCTTCATGTGCTCCGTCTGAAATCGAATCAGTAGCACCTGGTGTGTCGGATGCTTTAACCTTCACTACCAGTCCGTCGAGCTTCTGACCGGTGGGGTAGAACTTAGCGAAAGCTTCAGAACCTGATTCGGTAAGAATCACGTCATTGAAGGCAAGTGAAGTTACATCTGCTTCGGAAGTAACTACCGGTGCGGAAAGGTTAGCAATCGCTGAGCGTACGGTTACAGGATCGCTTAGTTTATTCGCGCGTCCTAGGAACCCGGTGGGAGTTGCCTGAGTTTGGTTAAACGGACGGGAAGTAACAGTTGCAACCAGTTGCCAGCTGTCGTTTACCTTTTCAATGGTTGGTTCTGAGATAGCCAGATCTAATAGCCCGCCGTGCCCCTTAAAGTGAACGGTTCCACCAAAGTCAATTCGTTCTACTGCATTTGGATTTACCTTAAAGCCGGGTTTCAATGGGAAATCGAACTGTCCGGTAGCTCCGTTTGATAGTTCCCAGGTGCCGTGAGCAATAGGGCCCTTAATGTAACGGGTGAAGCTTTCTTTAATACCCCATTGGAGGTTGGCAATGTAGTGCTTTGCAGCAGGAGGTGGAGTTACTTCACCGGGGTTCTTTGGGTTAGAAGAATCGTCAGGTTTAGGAGCAGGTGGGGTGAGAATCTTTTCGATCTCAGTGTCCTGATCGCTATTTTTCTTATTGATGTCTTCAATTGTATTTGGGTTTACCAGTGATTCTTCTTCGCCTGGCGCAGGGAAGCTGTAAACCTTGTTGATTTTATCTCCGCGGAAATCTTCAGCCGATTTGAGATCTTCTAAAGAGGACCAGTCGGTGAACTTATTGAAACGAATCTTAAGCTGAGTGAAGCCGCGGCGCCAGCTTTGGCTTGCCCATTTGCCCAGCGGAGATGGATCGGTGATGAAGTTGTATTCCAGATTTAGCTTCTCCAGCGCACGCTTATGTGCCAGTGCACCAATTTCGGTAATCAAGTTATGGGAAAGATCGAGATTACGCACGTAAGGCAGGTCATTAATGGCGGAGAGGTCGGAAATCCGGTTGTGGGATAAGTCCAGGGTCTGCAGCTTATCGTTGTTGTCATCAAGCAGGGTAACTGCAAGTTGAGAAATATCGGTAATCCGGTTGTGAGAGAGATTTACCGAGCTTAGGTAACCAAGCTTCTTAACTACACTTACGTCAGTTAGGTAGTTTTCACTGGCGTTCAGATTCTGGATTCGGGTGGAATTTTCTAATCCGCTAAGAGAAGTTAAGCGGTTCTTATCTACGTCAATATCAACGAGCTTGGTGGAGTTCTTAAGCGGAGCCAAAGAAGTGAGCTTGTTTGCGTAGAAGCTAACTGAAGTTAGGTTGATAGCTGATTCCAGACCATCGAGTTTTTCAATGTTGAGGCCAGGGCACTTAAGTGCCTGCATTCCTTCAAGCACCTTATTGGTGATTGGAATTCCAGCTGCCACGTCATACTGACTGCGGATACATTTTTCCAGCTGAGGATCGGGGATATTCACGTTCCGCAGTGGCTCGTCAGAATAAACTGGGCCGTTTATTGGGTTCTTGAACTGATCTGGGAAAAGCTCCCACAAAACTGGCTGTGGGGTGACTTTTTCTTCGTTATTTGCGGTATTAACGGTAATTACCAGTGGTGCCGCCAGCTCATCTTTGTAAAGACCTACCAGGTCAATAATCTTGGAGGTAAAGACTGGCTTGAGGGAGGAAATTACCACGTAACCGTCGTGCTTTTGTACCTGAAGGTCGGGCAGCGTTGCGATGGCTTGCTGCTTGAACTCAACCTTGCCGGCGCGGGCCATAGTTCCAGCGGTGTAGCCGTCAACTAAAAGAACGCGGTTTTCTAAGTCCAAAGTCAGGTTGGAAATCTGTACATCCAAGAGACCGTCGTATTTGAGCCAACCGATTTTACCAGCGAATTCAAGTTTGCCGGTGGTGCCGGTTGCGTCGAAGGTTTGGCCGGGTTTTGGTAACCAGAGGAGGTGGTTTCCTTTTTCGAGTTTGCCTAGGCCCTCAGAGAAGGTTTCGTTTTCAAAACCAACATATTCACGGAAGGAACGGCGGAAGTCCCAGTTAGCGTAGGCTTCAACGACGCGGTTGTCAGCGGCCTTTGGTGCCTCAGCTGCGGGTTTTGCCGGAGCAGTTTCAGTAGCGGTTGAACCGGTTGCTGGTTCGGTAGTTGCTGATTCTACTTTGAGATTAGCTGGTGCAGGAGCTTCGGTAACCTGCTTATCTGCCTTTGGTTCGGAAGATTCGGTTGTTGCTTCTGCATTGGGATTAGTTGTGGGAAGGGAGTCTTTGCTAGCTTCTTCCGATTCAGGTGCGACAGGGTTGGTTGCAACCGTGTCAGTTGAGGCGGAAGGAGGCATTTCTACGGTTTCTGCTGCGAAGCCAGGTAAAGTGCTACCGGCGACGAGGGCGGTAGCCATCAGGCTGGCAATCACCGTGCGTTTCACAGTGGGGCGCATACTTATGTCTCCTGAATGTACGTTCTTTTATATAGATATCGATAACTCGACATGAATAGGTTAGTAAGGTAAGCCTTATTTGGCAATTTTGGAAACGGGGTAATTTCTTGAAGCTGCGGGCTTTAGTGTTGAGCCAGTGGTAAATGTTAAGGAAAATGTTTTGTTACTTAATTGCTTTTAGGGGAGTGCTGTAATGTGAAAATTCCTTAATCTGTTGGATCGGTTGGTTTTAGCTTGAACAGATACGCAGAGTTGGTGACGGACTGTCAGCATATTTGTGACATTAAAATCATTTGTTCTTATAAATGGGGCAGAGGTGATCGTAAATGATTTTTACCCCTTTAAATGACTGAGTGTCAGCAAGTCTTGGTGGGAGAGAAAAGCAACGCACCGAAAACAGAAGAAAGAAAAAAAGAAACAAAATATGCGAAAATTTAAATATGATCAGATGGCTAACCGCAGGTGAATCACACGGCCCCGTACTCACTGGAATAATCGAAGGCATCCCCGCCGGAATAGTTCTTTGCACAGAAGATATTGAAGCAGAACTCGCCCGCAGACGAAGCGGATACGGGCGAGGAGCACGCCAAAAGATTGAAACAGACAAAGTAACCATCACTGCAGGAGTGCGACACGGCATCACCACCGGAGCACCTATCTCCATTCAAATAGCTAACGCAGAATGGGAAAAATGGCAGACAGTTATGTCAGCAGATCCCGTTCCCTTAGAGAGCCTAAAAAAACACGCAGGAACCTCTGACGAAAGAGAATTAGCCCGTAACCAAGCACTTACCCGTCCCAGACCCGGACATGCTGACTTAGCCGGAGCACTAAAATACGATCACTACGACATACGCAACGTATTAGAACGTGCTTCCGCCAGAGAAACCGCCATGCGGGTAGCCCTGGGAACTGTAGCAAAAGCCTTCTTGAAACAAGGCGCACAGATTGAAATCGTCTCCCATGTAACGGCAATCGGAACCGAAAAAACCAAAGCTAAACTTCCCTCTGTGGAACAAATGCCCGAAGTTGATAAAAGCCCCTTACGAACCACCTGCGCTGAAACTAGCCGGCGTTTTCAAACCCTCATCGACGAAGCAAAACAGCAACAAAATACGATTGGTGGCAAAGTAGAAGTAGCCGCCCTCAACGTTCCTATCGGACTGGGAACCCACACCCAGTGGGACCAGCGCTTAGACGCACAAATCGGCGCAGCCATGCTATCAATCCAATCGGCAAAAAGCGTAGAAATTGGCAGCGGACAGACCACTGCAACCGGCAAGGAAGCACACGACCCCTTCACCCAGAGACGGACGCAAACCAACGAACTAAAAATTGGTAGACAAAGCAACCACGCCGGTGGTCTTGAAGGCGGAATCAGTAACGGAGAAACAATCTCAGTAGAAATAGGTTTCAAACCCATCTCCACCGTTCCAGAAGCCTTAACTAGCTTCGACTTCCAAACGAAACAGCTTACGAAAGCTATTCATCAGCGCTCCGATACTTGCGCAGTCGTACCCGCAGCCGTAATCTCGGAAGCAATGCTTGCATTAGTGATAGCTAAAGCCCTGACAGAGATGTTCGGAAGCTCCACCCTTAAAGACTTACAAACCAATCTTAACCACTATCAAGAACGTCTCAATAAACGTTTAACAGTTGGAAATGAGGAATGAAATGTCCACCCCAGTAATCTACATCGTGGGAATGCCAGGAAGCGGTAAAACTACCCTTGCCCAAAAGGCAGCCGCAGATTTAGGCTGGACACAAATCGACCTCGATAACCTAATCGAAGAACAGACCCAAACCACGATCGCTAAACTCTTCGCCGAATCTGAAATACGCTTTAGAGACGCAGAAGAAACCGCGCTGCGAAATATGCAGGTAACTTCACCAACTTTCATCTCCTGCGGAGGGGGCGTTGTAGAAAGAGCCGCCAACCGAGAATTCTTAATGAATCAGCAAGTAATCTACCTAGATTGTCCCTTAGAAGTACTTTGGAATCGCGTCAAACACGACAACAATCGCCCCCTGCTTAGTGCAGCAGACCTAGAAAAAAGAAAACTAAACCTAATAGAACTCTACGTGCGCAGACAAGAATGGTTTAAACAAGTCGCCACACTGACAATCCCCGTTGGCGATGCCACCTTAGAAGAAGACACGCTGGTATTAGAAGAAGCCGTGAATGAACTCTTGAAAGCAAAAAATGCTTGAAATAAGTATTCCCGTAAAAGCAGAACGAGACTATCAAGTTCTAATCGCGGAACAAGGAATACAAAACCTGCTTCCGCAACTTATAAACGAACTCGCGTGTAAAAAAACGCTAATCGTCTCAGTTAAAGCATTAAAAAACTACCAGCAGATAGTGGAAAAACAGCTTAAAGAGCTTAATATTTCAACTGAAACTATCTGGATACCGGATGGGGAAGCTGGGAAAACACTAACTGTTCTTGAAACAGCCTGGGATCGAGCCGGGCAAATTAAACTGGAACGCAATGATCTAATCATTACCCTCGGCGGCGGAGCAGTCACCGATCTGGGTGGCTTCATCGCAGCTACCTGGCTTAGAGGAATAAAACTCCTTCATATCCCCACCTCACTTTTAGCAATGGTAGATGCAGCAATTGGTGGGAAAACAGCGATTAACACAAGCGCAGGGAAAAACCTGGTAGGTTCCTTTTACTCACCCCACGCAGTTCTAATCGACCCAAGTCTGTTAAAAACCCTACCAACTGAAGAATTCACAGCCGGATTAGCTGAAATAATCAAATGCGGATTCATCGCCGATCCGAAAATAACTGAGCTAATGCAAAAACCGATTAGGGTAACTTCCGCAGCACTACCAGAACTGATAAAAAGAGCCATAAAAGTTAAAGCAAAGATCGTCAGCCAAGACTTCCACGAAGCTGGGATAAGAGAAGTTCTTAACTATGGGCATACCTTAGGGCACGCCCTCGAGAAAATTTCTAACTACCAACTTAAACACGGGGAAGCAGTGGCAATCGGAATAATATTCGCCGCTAAACTAGCAGAAGAACTCAAAATCGCCGACCAACAATGGGTGCAACTACAGCAGAAAATTATCGAAACCCAAGGTCTGCCTACCAGCTGGAGAGAATATTCCCCAGCGGAACTGCTCGCGCAAATGCAGACCGATAAGAAAATTCGTGATGGGAAGTTAAGATTCGTGCTTTGCTCACCGCAACGAACTATTGTTCGCAGTGTTGAAACAGCGCAAATAAAAGCTACCTTGGAAAGAAAATAATATGGAAAATAAACCAAATCTGGTTATTATCGGGGTTAGTGGGGCTGGGAAAACAGAAGTTGCTCAAGCAGTTGCCACGCAACTGGGACTTCCACTCCACGAATCTGCCCACTACACGGCTAAACTATCAGGACAAAGTCCAGAACTATTAGCAGTCAGAGAAACTACCCAAACGCAAGAACACCAGTTGCAAGCAGGAGCCCTGGCTGCCCTAAAACAAACTGGAATAGTCGTCCTCTCACCAGATGCAGCGATACAACCAAAAGTCCAAGAAAAACTAAAGGAACTTAAACACCAAGGCGTGAAAATACTTGAACTCTACGCAGATTTCAATACTTTAGCCCAGCGCACCGGCCTAAACGCGCCCCGCTCGATTAGTTTAGGCCCCACGCGACGCACCTTCCGGCTCCTCGTAGAAGCCTATCGGCAAACCTACGCGGAACTAGCAGATGAGAAAATCGACACATCTTTAACAAAACCGCACCTGGTTGCCCCGCGTGTAGTCGCATTATTAAGCTAAAACAAGGTATTCTATGACCGATGATAAAATCTCCATAGCAGCCTATGGGGTAAACGAGTTATGAGGTAAACCGAATGGCAACAACTAACGATCTTAAGAACGGTATGGTCCTGAAAATCGACAACCAACTGTGGTCAGTAATCGAATTTCAACACGTGAAACCAGGTAAAGGCCCAGCTTTCGTCCGCACCAAGCTAAAGAACGTACTCTCTGGAAAAATCAAAGACCAGACCTTCAACGCCGGACTAAAAGTAGAAACCGCCACCGTAGACCGTCGCGACATGACCTACCTCTACCAAGACGGTGCTGACTACGTATTCATGGACGTATCCACCTACGATCAGATCCTAGTTTCCGCACAAACCGTAGGCGACGCAAAGAACTACATGGTGGAAAACCAGAACGTTATCGTCTCCCTCCACGAAGGTGAAGTTCTCTTCATTGAACTCCCCGCCACCGTAGTCTTGGAAATCACCTACACTGAACCAGGTTTACAAGGAGACCGCTCCAACGCCGGCACCAAGCCAGCCACTTTAGAAACCGGAGCTGACATTCAGGTGCCACTGTTTATCGAACAGGGAACCCGTATCAAGGTGGACACCCGCACCGGCGAATACGCAGGACGAGTAAACGACTAATGAGCAACCGCGGATTTTCATCTCGGACCCGAGCAAGAAAACGTGCCATCGACACGATTTTCGAAGCCGATCAACGAGGACGTGCAGATACGCCGGCAGGCATTGACAAAATGCTCACCGAACGTAAAGAAATCACGGCAGCACAAACTCCACTTCCCGAATACTCGATTGAAATTGTCGAGGGCGTGCGCGACCACCTTAACGAGATTGACTCGCTTCTAGAAACACACACCACGGGACGGAGCTTCTTTAGACTCCCCGCAGTGGACCGAGCTATCTTAAGAGTCGCCACCTGGGAAATTATTTGGAACGAAACAGTTCCCGATATTACCGCGATTGATGAAGCTGTCCGAATCACGCGGAAAATCTCTACAGATGATTCACCTGCTTTAGTCAATGCCATATTAGACGCAGTACGACGCGATTCCAGTAACGTACATGAAGCTGATGCGGCCATTGAAGCAGCTTTCGCAATTGATGAAGACCCTGAGGAATTCATCGACCTGGATGAAGTACTTTCTGAGTACGAAAGCCCAGACAATTAATCCTAATGCCCGAAGTATTCAATTACTTCGGGCATTAAAATAACCTAATAAAATCCTTTAAGTCCGTCCAGAGAGGCGGGGAAGGAGCCGGCATGAATCGCCGCACAAAAATAGTCCTCAACGAGGACGAAATGAATCGGGCACTCACCCGTATCTCCTATGAAATCATCGAATACTCCGATGCCATATCCGAACTGGTAATTCTGGGAATCCCCACCCGCGGGGAAATCCTAGCCAAACGGATCGGAGGAAAAATAGCCGAAATCACTTCCCGTCCAGTGCAGGTAGGTACCCTAGATACCACCATGTACCGAGACGACCTGGCAAAACAACCCACCAGGCTGCCACACCCAACTGAGATTCCCGTAAGCGGAATTGAAAATAAACGCGTAGTACTGGTAGACGACGTACTCTACACCGGACGCACCGCCAAAGCTGCTTTAGACGCATTATTCGCCTTGGGAAGACCCTCAATAGTACAGCTAGCCGTACTAGTTGATAGGGGCCACCGCGAACTACCGATCCGCCCTGACTTTATCGGAAAAAATCTCCCCACCTCGCGACAAGAAATTGTCACCATCAACTGCGAAGAAATAGACGGAACTAACTCAGTAGTAATCACAGGTGCAGCATGAAACACTTAATCGATATCTCAGACCTATCCTATGAGGAAGCCATTAACCTACTTGACACTGCTGAAGAAATGGCCAGCACCCAAGTGCGCGCAATAAAAAAACTCCCCACACTCAGAGGAAAAACAGTCGTAAATCTCTTTTACGAAGACTCAACACGCACTCGACTTTCCTTTGAAGCAGCCGCAAAACGACTCTCCGCAGACGTGATTAACTTCGCCGCCAAAGGCTCATCAGTTTCTAAAGGCGAATCCCTCAAAGACACAGCGCTCACCCTACAAGCAATGGGAGCGGATGCGGTAATTATCCGCCACCCTGCCTCCGGCGCAGCCCACCGCCTAGCCTACGCAGGTTGGATTGACTGTCCGATTCTTAACGCCGGAGACGGAACCCACCAACATCCCACCCAAGCACTTTTAGACGCCATGACCCTACGACGCTACTATCAGGCAGACGGTAGCAGCCCAACCCAGGGAACTGACTTAAAAGGTGCAAAAGTAGTAATCGTAGGAGACATCCTTCATTCCCGAGTTGCCCGTTCAAACGTCGATTTACTTACCCTCCTGGGAGCCAGCGTAACCCTAGTTGCGCCTCCCACCCTGGTGCCGGTAGGAGTGGAAACTTGGCCCTGCAAAGTTGTCTACAACTTAGATCAGGCTCTTTGTGAAGAACCAGATGCAGTGATGATGCTTCGAGTCCAAAGAGAACGCATGACCTCTTTAGGGGGCGGATACTTTCCTTCCCCCACGGAATACCACCGCGAATACGGATTAGATTTAGAACGATTCAAATCACTGCGTCCCGAAACAATCATCATGCACCCCGGACCAATGAACCGCGGTTTAGAAATCTGTGCTGAAGCTGCCGACTCACCTAAATCAGTAATCGTAGAACAAGTCAATAACGGAGTGAGCGTGCGCATGGCGTCCCTCTATCTCCTTCTAGCTGGAACTGGAGAAAACCATGTCTAAAAACAAACAATACTTAATCACCGCAGTAGCACCCTACGGAGAAAAGAACACCGATATTGCTGTTGCCGATGGAAAGATCATAGCCATCGGAAAAGCTGCCCGCGACGCCCTCGGAAAAGCAAAAGTAATTGATGCCAGCGGACTAATTGCCCTCCCCGGTTTAGTGGACCTGCACACCCACCTGCGCGAACCCGGACAAGAAGACGCTGAAACTGTCTACACCGGAACCCGCGCCGGAGCAGTAGGGGGCTACACCTGCGTACACGCCATGGCAAATACCAACCCAGTGGCAGACACCGCCTCAGTTGTTGAACAAGTACAGGCATTAGGGGACGCAGCCGGATGGTTACAAGTCCGCCCAGTTGGGGCAGTCACCCGTGGTTTGGAAGGTAAACAACTTTCCGCCATGAGTGGTATGGCCAGCTCAAAAGCACGAGTAAGAGTATTCTCTGATGACGGCATGTGCGTTTCAGATTCACTCTTAATGCGCAGAGCATTAGAGTACGTGAAAACCTTTAACGGGGTGATCGCACAGCACGCACAAGACCCTAACCTAACTGCCGAAGCCCAAATGAATGAGAGCCCACTCTCAGCTAAACTCGGCTTGGCTGGCTGGCCAGCAGTAGCTGAAGAAGCCATCATTGCCCGCGATATTGCTTTAGCAAAGCATGTAGACTCGCGCCTGCACGTCTGCCACGTTTCCACCGCCGGTTCAGTAGAACTAATCCGCTGGGCAAAATCAATGGGCGTGCGAGTAACCGCAGAAGCCACCCCACATCACCTTTTCCTCACCGAAGACCTGGCTTGCAGCTACAACCCTCTCTATAAAGTCAATCCGCCCCTACGCACCCAAGAAGACGTAGAAGCGCTACGCGCCGGATTAGCCGATGGCACCATTGACATCGTAGGTACCGACCATGCCCCGCATCCGTTAGAAAAGAAAGATTGCGAGTGGCAGGCCGGCGCTTTTGGAATGACCGGTTTAGAAACCGCCCTCCCAGTAATCATCACCACCATGGTGAAAACCGGGCGAATGAGCTGGCAAGACGTGGCTCGAGTCCTATCTGAAGCCCCCGCAAAAATTGGGCAAGTCGCGCAGCAAGGCCACCGAATCGCAGTAGGAGCCCCCGCACACCTGACTTTTGTAGACCCCACCGTAGTTCGCCGGATTGATCCCGCCACTCAGTGGACTCGTTCAACCAATACTCCGTTTGTTGGGGAGAACCTGGACGGACAAGTCATGTACACCATGTACAACGGTGACTTCACCGTATTTGACGCAAAACCAGTGGCAAAGGAAAACCGATGACAACCACAGACGCACTGCTAGTTTTCACAAATGGAACTATTTTCCGCGGGTTTGCCTGGGGGAAAAAAGGCGTAACTACTGGAGCGGTGGTAGTTGACGCAACTATCAGCGGATATGAAGAAGCACTCCGTAAACCAGAAAATAAAGGAAAACTGGTGTTATCCACCAGCCCGCATATTGGGAACGTGGGAGCCCGCGGAAACGGCGCCTATTTGGCTGCTGGAATGATTGTGCGCGAACCTGCCCAAATCGTCTCAAACTGGACGGCAGAAGCAGAGTTAGAACCTCAGCTTAGCTCCCATAAAGTAATCGGGATCAGCGGAATCGATACCCGCGCCGTGAGACAGCTGATACAGCAAAACCCCTCGGTAAAAGCAGGAATCTTCTCTGGCTTAGCCCTCCCAGAAACGGTGAGGAACCTGGAGCGAAACGCGAAAATCCCCGCGTCCATCAAATCTGACTTAGTAACCCGCGTCATTGAAAGCGAGCAAATCTAATGCCACTGCGCACTGACATTAAATCCGTTCTGGTAATCGGCTCTGGCCCTATCGTGATTGGGCAAGCCTGCGAATTCGACTATTCAGGTACCCAGGCTTGTCGAATCCTAAAAGATGAGGGAATCCGGGTTGTTCTAATCAACTCTAACCCAGCTACGATCATGACCGATCCAGCTATGGCAGATGCCACCTATGTGGAGCCAATTAATGTAGGAACCATCCGAAAAATCATCGAAAAAGAACGCCCTGATGCGATCTTACCTACCCTGGGTGGGCAAACGGCATTAAACGCTGCTATGGCACTGGTTGAAGCAGGGGTTTTAGAAGAGTACGGAGTGGAGCTAATCGGAGCTGACGCTGAGGTAATTCGCGCCGGAGAAGATCGGGACGAGTTCCGTAAAATTGTAGAGGCCTGCGGAGCTGAAGTGGCCCGCTCTGTAGTTGCCCACAGCATGGAAGAATGTTTGGAAGCTGCAGAAACCCTCGGATACCCGCTGGTAGTGCGCCCTTCTTTTACCATGGGCGGATTAGGGTCAGGATTTGCTCATAATGAGACCGAATTACGGCGCTTTGCCGGGGCTGGCTTGCAGAACTCTCTAACCAGTGAAGTGCTGTTAGAAGAATCAATCTTGGGGTGGAAAGAAATCGAGTTGGAAGTTGTCCGGGACCGGACTGGTCGTTGCATTCCTATCTGCTCGATTGAAAACGTAGACCCAATGGGGGTGCACACCGGCGATTCAATCACGATTGCTCCGGCACTGACTCTGACCGGGGACGAAATCGCCCACCTGGTTAAAATTGGTGCCGACATTGTTGCTGGAGTGGGGGTAAATCAAGCAGGCTGTAACCTTCAGTTCGCGATTCACCCAACTAACGGCAGGGTAGTGGTAATCGAAATGAACCCGCGAGTTTCGCGTTCTTCTGCCTTGGCTTCTAAAGCTACCGGTTATCCGATCGCTAAGATCGCTACCCGTTTGGCATTGGGATATAACTTAGATGAAATTCCCAATGACCTGGTTGCGGAAAAAACGGCGGCAGATTCACCAGCAGTGGACTATATTGTGGTTAAAGTACCCCGTTTTGCATTTGAGAAGTTCCCAGCTTCAGACCCAACCTTAACTACCTCAATGAAGTCAGTAGGAGAAGCTATGGCGCTGGGACGTAGCTTCACCGAAGCCTTACAAAAAGCCTTACGCTCCATCGACAAAAAGGGAGTTACTTTCCACTGGGACGGGCCAGCGCCCACCCCTGAAGAAGTTGAAGTTCTTTTAGAAGCTGCCACCACCCCAACTGAACAGCGTTTAGTGCAGGTCCAACAGGCTTTGCGCGGCGGGGCTTCTTTAACACAGGTACACGCTGCCACAGCAATCGACCCTTGGTTCATTAACCAAATCCAGCAGCTTAATCAAATTGCTACCGAGGTAGCAACTGTGCCGGCACTTACCGCGCAAATCCTCCACAAAGCGAAAAAGTACGGTTTTTCTGACCGGCAGATTGCTTCTTTACGGAATCTATCTGAAGAAGTGGTGCGACAACTGCGCGGAGCATTCAACCTCCGCCCAGTTTACAAAGCGGTGGATACTTGCGCCGGCGAATTCCAAGCTACAACCCCATACTTCTATTCTTCCTACGATGAAGTTACGGAAGTAAAACCGCGGGAAAGAGAAGCGGTCATTATCCTAGGTTCTGGCCCAAACCGAATCGGGCAGGGGATTGAGTTTGACTACTCGTGTGTGCACGCTACTTTAGCTTTGCGTGAAAAGTACGAAACTATCATGATTAACTGCAATCCGGAGACAGTTTCCACTGACTTTGATATATCTGATCGGCTCTATTTTGAACCACTTACCTTAGAGGACGTCCTCGAGGTGTATTACGCGGAAAAACAAGCTGGTCCAATAAAGGGAGTCTTGGTGCAACTGGGCGGGCAAACGCCACTTTCTTTGGCAGAAGAACTCGAAAAAGCCGGGGTGCCGATTGTGGGGACCAGCCCACAGGCGATTGCTTTAGCTGAGGATCGGGAACTTTTTGGAAGAGTTTTGGAAGAAGCTCAACTACCTTCCCCGGCACATGCAACAGCACTTTCTCCGGCCTCGGCCGTGGCAGCCGCCGCGCAGGTGGGTTATCCGGTGTTGGCGCGCCCATCTTTTGTTTTGGGCGGACGCGGCATGGAAATCGTTTACGATGAGCCGGGTATGCTCGGCTATTTGGAACGTTTAGGTGATGCTTTTGAAAATGGGCCGCTGCTAATCGATCGTTTCTTAGATAACGCGGTGGAAATTGACGTGGACGCCCTGTTTGACGGTACCGACCTGTTTATGGGTGGGATTATGGAGCATATTGAAGAAGCGGGGATTCACTCTGGCGATTCTGCTTGCGTGATGCCCCCGATGACGCTTTCTTCCCGGCAGATTGAGCAAATCGTGAAATCTACGCGCGCGATTGCCGAGGGCGTGGGTGTACGCGGCCTGCTGAACATTCAGTTCGCCCTGGTTTCTGGCGTTTTGTACGTGATTGAAGCCAACCCACGAGCTTCGCGCACGGTGCCTTTTGCATCCAAGGCCCTGGGGGTTTCCCTGGCCCGCGCAGCTGCGAAAATCCAGTTGGGCGCCACCATCGCCCAGCTGCGTGCCAGCGGGGAACTGCCAGCGCAGGATGCTTCTTTCGTAGACTTGGATGAGCCGATTTCTGTGAAAGCAGCAGTGCTGCCATTTAACCGCTTCCGCGATAAGAACGGCATGATTGTGGATACTATTTTAGGTCCCGAAATGCGTTCAACCGGAGAGGTGATGGGGAAGGACCTGTCTTTCCCAGCGGCGTTCGCGAAGAGCCAACACGGCGCTTACGGCGGCCTACCAAAGTCCGGGACTATCTTCATTTCCATTGCGGATGCGGATAAGCGTTCGGTGGTTTTCCCAGCTTCACGCATGGTTGATCTGGGTTTTAAGATTTTGGCAACTGAGGGTACTGCTTCTGTTTTGCGTCGCAATGGCATTGATGTGCAGTTGGTGCATAAGGAGTCTGAGCGTTTACCGGGCGAGCCTACTATTTTGGATTTGATTCAAAGTGGGGAAGTGCAGATGGTAGTCAATACTCCGCAGGGACAGTCTTCCCGCCAGGATGGTTATAAGATTCGTTCTGCAGCGATGGGTATGGGCAAGCCGGTTTTGACGACTTTGCAGGCGTTTTCTGCGGCGGTGCAGGCGATTGAGGTTGAGCGGCGCGGCCAGTTCCAGATTCGTACTTTGCAAGAATATGACGCGGATCGTTTGGCACGCCGCGCGGGAGGGGAATAGACGATGCGTTTTGGTTCTAAGCTGCGAGTAGCAATGGAAGAACGCGGTCACGTTTGTGCGGGGATTGACCCGCATGCGTCGCTGCTGGCGAAGTGGGGGTTGCCCGATTCGGTGGCGGGTTTGCGCGAGTTTTCTAAGATCGCGTTGGAAGGTTTGGCGGGTGCGGCGGCGATTAAACCGCAGTCGGCTTTCTATGAGCGGTTCGGTTCTGCCGGTTGGGCAGTGCTAGAGGATTTGCTGCGTGACGCGCGTTCTGCCGGGGTGCTGACGATTTTGGATGTGAAGCGCGGGGATATTGGGTCCACAATGGCTGGTTATGCTGCGGCTTTTCTTCCCGAGGGCGCTCCGCTTGAGGCTGATGCGATTACGATCGCCCCTTACATGGGGGCTTCTGCCTATGATGCTACGGCGGCTTTAGCGGCTAAGCATGGTAAGGGGTTGTTCAGCTTGGCGCTGACTTCTAATCCGGAGGGTAAGCGCCTGCAGCGTTCCCGTTCTGGCTCTGGCGTGCCGGTGGCGGCGCAGGTAATGGAGTGGACGAATGAGGCGAATGCGAAGCATTGTGTTGACGCTCGTTTAGGCTCTTTCGGTGTTGTGATTGGGGCAACTGTAAAGGATATGACCGAAGTTTTAGGGAATTCTTTTGCGGTATTTAATGGTCCGATTTTGGCACCGGGTTTTGGCGCGCAGGGCGCGGATGCAGAAGATATTCGCAAGCGTTTTGCCGGTCACTTCCCACAGGTACTGGCGTCGTCCTCCCGCGGGCTGTTAGAAGCCGGGCCGTCGGTTTCGGCACTGCAGGCTGCTTTGGCTAAGTCTGTGGCTGAAGTGGATGTACCTTTGGGGGTGTAAACAGAACTGTTTCATAGTGCGGGGCGCGAAGTATTTTGCTTCGCGCCCTATGCTTTGGAGCTAAAGTAGTTACTATGACAAGTTCGCATGAGTCAAAGTGGCAGCATATTTTGACTACCTGGGAGTTCAGTAAC
Source organism: Gleimia sp. 6138-11-ORH1 (assembly GCF_024814355.1). Classification (GTDB taxonomy): domain Bacteria; phylum Actinomycetota; class Actinomycetes; order Actinomycetales; family Actinomycetaceae; genus Gleimia. The sequence continues at coordinate 603,191 of NZ_JANUXV010000001.1, read as the reverse complement.
TGCGTCTGGGGTTTTATGTTCCCGTTGCAGGAATGTAATTTCTCGATTTTGAGACTAAATACCTTTTTTGCTTGATCCAGTCGTTGTTAACCGTTTCAAGCCGCTCCCTAGCATCTAATCAGCTTCCTCTTACCCTTCAACCCAGAAAAGTAGGTGATTCATTTGAGCTATCCGCTAGAGAATAAACTGGTGATCGGTATTGCGTCGAGCGCTTTATTTGATTTGAAAGATTCAGATGTTTATTTTCGTGAAAAAAGGAGAGAAAGCATATCGCGAATATCAGGATGCTAAAGTTGATGACGTTCTTGCCCCTGGCGTAGCCTTTAACTTTATTAAACGTCTACTCAGCTTTAACTCGTTGAACGAATCAAATGCCGCCCTCATAGAAGTAATTGTTCTCTCGCGTAATGACCCACAAACTGGCTTACAAGTAATGAAATCGATTAAAGCACATGGTTTAAATGTTACACGTGCAATTTTTACCCAGGGTAAGTCTCTTTATAACTTTATTCCGGTACTCAATATTTCACTCTTTCTTTCAGCAAATCCACAAGATGTTGAGGATGCTACTAATCTTGGGTTTTCCGCCGGGCAAGTTATTGGAAGCCCAGTGCCAGACGCTAACAGTGAAGAAATACTGATAGCCTTCGACTTTGATGGGGTGCTTGCCGGGGATAGTGCAGAAGGTATATCTCAAAATAAGGGTATGAAGGAATATCAGAAACATGAGGCAGAAAACGCGTCTATTCCTCTCAATGAGGGCCCATTAACGGATTTACTGAAAGCGTTGAACCGTATCCGTAAGCATGAGTTAGAGATCTCTAAGGCACACTCTGACCATAGTCCCAAACTTCGAATTGCTATTGTAACTGCCGGTAATGCACCCGCTGATGAACGTGTATTGTTTATTTTGAAAGAACATGGGCTTTACGTTAATGATGCGTTTTTCCTTGGGGCATTAAGAAAGCTTTGATTCTTAACGAACTGAGACCACAGATTTTCTTCGATGACCAGATAAAGCATCTCGAGGGTACTGTAAAGTCAATTCCATGCGCACATGTCCCATTTGGAATCACAAATCAGCTTCCTTCTGCTCGAAACAATCAAAATGAATCAGAAAATGAACTATCTTAGAGAAATAGAAATACAATGGATTTTAGAGTAGTGTTGATGTGAGTGTGTTCGCTCAGCTGTGAAAAAGAATCTAGGAAGGGAAAATGGATTCAATAGCTTTATCTCAGCTGTTTGCTCCCTCTATGGTTCGTGCAATATCAGAAGGTACCTATCGTGATAGGTTAATGCGAATTTTATCCGAAGCGGGGGTACATCCGTTAGATTTTCTGAATCTTGACGAACTTTATGCTTACGCTTATAAAGTTTTATCTAAAGAAGGTTTACGGCCGGACTACTACTTTCGTAATAAGATTATTGAAAAACTTGTGCTCGGTAGACATTCGTTGAATACGACGACCGTTTTGAACGAATTTAGAGTTCGGGATTCGATTCTTGACTTGGGTATCGTGAACGGCGAGTTAATCGCATATGAAATCAAATCAGATAGAGATAGCCTTTTCAGATTATCCTCTCAGTTTGAAGATTATCGTCGTTTTTTCAGGTTTATCAATGTAGTAACAGCCGAAAAACACGTAAGAACCATAAAAAAGGAGATGCCTTCACATGTTGGAATCATAGTATTAACTAAACGTGGGACACTACATATAGAACGGCGTGCAGAGGACCAGATTGCATTCAATGACCCTGTAACAATGGCCGCTTCTTTACGGAAGGCGGAGGTGCTTGAAGTGATTAAAAGACTTGGATTTGAAATGGAAGAAGTCCCTAACACTTTATTCCATAGGATAGCTTCATCATACTTTCGTGCCGCGGATCCTGAAGAACTTTCTACATGTATTCGAGGTACCTTACGTAAATCCCGAGACTTCAGTTATCTTAGCTCGGAACTTGATTGTTTTCCGATATACTCAAAATCAATGGCACTTTGCTTATTGAAAACCAAAGTTGCAAGAGAAAATTACCTTGAGGCAATTCGTCAGCCACTATTCTTGGAGGAAGCATGTATTACCCATACTTACGAGGAAAACAATTCGAACTTGCAGCGCTTCAAGAGATGGCAAGTCGAGGAAAGCTAAACGGTGAGCTGGTTCATCCGGTTATAGAACCTGTCCGACGTAATATGGCGAAACTTACCTCTACTCTAGCAACTTTAAGAGATGCGCAAGTTGAGTCTTACTTAGTTATTAATCCTCAAGTTGGTGAGTTTAAAGATGATAACAGCGTTCTTTTAGACTTTTGTCGTAAGAATAATGGTGAATTCAAGATAATTCCAGCTATTTTAATCTTAAGTGGGACAGACGGTAAACGGATAGTTTCTGAGATTAAACGAAATGTTCCGAATGCAGAAAAAATTGCACTAATAATATGGAAGAATATTGAATTCCGACAAGAGGATATTAATGCGCTAAATCTTCAGGATAAGGATCTTGAACTCTTTTTCTATCGTGTTCCTGACAGGGCAATTGAGCAGTTTACAACGGAAAACAAGATGTTGATCTTTGATGGTTTTACCAAGCAATCAAAGAACGCAGATTACCCGGAGTATGATTATTTCTCTGATATTCCTCTTGAATATTCAGAAGGAGATTTTCATGGATTCGGAGACTTTCAGACTATCGGGGAAGGCTATTCCGAAAGTGGTGGTCCTGTAAAAGCAGTTGCTATTCATCTTACATATTCGAATAAAGACGGTTATGACGTAATCGAATGTAGACATTTCGTATCAGGCGATGGTGCAGTAATCGCTGAACGTTATATGAACGCGCTGTCAAAGTTGATTAATTTTAGAGAACAACACCCCAATCTTTTTATTGATTCTCTTGGACTTCAAGGATTAGTCGACCTTTATGAAAGAAAACATTTTCCTGGTTTAGGAGTATTGAAAAAACTCTCTATTATGCACCATATCGAAACCATTGTTTCCTTAGTTGAATAATTGAAATGACTGATCTAGATTTTTGCTGTCAAGAATGCTTTAGGGATTCTTACTTAAGAGAACTCTTAAATAAAGATTCAATAAAGGCTATCGTGTCGAAATGCTATTACTGTGGTAGTAAAAAACAAGTTTCGATTGAAATTTGTGAGTTGACAGAGTCCTTCGAAAAATTATTTGAAGCGTACTGGGAAGATTCTGCGGGAGAGCTTTTTCCTGATGCGTTGCAACGCGATTGGTCATTGTTTTCAAAATTGCTACCGGCTGACAAACGTGAAGAGCTAGTCGAAAAGCTACTCCCAAACTATCCAGATTTGCTGACGGCGAAGTATTTATTGAAGCAAACTAAATTCTCAGATCCAAAAGCAATTTGGCATGGCTTGGTTAAAACGATTCGGCATGAAAGAAGGTGGTTTTTCAGAGAGCTGCAACTAGGATTTGGAGGAAGTACGCTTCAGGATTTCTTAAATACTTTTCTTGTTTGTGTCGAGTCTCTTGCCCGAGATATAAAAGATCTTGACGACAAGAAATGGTATCGTGCCCGCGTAGTTTTGGGCACGCGATATAAAATTAAATATATGGGAGCACCGCCTCCTGAGAAAGCTACTTCTGGTCGTGCTAATTCTGCAGGCATACCTGTTTTGTATTTAGCTTCCGATGAAGACACTGCTATTGCTGAAGTTCGGCCTGATCCAGGTGAAATAGTACAAGTTGCGTTCTTTAAAATAACCGAGGGGAAAGTGCTTGATTTACGCGATAATGCATCATACTCTTCGCCTTTTAGGGTAGAGGAAACTGATGACATTGCAACATTAAACGTGTTTCTTTCCTTATTCAAAGAAATAGCACAAGGACTTGCAACGCCGATTGTTAAAGCTGATCGAGTTCTTAAATACTTGCCATATCAATTTATTTGTGAGCTCTTGCAAGCTAATGGTTTTGATGGGATCTTGTTTCCTAGTTCTGTTTCCAGGGGAAATAATTTAGTTTTGTTCGATGTCACGAAGCCAAAAGCGTACAGATCCGTTTTGCATAGAGTTACGCGTCACTATTTTGAAACAATGAGAGCCTAAAACCAATCCGTAACATTCCTTGATGAACTTGCAGTTATGGGGAAGTCCTCAACATCTAATATTAAGGAGCATCACAAGTCCGCCTAATTGGAGCTGGTTAACAACTGCTAACTACGCTGACACATCCATCGACTTTCTTACTTTAATAACGATGATCGGCTATGGGCTTTGATGAATTCGAGTAGCAGGGGCGCTATCGGTTCTGCGCTTCGTTAAATCGCTTAATCACTTTTACAGGCTTTTCACGCCGCAACTTCGGCGTGTTGTCGTGGGCGGGCAGGGCGTCGCTTGGGGGGATAGTTAGCAGTGCCAAGTCTGCTAGGGGATCGCTGGTTTCCACCACCAGCGTGTGGTGGCACTGCAGGTCTTCATCAAACTGGTCAGGTAGATCTACGTCAACAATTTCCATGGCTATTCCTTTCCTATAACAGTTTCTTTAAAGAAACTAAAACCTTTTAAAGACGTTAAAAACTTAGTAATCGCCTGGTTCACGGTGTCCGGATCATCCACGTTAGAGTTATGTCCCGCGCCCTTCACCCACACTATCGGCAATTCTGACATAAGACTCCAGCGCTGATTGAGCTTCCGAATTTCTCCTGCCCGGTCTTTTGTGCCGCAAATTAACAGGGCCGGTACACTTAGACCTTCTGAAGATGCTTGCTCAATTGCCTCGGCAATAATCCGATACCCAAAAGCCGCCAACTGCACATATTCCCGCGCCGCATACTGCTTCACAATCAAAGACATATTCTCCCGGCCCAGTGGGGTAGTAGCTGAACCTCTCACCGTAGCTGCCTGCAACATAGACCAAGGCATGGGGGAAAGGAATGAAGAACTATGCTTCAGCAGCCACAGGTCCTTATCGGAATAGAAACTCCGCAGGATCGGCACCGAATCAATGCTCACAAAAGCCCGGGCTACGCCCGGAAACTTCTGCATAAATACTTGGCTTAAATAACCGCCCATCGACTGACCAATCAAAACAGGTTCAGTGACGCCCTCGGAAAGAAAAATCTGCTGCAGCCAAGTCGCTAAATCAGCCAAGCTAAAAGAAAGCGGAAACGGGCGGGACTTGCCATGTGCCGGAGCATCCCACACCAGTAGATTCGCCCGCCCCAAAAAAGCTTCCAACTGGTACTTAAATAACGTGGAATCTGCGGTTAAACCCGGTAAGAACACCAGCCAGGGCGCGTCAGTAGAACTGACTTTGGACACCTGATAATGGACCACTCCTAAGTCAGTTGAAAATACTCCAGTGCGCAGGGTATTCATAAGTTCATTATAGCAAGCTGCCATTAGAACGCCCGGTAAATCACTGATTTTCCGCCATAAAATAGGGTAGAGGCGGTATAGTAGAAGGAAAGCTTTGCTCGCCAAAACCGATAAGTATACTGAAATTGGTTTACATGAAAGAGTTTACCGATTATAGTTAACTTAGGAGGTGGAAGATGTACGTTATCACCGCAGATCAAAAAGACTCGCGTAAAACCGGCGAAGACGCCGTCCCCCGTGCCCTAAGAATCCTCGCCCACGTACGCACCGTACTGCCTTTCGAACGCACCGTAGGCGACGAAATCCAAGGAGTAGTAGCTGACGCCAACGAAGCCCTCAAAGCCATCAAACTCTTAGCCAACCTGGGCCAATGGCACTGCGGACTGGGCATCGGAGAAGCCGAAATCACCGGCATCACCTCAACCACCGAAGGCACCGGCAAAGCCTTCGTCAACGCCCGCAAAGCCGTGGAAAGAGCTAAGAAAACCCCCTATGCCTTTGCCCTGCACACCGGTAAAAACAGCGAAATCGCCAGCTCACTACAATCCCTCATCCGCACCAAATGTATGCTGATCGCCCAGCGGACTGAACGACAAAAACAAATCATTGCCCTGCGTGAAAAAGCCCCGTCAGCCACCGCAGTAGCCGAAGAAACCGGCGTTTCTAAAGCGGCTATTTCCAAAGTATTAAAAGCTGCAAACTGGGAGTTAGAAACCGGAACAGATACCCTGACTATCCGGCTACTTGAAGGATTAAACCGCTCATGAATCAGATTCAAGGTCTAACGGATTTACTATGGTCTGCCAATTACCTGGGTTCTTTAACTCAATTAGTTATTTCACTTAGCGCCATTGGCTTATCGGTTGCCCTTGGTAGTCCGCTGGTGAACTTCATTCTCAAACAGGCTGCCGTTGAACCAGTGTGGGAAACTAACTACTCAGGAACACAAAAAGCTACCCTACTTAACGGCGAAAAACCCGCCCGAGAAATTCTCAGAGGCGGGCTTTGGATCGGTCGTTTAGAAAGATTCGCAGTTACCCTAATCATCCTCACTGGCACTCCCGTAATGCTATCGGCAGTAATCGCAGTTAAAGGGTTAGGGCGCTACCCAGAGTTAAAAGCGCACCCTCATTCAGCTGAAAAATTCATCATCGGCACGGCAGTGTCAATCATCTGGGCGGCCTTATGTGGAATCGCCGGCAACCAACTTTTACAGATGCTCTAAACTAGAACTCGTAAACCTACCTACCTACCTACCTTAAGTAGTATCGAAAGAAAAGGTATTTCTATGTCCGTTGAGAAGAAACCTCGCCTGGCAGTAATTGCCGGCCCCACGGCAGTTGGTAAAGGAACTGTAGTGCGCGCCCTCTTAGAAAAATACCCGCACGTCTACCTTTCTGTTTCAGCCACCACCCGGGCTCCGCGCGAGGGAGAAATCGACGGGCAAGACTACCATTTCCTCTCCCATGAGGATTTCGAGGGCGCCATTGCACGCGATGAGTTCTTAGAATGGGCTACCGTCCACAAAGTCAACAAGTACGGTACTTTGAAAGCCCCCATCGAAGCGCAGCTGGCACAGGGAGTCCCGGCGATTTTAGAAATCGACTTGGCAGGCGTGCGACAAGTTCGCCAGCAAATGCCGGATGCCCTATTTATTTTCATCGCCCCACCATCATGGGAAGAACTGGTTAAGCGTCTCCAGGGGAGAGGAACCGAGTCAGCAGAAGAAATGACGCGTCGCCTGGAAACAGCAAAACTAGAACTGGCAGCCAAAGACGAATTCGACCACATTGTCGTCAATGATGAGGTGGATCGCACTGTGTCGGAACTAGCCGAGTTGCTTGAATTAGCGTAAGATTCTAAGCGTTAACAAATAATCAGTACTGAAAGAGGAATCATGGCAGGAATTGTTGCCAAGCCAGAAGGCATTACTAATCCACCAATCGATGAACTGATGGATAAGGTAGATTCAAAGTACGCTCTGGTTGTTTTCGCTGCTCGTCGCGCTCGCCAGATCAACGCTTACAACCTGCAGATGGAAAACAACATGGTGCAGTTCGTAGGCCCCGTAGTTCCAGTAGAACCAGATGACAAACCACTTGGTACCGCATTACGTGAAATCAACGAAGGTTTGCTGGTCCTGGAAGAAAAACGCTAACCGCTGATTTTTGAGAGTAGCAGTTTGCAATTAGCTTCTGACTTTCTTACTAGCCCCCGCCGAATTGTGGTGGGGGTTAGTGGTGGTATAGCCGCCTATAAGATTCCATACCTGGTGCGCGCCCTCATTAAAGCTGGACACCAGGTGCGGGTCATTCCAACCGAAAATAGTCTCAACTTTGTTGGTAAAACCACCTGGGAAGCTCTCAGCGGACAGCCGGTAGTCACCGGCGTATTCGATTCCGCAGCAGATGTAGAACATGTGGAAATAGCCCGCGAAGCAGAACTTATTGTAATCGCGCCAGCAACGGCAGATTTACTCGCTAAAATTCGCAGTGGCAGAGCCGACAATTTGCTCACCACCACCATTTTAGCTGCCACCTGCCCAGTGGTCTTAGTCCCTGCAATGCATACAGCAATGTATGAAAATGCAGCCACCCAAGAAAACCTCCAAGTACTCCGTGAACGCGGCTACCTGATTATGGAACCAGAAACCGGGGAACTATCCTCTGGAGATTTCGGAAAAGGACGCCTTCCCGAACCAGCAGAAATCTTTAACTTCCTCTACCAAAAACCCACCGCTTCTAATTCAGCTGCGGAAACAGTTCCGGTAGAAACTGCAACAAAACAGCTTAAAGGAATTAGAGTTTTCATTACCGCCGGGGGCACCCATGAAGCGATCGACCCAGTACGCTATATCGGAAATCGTTCCACCGGAAAATTTGGGGTAGAAATCGCCAAAGCCTTCCAAACTTTCGGGGCAGAGGTAACCCTCATCGGAGCAAATCTCACCGACGTAGATATCCCCCCGGGAACCTGCGTTATCAATACGCCCTCGGCACAAGAAATGTTCGAAGCAGTGATGGAAATAGCCCCGCAAAGCCAAATCGGGGTATTTGCAGCAGCAGTAGCAGATTTTCGTCCCGCTAACACCGCGGAACAAAAAATAAAGAAAACCGGGGGAGAGGACGAAACCCTCACTCTCGAGCTGGTTAAAAATCCCGATATATTAGCCAGCGCAGTAAACCGCTTCCCACACCTCATAACCGTCGGCTTCGCCGCGGAAACAGGGAACGCGGAACAAGTCGCCCAATATGGGCGCGAAAAAGCTATTCGGAAGGGAGCAGACTTGCTGGCCGTCAATCAAGTAGGACGGCAAACCGGCTTCGGTGACGTACAAACCCAGCTGACTATCTTAGACGCAACGGGAACTACCCTCACTAAATTCGCCGGAAGCAAAGCAGCAATCGCTCCGCAACTGGCTGCCCTGGTGGCAACAGTATTCGCACGTAAGAAACGTTCTTAACTCTAGAAAGAAAATAGAGAATGAAAAGCTCCAGACTATTTAGCTCCGAATCAGTGACCTCTGGCCACCCAGATAAAGTAAGTGACCAGATCTCTGACGCTATTTTAGACGCCGCCTTACTCACTGACCCTATGGCTCGCGTCGCGGTAGAAACCCTGGTTACTACCGACACTGTAGTAGTAGCTGGAGAAGTCACCTGCGCCGGAAGCTTTGATGTTGAAGCCATCGTGCGTGACACCATCCGCAAGATTGGCTACACCCATCCCAATGAAGGGTTCGATGCCGAAACTGTAAAAATCACCAGCCTGATTCACACCCAGTCACCCGACATCGCCCAGTCAGTAGACCGCTCTTTAGAAAACCGCGAAGAAAACTCCTTGGATGAACTTTCCCTCCAAGGAGCCGGCGACCAGGGAATCATGTTCGGATTCGCCTGCTCAGACAACCCACAGCTAATGCCAGTTCCAATTACCTTAGCGCATCAACTAGCTCAGCGACTAGAAGAAGTTCGCCGCACCGAAGTCCCTGAATTCCGCCCAGACGGAAAAACTCAGGTGACTATTCAATACGACGAGTGGACTCCAGTTGCTCTGGATACAGTAGTAGTCTCCACCCAGCACGCAGAAACAATCAGCTTGGAAGAAATCCGCGAAGCCGTGCGAGAACTGGTAATTAAACCCGTCTTGGCAGAACACGGAAATGGATTAGACCTTTCCCAAACACGTTTCCTCATCAACCCCTCCGGGCGATTCGTTTACGGTGGCCCTGCCGCCGACACAGGCCTTACCGGACGAAAACTAATTGTGGACACCTACGGCGGTTACGCCCGCCACGGAGGCGGCGCATTCTCAGGAAAAGACGCTACCAAAGTAGACCGTTCCGCATCCTACGCCCTGCGATGGATTGCGAAAAACATTGTGGCAGCTGGACTGGCCGCCAAATGTGAACTCCAAGTTTCCTACGCAATTGGGCGTGCCGAACCCGTCGGCCTTTGGATTGACACCTACGGTACCCGCACCGTTTCAAGAGAAGCCCTAAACCGCGCAGTCGCAGAAGTATTCGATCTACGTCCATCAGCTATTATCCGCGACCTAAAGTTAAGAGAACCAGGGTTTGCAAAAACCGCTGCCTACGGGCACTTCGGACGTTCCGGATTCACCTGGGAAGATACTTCCAAAGCCGAAGAACTACGCGCAGCCATTCGCTAACCCCAACAAAACCAACGCAAAGGGCACTGCCAGCAAGATAACTTACCGGCAGTGCCCACAAGCACAATTAGAAACTATGTCATTATTAGAAGATGGACACCTTATTCCCAGGCGGACAACCAATTGCCCGCGTCTACATCGACAATGAGTTACCTCATTTAGATAAACTTTTCGACTACACCATCCCCGAAAAGTTCACCGTCACTCCAGGAATGCAAGTACGTGTCCGCTTCGCAGGAAAACTCTACTCAGCTTGGGTAGTTGAAGTCGTTAATAAAACCGATTTCCCCGGCAAACTGCAATCTATTGAAAGAATCGTCAGCACCAGCATAGTCCTGCCCCCCAAAGCCTTAGAACTGGCTAAAGACCTGGCCCGACGCAACTGCGTTCCAGTTGTAAAAATCATTTCCGCAATGATCCCCCCGCGCCACGCCGGCGGAGAAAAAGCCGGACTAAAACTACTACAAACACAAACCGAAACCTCACCTGAATTCACCCCTGAGACTCTGGCAGAAAGTCCTGAGACACCGGCAGAAAGTCCTGAAACAGCCTCCAAAACAGAAGCGCAGACACCGGCAGAAAGTTCCCACACCGCCCTCGTAAAAAATCCAGCCTTGGAAAACTACCAGGGGGGAGCAGCCTTCGCACACAGTCTCAACCAACAAAACCCAGTCAGAGCTATCTGGCAACTCATCCCCACAGACTTTCCCACCCGTGATTTCTACAGTCAATCCGCACTGATAACTACCATCTACAACTGGGCACTCAGCACCGCTGATGCAACAATCCTAGTAATCCTACCCACCAGCAGACAAGTAACCCAATTTCAAGCAAAACTGGCACAGCTACAAACAGAAAACCAAAGCGAACTGAAAACTGCCACCATTTCAAGCACCGACTCTCCCGCCCAGCGGTACAAAAAATACATCGCCGCTGCCGGGGGAGCCTATTCGATTATTATCGGGACGCGGAGCCTGGCCTACCAACCCGTGCCAAAACTTGCCGGAATCGTCATTTTTGACGATGGTGACAGTCGCCATCACGACCCACAATCCCCCTACTTAAGCACCCTAGATATCAGCCTAAGACGGAGCTATCTGGAAAAATCCAGCCTACTAATCGCCTCAGCCGCCCCGTCTATCCAAGCCACCGCACTGGCCGAAAGCAACTGGGCACACTGGCTCCTGCCCATCCCCCAGGCATACCGGAAAAACACCGCTATAGTGCAAGTAATCGACCACTATGAAAGACAGCGCCAAGGATCAGCCGGCAAAGGACGATTACCCGCCTTCATCCAAACCAAAATTCGCAAAGCGCTCAACCAAGGCCCAGTCCTAGTATCAGTACCACGGCGCGGATGGATAAGCATCATAAGCTGCACAAACTGCAGGCAAACTGCCCGCTGTGTCCAATGCCAAGGCCCAATCAGAGTAAGTGCAAACGGCGCCCTAAGCTGCGCCTGGTGTGCGGATCCGCAGTACAGCTGGCACTGTCACAAATGCTCCCAAACCCAATGGAAACCCATCCAACTTGGTTCAGAACGAACTTTTGAAGAACTGGGACGCGCCTTTCCCACCGTGAAAATTATTCAAGCAGACGCCCAACATCAAATCACCGACCTACCAGCGCATACGCCGTGCCTAGTTGTCGCCACTCCCGGGGCAGAACCTTTCGTAGTTGGCGGATACACGCAAATCGTGGTTTTAGACGGTGAAGCAGTGGCTAACCGCCCAGAACTTTGGGCTTTAGAAGAAGCTATGCGCCGGTGGATCAGGCTACTTGGCATGGTCAAAACCAGCGGAGAACTAACTATCCTGGGAATCAACGACATTGCCTTTGCCCAGGCACTCATCCGCAAAGACCCCGTCGGATGGGCTAAACTCACTCTTGCTGAACGTAATGAAGTAGGATTCTTTCCAGCTAAAGTAATGATCGCTATTGACGGAGCAGAAGAAACCATCCTTGAATACACCACCGAACTAACCCAGAGCCTAAACCAAATTAAGACCTCTACTCAGGTGGAAATATTGGGCACCACTAGACGCTACGGGCAGGACATCGCGAAAGTGTTTGGACCCCACCCAACTCGGTTACTACTGCGCAGCAGTTGGGAAAACCTCCCTGCACTACTTGAAATACTCAGCCAGTTACAAACGAAACGCTCCCTAAAGAAGCAAGGATTGGTGACGATTCGTGTAAATCCCCGTGATCTCTTGTGAAATCCCCGTTAGAGTGGTTAGGCTTCGCTATTATTTGAGGTTAAACTGGGTAAGTGAAGATTATTTTTGCCGGTACACCTGAAGTTGCAGTTCCCACTTTTGAAGCGTTAATGGCTTCGGAACATACTGTGGTAGCAGTGCTTACGCGCAGTGCAAAACCAAAAGGGCGTTCTAAAACATTAGTTCCTTCTGAAGTTGCAGTTGCAGCGCAAGCTCATGGCGTACCCATTATTGAAGCTGATTCCCTCCGTTCCGCTCAAGCTCAAGCACAGTTGGAAACACTTGAAGCTGACCTCGGAGTAGTAGTCGCCTATGGGGCAATTATTCCCCAAGAAATATTAGATCTGCTCCCACACGGTTGGATTAACCTGCACTTTTCCAAATTGCCGCGTTGGAGAGGCGCCGCCCCCGTACAGCGAGCCATTGCAGCTGGGGATAAAGAAACTGCTATCAATATTTTCCAGTTAGAAGCAGGGTTAGACACCGGCCCAGTTTACTTTTCTCGTACCGTTGAGATTCCCGCAGAGATTAACTCAGGTGATTTTCTTACTCAGTTAAGCCAAATAGGTGCCCCTGATGTTGTGGAAGTAGTTTCGCAAATCGCCGCCGGTACCGCCGTAACTACCGCGCAAACTGAAGAGGGCGCCACCTATGCGAAGATGATTAAAGCCGCTGATCTGTGGGTGGATTTCACTAAGTCAGCTTCAGAAGTTCACAATCAGGTGCGCGCCTGTGCGCCCACGCCGGGAGCTTTCGCTTTTTTACCAGATGGTAAAAAATTGAAAATCTTAGCTACTAAAGTGAGTGCTCCGCCGGCGCACACCCCCGGTATCGGCACTGCTTCACAAGCTGGCGAGTCTTTAGCTGCGGGCGAGATTTTAGTGACTAAAAAACAAGTTTGGGTGGGCACTGGCGCTGGAAGCGTTGAACTGCTTTTAGTTGCTCCACCTGGGAAAAATATGATGGAAGCCGCTGCCTGGGCGCGCGGAGCTCGTTTAGAACCAAAGACAATCTTAAATGAAAGTGGGCAGATGGCATGAGCACCAGTTGGGAAGAAAATAAAGCTCGAAAAGCAACTTCTGAATCTCGAGGGCGCACCCGAAACCTGCGAGTTTCCCGTGCTCGTGTAGTTGCCTATGAAGTACTTCTTGAGGTGGAGGTCAATAAGGCTTTCGCAAACCTTGCGTTACCCCCAGCGCTTTCAAAAGCTAAGTTAGACCTGCGTGACGCGGCTTTAGCCACCGAATTAGTTTATGGTTCACTGCGCAACCAAGCTCGGATTGATTGGGTTATTGAACAGTGTATGCCTCGGAAACTAACTGATTTAGATTCGGAAGTTCGAGTTATTTTACGGATGACCGGACACCAGATACTACATATGCGAGTTCCTGACCACGCTGCCGTAGCAGAATCAGTTGAGCTGACCAAGTATATGTGTGGTTTTGGGGTTGAAAAGTTTGTCAACGGGGTAGCTCGGGCGATGGTAGAGCACACTCCGGGTGAATGGGAACGACGCATTAAAGCGATTGAAGCAAATGTCACCCGCGTTTCCATCCAGTATTCTCACCCTGAATGGATTGTTAGAGCCTTCGCCCAAGCGCTGGTAGCGCATGGGCTACCAGCGAAAGAACTAACCGCACTGTTAGCAGCCAATAATACCAACCCTGAGGTGATGCTGTGCGCCCGCCCGGGGCAGGTGCTCCCAGCTGATTTAGCTGATGATGCCGCCCGTTATTTACGAGCCGAACCGCGTCCAGCTACCTACTCTGAATGGGGTGTGGCTTTAAACCAGGGAGATCCCGGTCGATTGAATGCAATCCGCGATGGGCGGGCTTCAGTCCAAGATGAAGGATCTCAACTGGTAGCTTCAGCTCTAGCAGAACTCGAGATAGCTACTGAAGACACTAAATGGTTAGATATGTGCGCTGGCCCCGGCGGAAAAGCGGGTCTTTTAGCTGCCTATGCTGATCTTAATGGAGTAGACCTTCTGGCCAATGAGGTGACCGCTCACCGGGCGCAGCTGGTAGAACAAACTGTGCGACCTTTCGATAACGTTGAAGTAGTTGTAGGAGACGGAAGGGAAATCGCCAAACACGGGAAATTTAGTCGCATCATGTTAGACGCTCCCTGTACTGGTTTAGGCTCGTTGCGTCGCCGTCCAGAATCGCGTTGGAACCGCAAACCCTCAGATGTCATTCAGCTGTGCAAGTTGCAAGCGGAACTACTTGACGCGGGCTTGGACGCCCTCGAAATTGGGGGAGTATTAGCCTACGTCACCTGCTCACCGCACGAGCAGGAAACTATCGCGCAGATTAAGCGGATTGCGGACCGTTCTGATATAGAAATCCTCAATACTAAAGCAGCGGTAGAAGCCGTGGCGATGGAACCGATTAAACTTACCGCTACGGAAATTGGCAGCGGTAACACCATCCAACTTTGGCCACACCTACATCAAACTGACGCGATGTTCCTGTGTTTAATTAAGAAAGTAAAATAATGTCTGCTATTAAACCGGTAACTATATCCCCCTCGATTCTTAACTGTGATATTGCCAATCTGACCAGTGAATTAAATAAGATCCGCAACGCTGATTTCGCACACGTAGATGTGATGGACAATCACTTCGTGCCAAACCTCACCTGGGGGCTTCCCGTTGTAGAAGCGGTGATTGCGCAGCAGATTCTTCCAGTTGATGCGCATCTGATGATTGCTGATCCGGATCGGTGGGCACCGGCCTATGCAGAAGCCGGTAGTGCTTCAGTTACCTTCCACGCTGAGGCAGCGCACGCCCCAATCCGATTAGCACGGGAACTGCGCCGTCTGGGGGCAAAAGCCGGACTGGGGCTAAAACCCACTACGGATATTCACGATTACGTTGATCTGCTAACTGAATTCGACATGATTTTAGTGATGACCGTTGAACCAGGTTTTGGGGGGCAGGCCTTCTTAGAATCCCAGTTGGCAAAAATCCGGCGCGTTCGCGAAGCTGCTAACAGTCGGCAGATTGATTTAGCCATCCAGGTAGACGGGGGAATTTCTCAGGCGAATATCACCTTAGCTGCAGAGGCGGGGGCGGATGTTTTCGTGGCGGGTTCTGCAGTTTTTCGGGCCGAGGACGCTTATGCAGAGGTAGAAACACTTCGTGCTTTAGCTAATGGGTGCCAACATTAACCACCGTCCTACTGAGCCTTACTGTAAATAAGTCCCGCACACGCTCAGGGGGTAAGAAGCTGCCAGAGAAAATAAGCTATACTTAAAACTGTCAGCTTCGGGGTCGGTGTAAGTCCGAACCGGCGGTTAAAGTCCGCGACCCGCTTCGGCGGTTGAACTGGTGAAAGTCCAGTACCGACGGTTAAAGTCCGGATGGGAGAAGCTAAGCTGTGACAGGAGTATAGTTGCGGCTTCTTTCGTACCCCGGAATTCGTTGAAAACTGAAACCGGGGTTTCTTAATGTCTAAGGTAAATCGACACCGCCAGCGTCTTCCAGGCTGGGTGCAGGTGCTCGCTTCTGCCGTATTCTTAGGAACCCTATTTTTTACCTGGTGGTTTTTCACCCACTTCCTCAATGTTGAAAGCTGGATTTTTCCCACACCGGAAGCATTCATGCAAC
This sequence comes from Gleimia sp. 6138-11-ORH1, assembly GCF_024814355.1. Lineage (GTDB taxonomy): Bacteria > Actinomycetota > Actinomycetes > Actinomycetales > Actinomycetaceae > Gleimia. Next base: position 587,339 of record NZ_JANUXV010000001.1, on the reverse strand, counting down.
GATTCATTGTGGAAGTGCAGCGCACCCAACTTTGGGAAGCTGTAGCAGTCACTTTACTTGAAGCGATTCTTGGATCGCTCTTAGGAGCGGCAGTAGCTCTTCCCTTAGCCTACTGTATATACCGTTTTAGGTTTATTTCTGCAGCGATAGAACCATTTTTAGGGGTAACTCAAGCTATCCCAGCGATTGCTTTAGCACCGCTTTTAGTGCTCTGGTTTGGCTATGGATTAGCACCCATCGTATTCTTATGCGCAATGTTAGTCTTCTTTCCGATTTTGATAGCAACTACGATAGGCCTTCGGCGTTTAGACCAAGAAATTATCGAAGCAGCAGTTTTAGATGGTGCCGCAGGGCTGGTGCTTCTAAAAAACGTGGAAATACCATTAGCATTGCCAGCCATACTTGGAGGAGTTAGAAACGGTTTCACACTTTCAATCACGGGTGCCGTGGTAGGGGAGCTAGTTATGGGTGGAAACGGATTAGGATCGATCCTCACCGCCCAACGCAATGCAGTTGATACTGTAGGAATGTTTGTAACTATTGCGCTTCTTTGTACGCTGGCAATGATTTTTTATGGAGTGATTTACTTTTTTGAACGGCGTTCAAAACTCGTAAATTTAGATTAAAGGCAAAGAAATGAAAAGAAAACACCTCACACAGTTTCTGGTAACTCTAACAGCCGGATTACTTTTAACTGCCTGCACCAGTACCGGACGGATCGATACAGATAAGTTCGACTTTCAAGAAAATGAAACAAAACCAAAAGTTAGCGCAGACGCACAAAAAGTAGTTATCGGTCTAACTTATATTCCTAACGTGCAATTTGCGCCCTCGTATATAGCAAAAGAAAAAGGACTATTTTCTGAAAACCTCCAGGTTGAACTGCGACACCACGGCGCAGATGAGGGGCTGTTCAACTCACTGATTTCAGGCAATGAACATATCGTGATTGCTTCTGGAGATGAAATGCTCCAAGCCCGTTCCAACGGACTTGATGTGATTTCGGTAGGAAGCTACTATCAGCAATATCCCATTAAGGTAATCGTCAAAGAAGACTCGGCAATTAACTCGATTGCCGACTTAAAAGGTAAAAAAGTAGGGTTGCCCGGTGAATATGGGGCAAACTGGTTTGCTCTCCAAGCAGCACTTAAAGAAGCGAAACTCGATAAAAAAGACCTTACGATTCAAAGTATCGGCTACACACAGTTAGCTGCCTTAAAATCGGGGCAAGTAGACGCCGTAGTTGGGTTCACTAATAATGATTCAGTACAGTTTCGCTTAGCTGGCGAAAAAATTAAAGAAATTCCCTTAGCTGATAAAGAACTACCTTTAGTAAGTGCCAATATCGTCACCACCGCTGAATACGCGAAGCAAAACCCAGAGGTAATCAAGGAAGTTCTGCGTGCCCTTGGCAAAGGAATGGAAAAGAGCGTAGCAGATCCTGAATTGGCTGTTGAAGTCACTAAACTATACGACCCGAACCTGCATACTCCGCAAGCTCAAAAAGCCGCTTTAGAAACTATTAAGGCAACGAATCTGCTATTTGCTCCTCAAGGCAAAGTCAGCTTAGAACAAAACCTGAAAACGTGGGAAGAGATGTCAGAATTTCTATCCGGCTTAGGTGTTTTAGGGGCGAAGGTAAGAGTCGAAACAGCTGTGACGAATGAGTATCTTCCCTAAGCAGTTTCTGCCAGTTGAGGTAGACGGGCGGAAACTTTAAGAGAGGTTAGACTGAGATAATGAGCGAAAAATTCCAAGCTGATTTGCGCCTGGTTACTTTGCTACTGACCTTAAATTCAACCCCAATCGGCGTATCTAAAAAACAAATCTATGAGCGGATCCCGGCCTATCAGGAAATCACTGAAGCTGCCCGCGAGCGAATGTTTGAAAGAGATAAGGTGACGCTCAAAGAGTTAGGCGTTGAGCTTGAACTGGTGGAGACTAAACAAGATGAGCCTCTGTATCGGGTAAAAACCGCCGGTGGTGGTCTGCGTTTAGATACCCTACAACGTCAAGTACTGGATATGGCTGCGCGTCTGTGGAGTGAGGCGAAGGATTTGCAAAGCGATTCGCAGCTGTTCCGTTATAAGGTAAACGCCTACGCGATTACTGACCCTGCTGCCGTAAAGGCGATGATCGCGGGAGCTAGTTTAGCCAGCGCCTTATTGGCGGGGATTGCGGCCGGTCAAGTGGTGGAGTTTTCATACTTAAAACGAGCGCAAACAGAGCCGGAAATCAGGCGGGTGCTTCCAACTGGGCTGATTTTTAAAGATAATGTGCTCTACTTAGAGGGAATCGATCAAGTGCGGGAGGATTCGCGGACTTTTCGGTTAAGTCGTTTCCTGCCTAACAGCCTACGTTTTCTTTTGGGGGAAAATGCTTCAGAAAAGATGCAGGGGGTAGTTTCTGCAGATGGGCAGCCAGAGGAAATCTCTCCGGTGCTTTTGGTGGCTACTGATTATGAAGCTCAGGTGGCTTTTTGGGCTACTGAGCTGGCTGCAGCTGAGCTTGAGTCTCTTTCACTTCCGGGGATTGCCAAGTCGAGTACGCGGTGGAAGTACTATCGGGGATATCCGGCTAGTTTTTCTGTTTGGTTAGAAAGAGTATTAGCGGCGCAAACCCAGTTGCTAGTGGTGGAACCTGAGCCTTTACAAGTGGCGGTGAAGGCTTCTTTAGAAGCAGCTTTGCAGTGGGAGAGGGGTGCAGGTGGCAACTAAGTTAAGAGATCGCCTGGCAGGTATTTTTTCTTTGATTGAGTACGTGCAATTGCGTGGTAGCTGTGATTTAGAAGAGTTAGCGAAACAGTTTCAGATGGATCGGGAGAAACTGCGTGAGCTTTTGATTCAACTGGCGGTAATTGACCTACCTCATTTGAGTTTAGATGATTTACCGGTTGTTGATTTAGATCTTTTAGATGAAAATATCGTTGAGTTTTTGTCAATTCCTGATTTGCAGATTTTCAGATTCTCTAAAGCTGAAGCTCAGGTGCTTTTACTGGGATTGTCCCTTTTAGAGCCGACTTTTTCGGCGGAAAAGTTACAGGCAAGTCGTCGGTTAGCAGACCAGTTGGTCACTCACTTTGAGTTGGCAGATTTTCGGGCACATTTGGAGGTCGTTACTTCGGAGAGTTTGCTACAAATCCAGCAGACTTTAGGTGAAGCGTTACAGGACTCTAAGTGGATTTCATTTACTTATCAAAATGCGAGCGGTGAAGTTAGTGAACGAATCGTTTTTCCGCAGAACTTGGAAATCCGAAGCGGTAACTTGCTGTTAGATGGTTATTGTGAGACGGCTGCACAGACCCGGAGTTTTCGAGTTAGCCGCATGAAAGATGTGGATTTGCTAGATGCAATAAAAAGTCCGCCTTTAGTTTCTGAAAAAAGGCTTACCCGTCAGCGTTTTCCGCAGGTTGAAGTAGTTTTTAAAAGGTTACCTGAAGAATTAGAGCCAGCAGCTTTAAGAATTTATGAATCTAAACAAGGGGTTATTGCGGTATTTCGTTTGCTTGATCGGAACTGGTTACGGTCACAGCTGCTTTATTACGCAGATTTGGTGGTGGCATGTTCGGATCGGGATCTGTTGGTAGAGATTTGTGAGCGTGCTGAGCAAACACTTCAGTTGTATGACCTCTTAGAGACAAATAACCATCCGATGCATTAGACTAGATAGCGACCTGATTTTTTGAATTTATATCGTTAAGGAACTCAAATGTTACAGTTTATCAATGCGCTGAAGCCAGGGCATATTTTTGTGCTCGTAGTTGTTTTCGTACTTATTTTTGGGGCTTCTAAACTTCCAGAAATTGCAAAGAACATTGGTAAATCTGCGAAGGTTTTGAAAAAAGAGATTAAGGATCTTACGGAAGAAGAAGCTGCGACTGATGCCGTGCCGGCTCCTAAGCCTGCTGATGTAGCTGATTCTATTACCGAGGTCGCTGAGGAAACGACCGATAAGAAATAAACTCTTAGGTTTTATGGGATTTAAAGAAAACGTTGATCCAGATGGCGTAATGCCTCTGGCGGATCATTTAAGGGAAGCCCGCCAACGCTTACTCTACGCGTTAGCGGGGATTTTCCTTTTCACAATTGTGGGTTGGTTTCTCTACCCTTATGTTTTTGATTTCATGGCTCAGCCTTTAGCCGATTTAAGGAAGATGGGCAGACGGGCTGAACTTAACTTCGATACAGTATCGGCTGCTTTTGATCTAAAACTCCGGATTTCTATTTTTATTGGGTTTCTTTTATCTAGCCCCTGGTGGCTGTACCAGATTTGGGCTTATGTGGCACCGGCACTACACCGGAGTGAGAAGCGGTATGTTTTAGGTTTTTCTTTTTCCGGTGCGATTCTTTTCGCGCTGGGAGCAGCTACGGGAATTTGGATTATGCCGCATGCGGTGGAAGTTTTAACTTCTTTTGCCCCCGATTCTTCCGTGACTTTAATGCATGCAAGTATTTATTTCAGTTTTTATATGCGTTTAGTCTTGGTTTTTGGGGTTTCTTTCCTGGTGCCGTTAGCTATGGTGGCCTTGAACTTTATAAATGTGATTAGAGGGGAAGTATTTTTAAAGCATTGGCGTTGGGCAGTGGCGATTGCCTTTGTCTTTGCAGCAGTAGCTAACCCGCTGCCAGATCCGTGGACAATGACTTTCCAAGCTCTTTTCTTATGCGGGTTGTATTTCTTAGCTGTTGGGATCGGAATTTTGCATGATAAACGCAGAGATAAACGTTTGGCTGCAGAAGAAGCTGCCTTAGACGCTGCTTTAGCTGTTCCACCAGCTGGGTCTGTTACAGATGGAGAAAGTGAGTGACTCGTCGTAAACGCTCACGGCAGAAACTGGGTAAAGTAGCCGCGGAATCTGAAGAACTTAGTCCAGCAGAAAAATACCGGCAAAGCCGGCAAAGAGCAGCATATCAGAAAACAGATCGGTCTAGGTTCGCAGCAGAGTTAGATTTTTTCTTAGACTCTTTCCAAGAAGAAGCACTAGCCTCAGTTGAGGCTGGGCGCAGTGTCTTAGTAGCTGCCCCAACAGGAGCTGGGAAGACTATCGTCGGTGAGTTTGCGCTGTACCTGGCGATTAGTAAAGGACAGAGAGCCTTTTACACTACTCCGATTAAAGCGTTATCGAATCAAAAGTACCGGGAACTGTGTGAAAAGTATGGGGAAGCCTCGGTAGGGTTACTTACTGGTGACATTTCTATTAATGGGGACGCTCCTATTTTGGTGATGACCACGGAAGTGGCCCGTAATATGATTTACCAGGGGAGAGATTTATCGGCGGTACGGGCAATCGTTTTAGATGAAGTCCATTATTTGGCTGATCGTTTCCGCGGGCCGGTGTGGGAAGAAGTTATTATTCACGCTCCGGCGCATATTCAAATTGTGGCTCTTTCGGCCACTGTTTCTAATGCTGAAGAGTTCGGTGATTGGATCGATTCAGTCAGGTCTAACTGCGATATTATCGTTTCTGAGAAACGACCTGTGCCCCTTTATCAACATATGCTGGTGGGGCGAAAAATTATTGATTTATACGCGGATAAGTCTGCTAAACAGATTAATCCACAGTTGCGTTCTGAAATCTCACGGCATTTGGGGATTTCTTCTCGGAATGAAAGGCAAACTGACCGGCATTTGGCTGGTGGTAGACGCTTACGAGAGGGACGGAAACGTCCGCGGCGTTCTTCCCGCCCAGAGGTAGTGATTAGTTTAGATAGGGCGAATTTACTTCCGGCGATTTATTTTCTTTTTTCTCGCTCTGGTTGTGATGAAGCTGTAGAGCAGGTGATTCGGGCGGGGATTACTTTAACTACTGAAGCGGAACGTCGCCAGATTCAAACTGCGGTGGATACGGCGGTGGCCGCTTTAGCAGGGGAAGATTTAACTGTTTTAAGGATTAACGCTTGGCAAAGTGCTTTAGAAGCTGGGGTAGCGGCGCATCACGCGGGTCTATTACCGGTGATGAAAGAAACGGTTGAGAAGCTTTTTGCTGCAGGGTTAGTTAAGGTTGTTTTTGCAACGGAAACCCTAGCTTTAGGGATTAATATGCCGGCTCGTACGGTTGTGTTGGAAAGCCTGCGTAAATGGAATGGGGTAGCGCGAGTTCCTCTTTCAGCGGGGGAATACACTCAGCTAACTGGGAGAGCTGGCCGGCGGGGGATTGATATTGAGGGGCACGCTCTGGTGCTTTATCAAGAGGATCATGAACCTGAGTTGGTGGGTTCTTTAGCATCAAAGCGTTCTTATCCGCTGGTTTCTGCTTTCCGCCCTACTTATAATATGGTGGCTAACCTGGCGGCAGCGGGGAATCTTGCCTCAGCCCGGCAGGTAATGGATCAGTGTTTTGCACAGTTCCAAGCTGACCGCAAAGTGGTGGGTTTAGCAGTTGAAGCAAAACAGGCTGAGCAGTTGTTAGAAAAATTAGCACCTCAGGTTGAGTGCCATTTGGGTGATGCCCGCGAGTATTTTGCGGCGCGCGAAGAACTGACTTTTTTACAAAAACAGTCGGTGAAACAGCGTAAGTTGCAACTTACTTCCAAGTTGGTGCAGTTGCTTCGGGATTTGGAACCGGGGGAAGTTATCTCGGTGGCTGGTCGGCGCCGTGGGGGAGATGCGGTGGTGGTTAAGCCAGCTCACCCGGGGGCGAATAATCCGGTTGTACAGGTGGTTTTTTCTGATGGTCGGCTCCAGCAAGTTAATGCTAGTGAACTTCCGCAGGGCTTTAACGTGGTGGGGCGAATGCGTTTGCGTAAGGAGTATTTACGTAACGTGCGCCGTTTCCAAGGGGAGATTGGAGCTGAGGTTGCGCTTTTGCGTAAGCGGGGCAAACTGGGCTCAGCTAAGCGTTTAAAGTTCTCAGGTGGAGACGCTCAGCTGGCTGAAATCAATCGGTTGGAAGATTTTGTGCGAGCTCACCCGGTGCACGGGTGCTTAGATCGTGATTTGCATGCCCGTTCCGCGGTGCAGTGGATGCGGGCCAGGCGTGAGTTCCAGCGTTTAGCTAAGCAGGTTGAGACGCAGACTTCTTCGGTGGCCAAGCGGTTCGATAAGATTGTTTCGGTTTTAGAAATATTAGGTTGTTTACATAATGGTTCACTCACCGGCGCGGGGGAGACTTTGCGAGGAATTTACGGTGAGCGGGACCTGGTGGTGGCGTTGGCATTAGAAGCTGGGATTTGGGCTGGTTTAGATGAGGCGCAGTTGGCTGCGGTGGTAAGCACCTGCGTTTTTGAAGCTCGTAAGATGCACGCTCCGGTTTTGGAAGTTCCCGAGGGCGCCTTTGGAACTTTAGGACAGGCATTAGCTGATACGCAAAAAATCTTGTATGACATTAACCGCGTGGAATCACAGTGCCAGGCACCCACTTCATTACCGTTGGAAATGGGGTTGGTTTACGCCATGTACTGGTGGGTAAAGGGCGATTCATTAGCTGAAGCAGTTCATGCTGCTGATTTAGAAGCCGGTGATTGGGTTCGTTGGTGTAAGCAGACTATTGATTTATTGAGCCAGATTGCGGTTGCTTCTGCAGATGCCACTTTAGCAGGTACAGCGCGTAGGGCGGCAGATTTGGTGCGTCGTTCAGTGGTGGCTTTAGGCGAGGGAGCTTAACGGTGCGTCAGCCGTATGTGCTAACTGTCTTGGCTGGGCTGTGTATGTATGCGGGGTTTCCTCCTTTATATTTTTGGCCGGGTGTTATTTGCGCGCTGGGGTTATTGCTGCTTGCCTTTGAGAATCAGAGTGTGCGAGTTTCTTTTACCCTTGGTTGGTTATTTGGCGTGGTTTTCATGAGCGGGCATATTTGGTGGGCTTATGTAACCACTGAGAGTTTATTTCTGTGGTTTGTCTCAGTTAATATTCAAGCGCTATTTTTTGGCTTACTGGGTGTTTTTTGGTACTTATTGCGGGATTTAACCAGTGTTTTTTGGTATCGCGCGATTTCATTTGCTTTGCTTTGGCCGGCTATTGAGCAGTTGCGTGGGCATTTTCCTTTTACTGGGTTTCCGTGGGCTTATGCTGCTTATGCGTTAGTGGATTCACCGTTGCGTGCTTGGGCGCCTTTTGGCGGTGAAGTGCTTTTGTCTGGGGTAGCAGGTTTCTTAGGGGCACTTTGTTATGGGATTTTTACACATCGTTTGTCAAAGACCGTGCCCATTTTAGCTGCCGGGTTGGTAGTTTTTGCTGTGCCGTTGCTTTTACCGATTCCGCCGACTGTTTCGGCGGGATCCCTCACAGTGGGGGTGGTGCAGGGAAATGTTGAGGAGCCGGTGCGGGTAACTTATCGGACTGCGAATAAGGTTTTTAATAATCATTTGAATGAAACTGAGCGTTTGCTGGCAGAGACTAATCGCCCGATTGATGTGATTTTTTGGGGGGAAACTGCGATTGATTTAGATCCTCTAACTGATGGAGGGATTAGTTGGCGGTTACAGGATCTTTCCAGGCGAGCGCAGGCTCCGATTGTGACTGGTTATGTTTCTGGTACTGAGACGGAACGCTATAACCTCTATGGCGTGTGGACTGAAAATGGGAAGGCTGAGGGAGCATACGCTAAGCAAATGTTGGTTCCTTTTGGTGAGTATTTACCCGGTTTTTTACAATTTGGTCCTTTTTTGGAGCTTTATCGCTATGGGGTGGGTGAGTTAAGTTTTGGAAAGCAACCGGGGAAGTTGAATGTTAATTTAGGTGATTATTCGATACCTGTGGGGGTGGGGATTTGTTTTGAGTCTGGTTTCGAGGGGGTTTTCGCGAACGCGCAAGGTCCTTTAGGAAAACTTTTAGTGGTTCCCACGAATAATTCTTCTTTTGGGTGGACGGCGCAGTCTGCGCAGCAGTTACAAATGGTCCAGTTACGCGCTTTAGAGTTTCAACGTCCGGCAATTCAAGTCTCTACTAACGGTATTTCAGCCATTGTATCACACAGGGGAGAGGTGCTGCAGCAAACCCAGCTATTTACCTCAGAACATCTGATTGAAACAGTGGATTTGCGTGATAATGTAGGTGGATTCTATGGAATACATGGGTGGCCAATTAGAGAACTGGTTATGTTATTTCCACTAATGTTGCTACTTATTAAGGTTGCGCAGTTTCTTTCAAAGCGCACGTTCTATACAGTAAAGGCGCCAGCTGCCGATTCTACAGACAACTGACGCCATTTTATTGCAGAGCTTAACGCTGGTAAGCGATTCCGTTACGCAATTCGCCACTGCGAAGCGTTTCTAACTGTTCTTGCAGTAGTTCTTCTAGCTCTTCAATCGAGCGGCGTTCTACCAGCATGTCCCAGTGGGTGCGAACTGGTTTATGTACTTTTTCTTCATCTGGTTCTGCAGTACCTAAAAACTCTGCCTGGTTTCCACATTTACATTCCCAGGTTGCGGGGGCGGTTGCCTCAGCAGCCATGGTGATAGAAAAGACGTGCCCAATTTCGCACTGGTAACGTTTTTGCGTGCGGTCAGCAAAGACGATACCTTCTTCAGTTTCTAAAGATTTAGAACCAATTTGCATTCCGCGCAATGCGTGATCTGCCATGGTGAACCAACTTTCTATTTATGTAATTTGTTGCTGGATTGATTATCGCAAATAATAAGCGGGGTTTGGGAGGGGGCTAGTTATTTTTCTTGCATTAGTAGGTAAAAGTCAGTCTACAAAAATACCCTTCAATCCGATAATGTACATTATGTCAGATTTAGATATTTAAAGTTAAGGGGCAGAGACTCACCCGCAACACTTTTTGGTGACCCCTCTGCCCCTTTATACAGATCTGATTCTGTAAAAACTTTACGAGGCGGTACGCTTAGCTCGGCGTCGCTGCGCCAGCTCATCAAATAACACAACGTTACCATCAAGTTCTTCGGTGGGAAGCTCAGCCAAAGTACCTTCAATCTCGCGCCAGACTTTCCCAACTGCAATCCCGAATACTCCCTGACCGCCTTCAATCAGGTCAATCATCTCATCCCGAGAACGACATTCGTAAACTGATGCTCCATCACTCATCAAAGTAATTGTAGAAAGATCCGCTACCCCACGATTTTTCAGATGGGCCACAGCTTCACGAATCTGCTGTAAGGAAACGCCCGTATCCAATAAACGCTTAACTACCTTAAGAACCAAAATGTCCCTAAAGGAGTAAAGCCGCTGGGAGCCTGACCCATGTGCAGTACGGATTGAGGGTTCTACTAATCCGGTGCGCGCCCAGTAATCTAGCTGTCGATAGGTAATTGAAGCAGCTTGCGCGGCTACTTTACCCCGATACCCTGTATCTGGGCCAACATTATCTAAGGATCCTCCGAAAAGCACGCCCTGATAAGGCTCTGGTGCAGACTTATTACTCTGCGCTTCGGGGGCGTTAGCCATTTCTTGCTCCTACATTTATTGGATCGGTACTTTACTTATCTTTACCTTACGGTCTACTCTACTGAACTGTAAGATCTTAACTCGGCGAGTCTAACCTTAAAGTTCAAGTTGAGACTTATTCGTTATAAAACTTAAGTAAAGGAACCAAAAGTTAATCCGTACCTCAACGGTTAAGTTTATCTATCTCAATTCGAAGCAGTTCCTCATGCAATTGATTCAATACCACTCCCAGATCACGCGCCTCCGCATAGGCTTTCTCACGATCGTTAGACCGGTTCCGCCCTCGAGTATAAGAAACAACCTGGTCAATTAAGTCAGCGTGTCTTGCTGCCGCCGTTTTCACCGTACGCACATTGCGAGCCGGAATGCCAAGCTGCTGCAACTGCAGACAGATATTAACTACCCGCACACTTAATGCCGGAAAGTAACCCGCAGTATCTGGAGAAATTAAACCAATCTGAGTTAATTCTTCCACCTGGTTTTTGGTTGCCCCAGTCAGATCGCAAAGCTCTCTAACTGTCACATAATCATTCTTTGGTGCAGACACTACCCCACCAGCTGCCACTACCCGCGTACGCGGAAGAATCTCAGCCACATCAACTCCCGCATCAAGTCCCTGGAGTTTCTCGTGAATAAGTTTAAGTGGGAGGAATTTATCGCGCTGCAACGTGAGAATATAACGAATCCGCTCAATATTAGCTAAAGAGTATTTCCGGTACCCGGTTTCTGACCGGTGTGGAGACAGTAAACCCGAGTCTTCTAGAAAACGTAACTTAGAAGTTGAAAGCGCCGGAAATTCTTTTTTCACCTCAGTTAAAACATAACCAATGTTAAACTCAGGTTCTTGAGAGAAATCGTGGGGCCAGGAAGTCGTTAGAGGTTCATTAACGACTGGTTTTTTGGAAGAGGAAGTTCTATTTGCAGACATATATTAAAAGATTCGCATTAAATACTTAGGGTTTTAAATAACAGATTAAGGCTTTCACTGCCCAGCAAGTTGACTTACTGCGCAGGTGAAGGATGGTAAGTCAATCTGTACTTGCCAATCTGTACTTCGTCACCGGCTTGTAGGACGGTAACTTCAGATCGTTCCCGATTGACGTAGGTGCCATTTAAAGACCCCAGGTCTCTAACTAAGAAACCATTTTCATGCACTTTGAATTCGCAGTGTTTACGCGAAACAGTTACGTCATCTAAAAAGATATCTGCCTGTGGGCTGCGACCAGCAACGATTTGATCTTCATCTAAAAGGAACCTGGCACCTGAATTTGGGCCGCGCTGGACGATTAACAGAGCCGATCCTGCTGGCAGAGCCTCTACCGCAGCGCGATCGTGGGCAGATAGTGCCGGAGTAACAAAAGTGTCATCAGCTTCAATCCCCGTTCCCAAAGCGCCAAAAATGCTAGTTTCTGAAGGATCCGGTAAATTGGTTTCGCTCATATTGCTCTCCTCACCTCAGTATTTGAAAGATTAACCTTTAAGTAATAGTTTAAGCCTTAAAAGATATTTTAGCTACGTGGTTCTGATTCAACAATCTTCCCATATTTTAAAGTAGGAACCAAGGCTACTTCAAGAATCTGCAAAGAATCAACTCTAAGGTAAGAAACTGTCGCCCCGCGCGCCCGAAACTGCTGCCCTGCACCGCGCGCAATTTCTAAGGCCGGCTGAATCGTATCAGCATCACCAATAATGCTAAACACATAGGGACTGGAAATAGGAATTCCATTAACTAAGATGCCCCGATCACCCTTCTCAATATAGGTAGAGGCATTCACCCTAATCCCATTAAGTGAAACTCCCTCAGCCCCCGCATTGCGCAACTCCCCCAAAACCATCACGAAATTTTGGACCCGAGCCTGATTATCAGGATCAACAATAGTCATGATCAATCCCGGGCCTTCCACCGGAACCACCCCAGCGGAAATCTCTGCCAACTCCCGTTCTCTAGCAATCGCTTTTTCCGCTGCCTCTGCTTTAGAGTACTCATTCTTTAAATTAGCTAACTCAACTTCCAAACGGGCTTTTTCCTCACGCAAAGCAAGCTCATTTGCAGAAAGATCGTCAAGAATTGTCACCAATTGCGCCTCCGGTAAACCATCGAAAGGATCCGAGCGTTGCAATTTAATCTGAGTAACCATTGCCCAACCTAGAATAAAAAGCATCAGGGCAATGATTAACTGAACTGCACTAAACCTGAAAGTTAAAAAAGGCTTTAATTTCTGCAAGGTAGATTTATCAGACTGATTCATTTAGGCTCCCAAAATTGAACGACGAATCGCCGCAGTATTTGAGAAGATACGGATCCCTAACACTACGACAACCGCGGTGGTCATCGCGGAACCTACTCCCAGCTGGACACCTAAGAATACTAATAGCGCCGCCACAATCACATTCCAGCTAAAAGAGACAATAAAAACTCTCTCATTGAAGCGATCTTCTAAGTACGCCCGTCCAGCCCCAAAAAGTGCATCAATAGCAGCAACTACTGCCACCGGCAGGTAAGGTTGAATTGCCAATGGGATAACCGGATCAAACCAAATTCCCAGGAAAATCCCTAAAATGAGTCCAAAAATTGCAATCATCGATCTTCCTCTTTCACTACTTCAATTAATTGTAAGTTAGTTTTAGTAATCCGCGTGGCAGGTAACAGCAAATCATCTTGGGAAATAACCTGCAGCGTAATCCCAAAATCCTCATACAGGTCACTAAAATAAGCTCCGGTAATCCCGGTAGTAACCCCTTTAGTAAGCTCCCCACTGGAACCAATCGCAGTTATTTCATAGGGGGATGCAACCGGTTGAAAGTTCACTAAGACTGACGATCCGGCAGTACGTACCGGCGTATGGGGACCAATCCGAATTCCATTGATAGCAATTGCCTCAGCTTTAGAACGCCAAAGCTCGTTAAGCAGCAGACGAAGATCCTGATCTTGAACATCACTATCATAAAGATCAGTTTCCCCATTAGCGAGGATTATTTTAATCCCTGGCCCGCGTAATGCAACAGTGTGGGAAGCAGCCAGGAAAGCTGGGGGAACTTCTGAAGTAACTTTTTCAAGGGAAGTTAAGCTTTCAATCTCACTTTCTATTGCCTTTACCTGCCCTAAAGTAGCTTCTCCCCTGCTATGCATATTGCGCACCTGGGTTAAAAGTTGCTGATGGGTAGCCTCTTTTTCAGCTCGAGAAGCAACTAAAAATCTGATTCCCAAAGTACTTACCGCGGCAATAATTACCGCAAGTACAAAAATCAGCGTTTTCTCATAGCTACTGGTAACGCGTTCCTCTTTAGAAACATCAGAATACCCGTAATTCAAAGGATCATAAAGTAAAGCCGAAAGTAAACTCATCGAGTCTTGGGCTGTCGACCTAAAAGGATATGGCACTGAATCTTGAGAAGCGGGCAAATCACCATCTTGAGAAGCAGGCAAATCACCTGTAGCTACCGACTCTACTACGGTAGCTACAGGTTGATCGGCTACTTCTTCAGAATCTTTCATCTATTATTCTCATCGTTTAATGCTAACCAGTGTCTTTGAATCTGCACGGCTAGTTTTAGCTGATACTCATTTTCAATCATCAGTCGAGTAAGAGCGTGCGGAGCATCGACGAATGATTCTAAGAAATTGCGCGCGATATATAATAAAGCGTCGGTATTTTCTTTATTGGTGGCATCTACGGCTAATGGGTAGGCGCCGGTAACAAATCTGGTTCCCATTACGAAAGAGTGCTGCTGCCAGTAATCTAAGACAGAGCCAAAGAACTCTCCGGCAAATCCAACCACACCAGGTTTCGTTCCAGAAATTTGTAGTCCTTCTAAAATGGCAGTTAGCTGGGTATTAGTTAGTTCGCCATTAATTATCTGATCCCACGCCTCTAATCTGCTGTTCCGCTGCGGGATAGCTGCTTTAGATTTTAAGGTTGCTAAGCTTGCTTCTCCTGAAGGATCCGCCCGGTAGTATGCGTCTAACTCTTCCAATGTGATCAGACTATGGGCAGTTGCCGAAACAATCGCCTGCCACTTTAAAGTTGGTCCAATGTCAAAACTAAAATCGCGTGCACCGATCACCCGCATTAAGAAATCGGCCTGGAGCTGACTGCACCGACCCAGGTAAGCAACAAGTTTAGAAAGATTATTAACCCATTCTTGTTGTAAGGCTTTATCTTCTATTTCCAGTGCAGTGGTAATCAGATCGTCGATTAAAGCAACCCCAAAATCATCGCGTAGCGGGGCGGGCAGATAGAAACGTATCGTCTGCTGTACCTGATCAAAAATACTCTTAACAACGGCAAACTCAGTTTCTGCCCGAAGGTGTTTAGCTACTGTCATTAAATAATCTTGCGCTGAAAGTTTACAGGCTCGGACTGCTGCCCAAAGCGCTGACCAAACAACGGCTCGCGTAAGTGATGTAGGTAGCTTTGAGAGATTATTTTGGCAGTAATCTAAAGCATCGTCATCTAAATCAATAATCGCGTAGGTTAGGTCATCATCGTTAGGAAGGACAAAGGCTACCTGTGAAGCAGCTATCGGATAATCTACGTCAATAGATTCGCCCGTAAGTTCTACTTTAGTTTTTGCAAGTAGCTTTCCATCTCCATCGTAAAATCCTAGCTGCAGAGCATGAGGGCGGAGGATTTTCTTCCCGGTGGTGGCCTCGGTACAACTTTGAGTTAGCCTAAGTCCCTGATTATTTGCTAAGCGCTGTAATTTTAGGCGTGAGGGGCTGGCCGTATTTATCCAAGCCTGCTGCCAGGTTTCTAAGTCGCGGTCATTCACTCCGGCTTCGTTGGCAGCTTCAGTTAAGGCGTTTAGCAAATCCTGCATTGAGGCAGAGCCAAAGGCGTGTCGTTTAAAGTATTTTCTTGCGCCGGCAAAGAAAATTTCTTCCCCCAAATAGGCAACTAACTGTTTAAGAACTGAAGCGCCTTTGGCGTAGGTTATTCCATCAAAGTTTTGGATAGCTGCTTCTACATCTGGAATTTCGGCGGCAATTGGGTGGGTGGTGGGAAGCTGGTCCTGCAAATAAGCCCATTCTTTTCTTCCAGCTGCAAAAGCTGCCCATTCTCCTTGATACTCGGTATTAGCTGCCAGTCCAAAAGAACCTTGGTTATCGGCGAAAGATTCTTTTAACCACAGGTCGTCCCACCAAGCTGGGGTTACAAGATCTCCGAACCACATATGGCACATTTCGTGGAAGATCACGTTGGCACGTTTTTGCTTATGTGCTTCCGAGGGCGTTCCGCGACTAATGAACTGTTCGTTGAAAGTGACACACCCGGGGTTTTCCATTGCTCCGATGTTGTATTCGGGAACGTACACCTGATCGTATTTTCCCCAAGGATAAGTTAGCCCGTAATTGGCGTGGAAGAAATCAAAGCCTGCGCGGGTTTGTTTGAATACGTCAGCTACATCGAAGTAGGGAGCCAGACTTTGGCGGCAGTAAAGCCCTAATTCGATTTCTACAGCAGGGGTATCTGCTGCGCTTGCTTGCCATGTCCCATCGGTAAATTTTGCGTAAGGACCCGCTACGACAGCGACTATGTAGGAAGAAAGCGGGAGGGTGGGAAGGAAGGAAATCAGTGCTTGATTATTTTCGAGCAGTTCGCGGGTGGTTTCTTTAGTGTTGTGGACTACTACCCATTCAGCTGGTGCCGTTACGGTGAATTGCCAGCGGGCTTTCATCCCGGGTTGATCGAAGCAGGCAAAGACACGCCTTGCATCGGTTGGCTCAAAATGAGTATAAAGATAGGTTTTATTATCTTCTGCATCGAAGTAACGATGTAGTCCTTCACCTGTGGTTGAATAGCTGCAACTTGCCAGGATTTCAACTTCAATCGGTTGATTGATTGGAAGATTTTTTAACTCTACCCGACTTCCGTTATAGCTATAATCAGCAGGTTTTCCATTTACTTTTACCCCGGCGACTTCCGCGGCCACCAGATCAATGAAAGTTTCGGAAACTTGGCTGCTAAATTTTAAGGTTGTAAATGAGGGAAAGGTGAGTTGCTCTTTGTCTTCACTTTTACTTAGGTCGAGGGCAACTGAAATAGTATCGAGGGTGATGGCATTGGCACGTGCTAATGCTTCAACGCGGGTAATTGTCTGCATACAGACTATTCTAATCGATTATTTCTAAGTGTTGTTCTGCCCTAACGCAGTGCGTTCGATTTGCCTTTACCGCTTCCCCATTCTTCTGACCGCAGATGATGTGTTTTGGATGGGGCGGGAACTGCGGAAAGTACGGAATTTATCAAGTGATTTATTGATTGGGAGCGCTTCTGCGGCACTGTATGAGAGTGATGCCAAAAGTGGCATGATAAGTACTGATAGGGCGCCACCTGCCACCAGGATTGATGCGGCCCGCGGCCCCATTGCCCCGGCTTCTGAGGCAACGTGGGTAACGGCGACGATGATGGGCAGTGAGGTGGTGGCGTAGAATGCAATCGTGAGTCGATCTCTGGTTGTGTATGCAGATGCCTCTACTGTGAAGTAGGTTGAGATGAACACTGGGATGGCGCGGACAACGAGCAGTCCGAAAACTACGGCTGCTAGAAGCCAAGGTAGCTCCAGTACGGTGGTGACGTTAATTGAAGCTCCTGAGGTGATGAAAAATAGTGGAATTAAAAACCCGTAGGCCAGTCCGTCAAGTTTATGCTCTAATTCTTCCCGTCCTGTGGGCAGGACAGTGCGGATAATGAATCCGGCAGCGAACGCTCCCAGAACAACATCTAGGTCGAATGTGTAGGCTAAGAGGACAAGACCAACCATGAGGGTGACAGTTAAACGAACGGTAGTTTGTGCGGTGGTTTCAGCTTTTAGATGGATTAGTTTAACTAATCGCAAACCGGCGTCGCGTGCCTTTAATGGAACTATTGCGAGGGCCACTGACACCCCTAGGAATAGGGTGAGGATTAGGACGGTATCCCAGGCGGATCTGACTGAAAGAAGTAGTGCCATGGCAATAATTGGGCCGAGTTCACCGAAGGTGCCGTGGGCAAGTACGTCTAAGCCGACATTGCTTTTCATTAGGCCACGTTCTTTGAGAATCGGGATGAGAGTTCCCAGGGCGGTTGCTGAAAAGGCGATTGCTACGGCGACGCTTTCAATATAACCAGTTAAACCTGCGACCAGGTGGATTGATACAAGCGCAATGAGAAAGGTCGCTACCCAGCCTCCGAGGGCGGATAATCCACGCTTTCCACGCATTTCACTAACGTCGATTTCGTAGCCGGCTAATAGAAAGAGAAAAGCTAAACCAAGTTCAGTAAGTAACTTAATTGAGTCTGTTAGTTCGATCAATCCCAGTACATAGGGGCCGGCAAGCATACCGAAAACTACTAAGAGGACGGTTTCGGGAATGAAACGTTTTGGGATCATATGTGCCAAGATCGGGGCTATTACGGCAATCAAAGAGATTACGAATAATGAACCAAAATCATGCATTTAACTAAACTCTCTTAAGTATGGAATATTTCAGAAGTTTACTATAGCGAGTAATCCTGACAAAGCACTACTTATCTTAACGTTTTTCACAAAACTAGGGTGGATGCTGTTTACTAGCAGCGTGTTAATAAAACCATTACTTCGGCGTGGTTAGTGCCGGGGAACATATCGAATACTCTTGCTCGAATGGCTTTAAATGACGGTAGTTGTTCTAAGTCTTTAGCTAAGCTGAGCGGGTTACAGCTTGAATATATCAGGTGTTTGGCAGTTGAGGATTCTAACCATTCACAAAGTTCTGCTCCGATCCCTCTGCGGGGCGGATTTACTAAGATTAGTTCAGCGTTTAGGGAAGCCTGCGATTCCCAGTTGCTGGTTTGGGTGGCGTCACCGGCGATGAACTTTACGTGCGTTAGCTTTGATTTTTGAGCGGCAAGTTTCGCTGCGGTAACTGCGGGTTTTGAAATTTCTACGCCAACTACCTGCTGGCAGACCTGTCCCATAAATAAGGCAAACCCCCCTACGCCGCAAAATAGATCGAGTACCTGCGTAGGTTTTATAGCCTTTACCCAACGTTGGGCTTGGCTGTACATGGCGAGCGCAATTTGACTATTCGTTTGGAAGAAAGAGCGGGGTTGAAGCTGAATCTGCACATCTCCTAAGGGGATTTCCAGATATTTGCCGAAAAGAATGATTTCTTCTTCACCTTCGGTTAAGGCCACGTGGGTTGGCAGGATATTCACACTGACTAACTCAAGGTTTGGCTCGTCTTTACGCATCTGGTGAATGAAACGCTGCAGTTTTTTCACGTGCCGGTGAGAGCGTAGTACCCAGCGAAGCATAAATTTTCCAGCTGGAGATTCTGTGATGAGCAGGTATTTTAGTTCACCGCTTTTAGTGTCTACGTTATAGGGGCTGATTCCTAAAGTGGTTATCCACTTTTTCAATGTGATAAATAGTTTCCGCATCCGGTCACTATATAGGGGACATTCACTTAAGTCCTGTCCTTGTTTTTCACGATCTAAGATCCCCAGTAGAGGTTTGGCTGCGGTTCCGGAAACAACCATTTTTGCTTTATTTCTGAACTTCAACTGAGCCGACTGCTGGGTGGGAAGCCATGCTTCAGCGGGAATCTTGCGGAGTAGTTCACGCACGCTAGTGGTTTTTTCAGTGATTTGTGTAGCGTAGTCAACGTCTATTTGGGGGCAGGACTGGCACAGGTTGCGTTGAAAATAGCTACAGTTCGTGGTCGAAACGGCGAGTGAACTCATAAAAGGATAGTAGCAATCAGATTGGCAAATTCCCAATGAGTAAGTTAAACTGAAACAGTTGTCGAACATAATGTTACGGCATAAGGTTACGGGCTGTGGCGCAGTTTGGTAGCGCACTTGACTGGGGGTCAAGGGGTCGCAGGTTCAAATCCTGTCAGTCCGACAAAATAAACAAGTTTAGTCAGATTTTCTTAAAGTCTGGCTTTTCTTTTCGTCCAAAAAGGGATACTTAATGAACCAACGCGGTGTAGTAATTTCATTACTTTCTTCACTCACTTTCGCTATTTTCACTTTTGTTGCCGCGGCTTTAGATCCGCTTTCAGGTTTGCAGATTTGGGGTTGGCGGCTGCTTTTAACAATCCCGGGGATCCTCATTGCCATGTTGATTGTGAAGCGTTTTTATTGGTTCACTGACGAGTATCGGCGGATTAAGAATAATCCGCGTATCTTACTTGTCTATTTATTCACCGGTCCCATGCTGGGTGCCCAAATGTGGCTTTTTGGCTGGGCTCCGCAAAATGGGTACACTTTAGAAGTTTCGCTGGGGTATTTTCTGTTGCCTTTAGTGATGGTGTTAGTTGGGCGTTTTCTTTTCAATGAGCAGATGACTTTTTTGGCGTGGGTATCCACCGTGGTTGCGTCCACAGCTGTAACTTATGAGTTTATTCGTACCGGAGTTGTGGGTTGGGTTGTGGTGTTAATCGCTGTTGGGTATCCTGCCTACTTCGTGGTACGTCGGCTTACTAAGACTGATGGGGTGGGGGCGCTGACTTGGGAGTTAGTTTTTGCGCTTCCCTTTGCTGCCTACTATGCGTTTGCCGAGGGCGGTTTAATCCACGCAATTTCTTCGTTGAGAACTACTTCCCTACTGCTTTTGTTGGGGGCTCTTTCGATTGTTGGTCTAATTACCTATGTTTTGGCGGCGAAACTTTTACCGTACGTGATTTTTGGGTTACTTTCTTATATTGAACCTGTTTTAGTTACGATCGCCGCGTTAATGTTGGGTGAAAGAATCGCTCCAGAGCAATTCCCGACTTATATGGGGATCTGGCTGGCTGTTGCCATCATGGCGTTAGACGCGGTGTTCGCTGTGATTGCTAAACGACGCCACGGGATTAGCCCAGTTCGTCCTTGGAGAAGACGCCGCGCCGCTAAACGTACTGTTAAAGCCGAGCTTAACTCGATTTCTGTTTAAATCTAGCTTTATTGAATGCTATTGCCTGTTTTAACTTTGAAATGGGTGTGTTTTTAAGTCTTAAATGGAAAGCTGCCCAGTCTTTTAAATGGACTGGGCAGCTTTTCTATAGTGGGTTTATACTCCGACTTTCGCGTGCTCTTCGCAGCTAACTGTTTCGCATTCTTCACAGCAGAGGAGCCGTTTCCGGCAGGCTAAGTCTGTGCAGTTTGCCAATCTGGAAGTAGGCTTGCCGCAGGAGTCGCAGGTTGAGAGGACTTTTGCGCCTGGCGCAAAGTCCATTACTTCACGTCCATCGAAAATCGCCAGTGAGCCTTCCCAGTACCCATCGTTGCCGTAGGTTTCGCCGTAGCGAACAATCCCGCCATCCATCTGATAGATTTCGTTAAAGCCCCGCTTCTTCATCATGGCGGAGAGTAACTCACAGCGGATTCCTCCGGTGCAGTAGGTTACCACTGGCTTATCTTTAATGTCATCGTATTTACCTGATTCTATTTCCCGAATGAAATCATGGGAGGTAGTCACATCTGGAATAATCGCATTCTTAAAGCGGCCGATGCGAGCTTCCCAAGCATTACGTCCGTCGAAGAAAACTACTTCGTCACCTTTTTCTTCGAGAAGTTTATGCAGGTCAGCAGGTTTGAGGTGTACTCCCCCATTAACTACCCCATTGGCATCTACGGATACGTCATCTGGAGCTCCGAAGGAAACAATCTCATCTCTGACTTTCACTGAAAGACGAGGGAAATCCAGACTGTACCCATTTTCATCTAAGCCGGTGCCTTCACTCCATTTAAAGTCAATATCACGGAAGGCTGGATATTCACGGGTTTTGCGTCGGTAGATTTTAACTGCTTCTAAATCTCCACCTACGGTACCGTTTAGACCATGCTTTGAAACTAGGATACGCCCGCGCAATCCAAGGCTTTCACAGAGGTCACGCTGCCAGAGCCGAATGGCTTCAGGATCTGGGATTGGCGCAAATGCGTAGTAAAGTAACACTTTAGGAATAGCCATTTAGCTCTCCTCATTAAATAATCGTCTTTTTCTTATATTACGTAAAACAGTCTATCCCTTTTGGATGGCCTTTGGCGACAGCCTCCCAAGGGGATTATGGAAACGCCTATTTACGTCTCTTTTCACGGACACGTACGGAAATTTGAATCGGCGTTCCTTGGAATCCAAACTCTTCACGTAATCTACGTTCAATGTATCTTCTATAGGCGGGATCTAAGAAGCCGGTAGTGAAGATTACGAACCGAGGTGGTTTAGTGGACGCTTGGGTAGCGAAAAGAATCCGAGGTTGTTTACCTCCGCGTACCGGGTGTGGTTTCGCTGCGACTAATTCCCCTAGGAATGAGTTTAGGCGTCCGGTAGAGATACGAGTCTGCCAACCATTTAAGGCTTCATCAATCGCGCGGACAAGCCGGTTAGTGTGCCAACCGGTTTTAGCGGAGAGGTTAATTCGCGGGGCCCATTGGATCTGCTTTAGTTCCCGTTCATGTTCGGCTCGCAGCTGTGCTTGGCGGTCCTCATCAACTAAATCCCATTTATTATTAACGATTACCACCGCGCGGCCAGCGTCAATTGCCTGCTGAATCACGCGCACATCCTGTTCGGTCATTTTTTCTGAAGCATCTAAGAGAACTAACGCTAATTCAGCTTTTTCAAGCGCTGCTTGAGTCCGAATGGAAGCATAGTAGTCGGCGCCACTGGTACGGTGCATTTTCCGGCGCACACCAGCGGTATCAACAAACCACCAAGGACGTCCCTCAATCTCAATTAGCTCATCAACTGGGTCTCTGGTGGTCCCCGCAAGGTCATTTACAACTACGCGTTCAGAACCAGCTAACTTATTAAGTAGGGAGGATTTGCCAACATTTGGTCGCCCAATTAATGCGATTCGGCGGGGACCATCTTTTGGTAGTGGCTCGGCAACGGCTGACTCTAGGGGAAGTATTTCCATTGCCCGATCTAACAGGTCACCTGCTCCACGTCCATGCAGAGCGGAAACTGGGATGGGTTCACCTAAACCTAATCCCCATAGGTAGGCTGCGTCAGCTTCTTGGTTGATAGAGTCTACTTTATTCGCTACTAACAGGATTGGTTTTTTAGAACGTCTCAGCACGCGAACCAACTGTTCGTCGGTTTTAGTTGCCCCCACGGTGGCGTCTATTACGAAAATAACTGCGTCGGCCATTTCAATTGCCAGTTCAGCCTGATCAGCTACCGACTTATCTAAGCCTTTTACATCAGTTTCCCAACCGCCGGTATCTACTAAAGTGAAATCTCGTCCTGCCCAGTGAGCCGGATAGGAAACGCGGTCGCGAGTAACTCCCGGGGTATCCTGTACTACTGCCGCCCTCCGCTCCAAAATGCGATTAACTAAAGTTGATTTACCAACGTTTGGGCGCCCCACGATAGCTAGGACGGGAAGTGCAGTTTCCGGTTCGGTTTCACCCAGTTCACTGTAATCGCCTGATAGGAGAGCTTCATCTTCAGCGGTTAAATCGTATTCTGCAAGAGCATTCCGCATGGTGCGTGTCCGTGCGTCTGCTGCTTGGGCTGCGGTTTCTTTAGCAGCCAGTGTCTGGGCTACCAGCTGGTAGATAACCTCCATAGTTTCCGTTACCGTTTGGCTAGAGGTATCTACTTCCACTACCCCGCTGGCGGCGGAGGTGAAATTCACTACGGTGGAATCTTTAGCATCCCTTTCCAGCACTTGTTTTTTAGTATCGGCCAGGGCTGCTTCCGTGATTTCCCCGGTCTGTTGTGCGGCGCGGCGAGCTAACCGTGCTTCTTCGGAAGCAGTGACAAGAATCCGCAGGTCTGCGTCCGGGGCAACAATAGTGGTAATATCCCGCCCTTCGGCCACCATCCCTGAGCCTGATTTGACTGCTTTTTCAATGATTTCTCTTTGCAAACGGCGCATTGTCTCACGCACTGCCAAGTTGGTGGCTATTGCTGATACGTTCTCAGAAATTTCTTTAGAGCGGATTGCTTCTGTCACATCAGTGGCCCCCACAAAGACACGGGTATCTGTGGGATCATTGCCCATTAGAAGTGGGAATGAGTCAGCTGCTCCGGCGGCCGCATCGTGGTCATCTACTGGCAGATCGTTTTTCAAACAGTACCAGGTAAGCGCACGGTACATGGCTCCGGTATCTAAATAGCCGATTTCGAGGTCGCTTGCTAGCTGGCGGGCAAGGGTTGATTTACCAGAACCTGAAGGCCCATCAATGGCAACTGATAGACCGTGTTCAGCTACCAGTGCTTTTAACTGGGGCAGTTTTTCAACGTAACTCATGATTATCCTAATACTTGGTTTCTTACATAAGGAAGCGTTTTTGGAACGCAGTGCGTGAGCCTAGAGGCCAACTGAACGGTAAAGCTCTTGTAATACTGGGCCTTCAATCCGGCGGGTAACACCTGAATGTAAACGCCCAATCTGAACGGGGCCGAACTGGGTGCGTACCAGTTCAATCACGGGGAAACCAACCGAGTCAAGAATACGTCTTACAATGCGGTTACGTCCCTCATGTAGGGTGAGCTGTACGATACTCATTTCTCCATAGTGGTCGGTAATACGGAAGTCCTGAACCTTCACTGGACCATCTTCTAAAGTCATTCCTCGAGCCAGTTTTCGCCCTAATCCACGTGGTACATCGCCGTGCACAGTTGCCACATAGGTTTTTGGTACTTCGTAGGAAGGGTGCATTAGGCGGTGGCTGAGTTCACCATCATTAGTAAGCAGGATAAGTCCAGAGGTATCAGTGTCTAAACGACCCACGTGGAAAAGTCGCTGATTATACTGTTCAACGTACTCTGCCAGGCAGGGCCGTCCCTCAGGATCTTCCATCGTGGAAACTACCCCGCGGGGTTTATTCAAAGCGATGGTAAGCGACTTAGATTCCAACAGGATTTGGTTGTTATCAACGTGAATCGTTTGTACGCTGGGATCAACGCGAATCCCCAGTTGGCGGACTACTACCCCATCTACCTTTACTCTTCCTGAGGTGATCAGCACCTCAGCATGGCGGCGGCTGGCAATCCCAGCTTGGGAGATGACTTTCTGTAGCCGGACACCATCAACAATATGTGGATCGTTACGCATTTTTACCTCTTTTATATTTCTTCAGCTAGTTCTTCAAGTTCTTCAGCAGCGGGTAGGAATGGGGCTAAAGGTGCCAGTTCAGTTAGGTTACTTAAACCCATTTTTTCTAAAAATACTTCCGTTGTCCCCCATAAAGTGGCGCCCGTACTGGAGTAGCCAACTTCATCGATTAACCTACGGGCAGCCAGGTTGCGGACCACTGAATCTACATTCACCCCGCGAATACTGGATATTTTCCCTTTAGAAATGGGTTGGCGGTAAGCAATGATTGCGAGTGTTTCCAACGCTGCTTGGGAAAGTTTTTGATTCTCACTGCCCACCACGAACTGTTTCACATACTCGGCATATTTAGGGTTACTGTAAAATCGCCAACCTGTTCCGGCAGGTTTTAAAATGAAACCGCGTTGGTTAAACTCTTCGGCTAACTCATTTAAATGTTTTTCAACCGTAACTGTATCAGTTTGGATAATTTCCGCCAGGTAGGGAACAGTTACTGGAGTTTCTGCAACTATTAAGATTGCTTCAACTATCTTTTTTTGCTCAGCAATGGGTATTTCTTGACTTGAAAACTGAGTGCTCATGTTGACCTCCCGCCAATATCGTTACCATTTAATGATACGTCAGTTAGTTCTCTTTGTATGCTGCGGCGGGCAGATTAAACTGTGAGATTGCTAGCCCGCCCTCGGAAAATCTTATCCGATCCACACTACGTTAAGCGGGGCTAACGGAGCTTCCTGCGCAAAGGAAATCTGTCCTTCCCGAAACAGTTCCAAAAGGGCCAAAAAACGCGAAACTATCATATTGATATCCTCTGTGTCAGCGCATAATTCCTTGAAAGTACACGCTTTCAATTCTCTTAAACGCTGCGCTAAAAGTTCTCTTTGTGGCCCCACTGGCACTAAAACATCATGCAGGTGAGAAATCGTTACCCGCGGAGGTTCTCGAGTCAGTGCCTGCGCCGCTAACTGCGCAAGCTGACTGCTGGTAGTGGTCCAAACTAACTCAGGGAGCAGTTTTTGTAAATCCGGTGGAAGAGGAACCTCTCTGGGATAAGCCTGGGAATGTATTTTCCAAAGTCCGGCAAATACGCCGGCAACTTCCTTAAACGCGCGATATTGTAAAAGCCTGGAAAAAAGTAGGTCCCTGGCTTCTAAATATTCAAAGTCACTTTCGTCATCAGACTCAGTGGTGGGAAGTAAAGAACGGGCTTTGAGGTCTAATAAAGTAGCTGCTACCACCAGAAACTCAGTTGCTTTTGAAAGATCTGGCTGAACTCGCATATATGCGATGAATTCGTCAGTTACCTGGGCTAAAGAAACCTCGGTTATTTCCAGCTCTCGCTTAGAAATCAACCCAAGTAGCAGGTCGAAAGGGCCCGAAAAGTTAGTTAAACTAACTGAAAAATCCGTTTGGGAAGTTTCCGGCGATTTTTCTTGCTTAAGCTGCGTCACCGCGGGCAATCACTTCACGCGCTAGTTGTCGGTAGGCTTCAGCTCCAGCGTGAGTTGGTGCATAGGTGGTAATCGGCTCAGTCGCTACCGAAGCATCGGGGAATTTAACTGTGCGCCGGATCTGAGTCCGATAAACTTTATCGCCGAATGCCTGATGGAGTCGTTCTAAAACCTCACGTGAATGGAGCGTACGAGTATCTACCATCGTGGCTAAAATACCGTCGATCTTCAAACGAGGATTAAGCCTATCAGCCACCATATCAATGGTATCTACCAGCAGAGCCACGCCACGCAGCGCAAAATATTCAGCTTCCAGCGGGATCATCACCCCGTGGGCTGCTGTTAAAGCGTTTACGGTGAGTAACCCTAAGGACGGCTGACAGTCAATGAAAATTACATCGTACTCATCTAATACTGGGCGCAGCACGCGCGTTAATGCTTGTTCGCGGGCCACCTCATTTACCAGCTGCACTTCAGCAGCTGAAAGATCAATGTTAGCGGGAATGATATCCAGGTTCGGCACCTGTGTTTCCACAATCGCATCTTTAACGTTTGTCTTTGCAGACAGTAAAAGATTATAAATCGTGATATCTAAATCCTGGGAAGCTACTCCTAAACCAGCAGAAGCTGCTCCCTGCGGGTCAAAATCGACAATCAGAACCCGACGACCATATTCAGCAAGTGAAGCAGCTAAGTTAATCGTCGTAGTTGTTTTGCCAACTCCACCTTTTTGATTACACATGGCAATGATTCGCGCCGGTCCGTGAGAATCTAGTGGCGCGGGAACAGGGAAATCAATCTCTTCATCATTGCCATTTGGCAATGGAATTAAGTCTAACTGTACATCACTCACCCTCATAGGTTAGCACGAGGATGTGACGCAGCATGGACTTCACGCAGAGTATTCATAGAAACGCGCGTATAAATTTGCGTGGTTGTCACCGAAGCATGTCCCAAAAGCTCCTGCACATCACGAATTGAAGCGCCCCCTTCAAGTAAGTGGGTTGCAAATGAATGCCGTAAAGTGTGCGGAGATACTTCTGCTTGGCACTTGGCTTCAACCGCTGTTTTCACAATAATTTCCCATGCGCTTTGCCTACTTAAAGGCGCGCCCCTTTTATTCAAAAATAAGGGGTGTTCACCGTAGTTACGTTTGGCGCGGGCTAACAGTTCTAATCGACCGTTTGTTAAATATGTTTGTAAAGACCTCACAGCGTAGGAACCGAGGGGAACTAAACGTTCTTTCCGACCTTTGCCAAAAAGTCGCACATGCGGATAATCTCCCTCTAAAAAGAGATCGTCAGGGCTAAGGGCAATTACTTCTGAAATACGCGCGCCCGTTCCATATAGTAGTTCAATTAAGGCGGTATCTCTTAAACCAATCGGGGCGGGACGCTGCCCCGCAGCAGCAAGCATCGCGCCTACTTCTTCCAAAGGAATGGCTTTAGGTAAACTAAGCCCCTGTTTCTTCTGATCCGCATCCTCCGTAGGATCGGCAACTAAGTAGTTATTCTCAATCGCATATCGAAATAGGGCGCGGATGGCTGCTCGAGAACGGGCAATAGAACTGGGAGCTAAAGGTCGCTGCGCTTCAGTACCGGTAGAAAGCAAGGTTAAAAACTGATTGATTAAATCAGTAGTAACTTCACTTAAAGGGGTGGTAGTTAGATTCATCAGGGTGAGGAAACGTTCTAAATCTCGTTGATACCCCGCCACAGTATGCGGGGAAGCCCCTTTTTCTACCGTAAGATAGTCTAAAAAGTCCTCTAAAATCTGCGCAGAGGTGTTTTTTGCCCAATTCTTCGCCATAATATGAAGTGTAAGGGTTTTTTATTTAAGGGGTTTAACAAACATGATTTTAGCTTGGACTGATTTAGATTCACGCGCGGTAACAACCGCGAAAATACTGGCTGCTGACGCAGTAGAAAATGCGGGTTCTGGACACCCAGGAGCGGCGATTTCCCTTGCTCCAGCAGCCTACTTGCTTTTCCAACGACATTTAAAAATCGATCCCACTGACCCAAATTGGATTGGCCGGGATCGTTTTGTTCTTTCTGCCGGACACTCTTCAATCACCCAGTACGTGTCACAGTATTTGGCCGGTGCAGGTCTGAAACTTGACGATTTAAAGAAATTCCGCACTTTTGGTTCCCTCACTCCCGGACACCCTGAATACGGACATACTGATTTCGTGGAAATCACTACCGGCCCGTTAGGTTCAGGAATTGCGTCGGCAGTTGGCATGGCTATGGCCGCACGCCGTCAAAGAGGAATGTTCGATCCACAAGCGCCAACTGGTGAATCCCCTTTCGACCATCACGTGTATGTAATTGCCGGTGATGGTTGTATGCAAGAAGGAATTACCGCTGAAGCCTGCTCACTTGCCGGAGCACAAGAGCTGGGTAATCTGATTGTCATCTGGGATGATAACCATATTTCTATCGAAGATGATACAAATATTACTTTCTCTGAAGATGTGCTGGGTCGTTTCGCAGCGCAAGGTTGGCACACTCAGCGGGTCAATTGGTTACAAGATGACGGAACCTACCACGAAGATGTACATTCATTAGACGCCGCCCTACACGCAGCTAAATCTGAAACTAACCGCCCATCGATTATCGCCTTACGCACGATTATTGGTTGGCCCACTCCCGGTAAACAAAATACCGGTGGAATCCACGGTTCAGCTTTAGGAAATGAAGCACTCACCGGCTTAAAAGAAGCTTTGGGCGCTCCAACTGAGGGGCTCTTCCAAGTTGATACTGAAGCAGTTACCCATGCACAAGAAAATGTTGCCGCCCGCGCTCAGGAACTACGCGCCCACTGGAATGAAAAATTCGCTAGCTGGTTAGCTTCTGCAGGTGAGCGAGCGGAACTTTTCAACCGGCTACATTCAAAAGAAATGCCAGTTAATTGGGAGTCAGCACTCCCAGTTTTCCCTGCTGGTAAGGCAATCGCAACTCGTGCTGCTTCAGGGGAAGTCCTTAATGCCCTCGCCCCAGTTCTACCTGAACTGTGGGGCGGTTCTGCCGACTTGGCTGGTTCTAACAATACGCTTTTGAAAGGCGAAAAGTCATTCCTTCCCGCAGCGCGGGCTTCAAAGCTCTTCGCAGCTTCCCCCTATGGGCGAAACCTCCACTACGGCGTCCGTGAGCACGCTATGGGAGCGGTCATGAATGGGATCGCCTTAGAGGGATTCACCCGAGTTTACGGCGGTACTTTCTTCGTTTTCTCAGACTACATGCGCGGTTCAGTTCGTTTAGCAGCCTTAATGAATCTGCCAGTAACCTACGTGTGGACGCATGATTCGATTGGGGTGGGTGAAGATGGGCCTACCCACCAGCCGGTAGAACATTTAACCGCTTACCGTGCGATTCCTAATCTCGCTTTAGTGCGTCCAGCAGACGCAGCTGAAACTGTGGAGGCTTGGAAGCAAACACTTCTGCAGCGCAGCCCAGTGGCTTTGGTTCTCACCCGTCAGAATCTGCCTAATCCAGAACGCGTCGCCGGTGGCGAGGTGGTTAAGCCAGGTGAGTTGGCTCCGGCTTCTGGTTTGGCTCGCGGCGCATATGTGTTACAGGACTGCGCAGGCACTCCAGATCTGATTTTGATGGGTTCTGGTTCCGAAGTTCAGTGTGCGTTGGAAGCCGCCCGGGTACTTACTTCCGAGGGCGTTGCAGTCCGCGTTGTTTCTATGCCCTGTATGGAATGGTTCGACGCGCAGGACGCGGAGTATAAGGAAGCAGTCCTGCCTGCGAATGTAACCAAACGCGTTTCGATTGAAGCTGGTTTAGCAATGCCTTGGCTGAAGTATTTAGGCTCAGAAGGTAAGGCTGTTTCAATTGAATCTTTCGGTGGAGTTGGCAATGCGGAAGAACTTTTCGCTCATTTTGGAATCACTACTGAGAACCTTTTGAAGGTAGCTCGTGAAGTTTTAGCTAACTAATTGCCTTTCACGGTAGTTTGGGGCGGAGACTGATTAAGTCTCCGCCCCAAACTATTTGTTCACTTAAAGTGGTACGCCCGAACGTAAAAACCACTGTTTTGCACAGGGTAGGCGTATTTGGTTTCTACCGGCGTTTACGAGTTCCGAATATTGTGCGGGAAAACTCCCGTCCCAGCTGCGTACCGAAAGAGCGTAGCGCGGAGCGAAGCATACCTTGCCCCGCTTCAATTATTTCCTCACCGAAACTAGGTTCGGGTTTTGGCTGGCGTTTCGACTTTGGTTTCTCAGCAGGGAAACCCAGCTCCTCCCATGAAGGATCTGCGCCAGTTCCACCGGGATAACCAGTTCCGCCGGGATAACCAGTTCCGCCCGGATAACCACTGCCACCGGGGTAACCACTACCCGTTGAGTAACCGCCTCCCCCAGGGTAACCATTACCTGCCGGCGCATAACCATAGTCCCCCGCAGGTGTCGAACCCGGTACACCAGTAGCATTAGGTACACCAGCAGCATTAGGCACTCCACCAGCATTAGGCACTCCACCAGCAGCTGCCGCTTGAGGATCAGCAGATAAAGCAGTTAGCTTTTCAAAAGCAGAGTAAGGATCAATTTCATCACGGTACTTCGCAAATAACGTTGACCCGGCAATAACAGTTGAAGCACCGCCCTCGGGAAGCGGCCCCATAATCGCCTGGGGAGCAAATAAGCGAGTCGGCGCCACCGGTAACGGCGCACCCTTCTCACTCAAAACAGTAATTGCCGCTTCCCCCGTACCCAAAGTGGTAAGCACCTCATCTAAAAGCAAATCCGTAATCGGGAAAGACGAAACCGTCTTTTTCAAGTCAGCCACATCATTAGGAGTAAAAGCACGCAAACCGTGTACAATCCGCGACCCTAACTGCCCTAACACCTCAGCGGGAATATCCTGCGGAGACTGAGTAATGAAGAAAATCCCCACCCCCTTAGAACGAATCAACTTCACTGTTTGCACAACCTGATCTAAGAACGCAGGAGTCGCATTTTTAAACAGCAAATGCGCTTCGTCAAAGAAAAAAACCAACTTCGGCTTATCTAAATCCCCAGCTTCAGGCAAAGTCTCAAACAAATCCGCCAACATCCACATGATTAGTGAAGAAATAATCGCAGGCTGACGCAAAATCCCATCAATCGCCAGAATTGACACTACCGCACTACCATCGGGATTAACCCTAAAAAGATCAGCCGTATCGAAAGCTGGAGTGCCAAAGAAATCATCTCCACCCTGGCTTTGTAATACCGTTGCCGCGCGAAGAATCACTCCTGCAGTAGCTGAGGAAACTCCCCCAAT
Source organism: Gleimia sp. 6138-11-ORH1 (assembly GCF_024814355.1). Taxonomy (GTDB): domain Bacteria; phylum Actinomycetota; class Actinomycetes; order Actinomycetales; family Actinomycetaceae; genus Gleimia. Next base: position 556,254 of record NZ_JANUXV010000001.1, on the reverse strand, counting down.
TTTCTTAAGTTCACTCTTACCATCTTCCGTAAGATACTGAGTGACAGACTTAAGATCCTGCAAATCAATTAATGCCAGCCCCTGCTGATCAGCCCAACTAAAAATAAGCTGCAAAGCCTGTTCTTGAGTAGTGTTTAAACCTAAAATTTTCGCCAATAAAAGCGGGCCAATGTCAGAAAGCGTAGCGCGAACAGGCACATGCGTGGCATTTTCAGCCTCAGCTAATTCCCCTAAAGCAAGTAACTCAATCGGGAAGCCTTTGCCCTCCCAGATTTGACCGATTTTTTCAGAACGAGCCAAAAGCTTTTCAGATGCTTGCCCAGGCGCCCCAATTCCCGTTAAATCACCCTTCACATCGGTTACTAAGGCAGGAACTCCCGCCGCCGAAAGCTTTTCCGCTAAAAGCTGTAAAGTACGGGTTTTACCAGTTCCCGTAGCCCCGGCAATCAACCCATGCCGGTTAAGAATGTTTAATGGAATACTGACTTTTGCTTCCGGATAAGTATTTTCCGAATCAATCGCAACACCAAGCGAAAGTGAATTCTCTTGCGGGTAGGAAGTAGTAATGGCTTCCAAAGTCTTTTTGGATACGGCCCAGCCGTGGGAATCTTTACTCATAGTGTTAAGTTTATCTGTCAATCCAAAGAAATTGATATATCCTCCGCCTAGTTTTCGTTGGGCAGATTTTCTTCACGCCCGTAAAATAGAACTTGGAATGTGTTTAGCTCAGGTAAATTTACCCGGGCAGATAACTAAAATGAGGTCTGCTAATTATGAATCTTCCTCGGCTCTCACCGGCTAATGTCAGGCAAAAAGCCAGCCTACATGATACGCGGGACCGGCGGTTGCCGTTGATTGCACCACCTTGTGATCTGGTAATTTTCGGGATCACTGGCGATTTAGCGCGAAAGAAACTGGTTCCCGCGCTCTACGATTTAGCTAACCGCGGTTTACTTCATCCAGCTTTTGCTTTAACTGGGTTCGCTCGTCGTGACTGGTCAGATGAAGATTTCGCTAACTATATTCAAGACTCGATTAAGTCCTATGCTCGCACTCCGTGGGATGAGCATACTTGGGAACAGTTCCGGGCTGGATTACGTTTCGTTTCGGGTACTTTCGATGACGAGGCCGCTTTTACTCGCCTTGCTGAAACCGTCACTGAACTTGACGAAACCCGTGGTACCGGTGGTAACCATGCGTTCTATCTATCCATTCCCCCAGCATCCTTCCCAAAGGTTGTTTCTCAACTGGCACAATCTGGGTTAAACACTAAGAATCCTGAGAGTTTCCGCCGGGTGATTATTGAAAAACCTTTCGGAGATGATCTTGATTCAGCAAAAGAACTGGCAGCGATCCTTCATGAAGTATTTGCTGAAAAAGATACTTTCCGCATCGACCACTACCTGGGTAAGGAAACTGTACAAAATATTTTGGCAATGCGTTTTTCTAACATTATGTTTGAGCCACTTTGGAACTCGCGCTACGTAGACCACGTACAAATTACCATGGCTGAAGATATTGGGATCGGTACTCGCGCTGGCTACTACGACGGGATTGGTGCTGCTAAAGATGTGATGCAAAATCATTTACTACAGCTTTTAGCCTTAACAGCTATGGAAGAACCCGTGACTTTTAGCGAACATGACCTGCGCGTGGAAAAAGAAAAAGTTCTTTCCGCAGTGCGCCTACCAGAGGACCTGGCCAGTAACACGGTAATTGGCAGATACACTGCCGGATGGCAGGGCGGACAGCAGGTTAAAGGCTACTTAGAAGAGGATAATATTCCCGCTTCTTCTCGGACCGATACTTTCGCAGCAGTTAAACTCTACGTTGATACTAGACGCTGGGCGGGAGTCCCCTTCTATCTACGTACGGGTAAACGCTTAGGTAAACGCGTAACTGAAATTGCCGTGGTATTTAAGCGTGCAGCACATATTCCCTTCGATAAAGCAGCTACCCAAGAGCTGGGAAATAATGCTTTAGTGATTCGAGTTCAACCTGATGAAGGAATCACCTTAAGGTTTGGTTCAAAGATCCCTGGTAATGGAATGCAAGTGCGCGATGTTTCAATGGACTTTGGGTATGGTCATGCTTTTACAGAGGATTCTCCCCTGGCTTATGAACGGCTTTTGCTGGACGCATTAGCCGGGAATTCGCCACTGTTTCCAGGGCAAACTGAAGTGGAACTTTCGTGGGCAATTATGGATCCTATCTTCAAGTACTGGGCTGAAGAGGTCACTCCGGTTCCCTATCGTCCCGGCACTTGGGGTCCCAAAGAAGCACATGAAATCCTTGCAAAAGACGGCAGAAGTTGGAGAAATCCATGATTGAAACATTAACTGACACCACGTCTGCAGCAATCTTTAAACGCTTGGCTCAGCTTACTGAAGAAGCCGCGATTCCTGCTTCTGGGCGGGTACTTAATCTGATTACGGTAGTTGCCGCAGAAACTGAGGTTGCCCCGGCTATTAAGCTGTGTTCGGCTGCTTCAGTGGAACATCCTTGCCGGGTGATTATTGTTGTCAATTCACCGCAGGCCCTTTGCCACGGATTGAATGCTTCACTTCATTACGGCACCGAAATGGGTGCTTCTGACGTGATCGTCCTTAACCCGGGTGGGTGTGCGCCAGAAAGTCTTGACTCTTTAGTGATTCCACTTTTGATCGCCGATACCCCGGTAGTTTGTTTCTGGCCCTTTACGGCTCCGGCAGCGCCAGCTGAACACCCGCTGGGTAGACTGGCTTCCCGGCGAATTACCAACTCTCGGCGGCTTGAAACCCCGTTCGAGTTCATTCGGCAATTAGCTCGCAACTATGCTCCAGGTGATACCGATCTGGCTTGGGCAGCAGTAACTATGTGGCGTGGTCTTTTAGCTGCTTTAGTTGATGAAGCCCAAGTATCCCACTTTGATAAGGTGAAAATTGTCGGTAATCCAACCCATCCGGCGCCCTATTTGCTGGCCAAATGGATTCAGCTGAAGCTCGCTGTGGAGGCAGAGTTTATCCCTAAAGATGTGAAAACCTTAGAATCGGTGGCCCTAATTTCTAAGGGGCAGGTCTATGAACTTTCGCGTGCTGATGATTCAGCTGTCGCTGTTTTGCAGCGCCCTGGTTTAGCTAAGACTATGGTTAATCTTCCGCGGAGACAAGATCACGATTCCCTGATGGAGGATCTACGCTTACTTGACGAGGACATCCTATATAAAGAGGTACTTGCGTTATGTCTTTAACCTCAGATGTGAAAGTCTTTTCCAATGTTAATGAACTTTATGCGAAGGTAGCGCAGGCCTTTATCCGAAAAATTACCGAACTTTCGAAGCAGCGTTCGCGGATTCAGCTGGGAGTCTCTGGTGGCTCGATTGCTACTAAATTGTTCCCGATGGTAAGCCAATTTTTGGAAGCTCACCCAGAAGTAATTGATAACTGGGTGCCGATTCACATTTGGTTAGTTGATGAACGGCATGTGCCTATAACTTCCGCTGAGCGCACTTCTACTTTGGTGCGTAAATATTTGACGGATCAGTACCCGATTTTTACTTTGCATGATGTTTTACCCCCCGACACCTGTGCAGACCCGGTGGCTGCGGCGCGCGCCTACGAGCAGGAACTTAAAGAAGTTTTCTCTCCTGCGCAAGGTAGTTTAGATGCGCTTTCTAAGAAAGCGCAGACAGTACGGCTTGATTTCGCATTACTGGGAATGGGCCCCGATGGGCATTTTGCCTCTTTGTTTCCCTCACATGAGTCCTTGCAGGCGGCTGGCTTAGTTACTGCCGAGTTGGATTCTCCGAAGCCACCTGCCATTAGGGTGACGATGACTTTGGAGTTACTGCGGCGCACGCAGGTTTCTTGGTTTGTCGTGACTGGAAGTGATAAAGCACTGGCTTTAGCCCATGCAATACATGGGGCTGATTATCGAGAAGTTCCTGCTTCAGCAATGAATCAGGTGGGCACAATTTGGTGGTGTGACGCAGCGGCGGCAGTGCGCGTTAATCCCCTGGGTTAGTTTAGTTTTCTTTTCTTAACTTTTCGAGGGCGGTGTTTAAAAGCTCTTCAGCTTCAGCTTGGCTACGCCGAAGCTGAAGCTCTTGGTGGTGTGATTTCGAAAAAGCTTGCTTTGCCGTTTCTGGGTTTTCAACTCTAGAGTTTCCTGGCCCCTCCCCTGTTTGTGTCTGCGTGTGGGGGGATTTGGTGGGTCTGCTGCGGTAAGCCGGTTGTTGGCATGTGGCGCAGGGCCTGCTTGGTGGTGCGTCTAAAAGTGCTTCAACACTATAACTAACGCGCGTGACGTGGTCACGCGCGCAGAAGTATTCGACCTGGGCCGATTGTGGCATTTTCAGAGTGCGAATTTGCTGAGAATACCGATCGCAACGATTACGGTGATCCAGACGGTGAGGGTTGCCAAGGTGATCCGGTTTAGGTTGCGTTCAGCTACGCCAGAAGAACCGGCTGTCTGAGAAAGTCCGCCACCGAACATATCGGATACGCCGCCGCCTTTACCTTTGTGCATTAGTACAGTGAGGATTAAAAAAAGGCTAGAGATTACCAGCAGGACGTATAGAAAGTAGAGGAAGGCGTTCATGCGGTTTTCCCTTTCGAGTTTGCAACTTAAGACAAATTTCTTATCAACTTATCAAGTTTATCTAATTTAACAGCAAATGCCTAGTTGATTGCCGCTGCTGCCTTAGAAATAGTTTGGGTGGGAAGAAATAGTTTCTTCCCACCCAAACTTAAGTTAGCCGATTAGGCATCAAAGCGTGCAATCTTTGAGAATTCGCCTGCTTCTAGTGATGCTCCGCCTACCAATGCGCCGTCTACATCTGCTTTTGCCATGATGTCAGCTACGTTGGAGGACTTCACAGAGCCACCGTAGAGAATGCGGGTTGCTGCAGCAGTTTCCTCGTCGTATAGTTCGCTAATGCGTACGCGGATAGCTGCGCAAACTTCCTGTGCGTCTTCTGGGGTGGCTACTTCACCAGTTCCGATTGCCCAGATTGGTTCGTAGGCGATAACTGATTTCGCAACTTCTTCAGCTGAGAATCCTGCCAGCGCACCGTCGATCTGTGCCAGTACGTGTGGGACGTGTTCGCCAGCTTTACGTACTTCAAGGCCTTCACCGCAGCAGATAATCGGGGTCATGCCATTTTCTAATGCAACGCGGGCTTTTTGGTTTACCTTCTGGTCGCATTCGCCGTGGTATTCGCGGCGTTCTGAGTGTCCCACCACAATGTAAGATACGCCGAGTTTCTTCAGCATATTTGCGGATACTTCACCGGTGTATGCACCGGATGCGTGTACAGAGACGTCCTGTGCACCGTATTTGATGCCCATTTCGTCACCTTCAACAACGGTTTGTACGGAACGAATATCGGTAAATGGGGGGATGACGACAACTTCAGTCTTGCTGTAGTCGAAGTTTGCGTCGGTTAGTGCCATGTGCAGGCCCTGTACCAAATGGATTGCTTCCAAGTGGTCCAGGTTCATTTTCCAGTTACCTGCCATTAGGGGAATACGGGTCATTTTCAGTCCTCCAATACTGCAATGCCTGGTAGAGTCTTTCCTTCAAGTAGTTCGAGGGAAGCTCCACCACCGGTGGAAATGTGAGAGAAAGTTGCTTCGTCGAAGCCCAGTAGGCGTACCGCGGCAGCTGAGTCGCCGCCACCTACGACTGAGAATCCTTCGCCTTCTGACATGGCTAAAGCCACTGCTTTGGTGCCGTTAGCGAAGTTTTCAAATTCAAATACGCCCATGGGGCCGTTCCAAGCCACGGTCTTTGAGGCTGCAATTTTCGCAGCGTAAAGTGCCTGTGATTTAGGACCGATGTCGAGGCCCATTTGGTCAGCTGGGATGGCGTCTGCAGCAACTACAGTTGGGGTGGCGTCTTTATCGAATTCAGGGGCAACTACGATATCAACTGGGAGTACCAGTTCTACGCCCTTTGCTTCGGCTTCGGCAATATAACCGGCAACGGTTTCCACATTGTCAAGATCCAGTAAAGAGGTGCCTACTTCGTATCCCTTGGCTTTGAGGAAGGTGTAGGCCATTCCGCCACCAATTACCAGAATGTCAGCTTTGTTCAGCAAGTTAGCGATTACGCCCAGCTTATCGGCAACTTTTGCTCCGCCCAGGACTACTGTGTAGGGGCGTTCTGGGTTGTCGGTTGCTTTACGTAGGGATTCGATTTCTTTGAGAACTAGCTGTCCAGATGCGGAAGGTAGTTTCTTCGCAATATCGTATACTGAAGCCTGCTTGCGGTGGACTACTCCGAAACCGTCGGAAACGTAGGCGTCTGCAAGTTCTGCTAGTTCAGCTGCCATTGCTTCACGTTCTGCGTCTACTTTGGAAGTTTCACGTGCGTCAAAGCGAACGTTTTCTAATAGTAGTACTTCACCTTCTTTAAGGTTAGCAGCTAGTTCCTGCGCGGAAGCGCCGGTGGTGTCTGCTGCCAGGGCGACGGGAGCGTCAATTAGTTCGCCCAGTCGTTTTGCTACTGGGGCGAGGGAGAAGGCTGGGTTTACTTCACCTTTAGGGCGGCCCAGGTGTGCCATGACGATTACTTTCGCTCCGGCTTCACGCAGTTGATTCAAGGTGGGGAGGGCGGCGCGGATACGTCCGTCGTCGGTGATTACCCCATCTTTTAATGGAACGTTGAAGTCGGAACGTACCAGGACGCGCTTACCTTTAAGGTCGCCCAGGGTTTCAATTGTACGCAACATAGATTCTCTCCTTAGAGTCTTTGTTGTAGCTGTCTAGTTTGCTTGGTTAAGCAATGACGCCCGCGCACGCCGGAGCATGCGCGGGCGTCATTTATACGCTCTTAGATGCGTTTTAGATTAGAGACGCTCGCCTACGTAAACGGTGAGGTCTACCAGACGGTTGGAGTAGCCCCATTCGTTGTCGTACCAAGAAACAACCTTAACCTGGTTGCCGATTACCTTGGTTAGAGGTGCATCGAAGATGGAAGACAGTGGGTCGGTGGTGATATCGGTGGATACCAGGTAACCGTCGGAGTATCCTAGAACGCCCTTGAGTGGGCCTTCAGCTGCTGCCTTCATCGCTGCGTTTACGGATTCAACGGAAACTTCGCTCTTAGCGGTGAAGGTTAGGTCGGTTACAGAACCGGTTGGGGTTGGTACGCGTAGTGCGTATCCATCCAGCTTGCCCTTCAGCTGTGGCAGAACCAGAGAAACTGCCTTTGCTGCACCAGTGGTGGTAGGAACGATGTTCAGAGCTGCAGCGCGGGCGCGACGCAGGTCAGAGTGAGGTGCGTCGTGGAGACGCTGGTCACCGGTGTAAGCGTGAATGGTGGTCATCAAGCCGTGTTCGATGCCGAATGCGTCATCAAGTACCTTAGCCATTGGAGCGAGGCAGTTGGTGGTGCAAGAAGCGTTAGAGATGATGGTGTGCTTTTCAGCATCGTAATCGGTGTGGTTTACACCAACAACGAAAGTTGCATCTTCGTTCTTTGCAGGAGCAGAGATGATAACCTTCTTTGCTCCACCGTCAATGTGTGCCTTTGCCTTGGTAGCATCGGTGAAGAAACCGGTGGATTCGATTACGATATCAGCACCCAGTTCGCCCCACTTGATGTTTGCAGGATCGCGTTCTGCCAAAGCAGCAATGCGCTTTCCACCAACGGTGATGGATTCTTCGTCGTAGGTTACGTCAAGATCCAACTTACCCAAGATGGAGTCCCACTTCAGTAGGTGAGCTAGGGTTTCGTTATCAGTCAAGTCGTTTACAGCTACAATTTCAACGTCTGCGCCCTGTTCGAGAACTGCGCGGAAGAAGTTACGGCCAATACGGCCAAAGCCGTTAATACCGACGCGGATGGTCACAATGTCCTCCTGTAATGCTACATAGCATTTTTCGTCTTTGAGTTATCTAAAGAGGGCGGAACTGCCCAATTTAGTCCGCAGATTGGCTGCGGTTCCAGCACCTTCTAATTTACACTGTTTTCTGATTTTTATCAGGGTCTGATGACCTAATTAAAACGTTCTTACAAACTAAGTAAAGAGTTATAAAGCAATCTGCCTTGAGTTTTTAAGAAACTCAAGGCAGAAAAAACTAGGATTCGTCAAGCATTTCCATGGTGATCGCCGCTTCAGTATCAGCAATCCCCTGCTCAGAAGCCACCTTATCAGCCAGCGCCAGTAGGCGACGGATCCGCCCTGCCACTGCATCTTTAGTTAATTGGGGATCAGAGAGCTTCCCAAGTTCTTCCAACGAAGCCTCTTTATACTGTAAACGCAACTGCCCAGCCTCATACAGGTGCGCCGGAATGTCATCACCTAAGATTTCAAAAGCCCGCTGTACTCTGGCTCCCGCTGCCACAGCGGCACGTGCAGACCGCCGTAAATTTGCGTCATCAAAGTTAGCTAACCGATTTATATTTCCGCGCAGTTCACGCCGCTGCCGTCGAGAATTCCAAATCTCAAAAGTTTCCTTCGCGCCCAGCTTATCTAAAAGAACCGAAATACCATCGGCATCCTTAACCACCACCCGATGAGAATTCCGCACTTCTCTTACCCGCGCCGTAGCCCCCATCCGACGGGCTACTCCCACCAGCGCCAGCGCAGCTTCAGGCCCCGGCGCAGTCAATTCCATCGAAGAAGACCTGCCGGGTTCTAACAGAGAGCCTCGCGCTAAAAAAGCGCCCCGCCAAGCAGCGATCGCTTCAGCTTCTCCGCCGGAAACAATCTCTGGTGGCAAACCGCGAATAGCTTGATTTCGGTGATCAACCAATCCCGTTAAACGAGCTAACTGCTCAGCTCTTTCAACTACCCGCACCACATAGCGGTCGCCCTTTTTTAAAGCGCCCCCAGAAACCACTACCACAGAGGTGGAGGCGTTATAAAGTTTCGCTAAAAATGCGCGCAAACGGGTAGCTGCCGCCTTAGAATCTAACTCGGCCTCGATTACCACGTGACCATTGACCTCGTGTAGCCCTCCAGCAAAACGCAGTAAAGTAGCGATCTCCGCATTCATTTGCGAAGCCGTGGTCACCGGATGCTGCACCAGTTCCTTTTTCAAACCAGCAGTAAGCGCCATCGTAAACCTTTCAAGCAGATTCTAATACCGTAAAAACTTTACCTGGAAACAGTTAGGATAGTCTCTTAAAGTACCTAAAAGTGAATTATGCCAACCAATTCTCCGGCGCATTAACCTCCCCCAACACGCCCTCGAAAGCATCTCTTAAAGCCGCGGCTAAACGCAACGGATCGTGTAAACCCGAACGCGACCCAATACACACCTGACGCAACAAAAGTCGCGCCCCCAACTCCCTCGCGGCAGCTTCTAAATCATCAATATCTTCAACCATAGAAGGATCCGCAATCACCACATCTAAAGCAAAACTGGGAGCATACTTCCCCAGCAAACGCACGTGGTCAGCAGCCGACAACGAATCCGTTTCCCCCGCCTGCTCAGTCAAATTCAAAATCAACGCACGCCTAGCAGGAGTACTCACCAGCGCATCGTGCAGCTCTTTAACTAATAGGTGCGGCAAAACAGACGTGTACCAAGACCCCGGTCCTAAAACAATCCACTCTGCCTCCGCAATCGCCTGCTTAACCTCAGCTGAAACCGGCGGATTACTGGGAATAATCCGAATATCAGCTACCCTTCCTGGAGCCTTAGCCACATTTACCTGCCCCCGGTAAGTCCTTTGCGAACCGTCCTCGGGAAGAATCATATCCGCTTCAATCTCCAACGGAACGGAAGCCATCGGCAAAACTCGCCCATGAGCTTTCAAGAGTTTCCCAACCCAATCCAAGCCCTGCAGCTCGTCACCGAGTAACTGCCAAATCGCCACAATCAGCAGATTACCCAATGCGTGATTATCCAACTCTCCCTCGGTCTTAAACCGATGTTGCATCACATCACGCCAAGTAAGTCCCCACTCAGAATCATCACATAAGGAAGCTAAAGCCATCCGCAAATCACCAGGCGGTAGCACTTCCATCTCACTTCTCAATCTTCCCGAAGAACCACCGTCGTCAGCAACGGTAACCACTGCAGTAAGCTGATGAGTAATATGCTTTAAAGCGCGAAGCGTCGCAGACAAACCATGACCACCTCCAAAGGCAACCACTTTTGTTCCCGCTTCTCCTCTTAACGGCCAACCTTCCTTATCTAGCAGCATACTCATTATTCACGCCCTAAATCTCGGTGAATTACCCGCACTGGAAAACCCTTTTCCCGCAGCTTAGCGGCAATCAACTCTGCATTTGCCACAGAACGGTGCTTACCGCCCGTACACCCCACCGCGATGGTTACAAAAGGCTTCAACTCAGATAAATATCCCGCCAGCATTGGAGCCAACAAATCCGCATAATTCTCAGCAAATTCCCTTGCCCCAGGCTGTTCCAAAACATACTTAGCCACCGGCTCATCGCGCCCAGTCAAATGCCTAAGTTCACTCACCCAGTAGGGATTCTTTAAGAAACGCACATCTAAAACATGGTCCGCATCCAACGGTAAACCGTACTTAAAACCAAAAGACATCACCGTTAGGTTCAAAGTCTGATGAGAATCACCGGCAACTACATCCCGCATATGGCGAGTCAAATCATGCACACTCATCTTCGTAGTGTCCACAATCTCATCTGCCAAAGCCCGCAACGGGGCCAGCAGTTCCTTCTCTTTCGCAATCCCATCTAAGATCCGCCCATCTTCTTGCAGTGGGTGCGGACGCCGATTAGACTCATAGCGTTTAACCAACTCAGCCTCATCAGCTTCTAAGAAAATCAGGCGATGCGAAATATTTTCTGCAGCTAGTTTCGCCAAAATAGATTCAAAATCGCGGAAGAATCCACCTGAACGAACATCTACCACCGCAGCTAAACGGTGTACCCCTCCCCCATCCGGAGTCATCATACCCGCCAAAACTGGCAGCAGCACCGGGGGAAGATTATCCACCACATACCAATCAAGGTCTTCCAACGCCATAGAAGCGCGGGTACGTCCGGCACCGGACATTCCAGTAATAATTAACATCTCAGTACCCAGGTTTTGCGGTAAAGATGTTGCCTCGTCTAAAACTGAAATATCCGTCGGAACTGCGTGCGGATGAGTAGAGTCGCTGGCTTCAAGATTATTCATATATCTAGTTTGCCAGGTTTTTTAATAATCTGAATCTTATTCAACGGATTCATCGGGATCAACTGAAGCCTCTGCGGGATGAAAGTAGTCGTAAATTGCCTGGGCAAGCAGTGGTCCGATTCCCGCAACCTCCTGTAAATCACTTACCTTCGCAACCTTAATATGCTTAACTGCACCGAATTTTGCAAGCAGGGCTTTTTGCTTAGCGGCACCTAAACCAGGAATCTCATCTAAAACAGATATCAACATGGATTTAGAGCGTTTCTTCCGGTGCGCGGTAATCGCAAAACGGTGGGATTCATCCCGCAGATGCTGCAGCAGATAAAGTCCTGCGCAAGTGCGCGGAAAAATCACGGGATACTCCTCCTGAGGAATCCACACTTCTTCCAACCGTTTAGCTAAACCAATTACCGGAATATCAATCCCTAACTCAGTGAGAGTTTCAGCTGCCGCGTTCACCTGCGGTAAACCACCATCAACTACCACCAGATCGGGGCGGTAGGAAAACCGCCGAGGACGCCCGGTTGTCTCATCGATCGGCCCAGACTCCAGCTTAATCCCCTCTTCGTCATATCCAGCAACCCCATTTTCTTCAGCAAGAAGGCGTTTGAACCGGCGGGTTAAAACCTGCCGCATAGCCGCGGTATCGTCAAGAGACTCTCCGGAAGGTGCTTGAATAGTGAAACTCCGGTAGTCCTTCTTCCGGGGCGCGCCATCTTCAAAAACTACTAGGGAGCCCACTTGATGAGTACCTTGCAGATGAGAAATATCGAAACATTCAATCCGCAGCGGGGCATGGGACAATTCCAAGTAGTCAGCCAACTCTTCTAAAGCGACCGAACGTTGGGTTAAATCATTGATTCTTCTAAGCCGATGTTGGCGCAGAGTTTCCGCCGCATTCTTTTGGACAGTTTCTTGCAGCGCCTTTTTCTCTCCACGGACGGGTACTTTAATCCGTACTTTTGCACCCCGTTTTTCACTTAGCCATTCTTCTAAGACAGCAACTTCCGTGGGGAGCACCGGTACCAGGATCTCTGGTGGAACCGCATTAGTGGGAAGATGTTCTAAATCATCAACCGAAACCGCTTGGCGTTTCTGCGTTTCTTTAACTCCAACGGCCTCGGCAAAAGCCTGTTGCAAAACTGCCTGCAGATTCTCTGCATCACTGGCCCCATACTGATTGTGAAGTACCCAGCCGCGCACACCGCGGATTCTTCCGCCGCGCACGTGGAAAAGATAAATGCCACTTTCTAACTCATCGGAAACTAACCCGAATACATCCGCGTCAGTTCCATCGTTAAAAACAATCGCATTACGTTCCAAAACTACTTCTAAAGCCTGCAAGTTATCCCGTAACCGCGCAGCTTTTTCAAACTCAAGCTCGCTGGCAGCAGCTTTCATTTCAGAACGCAGATTCGCCAAATATGGCCCTACTTTACCTGCCATAAATTGACACAGCTGAGTAACTCTTTGCTGATAGTCAGCCTCACTAATTTTACCGGTACAAGGAGCCGAACACTTTTCAATATAACCCAGTAAACAGGGCCGCCCCTGAGACTGAGCGCGGCGTAAAACTCCATCAGAACAGGTACGAACTTGAAACACTTTCTGAAGTTGATCGGCTGTATCTCTTAACGCCCAAACTTGCGCATAAGGACCAAAATAACGAACCTTCTTATTGCGATTGCCCCGCATAATTGTCATCCGCGGAATCTGCTCATTCACTGTCACCGCAAGGTACGGGTAAGAGTGATCATCTTTCATCATCACGTTAAAACGCGGATCAAACTCTTTAATCCAGTTATATTCTAAAGTGAGTGCCTCCACCTCAGAATTAACTACCGTCCACTGCACATTAGTGGCACTAAAAACCATTTGCTGAGTGCGCGGATGCAGGTTCGCAGGATCTTGAAAATAGCTGGTTAAACGGTTTCGCAGGTTCTTTGCTTTACCCACATAAATGACCCTGCCCGTGGCATCAGAGAAACGATATACCCCCGGACTTACCGGAATATCGCTGGTTTTGGGTCGGTAGGTAAGAGGATCTGCCATAGTTTCCATTGTAAACAAGCCGGACTGTTAAATCAGAATATAAAACTGCCTGCCGATTGTTTAAGGCAAATGCTAAGGTTATCTACGTAACTAGATACAACTTATTTTGAGGACGGTACCGAATGTTTAGTACCCGCGAAAGTCTCTTGGCTTATGTAAATGAACATAAGATCGAACAACTAGACGTTCGATTTTGCGATCTTCCCGGTGTGCAACAGCATATTACGGTGCCAGCCAGTGAGCTTGAAGCAGTTTTAGACAACGGAATTATGTTCGATGGCTCCTCAATCAAGGGATTCACCCAAATCCACGAATCTGATATGAAACTGGTGGCTGATATCGGTTCAGCCTATCTTGACCCTTTCCGCCCGATTCCCACGTTGAACATGAATTTTTCGATTGTGGATCCCTTCACAGACGCCCCCTTTGAGCGCGATCCTCGCCAGGTTGCCCAAAAGGCGGAAAACTATCTGCGGTCCACCGGAATTGCCGACACCTGCTACGTTGGGGCTGAGGCAGAGTTCTTCACTTTTAAAGAGGTACGTTATCAGTCGCTTCCACACCACACAGTATTTGAAATTGATTCCGAGGAAGGTTACTGGAACTCCGGACGAGCCTCCGATGATAGTTTCCAAAACGTTGGACATACGGTTGCTCAAAAGGGCGGCTACTTCCCGGTAGCTCCCTTAGATGGGCAGGTAGATTTCCGTGACTACACGGCGACTGTCCTGGCCGAGGCCGGTTTGCGGGTAGAGCGTCATCACCATGAATGTGCTTCGGGTGGTCAGCAAGAGATTAACTATCGCTTCGATACACTAACCTGCGCCGCCGATGATATGTTGAAGTTCAAATATATTGTCCGTAACTGCGCCCTGCAAAGTGGTTACACGGCAACCTTTATGCCCAAACCGCTTGCAAAGGACAACGGTTCGGGAATGCACTGCCACCTCTCCCTTTGGAAAGATGGCAAACCGTTATTCCACGATCCTAATGGCTACGGGGGGCTTTCCGATACAGCGCGCTGGTTTGTGGGGGGATTACTTCACCACGCCCCGGCATTACTGGCCTTCACCAACCCTTCGATTAACTCTTATCGTCGTTTAGTTCCCGGTTTTGAAGCACCCATCAATCTGGTTTATTCTGCGCGGAATCGGTCTGCCTGCATCAGAATTCCGGTCACCGGCACCTCTGCAGCTGCTAAGCGGGTTGAATATCGCGTGCCGGATCCAACAGCAAATCCTTACCTGGCTTTTGCTGCCTGTCTGATGGCTGGGATTGATGGGATTCGTAATCGGATAGAGCCGCCGGCTCCCATCGATAAGGATCTTTACGAGCTTCCTCCGGCTGAATATGAAGATATTGAAAAATTGCCAACCTCTTTGGAAGCAGCCTTAGAAGCTCTGCGCGAGGACCACGAGTTTTTACTTGAGGGGAATGTTTTCACAGAGGATTTAATTCACACTTGGATTGACTATAAGGAAACCCAAGAAATCGCTCCGATGCGGGCTTTGGTTCATCCTTATGAGTTTGAGCTCTACTACAATATCTAAACCTCATCGGTTAAATGGGTTCTTTTGCTTAATAGCAAGGACACGAGTCTCATTATTAACCCAATCCGTTGATTAAAGATTTTAAGTAGCTAAACTAGAAGTAACTGCAAATATACCGCATAGAAAGGTGCCACTGGTGGGACTGTTTAAGAAAGAAAAGATTTGGGAAATTCCACTTAAGCAAGAAGCTAAACCGCATGAAACCCTCTACACTTTCTTATCTGACCGCGCTGAGCGCACACCAAATGCCCCGGTTTTGGAACGCCGTACATCTGTGGGAAGCTGGCGGGAAATCAGCGCTAAAGATTTGCAGATCGAAGTTGATGACGTTGCCAGAGGCCTGTTACAAATGGGACTTTCCAAAGGCGACCGCATCTCCATCATGGCAGCAACTTGCACTGAGTGGACAGTTCTAGACCTGGCTGCCCTCTCCCTGGGGATTATTGTGGCTCCCATCTATGAGTCGGATTCCAGTTTACAAATCGAATGGATTACCAACGACGCTCTCCCTTCTTTGGTTATCACCGATAACAATACTCGTTTAGAACTTGTCAAAGCCTCGGCTGGCCCCTCCGTAAAAGAAATCCTTTCTTTTGATAACGGCGCTATTCGACTACTGCAGTCTCGGGGCCTGCAGGTCTCAGATGAAAAACTTAAAGCAGCCCAAGCCAAGGTCGATATCGACGATGTCGCTACCATCATCTATACCTCGGGAACCACTGGACTTCCAAAGGGAGTTACGCTCACCCACCGGAACTTCGTGGAAACTATCTATGGTGCGCAAGAAGCAGTGCCAAATATCTGCCTTTCAAACGAAACCCGTTTTCTACTTTTCCTTCCCCTGGCCCATGTGCTGGCCCGCTTCGTACAGTTCCTGATCTTGGCTGGCAACGGCGTATTCGCCAATGTTTCTAACACTAAGAATCTGCTGGGCGACCTGAAGACTTTCCAACCGAGTATCCTGCTTTTAGTACCGCGAGTTTTGGAAAAGATTTACAACGCCTCTGAAGCTAAAGCAGGTAAGGGAATCAAACGTAAACTATTCCGCTGGGCAGCTAATGCTGCGATCTCTTATTCGCGGGCACTTGATACCCGCAGAGGACCATCCTTTAGACAGAAACGGCGTTTAAAGTTAGCCAACCGCCTGGTTCTTCATAAGATTAAAGCCGCTTTAGGGCCTAAAATGCGTTATATCGTCTCTGGTGGGGCACCGCTTTCCCCGACCCTGGGGCATTTCTTCCGCGGTTTAGGATTAGATCTTTTAGAAGGCTACGGCCTATCTGAAACTACCGGCCCACTTTCAATCACCCGTTTAGGGAAAGAGAAAATGGGTTCGGTCGGTAACCTAATACCCGGTAACCGGATTAAACTTTCTAGCGAAGGTGAAGTGCTGGTACAGGGCGCGGCAGTTTTCGCCGGCTACTACAATAATCCACAGGCCACTGCAGAGGCTTTCGAGGACGGCTGGTTCAGAACCGGTGATATTGCGAAGATCGATAAGAAAGACCGGCTTTACATTACTGGACGTGCGAAAGATCTGATCGTCACTGCCGGAGGAAAGAATGTTGCTCCAGTAGCTTTAGAAGAAAGCCTGGTAACTCATCCGCTGATCTCCCACGTGGTTGTAGTTGGCGACCAACAGCCCTACATTAGTGCGATTGTTACTTTAGATGCGGAAATGCTCCCTACCTGGTTGAAGAACCACGGTTTGCCTCCGATGGATCCGGCGCGTTCTAAAGCTCATCCGAAGGTGATTGAGTCCATCTTAGCTGCCATTAAACGAGTTAATAAAACTGTATCTAAAGCTGAATCAATCCGGCGTTTTAGATTTATCGATGCCGAATTCACAGTTGAGAATGGTTATTTAACTCCCTCTATGAAATTAAAACGCGCAAAAGTATCTACTGACTTCGCAGTGGAAATTGCTTCCCTGTATGACGGTTCAGATAACTCTATTTCAGTGAAGTAATCAGGAGTTTCCATGCGGAAAGT
Source organism: Gleimia sp. 6138-11-ORH1 (assembly GCF_024814355.1). GTDB lineage: Bacteria > Actinomycetota > Actinomycetes > Actinomycetales > Actinomycetaceae > Gleimia. The sequence goes on along the minus strand of NZ_JANUXV010000001.1, from coordinate 539,561 downwards.
TTTAGTTACTGGCGCAACTGGTGGAATTGGGCGGGCGATCTGTTCTGAGCTTGCGGAAGATACTCATCTTCTTGTAGGTGGTAGAGATCCCGAAAAAGTTACGGAGTTGGTCGCTTCACTTCCGTCTGCAGAACCTTTTATCGTTGATCTTACAGATGAATCAGCCTTAGAAAATGCCTGCGCGCAGATTTCTGAGTTGGATGGTTTAATCCATAACGCGGGAATTGCTTTTGTTAAGTCCGTTTTAGAAACCTCGCATACTGACTGGGAGCAGATGTTTGCCCTGAACGTTATTTCCACAGCTGATTTAACCAGACAGCTTTTACCGGTGCTTCGTAAGGCAAAAGGGCAGGTAATTTTCATTAACTCTGGGGCTGGTCTAAAAGCTAGTCCCGGGTGGGCGGCATACGCTGCTTCTAAGTTTGCTTTACGTGCGTTTGCAGATTCTTTAAGAGAAGAAGAACGCGGTAAGGTGAGGGTCTCTTCGATTCACCCTGGCCGGGTAGACACGCAAATGCAGGTGGCAATACAAGCCTCCATGGATCGTCCCTATGATCCGGGTGAACATCTGCAACCTAGTTCTGTTGCTAAAGCGGTAAGAGCGGTTTTAGATGCTTCTGCGGAAGCTTTCATTGGCTCATTATCGATTGCGCCACTTATTTAACCGATAAAATTACTGTGGTGGAGTTAAAGCACTAGGCTTATGCTCCACCACAGTATTTTATTTCAGTAGTCTGCGCAGATACCGTCCCGTATGTGACTTCCCAATCGTAGCTACTTTTTCCGGAGTTCCTTCCGCAATCACCTGGCCACCGCCGGCGCCACCTTCGGGTCCCATATCGATAATCCAGTCAGCTGATTTAATCACATCTAAGTTGTGTTCAATCACGATCACCGTATTGCCTTTATCGACCAGGCTTTGCAAGACCAAAAGTAGCTTTCTAATATCTTCTGAATGTAAACCGGTGGTTGGCTCATCGAGGACGTAAACAGACCGCCCTCGGGTTCTGCGTTGTAGTTCAGCTGCCAGTTTCACTCGCTGCGCTTCCCCACCGGAAAGAGTGGTGGCGGACTGCCCCAGCCTTACGTATCCTAAACCGACTTCTACCAGAGTCTGTAAATATCGGGAAATACGTGGGATTTGCGCGAAAAACTCAGCTGCATCAGCAATGGGCATCTCTAAAATATCGGCAATATTTTTGCCCTTATAGGTGACTTCTAGAGTCTCTCGGTTATAACGTTTTCCTTGACAGACTTCGCAGGTGACGTAGACGTCCGGGAGGAAGTTCATTTCAATCTTGATGGTTCCGTCGCCTTTACATGGTTCACAGCGCCCACCTTTTACGTTGAAGGAAAACCGTCCTGCTGTGTAACCTCGGACCATTGCTTCGGGGGTACCAGCAAATAGGTTTCGCACAATATCCCACACGCCCGTATAAGTGGCTGGGTTAGAGCGAGGAGTGCGCCCAATTGGGGATTGATCAACGTGAACTACCTTATCAAGTTCCTCTATTCCAGAAACTGACTTATGCCGGCCAGGCACTAACTGTGCTCGGTTCAGACGCTTAGCCAGGGATTGATAGAGAATCCCATTTACCAAAGTTGATTTACCTGAACCAGACACACCGGTAACCGCGGTGAATACTCCGCGGGGAAAAGAAACGGTTACATTCTGCAGGTTATTTTCTTTTGCTCCATGGACTACAATCGCCGATTCGGGGTTTACTTGCCGGCGTTCTTTCGGAACTTCAATTCGCTTACGCCCTGAAAGATAGTCGCCGGTAAGTGAGTCATGATTGCGTTTTAACTGCGACAAAGTACCGGAGTGAACAATTTGTCCCCCGTGTTCCCCAGCGCCGGGCCCAATGTCTACAATCCAGTCTGCGTGGGCAATCGTATCTTCATCGTGTTCAACCACAATCAGCGTATTTCCCAGGTCGCGGAGTTTTTCTAAAGTTTCAATCAGCCGATCATTATCTCGCTGATGTAAACCAATAGAGGGTTCATCCAGTACGTAAAGTACGCCTACTAAACCTGATCCGATTTGGGTTGCCAGGCGAATACGCTGCGCTTCGCCACCAGAGAGAGTTCCCGCTGAACGGGAAAGGGTTAAATAGTTTAACCCCACGTCGATGAGGAAGTTTAGGCGCGCTAAAATCTCTGTTAGGATTGGCGCTGCAATCTGTTTAGTCCGGGCAGTTAGTTCAACTTCTTGGAGAAAATCGCGAGCATCCACCACTGATAGCTCAGTTAAGCTGGAGATAGAAAGCCCGTTGATTTTAACTGCCAGTACTTCTGGTTTTAAACGAGCTCCCTTACAGCTTGGACAGGCGGTTTCGCGCATGTAGGAAGTGAGCTTTTCCAGCTGACTTTCGGACTCAGTTTCCTTCCGTTTGCGTTCAACCCAAAGTACGGCACCTTCAAATCCGCCGGTATAGCTACGTTCGCGGCCAAAGCGGTTGCGGTACTGCACCTGCACTTTATAGTCTTTGCCGAATAACAGTGTCTGTTTCAGTTCGTCTGAGAAATCTCGCCACGGAGTATCCATGTCAAAGCCAAGTTCTTTACCCAGGGCTTCTAGAATCTGCCGGTGATACTTATTGTGCGGTGGCCAGGGGCTAATCGCCCCTTCTTTTAGGGTAAGTCCCTCATCTGGAATAACCAGATCAGGATCGACTTCTAAACGTGTCCCTAATCCAGAACACGTGGGGCAAGCCCCGTAGGGAGCATTGAATGAAAATGTGCGTGGTTCAATTTCTTCTAAAGTGAGCGGATGATCGTTAGGGCAAGCTCGTTTTTCAGAATAGCGCCGGAACTTATGCGGGTCAGTTGGCTCAAGATCAACCAGTTCAATTACCACTAGCCCGTCAGTTAGTTTAAGAGCTGTTTCAACCGAATCAGTGAGCCGTTGACGTATATTATCTTTAACCACTAGGCGATCGACTACTACATCGATTGAGTGTTTCAGTTTCTTTTCTAACACCGGCACCGACTCTAACCGGTGTTCTTCCCCATCGACTACGACGCGGGCGTATCCTTCGGCCCGCAGGTCAGCAAATAAGTCCGCGTACTCACCTTTTCGCCCTCTGACCATCGGGGCACGCACTTGAAAGCGGGTGCCCGCCGGCAGGGTACTAACTGAATCAACGATTTGCTGTGGAGTTTGCGCAGTAATCTGTTCGTCACATTTAGGACAGTGTGCAATACCAGTGCGAGCGTACAGTAAACGCAGGTAATCGTAGATTTCGGTAATTGTCCCCACTGTTGAACGGGGGTTACGCGAAGTGGATTTTTGGTCGATTGAGACTGCTGGGGAAAGCCCTTCAATGAAATCGACTTCTGGTTTATCCATTTGTCCCAGGAACTGGCGGGCATAGGAAGATAGTGATTCCACGTAGCGACGTTGCCCTTCGGCAAAAATCGTGTCGAAAGCTAAAGAGGATTTTCCCGAACCAGATAGTCCGGTGAAAACAATCATTGCTTCCCGAGGTAAATCTAGGTCTACACTTTTTAGATTATGGGCGCGGGCTCCGCGGACGATTAGTTTTTCTTGCACAGCTTAAGTTTACCTAACCACCGCATGTCGTACAAATGTTCGATTCCCGGTGAGTGTTGCCCCGTTCGCTTAGTTCCCTAAAGCTAGTTTAATGATTTCAGCTACCTGCTGGGGTTGCTCCACGGCAGCTTGATGGGCAGCTCCTTTAATCACCTGGAAGTGAAGCTTCCCACTGGCGGTGGCAACGCCACTTTCGACTTGTGGACTTTGGTGTCTGTCACAGATGGATTGGAATACGCTCTGCCCTGTTTCAGGGGGGAAACCTCCGTCGTGTTCAGCCGCTGCCAAAGTGAAGTTGCGTCCCGCTGGTAGTTCCTTTTCGCGTAGGTCCAAGTTGGCAAGGACTTCACAGCACTGTGCGTAGCCTTCTGGGTTACAGTTACGATAGGTTTCTTTAATCCATTCAATTTCCCGAGGGCGGTTGCGGAACATTTCCGGGGTGAACCATCGTTCCATAGTTGGTTCAACTAAATGTGCTACTCCGCTTGCACGTACTTTCCTGGCTCTTTCTTCCCACTGGGTGGCTGGTAGATTTGCTGGACCGGCGCAGAGCACCGTGGCCGAAAGCACCTGCGCCGGATAATGCGTCAGCCCGTACCAGCTGAGCATTCCCCCAATTGATATTCCGGCTAGGTGGAACTGCTGCACGCCAATTGCTTCTAGGTTTTCTAAAATCGCGGTGAAAACTACTTCAGGAGAGGAAGGTTTTAAGGTTGAAAGGGGTGCAGATTTACCGTGACCAGGCAGATCTACCGTAATCGTCCACGGGTAGTTAAGCGCGGCGATTACCTGTTTGAATGAGGAACTATCGGTGCCCAATGCGTGGATGAGAACTAAGGGAACTACTTCTTCAGATGCTTTACCAAAGACATTTAGATTTAATCGGTTCATGTGTCTTCTCTTTCCTCACAGTTACTAAATTTCCTCGCAGTTACTTAATGTTACCGAACCGAAGTCATTATTTTCACCGGATAAATCGGGGTTTAGCTGATTTTTATTCTTATCCAATTAAAAATCGCAGGTGCTTTGCACCTGCGATTTATTTTGGTTAGTGATCAGTCAACAATCGACCTGAGGATAGTCATGATAACCAGCAGCAGAACCATCGATGCTCCGGTGAGCATTACGTGAGGAACTAGAACGGATTTTGCGAATCCATTTTGCCGGTTGAAACCAACGTAGATAATCAGTTCGCTCATCAACAACATTGGTAGGAAGAGGACAAAGAGCATTAGGCTGGCAATGCGAATCATCAAAGTACCTGGCATTAGAGCGAATACGAAAACTAAGCTGATCATCATCAAGGATGGAAGATAGGCCACTGCCAGCAGATTCGCAGCTCGAGTGAAGCTATAGGTCTTTTGCCGTAACTTGGCTGCTACTGTAAGGGCCACTGCACGCAGCGCTAAACCGATCCCGAACATGATGATCATCCCGAAAAGTAGGGCAAAGAACTTATCGGCGGGCAACCCAAGGTAGCTGGAGAAACGGTCATTTAGGCGAGGATATCCGCCGAAAAGGAAGGACCCTACCTGTCCGGCCATACGGCTAATAAAGAATGTGTAAACAAAGGCGCTGAAAACAGTTACTACTGACAGAGCTGGAATCCATAGTTTCGAATTACGATCGCCCTCATCAATAGATGCGCCGGTATCACCCTTCCACAGGTTAGTGAAAATATTCCTGTAGGGAGCTAACTTTTCGGAATTAACTGCAGCGTTCATCTGTTCTGAAAAGGAAGGACCAGCTGGTTGGGGAGCACCTTGAGGCATTCCCAATGCTGGTATTGGAGCACCTGGCTGTGGGACTGGCTGCCCATAGGCTGGCGCTTGCGGTGCTACTGGTGGGACTTGTCCCTGAGGGTATTCTCCCGGCATAGCATTAGCTGGCATCTGCGGAGTTTCAGGAGTAGCCTGCATCGGTGCTGCAAATGGTTCAAAGCTAGCTGGCGCAGCGCCATCCCAAGTTGGAGCTACTTCTGGCTGACTGGGCACATTTGGTGGAGTTGGCTGACCTTCAGCTGGTTGCGGAGTATTTTCTGGAGTCGTCATATACTTCTCTTTTCCTTAATATCAACGACTAAGCATAAACAAATTTAGATTTTATGTAGCCGGTCTGATTCACTAAACATCTTAGTGCACCCGGCTTTGTAAAGAAAGTACAAAGAAAATATTGTGAAAATTTACAAAGCCAATAAACTTGCTCGGATCCCCGTAGGAACCTCGTAGAGAACCAGTAATTTTCCAGCTACCCAGGCAGTTTCAACATATCCGCACGGACCGGTAGTGAAACACCCGATTTCTTCCCACGGGGCAGATAGTTTCGACTTTAACGCCAAAAAACCGCCTTTTCTCCCCGCTCCACTATAGGCAAACAATAATCCCCTATCAACGCTAAGCAAGCTAGCATTACAGGCGGCGGCTGGTAAGGAATCATCCCACTGCGGAACAGACCAGGTTAAACCACCGTCCTCGGAAACTGCTGTGTAACGCCCCAACTCACCTGATTTAAAAGCAGAAGTCCGGCGCGCACTAAGAACCAGTTTGCCGTCTAACAGCCCATAGGCAGTTTCATCCATATCGGCACCAGTTGGCTCACCCACCACCCAACTTAAACCGCGGTCTGCGCTCCGCATCGTCAAATGGGTAGTACTGCCATCAAACCGGCGCGCCACCAGCGGAACAACCCAGGTATCTCCAAACTCGTAGGAAATAACTACTCCATGTCCAGAAGTGGCAAAAACACCCGCATAATCACCGTAGACAGTTGCACTGGTATCCGCATAAGACCAGGTTTCACCGCGATCATCAGAAACCGCAACTTCAATGAATAAAGTGTTTCGAGCCTCCTGCCCGCGGTAACCGCGTGAACCGGCAAAACCCACGTCAGTACTCTTAGCGTAGACAACCACCACCCGATTGCCAGCAGAAAGAATACAGGGATCGGAAAAACCTGTTTTCGGCTGCGTGCTCCCCTGCTTCCAAATTTTTGGTGCGGAAAAGACCAATTCGTTTCCTTTGACGCTGCCGCGCACTAGACCCAGCGAGTTTGGATTTGGCAGGTCAGCAGCCATCGCTCCCCCAACTGCTTCCCAATCAGAATCGGTGGGAGCCAGACGGGTGTCAAAGGCGACCAGCAGATTTCCATCTGCGAAAGCAGTTAGCGCTGGGACTCTGGTTTCGAGGGCGTTGGGAAGCAACCGCCGCATTTGCGTGACGGTAACAACCTCTTGCGAATCTAAAAGCTGCATTTTACTGCCTAGTATTTTCCGAATCTGCGCCGATAGTTGTAGGCCACCCCTTCAAGAATCAGAGCGATCGTTAGGAATCCTCCTAATACGAAGCCCCAGCCCAGCAAACTTGGCCACTGTAGAGCGAAAAATACCCGGAGGGCGGGAACTAGCAAAATCAGCACGCCCATCGTCGCCATTGCCAGCAGCAAAAATGCACGCCACACTGTGAGGGGACGTGACATTACTGAAAGCATATAGAGTCCCCCGGCAACTACTGTCAGGGCTGCCACTGAAGATGCCATTTCCGGGTTAGCTTCAAATAGACGATAGCCAACCAGACCGGCTAAAGCTAAGGTAACCCCAGAGGGGATGGCCAGCCAGAGGGTTCTTTCCAAGAAGCCCGGACGGTAAATCCGGAAGTTAGGTTCCATCGCTAAGAAGAATGAGGGAATCCCAATCGTTAAACTGCCGATAATAGTGAGGTGGCGTGGCAGGAATGGGTACTTCCAAGCCATCACGGAAACGATAATAGCTAAAAGCGCTGAATAGGTAGTTTTAGTTAGGAATAGTGAAGAGACTCTTTCCATATTTGCGATAATTCTGCGGCCCTCAGCCACCACTGCGGGTAGCTTCGCGAACTTACCGTCAACTAAAACTACTTTCGCAACTGCTTTGGTAGCCTGCGCGCCGGAACCCATCGCAATCCCCAGGTCGGCGTCCTTTAACGCTAAAACGTCATTAACCCCGTCACCGGTCATCGCCACCGTATGCTTATGGTGTTGGAGAGCGTGTACCATGGCTCGTTTAACCTCTGGAGTAACCCGCCCAAACACATCATATTCGGCCATTATTTCAGCCAGTTTACTCATGTCACCGGTGAGGATTTCAGGGGCAAGCTCCCGCGCGTCCATGACTTTAATGTCGCCCTCAACCTTAACCCCTACTCTTTTGGCAATCGCACCTACGGTAGTGGGGTTATCGCCGGAGATAACTTTAATCTGCACTTTTTGTCTGAGGAAGTAAGCCATAGTATCGGCAGCATCTGGGCGAATTTCTTCTTCAAGAACCACCAAAAGGATAGCTTTTAGTCCCGTGAGGAATACCGGATTATCAATATCCAACTGTCCCTCAGTTGCTTTTGCCAAGCACAGAACGCGAGCACCGGTTTGTGCCAGTTCATTAACTTGTCGCAGTACTTCCTCACTGTTGCTGGCTGTGGCCGCCACAATTTCAGGAGCTCCGAAATACCAAGTTTGCTCTGCTTGGGTGAAAGCAGACCACTTCCGGGTGGAGTCAAAAGGAATCAGTTCACCGTCGGTGAGCGGACTACTTTCTAATAGTTTTAAGGTGGCAACCGCAGTTTCATTAGCAGCGTCTCCCACCAAAGCTGAAAGAGCCTGATACGCCTGGGCTTCAGCTTCGCAGGTGAGTTCAATAATCTCTCTTCCGGTGATAGCCCCAGAAGTTAAAGTACCGGTTTTATCAACGCACAGACGGTCTACCCGAGCCAGTACCTCCACCGCGTTAAGTTCTTGAATCAGTACTTTTTGGCGGGCTAACCCAGCCGCTGCCAGAGCGAAGTTAAGTGAGGTGAGCAGAACCAGCCCTTGGGGAATCATTCCCACTACACCGGCGATTGCGAGAATGAGGGCGCCACGCCAGTCACTTTCCCCATTATTTAACTGTGACCAAACTAGCAGAGCAACTATAGGAACAATCGCCCAAGAGATTACTTTCAAAATGACATTGATTCCCGCAACGATTTCTGAGTGAGCTTTTTTGAATTTCTTAGCTTCTTCAGTGAGCTGCTGCGCGTACGCATCTTTGCCAATGGCGGTGGTGCGAATAATACCTTCCCCGGCGACTACTACGGTTCCAGAAAGCACCTGGTCGTCAGAGCTTTTACGTACCGCAACAGATTCGCCGGTGAGCATCGATTCATCAATTTTTAAAGCCTGCGATGAGATAGTGATTCCGTCTGCGGGTACCTGTGAGCCTTGGCGGAGCACTACCAGTTCATTTAAAAGAATCTCATCTGAGCTGATTTCTTCCTCATTACCGTCACGGATTACCTTTGCTCGGGGGGCTTCCAAAATGGCCAGCGAGTCAAGCGTGCGTTTAGCTTTAGTTTCAGAAATAATTCCGATTACCGCGTTAGAGATCATGACGATCGCAAAGACGGCGTCTTGCCACGAGCCAATCAGGATAACCACAATCATCGCGGTGGTGAGAATTGCATTAAAGAGGGTGAAAATGTTGGCGCGGATAATGGTCGATAACGGGCGCGAGGAAGTGCGCCGCACATAGTTCGTTTGGGCGCCGTTAGCCAGTGCAGTTTCGATTTCGCTGTGCGTTAAACCAGTCAGTTGTGCTGTGGTGAGATTAGACATTCAAATTCGATTCTTTGGATTCATAGTTTCGAGGGCGACCAGACAGGTTGCTGGCGCCCTCGAAATGTATTTTAAGTTAAGCTGCAGACTTTGCTGCGTCTGAACGGGACTTCCAGATGGAGGCGGCTACGGTAACTAATAATGTGCTGACGATAAATAGCAGTGAAGCCGGAATTCCGATTTCTGGAACGTTAAAAGGTTCCCCGTTATTGATAAACGAAACATTGTTTTCATGCATAGCGTGGAGAATGAGTTTCACGCCAATGAAACCAAGGATGGCAGCCAATCCCCAGTGCAGATATACCAGGCGTTCTAAAAGCCCATCGATTAGGAAGTAAAGTTGGCGCAGACCAAGCAGAGCAAATGCGTTGGCAGCGAAAACTAAGTATGGTTCGGAAGTTAAACCGAAGATAGCTGGAATCGAGTCAAAAGCGAACATGAGGTCAGCTGACCCAACTGCGATGATTACCAATAGCATGGGGGTAAGGTAAGTTTTCGCGCCGTGACGGTGAAGCAACTTATCTGAGAGGAAACCGTCAGTTACGGGGAATACCTTACGAGTTAAGCGAACAAAGAGAGGCTCTACGAATTCTTCGTCACTTACGCTATGTCCTGAAGTGGCTTCTCTTACTTGCGTGTAAGCTGTCCAGATTAACCACAGGCCAAAAATGTAGAAAATAAACGAGAATTGGTTGATTAGTTGTGCGCCGATTAGAATGAAGAAGAAGCGCAGCACCAGGGCAATGATGATCCCGGAAAGAAGTACTTTTTGCTGGTATTCACGGGGAACTCTAAAAGCCGCAATAATAATCACAAAGACAAAGAGATTGTCTAAAGACAGTGACCATTCGGTAATCCAACCCGCCCAATACTGAGTTGCATAATCAAGGTTCCAAAAGTACCAGACTAAAAAGCCGAAAGACACTGCTAAAGTGACGTATCCAGCGGTCCAAGAAGCGGCTTCCTTTAAAGTTGGGGCGTGCGGGGTGCGCACATGTCCTACGATATCAACGGTAATCATGGTGATTACCAGGCCGAAAAGTAAGAGCCAACCGGCCAAGTGTACGTCCAAAATCTTCTCCGTGTCTAAGGGCTTGCAATCGAAGCAAACCTGAGTTTTATTTTTTAAGCTACTTTCTAACTTTACCGCAGTTATAAGTTAGGTTCATTAAGCCAAGCTGTTAAGCTGAGCGCATTTGCCTTAGTTCTTGCTTCAGCTCCTTTAGTTCATCTCTAAACCTGGCTGCCAGTTCGAACTGCAGATCTTCAGCTGCAAGGTGCATTTGCACTGTCAATTCTTCAATTAAATCAATCAGTTCAGCTTCTGCTGCCGGCAGGTTACCACCTTTTTCACGCTGTTTTTTACCTGTTTCACCCGATTTTGCGGGTGTTTTCCGGTAGCCGCCTTGAAGCAGTTCCTGAGTATCAATGTCCTCTCGGGCTAAGAGGTCAGTAACATCTTGAATCTTCTTTCTAAGTGGTTGCGGGTCAATCCCGTGGGCCTGGTTGTAGGCAATCTGCATTTCTCGGCGCCGTTCAGTTTCGGCGATTGCCACTGCCATTGAATCAGTGACGCGATCAGCATACATGTGGACTTCACCGGAGACATTTCTGGCGGCGCGGCCAATCGTTTGAATCAGCGAGGTCGTTGAGCGCAAGAATCCTTCTTTATCCGCATCTAGAATCGCCACTAAGGAAACTTCCGGTAAGTCCAGGCCCTCTCTTAAGAGGTTAATCCCGACTAACACATCAAATTTTCCTAATCGTAGTTCCCTAAGTAACTCAACCCGTCGTAACGTATCCACATCAGAGTGGAGGTATTCAACTCGGATACCTCGTTCCGCAAAGTAGGTTGTTAAATCCTCGGCCATTCGTTTGGTAAGTGTGGTTACCAGGACACGCTCATTTTGGGAAACCCTCATTCTGATTTCTGCTAATAGGTCGTCGATTTGGTGTTCTGTTGGTTTAACTCTAATGAGCGGATCAACCAGTCCAGTTGGGCGAATAATCTGTTCCACTACCCCACTGGACCGTTCCAATTCGTACTTTCCAGGAGTTGCCGATAGGTAGACAGTCTGCCCCACTCTTTCTAAAAACTCAGCAAACTTTAGCGGGCGATTATCCATCGCCGAAGGTAGCCTGAACCCGTGATCAACTAAGGTGCGTTTCCGTGACATATCCCCTTCATACATGGCACCAATCTGGGGAACGGTAACGTGAGATTCGTCGATTATGAGCAGGAAGTCATCAGGGAAATAATCCAACAGCGTATGCGGTGCGGTGCCCGCTGCACGGTCGTCAATATGACGCGAATAGTTTTCAATCCCCGCACAGGAACCAATTTCGCGGAGCATTTCTAAATCATAGGTGGTGCGCATCCGCAAACGCTGCGCTTCAAGTAGTTTATTACGGGCTTCAAACCAGGCAACTCTTTCATCTAATTCAGCTTGGATTGAAGCGATCGCTTTTTTCATTCGTTCTTCCCCAGCCACATAGTGGGAGGCCGGGAAAAGATAAGTATAATCGACCTCGCGAATTAAATCGCCGGTAAGCGGGTGCAGGACTGCCAGCGAATCAACTTCATCACCAAAGAATTCAATCCGAATCGCCAGTTCTTCGTAGACTGGAATAATTTCCACGGTGTCGCCGCGCACGCGGAAAGTTCCCCTGGTAAATGCCACATCGTTGCGGGTATATTGCATGGCTACCAGTTGCCGTAGGAAACGCTCGCGGTCAAGTTCTAACCCGACTTCAATTTCCACCATGCGGTCTACGTATTCTTCGGGGGTACCTAACCCGTAGATGCACGATACTGAAGAGACGACAACTGTGTCTCTACGCGTTAAAAGCGAGTTTGTGGCTGAGTGACGTAACCGTTCAACTTCTTCGTTGATTGAGGAGTCTTTTTCAATGAAAGTGTCGGTTTGGGGGACGTAGGCTTCCGGCTGATAGTAGTCGTAGTAGGATACGAAATATTCGACTGCGTTATTGGGCAGTAGGCTTCTTAGTTCGGCCGCTAACTGGGCAGCAAGAGTTTTATTGTGTGCCATGATTAGCGTGGGACGCTGCACCTGTTCGATTAACCAAGCTGCGGTTGCTGACTTCCCAGTGCCGGTTGCGCCCAGAAGGGTTATGTCCCGTTCCCCTGCGTTGATCCGTTCGGTTAGTTCTTTGATTGCCTTAGGTTGGTCACCTGAGGGCGTGTATTCGGAAATTACTTCAAAGGGGGCTTGCCGCCGGCTTAACAATTCACTCACCTTTTCAGCATACTGAGTTTAAGTTTGGGACGCATTCCGAATTGCCTTTACGATTGCGGTTACCAGCTGCGGGTCTGTGCCGGGTTCACCTGTCGCATAGGGAGCTTTAAAGTGGATTTCTTCAGCGCCGGTGATTTGCATGATTTCCGTGGCATTGTGTGCGCGGATTCCCCCAGAGATAATGATGGTGAGTTTACCTTTGGTTTGTTTAATATCTTCTTTTAGTTGCTGATAGTTGGCAAGGGTTGGGTGTCCCCCGGCGGTGAGTACTGCGTCGAACCCGTTTTCGCTGAGGGTTTTTAGGGCTTTAGCACGGTTTGGGCAGCTGTCGATCCCCCGATGAAATACCAGTGGCCACCCCTGGGCTGCTTTCACCATTTGGGTGAGAAACTCCGTGGGGATTTCCCCTGTTTCGTCGAGGGCGCCTACAACGAACCCGACGGGGACTTTAGTGTATGCGTATTTTTGTCGCAGGCGAATCACTTCCGCGATTAATGCTGCTTGCTGCTGGGGGGTGTGTTGAAAACTAGCGTATTCTTCCCGTACCAGGATTCTTAACCCGAAGGGGGTGGGTAATCCTGAGATTAGGTCGATGGTTGCATGGATTAACTCATCTGGTGGGGTGAGTCCGCCTACCTCAAGCCGAGTGCAGAGTTCAACGCGATCTGCACCGGCTTGGTAGGCAGCTGCCACGGCGGCTAAGTCTTCTACGCAGACTTCAATTGTGGTCATTTTGCGCCTCATTTTAGTTTTGGGGAAGTAATGGGAAATGGCAGGCTACCTGGTGGGCTTGCCCGTTTCTTCCCACGGTCCCCTTTTCTTCAAGGTTTGGTACTTCGGTTGCGCAGATTTCCTGAGCGAAAGGACATCTGGTGCGGAAGCGACATCCACTTGGTGGATCGATGGCAGAGGGTAGTTCACCGGTTATCTTGAACTTTTCACGATTTAGAACTGGTTCGTCGATGCGCGGTACTGCGTCGATGAGTCCCCTGGTATAGGGGTGGAGGGGGTTTTCGGTAATATCGTCTGCGTCTCCCAGTTCTACTAGGGTTCCCAGGTACATTACCCCAATCCGGTCAGACATGTAGCGGACTACTGCCAGGTCGTGACTGATGAAGAGGTAAGAAAGTCCGTACTGGGTTTGTAGTTCGCGCATTTGGTTTAAAACCTGGGCCTGTACTGAGACGTCCAGTGCAGAGACCGGCTCGTCGCAGACTATCACGTCTGGGTTGAGAGCAAGTGAGCGGGCCAGTCCGATTCTTTGGAGCTGTCCTCCGGAGAATTCATGCGGGTAGCGTTCCAGTGAGTTTTCCGGTAAGCCTATCTTTTCTACCAGTTCTTCAGTGCGTTCCATCCTTTCTTTGCGTTTCGCGGTTTTTTGGATCGCCATTGGTTCTGAGATGATTTCATCAACTCGCATTCTGGGATCCATTGCGGCAGCAGAGTCTTGGAACATCATCTGCACTGTGCGGTGAAACTTGATGCGATCACTTCCGGTGAGGCTGGAAAGGTCTTTTCCGTTGATGATTATTTTTCCGTTGGTTGCTTCATCTAAGCCTGCTATTACGCGTCCCAGGGTTGATTTTCCGCAGCCTGATTCTCCGACCAGCCCGAAGGTTTCACCTCTGCGCACGTTAAAGGATACGTCTTTAACTGCTGAGACGGTGCCGATTTTCTTACGGATTAGACTTCCGGCTCTGGCTTCAAAGTCTTTGCAGACGCCCTCGACTTGCAAAATAATGGGTTGCTCGGTGAGGGCGATCTGGGTGTCTGCGAATGTTTCAACTTTGAGTTTTTCCCCGCCGGGGTGGAAACAGGCAACTTTATGAGTTTCTCCTAAAAGGCTGGGAGTTTCTCGGTGGCATTGCTCGGTTGCAAAAGTGCAGCGCGGGGCAAAAGGACAGCCTTTAATCGGTTCAGTAAGAGCTGGGGGTATTCCGGGGATTGAATAGAGGCGTTCTTTTGAGTGGGTGGCGCGTTCTGGCAGGGCCGCTAGCAGGGCGCGCGTGTACTGGTGGTCTGGGGAGGCGAAGAATTCTTCCGAGGGCGCCTGTTCCATCACCTGCCCAGCGTACATAACTGCCACGGTATCTGCCCGTCCGGATACCACCGCCAGGTCATGGGTAACTAGGATGACTGCTGACCCGAATTCTTCTTTTAATTCATCGAGAAGATCCAGGATCTGCATTTGGGTGGTTACGTCTAAGGCGGTAGTTGGTTCATCGGCGATCAGTAGTTTCGGGTGGCAGACTAGGGCCATGGCAATCATTGCGCGTTGGCGCATTCCACCTGAAAGCTGGTGCGGATAGTCGTCAACGATTTTTTCGGCGCGGGGCATCCCCACTCTGCGCATGATTTCTATGGCGGCGTCGCGGGCATCTTTACGGGAGTATTTTTTATGGACGCGTAGGGATTCTCCGATTTGTTTCCCGATGCTCATGGTGGGATTGAGTGAGGTCATCGGGTCTTGGAAGATCATTCCCATTTGGGTGCCGCGAAGTTTGCGTACTGTTTCTGGTTTTTCTTGGGTGAGGTTGATGCCGTCAAAGAGGATGTCTCCGCTGGCAACATATCCGTTACCGGGTAAGAGCCCCATCACTGCTAAAGCGGTCATGGTTTTCCCGGAACCTGATTCACCCACGATTCCCAGCGTTTGTCCTGCGTAAACGTCTAGGTTTACGCCGTTGAGTGGAGTTACCTGGCCTTTTCGCCGTGGGATTGTCACGTGGAGGTCTTGGATTGATAGCAAGGGTTGAGTTGTCATGTTTCCTTACCTCTTTCGCAGTCTTACTTCGAATGCGTCGCGTAGTCCGTCGCCTACGAAGTTGAATGCTAGTACCAACAGGATAATGGCGATACCTGGGGGGTAAATTAGCCACCAGCGTCCGGAGTAGATTTCGCTTAATCCGGTGGATAGCATGCCACCCCAGTTAGCGGCCGGTGGTGGTACCCCCAGTCCCAGGAAGGAGAGGTAGGCTACGTAGAGTACGGCGTCAGCTACTTGGAAGGTGGCGTTTACTATGACAGTGCCGATTGAGTTTCTGACGATGTGGGTGCGGACGGCGCGCAGTGGTTTACCGCCCATTCCGCGCATGGCGGTTACGAATTCGCGGGAGCGTAGGGCGATGGAGTCACCTCTAACCATACGGGCGGGGTTGAGCCAGGCGAAGGCTGAGATAACCAGTACCAGCATGGGGATGGTGGGGGTAACGATGGTGGCGATTAGCATGAAGAGGAAGAGCGCGGGGATTGACATGAGCGAATCGACGATACGCATCATTACTGCGTCCACCCATCCGCCTATGAACCCTGCGGTGGCGCCCCAGATGGTTCCAAAGGCCGTTGCTAATAGTCCGGCTGAAAGTCCAACGATAAGTGAGGTTTGTCCGCCGAGCATAAGCCGTCCCAGTTGGTCGTATCCAACTCCATCTGTTCCCAGGATGAACCCTTGTTCTCCGGGGGCGATATGTACTTGGGAGAGGTTAGTGTGGACTTGTTCCGAAGGGTAGATGAGGGGGCCTAGGAAGGAAAAGAGGACTAGGAAGATAACTAGGGAGAGTCCAAAGACAGCGAGTTTGTTTTCAAAGAATACGGCTACGCCCTGTCTTCCCATTCCGACGTGGCGTTTTTTAGTTTTTTGTGATGCCATTATTTGCCTCCAGATAGTCTTACGCGAGGATCGACCATGGCGTAGGCTATGTCTGCTAGTAAAGCTCCGATTACCGTGGCGAAAGAGACGATTAGGGTTACTGCCAGTAGGACTGGGAAATCGCGGGTTTGGGTTGCTTGCCAGAACATTAGTCCCATTCCCGGGTAGTTGAAGAGGGATTCCACCACCAGCGCCCCGGAAAAGAGGTGTGGCACGTACATTCCCAGTAGGGTGATTACTGGAAATAGTGAGTTCCCGAGGGCGTGTTTTAAGGTTACTCGAGCAGGTGAAAGGCCTTTTGCCTGGGCGGTACGAATGTAGTTTTCGTTTAGGTTATCTACCATTGTGGAGCGTACGTAACGGGTGAATGCTGCTAGAGCAACAATCGCCAGGGTTATCACTGGGAGGATGAGGCCTTGCCACTGTGAGAAGATTTCCGCAACTGTGAAGCCTTGGGGGGCTTGTGGTGGGAGGATCGGCCAGACTTGTGAAAAGAGTACGATTAACAGCATTCCCAGGAAAAAGAGTGGGGTTGCGTATGCTAATAGGGCTACTCCGGTGATGAGGTAGTCGGCGGGTTTGTTGCGGCGTACTGCCTGTAAGGCGCCTAAGGGGACGGCGATAACTACTGCTAAAACCGTTGAGAGGAGGCTGAGAACGATTGTTTTGGGCAGGCGCTGGGCGATTAGGTCAGCGATCGGCTGGTTTTGTTGGAATGAGAAGCCCAGGTCCCCTTGGAATAGCCGTCCCAGGTACATTCCGTATTGGATGATGAAGGGCTGGTCGTAGCCCATTTGCGCGTTGTAGGCGATTATCTGCGCTTCGGTGGCTTCTTTGCCAAGAGCGGAACGCGCGGCGCCTCCGGGTAGTAGGTGGAGGATGAGGAAGGTTAGGAAGGTGACTAGGAACATGACGATGATTGCCTGTCCTAATCGTTTCAGAATGTAACGCCACATTTGGAGTTAGCCTTTCTGGTGGTGGGGTGGCAAAAGTTCTAGGGGGTTTCCCTATCAGGTCTTTTGCCACCCCACCTTAAGTGGTGCGATAAGATAATTACTTTCTTGACCAATCTTGTGGGTACATACCCAAGGTTGGCTCTTGTGGATCGATGCCACTGATATCTGCTTTATAGGCTGATACCTGTGCCACTGGGTTCGGCATCCACAGTACCGGGAGGTCTTCTGCCAGGTAGTCGTTGTATTCTTGCATGGCAGATTCGTCTGCTGAGACGAGTGTCTTTTGGATTAGTTCATCCGCTTTAGCATCTGAGTAGGAACCTAGGTTCACGGGTGCATCGGTAGCGAATAGACGCTGTCCGGAGGCGTAAACTGGGTAGTACCAGGATGCTTGGGAGCCGAAGAAGGAAAGGTCCCAGTTACATTCGGTGTCCGGTTTACACTTTTGGGAAACTGCTACGGAGTCAGGTACTTCTTGGATTTCGAGGACGATGCCCAGCTTGGAGAACTGTGATTTGAGTTCTGCCATCATCTTTGAAGTTGCGGTGAAGCCTGACTGTGAAATCATCACAAAGCGTAGTTCAGTTCCGGCTTTGATTCCTTCGCCACATTCGTTTGCTCCGGTGCCGGGACGTTCACAAGTAGTAACCCCATCTGGGTTTACTTTCCAACCGTGTGATTCTAAGAGTTCTTTTGCTTTTTCAGGGTTGAAGCCGTAGGCACATCCATCTAACGATCCTGCTTTCCCCGGTTTTTGTGGAACCGGACCACAGGTGGGCGCAGCCATTTCTTGCCAGATTACCTTAGAGATACTTTCTTGATCGATAAGCTGTTGGAGGGCTTGGCGGATATATTTTTGTTTGAAGATGGGACCGGTTTTGGGGTTAGCAAAGTTCATGGGCATGTAGGTGATGGACCAGCCGTACCAGGGAGAAACTTTGTAGCCCTGTGATTCAATGTAGCCTTTTTCTGAGATGGAACCGGCTGGAATATAGCCGTAGTCGATCCCTCCGGAACGTAGCGTGTTGAACTCTGAGTCGTCAGAGGTGAAAGGTTTAAAGACGACTTCCTTTACTTTAGCTTTATCGCTTCCCAGGTAACCGTCATTTGCCATTAGTTTTACTTCACCTGATGGAGTGTATGCAGCTAGTTTCCAGGGGCCGGATACGGTTTGCCACAGGGGATTAGTTCCATAGGAGGCTGGATCTTCAGAGGCTTTCTTCAGGTATTGGAAAATGGCTTTGGCTCCGGCTTCGGTACGGTCATCGTCGGTGATTTGACCGTCGTCAGCTGTTTTTGCCCACACGTGGTGTGGCATTGGAGTTAGCGCTGCTAGCTGGTTCCCCATGTAGAAACCGGGTGCGTAAACTTCAGTAGTGGTTAGTTTAATGACTTTTTCGTCTACAACTTCAAATGAGGCTACGTTATCTGGGAAGTTTCCTTTCCGGTAGGATGCCCATTCGTCTTTGTTGTACTTAATTAGGTTGAACCAAAATTCCAGGTCGCGGGTGGTTAGGGCCGTGCCATCTGACCATTTGAGATCTTTGAGGGTGATGGTGTAGGTTTTTCCGTCTTCGCTTAGCTCTGGCACGTTTGCCATTGAGCGTTCTGCGTCAAGATTGTACTTGGCGTTTCCTTCAAGGGTAAAGTCGAATAAGGCGGGCCACTGCATGGAACGGAAAATACCATTCTCGCCTTGTGTTTTACCAGGTACAGAAATTGGCAGAATCCAGGTTGGTGTCTTCATAGCAACACTAATTGAAGCAGAACCGTTAGCCTGGGTAGAGTCGGCATCGGGTTTCGCCGCTCCTTGGGGAGTAGAAGAGCCACCGCAGGCGGCTAAGCCTGTGGCGAGTGCGCCAGCTGCGACTACAACCAGCATTTGGCGCACGTAGTTGATTCGTTTCATCCTTGAAACTCCTTTCAAATTCGGCATTTTAAATCGGCTGCCAAGTTTCCGATAATTTGAGACTAGCAGGATTTTTACAATTTTGTGATAACTTTCGATAACTTTTTAGAAAATACGCTAAACTTATTACAATAAGTTGCAATAACTTATGAATTTTATACCTCACAATTACAAGGAATTAAGCAAGTGTCCCCTGCCGTAAAACCTGAGCTACTCCAAGCCGCCTATCGGCTAATCCAAACTGGCGAAGCCACTTCACGCGCCGAGATTAAGCGGATCCTTGACATTTCAGCCTCGACCGCCTCAAACCTCACCCGCGCCCTTTTAGAAGAAAACTTAATCACCGTTGTGGGCACCTCCGCCTCCACCGGAGGGCGCCGCGCAGCTCAGTTCAAAGTAGTTGAACCAAGGGCCGTTATCGCCCTCGGTGAACTTGGTTCCAAACACGCTTTACTGGCAATTACCGACTGGGCAGGGCATATTGTTAGTACGAAAGAAATTCCCCTAGAAATAAGTGATGGCCCCGAAACAGTTCTTTCCCAAATTGCTACCACCTGGGAAGCAATGCTTAACAGCTCCAACCTAAATGTTAAGAAATTTACCGCCTGCGCCCTCGCCCTCCCCGGGCCGGTTAATCCGCAAACCCAATCAATCATCTCTCCAGCACGAATGCCCAACTGGAATAACGCCCCCGTAGCAGAAATGCTCTCAAAAGAACTGAACTGCCCCGCCTACATTGACAATGACGCCCGCGCCGCCGCACTTGGCGAAGTAGGTGCAACTGAAAAGAACTACCAAAACTTCATCTACGTGAAAACCGGATCAGGTATCGGTGCAAGTTACGTAATCGACGGTAAGCCCTACACCGGCGGAAACGGACTGGGCGGAGACATCACCCACACCTTCTCTTTCCCCTCCACCAATCTCACCTGCGCCTGCGGCAGAGTCGGTTGCTTAGAAACTATTGCCTCCGGTTACTCCATCCGCAGATTCCTAGCATCCCAAGGGGTTTCTCTCCCAAATATGCAAGCACTGGTCCAAACCGCAGAACTGGCTGACCCACAGGTAACCTCAGCAATCCGCAACGCCGGAACCCGCCTGGGAGAAGCCCTGGCTCCCCTAGTGAATTTCCTCAATCCGCAGGCAGTTATTCTGGGGGGATCACTTTCAGAAGTAGGCTTATTCAAAGCCGCGGTACGCGCCGCCCTCTATAGCGCCTGCCTTTCGATGATTTCGGAAGAACTTGAAGTAGAACTTTCCACCCACCGGCAGTACTCAGCGCTAATTGGTTTAGATAAAGCTATCCGCAATCAGCTACTACCAGTTCCGGGAAATAGCCTCCCCCACCAAAACACCCCTTTAATCACCACAAATTAGTTAGTTCTCTTCCCTACCCGCTAAGTGAGACATCATGGTTAATTTTGAAACCCGCATTGGCCCACCCGATCTAATACCCCAAACCAGCTACCCAAAGACACAGACACCACAGTGGTTTTTAGATGCAAAGTTGGGCTTTTTTATTCACTACGGACTCTATTCCATTCCCGCTTGGGCATATCAACCCCAGGGAGAAACTATCCCCCTTGAAGATGCCTACACCTACCACCAATACGCCGAGTGGTACGCAAATACTTATCGCATCGAAAACTCCCCTTGTCGAAAGTTCCATGAAGCATCCTTCGGAGTGGGTACCTCATATGAGGATTTCGCAGACCGATTCACCCCACAGGCAGATAAACTCACAGAAACTGTGAAACTATTAGTTGCAGCCGGAGCAAAGTACCTGGTCCCCACAGCTAAACACCACGATGGTTTCTGTCTTTGGGATACTCAAACAACAGATTTCAACAGTGCTAAACGCGGCGCCAAATTAGACGTTATTGACCTAATCACAAAACTCACCCGCGAAGCCGGCGTTAAAGTTGGGATCTATTTTTCAGGGGCCTTAGACTGGCACTGCGCAGATTTTCCTCCCATCCAATCTGATCGTGAAATCTTCACCTACCGTCGCAATGACCCTGCTTTTGCGCGGTACGCTGCCGCTCAACTAACTGAGCTAATCGACCGTTTCAAACCGGAACTACTGTGGAATGACATAGATTGGCCAGACGCCGGTAAAAGCAACACAAAGTACAGTCTCTCGCAGTTATTAAAGACATTTTTTACAAAAACTCCAGAGGGAATTGTTAATGATAGGTGGGGCATTCCCTACCACGGTTACCTCACTCGCGAGTACACGCACGTGGCAAATATTATCGAAAAACCCTGGGAAGCAACCCGCGGATTAGGGAAATCCTTCGGCGTTAATCATCATGAAGCTGATACTGATTTCCTCACCTTAAAAGGCCTGCTGCTTTACTTTACGGATGTAGTTTCCAAAGGTGGAAACCTCTTACTCAATGTTGGCCCCAATGCCGACGGCAGTTTAGAACCCCGCCAAGCAACGCTCATCCGCGGTTTAGGAAAGTGGATGGAACGCTATGGAAAGTTCATCTATGGTTCCCGCCCCTGGATCCGACATTTAGCGGAGCCTGCCTGCATCCCCTCTCCCACTGACGAACGTTACCTGCTTCTGCCGGCAACTCATCCGGCAGCGGGACTGGCAGTGGTAATTCGTGACCGGACTGCCTCCCACTTTCTAGTTCCCTTAGATTTCCCTGAAACTACCGGCTACTGGTATTGGGAGGGGAATACTTACCCTATTCCCATTACCCCGGGACAAGAAGTGAAACTGCCACCAGCAAATTCAAACCTTCCAATCATTCTTCACCTTCCAAATCATCAGGCTTAAACTACCGGCAAATACAAAGGAGTAAAAAATGGAATTGCCGAAAATTTGGCGCCCTCGGGTAGCTATCTGTGGAATTCATATTGAATCTTCCACCTTCACTCCCCAGCTTTCTTACGAGCACGACTTCACTGTGCTACGCAAAGAAGCCATGTTACAACGCTACTCTTGGATTGAAGAAACCTGGAGCCAAGCCATCGACTGGCTACCAGTATTCCACGCGCGCGCACTGCCCGGCGGAGTAATCGACCGTCCTGTATACGACGCGTGGAAAGCAGAAATAGTAAGCGAAGTTTCCAAACTACACCGCGCAGCTGCTCTAGATGGGCTTTTCTTTGATGTGCACGGCGCAATGAGCGTAACTGGGTTACTAGATGCCGAGGGCGATTTAATCACTGCACTGCGGGAAGTAATCGGCCCTGACGTACTGGTGTCTTTATCCACAGACCTACACGGGAATATGTCGGAAACCTTATTTCACGCCTGTGATCTGCTCACCACGTATCGAATGGCTCCGCATGAGGATGCTTTAGAATCACGTCGGCGCGCAATGTACAACCTGGCCATGCGACTGTTGAGCAATCAGGGGAAACCCGCCAAAAGTTTAGTTCATATCCCGATTCTTTTGCCGGGAGAAAAAACCTCAACTCGGATTGAACCTGCTAAGCGCCTCTACGCGCGTATCCCCTATTTAGAGTCACTCCCAGGCGTTTTAGATGCTGCGTTTTGGATTGGTTTTGCCTGGGCGGATCAACCGCGCTGTAAAGCTGCTGTAGTAATCACCGGAGATTTACCGGCAGACCAGTTAAGTCAGTTAGCCCTTGGTTGGGCTCAGGAAATTTGGGAAGCGCGCGATGAGTTCGAGTTCGTTGCCCCCGTCGATACGATGGAAAATTGTCTATGCTGGGCAGAAACCGCCCAACGACCCACTTTCATCTCTGACTCTGGGGATAATCCGGGTGCCGGTGGAGCAAATGACGTCACCTATGCGCTCCACCATCTCTTACAATGGGAACCCACCATGTCTGGAAAGTTACACACCATCTGCGTTTCTCTCCACGATCGCCAAGCAATTGAACTTGCTGAAGAAGTTGGGGTGGGGCAAATTGCCAACTTTACCGTGGGCGGAAAGATCGATCCACGTTGGCCCGGTCCAGTTTCTTTCCCGGCGAAAGTTACTCAGCTTGCAGAAGATAGTTTAGGCGGCACTTCAGCAGTATTAAGAGTATTTCGCCCAGTACATGAAGAGCTGGTGGAAACCGGTTTAGACGTGGTAGTAACTGAAAAAAGAAACCAGTTTGGTGACTTAGAGAAGTTCACTACCTTAGGTTTAGATCCGCAGACAGCCGATCTTATCGTTGTAAAAATCGGTTACTTAGAACCAGATCTGTATAATCTGCATCGCGATTGGAAGATGGCTTTAACTCCAGGTGGGGTTGATCAGGATCTCCTGCGTTTAGGACATACGATGATAGACCGTCCGATGGTACCTTTCGATACTAATCGCGCAGTTTTGGATGCTGTTGAATTGCTTCCCATAACTGTTGCACCTGCTGCTTCAGCTCACTAAGAGAACCGGAGTTATCAATCACGTAGTCTGCGTGGAGGGCGCGTTGCTCATCAGTGATCTGGTTAGCAACGCGCGCTTTTGCGTCCGCAATAGTCATCTGCCGGTCATTAACCAGGCGTTCGATTCGCGTCAGCTCATCGGCAACTACTACCACCACCAGGTCTAAATAACTGGGCCGACCTTCATCTACTAAGATAGCGGCATCGTAAACCCCAACTTCACCTGCAGGTACTTTATTCAACTCTTCTAAAGCAGCTTCTGCGATTTTAGGGTGCATAATCTGGTTTAGTTCCTCAAGTTTTTCATCGTCATGAAAAACGATATCAGCAAGGGTTGAGCGCATAAGTAAAGGTGGCGTGGTGTCCGTAAGGATTTTAGGTCCGAAGTGTTCGGCCAGTTCTTCTAATACGGGCTGGTGGGTTGCCACGTATCTAGCTAAAACGTCTGCGTCAACGATATGTGCCCCAGCTTTGGCCAGCATTTGGCTCACTGTGCTTTTACCTGCGCCAATCCCACCGGTTAAACCAACCCAAACTTTATCTGCGGGTGCTTTGTCTTGCATTTGTATTTGCCTTTCAGTAGGTTGATTTCGATTCCATTATAAGGGGCAAAGCAGGAAGTAGTATATATGATTTTTCCGGCATAAAAATATGCGGGTGGAAAATCCACCCGCATATTTTATTTAGCTTTTATAAGCTCAGTTTCCAGTTAGCTTGTCGCGAAGTGCAGCCAGTGCTTCATCAGAAGCTAAAGTGCCTTCATTTTCAACTGGAGTTTCGTAGGATGCTTCTTCTTCAACTGGAGCTGGAGTTTCTTCAACATCTTCTACCAGTGCTTTAGCAACCTGTGCCTTGTGAGCTTCCCAGCGTTCCTGAGCTGCAGCGTATTCTGCTTCCCATGCTTCACGCTGTGCTTCGTAGCCTTCCATCCATTCCTGGGTTTCTGGGTCGAAGCCTTCAGGGTACTTGTAGTTACCATTTTCGTCGTACTCTGCAGCCATACCGTAGAGGGATGGATCGAAGTCTTCAGAAGTTGGGTCTACACCCTCGTTAGCCTGCTTCAAGGAGAGGGAAATACGACGACGTTCCAGATCAATGTCGATGATCTTAACGAATGCTCCGTCGCCTACCTTCACAACCTGTTCTGGAGCTTCAATGTGACGCTGTGCCAGTTCAGAAATGTGAACCAAACCTTCGATGCCATCTTCAACGCGAACAAATGCGCCGAATGGAACCAGCTTGGTGACCTTGCCTGGTACTACCTGTCCCAATGCGTGGGTGCGAGCGAATGCTTGCCATGGGTCTTCCATGGTGGCCTTCAAAGACAGGGAGACGCGTTCGCGGCTCATGTCTACTTCAAGTACCTCAACGGTTACTTCGTCGCCAACTTCAACAACTTCTGCTGGGTGGTCAATGTGCTTCCAGGAAAGTTCGGATACGTGTACCAGGCCGTCTACGCCGCCCAGGTCAACGAATGCACCAAAGTTAACAATGGAGGAAACAACGCCGGTACGTACCTGTCCCTTCTGCAGAGTGTGCAGGAAGTTGGTGCGTACTTCGGACTGAGTTTGTTCCAGGAAGGAACGACGGGATAGAACAACGTTGTTACGGTTCTTATCCAGTTCAATAATCTTTGCTTCAAGTTCGCGGCCAATGTATGGAGCCAGGTCACGAACGCGACGCATTTCAACCAAGGATGCTGGGAGGAAGCCACGTAATCCGATGTCAAGGATCAAACCGCCCTTAACAACTTCGATTACGGTACCGGTAACAATACCGTCTTCTTCCTTAACCTTTTCAATGGTGCCCCATGCGCGTTCGTACTGAGCGCGCTTCTTGGACAACAGCAGACGCATTCCGTCTTTGTCTTCCAGCTGGAGGACAAGAGCTTCAATCTTATCGCCAACTTTAACGATATCTTCTGGAGCAATATCGTGTTTGATGGATAGTTCCCGTGAAAGAATAGTACCTTCGGTCTTGTAACCGATATCAACTAATACTTCATCGTGGTCTACCTTCACAACAGTACCTTCGACAATGTCGCCTTCTTTGAAGTACTTGAAGGTTTCGTCGATAGCTGCGATCAGGTCTTCGCGCGAGCCAATGTCATTAACGGCAATCTGCTCGATCTGGGGCTTAGAGGTGGTCATAAAAATATGTTCCCCGTTTTTTAAACTAGTATATGGACAATTTTCTACAGTGTGTTTTACAAATAAAAACTTCTAAAGCACACCAAATTCAATACTATCAGGCAGTTTGCAGATTAAATAGCAGTTTTAACTATCCACCTCAACTATTTAAGAGAGATACCTCTCATTTACCGTTTGTATCAAAGCCTCGAAAGAATTTTCCCTTCCCACTTGCCATTTCAGCCCGTCTTAATGGGCCGCATCCTGCCAGGAGCTTCCCACCCCAACCGAAACATCTAATGGCACGCTTAACTGCACTACACTCCCCATCAGCTCAGTCACAATCTTAGTAACTTCTGCGATTTCAGAGTCCACTACTTCTAAGACTAATTCGTCATGAACTTGCAAAAGCACCCGGGAAGCTAATTTAGCTTCTTTAAATTTCTGCATTACCTGATGCATCGCCAGCTTAATAATGTCAGCTGCCGTTCCTTGGATAGGTGCATTCAATGCTGCTCTTTGCGCCATCGCGCGAAGATTTTGATTAGCTGCATTTAAGTCCGGCAAATAGCGGCGCCGCCCCATCATAGTGGAGGTATAACCCCGCCCTCGAGCATCCTCAACTGTCTTTTCTAAAAAGTGAGCCACCCCGCCAAAACGCTGCAGGTAATCGGCTTTCAACTTCGCCGCCTCCGGCACCGGAATCCCCAACTGCTGAGACAAACCATAAGAAGAAAGCCCATAAGCTAACCCATAGGAAGTCGCCTTAATCTGCGAACGCAAAGCCGGAGTAACTTCAGCTTCAGGAACCCCGAAAACCATAGCAGCTGTGGTGCGGTGCAAATCTTCCCCGGAATTAAACGCATCAATCAAACCCTGATCCCCAGACATATGGGCCATCAACCGCATTTCAATCTGCGAATAGTCCACAGTCATCAGCTGATCATACCCCTGGCCGGGCACAAAAGCAGCTCTAATCCGCATTCCTTCAGCAGTCCGCGCAGGAATATTCTGCAGATTCGGTTCCGTCGATGAAAGCCGTCCGGTAGCAGCCACAGTCTGCTGGAAAGTAGTGTGAATCCGCCCGTCCTCGCGAACTGCGTTAATAAGCCCTTCAACAATCTGGCGAAGTTTAATCTTATCGCGGTGTTCCAAAAGATACTTTAAGAAAGGATGCTGAGTTTTCGCATATAAGTCAGCTAAAGCCTCTGCGTTAGTAGTGTAGCCGCGTTTCGTGCGTTTAGTTTTAGGCATCTGCAACTCTTCAAAAAGCACCGTCTGTAACTGCATTGGAGAAGAAAGATTTACCTTATGACCAATCGCGTTATAAGCAGCTTCTTCAGCTCTTTCCACTTGCTCAGTAAGTTCACTAAGCAGCTGATTGAGCACCTCCATCGACATAGCAATGCCGGTATCTTCCAACTCGTAAAGATCACTTTGGACAGGAAGTTCCAGATTCCGGTAGAGGTCCCACAGTTCGTCTCGTTGCAACCGGCGTTTGAACTCCACTGCTAACCGGGCAATCACCTGCGCTGATTGTGTTAAGGACACGTAATCACGTAAAAGAGTCAGCTGTTCTTCTTGCGGTGCTAAAAAGATTCCCAAATATTTTTCCGCTAAAGTGCGGAGGGAATAATCTCTTTGGTCTGGCCCTAAAAGATAGGCGGCTAACTCCACGTCATCTGCTGGAGCGGGAAGATTTAACCCAGAGTTTTTGAACGCGTGCCGCAGTCCTTTAGCATCATGAGTGATGATTGGGTGGGATGCGAGACACCCCTCCAGGTGTTTCGTTTGCACCGCATCTAAATCTCTTGGTTCACAGGCAAAAGCAAAACCGGCTTTTGCAGTGGCATAGTAAAGACAAATGGCTTCTACTTCACGGTTAAGCACTTCAGTTGCTAAAACAAGTGGCTCCCCTGCGGGGATTTTTTCCACCCAGCTGGCCAGCTGCTTTAGATCGGTCTGCGTTGTTATTTCAACTTCAGGTAAGCGCGAATCAGAGTTTTCTTCCCCTGTTTCACCATCTAAGGCAAATACTCTTTGCCTCAGGCGATTGAACTCTAAAACGTCGAATAATTCGTTTAAGCCGCTACGATTTATTGCCGTGCGCTGGAGTTCTTCAACGCTGACGGGTAGTTTCACATCGGTGAGTAACTGGTTTAGTCGCCGGTTACGTTCCACTGCGGGGATCGCTTCTCGTAGGGCTTCCCCGCGTTTTCCTTTGATTTTGTCGGCGTTGGCGATTACCCCTTCTAAACCACCGTATTGCTGTACCCACTGGGCAGCGGTTTTTTCACCAACTCCGGGGACACCGGGGAGGTTATCTGCTTTTTCACCGGTTAGAGCGGCAATATGTGGGTACCACTGTGGGGGGACACCGTAGCGAGCTTCAACTGCGGCAGCATCCATCAGTTTCAGATCGGCCGGGGTTCGTCCCGGGTAAATGACTTTAACTTTATCGCTGATAAGTTGGAAGGAATCTCGGTCGCCCGATGCCAGTAGAACATCCATGTCTTTAGCTTCTCCTAAGGTAGCTAAAGTGGCTAAAATATCGTCTGCTTCATACCCGTCGGCGGTAAGCCAGGTGATTCCCATATTTTCCAAGACTTGTTTGATTAGCCCAACTTGGCCTTTAAATTCCTGGGGGGTTTCTGCGCGTCCGGCTTTGTATTCGCTGTATTCTTCGTTGCGGAATGAGCCGTTGGAAGTATCGAAAGCTACTGCCAGGTGGGTGGGCTGGTGTTCTTCAATCAGGCGTAGCATCATGGTGACAAAGCCGTAGATCGCGTTAGTTGCCTGCCCGGTGGAGGTGGTGAAGTTTTCTACTGGAAGCGCAAAAAAGGCGCGAAAAGCCATGGAGTGTCCGTCGATAATTAATAGTTTTGCTTCGCTCATATTCTTTCCTTGGCGCCAGGGTCATATTCGTGTCACGATAGTGCCATGAGTGATATTTTTTCTTTCTCTCCTGATTCTCTCATGTCACGGATGGGAATGCGTATTGTTGAAGTGTCAGCGCAGAAAACTGTGTTAGAAATGCCGGTGGCTGGGAATCTGCAGCCAGCTGGGTTTTTACACGGGGGCGGGGCAGCGGCTTTGGCGGAAACTGCAGGGTCTTTAGCTTCCCTAGCTTATGCGCAGCAATTACGGGATGCGGATGGGCAGGAACGCACGCCGGTGGGTACGGATTTGTCGATTTCTCATTTGCGTCCTGGTTCCGGCGCTGCGGTTACTGCGGTGGCGGTGGCAGTTAAATTGGGGCGGACGCGCTGCGTACATCAGGTGCAGATTTTTTCCGAGGACGGAAAGCTAATCTCTACCGCTATGTTAGGCAATCAACTGGTATAGCTTAAAGCATATGGTGTGGGGGACTGTTTTCAGTCCCCCACACCATATTTAACGTTACTTTCTAAATCACAGTGACATGTTTCAGGCGGGTTTTTTCTACTGCGCAGCAGCAGATTATGCAGTTTTACGTTATGCAAGGAGCAGATTATGCAGCGCCTGATTGTCCGGTGAGCGTCCTATGCTACGCCTGATTAGGCGTTACTTCGGCTTTGCCCCCGGTTTAGTCTGTTTGTGCCACCTGTGCGATTACAGCCTCAGCTACTTCCCGCATTGAAAGCCGACGGTCCATAGAGGTTTTCTGAATCCACCTAAAGGCTTCATGTTCACTCATCTTCATCCGTTCCATCAGCAGACCTTTTGCACGGTCAACTATCTTGCGAGCTTCGAAACGTTCGTTAAGATCCGCGATTTCGTTTTCCATCGCCAGGATTTCATTATGGCGACTTAAGGCGATTTCTACGGCGGGAAGCAAGTCAGCTTCTGAGAATGGTTTAACCACGTATCCCATGGCACCCGCGTCGCGAACGCGTTCTACCAATTCACGTTGCGAAAATGCGGTAAGCATCACAACTGCACATGAGAGTTCTTTCAGAATCTTTTCTGCTGCAGTTATTCCGTCCATTTTAGGCATTTTCACGTCTAAAATACATAAGTCAGGTTCCAGCTCAAGCGCTTTTTCTACCGCGTCTTCACCATTGTCGCATTCCGCGATTACTTCAAACCCAGCGGTTTTGAGGATATCAACGATATCTAAACGGATCAGACCTTCATCTTCTGCGACCAGAACCCGACGGGATTTGTTCTCAGTCTTTCCCATTCGTAATCTTCCTAGATCTAATTTTGATTTCCGATAAACTTATCTATATTCTATTACTTAGTGATTCGTTTTAGGAACTCAATCGGTTCATAGAATAAATCACTTGCCCCGGTAGCCCAATTGGCAGAGGCAGTCGGCTCAAACCCGGCTCGTTGTGAGTTCGAGTCTCACCCGGGGTACTTTTTTACCCGTTTTTCGCTCACATCAGCGGTTTTCTTCCACTGATGTGAGCGTAAAACTTAATTATCCGAGTTTAGTATCTCTTTTAGATAGTGTGCATACCCAAAAATATTTGCTTCAATCTCTCTATGCTTACCCTCTAAAGAAAGTAGCTCATTTAGAGTTTCGTTCGCCTTCTCATAGTCCCCCGCTTTTTCCGCGATTAGACTAAGCGCTAAAAGCCCCATTCCCACAGCATGCATTACCTGATGGTCTTTCATAATATCCAAAGCCTGCTGCAATTTTTGTTCGGTTTCTGAAGTCGAATAACACGCACCAATAACGCGGTGGTATTCAATAATGAGCTCGGCAACATCCCGTTCTGGGTCACTGCCTTCCAGTTCACTCAACTGGGCAAAGATTTTTATACCAGTTTCCAGTAGTTCACGGGCCTGTGCAGCTTCAGATTCACTGATTATTCCCGGACGTTCAACTAAACGACGGGCCGCATTGAATATTTCCGCGGCGTAATCTCGATGGGACAGTTTAGTTTGGTGATTTAGGGGATACACCACCCGAGTTTTTCGATCCTCTAAAATCTTAAACTGGTATTCAGTAGCAATCTGGAATTCGCCCTCATTAACTGCCGTATCCACTATTTTCTTCGCTACTTCAAACTTCTCATCTGCGTTGGTGTGAAGCTGGTAAGCCTTAAGTAATTCTCTTAGGGCACTGTGTAAGAGCTTGGCCTTCGTGTATTGCTCAGCCAACTCGGTTCTTAATCTTGCTTCAAGTTCAGCTGGGAGAATGTTAGCTCCCACATCAACGGAACTTTGCAATACTTCAATTGCCTCATCGTTGCGGCGAGCACTGATGAGTACGTATGAGAGCTTCCAACCCATTAGAGCTTGTTGTGAAGCAACCCCTAATGCGGCGTATAGGTTAAGGGCCTGCCGGTAGGCTTGGATCGCTTCCTCATATTTATCTAAAGAAGCATAGGCAAATCCAAGGGTATCTAGCCCATAGAGGCGGATTCCCAGCGCATCGGAAATATCCGGAACCTGCATAGCTGCTTTAGCTGCTGCAACTGCCACTGAAAAATCATGTGCTTTAATTGCTTTACTGGCTTCCACCAAATGGGGAATTACCTTTACCTCAGGACTTTGCGGGTCGGGGATTGCACAGAACTCACCTGGGAATTTCCACGGCGTATAGCGGTTTTCAACAATCGTATCCCAAAACTCGCTGATAGTGGCGGCTTCTTCTTCGTTGGTAGCAAAAATAGTTAATTCTTGATGTGAAGGAAGTTCAGCCGCGGGGTCGAATAAACGATGATACAAATACGTATAAGCGGAGCTAAATGTCCCAAAGCCGGTTACTACCGCTTGGAATAGTTGGCTAATCGAAAGGTTTTGCCAACTGGTATCTAGCGTAATCGGAGTGTATTCGATGGACTTCGTTTCTACACTTTCTTCCCGATTAGGCACTGCAAAAGACTGCCCTTCAACAGTTTCTGCCGGTTTTTCGGCTTTTACCTGATAGTTAGATTCATCTGGAGTATATAGTCCTGAAACATCTAAGACATCTACTTCGGGGGCTTTTATTTCTAATAAGGTAGGTTCTAAACGACGTTCAATCGCTTCCACATACCGTTTAAACTTCAACCCGGGACGCTCATCAAACTGGCTTGCTATTCCTAAAGCTAGTTTACGCATCCAGTCATACGCTTCTTGTACGGTTGGATTGTGTAGAGTTTCGCAGGGGTACCACACCAAATCTTCACCAGGTAAGGTTAGGTTCAGTTTCTGCGAAGGATTATCTAAGAGAGTGCTAAATAGTAAAGCGCCCTCAACAGCCAGGTTGAGAAGCACGATTGGGGTATTAGCTTCTGGCCACCAAGGAAGGTGACGTAAAAGGATCCGCAAGCCTCTTTCTAAACGCTGAGGCCGTCCCGCCATCCCCGATAAAAATAGGAAGTGCAGGTGCGCAGGTATATCTTCCAAATAGCGTGCGCCCTCTTGGTAACGCCGATAGGCGCGCGTGTGTGCACTCCACGCTGAAGTATCATTACCCACCCGGGACCAAGGCTCCATCATCTCGGTAAGGAGCGCTTCAGGTTGAGAATCGCAGGTATTCTCATTTTGGCGTGCCAGGGCAGCTTCCCCTATTTCTACGGCTTTAGCCCAGTTACCCTGCCGACTGTAATAGGCAACCTCATAACTGGGGTCGCAGCTAGGACAATCAGATAATTCTGAATCATTAGCTGTACGCCACTGATTGAAAGCTTCCTCTGCTTCAGCTTTAGTCCCCCAGTCGCGGGCAAAAAGGAACTTACGAATGTAGTAGGCGCGAAGTCCGTCCCCCAGTTGCGTATAGTGCTTACGCATTTCTTCAAGGAGGCTCTCGCATTGCTCCACCGGCACGGAAGGAACTGCACGCACTGCCCCAATCACATACTTGTAATGCCATGCGTGAGAGAACCCAATTTCGCCCCCAAATAAATCCGGACGTTCCTTAATTTTCTGGTCACACCATATAAAAGGCGCAATTACTTTAGTAGCCTGCCCCCCAGTAGCATAGCCATTTACCAGATGAACATAGCTAATCACTGCTTCTTCTTCGAACCCTCCAGCCTCAGCTAGTTCTGCCGCTTTAGCCCACAGGTCGTTATGAGTTTTCCCCGGAGGAGTATTCGCAGCTTCATCCATCAGTTGATGGAGCTCTTCCCGTGAAGTCATTGTCAGTTCCTCTCTTCATCACTTTTACGATTAGCTGTAAGTTGCCGCGATATTAATTCCGCGAAAACTTGTGTAGACCACTGTTTAACTTCCGGTGTCATTGGATGGTGTCCGTTTAGAATCGCCTGGACAAAGAAACCTCTCACTGCCAATTCTATGGTCTGGGGATCAGCTAGGTTAGCCAGTTGATTAACTACACTTGACTGCCCATTAAATACAACCTGAGAACGAGACTCAGCCGGCGCAGCCGCAGCTATATGCCCAATTAACCCGGCAAAAGCGCCGGTAGCTTGGGCTTGCGCTTTCTTTTCAATCTCTCGACCTGCTCCACCCGGTTGCGGTAAATAAACCATCGGTAAGCTAGCCGGTAAGAAATTACGAATCACCACATCCACTTTTTGTGAAGCTAAAGCCTGCGAAGCATACTCTAAGAAAGTAATGAAATTAATTTCTTCCGTCACAGGAAGTGACTCTAAAGCCGCTAAAATTTCGGATACTTTTACTTCCCGTACCTCAACTTGCGGATAGTCTAATTTTAGCTGCGCAAAGACTTGCTCATCAAAAGCGTAGCCACCATTTATCACCAGAATCTCCTGGGCAGCGGCAACCGCTTCGATTGCGCGGAAATCATCTTTAGTCTGTGTATAAATAATCGCGTTAGTGCGGTTAATAATCTCTTCTAACGTGAAAAAACCTAAAGTAGTTTCATAGGGAATCGAAGATTTCAGCATCTCCCTGGTTTGCTGATCGTGTACAGAAAGTGCTTTCATCCCCACAATATGAGCTCGCATAAATTTAACGAACTTTTCCATATCTTGATTAGAAAGATTAACTAACCAACCCCGTACCGTTTCCCCAATGCTTTCTTTCACTTCCTCTAACAGCTCATCATCAAATAAGCTCTCTCTGGAAGCAGTTGGCTTCAAAAATTTGGAATCTACTACAACCCGCACAAAATACGCCCAATCTGGCACCAGGTTAGTAACCGTTTTAGACACCAGCATATTTTGCACATAGACATGATGTTTTAAAGACTGGCCTGGGTGAGCGCCCTCGGGAAGGACAAAGGCCATGCCCACCGTTTGGGAACTACCCAACTGCAGGGGAATTTTCGCAAACGGGTGGAAACCAAAGTTAGCAGAACACCATTTTTCCTGCTCGATTAACTCAAGTTCCCAAGGAAAAGCTGCAGCTCCTAACTGTTCACTGCTGATCTCATCAGCAACCGTAATCGAAACAGGTAAATGAGCCCCGTATTCCAAAACTAAATTAACCAACGCTGTTTTATTAAAAAGCGGCTCGGCGCCGGTCGCTTCTAAAATAATGGTAGTACCCGGGCCATTAAATTCTGCGGGCACTTCCGCTTCAGAAACAACAGAAACGTCCCAAGTGCCGTCACCATAACCCTTCCAACAGATAATCGGCGCCCCAACAGTTTCCGCATTCTGCGAATAAACCACAATCGTCTGAGTCACCATGAAACAAGAAAGCAACCCAATCCCAAACTGACCGATAAACTCTGTCCGCGCCAACCCTAACTCATCGCGCTTAGAAGTGGCCCCAATTGAGGCAAGCAGGTCTTTCGCCTGTTCTAAAGTTAAACCAATCCCCGTGTCGGAAACCACCAGTTTCTTATCGCCATAACTGCGGAAACTAATTTGCGCGGCGCAATTCGGGTCAAGCTTTTGCCTTGCTGTGATTGCGTCAAACCCATTTTGGAGTAGCTCTCTTACAAAGACTTTCGGCCCTGAATAGAGGTTACGTGAGAGCACTTCAACTAAGCCGGTGAGATTAACTTGAAAACGATTTGACACTTAACAACCTTTGTCGTTCGGGAAGGTGAGCTAAACTAACCTATTTCAAAGCCCTCGCTGAGGCAATGAAGCTATATTAGTTTCCTCATTTCAACTGTTTTTAGTTTAGCTAGGTTTATTCTTTAACGCATTTACAACCGCTGAGCTACCCCCACAATGTAGATGTTTACACAAGGGTAAGCGGGAGCCGATTTTTTCATCTCTCCCCTACCGAGGAAGGCTTCGGCTTGCAACCGGTTTTCTTACCTTTTTCGATTTAAGAAACTCCGCCGTAACCTATTAATCTTCAGTTCTGGATAAATCCCCCCGCTGCGCCCCGCCATTTTACTGTGAAAAACCCTCATAATTTCGCATAAAACCTGGGCTCTAGGACTAAAGCAAACCGATTTGCAAAGCAGACGGATTATCCTGAGGGCATAGTGGAAAATTACTGAAAAGGAGCCAAAGTGGCCGAGTTTCTCTACGAAGATATGTTCCCGCTAAAGCAGGACCCTACCGAATATCGTTTACTCACCAAAGAAGGTGTAGAAGTTGTGGACGGCCCAGATGGTCGTAAGTTCTTAAAAGTTGCTCCTGAAGCGTTGCGGCTTCTTACTGAAACTGCTATTCACGATATTTCCCACTTCCTCCGTACTGCGCATTTGCAGCAGTTACGCAACATTCTTGACGATCCCGAGGCTTCTAACAACGATAAGTTCGTTGCCTTAGACCTGCTTAAGAACGCCGTTATTTCTTCCGGTGGAGTGCTCCCCATGTGTCAAGATACCGGTACTGCGATTGTTTCAGCTAAGCGCGGCCAGCACGTTTTATCTGAAAGCCAGGATGAAAAGGCAATCTCCCGCGGTGTATATGATGCCTACACTTCATTGAATTTACGCTACTCTCAGAACGCGCCGATCACCATGTGGGATGAGCGCAACACCGGCAATAATCTTCCGGCACAGATTGAGATTGCGGCAGATACTAAACCTGGACATGAGTTGGAGTACTCTTTCTTGTTCATGGCTAAAGGCGGTGGCTCTGCTAATAAGTCTTTCCTTTACCAAGAGACTAAAGCGCTGCTTAATCCCACTCGGATGATGCAGTTCGTGGAAGAAAAGATTCGTTCTTTGGGTACTGCTGCTTGTCCTCCTTACCACTTGGCTTTCGTTGTGGGGGGAACCTCTGCTGAAATGTGTCTAAAGGCAGCTAAGTACGCGTCAGCGAAGTATTTAGATGAGCTTCCAACTGAAGGCACTATCGCTGGTCACGGTTTCCGCGATGTTGAGTTAGAAAATGAGATTCTTAAGCTAACTCGCCAGCTGGGGATTGGCGCGCAGTTTGGCGGCAAATACTTCTGCCACGATGTGCGTGTGATTCGGTTGCCTCGCCACGGTGCTTCCCTGCCTGTTGCCTTGGCTGTCTCTTGCTCTGCTGACCGTCAGGCGCGGGCAAAGATCACTCCCGAGGGCGTTTTCCTGGAGGCATTAGATAAGGATCCGGGCCGATTCCTCCCAGAGATTACCGACGCTGATTTAGATGGTGAAGCCTGCGGGGTTTCTTCCACCGGTAAGGGTGCGGCAGTGAAGATTGACCTTAACCGACCCATGCCGGAGATTCTAGCTGAGCTTTCTAAGCACCCTATTAAGACCCGTGTTTCCTTAACCGGTTCGATTGTGGTTGCTCGCGATATTGCGCATGCGAAGATTAAAGAACTACTTGATAGTGGCGGTGAAATGCCACAGTACTTAAAGGATCACCCAGTTTACTATGCTGGTCCGGCAAAAACCCCTGAGGGTATGCCGTCTGGCTCCTTTGGACCTACTACCGCTGGACGTATGGACAGTTACGTTGATCAGTTCCAAGCAGCTGGTGGTTCGATGATTATGCTGGCAAAGGGCAATCGTTCTCAGCTGGTGACTGATGCTTGTAAGAAGTACGGCGGTTTCTACCTTGGTTCTATTGGTGGGCCGGCAGCTCGCCTGGCACAGGACTGCATTAAGAAAGTAGAGTTGTTGGAATACCCTGAGCTGGGTATGGAAGCTATTTGGAAGATTGAGGTTGAAGACTTCCCTGCTTTCATTGTTGTTGATGATAAGGGTAATGACTTCTTTGCCGGTACGCAGCAGGTTACTTTAACGATTGGTAAGCGACCTGGCTTATAGTATGTAACTGTTTTTTGGGGGTGTAGTTTAGCCTACACCCCCCAAAGTAATTTTTAGTCGATTAAGCACAGGGCACTAAGGTAATCCCCAGGTACTGCGCGGCTTCCCCACGCATTTCCGGATTAGCTAACGCGTCAATAGCTGCCGTCACATTTGCGTCATTAATTCCCTTAAACCAAGGGCGGACTGCCTCAACTAGAGTATTTTCCAATAGGTTAAGGGCGTGACGATTCGTTTGTGTATCGTAAATCGAGTATTTCATCATTTTTCTTTTCCTTCTTTCCTCCTGACGTTAAGCTGTGCACGTCGTTCGCGCAGGTAAACTTTAACGTCGTCCTCTTTTTGAGTTAATACCATGCTTCACTACGACTTTTAGGGTGGTAGGGAGAGGCATTTTTCAAGGGTATTCCTCAACGGTTCACGCGAATTAGCTGGGGCGCATCTGATGCGTAGGCTTTAATCATCCGCAGCTTTCGCCGCTGTACTGAGTTTTAGGCACATCCCTATTTTTACAGTTCAGGTGAACACTCAATGATTACACAGAATAAAACCTCCCGCAAAAGAAACACTCGCTAAGTGTTAGAAGTAACATTCGCTGAATCGTAAAGCGTGCCCAGTAGCAAGATCAGCTACTGGGCACGCTAACTCTTAAGTTAGGTTAAAAACCTGCGTCGGGTACTCCCCCG
This sequence comes from Gleimia sp. 6138-11-ORH1, assembly GCF_024814355.1. Taxonomy (GTDB): domain Bacteria; phylum Actinomycetota; class Actinomycetes; order Actinomycetales; family Actinomycetaceae; genus Gleimia. The sequence continues at coordinate 502,423 of NZ_JANUXV010000001.1, read as the reverse complement.
ATGTTGTAATCAACTTCATCACCAATCGTATGGATACGCAGGGAGTTAGTAGAGCCAACTGTGCCCGGTGGCATACCTGCCACGATGACGATATCGTCACCTACCTCAGCGATCTGAGACAACTGACAAACCTGATCGACTTGCCAAACCATATCGTCAGTATGCTTTACTTCTGGCACCCGATAGGTTTGGATCCCCCAGGATAGGGCCAACTGATTACGGGTAGATTCCAACGGGGTGAATGCCAGTAGTGGGATCGGACTACGTAGGCGGGACATCTGTCTTGCAGATGATCCGGATTGTGTAAAGGTGACCAGGTATTTAGCGTCCAGGCTTTCCCCAATACGTGCTGCCGCCATGGTAATTACGGAGCCTCGCCCCATATTGAATGCACCGAGTGCCGCGATCCGCTCGCCACCATTTTCCTCGACGTTTTCAATAATCCGCGCCATTGTGTGTACCGCTTCAATTGGGTAGGCACCCACGGAAGTTTCACCAGATAGCATTACCGCGTCTGCCCCGTCTAAAATAGCGTTTGCACAGTCAGAGGCTTCCGCGCGAGTAGGACGTGGGTTCTTAATCATTGAGTCCATTACCTGTGTGGCCACAATAACTGGTTTCGACTGCCTACGGGCTAATTCGATAGCTCGCTTTTGCACCAGTGGTACGGTTTCAAGGGGCATTTCCACGCCCAGGTCGCCACGGGCAACCATGATCGCGTCAAAAGCTTCAACGATTTCTAAGAGGTTGTCCACTGCCTGTGGTTTTTCGATCTTCGCGATAACGGGACGGCGAATTCCTACCTCATCCATAATCGCGTGAACATCTTCAATGTCCTTAGCGTTACGGACGAAGGAGAGGGCGATAAAGTCTGCTCCTACTTTCAAGCCCCAACGAAGATCTTCTTTGTCTTTTTCCGAAAGTGCTGGAACTGATACTGCCACACCTGGGAGGTTAATCCCCTTGTTGTCAGAGACCATGCCAGGAACTTCAACTCGTGTTTTCACATCCGTGTCGGTAACTTCAACCACGCGCACCTGAACGTTACCATCGTCAATTAAAAGACGATCGCCGGGACGGCAGTCTCCGGGTAGCCCTTTAAAGGTGGTTCCAACCAGTTCTTTAGTGCCGGGGACGTCGCGGGTTGTGATGGTAAATTCATCATCTACTTCCAGCATATGTGGGCCGTTCTCGAAACGTTCAAGACGAATCTTTGGTCCCTGGAGGTCTACCAGAATTGCAATCGCTCGGCCAGAGGCACGGGAGGCTTTACGTACACGCCGTACTACTTCCTCATGTGCTTCAACTGAACCGTGAGAACGGTTAATCCGAGCAACATCCATGCCGGCTTCTACTAAGGCTTCGATTTGCTCAGGGCTTTCAGTAGCCGGACCGATCGTACATACAATTTTTGCTCTACGCATAACCTTACTCTACGTTTTCTTCTTCTCTAGTCTGGGACTGCACAGATGTGGAAGCCCCACGTTTTCCTGCTAAATAAAATCCTACCGCACCAATCATAAAGAATAGCGCTGCTGCCCATACGTTCACACGTACGCCAAGAATATAATTTGCTGGTTCAATTCTAATCATTTCAATCCAGAATCGTCCAAACGTATATCCCATGATGTAGAGGAACATAACCTGTCCCCCCTTGAAAACATGTTTCTTATCTAAGTATAAGATGAGTCCCACCATAGCCAAGTTCCAAATTATTTCATAGAGGAACGTAGGGTGGAAAAGAGTTCCCGGCGCATAGCCTGCTGGCAGGTGCGCGTTGTCGATTTCCAATCCCCACGGAAGGGTGGTGGGTTGTCCAAATAGTTCTTGATTAAACCAGTTGCCTAAACGCCCTAATGCCTGCGCAAATAAGATGGTCGGCGCAACCGCATCTGCGAAAGGACCAAATTTTAGCCCCTTATAGCGTAGGACTAGCATTCCCGCTGCACTACCAGCTAAAACACCGCCCATAATCGCTAAACCACCGTGCCACACGTAAAGAATCTCAAGCAGGGAACCGTTTTCTCCAAAATAAGGTTGCCAGTTGGTGGTGACATGGTAAAGACGGGCCCCAATTACTCCAAAAACAATCGCGAATAGGGCTACATCGTAGACAACTTCTGGGTCTCCCCCACGCTTTTCATACCGCCGGCGAGTCCAATAGACAGCTAAGAGCATTCCGGTGGCAATAATAATTCCGTAGGCGCGCAGTGGGATTGGTCCTAAATACCAAACTCCTTGCGGTGGAGAGGGAATAGAAAAAGGCAGGTTATAAGCAAATAGTTCAAGTGCCATACTAAGTGTCATACTTACCAGTTTAACCCTAATTTCGGTAGAACTCGTGCTGGGTACGCAGCACGTGCATTTTTACTCTTTGTTTCCGATCGGTTAATAAACTGGGGTGATGTCCCGCAGCAACCAGTTCCTGAAGTCGGCGGATAATGTCGTCACTGCGTAGTAGAGTTTCTCCAACCATCACCGCGTCAGCGCCCATTTTGGCGTATTCAAAAACTTCTTTGGGCCCGTGTACGCCAGCAGCTGCAATGGCGACTACTTCCTCTGGAACAATGTCAAAGATTTCTCCGACCTTTGCACAGTCAAGTTCTTGAGTTTTTAATGACCGGGCATTAACTGAAATTAGTTTTGCTCCAGCTTCCACTGCTTTAAGTACTTCTAACCGACTTTCCACTTCTACTAACGCACTCATACCTAATGACTCGGTACGGTCAATAAAGTTCTTTAGTTGCTCATCAGTTAATAGGCCGGTACGCAGCAAAAGCATATCTGCGCCGTAGGCGCGGGATTCAAGAATTTGATAGGGGCTGATAATAAAATCAGTTTGTAAAATAGGCAGGTTAGAAAACTTACGGACAGTCCGTAAATCTTCTAATTTCCCCCCAAAATACTGTTTCTCTGTGACGCAAGAGATTAAAGCAGCTCCGCCAGCTTCATAGTCAGCTGCGATCTGTCCGATCTGCGGATTATCTCTAAAACTTTCACACAGTGGGGTACTACGCTTTATTTCCCCAATGATACAAAGTGCTCCGGGGCGTTGCATTATCGCGTAAGAAGCTAAACGTGGAGCGGGCGCTTGATTCGCCATTTTCCGGATTTCTTCTAAAGAAATATGCTGTTCACGGCCATTTACTTCGGATTTTACGGAAGCAACAATTTTCTCCAAGATCCCCACGTTTACCTCCTTTCTACAAATGCACTATTTTGCTTGAGTAGCTTTGTTTACCAGTAGAGATTAAGACCACTAAAAGCAAAATAATTATATAGAATCCTTAAACAAGAAGTCACCCATTCTCATGTTTTTATTGAAAATAACCACTATCTGAGCTGATTTTTAAAAATCACTATTTCCCGTATAAGCTACTTCTTTTCAGATTCCGGTACACTCTCAGATTTCTTCTCTGTCACCGGCGTATTTGCATCAGATTTCTCAAATGGAACCGGCGCCTCTTGCGCTGGCCCCGTCCCGATAATGTCAATCACCATCATTAAAGTAGTTTCCCCGGTAGCCTGCTCAGCGGGAATCGTCACCGCAATTCGACTACCAACTCTCTGATCAAGTAAAGCGGTTTGTAACCCGGGGAAAGCAGTTTTTAAATCAATTGATTGAGGAATCCCAGTATTCCACGTAGATGCGCGAACCACTGAGTCCTCCCAACCAACAGCGGTGAACTGAGCTAAGACCGCATCGTTTTCTAAAACCTGCGCTCCGTCGCCCACAATTAACTGTTGAATAACGACCTCATCTGGCGGTGCTTGCTCAGCGTGAGTCACAATCGGCCCTAAATCGTTAAAGGTCACATTCAAAGGCCCCTGCGGATTCTCGCCAGGTTTCCCATGCGCCGCTGAATAAAGAATATCCACTACATTAATCTCAGTCGTCTGTTTCCCCTCAACTAAAACAGGACGAACAAAAAGAATCCGTGCCCCCTCGTTTTGATTTAAAACGCCAGCAAGCAGATCCTGATCAAAAAATTCTTCTGTAGCTTCCCCAATATGTAAAACAGAACGACCACTTGCAGATAAAAGTTCCCCTGTCTGTCCGGAAAAAGAAGTAACCGAAATGATTAGTGGTTGTTCACTTTGAATCTCTCTTCCGGTTCCTTCAGAAAGTACGATTGATTTCGGCGAAGTTACAGACACGGGACGCTGTAAAACTAAGGTCGGGATTCTTCCTGGCTGTCCAGAAACTTGCACAATATCAGTCCAGCGAATGAGTTTATCAGCCTCTGAATTTTCACGTTTGTTAATCAAAATCACGGCAGTTGCGATTACCGAAATAATCACTACAAAAGCCAGTGCCTCACGCCACCAGCGGAGAATCCTTCGCCACCAACGGTTCCGACGCTGAGCGCGTGAAGGTATATTTATCGCAACGCGATCCGTTTTTGAACCAGCTTTCATCGAATCGTTAGCCTCAGTCTCAGCCATCTGCCTCTCCTTATTCGCCCTCTAACCACGTAGCGGCTTTAGTGGTGACTTCCCGCACTGAACGACGTATCTTCCGTTCTGAGACAACTGGATTAAGCTTCTGATTTGCTTCCCAACCGTCCTCGTCATTCCACTGCCCCGCCAACCCTTCAGCAGCTTTCGCAGGACGCCCTTGACGAGTTTGCGGGAATGATTCCCGCGCCACCTTCCGAGAAGTAATTAAGAACCCGGTATGCGCCACCATCCGATGATCCGGACGCACCGCTAAACCATCTAAATGCCAACCGCGCATAAAAGACTCCCATGCCTGCGGTTTAGAAAATCTGAGCGACGCCACCAAATCCTCGTTTAAACGCGATAACTGAGTCACCGTCGCCACATAGCAAAGTAACAGGCCTCCCGGAGCCAATACCCGTTCAGCCGCCTCAATACATTCCCAGGGAGCCAGCATATCCAAAACCACTCGATCGATTGATTCTGGTTCTAAGCTATTTGCCACGTCATTAAAATCACCAACGGACACCTGCCATGCCGGGTGGCGACCTCCGAACCAAAGATCCACGTTGCCCTGCGCAATCGTCGCGAATTCTTCACGTCGTTCAATCGAATGTAAAGAGCCCTCTACCCCCACCGCGTTAAGCAGTGACATGGAAAGCGCCCCAGAACCTACGCCGGCTTCTAAAACCCGTGCGCCGGGGAAAATATCACCGTAGGTAATAATCTGCGCCGCGTCTTTTGGATAGACGATAGCTGCCCCCCGCGGCATACTCATCACGTAATCATGTAGAAGAGGTCTTACAATGTGAAACTCTTTATCGCCATCAACAAAAGTGATTGCCTCTGGTTTACCTATGATTTCATCGTGACGAATCGTTCCGCGCGAACACTGAAACATTCCGCCCGGCACCAAAGTAACCGTGTGTAACCGGCCCTTTGGATCAGTAATCTGCACGCGGTCACCTACCCGTAAAGGCCCCCGCCGAGTTGCCTGCCCAAACGGCGCACCAATTTTTTCTAACTGTGGATATTTAATGTCTTCGTTCATCACCATGTAGTCTATCAATCATGAGTGATTCATACGCTACCCGACGCAAAGCACTTTCTGCGACTTCCACCTCAACTTGGAAACAGTGCCAACTAAAATTTAGGCTCATCTACATTGACGGATTTAAAGAACCGCCTTCTTTAGTAACTGCCCGCGGCACCCTTGTTCACTCTGTCCTTGAAGAAATTTTCAACCTGCCACCCAATCAAAGACAAGTCCAAGCTGCGCGAGAAATGATTAACCCCAGCTATCAAAAACTACTTGAAAATGACCCGCAAATCGAAACTCTTTTCACTGACGAAACCTTGCAAACACAATGGTTTAGTGAAGTAGAAAAACTGGTTGAAAGCTACTTTAAGATTGAAAACCCACAGCGGCTGGAACCCTACGCTAGAGAACTTTTAGTCGATGCGGAAACAGCCTCAGGTATTGCTCTGCGCGGATTTATCGATCGGATAGATAAAGCTCCCAGTGGCGCAATCCGAATCGTAGACTACAAAACCGGAAAATCCCCACGCCCCCAATATTTAGAAGATAAACTGCACCAAATGCGGTTTTACTCACTTTTAATGCAAAGAGCTGGTCATGGTATTCCAGCTCGCACCCAACTGGTCTTTCTTACTGACGGAAAAATTCTCACATTCGACCCGCAACCAACCCAGATTGAGGCATTCGAACACTACCTGGAACAACTGTGGAACCAAATCGAAAATGCCTGCCAAACCGGTAACTTTTACCCCCGTAAACAACCGCTTTGTAACTGGTGTGGGGTAAAGGAACACTGCCCTGTGTTTGGAAAAGAGCCGCCTGAAATTGAAGCTAGTAAAGTTAAAGAGCTGCTCACCATCAGTAAACGTCCCCAATAGGTTCAGCTCAGAAACCACGCGCCTGGTTAGGAACGGAGTCTAGTTAAGAACGACTCCGTCCCGCCCGCAACCAACTATTTTGTAACCAATCATGGTTAATAACCGTAAGGTCAGACAGGTAGATCGCGCGCGCATCAAAAGGCGGCGGATTAACCCCCGGAGTAACCACAGTTAAAGCCCCCGAAGCTAACGCAGCTTGAGTACCCGAAACTGAATCCTCAAAAGCCATACACTCTAAAGGATCCACCCCCAAAAGACGCGCCGCCTCCAAATAGGGGAAAGGATCAGGCTTAGCAAACTCCACTTCATCCCCACAAATGGAAATATCAAAAATATCCGCAGGCGACCGGTCAATCACCGCCTGAGTAAACTTACGATAAGACGAAGTCACTAACGCCGTCTTAATCCCCAGTTCCTTAGCTAAAGTAAGCGTCTCCAACGCACCAGGAAGCCAAGGCACACCGCCCTCGACAACCTGAGAATGAACTGAATCCACTAAGTAGCTAACCGTCTGTTCCGTATCTAACTCAACGCCAGTTGCCCGCCGCATAATCTCAATCGAATCAGTAAGAGAATTCCCCGCTAACTGATCCGAATGCTCCGGAAGCCACCGCTGCCCTAAAGAAGCAAACAAACGTACCTCAGCCGTCTGCCAATAAAGCTCGGAATCGATTAAAGTACCATCCATGTCAAAAAGCATGGCCTTAGGAAGCTGCATGAAATCTTCTTTCTAAACGAACTGACAACCAGCCTACTAGTAGGCAGAAACCGGCACTGCATCGATCAAACCGGTGATTAAGAACAAAGCCAGCACCCCGGCTAAGGCTAAACGATAGTAAACAAAAACTGCGTAAGACTTAGTAGAAACCAGTTTAAGGAACCAAACTATCACCGCGTAACCAACTACGAAAGCCACCACCGTGGCAATCACCGTGGGAACTAAATCCAATGACTCTGCCCCACTTAAAACTTTCGAAAGCTTATAAAAACCCGAAGCAAAAACCGCAGGCATAGCTAAAAGAAATGAGTATCGGGCAGCTTCTTCCCGAGAATAACTCAAAAAACGCCCCATCGTGATTGTTCCCCCAGAGCGCGAAACCCCCGGGATTAGTGCCATAGCCTGGGCAAAACCATATAGAACCGCGTCAGACCAACTCATCTTGTCTAAAGTATTTTGCTGCGGAGCATACTTATCCACGTAGCCTAAAAGTAAAGCAAAGAACGCTAACATCACCACCGTGATCCACAGATTTCTAAACTGTGAATCAATCCATTCTTCCAATAAGAGCCCCAGCACAGCGATGGGAATAGACCCCACAATAATCATCCAACCCAAACGCACATCGGAATCACTTTGCGCCACGCGGGAAGCTACCGGAACTCCCGGCAATGCCAGAAACCACTTCTTAATAATCCGCGTAATATCTTTCCAAAAATAAATCAGCACCGCAGCTTCCGTCCCAATCTGGGTGATGGCAGTAAAAGCCGCTCCGGGATCTTTCATTCCCAGTAATTCCCCGCTAATGCGCAGATGCGCGGAAGAGGAAATTGGTAAAAACTCGGTGAGCCCCTGCACGAGCCCTAAAAAAATTGCTTCAAGCCAGTTCATCGTAAATACCCTACTTTAGAACATATTCCAGATACGATTATAAACGTGCAACAACGTTTTCTTGGATCCACTGGTTTAGCGATTTCCACAATCGGCTTAGGAACCCTCACCTGGGGGCGGGACACTCGCCCCGAAGAAGCTCGCGCAATTTGGAAGGCTTTCGCCGATTCAGGAGGAAATCTAATCGATACTTCCCCCACCTACGGAGAAGGACAAGCCGAAGCAACTATCGGCGAGTTACTTACCCACGATTTCCCCCGAAGTGAAACTATTTTGATTTCTAAAGGCGGTTTCTTTCAAAATGAGGGGCGTTTAAGAGCCGCTAATAATCGGAATGCGATTTTGAACTCTTTAGATGCTTCTCTTAAAGCTCTAAAAACCGATTACTTAGATATCCTACTTCTGTCCCGCCCAGATCCGCATACGCCGTTGGCAGAATCCTTAGCAGCTATTGAGATAGCCGTTAAATCTGGCCGAGTCAGATACTTTGGATTAGCGAACTTCCCGGTTTGGGATACGGCTTCTGCCTGGCAGTTAAGCCAGCAGCTTTCCCTCCCCTTGGCAACTGTCAGCGCTGAATACTCCCTCCTAAATCGTGAGGTGGAAACGCAGCTTCTACCCGCTTTAGAAGCTAACGGGATAGGCTTTATCGGCTGGTCTGGTTTGGCTCGTGGGGTTTTAACTGGAAAATATCGCCATGGCACTCCCCCAGATTCTCGCGGAGCTTCCAGCACTTTAGCTGGGTTTGTCACCCCTTACCTAGGGCGGGAAGCAAACGCAGTGGTTGAAGGTGTGATGACTGCTGCGAAAGGTTTAGACTATGCCCCTTGGGATGTTGCCTTGCAGTGGGCCTTATCCCAGCCGGCAGTATCTTCTATTTTAGTAGGGCCGCGCACTGAGTTACAGGCACAGCAAATCCTCTCTGGTGTTGAACTTACCGTTCCCCCGCAGATTTTAGAAGCCTTAGATCAGATCTCCGTTTAAGCACTTAACGGAGGGTGTTAGTTTAGTTAAAACTTACCCTGCGCGCTTCGATAGCTGTCTACCTGAAAGTCATCCAGATAAAGACTATTTTCTAACTCGTCTGTATCATCGTCGTAATCGTCATAGTCATCGTAATCGTCGATGAAGTCATCAGCTTCGTCAGTATAGTCGTCAGCTTCGTCGTCATACTCGTCAGCGAAATCTTCCGTAAAGTCTTCTTCTAACTCATCGTAATCATAGAAGTCATCGTCACGTTCACCTAACATTTCGAACGGCAAATCAACCCCATAGTGGTTAAAAAGCACGTCGTCGTAGGTGAAGAACGCATCACGCAAACGCTCTTCCACTGTTTCTAACACATTCGTATCGCCAGCTCCGGAAAGGTTAGCCATACGAGCTGCCTGCGCATGTGCTTCGAGCGCAGCAATCAAACGGTTTAAAGCTTCTTGCGGTTTTGTTCCCATAACATTACTCTATCGGAAAACGTGAAGAAAACCTATAAAAATTAAGATTCCAGTTCGACTGAGCTTACAGTCCACGCCTGGTCAAGATAGTTTCAGCACGCGCTTCATGACCGATTAAAGCAATAAAGGAATCATTTGGCTTTCGGGAATAACCTTTGGAAAGGATTTCTGCTTCTAAACGCTTTCCAGCCGCACGGTTGAAGCCGCCGTCCTCGTTCTGCGCCACTTCGTTGCGGAACCAGGCTTCACATTCAGCAACCAGCGTTTCAGCCCACATATAAGAGTAGTAGCCAGCGTCATACCCCACCGTAAATGCGTGGGGGAAGTAGGTGGAACGGTAACGCGGAGGAACCAGTTCAGAATATACCCCACTACGCTTTAACGCTTCAGCTTCAAATTCTTCAACTGAAGTGATTTGCGCAGGATCAGCAGTGTGCCACAGTTGATCTAATAGCGCAGAGGCACAGAATTCGACAGTTACATAGGCTTGCCCAAAAGTCTTTGATTTCTGCAGTTGCTCCAGCATTTCAGCGGGGATAACTTCCCCAGTTTCTGCGTGGCGTGCAAAGTTTGCAATCACTTGAGGATGGTATGCCCACATTTCATTTAACTGGGAGGGAAGTTCCACGAAGTCGCGGGGAACATTGGTTCCTGCCGTTAATGAGTACTTGGTTTTGGAAAGGAAACCGTGCAGGGCGTGCCCAAATTCGTGGAACAGAGTTTCAACTTCATCCCAGGTGAGATACTTCTTTTCCCCTTCTGCTACGGGCGTGTAGTTACAGCAGTTAATGATAATCGACTCATGGTCGGTTGCGCTGTGCCCTTGGAGTAGCGAGTTCATCCAAGCTCCCCCGTTCTTTCCGGGGCGCGCATAGGGGTCGATAATGAACAGGCCCAGGCTCTTGCCGGTTTCTTCATTGATCTCATAGACTCGGCAGGTGGGATGCCAACCCTTTAGCTCTGGGCGTAGTGTGGCGGTTAAACCAAAGAGGCGATTAGCGGCGTAGAAAACACCGTCCTCCAGCACCTTCCAAAGTTCCAGGTAGGGTTTGAGTGCTTCATTTGAGAGCCCTAAGGATGCTTCTTTTGTTTTAGTTTCATAGTAGCTCCAGTCCGCGGTGCTGAAGTTTTCAACTCCGTCGGCTTTCGCCATTTTCGCATAGGATTCTGCTTCTACAGCAAGTTTTTCGAGGGCGGCTACCCCAACCTGTGAGAGAAGCTGCTGCGCTGCTGCAACCGAGGGAGCAGTTTCAGTTGCCAGGACTGCTTCTGCGTGAGTGTTAAAGCCCAGGAGCTTAGCGCGCTGATAACGCGCCGCAACTATGTCTAATACCAGCTGGCGGGTATCTGTTGCTGGGTCTGCTCCGAATCCACGGGCTAGTGAAAGTTCCAGTAGTTGCCTGCGTTCTGACGGGTCAGTAATTTCTTCTAAGGCTGCCTGTAGGGTGAAGTTGTTTGGAGCGTAGGTTTTACCGTTGATCACGAACTCTGTGGCTAACTGTTTAGAAACTTTTTGCTGATATTGGGTCGCTAAATCGGCGATCTTAAGATCTAAAGCAGTCAGTTCAGCTTGTTTTTCGGGTGAAAGGTCAATCCCTCCTAACCTAAACTGCAGTAGTTCAGTGGCAACTAAGGTAGCTGATTCTTCGTCTAGTTCTTGTTTTTCTAGTTCCACGAATTTTTCAAATAAGGCGCGGTTTGTGCGTAGCTGGGCTTCCAGCTCAGTGTATTTATTGGAAAGAACCGCTAAGAGGGGTTCGTAGTCTACCCCGGCTCCAATGCTGGTCATGTGAAATGGTACGGCAATGGCTTCTGAAAAGGCCGCGGAAATCTGGTCTAAGGGTTCGAGGAAATCTTTAACTGTGGCGGGGACAGTTTCTAAGTTCTTTAAGGCAGCTAAGTAGGTTTGTGCAGCTGCGTCAAACTGGGCTTCACAACTTGCTGGGGTTAGTTCGCTGAATTTTGCGAGCCGGGTTTCGATTTTACTCATTATTTTCCTCACCTGTCAGATCAGTTTCTTTAAGTATATTTGAGTGCGGTTAGCTAAGTCGGTTTAGTTTAGTCCTCTAAGCCGAGTACTTTAGCTACATTCGGGGGGAAGAATCCGGGGCCTTTGAGGACTTTCCCGTCTTCTCGGTAGATTGGTTTTCCGTCCTCACCTAGCTTCGACAGGTTAGATGCCTGCACTTCGGCAAGTACTGCATCCAGGTCGATACCGCATTCTAAAGCCATTCCGTAAATCACGTAGACTAAATCGGCGAGCGCGTCTGCAACCTCAACTGTGTCACGCGTCTGGTCATCTGCCGCTTTGGCTTCTTGGTTGGCTTTTTCAATGATTTTTCGTGCTGTTTGCCCGTAGAGTGCGCCGGTGAGCTCTGCGAATTCTTCACTGATTAGGCCCATCCGCATGTGGATTCGCTCGCGGTCGCAGGTGGGGGTTTCACCCATTAGTACCGGGAGGTTGTAGACTTCGTGGAATTGGCGCACTAATTGGTTTGGGCGGGTGGGGTCGTAACTATTGTGGGTTAGTTTTTCACTCATCAGGGCTCTTTTCTTTCACCGGTTATTCGCTGTGTGAATGGTTCCAAGCTGTTTGTAGAATATTTTGGAAAGCTGCGGTGGGCTGGGCGCCCTCAACCAGGTAAGCATTGTCGAAAATGAACACGGGAACCGCATTTACTCCCATTTGCACGCCGATTTGGAAGTCTGAGAATACTTCGTTGGCATAGGTTTGGCTTTCGAGGGCGGCAAATACCCGTTCAGTATCAATCTGGAAGTCACTTGCTAAGGCAAGTAGTGATTCTGGGTTGGCCAGGTTCATTCCGTATTCAAAGCGTGCTCTGCCTAAGGCTTCGTGTACTTTTAGTTCCAGGGTATCTGGTCCGGTGGTTGTATCGTTTTCTACATCTATTTCTCTGGCTAGGCAGATTAGGCGATGCGCGTTAGTGGTGGAAGCGACTTTTACGTTCTCCCAGTCGAAACGAATTCCTTCTTTTGCGCCCAGGGCAGAAACTGCCTCTAAGGCGGCGTTTACTTCGGGAATCGTCATGCCTTTTGTTTGTGCTAGATACTGTGCTTCGCTTCGCTCATCTACTCCGGTTAGTTCTGGTTGCAGGAAGTAGGCGTGTAACCGTACAGTTACTTTGTCTTTTTCAGCAAATGCGCTTAATGCTTGTCGCAGGTGGCGTACTGCCAGGTAGCACCAGGGGCAGGCAACATCGGACCAAATATCAATATGCATAGGGATTATTCTACTTAACGAAGCAGATGACGGCGACCACACTTCGGATTATAAGACTGTTAAAGTGGTTTTATGAGTGTTAATCCTAAGAAATCTGACGATGTTTTGGATCAGGCTAAGTTGGCTGCGTTGACCACTGAGCTTTCTGACTATCAGGCGTTTCGTCAAAAGGTACTGATTCGTAATGATATGCAGCATTTGGGGTGGCTTCTTTTAGGAACTGCTTTAGTTGCCGGTTTTCTGAACGTCCTGGTGTTAAACGGGCAGGGGGTAACTGAATGGAGTCAGCTTCCCTATTTTTGGTTTAGTGCCTCTGGGAAAGGCTGGCTGTACACGTTCCTTTTTCGTTTCTTAGCTTTTGCGTCAGTTCTTTCACTTTGTTTAGGAATTGGGGTATCCATTTGGGCTCCGTCTTGGTATCGGCGTCAGTATAAGCAGGCGTACCGCGATTTTATGGCGCGGGGTTGGATCGCTCAAAGTGCAGTTTTAGGTTTAACTATGGATGATGACAGTTGGTGGATTCGTAAACCGGTGCAGGTGTTGGCGTTTTCTCCCCAACCTAAGTTGGTGGCAAAAAATTGGAAATCCGATCTGCGACTTTTACGTGCTGATGTTGAAGATAAGGCTTCTCAGCTGATGATTCAGCTTTTACTTCAAGACCGAGTTTTCCATGGGGCGCGCAGTGTACGCTCTTTACGCGGCCACTACGACCCGCCGCAGGTGGGTGGTTATACACTGGTGGGGTTTGGCCCTCTTAAACGGCTTCCTTCGGAAGGTAAGTTTGTGGTGGTGGCTCCCCCATCGGATGCGTCTGTCCGCAATCCAGAGAGTTTAGAGAAGCTAATTTTTTGGATTAGAGACCTGTAAGCGCCTTGCTGCGAGCGTTGCGATTACTGGGGTTGCCCAGATAGCTATCTTGCTGTGAGTGCTTAAAACATAAAATAAAAAGGACCTTGTTTAACAAGGTCCTTTTGTGCGCGAAAGGGGACTTGAACCCCTACTCCCGTTAAGTTGGGAACCAGCACCTCAAGCTGGCGCGTCTACCTATTCCGCCACCCGCGCAGTGGATCATCTGATTAATTCAGACGTCGTTTAAACTTTACCACGATTAGAAACTATGCACCTAATCAGGTTAGGGCTAGTAGCGGTGGTGTACCTCACGCAATGTGGGTAGCTCTGTTTTGAAAGGAGCTAACATAGCAGCGAAACGTTCCTGATCGCCTTTTGAAAGTACATTAAAGAAGTACTCATTGAAAAGGTCACGCTCCATTTGATTGGCTTCTTCCCAAAGTTTACGTCCGGCAGCGGTAATGGTGGCTACGTAGCCTCGCCCGTCCCGTTTGGAAATCGATTTTTCTACCAGCCCACGTTCAATTAATCCTGTAATCACATAGGATAAACGCGAGGGTGAGAAGCAGAGGCTATCTGCCAGCGTTCCCATCCGTAAACTACCGTTTTCAGCAACGTATAGCACAAATAGTGCTTCGTATTCAGCAGGTGCTAAATTCAAGCGGTTTTTTATTTTCGTATTTCGTAAAAAAGCTAGGCGCATTGTCACTTCTGTGAAAACTGTCCAAGCTGTGTCACGAAACAACGCTGTATTATCTTCATGTAGCATAAGTCGTTAACTCCATAGCTAGGTTAATGAGATATTAGTACTAGGATATGCTATTAACTAGCTATACACATAAAATCTAGGAAAGATGTCTGATTTTGACTAATCCAATCGTAATCTTTGACATGGACGGAACTATTACTGATTCTGCTCCATTAATCATGGAATCAATTAACTATACTTTGGTTAAACTGGGCAGGTCTGCGCAGCTTCCAGCTCAGCTTCCCCGGTGGGTGGGTCCTCCCCTGGCGGTTTCTTTTAGAGATTACGCTGGGTTTTCTGCAGATGAAGTTGCGGTAGCTATCGCTACCTACCGAGAACACTATGCGAAACATATGTTTGACGTACCGCTTTTTCCTGGAATTAAGGAGCTTTTAGAAAATTTCCAAAAAGCGGGTGTGCCCCTGGCTATTGCTACTTCTAAACTGGAGCGTTTAGCGTTGCCAATCGTTGAAGAACTTGGGTTAAGTAAGTATTTTTCCTACGTCTGCGGGGCAAAAGACGATGGGGTGAATCATGCTAAAGCAGATTTGGTGCAGGAAGTTTTAGAGTTTTTCCGTTCTCAGGGAACTAAGTTTGATTGCGCTTACATGATTGGCGATCGTATTTACGATATCGAGGCCGGTAAGGCGAACGGTATTTATACGATTGGGGTCAGTTGGGCTGGTTCGGATCTATCCGAGTTTGCGGAAGCTACCTATATTGCCCGTACTCCGGCTGATATTTTTAGTTTTGTCTTAGGCAAATAATCCTTTTGTGAAACTTAGTTAAGCAGTTGCTTGTTTCAATGCTAAATTTGCGTTCGCATACTGTGGATCGTGGGTGACTTCTTTTCCTACCCAAGCCGGTAAATCAGCGGCAGTTAGGGTTTCTACATTGTCACCTTCGATTTCTAAAAGGACCAGTCCGGTAAGGGCACCTAAGAATACATCTACTGTCCAAACGTGTTCAGAGGTTTTTAGGTAATGGCGGGTTTTTTCTAAAGAAGCGTAGGACATTTCTGCAAGCATTTGCTGGCCGTCTGCTTTGGGAATTGGGTATTCATATTCCACTCGTTTTAAGATTTCTCCGGGCATATTCGGATCATGTTGATCGCGTCCTTTTAGGGTGAGCCATGCTTGGGTATTTCCTACTCTGACGCGCACTAAACAGTTTTCTGCCGTAGCCAGGTAGCCTTGCCCGTAGTGGTCGCTGCTTTCAACTAGGGTTTTCCACCCGTCTGCTACGACTAAAAATTTACGTTCTATTTCAACTGCCATCGTCAGGTTTCCTATCGAAAATCACGTGACTGTGTTTGCACATTCACTTCACATTTTTCAATCTTATCTGCTACTAGCAAAAATGCATTGTCAGCGGTGTCTGCTACTCCGCGAATAATCAACGCGTTCGTGTTTAATGCAGTTAGTCGGTATCGTTTCCATAATCCTATTGAGCAGCGTACATTTATGATTCCAGTTTCATCTTCTAAAGCTAGGAATACTACCCCTTTAGCGGTGGCGGGGCGCTGCCGGTGAGTAACCAGGCCAGCTACTTTTATCCTCTGTTTATCGGCTGCTTGTTTTCCTGCTGCACAACTCATAATTCCGCGGTTAGTGAGGTCTGTTCTAAGTAGTTCAAAGGGGTGGAGTTGGGCGCTTCCTTGTGCCAGTTGGTAGTCTGCTTGTATTTCTTGGGGTTTAGTCATTTCTGGTAGTGTGACGGGCGAAAATTCTAGTCCAGGGAGAGTCGGTTGTTTTTCGTTTTGTGTTAGGAAACGAGCTTGCCAGAGAACATCGCGCCGGTTTATTCCCAAACTATTGAATGCTCCGGCAAGCCCTAAAAGGCGCAGGTGTGTTTCGTTTAGTTGGCAGCGCCAAGCTACTTCTGTTAAAGAAGTAAAAGGGGCTTTTTCACGGGCTTTGACAATACGCTGAGCCGTATTTTTTCCCAGTCCTTTTAGCAGGTGTAACCCCAGGTAAACTTCTTCATTTTCTGCTTTAGTGAGCCACTGCGAAGAGTTTACGTCTACTGCGTGTACTTTTACGTTGTGCCGGCGAGCGTCTGCGATCAAGCTGGCAACGGAATAAAATCCCATGGGTTGAGAGGCTATTAGTGCCGCGTAGAATTCTGCGCGGTGGTGTACTTTCATCCAGGCAGACGCATAGACAATGTAGGCGAATGAAAAAGCGTGTGATTCGGGGAAGCCAAATTGGGCGTAGCCTTTGAAATAGTTGAAGATTGTTTCGGCGTTTTCTTTAGAGATTCCTTTGGCTGCTATCCCTGCAAAAAGTTTAGGTTTTAGTTTTGCGAGTTTTTCGCTGGAGTCTTTTGCGCTGATTGCTTTACGTAGCTGGTCTGCTTCGGCGGTGGTAAAGCCGGCTGTCTCTACGGCGATTTGCATTAGCTGTTCTTGGAAGATGGGGACTCCCAAGGTGCGTTGCAAAATGGGTTCTAAGCTGGGGTGTATGTATGTAATGGGTTCTTTACCTAATCTGCGGCGCAGGTAGGGATTTACTGCGTTTCCTTGAATCGGCCCGGGGCGGATCAGAGCGACTTCTACTACCAGGTCGTAAAAGCAGCGGGGTTTTAGACGTGGGAGGGTGTTCATTTGGGCGCGCGATTCTACTTGAAAGACTCCTACGGTATCTGCCGCGCAAAGCAGGTCGTAAACGGCGGGGTCTTCAGCGGGGAGGTTATATAGGTTTAGTTTCTTTCCGTCTGTTCCCCTGTGTCCCATTTTTTCGAGGGCGGTGAACATACGTTTTAGGGCGGTTAGCATACCTAGTCCTAAAAGATCGAACTTTACTAATCCGACCTCGGCACAGTCTTCTTTATCCCATTGGAGGATGGTGCGCCCAGTTTTGCTTGCCCATTGCAGGGGGCAGATTTCTGAGACGGGTTGGCGGGTAAGTACCATTCCGCCGGTGTGCACTCCCAGGTGGCGCGGAAATTTTCGTAGTTGTTTTGCGATTTTTTCCACTCTGGGGTCTATGGGGATGGGGGTGAGTTGTTTACTCCAACTGCGGGCAATTGCTTCACTGTATCCAAAGGTTTTTGCCACGTCACTAATGGCGTAACGAGTTCTATAGGTAATCACGTTAGCTACTTGGGCGGCATTGTGTCGTCCGTATTTTTCGTAAACGTGTTGGATTACTTCTTCACGGCGTTCGGCTTCTATGTCGATATCTATATCGGGTGGCCCATCGCGGTCTGGGGAAAGGAAACGCGCGAACATGAGTTGATGTTTGACTGCATCTACTGCGGTTATTCCCAGACTGTAGCAAACTGCCGAGTTTGCTGCGGAGCCTCTTCCTTGACAGAGAATGTCATTGGCCAGGCAAAAATCAACGATTTCTTTAACGATGAGGAAATATCCGCAAAATCCCAGCTGGGTAATTATCTGTAATTCGGATTCGATAGTTTCCCAGGCTTTGGGGTTTTCATTTGGGGTGCCGTATCTTTTATAGGCGCCTTGATAGGTGCATTTGCGGAGCCAACTTTCTTCGGTTTCGTTTGGAGGGATGATTCCTTTGGGTAGTTGCGGGGCGATTAGGTTTAGGTTGAAAGCGAGTTTTTCGGCTAGTTCTGCGGCGTTTTCTGTGGCTTGGGGATAGTATTTATGGATTTTTTCCATTTCGCTTGCGCTTCGTAGTATTGCGGGGAAGGCTTCTAAGTATGGTTCGGTTTGTTCTAAAGTTCCTTTTAGGTGGATGGCGTTGAGTACGTTTGCGCGTGGAAGTGAGTTAATGTGGGCGGCTTTGACAGCGCCTGTAGCTATTAGGGGAAGTTGTAGTTGTTTCGCTAAAGTGGCTAGCTGGTGGCTGGTAAGTTCTTGTTCTTCGGGGGTTTGTAGGTTGCTTTCAATGGCGAGGGCGTTTCCGAATAAGCCAGTTAGTTTTTGTAGGAGTTGTTTTCCTCCTGTTATTCCTGTTTTGTTGAGGGCTTTCCGAAGGGGGCCTTTGGTAGTTCCGGTGAGGATAGTCCAGTTATCTTGAAAGTGGGTGGCGATTTCTTCCCAGCTGAGAATAGTGTCTTGACGGCTGGTGTTGGCAAGTTGGGTATCTGAGATTAGTTTGCAAAGTTGGTGGTAGCCTTTTACGTTATTTGCCAGTACAGGTAGGTGGACTAAGCCTAGGTCTGGGTCTTTTACCAGTATTTCTGTTCCGTAGATGCTTTTTATTTCGTGTGTTTTGGCTGCAACTGCAGTTTTTACTGCGCCGTACATTCCGTGGTAGTCCAAAATTGCTATTCCGGTTAGCCCCAGTTCTTTGGCTTGTTTAACTAGGGTTTCTGGGTGGTCGGCGCCGTAGAGAAAGCTGTAGCAGCTATGGGCGTGTAGTTCTGCGTATTGTGACACCCTCCTACTATATCGAACATCTGTTCGATATAGTAGGTTTAGCTTAGTATTGCTTGTAGGTCTGCTATTTTAAGGGCTTCTACTTTTTCTCCAACAATTGCTTCTGCAACTATGCGTTTATGTTCTTGCAGTGCCATTACTTTTTCTTCAATAGTTCCCTCGGCACATAGGCGGTAAACATTAACTGTTTTATTTTGTCCAATGCGGTGTGCTCGGTCGATCGCTTGATTTTCGGTTGCCGGATTCCACCAGGGGTCAAGTATAAAAACATTTTCAGCTTCGGTAAGGGTTAATCCAGTTCCTCCGGCTTTTAATGAAATTAAAAATACGGGGACTGCGGATTTCCTAAAGTTTTCAATAACCTGTTGGCGGTTCTGTGTACTCCCGTCAAGATAGGTGTACTCTATTCCAACGGTTGTTAAACTGTCTTTCACGCGCTGCAGATATGCGGTGTACTGCGAGAATACTAAAGATTTTTTACCTTCTGCGATTAGTGGTAGAAGTAGCTCAAGCAGGGCTTTAGTTTTTGCCGATTCTGGCCAATGCGCGTCTTTTTCAACTAAGGCTGGGTCCAGGGCCAGCTGGCGCAGCTGATTTAGCCCAGTAATCACTTTGAATCCTGCGGTAGCTCCGTCTTCTGCTACGGCGAGTAGTTCTTTACGGTGTTGATTTAAGTACCGCTCGTATAGTCTACGATGTTTGGCTTCTAACTGGACAGAGATTATTTGTTCTATTTTTGCTGGAAGTTGCGGAGCTACGAGTGTTTTAGTCCTCCGTTTCATAAATGGTTGTATGAGTGCTTGGAGTCGTTTGGATATTTCTGGGTCCGCGTAGTTTTCTACGCGTTTTCCGTATTGAAGATTAAACTCGGTAAAACCTGGCAGTAATCCGGGGTTTATAACCCGCATGATTGCCCATAAGTCGCTGAGACTATTTTCAATTGGAGTTCCGGTGGACGCAATTTTCCATTGTGTTTGCAGGTCTTTTGCTGCTTTATGCTGGCTGGTACGTGGGTTCTTAATGGCTTGTGCTTCGTCGAATACTACCCCGTCTAACTGTACCTGCTGATATTCTTTCGCATCGATTTGCAGTAGATTCCATGAGGTGATCAGCACATCGTTTTCTTTGAGTAGTTCCGCTATAGTTTGGGAGCGTTTCTTTTTACTGTGTCTAACGATAGTGACTTGTAGCTGGGGGTAAAAGCGTTTAGCTTCGTCTGCCCAGACTTGTAGAACTGAGGTAGGAGCGACTACCACTACCCCATTTTTTAGTTCTTTTGCACGCCGTTTAGCTTCTAATACGGTGAGTATTTGCAGGGTTTTCCCCAGCCCCATGTCATCTGCAAGGATCGCGCCAAAACCTCGGCTAGTGACTCTGTCCAGCCAGGCGCTTCCGGCGATTTGGTAG
Source organism: Gleimia sp. 6138-11-ORH1 (assembly GCF_024814355.1). GTDB lineage: Bacteria > Actinomycetota > Actinomycetes > Actinomycetales > Actinomycetaceae > Gleimia. The sequence continues at coordinate 482,410 of NZ_JANUXV010000001.1, read as the reverse complement.
GGGCGCAGCGCCGCATTTTTTGGTTTAGGGAGGGTTCTTTCTGGAGTTTCAGCGACCAGCTCTGCAACTTGTGTAATCCATTTTTCGATTCCACTAATATCAACTTCGTAATGTTCTAAGCTAGTGAGCATTCCCAAACGCACCTTTGGGACTTGGAGAATCTGCCCTTCCCAATTACTACCGCTGATTCCTTCTAAGAGTGCTCTAAGGTTTTCTATTTGAGTTAAATCTAGTTCCACCCAGATACCGGATTCGGTTTTTACCCAGGTTCTTTGGTTGGCCAGGGCTTTAAAGACTTCCTCAATCGATACCAGCTGATCCCCTACTTCAATTACAACTTCTAGGTTGAACCAGTCGGGCTTTTCTCTGTCGAGCGTTTCTACATTTTGTAGGCGAATAACTGCCGGAGTTTGACTTATCTGCATTTGGGCTACAGCTGCGCTGAGATTCCAAGTAAGCCACTGGGTTTGGCTTTGGGTGGCTTCTACCAGTTTTTGTAACTGTGTGAATTTTTCGATTCCCAGGTAGTTTGTTTGCCTTTCTGGGTCTATTTCGGTTAGGTCCGTGGCATTTTCAAGGATTAGTTGGCGAACTTGTTGAAAGATTTCCTGATCTGCTGGGCGAGTAGTTTTAGCTTGGAACCAGGCAAGTTTAAGCGTTTGGGTTTCGTTTTCGTATCTTACTTGCCAGTCTATTTTAAGTTGGTAGTCAGCTAATTCAACTTCTGCAGTTATATACGGTCCATGCAGAGTTTGGTCTGCCACCAGTAGGTGGGATAGGTAGGGAAGGTAGTGTGCTTCGTATTCTTTGTGGTCTGCTTGGGGGATTACGATTCTGCGTTGTTGTTTGGCTGCTTCAACCAGTTGGTTGCTTTCTTCAGCTACGGGAATTAGGATTCGGTTTTTAAATTTAACGAGGGCGGGGTGGGTATCTAAAACTTGCGGGTAGGGAATGATTTGCCCGGCGTATTGTCCAACCACAATTAGTTCCAGATCCCCATTTTTTAAGGTGTGTGCGTCAAACCTTAAGTCGATTTCTTCAGTTGCTATTTCTAATGGGTGGTCGGTGTCGTCTAAGAATAATTCGATGCCAAGTTTTTCGGCTTCTTGGAGTAGTTTCCATGCTCGGTGTTCTAAGTTAGTTAAAGATATGCTTCGGTTATTTACCCAACTTAGTGAACGCTGTGCAGTATTCCAGATTTTTCGCACCATTTTTAGGTGGTCGATCCGGAGATCTTCAGTTACTGACTTCCATTTTGTGGAAGTTAAATCTGTCCAGCTAGCTCGGGTAGCTACCCATTTATCAGCTGCATTTTTTCGCCGCACTGTGATTTCCGGCGGGTGGATGGTAGTTTCGATAACTAATGCCAGGGGCTGTCCGGTAATTGGTTTTGCTAAGAAATTATCTAAGGTATCGCGCCAGGTAAGTTGTTGCTGGCTTTTTTCTTCACTTATTTTCCATAGTGCTGCCAGTACGTGTTTGCAGTAGCTACCGATGGAGCAGGCGCACCGCAGGTCTAAGTCTCTTGGCTGTTTACCTGGTTGGCTAATCCAGCAGGTGTAGGTTAGGCCTCCGCCTTTTACTTTGGCAATGATTTCTGTTTTTTCACTGTTGAACTGCCAAAAAGTAACTGCCCCACTATCTGCAAGGACTCTTCCCATGCTAAAAGTAGCTGGTCCGGCTAAGCGGATCCCAGCTTCTTCGGTTAAGGTAGCGATAGTTTTTTCTAACGCAGTTAGAGGTTTCAACAGGTTTCTTCCGTTTTACAAGGATTCAGTGAGTTTGTTCCGCTAATTTGCCGTTAGCTTCACTTAAGTAGCATGCTCCGCAGAGGGATTCATATCCTACGGCTACTCCGTCGATAGCGACTTGGTCACCGTCGAAGATAAATTCTCCGTCTAATGTGCGCCCATTAAAAATGGCTTTGCGGCCGCAACGGCAAATAGTTTTTAGTTCTTCTAAGGTATGGGCGATCTCTAGTAGGCGCCGGGCTCCGGGGAAAGCCACGGTTTGGAAATCTGTGCGAATTCCATAGGCTAAAACGGGGACGTTATCTAAAACGGCAATGCGAAGCATATCGTCTATTTGCTGGGGGGTGAAGAATTGGGCTTCATCTACTAATATGGCGGCAACTGGTAGAATTTCTACGTCGTTCATAAGGGCGTTTTCGTCATAGCCGGCAGCTACTTTTTGGAACTTGGCGCGAAAATCGTCTTGTGCGCTGATTAGCATATGTACTTCGCGGGTGACTCCTAAACGTGAAACGATTTTAGAATCGCCTTTTACGTCGATAGCTGGTTTAGCTAGAACAATCCGCTGGCCTCGTTCTTCATAGTTGTAGGCAGCTTGTAGTAGGGCCGTGGATTTTCCTGAGTTCATTGCTCCGTATCGGAAGTAAAGTTTAGCCACAGTTTCCTCTATTTACCTTGCTGTTTTTTACTTTTTCTCTCATAAGATTCTAACTTAATTTATTCGCATTTCGATTAGGCTTTACCAGATTCCTGCTAACCACCAGTTTCGTTGGGTGTAAACCATTAAAAGCTGTAAGTTTTCTGCCAGTTCCGGGGTGGTTTGCAGAGTTATTTTAAGCCAGATTTTTCCTGTTTTTTGGTTTGTTTCCCACCATTTCCCCAGCTGTATCCAAGGTCCAATGACACTAATAATTGCAGTTTCTTTAGGAATTGGTAGTTGTTTTAGTAAATATTCATGTGTTTTTGCTTCTAAAGCTAAGTATGTGGGGGGAGCTGCTAATAAACCGGTAGAAGTGATTTCTACAGAAGTTAATGAAGCAGTTAATAACTGTGCCTTCAAAGGAGGAGTAAAAACTGTACTGGGGGCTGGTAGGGTAAATCTGCCGTACCAGCTTCGCGAACTTTGTGAATTTGGGTAGGAAGCTAGTTTTTCAGCAGGTTTCCACGTTTCCCAAGCTGGTTGGGGTGGCTTTTGTCCCCAGGCATGGGTGGTGACTTTACTTATTGGATCCCAGCCTGCGGTTATTTTTATTTGTTGAGTTTGTTCTGCTCCTAAAATATGTTGCAGTTTCTCAGCTGTTCGTATGGCTCTTAAGTCGTTAGCGGTTTTATTCCCCCAGAGTTTTTGCAGGGTTTCTCCGATGGGGATCAGTTCAGTGGCCGTAATAGTTAGTTGTTTTATGCCGAAACTTTCTTTATAGATTTCAGTGTCCCAAAAAGTTTCATAAGTAGTTTTATCTAGTTGTAAAGCGGCTTGAGCCTGGTAGTGTTGCAGCCAAACTTGAAGTTGCCATTGCAATCGAGCAGTTATCTCAGTTGCCGTTGGAAAAGTAAAAAGTGCCCAGTTTCTGTCTACCTGTACTATTTGGGTTTCTAAATACTTCCTTCCTATTTCGTCAGCTATTTGTAGGGGTATCTGCAGTGTTGCTGCGATTGTGATTCCTTGTGCACTAACTTGTTTTTCTTGCAGATCCGTTACCAGCTGCTGTGCTTTTTCTAAAGATTGCCCCACAATTAGCAGTGGGTCTTGTATAGGTTTAGTAAACTCCAGTTCTACCCGGGGAATAAGCTCTTTTTTTAGAATAATTGTTTTAACTTCATCCGCAGCTACTAGCTGTTTTAAGGTGTGTGCGGCAAGTCCAAAGCGGGCTTGTATTTTTCCCCAGCCAAGCGCCTGTATTTCAGCGATAGTTTCTATCCCCATTTCGTTTAGCTCTAATAGCATTTCTTTTACTCTGTTGTTTTCTTCTGGGAAGAAATCAATTAGTGAGCTGAGGGGAAGTTCATTTACCGAGTTGCATTTTTGTCTACCGGGCAAATAATTATTTAGTTTTCTCCATGCATCTAAGTAGCTTTCACCGTAGGCTACATAGGCTTCAACAGAAGTTGTCAGTGCCACTGCATCAACCAACTGATTTAGAAATTCCGCTAACTTTAGTTTCTTAGATTCATTTTGCGCATAGGGAATACAAGCTAAACCAGGACGCATTATTTGTGCAAAAGGGGTTACTTCTTCTAAAGCTGTCATCACAACTGCGAAACTTCGTTGTAGCCGGTTTTCATCTAGGGGCATTACTAGCAGGTCTTTATAAAGATACCGCGCATAGTTAAGTTTCATTCCAACCCTAATCCCCATTTTTTGAGCTGCTAAAGTAGCTGCCTTTACCTGCCCTTTTTCAGCAGTTACTGCTACTGCACCGGGGGGTACGTCTAAAACTAAAGAGCAGGTTTCCCACTGGGGAACCATTACTAATATCACTGACATTAGCTGGCCCTTTCTACCTGGTATCGGCCAGCTGGCAGGTTCCATTGCCGGGAAATTCCACCCCAGGGTTCTAAAGTTAATAGAATATTTCGCCGTTTGCGCACTTTAGCAGCTAAGCGAGTTTTTTCTGCTCGGTTAAGGAATATTTGCCCACAAACTGTAATATCGAATCCATCCACTAACTCAGCTAGAATATCTGCAACCTGTGTCAGGGGCGGAGTTACCAGCAGTAGTTTCTCTAAATTAATTCCTGCTTCTACCGCCGCCACCCAACCTAAGTCACGCACCCCCACTATGCCTATCCACGGTGAGGTTTCCTGCAGGGAACTTAATGTTGTAATTAAAAGTCGATTCTGGTTTTCACTATGCTTATCCAAGTGCCAGACTTTACCATTTACAGCCTCTGCGGTAACTACTCCTAAACTATTTTCAGCTTTAATTAACTGCAGCCTAGCTTTAGCTAAACGTTCTTCTTTCCTTTCTGTGGCCAGGTCACTTATTACTTCCTGCGTTGAAAATGCTCTCATTTTGGTAACTCATTTCTCCCCCAAGAAATATCTTAATCGAACACCTGTTCCAAAAATAGCATTTTCTGGTGACACAATATTTTTCCTTATTTCTACACCTATTAGTTCCCCCATCGCCCTCGGAAACTAAAAGCTAGTTATTTTCGTTTGACAATATTCGCACCCCCTTTCAGCTAAACTGAACACAAGCTAAGGAAGGAAGAAAAAATGGATCTCTCTAAGCGCCCCCTTGCCCCCCACCCAGATGAGGCACTCCCACCTGTCCCCAGTTTCACTCTCACTTCCACTGCGGGCAGCAACGGACAGTCTCTCCCTTTCCCACAAACAGCCGCCGGAGGCTCCATCTCACCACAACTTAGCTGGAGTGGTTTCCCAGCTGAAACTGAATCTTTCTTTGTCACCTGCTTTGACCCAGATGCACCTACCCCAGCCGGCTACTGGCACTGGGGAATCCTGGATCTACCCGCCTCCCAAACAGAACTGGCTGAAAACGCGGGAATTTCTGATTTAGAACTAGACGGACCGGCTTTCCACCTGCCCAATGACACAGGAGAAGCCAGTTACTTTGGGGCAGCTCCCCCCGCAGGAGACCGCCCCCACCGCTACGTTTTCACTGTTCATGCGCTGAATGTAGACAGTTTGGATTTACCGGATGACACAACGATTACTACGGCTTCTTTCCACGCCCTCTTTCACACGATTGCGCGGGCTTCCCTCACGCTCACTTACCAAGAATTAGGGAAATAAAGCTAAACTATTCAACGTGCTACATATTATTTATTTTGAACCTGAAATTGCTGGAAACTCCGGTGCAGCTATTCGCTTATCCGCCTGCACGGGAAGTATGCTCCACCTGGTTGAGCCTTTCGGTTTCGACATGGAAGACTCGAAACTGCGTCGCGCAGGCTTGGACTATCATGATTTAGCTCATGTGCAGACGCACCCAAATTTAGAGTCCGCTTTTGCAGCTGTTCCTGGGAATATTTATGCTTTTACCGGAAGTGCCACTGACTTTTACTCTGACGTTACATACGCCGATGGAGATGGTTTACTCTTTGGAAAAGAAAGCACTGGCTTACCTGCCTGGGTTTTAGAACACCCTCGTTTAACACAAAAAGTGCGGATCCCGATGCTTCCTGAACGCCGTTCACTAAACCTAACTAACTCTGCTTCAATCGTGATTTATGAAGCGTGGAAGCAGTTAGGCTACCCCGGCGGAGTTTAAGGCTATTTCCAACCGCATTTAGCCCTCCTAAATCAAAGTTATCAACTACTTTAGGTTAATAATTGCAGTTCTAAGTGTGCTTATGGTGGAGGCGTTTCCGCATATTTTAACCGGTTTCGCTACACTAAAAGCATGACTAATATTTCTTTTATTTACGATAACCCCACCCAAGTTACTGCCGACCTGCTAATTGCTTATGTTAGCGAAGCTGGAATTTTCGGCGTAAATGATACTGCTATTGCACAAGCTGCTAGTGACCTAAAGGTTGAGACTTCCGCAGGAACCCGCACGCTACTTCCTTCCTGTGGTAGCGCCGCCCGGCAGATCGCTTTAATCGGCACTGAACTGTCTGAAATGGCAAAACGCAGAAGCACCAGTTTTGATGACGGACTTGAATTAGCTGGCACTGGCCGGCATCGCCACTACGCTGCCATTGGGGTGCGTGGCGCAAAAGCTAAGAAAGTTGTTTTAGCTGGGAACTATCAAACTTTTGATGAAGTAGTTGCCGCCGGAGTCGGTGCGATTTTAGGTAACTACGAGTTCAAAAAGTACGGAAACAGTGAAGTTAATTCACTTGCTGAACTGGTTATTTTAGCTCCTGCAGATTTAGATGAAGATTTAGCCCAGCTAAGAATCAGTGTTTTAGCTGAATCAATGATTCAGGTGATGGATTTAGTAAACCGCGCACCTAATGACCTATACCCAGAAACTTTCGCTAACTATGCTAAAGAAGAAGCTGAAAAACTGGGGATTACGGCGGAAGTTTGGGATTTTGACCGCCTGGTAGCCGAAAACTGTGGGGGGATTGTGGCTGTGGGACAAGGCTCCACCCATAAACCTTATTTGGTGAAACTTTCCTACACTCCTGAAAATGCGGAAAACCAGATTTCGTTTGTTGGTAAGGGAATCACTTTTGATTCTGGTGGTCTTTCTTTGAAGCCTTCCGATTCGATGGAGACGATGAAATGCGACATGGCTGGCGCAGCAACTGTTTTGGCAGCCACTTTAGCAGCTGCTAAGTTGGGGCTTTCTGTTGGAGTTTCTACTTATTTGGCGCTGGCTGAGAACTTACCTTCATCTACTGCGCAGCGTCCTTCTGACGTTTTGCTGATGCGTAATGGTTTAAGTGTGGAAACTACTAATACTGATGCTGAAGGTCGTTTAGTGATGGCGGATGCTTTGGCTTTAGCTGCCGAAACTGATACTGATGCGATTGTTGATGTAGCTACTTTAACTGGCGCACAGATGGTTGGTTTAGGAGTTCGTACTGCTGGCGTGATGGGAACTGAGGAAGTTCGTGATGTGCTAGTTGCTTCAGCTAATGAGGTTGGGGAAGCGATGTGGCCCGCTCCCCTGCCTTCCTACTTGCGCGAAACTTTACGCAGTCCGGTGGCGGATTTGAAGAACTCGGGAATTCGTTGGGGCGGGATGCTCACCGCGGGGATTTTCCTTCAAGAGTTCGTTGCCGATAAGCCTTGGGCGCATGTTGATATTGCCGGGCCTGCCTATAATGATGGGTCTGCCTGGGGTGCGAATGCTTCGGGTGCTACCGGAATGGGTGTTTTAACTTTAGTTGAATGGTTGGAAACTTTAGTTTAGGTTTCTTTAAGTGGCGCACGGGTTTTCGTGCGCCACTTATTTTTCCGATTATTTCTCCGATAATTTTCTGATATTTTTCCGATATTTTTCTAACTATTTTTCCGATATTTTCCCGATATTTTTCCGAGGGCGTTGCAAGAACTTTCCTTGCAACTATCTGTCTCATCATTTTGGCTATTTTCTCACGTTATTTTTTAGGTTTGTCGCAGACAAATTTAGTTAAAAAGTGAGAGAATAGGATTAAGTGCGACCATTGTCGGTCGAATTATTTTGCACAGAGGAGTATCACGTGAGTGAAGAACTTTACGACATTGTCATTCTTGGTGCCGGTTCCGGTGGCTACGCTGCAGCCTTACGCGGTGCACAGCTGGGCTTAAAAGTAGCCTTGATCGAGGGTGATAAGCTGGGGGGCACTTGTTTGCACCGTGGCTGTATTCCCACGAAGGCTTACTTGCACGCAGCTGAAGTTACCGAAACAGTTAAGCATTCTGCTTTCTTTGGGATTAACTCAGAATTCCACGGAATTGATATGCACCGTGTAGCTGAATACCGCGATGGGGTTATCAATAAACTTTATAAGGGCTTACAGGGCTTAGTTAAGAGCCGTAAGATCGATTTCATTCAAGGTTGGGGACGTCTAACTGCACCTGATACTGTCACTGTTGACGGGCGCGCTTACCGTGGTAAGCATATTGTTTTAGCTTCTGGTTCTTATTCAAAGACGATTCCAGGGCTTACTATTGAAGGTCGAGTAATTACCTCTGATCAAGCTCTGCAAATGGAATGGGTTCCTTCTTCTGCGATTATCCTTGGCGGCGGCGTGATTGGGGTTGAATTCGCTTCGGTTTGGAACTCTTTCGGCACTGACGTAACTATCATCGAAGGGCTTCCTAATCTGGTTCCTAATGAGGATGAAGCTATTTCAAAGAACTTGGAACGTGCTTTCCGTAAGCGCAAGATTAATTTCAAAACTAAGACGATGTTCCAGTCAGTTACCCAAGATGATAATGGCGTGCACGTGACCACTTCTGATGGCAAAACCTACGATGCTGACGTTTTGCTAGTTGCTATTGGGCGTGGTCCACAAACTGCCAATATGGGATACGAAGAAGTTGGCATCCCTATGGATCGCGGTTTTGTGTTGGTAAATGAACGCCTCCACACCGGAGTCGGTAACATTTACGCAGTGGGAGATATTGTTCCCGGATTGCAGTTGGCTCACCGTGGTTTTGCTCAGGGACTTTTTGTTGCTGAAGAAATCGCTGGCTTGCAGCCGGTTCCTGTTGATGAAACTGGGATTCCAAAGGTAACTTTCTGTGAACCTGAAATTGCTTCGGTAGGGCTTACTGAAAAGCAGGCGAAGGAAAAGTATGGTGCCGATAAGGTTAAGTCGGTTGAGTTTAACCTGGCTGGTAACGGTAAGTCACAGATCCTTGATACAACTGGTTTTGTGAAGCTAGTTTCTGTTATTGATGGGCCGATTGTAGGTTTCCACGCGATTGGTGCCCGGATGGGTGAACAAGTTGGTGAAGGACAGTTAATTGTTAACTGGGAAGCATATGAAGCTGATTTAGCGGCTTTGATCCACGCTCACCCCACTCAAAATGAATCTATTGGTGAAGCAGCTCTGGCATTAGCTGGCAAACCGCTTCACGCACACGACTAATAAACACCCCCTCAAAATTTAAAGGAGACATTTTAAATGGCACACGTATTAGAAATGCCTGCGCTCGGTGAATCTGTAACCGAAGGCGTTGTCACCACTTGGTTAAAGCAGGTGGGTGATGTAGTTGAAGCTGACGAAGCGATCGTTGAAGTTTCTACTGACAAAGTTGATTCTGAAGTTCCTTCCCCTGTATCTGGCGTGATTTTAGAAATCTACGCTGGTGAAGATGAAACTGTTGCTGTAGGGGGACGGCTTTGTTTAATCGGTGATGCTTCTGAAGGTGGACAGCCAGCAGCTGCTCCTGTAGCTGAAGCTCCCGCTGCTGCTGCGCCTGTTCCGGCAGTAGAACCAGCCGCGGCAACTCCAGTTGCTTCCGAGGGCGTTGAAGTAGTCCTCCCTGCATTAGGTGAATCTGTCACTGAGGGAGTTGTTACTTCTTGGCTGAAAGCAGTAGGTGACGAAGTTGCTGAAGATGAGCCTCTATTGGAAGTTTCTACCGATAAGGTTGATTCTGAAGTTCCTGCTCCCGCAGCCGGATTCTTAACTGAAATCCGCGTTCAGGAAGATGAAACTGCTTCCGTAGGTCAGGTTCTGGCTATCATTTCTTCTTCTGCAGTTGCTTCTGCCCCAGCCCCTGCAGCCGCTCCGGCAGCACCTGCTCCAGCCCCAACCCCAGTAGCCCCTGCAGCTCCAGTAGCGCCTGCAGCTCCAGCTCCGGCACCAGCCCCAGTAGCTCCCGCAGCTCCAGCTCCGGTAGCAGCTTCTACTCCTGCACCTGCAGCTGCTTCAGTTCCTCCCCCAGCTGCAGGCGTTTACGTAACTCCACTGGTACGTAAACTTGCGAAAGAAAAGGGCATCGATCTAAATACCCTCACCGGAACCGGAATCGGCGGACGAATTCGGAAAGAAGATGTTCTCGAAGCAGCAGCTAAACTTGCTTCCGCTGCCCCGGCAGCTACCCCTGCTCCAGCAGCAAGTAGCGGTCCGGTTATCGAAGTTGATACCACCTTACGTGGCAAGACTGAGAAGATGAGCCGTCTGCGTCAGACGATTGCTAAGCGCATGATGACTTCTCTACAGACCTCAGCTCAGCTAACCACTGTAGTTGAAGTAGATGTAACTAAGGTAGCTTCATTACGCGCCCGCGCTAAGGCTAGCTTCATTGAACGTGAAGGCACTAACCTTACCTTCCTACCTTTCTTTGTAAAGGCAGCAACTGAAGCTCTGAAGATGCACCCGAAGATTAACGCTACCATTAACGGTAACGAAGTAACCTACTACGATTATGAAAATATCGGTATCGCAGTAGATACTCCAAAGGGTCTTTTCGTTCCAGTAATTAAGGGAGCCGGAGACCTCACCTTGGGCGGTCTGGCAAAATCCATTAACGACTTAGCAAAGCGCACCCGCGATGGCAAAGCCGATGTCTCTGAACTAACCGGATCCACTTTCACAATCACTAACACCGGCTCCGGAGGGGCTCTCTTCGATACTCCGGTATTGAATACCCCTGAGGTTGCTATTTTGGGTGTTGGCTCTATTGTGAAGCGTCCTATGGTAGTTAAGGATGCTGAAGGAAACGAAACTATCGGTATTCGTTCCATGGTTTATCTAGCACTGTCTTACGATCACCAGCTAATCGACGGAGCGGACGCAGCTCGTTACCTGATGACCGTTAAGAAGCGCCTAGAAGCCGGCGAATTTGAAGGTGAACTGGGCCTCTAAACCCACAGGTTTAACTTCAAAATAACCACATATTTTAGGAAGTCTCGGTGCAAATGCACCGAGACTTCCTAAAATTTCTTAACTCATAAAACAGATTCTTAACTCATAAAACAGATTCTCAACTCATAAAACAGATTCTCAACTCATAAAACAGATTCTCAACTCGTAAAACACTTTCTTAACTAAAGCCAAGCAATTATTCAAAGAGTACTGCAATCTTCACAATCCGCCAGCGAGGCCCCTGCAGATAAAGTTCCTCTACCCGCGGCTTACCGGCAGTCTCCATCACGCACTTATCCCGAGTACACAACTCATATTCCAACAATCGATGCTCAAACTGTACGCGAACTAAATCCGCACAATCCACCACCTGCAAGTTCCTAATTTCCGAACGCACTCCATTTACCACCATCCCCCTTTCTTTCAATCTGGAAAATAGCGCCTGATCTTCCAAATAAGCCGAACTCTCTGGGACATAAACAGATTCTAATTTCTGCACGTCCAATTCCATCAACGCAGTATTACGCTGTTTTAAAAGCGAGCGAATAATCGATTCCGCGTCAGAAATCTGCATACAAGTTACCTGCTCTACCTGTTCCCTTCCAGTAGCCTGATCAGAAGTCTGTAAATTTAGATTCTGCTGCGCAACGCTACCTACCTGCGTTGGAGAAAACTCCTTTACCGCCTGATTTTCAGTCGCATTCCCAGCCACCCAGTAAGTAAAACTAACCACACCAATTAGTAAAAGACTGATTCCCAATAAAACTCGCCTACTAAAAGCTCCAAATGAGAAACGCTGCGAAAAGCTTTTAACCTGTGCGTGGCGCCCTCGGGAAGATTTCGTTGGTGAAACTGCCAGCGTAACCGGTCTTGCCAACTCTGCGCGCCATAGTGCTGCCGGGCTTAGATTTACCGCATCTTCAAGCGCAAAACCATTTTCCTCCTCAGATAAACTTGGATCCTTTTCTGCTTTAGTGGACGCTGGTGCAGGTACTCCCAGTTCTTTACAAATCTGCTCTAAAGCAAATAAATCAGCCGATGCACTCGGCTTACTCCCAGGCATTGTATATCCCGCTGTCCCTCCCACCACAGTCGCAAAGTCGATTAATTTCACTTTGCCCTGCGCAGTAATCACAATATTGCTAGGCGTTAAATCCCCGTGGAAAAGGTCCCACGAATGCAGTTCACTCAAGGCTTCTGCAATCCGCTTCACAATAAAAGTAGCGAACTTAGGTTTAATCGCTCCAGGAATAAGCATCAGTTCAGCCAATGACTGTCCCTGAACATAATCCGTAATAATTGCAACTCGGTTTTCTTCCATGAAAATCTCTTGCAGATTCGCACAATGCTCAAAACTAATTTCCGACAACTTGGAAATCCGCGCAGCATTATCAGCATATTCACCACGGCTAATAAAACGCATCACTTGAAGCAGGCCATTGGGATTAGTAACCAAAAGGAGCGGCCCATGAGTAGTCTGCGCTAAAGGACGAATCACCTGATAATCTGCAAAGTTCATATTCTCAGAAAAACAAATCTGTAATGTTTTGGCTACTAATCCTCCACTCCTGTGGATAACCTCTGAAAATATCCCTGACCTGCGCCTACAAGTTTGCTAAAACTTTCCCTTTAGTAAAAAACCAGCTAAACTTGATTAGCTTCGTGTCATGCACGACGCAGCCTGTTTGCTCCGCAACGCGGACCCTGATGGGCAGTCTAGTGAAGTCTTAACGATGACTCATTTAAATAAATTAAATCATTATAAAGTCCTCCCCCAGATAGCTGGGTGGAAAACTCTACTGGTTGCTTTCGCAGCCCGCGCCCCTTTCGCAATGCTTCCGCTGGGCGTTCTCACCGCAGTTTCCGCTACCACTGGTTCAGTTGCCACCGGTGGGCTTGCCACCGGCGTAACCGCATTAAGTGCCGCCATTGCCGGACCACTGATTGGAAAATGGGCAGATCGGCGCGGCCAACAGCTACCACTGCAATATTTAACTCCAGTAAACGCATTGGCACTCCTGGGGCTATATTTATCCGTACAATTTTTACAGCCACTCCCCCTTATCCTACTTTTTGCGGTAATCACAGGTTTTTCCTCTTTGCCGATTGGTTCTTTCACCCGTTCTAGGTGGGTTTCCTCTACCCGCATGCCGCATGAACTTTCCGCCGCACTTTCCTATGAATCTATGGCAGACGAGTTAGTTTTCGTCCTCGGCCCCGCGGTGGTCGGCATTGTGGCTTCCCTTTTTGCACCGGTAGCGCCCCTTTTGATCGCCTTTATCCTCACTGCCACCGTGGGAATGATCTTCGCATTTTCTCCAGTTCCGCATGCTGTGGGTACTGAATCTGCTAAAGAAAGAGAAAAAACTAATCAAGAACCCGGTGTGAAACTACTTCCGGTACTGGCTTTAATCGTGCCAACCATTATCGCTATGATCGCCATCGGTATGTTATTCGGTGGGATCCAATCGGCTCTTACTGCCCGTGCTAATCTACTGGGGATCGGTGGGTCAGCCGGTTTAATCTACTCAGCTATGGGGATTGGTTCAGCCATAATGGCAATCTTTACGGTAGTAATTCCCGAAAGTCTTTCCCTTCCTAAGCGCCTGCTGATTTCCGGTTTGGGCACGTCTGTGATGGTATTACTCACCGCTTACGTCGGAGGAATCACTACCACCGCACTATCTCTCTTCTTAATCGGACTTTTTATTGGCCCTGGAATGGTAACCGCCTTTTCGATTACCGAAGATTTAGCTCCGGCAAATGGTGTTTCAATTGCGATGACTGCGATGCAGTCATCGGTAACTATCGGTGTTTCTTTCGGAGCTGCATTAGTTGGGATCATAGCTCAGTCTCATGGTGATTCTATTGCGTTTGTGACTGCGTCATTAACAGGTATCATTATTGCAGGAGTAGGATTATTCCTAGCGCTTAAAAAACGATAAGAAGAATAAATAATATGGCTAAAAGTGAAGTTTCTCAGACAGCGGCCACTGCGCCGGCTAAGCGTCGTTGGTATCACAACTTGTTAGATGCCTACAAGATTACGAAGCGTAGCTTCCCCCAGCTCCCCTGGTGGCTTTTACTAGCAACTGTGGCAGTAGTTGGTTCCGTCGCGACTCTAAACTATTTCTTAGGGGCGCATTGGATTCTGAACCTATTCTTCTCTTTAACTTTCCTATTCCTCACCCCCACAGTGATCTTGGGTTGGCTAGTTAAAAAAGCTCTCTACCGTCAGATCGATGGACACACCGGTGCCGTCTACGGGGTTATTTCGCAGATCCGCAGTGGTTGGACTGTTGAAAAACAACCTATCGCGGCTAACCGTCAGCAAGATTTAGTTTGGCGCATGTTTGGTCGTCCCGGAGTTGTTTTATTAGCTGAGGGACCAAAATCGCGAGTTCGTGAACTGGTAGAACGTGAACGCAAGCAAATTCAGCGGGTAGTTTCTAACGTTCCGGTTCATACTATCTATGTTGGTCACGATGAAGGCCAAGTACCTTTAGAAAAAGTAGAAAAGACCTTGCGAAAGCTTCCTAAGTCCCTCCGCAGAGATGAGGTTCCGCTGGTAGTTAATCGTTTACAGGCTCTTTCTAACGTGAAATTGCAAGGTGGGCTTCCCCATTCGGTAGATCCGGCGAAAGCTCGGGCTAAGGTAAGCCGTCGCGCATTTAGAGGACGTTAAAGCATTTTACTCTTTTTTAGTTGCCGCCTCAGCTGAGGCGGCAACTTTTTTATTAAGTAACCAACACCACAACCGATATTCATTCATAAGGTTGCATATTTATTCATATGGGCGCATGATTATTAGGACACTAAATCTACAGAAAGAATAATCATGAAGAAAACCGCTACATTTATTACCTTCCTGGCCCTTGCATCCCTAAGCCTATCCGCCTGCGCAGACCCCCAGGTTGGAACCCCCAACACAACGGACACAAACGATAAAACAACGCCCTCGGCTACCTTCGATATCAACCAAATTGAAACGGTCCCAGAAATTGCCGCCTTAGTCCCAGCTGAACTAAAAGAAAAAGGAATTCTATTAAACGGCGCTTCCACAGATTATGCGCCAGCTGAATTCCGCGCTGCAGACGGACAAACCCCCATCGGCTACGACATAGACATCACCAAAGCCCTCGCAAAAGTCATGGGACTTAAAGAAGGCCAAACCCAACACGCAGAATTCGCCACCATCATTCCCGCCCTCGACTCAAAATTCAATATCGGAGCTTCATCATTCACCATCACCCCTGAACGCTTAGAACAAGTAAACATGATTTCCTACGTGCAAGTAGGCTCATCCTACGCAGTACCAAAAGGAAACCCAGGCAATTTCGATCCAGCTGACGTATGCGGCAAAACGGTTGGTATTCTCTCGGGCACCTACCAGCAAGAATATATGCAAGCGAAATCAACCGAATGTGAAACAGCCGGGAAAGAATCCGTCAAAATCATGACCCACGATCTCAACACCGATGCCATCACAAAACTCGTCGGCGGACAATACGATGCAGTCCTCTCAGACTCCACAGTTACCGCTTATGCCATCACCCAAACCAACGGAAAAATTGAACAAGTTGGTGAAGTGATTGAAGCAGAACCACAAGGCATTGTAATCGCCAAAGACAACCAAGCCCTGTCTGAAGTAATCCAAAAAGCCATGCAATACCTGATGGACAAAGGCTACCTAAAGCAGATTCTGGACAACTACGGAGCCGGAGAAGCCGCGCTTAACAAAGCCGATCTAAACCCTGGAAAATAAACTAAACTGGACTCCCAGCTAAAACTGGGCAGGCACCCACAGACAGAATCAGATGATGGAACCAATACAACTAATCCACCTTAAACCGCTTCCCAAACCCACCCGGTGGCTTTCCGCTACCCTGGTCGCGATTTTAGTTGCCGCTACCCTCCAGTCGTTAGCTACTAATCCGAACTTCCACTGGGAAGTAGTCTGGGCTTGGCTCTTTTCACGCACCATTATGCTCGGTGTTGCCTACACGCTCATTCTCACCGTCGGCTCAATGCTAATCGGCACGGTCTTAGCGCTATTCATGGCAGTAATGTACCAGTCTCCGAACCCAATCCTACGCTCAGTTGCTTGGTTCTTCATCTGGTTCTTTCGGGGCACCCCCGTCTACACTCAGCTAATCTTCTGGTCGCTACTGCCCACCCTATACCCACAGATTTCTTTGGGACTGCCTTTTACAGAAATCTACTTCGCCCAGTTCAGCACCCTTGACTACTTCACCCCCATGCTAATGGCACTTGTCGGATTAGGATTAAACGAGGGCGCCTACCTAGCTGAGATTATTCGCGCTGGACTTAACTCAGTCGATAAGGGTCAGTGGGAAGCTGCAACTGCTTTGGGAATGCACCGCTCGTTAATTTTACGAAGAATCATTCTTCCCCAAACAATGCGCGTTATCATTCCGCCCTTGGGAAATGAAACTATTTCGATGTTAAAAACCACTTCTTTAGTTTCTGCTATCCCTATCACTTTAGAACTCACCTGGGCAGCCAAAGATAAGGGCCAAGCACTCTTTGACCCAGTTCCGCTACTGCTGGATGCCGCAATTTGGTACCTTTTCATCACTTCGGTGTTGATGGTTGGACAATCCTACTTAGAACGCTACTACGGACGCGGATTCGGGGAAGAAAATAAGCGTTCTAAAGCTAAACGAAAAGGTATTTCTAAACGCCAGCAAGCAATTTTAGATGCCCACACAACTAAAGAAGATCCATTTATTGAGGTGACCCCATGAGCCTAAATCCCATTGTTGAGTTTAAGGGAGTCCACAAACTATTCGATGACCTCCATGTCTTACGCGGTGTCGATCTAACGGTCAAACACGGAGAAGTATGTGTACTTTTAGGGCCCTCTGGCTCAGGTAAATCTACTCTGTTACGTTTGGTAAACGGGTTAGAAACAGTTTCCGCTGGGCGCGTCTATTTCAACGGCGAGCTTTTAGGTATGCAAGAAAAAATCCGCGGTGGGAAGCCGGTCTTATACGAGCTCTCGGCTAAGCAGCAGGCGGCGCAGCGAGCTAGGATTGGGATGGTTTTCCAAAAGTTCAATCTGTTCCCACATTTGACGGCTTTGGAAAATGTCATGGAAGCACCCCTTAGAGTGTTGAAGCGTCCTGCTGAGCAAGTACGTGAGCAGGCGCTAAGACTACTTGAGAAAGTTGGTTTAGCGGATCGGGCGGATTATTTTCCATCGCAGCTTTCTGGCGGTCAGCAGCAGCGCGTGGCAATTGCCCGGGCGTTGGCGATGGAACCCGAGCTGATGCTTTTTGACGAGCCGACTTCTGCTTTGGATCCGGAGTTAGTTGGTGAAGTGCTGGCGGTTATGAAGGATTTGGCTGCTTCTGGTATGACGATGCTGGTAGTTACTCACGAGGTCGAGTTTGCCCGGCAGGTTTCTGATCACGTGGTTTTCATGGATGGCGGCGTGGTAGTTGCGCAGGGAAGTGCGGCTGAGGTGATTGATAATCCGATTCATCCGCGAGCGCAGGAATTCTTTGGTCAGGTTTCGCACGGCTAGTCCCCCATTTCGCACGCGAAAGCCGTTTCCCGTGCGAAATAAGATGGCACGAAGGCTCGATTCGCATACGAAAGCGCTTTCGCGTGCGAAATAAGAGGGCACGAAGGCTCGATTCGCATACGAAGGCGCTTTCGCGTGCGAATTTAGCACCTGCTAACCCAGCGGTTCTTGTGCTGAGCGTAGTTTTGAAGGAATCGGATCTAACGACATTTCTGATTCCGGGTAGCTGCTAACAGGCTGGTCTGACCAACTGAGGGCTTCCCAGTCAAAGTTAAACCATTTAGCTGGTTCGATTGGATGCAACGCTTCTGTAGCAACCAGTAGTTTCAAAACCGTTGTTGAGGCGTTATTCATGGGGAAAGAAGCTACCAGTTCAGCAGTAATCTGAGAGCTTAAACTCGAAGCGATAAAACGGCAAAGCGCCCCGTGGCAAACAAAAACCACCGTTTCTTGACCGGCTTCTAAAGCTGCATTTAGCGCACTACCAATACTTTCACTAAAACGTTTAAATACAGTGTGCCCATCTTCCCCGCCGGGCATCTGCACATCCCGATTTCCACGAATCCAAGCGTGCAAAGTATGTAAGTAGGTGTAAATGTCAGCTTCCGCAGTGGACATTTCCAAATCCCCCGCATCGATTTCTCTGATGCCAGGCATTTCGATTGCCTCAATCCCAAACTGAGCTGTAATCGCAGCGGCAGTTTGCAAGGCACGGGTAAGCGGCGAAACGTACAGGACTTCTGGAGCCGCACCTACCAGGCGTAAAAAGTTCTCACCTAAAGCGTCTGCTTGCGCCAAACCCGTTTCATCCAGCGGAGCCCCCGGGAAAGCTGTATCCAAAGCCCGAGAAATATTCGATGAAGTCTGCCCGTGTCTTACTAATACGATCTGCATTACTGCTCCTTAGACATAGAAATAGTTCTCAAATACCTTACGTGCTTGCCGAGCGCTCTTTAGAAGCTGATCGTTAACCAGCTGCCACTCATCTGGGCTATGACCTAGAACCAACGCCACCATTCGCGCCGTTTCAACCTGCCGAGGAAGCAAATCGCGCGCGCGTACCCGGTCCGTAGCCAGCACGTTAGCCGCCCGTAAATGCGAAGCCCCTAGCCAGGCAGTGCGAAGCAGTTGCGCATCCTTTTCAGCTACCTCCCCCAGCTTAACTAACTGCTCTAAAGCCTCCAAAGTATTAGGAGTCCGTAGTTGCAGATGCTCGAAGCCTAACTGCAACTGTTTTACCTGCACCAACCACTCCACATCAGTTAAACCACCTGGTCCCAGCTTTAAATGCTGGGTAGAAGCAACGCCACGCGGAATCCGCTCAGTTTCCATCCGCGCTTTCAAAAGCCGAATCTGTTTCAGTTCTTCTGCCGATAAACCGTTCCCATATACAAACTCAGTAACCGTAGCCTGAAACCTAGTCTCAGCCGATACCTTAACACGATTTTCAGTCTCCTCAGCACCCCCGTTCAATGAGGGAATTACTCTGGCTCTAACTAAAGCATGCCTTTCCCACGGAGCCGCCCACTTCTGCCAGTACTCCCGGTAGCCTTCCAAGGTTTTAGAAAGAGAGCCGTTCTTACCTTCGGGACGCAAATCCAAATCCAAGTTCAAAGCCCCCGACTCACTCACGCTATTAAGTAAGCTCACCGTCTTTTTAACAATTGCTTCTGCCTCACTAAGTTCCCCACTGTGGAAGCAGATTACATCCGCATCAGAACCGTAGGTAAGCTCTCCCCCACCAAAACGTCCCATTGCCACTGCATAAACAAACGTATCCGTAATTCCCAGGCTCCGCCGCGCCACCTCAATTGCGCCGCTGATGGCAGCGTCCGTAATTGCCGTGATAGTTAAAGCACACCGCCCTTGGGAAATGCCCAATACTAGGTCAGCTAAAGCCGCCCGCGTTAACTCTCTATCGCGAAAAGCGCGTAAACGCTCCACCGCTGCAACAGAATACTCGTACCGGTCTAAAATAGCCCTGGCCTGGGACCATACTTGCTGACGGGGAAGCGGCTGCAACTGGCGGTCATCATCCAACCACTTAACTGCTTCTGGAAGTTTCATCAGCGCATGGGTTGCATAGGTGGAGGTCGGCAGAATCCGACACAGTCGCTGGGCTGCCCCGGTAGAGTCCCGCAACAGCCCTAAGTACCAGTGCGAGGCGCCAATTTCTTCACTCAGCTTCCGGAAGTTCAGCATTCCTTGGTCAGGATCCGCGCCATCAGCCAGCCACGCAAACATGGCCGGCATAATCTGCCGCTGAATCATCGCCGTACGGGTAGTCCCCACTGTTAATGCGCGCGCATGCTGCAAAGTACCCTGCGGATCCCGATACCCAAAAGCTGCCAACCGGTCCAGCACCGAAGACTCACTCATCAGTTGCAGTTCTGAGCTTACCTGCGCAATAGTTTCCACCAGCGGCCGGTAAAAGATCGCTTCATGTAGCGCTCTTACCCGCTGTTTAATTTCCTGCCAGTACGCTTCTAAACTCTGCCCATCGCTCAGCTGCGGATAGTGGGTTCGCAGTGACCGAGCCAACCGATTCAAAACTGCCGGCTGGGTGGGCACCAAGTGTGTGCGTCGCATTTTCAGCAGCTGCGCCCGATGTTCTAAAAGCCGCAAGAATCGGTAACATTCACTTAATCCCTGCGCAGCTTCACGCCCCACGTATCCTCCGGCTGCCAGCGCAGCGATCGCCGCGAAGGTGCCGGCTACTCGCAGACTCTCATCGGTGCGCCCATGCACCAGTTGCAGTAGCTGCACTGAAAACTCGATGTCACGCAACCCGCCGCGCCCCAGTTTAAGTTGGCGTTCCATATCCTTACGGGGAATATTCGCTTCCACTGTTTGGCGCATCTGCCGCACGTCAGCAACAAACTGTGGCTTCCCAGCCACGCCCCACACAAGCGGGTTTACCAGCTCTATAAATGCCTGTCCCAACCGGGGATCTCCTGCCACTGCGCGAGCTTTCAGTAGCGCCTGAAACTCCCAGTTCTGCGCCCACTTCGCATAGTAGGCTCGGTAGCTATCCAAGGTTCGTGCGATCGCCCCGTCTTTTCCTTCGGGACGCAATCCCAGGTCAATTGGCCACAGCGGAGGTAAACTACCGGGGCCAGAAACCAACATACCGATTTGCGCCGCCACTTGGCTGGCATATTGCAGCCCCTCGGCTTCGGACATTTGCGCAGCGGGTTCGTAAACATACAGTAAGTCCACGTCGGAAATATAGTTAAGTTCCTGCGCACCAGTTTTCCCCATGGCGATCACGGCAAAGCGCATTCCCGGGCAGCTAATTTTCCCGAGGGCGCTGTCTAACGCCTTGACTAAAGTGGCATCTACCAACTGTGAAAGTAATTGGCTAATCGTCGCAACTTCAGTTCCCGCAAGATCCATGCCGGCGATACAAAGTAAACTCTGCCAGTAGGCAGAACGCAAGCCATCAACAGAAGTAAGATCTAAGCCCTGCTGGACTGCTAATGTCTCTAACCAACTTGGTAAAGAGTCTAAATGCTCTGCGAATTGGCTGGGAAGCTGAGCTTCTAAGACTGCGGCGTGGCTGACTAGGTAGTCAGCGAACATATCAGAGCTACCGCAAATCCGAATGAAAAATTGTCGTTGTTCTTCATTACCTAAGACGTTTTTTAGAAGCTCAGGCTGAGTTTCGGCAATTTTAAGCGCGGTAAGTAGGGCGGTTTCCGGGCTGGCTGCCTGCGCTAAATCAGCAAGTAGTAACTGTAAATCCGCTGGCAGCACCTGTAGTTTTTCTAAGGCTTCTAAATACGCCTGTGCTGTATTAACATTCGTCACTCCGGCGCTGCGTAGCATTTGTCGTAAAGCTCCAGCGTTTTCCAAAGTTAGCATCTTTTGCTACCTGGCTAACGGGATTTAGGAGTTACTCAGGAAACGTTCCAGTTCCCAGTGAGTAACTTGGGCGCGGTATTCACGCCACTCGGAGTATTTTTCGCGGATTACGAAATCAAAAGTTTCTTCACCTAAAGTTTGGGCAACTAACTCAGAATCGGCCATGGCGCTGATTGCTTCAGAGAGTGAGTGAGGCAGTTGAGCGACTCCTAATGCCCGCCGCTCTAAGTCTGAAAGACTCCACATATCATCTTCAGCTTCTTCGGGAAGCTCATATTTTCCTTCAATCCCCGCTAAACCAGCTGCAATGATCACGGCCAGGGCAAGGTACGGGTTTGTGGCAGAATCTATGGCCCTAAACTCGATCCGGGTAGAGCGTCCTTTACCGGGTTTGTGCAGGGGAACACGAATCAAAGCAGAGCGATTATTATGTCCCCAGCAAATGAATGAGGGGGCTTCCCCTCCGCCCCAGAGGCGTTTATATGAATTAACGTGTTGGGCGACTATTGCCGAGATTTCCCTTGAATGAGCTAAAACTCCCGCCATGAAGCGGCGTCCAATGATGGACAGTTCATATTGATTCGACGGGTCATAAAAAGCGTTTTTGTCGCCCTCGAATAAAGAAATGTGGGTGTGCATGCCAGAGCCGGGATGATCTTTAAACGGCTTAGGCATAAAGGTTGCCACCTGGTTTTCTTGTAGTGCAATCTCTTCCACCACGGTACGCAGTGTCATAATATTGTCAGCGGAAGTAAGCGCATCTGTGGCCCGTAAATCTATTTCATTCTGTCCTGGGCCGCCCTCATGATGAGAGAATTCCACGTCAATGCCCATTTCTTCCAGTGCGCGCACCGCTTTACGGCGAAAATCGTTAGAAGAACCGCGTGCCACGTGGTCAAAGTAACCGCCTTTATCAACTGGTTCCAGCTGATTCAGGTCCTTAACGTTCTTTAATAGGTAGAACTCAACTTCAGGGTGAACCATGACGGTGAATCCCAAAGCCTTAGCTTTTTCAAGGGTGCGTAATAGCACGCCGCGCGGATCTGACTGGGCTGGTTGCCCATCCGGGGTGTGAACGTTGCAAAATAGGCGGGCGACTGGTTCATCGTCGGCACTGCGAGCAGGCAAAATGGTGAAAGTCGATGGGTCGGGGAATAAAAGCATATCCGATTCATAGACGCGGGTCATCCCCTGAATGGCGGAACCGTCAAAACCGATACCTTCATTGAAGGCATCTTCGAGTTCACCCGGATCAATGGCAACTGCTTTGAGAGTCCCGGAAACGTCCGTAAACCACAGGCGGATCAAACGTATTCCCTTTTGAGCGACCTGGTTAAGTACGTGTTCTTTTTGCGCGTCCATGTGTCCTACTTTGAAACATATTCTTCAGGTCGGCTCCCGAGTTACGGAGCCGACCTGAGAAATTTTAGTTAGTTATTTGGGTTGAAGCCATCAGAAATAGACTTCAATGCGGCAGTTAGTTCGGTTGGAACTACCCATACCTTAGATCCTTCGCCCTTGGAAAGTTCAGGTAGCATTTCCAAATACTTGTATGCCAACAGTTTTGAATCTGGGTCGCCTTGGTGGATGGCTTCGAAAACCTGTGCGATAGCACGGGATTCACCCTCAGCTTCCAAAACCTTCGCTTGAGCTTCACCTTCAGCACGCAAAATCTTAGACTGCTTTTCACCTTCGGCGCGGAGAATCTCAGACTGGCGGATACCTTCAGCGTTCAAAATCGCTGCACGCTTATCGCGTTCAGCTCGCAGCTGCTGTTCCATCGCCTGTTGGATTGATGGTGGTGGATCGATTGCTTTGATTTCTACGCGATTAACGCGAATCCCCCACTGTCCTGTGGCTTCATCCAAAACTCCGCGAAGCTGATCTTTAATCTGGTCGCGAGAAGTCAGGGTTTGTTCTAAGTCCATAGAACCAATCACGTTACGCAAAGTAGAAACCGTGAGCTGTTCGATAGCTTGAATGTAGTTGGCAATCTGGTAGGTAGCTGCCTTGGGATCCATAACCTGGTGGTAAATCACCGAGTCGATAGATACCACTACGTTGTCAGCTGTAATTACTGGCTGCGGAGGGAAGGATGTCACCTGTTCACGCAAGTCCACCTGAGAAGCTACCCGGTCAAAGAATGGGATCAGCAGGTGAATGCCCGCAAACATTTCTGAGTGGAATTTACCTAAACGTTCAATTACCAGTGCACGTGACTGGGGAACCACGCGAATTGCGCGAATCACAGTGGTGACAATGAAAATCAAAGCGACCAGCGCCACAATTGGCCCTAAACTAAAATCGTCCATATCTCGCCTCCTTTATCTATTGATTATTCTTACAACGGTTTATGTTCTGAAACTACTACGGTGGCACCTTTGATTTCCACTACGTAAGCAGTTTCTCCAACTTCTAACACGCGCGAGTCTTTAGTTACCGCAGTCCAAGTGTCTCCGGCTAAGCGGACTCGCCCGTCAGTGTCATTGACAGCAGCTTCAACCTGAACTGCCTGTCCTAATAGGGCTTGAAAGTTAAGTTTCGTATCCGGCACTGATTTTTCCAGTAGTTTCCGCGCCCAAGGACGAAGCGTTAGCAGTAACACCACAGAAACAACTGCGAAAATCCCAATTTGCCACCACAGATCTAACCCAAAGTAGCTACCTACTCCCGCAGCTGTTGCGGCAATAGCTAAAGTCAAGAAGAAAAGATCTACTGAAATAACTTCTAAAACTGCTAAGAGTAGGGCAATTAAGAACCACCAAAGAAATGACATTTAACTCTTTCCTTCCAAAACTGCTGAAACTGAATCCAACTGTCAGTGTTGGGCGCGCGCTGACCAACGCCCATTGCGAAGTTCTACTTCCAGGGGAAGATCGAAAGTTGCGGAAACTTTCTCATTAGTTAATACTCCGGCAATCGGTCCGGCTTCCTGTACCTGTGCTTCCTTCAGAAGAATCGCGTGGGTGAAACCAACCGGGATTTCTTCTACGTGGTGAGTGACTAGCACTAACGCGGGAGCGTGACGATCTTTCGCGATTTCTTCAAGTGCCAGTAGTAAAAGTTCCCGCGCCCCCATATCTAAGCCGGCGGTGGGTTCATCTAATACCAGGATCTCTGGGTCAGCTACCAGCGCACGGGCAATCAGTACCCGTTGGGCTTCACCTTGGGAAAGAGAGGCAAAAATACGGTCAGTTAAGTGATCGATAGCTAGGATTTTCAATAAATCTTTAGCTCTTTCAATATCTACCTGGTCGTATGCTTCCCGACCGCGGATAGTCTTTCCATAAAGAGCGGCAACAACGATGTTCAGAACCGTATCGTAGGTATCGAAAAGATGATTCTCATGTGATGAGGCAATCCCCACTACGGTACGAAGGTCGGTTACATCAACTTTACCTAACTGGTAGTCTAAGACTTTTGCTTCCCCAGGGTTTTCTGGCTCATAACAGGGAAATACTCTTCCGGTTAAGAGGTTCACTAAAGTAGTTTTACCCGCTCCATTGGCTCCCAGAATTACCCAATTTTGTCCCGGTTCAATTGTCCAATCGACATTTTTTAGAATGTATTTTCCGCCGCGGCGGACACTGACATTACGGAAGTCTACGACGTTGTTCATAGGAATATTTTACCGTAAAACGTGGCGGTACACCTCTAGGGTTCGCTCCGCGATCGCGGTCCAGGCGAAGTGGTCTTCCACCCGTTTACGTCCAGCTGCTCCCATTTGTTTCGCTAACTTTGGATTTTCCAGTAACGCGGTAATCCGTTCAGCTAAATCTGCTTGGAATTTTTCAGGATTAACCGGGGTTCCGGTTCCGTCATTTAACTGTTCAATAGGTACCAGGTAGCCAGTTTCTCCGTCTACAATCACATCTGGAATTCCTCCGGTGGCTGTTCCAACTACCGGCAGGTTCACTGCCATGGCTTCTAAATTGACTATTCCAAGTGGTTCATAGACCGAGGGCGTCACAAATACGGTGGCAGCTGCCAGTACGGCAACCAGTTCCTCTCGGGGAAGCATTTCGGTGATTAAATGTACCAGGGGGCGTTCTGCCTGCAGCTGCGCCACCAGTGCTTCAACTTCAGCCATAATCTCTGGAGTATCCGGGGCTCCGGCGCAGAGCACAATCTGGGCATCAGCAGGGATTTGTCGCAGTGCGCGCAGAAGATGTGGAAGTCCTTTTTGTCGGGTAATCCGCCCTACGAAAACTACGGTTGGAACATCGGGAAGAATCCCTAACCGCCCTAAGGTTGCTTGAGCTGCTGCTTGGGCAGTTTCTGTTTCTGGACGAGCCCAGTCCGACAGGTCAATTCCGTTATGTACCACGTGTACTTTTTCGGGGTCTACTGCCGGGTAGCAGCGCAGAATATCGTCACGCATTCCGTTAGAAACCGCGATGATGCCGGCAGCGCCCTCGTAAGCAGTTTTTTCTGCGAAGGAAGAAAGCCGGTAGCCGCCGCCCAGTTGCTCGGCTTTCCAAGGGCGCAGTGGTTCCAGTGAATGAGCTGAAATAACGTGGGGTACGTCATGTAACAAATGGGCCAGGTGTCCGGCAAAATTTGCATACCAGGTGTGTGAGTGTACCAGGTCTGCGCCTGCCACTCCCTGTGCGATTTGTAAATCTACTCCGAAGGTTTTTAATGCCGGATTAGTTCCTTCTAGTCCAGCTAATTCACTGTAACCTGTCACTCCCGGGTCGGCTCCGGGAGTGCCGGGTAGGCGCGGGCCGTCAAAAGCATGTACACGCACATCGATTAAAGGGCGTAGTACACGCGCCAGTTCATTGACATGTACTCCGGCCCCGCCATAGATAAAAGGAGGGTATTCTCTGGTTAACAAATCGACGCGCATTTTGGCTCTCCTGTTAGAAATTATGTTGAGGAATTAATTCTCTACATATCTAAAGTTACCTTGTTCAATCCGCCCCCGCTAAGACTTGCAACAAGTTATCCTAAATACATGAGACAACCAAGAGTACTGGCGATTGTCCTCGCAGGCGGCGAGGGAAAGCGCCTAATGCCACTCACCAAGGATCGGGCAAAGCCGGCTGTTCCTTTCGGTGGTCATTTCCGCCTAATTGATTTCGCTCTGTCGAATATTGTTAATTCCGGCTATACCAAAGTTGTGGTTCTCACCCAATATATGTCACATTCACTTGACCGACATATTACTAAAGCCTGGCGTATGTCAACTATGTTAGGTGACTATATTGCTCCAGTGCCCGCACAGCAACGTCGCGGCCCCCACTGGTACCTCGGTTCTGCCGACGCAATCTACCAGTCACTGAATATCGTTGATGATGAACGCCCAGACTACATCCTGATTATCGGTGCCGATAACATTTACCGGATGGACTTTTCTAAGATGGTGGAACACCATATTGAATCAGGTCTCCCCTGCACAGTTGCCGGTATCCGCCAGCCACTCTACCTTTCTTCTTCTTTCGGAGTTATCAAAGCCGAAGAAGGGCAGATTAAAGAATTCCAAGAAAAACCAGAACATGCTGAAGGTTTACCAGATGATCCGGGTTCCTTCCTTGCTTCGATGGGTAACTACGTGTTCACCACTGATGCTTTAATTGAAGCCCTTGAACTGGATGCTTCCCGCGAAGACTCCCGCCACGACATGGGCGGCGATATTGTTCCTTGGTTCGTGGAAAATGGTGGTTGTGGTATCTACGACTTCATTCACAATAAAGTCCCTGGTTCAACTGAACGTGACCGCGACTACTGGCGGGATGTGGGAACTTTAGATGCCTACTACGAAGCACATATGGATCTCATCTCTATCCACCCAGTATTCAACCTTTACAACCAAGAGTGGCCAACTTTAACGAACATTCCCGGATACCTGCCTCCAGCCAAGTTCGTTTACGGTGATCCAGGCACCCGTATGGGAGTCGCCACCGACTCGTTAGTTTCCCCCGGCGTAATTATTTCCGGAGGTGAAGTATCTTCTTCTGTAATTTCACCTTTAGTTCACGTCCACTCCTGGTCGCGAGTTGAGGGATCTGTGATTATGGATAGCTGCCGGATTGGCCGCTCCGCGGTAGTTAAACGCGCCATCTTAGATAAGAACGTGATTGTTGAAGAAGGCGCCACAATCGGTATTGATCACGATCTGGACCGGGCCCGCGGATTCACAGTGACAGAATCAGGTATCACCGTTGTCCCCAAGGGGGTAACCGTTCACCGAGGACTTTAACTTAGCTTAGCCAATAGTTAAAATCCGCTTAAGCAAATCATAAGTTGGTGGGGTGAAACTTTGTTTCACCCCACCAACTTTAATAAAATCCGACAGTAATCCCGCCGGCACAAAAGGCGCTTAACTAACTATTTACAGAAGTTAAGCGCCCTCGGAAATATTTTTAACCAGCTATTTGCCCTTGCCTACGGGACGCAAAGCTAACAAAACCCCGTAAACCATCAGGGCGAAACCGGTTACGCCAAAGCCGAGCGGATACCATTTGCCCCCTAAAGTAATCCCGATAATCGGCAAAATTAAACCTAGCACAGCTAAGGTTGCTCCCACAGCCAAATTTCGCGGCGATAAACGCCCCGGCTGTGAAGTTTCAGCGGAATCTTTAGAAAGCCCTAAAGTAGCTACCAACGCAGGATCTTCTTGGCGGAACTCTTTTTCCATCTGTTCCAGTATCTGCCGCTCTTGTTCAGATAAGCTCATCTTCAGTCTTCTTCCAACTTCCCATTTCTACCTCACACCCCAGTAAAGTAGTTGATAAATCCAGTTTAAGCAATCCGCTTAGAAAATGCGCAATTGTACAACTGTTAAGAAAGCAAAGATTTCTAATCTCCTAACAAACTCGCCGGGCGTAGCGCATCTTTGCCAAACTTTTCATGAACTTTATCCATACTCCGCTCAGTTTTTTCCAGATTAAGATTCTCCTCATCCAAAAAAGTAGCTACCCCAGCCGCGGCAGCTTGAAGCGACTCCACTTTCACCCCCAGTAAACGCACCCCACCGCGAGGAATCCCCAAAACATTAAGTAAATCCTGCGCTGCCTCAGCAACTTCAGTCCCCAAATCAGTAGGACGACGCAAAGTCCGCGAGCGAGTCACCGTCGTGAAATCAGCTGCCCTCACTTTAATGCTTACCGTCCAACATACCCAACCTCCTTGGCGGAGGCGTTTTGCACAGTCATGCGCGTACTCGATAATCAGTTTATGAAGTAGCTTCGGGTCAGTTAAATCAGTTGCGAAAGTATTTTCAGTCGAGATTGATTTCTCTCCCGCCGGAGTACCTACTTTACGGGTGTCAATGCCATTGGCTAACCGATGCAAACTATAGGCAGCAGCTTTACCGACGATTCTTTCGAGTTGTCTAATCGGTAAATCAGCTAGTTGGGCGACAGTTTCAATCCCATATTTTTCTAAGGCTCGTTGAGTTTGTTTACCTACGCCCCAGATGGCGCCCACCGGAAGTAAACGTAAAAACTCTGCAGTAGAGTTGGCGGGAATCAGTAAAACTCCATCTGGTTTAGCGTGAGCAGACGCAATTTTGGCAACTGATTTATTTTCGGCAATCCCCACTGAGGCGGGTAGCCCCACCTTTTTTCTAATCTCACTGCGGATTAGAGCAGCAATATTTAAAGCATTTCCCAGTCGCAGGCGCGCCCCGGAAATATCTAAAAAGGCTTCGTCAATACTGATTTGTTCAACTACTGGGGTGATAGTAGAGAGTACTTCCATTACCTGTTGGGAGTATTGTTGATAGACTCCGCGGGGGGAAGCAGTGACTATCGCGTGGGGAGCTATCCGTGTCGCTTGGCTGACGGGCATTCCTGCGCGAATCCCAAGTTTCCGCAGATCATAGGTGGCGGCGGTAACTACAGACCGGGGTTGGCTGTGCCCTACGATAATTGGTTTGTTTTTATACTGCGGGTGTTCCAGCATTTCCACTTGTGCGTAGAAAGAATCCATATCTACGTGGAGGATGTGGCAGTTTGTGTCGTCATCTCCCCAGTTGCGGGGGATTTGTTGGGCGCGCGGTGCGTTAGACATACTCTGCCTCAGTTCTTCGGTATGGTCAAAACTATGGCTGTGAAACGAACTAGAAAAACTACTGTCTCTTCCCCTACTTTAACGGATGGGTTCACTCAAATGGTTGAAGACGTGGAATTTCGCCTGCGCGTCGACCAGCAGCGGGTTACGGTTTTTCTGGACGGTTTAGAGTCTTCTGCGCTGAACTTATTAGATCCGGCAGAGCTGGAGTTTGAGTATATGCAGTATATGAGTTGCGTGGTGAATGCGTTTTTCCCTCTTCCTGCGCCTTTACGGGCTTTGCATTTGGGAGCGGCAGCTTGTAGTTTACCGTTAGCGTGGGAAACTCTGCGTCCCGGTTCACGGCAGGTTGCAGTGGATTTAAATGGAGAACTTTTGCATCTGGTGCGTGAGCTTTTCCCACTTCCGAAAGCTCCGGCTTTGAAACTTCGCCAGCAGGATGCTTCAGTGACTTTAGCCGGAGTGCGTCCCGGTAAGTTCCAGGTGATTGTCAGAGACGTTTTTGCCGATGCGCGCACTCCGGAGCCGTTAAGGTCAGCTAATTTTTATGAACAGGCTGCCGCTGCTTTAGGAGGAGGCGGAGTTTTACTTGTAAACTGCCGGCATGGAGATGGGGTTGATGTGCGGGAAGAAGCTCGGGCTGCTTTAACCCATTTTAGGGATGTTTATTTATTTGCTGATGGGAAGACACTAGCCGGAGGGCGTTGCGGCAATGTGGTTTTAGCTGGTCGGAATTTTGTTGCTGACGAGGACGCCAATAAGGTTGCTGAAAACTGGTTGGAAACCGACCGTTACCTAAGAAAATTGGCTTTTCCTGTGAGACTTTTACCCACCCCTAAAGTGAGGCGTTGGGCAGGAGTTTAGCTATCTGCTTCGTCAGTTCTGCGCAGGTACTGTTCGATTGAATCAACTAAAGCATCGCTATCGATTTCGTGTTCATTAAGACCGAACTCTGCTAAATCAATCGGATACTTGGGGGTTTCCAATAGGGCTGGAACAATTTGCTCATCGTGGTGGGTTTCAAAAGTTTCCACCAGATTTGTAAAGTTAGGTGCCTGGGCAATTAACTCTGGCACGTTATAGTTTTCTACCTTACCTTCTTCAGCTAAGTTGCCGATCGGAAGTTTAATATTTAGGAGCTGTGAAATATTGGTAAGTAAAGCTAAGGCAGCTGGGTGGAAAGGTTCATCTCGCAGATAGATGGGAACAGAAGAAACGAAGTGGATAATTTCAAAGCCAGCTTGTTGTAGCCGGTAGAGCAGGTAGTGGGAAGCTGAGGAAGGAAAGTAAAGCCCCTGCTCCCATTTAGGCTGAGATTTAGCTACTTCTTCATTTGAAGTGTATAGGTGGACTACCGGCTGACGGGTATGCGGGAGCGGTAAAGGAATTCCTTTGAATGAGATAGCTAATTCCACTCCCATTTGAGTTGCTAAATCGGCTATTGCCTTTGAGAATGCTTCCCACCGTAAATGGGGTTCTTGTCCGGTGAGCAGTAGAATTGGGGTGCCGTCATCGTCGTGGAGCAGATCTAAGGTTAATTCGATCTCTTCCATTTTTGCAACCATCCAGTTTTCCACATAGATTCCCGGTTCCGCGTGACGGTAGTTAATCAACTCGTCTAGGTTAAAGCGGACTAAAGTTTTTGATGGTAAGGCTGCATAGAGTTGTTCTATGGCGATTCTGCCAGCTAAGCCTGCGTCGGTAACGCCGGTAAAATATACGATCAAAAGGGGTGCTTTTTCGGGTAGCTGATTTTCGATTTCGTACAGCATAATCACTCCTTTCGATACTTTATCTCCAGCTTAGCAATGATGCTATCCCTTGTCCCTTTTTACCTGCTGCTCACCGATACTTGTTCCTAACTAAATTTGGGTAAACACCAGGTTGGGCTGCGTCCACGATTCGATTAAAACTAGCGAGTGAACTGTCATTTAGGCATAATAGTTTCTTGGCTTTTATATATTTGTAAAGGCTGTTTGTAACTTTAGTTGCCACCCACAGAAAGGCACGTTGTTGAACGAAATTAACGGTACGGGTGCAGGAAGTCTTGAGGCTGAAATTGCCGTGGAACAGGCATTTGTTGATTCAGCCTACCAAATCCTTAATAAATTACGTCGCCGCTACCGAGAAAATCAACGCAGTGCTGAAGCATTTAAATGGCGAAATAGTCCCCAGGCTTTAACTGAAAGAGACGCTTTCGCCGCCCACTGGGGAGATGGCGCTACCCGCTTAGAAAATGTTGGTGATCGGCTGGTCTTTGGGCGCTTAGATATGACCGATGAGCGGATCCACTACATTGGCCGGATCGGTTTACGCTCTGAAGTAGGTAGTCAAATGCTAATTGACTGGCGGGCTCCGGCAGCGCGTCCATTCTATCAAGCTACCGGCGCTAACCCGCAAGGAGTTGCGAGGCGCCGCCATATCCAAACCCGTTTACAAAAAGTCATCGGGATTGAAGATGAAGTTTTAGATACTGCCCACGTTTCAGAAAATAAACTCGTCTTTCAAGGCGAAGGTGCCTTGATGGAAGCACTTACTAAAGCTCGCGACGGGCATATGAGCGATATTGTCGCCACTATTCAAGCAGAACAAGATGAAATTATTCGACGTACCGCCGATGGACTGTTAGTAATCCAAGGTGGTCCCGGAACAGGTAAAACTGCAGTTGCCCTGCACCGAGCGGCTTTCTTACTCTATGCAGAAAGGGCCCGACTAGAAAAGTCTGGGGTCTTAATCATTGGACCGTCCCCCACTTTCTTAAGCTACATTGACAAGGTCCTCCCCTCTTTAGGGGAAACGGGAGTAGTATCTCGGACAATGGCTACCCTCTTACCGGGGATTAAAGCACACGGTAGGGATAGTGAAACCGTCCGTGAAATTAAAGGCCGGTTAGACTGGATCCAAATCTGCGCCAATGCGGCACGTTCATTCGAAAGAGTCCCGGCTGACACCAGTTTGTCAATCGCCTCATATCAAGTGACTCTATTTGCTAAAGACGTTTACGCTGCCCGAGCTAACGCCCGCCGCAGTGGGCTTCCTCATAATGAAGCCTGGGAAGGTTTTGCGTTGGAACTAATGGGGAAACTAGCTGCACAAATGCATGAGCAAAACCAGAATATGGGGACTAATCTCGAGTGGTATCACGACTATATTCGCGGTTCCCTCCCCGCACAAAAAGCTATTAACCTAGCCTGGTTACCTATGTCTGGAATCCAAGTTCTTGAAAAACTCTACGCTAACCCAGAATTTTTAGCGCAGTGCGCTCCGATGCTTTCTGCTGCAGAACGAAAGCTATTGTGGCGCCCTCGGGGAAATCCGCTTACGGAATCTGATGTGCCAATTTTGGACGAGTTAGAAGAACTCCTGGGGAAGCTTCCGAAACGTTCTGGAAGTGCGGCAGAAAAAGCGCATGCCTATGAGGAAGAACTTGCGCGCGCAGGTGAAGCTATTGCCGCGCTTGAACTTGGCGGAGGAATAGTAGATGCGCGGCTACTAGCTGAAAGAGCCGCAGCTGAAACTGAAGTGAAAACTATCGCTACTCGTGCTGCCCAAGACCGGCAATGGACTTACGGGCATATTATTGTCGATGAAGCCCAGGAACTTAACCCCCTGGCCTGGCATATTCTGCTACGCCGCTGCCCCGCACGGTCTTTCACTGTTACTGGTGATTTAGACCAACGCTCTACCCAATCCCGTCCGCGTACCTGGAAAGAAATTTTAGGACCGGCTGCGCGAGCTTTAACTGGTGAAGAAGTTTTAAAAGTCTCTTACCGTACTCCTGCGTCAGTGTTAAATCGAGCAAACGCCCTTATGGATGAGCTTGGCTACCCAGCGGCTTTTCCAGTAATCGCTGCCCGTGATATTGCTGATTCCTATGAGCTTTCGATAACTACCGACCTGGCAACTAGCCTGCCACAGATAATCGCTGCGGAAGTTAAACGACTTGATCAGACAGTTGGTGAAGGAAAGGGACGCTTAGCGATCTTAGTTCCCAGCGATAAAGTGTCCAACTGGCATACTGAGCTGAACTTAGATTCTTCTTTAGATTCTCGCGTTAGCCTGATGAGTGCCCTGCAGTCGAAGGGTTTGGAATTTGATTACGTAATTGTTGTTGAACCTGAGGAGTTAATTGCCCAAAATCCCGGGGATATTTACGTAGCTATGACCCGCCCTACGCAGCGTTTACATGTGGTAAGTAGCCGACCAGTGCCTGCTGCGCTGGAACTTTAAAACAATCTGTCTGCAGCCGATTATCCAGTTGGTAAGTTAAAATAAAATTTGTAGTTTCGCCGTTTAGAAAGCCAATGTAGTGTCAGTTCCAGTTACTTCCCTTACCCAACAGTTACGTGACTCTTATGCTCCGGGAGTTCCTTATATCGTTGAGGAAGAAACTCGTCCTCTGCCAACAATTTTCTTCGAAGTAGCTGATCGCTACCCCCAGAGAGTTGCCCTAGATTTTCTGGGAAAGCAAACTACTTACGCGCAGTTGGCGCGGCAGATCAAGCAAGCTGCCCGTGTCCTTTATCAAGCGGGGGTAAGGGCAGGTGATCGAGTGGGAATCACGCTGCCGAACTGTACTCAGCATGTGGTGGCTCTCTATGCGATTATGCATATTGGGGCTATCGCAGTAGAGACTAATCCCCTTTCCCCTAAAGCTGAACTTTCTGAAGAGTTAAAGCGAGCTGGAGCTAAAGCGCTGATTGTTTGGGAAAAATCCCTGGAATCGATTGACACTGAAGTGGTTGGGGCAGAAGTTGTTTTCGCAGTTGATTTAACTAAAGCTCTTCCTTTTTCTTCCCGTTTTTTACTTAGCTTGCCGATTCCTCCGGCACGTGAAAAGCGGGCGCAAATGCGGGCTCCTCACCCTAAGTGGGTGCGTTCATGGGATTCATGTGTGAAAGCGTCTGGGCCGTGGAAAGGACAGTGTCCTGCTGAAGCTGACGATGTGGCTCTTTTTCTCCATACCGGCGGCACAACTGGTATTCCCAAGGCGGTAATGCTCACTCATAGCAGTTTAAATGCGAATGTCAATCAATCAGTTGCTTGGGTTCCTCAGTTACACGAGGGAGCAGAGACTTTCTACACAGTTCTTCCTCTATTCCATGCTTTTGGGATGACCACGGCACTTACTGCCGGTTTTAAACTTGGTGCCACTTTAGTGCTTTTCCCTAAGTTTGAAGTGGAAATGATTTTGCAAGCACAGCGGAGAATTCCCTGTACTTTCTTCCCCGGGGTAGCTCCTATGTTTGATCGGATCTTGAAATCTTGTACACCAGAAGATGACCTTAGTACTATCCGCTACGCCCTGTCTGGAGCGATGCCTCTGTCAGCACAGATTGCGGCAGCTTGGGAAGAAGCTACTTCAGGATTGCTGATCGAAGGATACGGGATGACTGAAGCCGCTCCGGTGATTCTTGGTAGCCCGTTATCTCCCTTGCGTCGGCCCGGAGCTTTAGGTGTCCCCTTCCCCTCAACAGATATTCGGATTGCTAATCCTGACAATTTGGACGAGGACGTGGTCTTTGGTGAAGTGGGTGAACTATTAGTTAAAGGACCGCAGGTTTTTAGCGGCTACTGGGATAATCCAGAAGAAACTGCGAATGCTTTCCACGCTGGCTGGTTACGTACTGGCGATTTAGTGCAGGTTAAAGACGGATTTGTGGTGATGGCTGACCGTCGTAAAGAACTGATTATTACCGGCGGTTTTAATGTCTATCCGAGTCAGGTTGAAGAAGCAGTTCGGACCATGCCCGGAGTTTGTGACGTGGCGGTAGTTGGTTTACCTGAATCCGTACGCGGAGAAGATGTGGTAGCAGCGTTGATTTTAGAGCCGGGTGTTTCAGTTACTCTTGAGGACGTGCGCGCTTGGGCAGAAAAGTCGATTTCACACTATGCTTTACCGCGGCAGATTTTTATTTTGCCTGAACTTCCCAAGTCACAAATTGGTAAGGTGATGCGCCGCCGCGTTCGTGAGGCCATAATCGGCATATCGGAAACCTCAGAAGGTTTACTTGAGCAGGTTAGGGTTGCTTCGGAAACTGCAATTGAACACCTACGGGTTGGATCTGAAGTAGCTAAAGATCAGATTCGAGAATTAACCGAACAGGTGAGTGAAAGAACTGCGCAAGCTCAAGAAATGATTAAAGAGTTACCTTTCTTTAACAAAACTGATGATGACGATACCGCTGCTGATTCGACTTCACCGACCCCTGAAGTAGCGGAATCTAAAGCGACTAACCCTGCGGAAGATGCGAAAGAAGCTATCGCTTCGGAAGATCTCAAAGCTAACCTTTCAGAGAATGCTTCCCCAATTGCTGACGACAAATAATTTAGTTGCCCCCAGATTTTACCTGGGGGCAGCTAAAGGCCGCGTAGCTTACCGCTTCGGGGTTAAGGTTTAACCCCGTTCACGTTCCTGTCGATCTGCACGTAAGCTGGCAATTGCATTTTCAAAGTCTTCTAAAGATTGAAACCCTGAGTAAACTGATGCGAACCGTAGGTAAGCTACTTCATCAAGTTCACGCAAAAACGGTTGGATTGCTTTACCTACTTCATCGGTTGAAACGATTGAGCTCCCGGCTGTTCTTAACTGCTCTTCAACGCGTTGAGCTAAAAGAGCAAGAGAATGTTCATCAACTGGTCTTCCTTGGCAGGCTTTACGGACGCCGGCGATAACTTTGTCCTTTGAAAAAGGTTCTACTACTCCAGAGCGTTTTTCAACTGAGAAACTACTGGTTTCTATCGTTGTGAAACGTCTTTTACACTTGACGCATTCGCGCCGTCGCCTAATTGATAACCCGTCATCAGATAAGCGGGTATCGACCACGCGGGAATCATCATGCTGACAAAATGGGCAGTGCACTTTACTATCCTTTAATCTACTTCCAGAACTAATCTGATAGTACTACAAGGTAGACTGCCATAAAACTCTTTCCCTTTGGGAAAACTGTTTATTTTACTGGAACTATCAGCTTCTGCCCCACCTGTAAGGTTTCTCCATTTAAATCATTTAATAGCTGGATTTGATATACCGTCTCTGCCACGTCTCCTCCAGCTGGAGTACGCGTTGCAGCAATCGACCACAGTGAGTCTCCTGTCGTCACATACGCCGTTGTCAATTGTTCTGCCTGCGCTGGAGTAAAGACTGTTAAGAGAACCATAATCCCGAAAATAACTGCAGTTAAAAGAATAAAGATTTCTTTTCCAGTGATCTTTTTCCCAGGAGCAAGCTGGAGATCATTCACGCTAAAAGCAGACGTTTTGGTTTCCGCCCTTTGGATAACCTTGGGGGAACGTTCCAAAGGTGCGGAAACCACTTTATGAAGCTCACGTTGAGGTGTTGGAATGTGAACTTCTGGTACCACGTACAAGTGCCCCCGTGAAGCAGAAATTCCCCGCCGATTTTTGCGCGGTTTGATCACAGATCCAGCTTCAGGGACTGGGGTAATAGTTAATGCGCTCATTTCATACTCCTTATCGAACACTTGTTCGTCGAACATATGTACGATATCGCATTTGCGAATCGAATGCAAGACTTTATCGAACATATGTTTTAATTTCGTTATTTTTCACCTAAACTGATTACATAGCCATTAAAGAACCTTGCACTGACACAATTTTTGGCTTAAGCAAAATTCCTACCTATCTAGCTTTAAGGAAGACGCCATGACTCAGCCTCTGAGAGCCTCAGCTGCGGATCAACGCCCCGCACTCACTAAGCGTCAAGGCGCCATCTTAGAAGTACTTCGCGCCTCGATCGAAACTCACGGATACCCGCCCTCGGTAAGAGAAATCGCAGAAGCAACCGGACTTTCTTCTTCTTCCACTGTTAAGCACCACTTAGACATCCTGGAAGAAAAAGGATATATCCGCCGCGCCCCTGGCCTACCACGCGCCCTGGAACTGATTGAAGCTATCTCTTCCCCAACCGAAACCGAAGTTCCAGCCGAAAATCCCGTGACAGAAAATCCCGCGACAGAAACCACCTGCTACATTCCCATCTCCACCATTTCTGACAACCCCACTACCGATGTGCCCCTGGTAGGTAGAATCGCCGCGGGAACTCCGATCACCGCAGAACAATCAGTTGATGATGTCTTCACCCTCCCCCAGCGTTTCACCGGTAAAGGTGAACTATTTGTTCTGGAAGTTTCCGGAGACTCCATGGTAGAAGCTGCTATTTGCGATGGTGACTATGTTGTAGTTAGACAGCAAAACACTGCCTCAGAAGGGGAAATAGTAGCTGCCATGCTAGATGGTGAAGCC
Organism: Gleimia sp. 6138-11-ORH1; assembly: GCF_024814355.1. Taxonomy (GTDB): domain Bacteria; phylum Actinomycetota; class Actinomycetes; order Actinomycetales; family Actinomycetaceae; genus Gleimia. The sequence goes on along the minus strand of NZ_JANUXV010000001.1, from coordinate 444,734 downwards.
ACCGTTAAAGTACTTTCAAAAAAAGATGGCAACATCTGGCTACTTCCTTGCAACGAAAACTATCAGCCAATTTTAGGAAACCAAGCTACAATTTTAGGAAAAGTAGTTACAGTGATCCGTTCCCTATAAACCGCCCGGAACTGTCGGGGAAAATAAAACCGTTTTTTCGCTAAAATAGATTACGAATCTTTAATTTAGTTACCCAAAAGAAAGTCTCAATCATGACTAACCCGCAAACACAAACTCTCTACCCGGCAAATTCCTCCGGGCGCCCTTCTAAAATTGCGATTATTGGCGCCGGCGCAGTAGGCACCGCCACCGCCTACGCTTGCGCTATGCGAGGCGACGCTCGAGACATTGTTCTCTACGACATTAATGGCTCAAAAGCCTCTGCTGAAGCACTTGACATCGCCCACGGTATTCAGTTCACTCCCTGTGGATCTATCGAAGGCTCAGATGATATTGAAATCATCAAAGGCGCTGACCTGGTTATCATCACCGCAGGAGCTAAACAAGAACCCGGACAATCCCGTCTTGACCTGGCGGAATCCACTGTGAACTTGATGCGCAAAATTACCCCACAAATCTGTGAGGTAGCTCCTGAAGCCTTCCAAATGTACATCACTAACCCAGTAGATATCGTCACCTACGCTGCCTTAAAAATCTCCGGTATGCCTCGCAACCAAGTCTTTGGCTCCGGAACTGTACTGGACACTTCCCGCCTACGCTACCTAGTTTCAAAGCACACCGGCGTAGCTACCCAAAACATTCACGCCTACATCGCTGGTGAACACGGAGATTCCGAAGTAGCACTTTGGTCATCTGCAGTTATCGGTAACGTGCCAATCCGCCACTGGGGTTTAACTGTAGACGGTAAACTATTTGACGCAGAACTTCGCGATCAAATCGCTGAAGAAGTAGTTAATTCCGCCTACAAAATTATTGAAGGTAAGGGAGCCACCGACAAAGCCATCGGTCTTTCTGCCTCTTCAATTGCCGGTGCTATCTTACGCGACGAAAACCGCGTACTTTCCATCTGCTCTCTATTAGAAGACTGGAACGGCATTTCTGACGTAGTAATGGCAGCTCCTACCCTGGTAGATCGCAATGGGGCCGGACGCGTATTAGAACCACCCTTAACTCTTAAAGAACGCGACGGATTAACCGCTTCAGCAGAACGCCTACGTGAAGTAGCTCGTTCCCTGGGCCTCTAACCTTAAGCAAAAAACGGCACTTTTAAGCCCTACCGGCTTAAAAGTGCCGTTTTATTATCCGCTCCATAAACAAATAAAATCCCCGGCGCCACAAGCTAACTACCTAACCTAAAAGGCCAACTTCCCAGCGCCACAAACTAAATTACCTGCTGCGCAAACTAGCTACTTATGCGCAGCCGCTCTAAAGCAGCTACCGCCACCTGCGGATCAAACGTCGGCCAAAAAGCTGGAAGTGACCGCTTAATATACGCTCCATAAGGGCGGGTAGCCAACCGCGAATCTAAAATCGCCACCATCCCCCGATCATCTACAGAACGTAAAAGCCGCCCCGCCCCCTGTGCCATCAACAACGCCGCATGATTAAGCGAAACAACCTGGAACGGGTTTAAACCCTTCCGCGCAGCCTCATCTGTACGCGCTTGAACCACCGGATCAGAAGGAACCGGAAACGGAATACGATCCATCACAACTAATCGACAATTCTGCCCCTTAATATCAATCCCCTGCCACAAAGACATTGTCCCCAGCAAACATGAGGAAGCAGAACTGCGAAAATCACGTAGCAAATTAGAAAGCTGGTCATCACCTTGGACCAATACCTCAAAAGCTAATTTTTCACGTAAGTATTCCGCAGCTTGCTGTACCGCTCGATATGACGAAAACAGTCCCAGCATTCCCCCGCCACTTGCGACACAAAGCCGCGCCAATTCAGCCAGTTGGGCTTCACTTAAACCTGACCTTAATGGCGCCTCCAGATGCTTTGGCACATAGAGAATACCCTGTTTTTCAGGGGCAAAAGGCGTACCCACATCAACCGTTTTTGGTTTATCTGTTACCAAATAAGCACCGACCTCGGAAGCAACTGGACCGAATGAGCCACCCAACTGCAAGGTAGCTGAAGTCAGTACCACCGCCCGCTCAGCAAATAAATTAAAAGCAATCGGCCCGGACACGTCTAACGGAACACAGTTAAGCACTGCCGGCTCATCATCTCGCCGAGTTATCCAAGTAATCGTCGTTTCCACCGGCCGATCCCAAATGGTAAGAAACTCCAAAATACCATTCAAAGCACCGTACGCAAGTTTCTTCTCTGCCTGCTCAGCATTAGCCCCACTCACTGCCTGAGAAAGACTACGCAACTCCACGTCTACTAAACGCACTGCGGCTTGCAAATCCTCACCGCGGTGACGCAACAAACCTTCCGGATATGCTTCTAGCAACTGTTCCAAACCACGCAGACTCTTTTCTAAAGGAACAATATCTAAACCTAAAAGCCGCCCCACCCAACGCAAACGCGTAACAACTGCCCCCGCATACAGTTGGATAGTTGCTTGAGAATGAACAATCCGCACTAAATCATGGGCCTCATCAACTACCAGCCCCGAAAAATCCCCACAAATCTTATTTTCTGAAGTTGCGTGAATCCCTAAAATAGTATGATTCGTAATCACCACATTCGCCTGAGCTGCTTTTTCGCGTGCCTGCACCGCAAAACACTCTTCCCGTAGCGGACAGGTAGTGCCCAAACACTCATTAGAAACCACGCTCACCTGTCGCCAAACCTGCTCTGACACCCCGGGAACTAAGTCATCACGATCTCCCGTATCAGTTTCAGCTGCCCACTGCCTGACTCGCACAATTTCTTTACCAGTGTGCGAAGTGGGTTTTCCCTCTGACTCCCCACCAATCCAATCAGCACCAAATAGCGAATACTCCTCAGCATAACCGCCTTGGACTCGATGCAGGCAAAGATAGTTATTCCAGCCTTTCAAAGCAGCAACCTGCACCGGTTTTTCCAACTTTGCATTAACTAACGGAACATCTTTTTCCAGGATCTGTCGCTGCAACGCTAAGGTGGCGGTAGAGACAAGAATTCTTTCGTCAGTGTGGGAAACCCGATTCATCAAAGGAACCAAATATCCTAAGGATTTTCCTGTTCCAGTTCCGGCTTGAATCATCGAAAAATCATTTGTTGCGAAAGTTTCGCTAACCGTTTGCACCATCTGTTCTTGCCCACGTCGAGCGGATCCACCAAATGATGCAACTACTTCACCCAACAGCTTAATCTCTGCCGTAGCTGGTTTTTTCAGGTGCGGATTAGTTTCCCCACCCGCGGTAGTTTCAACTTCACTCATCAGTAGCAGAATCAGTTGTGGCCGGATTTTCTGCGGTCATGGGGGAAGCTACATTTTCTACGGTCATAGAAGAAGCTACATTTTCTAACTCAAATGCCAGTGCTTGATTTACTAACCCAACCAAATGAGTTCCCTCAGGGAGATATTCTTCCAGCTCAATTTCACCATCATTGTGGAACCGATGCACTAATTCGCCGTGAGTATAGGGAATAACCACATCAACGCGCCTTGCTGGGCGCGGCAGCATTTCCGCGATTAAGGCTTGAAGTTCTTCAATTCCTTCCCCGGTGTAGGCTGATACTGCTACCGAGTTTGGAAGAAGTGAGCGTAGCACTGCCAAATCTGCTTCAGAAGCAAGATCTGCTTTATTTAAGGCAATAATCTCAGGGATATCCAGCGCGCCCTCGATAGTTTCAAAAACTGCGTGTACCGCTTTAATCTGCCCCATCGGATCTGGGTGGGCGGCATCTACAACGTGTACGATCAGATCAGCTTCTCCGACTTCTTCCAAGGTGGAGCGGAAGGCTTCTACTAACTGGGTGGGGAGGTTTCTGACGAATCCGACCGTGTCAGTGAGGGTGTAGATCCGGCCGTCTTCTGTTTTGGCTTGACGCACGGTGGGATCTAGGGTTGCAAAGAGAGCATCTTGAACCATCACGTCTGCGCCTGTGAGTTGATTAAGTAAGGTTGATTTGCCAGCGTTAGTGTAACCGGCGATGGCTACTGAGGGGATTTGTCCGCTGCGTCGAGATTGCCGTTGAGTTTCCCGCGCTGGTTTCATCGCGGCGATTTCTTTACGCAGTTTCGCCATTCGGTTGCGGATTCTGCGGCGGTCAAGTTCGATTTTAGTTTCCCCGGGTCCGCGTGAACCGATTCCTTCACCGCCTGCTACTCGCCCTCCGGCTTGGCGGGACATTGATTCCCCCCACCCGCGCAGGCGTGGCAAAAGATATTCTAGTTGGGCAAGTTCAACTTGGGCTTTACCTTCTCTGGATTGGGCGTGCTGGGCGAAAATATCTAAGATTAGTGCGGTGCGGTCCACGACTTTAACTTTTACGGTGTCTTCTAAGGCGCGTCGCTGTGAGGGGGCAAGTTCGCCGTCAATAATGACTGTGTCCGCCCCGGTTTCTTTGACAATTTCGGCTAGTTCTTTGGCTTTCCCTGACCCCAGGTAGGTGGCTGGGTCTGGGTTGTCGCGTCGTTGTAAGAGTCCGTCGAGGACTTCCGATCCGGCGGTTTCTGCCAGGGCGGCCAGTTCGTAGAGGGAGTTTTTGGCTTCTTCGAAATCAGTGAGGTAGATGCCGGCTAAGACAACTTTTTCCAGTCGGATTTGTCGATATTCTACTTCGGAAACGTCTTCAAGTTCGGTGGAGAGTGAGGCGACGCGGCGGGTGGCGGCGCGGGCTTCGCGTTCTAAGGCTCCGGCGCTGTGTTCAGCTTGTCCGCGAGTTGATTGCAGTGAGGTGGCTTGGGCAGCCTCAGCGCGGGACAGGGCGAAGTTGATTCGTTTACTGCTGGCATAGCTGGGGGCGGTTTCGGTTTTTGTTTCCGAGGGCGCCGCCGCTGCTGAGTTTTCTTCTGAACTTGCTTCATCAATGGTAAGCAGCGTTGCCTTGCGTTTTTGGCGTTCTAAAACGCGATCAACCACCGTTTTAGCTTGGTCTAAATCGGCGTTAGTTACGGGGCTTTTTGATTGCTTTTCGGTCAAGGCATACTTCCTGAAGATAGTTTTACTGTATTTCTCTATTATAAGTCGGCTTTCTTAGCTTTGCTGATTGTTATCTTCGAACAGATGTTTTAGGGTAAGAGGGTAAGTAAAAACGTCCACTAATCTGACTTCTCCCCTGCTTAAGCATTTTCCAGTTAAGTAAGTTCCTCCGTTAGGAAGGTCCCTTTCAATGAGTAAAACTTCCTCCCATTATTTTTCTGATACAGTTGCTGCCACTGAAGCGGAGCTGAAGAAACTTGAGTTTTCTGTTCGAGGCTTTGATTTGCAGATGTACGTAGCCGATCAGGTTTTCTCGGCGACCCGTTTGGATCCGGGTACTAAAGTACTTTTGTCTGAAGTTCCAACCCCACCACAGACGGGACGTTTTTTAGATTTGGGTTGTGGTTGGGGGGTAATTTCCACCGTTTTAGCGAAGCATAGTCCCTCTGCTGAAGTTTGGGCGGTAGATGTCAATGAACGTGCCCTTGAACTAACTAAGCTTAATTGCCAGGCAAATGGTTATAACAGTTTAGTTGCTTTGAAAGCTCCCGAGGCACTGGCGAAAGTTGAGGCGGAGGAGCTTTTCTTTGATTTAATCTGGTCAAATCCCCCGATCCGGGTTGGGAAAGCCCAGACTCAAGAGATTCTCTTAACTTGGTTAGCTCGTTTGGCTCCTACTGGGGAGGCTTGGTTGGTGGTTGCAAAGAATTTAGGGGCTGATTCTTTAACTGCTTGGTTGAATGAGCAGGGTTTTGTAGCTACTAAAGAACATTCTAAAAAAGGGTTTCGGATTATTCGGGTAACCCACCGGTAGCTTTTTCGCTGATTTCGGTGGCGGCTGTGTAGATTTCTGCTTCACTTTTCCCGGTTGCGTCAATCCAGTTTATGCGGGGGTCTTTGCGGAACCATTTCATCTGGCGTCTAACTAACTGGCGGGTAGCTAAGGCTACTGCCTCAATTGCTTCAGTTTCATTTATTTCTCCGCGTAAAAGACGAAGAACTTCCGCGTAGCCGGTGGCTTTAGAGGCGGTGCGGGTTTGTTCTAAACCGGCTGCTTTGAGTTTTCTAACTTCTTCGATGAAGCCAGCGGCAAACATGGCTTTTGTGCGCTTTTCAATACGCGTATCTATGTCAGTGTCTTCTCTGCGTAAACCTATGAAGAGGGTTGGTTGATAGGTTTCATATGAGGGCATGGTAGCCGAATAGGGTTGGCCGGTAAGCTCGATAACTTCTAATGCGCGGATAACTCTTCGACTGTTGTTCCAGTGCAGATTGCTGGCAGCTAGGGGATCTACGGATTGTAGTCTTCGGTACATTTCCAAGGCGCCTACTTTAGTGCATTCTGCTTCTAGTCTTGCCCTTACCTGTGGGTCGGTGCCGGGGAAGGTAATCTGGTCACAGAGGGCGCGGACGTAAAGGCCTGAGCCTCCCACTGCAAAAACTGGTTTGCCTTTAGCTTCAATGAGCTTAACGCAGTTACGCGCATACTGCTGGTACTGTGCGACGGTGGCGTTATCGTGAATCTCGAGAATATCAATTAAATGGTGTGCAACCCGAGCCTGTTCTTCTAAGGTGGGTTTAGCCGTCCCTATATCCATTCCCCTGTACATGGCGTAGGCATCCATGTTAATGATTTCTCCGCCGGCAGTATCGGCAAGCTCAATCGCTAATGAGGTTTTCCCTGAGGCGGTGGGTCCAATAATCGCTTTTATCACAAGATAACCTTACCGTTTTTTCCAGTTAAGTTTCATTCGGTTAAGGTTTTACGCGGTTAGCGGCGAATGATTGGGATACCTAAGGTTACTTTATTATCTGGAACTGGACAGGCTTGTTTTTCTTCCCAGATGTCTCCTGCGCGGGTTTTGCGGTGGGTGAAAAGTCCTCCGGTAATACCGGAATCAGCTACCAGGTGGTGTGGGGCGGCGTGGGTTACTACAGCGGTGACAATGTCGCCGGGGCGAATGTCTCTTCCGTAGGTAAATCCGGTGGGAAGTCCCACGTGTACTAGGCGGTTGTCGGCGGCGCGTCCTGAGATACGCTGAGTGTTGTGGTCTTTACGTCCTTCTGATTCGCCGATCAGCACTTCCACGGTAGTGCCTGTGAGTTTTTGCATCTCTTCGTAGGAAATGCGTTCTTGTAATGCTAAGAGACGCTTGTAGCGTTCAGAAGCAACATCTGCTGGCACTTGGTCTTCCATATCAGCTGCCGGGGTACCTGGCCGTGGGGAGTAGAGGAAGGTGTAGGCGGAGGCGAAACGTGCTTTTTCAACTACTTCGAGGGTTTGTTGTAAGTCTTCTTCAGTTTCGCCGGGGAAGCCCACAATAATGTCGGTGGTGATGGCAGCATTAGGAATTAGTTCGCGGACGCGCTCTAAAATACCTTCAAACTTTGCCCGCCGGTAAGAGCGGCGCATTAGGCGCAAAATCCGGTCAGATCCTGACTGTAGTGGCATATGTAGGCTGGGCATAACTGTGGGGGTTTCTGCCATAGCTAGAATCACGTCGTCAGAGAATGCCGCGGGGTGGGGACTGGTAAACCGAAGTCGTTCTAATCCGGGGATATTGCCGGCTGCTCTAAGAAGTTTTGCAAAGGCATCGCGTTCGCCAAAACTTACTCCGTAGGAGTTCACATTTTGACCTAGGAGAGTTACTTCCACTGCCCCTTCAGAAACGACTGCTTCAATTTCAGCTAAGATTTCACCGGGGCGGCGGTCTCTTTCTTTCCCCCGCAGATGGGGGACGATACAGAAGGTACAGGTATTGTTACAGCCTACTGAGATTGATACCCAAGCTGCGTATGAGGATTCAGCTTTTTTGGGTAAAGTTGAGGGAAATACTTTTAGAGATTCTTCAATTTCTACTGCTGCGTCGCGGTTATGGCGGGCGCGTTTAAGTAATACTGGAAGCACATCGATATTATGAGTACCGAAAACTACGTCAACCCAGGGGGCTTTTTTCACAATATCGGCGCGCATTTGTTGAGCCAGGCAGCCCCCTACCGCGATTTGCATTTCGGGGCGTTGTTTTTTCACTGATGCCAGTTGCCCCAGGTTACCGAATAAGCGGTTTGCCGCATTTTCTCTAACTGAGCAGGTGTTAATGACGACTACGTCAGCTCCCCCGTCTCCAGCTTCGGTGGCACGCTGGGCTTTTTCTGGAACTTGTTCGACTGGCACGTAGCCGTCAGCTGCTAACAGACCGGCCATGCGCTCTGAATCGTGAACATTCATCTGGCAGCCAAGGGTGCGTACCAGGTAGGTGCGGGGATTTTCAATTGTAGTAGTCATCGTCTAATGATTGTAGTTCCTATTTTTTCAGATGTCATCTGCGACTATATTTTGGAAGTATTCTAAAGCGGCAGCAACTGTAGCATATCGAATTTCCGCGCGGCTTCCAGTGAAAGAGCAGGCTTTAACATAGGTTTGGTTTTCATTTGCAACGGCAATGTAAACTGTCCCCACTTCTTTTCCGTCTTGAGGTTCTGGTCCGGCAACGCCGGTAGTGGAAATCGCCCAGTCAGTGCAGAAAAGCTCTCTCACATTCTGCGCCATTTGCTTAGCAACTTCTGGGTCTACAGCGCCTTTAGTCTCTAAAAGCTCCGGTTCTACCCCCAGGATCTTAGCTTTTATAGAGGTTGCATAGCTGGTAACTCCGCCTTGGAAACATCCTGAAGCTCCTGGAACGGAAGTTAAGACTCCGCTTAACAATCCTCCCGTTAATGATTCGGCGGTGGCGATTGTTTCGGGAAGCTTATTTAGATAGGTAACTACCTGTGCAGCTGTTGTTTCAAGCTTAGGTGTCCACATTTTCTTTCTCCAAAGCTTTGCCGATTACTTCAGTTGCTACACTTCCACCATAACCTTTACGCGCTAACATTCCCATTAGTCTGCGAAACTTTACATCTTTATTAAGATGAGTCATGCTACGAAGTTTTTTCTCAACTAATTTCTCGGCTGCAGAAACTGGACTGTATTCGGTGAATTCGTCCATAATCTGCAAGATAGTCTCTGCCGGAATTTTTTTACGTTGTAGTTCTAGTTTCAGGGCGGCTCCCACTAGTCCGCGTTCTTGATGGCGGGTGCGGGCCAGCATTTTTCCAAAGCGTAAATCATCTAAAAGGCCTATTTCGATTAGCCTTTCGATAGCTACTTCTACTGCTTGAGGCGGATAACCTTTTTCTAAGAGTTTCATCCGGCACTGAGCTACCGATTGGTCACAACGGTCTAATAGTCTTAGTGCAGCCTCTTTTGCTTTTTGTTCAGCTTCTACTCCAGTTAAACTTGCTGCCCATTTTTTTCGATCGGCAAGTTTCTGGGCCCGCGCCGCCGGATTTACTGGGCGGCGCGGTTTAAAAGCAGTCTCTGGATCAGAGTAATCTACCACTAGAAACCAGCGTCTTCAGCAGGATCAACTACTTTTTTACGCCCTTTAGCTGATGCTTTAGCAGGCTTTTCTTCTGGAGTAGAGACAGCCGGAACTTCACTTTCTTCTGTACGAATCCCCATGGCTACTAAAATCTTATGTTCAATTTCATTAGCTAACTCGGGATTGTCTTTAAGGAACTTACGGACATTTTCTTTCCCTTGTCCCAGCTGGTCACTGCCGTAGGTGAACCAGGAACCGGATTTTCTGACGATGCCGGTTTCTACCCCCATGTCAATGATGGAACCTTCCCGCGAGATTCCCACTCCGTAAAGAATGTCAAACTCTGCTTGCTTAAACGGAGGAGCCATCTTATTCTTGACAACTTTAACTCTGGTACGGTTTCCGACTGGATTTGTACCCTCTTTAAGTGTTTCAATTCGACGTACGTCTAAACGTACTGAAGCGTAGAATTTAAGTGCTTTACCACCGGTGGTGGTTTCTGGGTTCCCAAAGAATACCCCAATTTTTTCACGCAACTGGTTAATGAAAATCGCGGTAGTTCCCGTAGCGGAAAGGGCGCCGGTGAGTTTACGAAGAGCCTGTGACATTAATCGAGCTTGTAAACCAACGTGGGAGTCTCCCATGTCACCTTCAATTTCCGCTTTAGGTACCAACGCAGCCACTGAGTCAATCACGATAATGTCAATCCCCCCAGAGCGAATTAGCATATCTGCGATTTCTAATGCTTGTTCGCCTGTATCTGGTTGAGACACCAGTAATTCATCAGTGTTCACTCCCAGTTTTTTAGCGTACTCGGGATCTAAAGCGTGTTCCGCGTCGATAAAAGCCGCGTTACCTCCCTGCCGTTGCGCTGAGGCAACTGCGTGTAGGGCAACCGTAGTTTTACCTGATGATTCAGGTCCGTAAACTTCAATAATACGTCCGCGAGGAAAACCACCAACTCCAAGGGCAACGTCTAAAGCGAGCGAACCGGTGGGAATCACCTGCACCGCTGGACGATTGTCATCTCCTAAACGCATGACAGAGCCTTTACCGAACTGTTTATCGATTTGGGAAAGTGCCAGTTCAAGTGACTTATTACGTTCTGCAGTTACCGCCATGAATTTCTCCTTGGATTAGTGAGCTCTCCGCTCAGTTTATAGGGCTGGTCGTTAAATAACGTTGCTTCCCTCTCCGGGTACGTTAATAATGCTATGCCTGACCACTGACATAATCTTTAAACTTAATAGCCTGTGGAAAAATGCCCGGTATTAAGCTCTGTGCACAACTTTACTACGAACAGATGTTCGAAGCGAATAGACACGCCCGCCACTACTTTTCAAAAGCCGGGTGTCCCCCATCTAAAATCGGGACAACTACCTGTAAAACTTGCGGGCAGACAGAGACTTTTATCTGCTGCGCCGTAAAAACTTCCCCATCAACATTAAATACCAGTTCACTATTATCCCAAGCCTTTAAGTTTAAGGTGCCACTTTGAAAAGACTCCGCGTACTGTTTGGGAATTTCTTCTCCCGCTCGGAATTTACCGATTAGTTTAAGCACTTCAAGCTGGTTTAATTCCTTCGCTAAAAGTACATCTATCTTCCCGTCAGTTAAAGAACCCCGCGGATTGGCTTGAAAGCCACCGCCATAAAAACGAGCATTCGACATCACACAGATTGAATATAAGCCTGAGAAGTCAAAGTTATCGCCTTCTTTTAGGTCTGCTTTTAAATCCATCTCAAATCGAGGAATATGCACCAGGTGGCGAACTGTAGCAAAAATATAACTCATTGCCCCCACCCAGGGAAAACGCTGGTGGATTCGCTGCGCCGTAGTACCGATTACAGAATCAAAGCCCGCTGAAAGTACGTTAAGACTGTATCGCGTAAAATCAGAATATTTATCTTTAGTAACTGATTCAACAGAGGGGCTTTCTATCTTCAGCGCGTCAATCGAAAAAACTCTAAAGCCCCTCGCTCGACTCTGTGCAAACTCTTTGATAACTCTATCGACAGTCCGCCGATCGTTCTCACCAGGAACTTTTTGGTATAGGCTACGAGTAAAGTCATTCCCCGTCCCTCCGGGCAGGACAAGTAACGGAATCTCAGAGCCAATTATCCCATTAGCAGTTTCTGAGACGGTTCCATCTCCCCCAGAGACTACCAGCACAGCGTTAGCAGATTTTTCAGTTATTTTTACCAAACTTACGAAGTTCTCAGCAAGTTCCGTTGCATGTCCCACGGCTTCAGTTGCTACTGCGGTAAGTTCCGCATTAGGAAAAAGCCGTTTAAGTCCAGCTATATAAGTGTCTGCTTTGAAAGTATTGTCACGCCTACCCGAAACAGGATTGTAAATGAAACGGACTAATTCAACCTCGGTAGGCTTAAGCAAATAGGGTTCCATAGAGTTTTACTTAGGTCTTACTTTGTTAGCTGGTTGCCGATGTGCCCAGAGAAACTCTTCTCCCATTTCGGTTTCTTTTATCAGTTCTGCCCAAATCAGATCCGGAGCAACTCCCTGTTTTAGGGCCTGTTCTGCGGTACCTCCCAGTTTAGGCAGATAAAGATCGCCTACCAAGGATCTGCCGTAGCAAGACCCAAAAACGCTTTCCAAACTGTTCCAGAACTCTGAGATAGTCACCGATAGTCCTTAAAGCTCAGCTACGTAGCATGATTTCGTCTTTGCGCAGAGCTTTCGCATACTGCGGATGCTTACCGGCCGCTCTGACATGCTCAACCTTCGCTAGCCGCTCAGAAACTTCACGAAAAATAAATGACTGCGGAACTTCCAGAGCGTTACAAATCGCCAAAAGCATTTCTGAGGATGCTTCTTTTTGTCCCCGCTCGATTTCAGAAAGGTATCCCAGCGACACTTGGGCTTTTGCAGATACCTCACGTAAAGTGCTTCCTTGGTTACGCCGAATCAGGCGGAGCACTTCTCCGATATGCTCTCTGGTAGAGAGGGATAAGGTATTCTGTGTCTTCATACTTATAACGCTATCGCAAAATGCAGGTAAAGTCCTATTTATCCACTATCGAACCCGCCACATTTTAGTTAGCGGATACACCTCGGGAAATCTCCCTAATGCGCAAAACCCTAATTTTACGCTTCCCGTTTCTCACCGCTAAGCAGGAAAATAAGTGGAGCTAATCCAGAAATCTAGCTAACTTTTGGAACGCCCTTGTCCAAAATTGGCTTCAGATAGCTCCATCCGGAATAAAGCGTCAGAGCCAAAGTTGCAATAACCATAGTCCAATAAACGATCGGGTAAATAACCCCGGTAATATCTACAAAAGAACCCCAGGGGACAATTAGGAAAGCAATTAACATCATTTGTAACATTGTCTTTGCTTTACCACTAAAGTTAGCAGAAACTACAACCCCTCTAGCTAAAAGGCGTTTACGCAACCAAGTAATATAAAACTCGCGAGCAGCCACAATCACGGTAAACCACCACGGTAACAATCCCATATAGGATAAGGTCGCAAAAGCCCCAAGAGTCAGAGCCTTATCTGCAATAGGATCCCAAATCTTCCCAAAATCGGTAATCAGCCCCCAACGGCGAGCCACTTCCCCATCAATATAATCAGTCATTGACGCGGCAGCGAAAATTCCGAACGCAATCCACATAGAGCGGGTACCCGTTTGTAAAAGAAAATAAATCAAAAACGGAATCAACACTAAACGAATGATAGTTAATATGTTGGGTACATTTAAGATAACTTCATGAGCTTTACGCTTAGAAACATTGTTATCCATCTCTTTAATGCTCTGCATCTCAACGTTACCTTTCACCTCTACCTGGAGATCTAAAAGCTAGTAGCTTACTGCCTACCAGTTAGTTCCCAAGCATCTTCGCTTTCCCCATCTTCCCATGAATCAGCGTAGTTTCCTCCATCATACCCGGCAGAAGCAGCTTCTGGGGCATTAAAGTCTTCAATTTCCCCGCGCAGCATAGCAAGTACTTGCGGAAGATCCTCAGGACGAGCCAAAACTTGACGTGGTTTTGAACCTTCCGATGGCCCCACTACAGAGCGAGACTCCAAAATGTCCATTAAACGCCCTGCTTTAGCAAAACCAATCCGCAGTTTGCGTTGCAGCATTGAAGTAGAGCCCATTTGGGTAGAAATAATCTGCTCTGCTGCTTCTAACAAATCATCCAAATCTTTACCGATATCTTCAGCTACCGCGGCCGCCGAACTGGCCGGCGCATTCACGTCCTCTCGGTAGACAGGATTCATCTGCGCTTTAACGTGTTCTACAATCTGATGGATTTCAGATTCAGTTACCCAAGCTCCCTGCACGCGCTGGGCTTTTCCAGCTCCCGAAGGTAGGTAGAGGGCGTCACCTTGTCCAATTAGTTTTTCCGCACCCGGCTGATCCAAAATAACCCGAGAATCAGCTAAAGAGGAGGTTGCGAAAGCTAAACGAGAAGGCACATTAGACTTAATCAAACCAGTTACCACGTCTACCGAAGGACGCTGAGTAGCTAATACCAGGTGAATCCCCGCTGCTCGCGCCAGCTGAGTGATACGCTGAATCGATGCTTCCACGTCTCTTGGAGCCACCATCATTAAGTCTGCGAGTTCGTCTACTACCACCAGCAGATACGGGTAGGGAGCTAAAACTCTTTGCGAACCAGGAGGGGCCACCAAGTCACCAGAAATTACCGCGGCGTTAAAATCATCAATATGTTTATAGCCAAAAGCTGCCAGATCGTCATAGCGGTGATCCATTTCCTTAACCACCCATTCCAGCGCTTCCGCAGCTTTCTTCGGGTTGGTAATAATCGGCGTGATTAGGTGCGGAATCCCCTCATAGATAGTGAGTTCCACTCGCTTAGGATCAATCAAAATCATCCGAACTTGCATGGGGGTAGCTCGCATCATCACCGAAGTAATCATCGAGTTCACAAAAGAAGACTTACCTGAACCAGTTGCCCCAGCCACCAAAAGGTGCGGGGTCTTGGCAATATTAGTTACGACATAACCGCCCTCGACATCTTTTCCAACGCCCACCAAAAGCGGGTGCGGATTAGAAACTGCCGGGCCGGAACGAAGCACATCACCTAATGCCACCGTTTCCCTGTCAGCATTCGGAATTTCCACGCCAATGGCAGACTTTCCCGGAATCGGAGAAATAATCCGCACATCTGCGGAGGCAACTGCGTAAGCAATGTTATTGGAAAGCTGGGTGATCCGCTCCACTTTCACGCCAGCGCCAAGTTGGATCTCATACCGAGTAACTGTTGGTCCGCGTGTAAAACCAATTACCTGAGCATCAACATTAAACTCCTGCAGCACGTTTTGGAGGGCTTCCACCACGCGATCATTGGCCGCTGAACGAGTCTTATGGGGAGCGCCGCGTAACAGTAAGTCCTCAGTGGGAAGTTCATAAACGCGGGTTTCTTCTTCAGGGCCACCCGGAATACTGGTCGCATATGCCATTGACTCAACTGTCAGTCCAGGCTCAGCCCCCAAGTCAGCTGCAACCGCCGACTCTGGCTCAGCCCCCAACTCAGGCTCAGCTAACGGCTCCGGTAAGCTCAGTGCCGGCACCGCTTCAGTTGGGGCGTGCTCATCAACATAAGCTGCTTGCGCCCGCTGATTTCTGCTTCTGGACTCGCCGGCAGTCTCAGCAGCAGATTTCCCTCGCGTTGGCAATACACTAGTTGCAGCAAAGTTATCGAGGTCGTCTGCATCAGCTTCAGCAAAATAGTCTCGGTCAGTGTAAACAGCCTGCTGATAAGGGGTATCCCCCTCGTAGCTATCTAACTGTCCCCCGCGTTCTATTGCGTTCTTTTCTGTTGCCCGCCCACTGCCAGGTAGGTAGCGTTCACTTAAATCAGCGATTCGCTTAGGAATTTCTGAAAGTGGCGTGCGAGTAAGTACCAAAATGGAGTACGCCAACAAAAGTACCAGGACAACAGTAGCACCTACTGCAGAAAGTAATGTCTCTAACGGAGATCCCAGTACCCAACCCAGAATTCCTCCGCCGGACATAAGCTTTTCGGTTTCAGCCAAAAGTGGGTTTCCCACACTCACGTGAGCTAAAGAGGTAAGGGCAATCAAAATCCCCAGGGCGCCGGCTATCCGATGCGGGATTGCGTTAGTGGTACGGGCTTGGAAAAGTGTTACCGCCAAAGCGACAAATCCCAGTGGCACCACTACTGAAAATACTCCCACGGCGCCAGCCGAAAGTAAGTGTATGTATTCTCCGGCAGTGCCGGAAATCCCAAACCATTCTCGCAGGGCGACAACTATGGCTAAAGCAAGGAAAAATATGGCTAAACCATCGCGTTTAAGCTGATCATCCAAATGTAAAATCCCATTCCAAACGGCTTTGATTCCCTTTCCGATGGCAAGGAAAATACGCATCAAAGGTGAATGTTCTTCAGTTGAAGAAGCATTATTTGCTTTAGATTTCTTACTACTCTTTGGAGAGTTTTTCGCAGATGAAGATTTAGCCATAATATCCATAGGATACCGCTAAAACCTTTATTTTAGCTGGCAACGCGCCGCTTTTTCGACCGGACCAGGTTAGATTTTTAGAAGTTTATTTAACATATCATCCTGATCCGGCGGTGGGAATGAATGAGCATGAGCCACCATACACGCTCCGGCTGCGTTAGCAGCTCGCAAAGCGTAATCTAACGAACCGTCTTGGGCGATTACCCCACACATAACCGAAACGTGAGTATCCCCCACCCCCGAAGTATCTACCGCAACGGTATGAAAAGCTTCAATCTGCACAATCTCATCAGGATTATCATTACGCCAGTAATAGCAACCTTCTTCACCTTTACGTACAATCACATAGGCTTCTGGCTTCAAAAAGTCACTCAGTTCTTTACCGTGAGAAACGTAAGAGATAATCTCGCGAAGTAACTTATGTTCCCGAGAGTTCATCGTCAGGTAATCAGCTCGTCCTAAAAGAGGCACCCAATAGGCTTCATCCACCTCATTAACAATCGGTGAAGGAGCTAAAACTACCACTACATCAGAAGGGATTTCACTAACCCACCTAATGTAATCTGCAGCCGTATTCGGATTAGTTAGACAGGCGCCGTGCACTAAAACTACATCCCCGCTGTGTAATTCACACTGACGGTACTCGTCGATAATCGGTTCTTCCTCAACCCCCGGAGCTAAAATCACAGTGGTATTACCATCTGCTTCGACTAGGGAAAAAGACATTCCAATATCGCCGATCATTTCAGAGGTGAGAATCTCAATCCCACGGGATAAGATTTCACGGCGGGCAACATATGAATTCGGGCCTGTTCCCAACACTGAAAGCATTGCCGTATCCACCCCAAGTTCAGCAGCTGCCGCCATTCCGATAAATCCGCCCCCAGGGTAAGACAATACAGAGCGAGCTTGTAGCATTTCCCCCTGTTTAGGTAACCGGTCAATTAAGGTAGGGAGATTCAAAACCACCGGCTGAGTAGAAATAAAACGGCCCATTATCTTACGTTTCTATATCGAGATTTACACATCGGTACTGGCAACGACCAAAGGAACAATCATAGGCCGACGCCGCAGTTTCCGTGCCACCCAGTTACCAATCGCTCTGCGCATAGCCTGCTGACTGCGGTACTCGTTAGGGTGTTCAACTGTTAAAGACTCTTGAAGGGCTTTTTCAACCGCCGGGTAGACATCGGCAAAAACCGTGTCGTCCTCTGCCATGCCGGTCGCTTTAATGGTTGGCCCAGAAACAATCTGACGATTTTCAAAATCTACTACGGCATAAAGGTTAATGAATCCTTCCGAAGCTAACACGCGGCGGCTTGCCAATTCGTCCTCGGATAAATCGCCAACTGATTTCCCATCCACGTAAATGTAATCGCAGGGATTTGCCCCTACAATCGTTGCTTCACCATCGTAAAGATCAACACTAACTCCATCAAGAGCCAAAATAACATTCCGCGCAGGTACGCCGGTAAGTTCTGCCAGCTTCCCATTAGCCACCAAATGCCGCACTTCCCCGTGGATTGGGATCACGTTAGCTGGTTGCAAAATGTTATAGCAGTAAATGAGTTCCCCCGCAGAAGCGTGCCCAGAAACGTGGACTTTAGCATTAGCTTGGTGAACTACTTTCGCCCCAAGGGCGGTAAGCCCATTGATTACTCGGTACACAGAATGCTCATTGCCGGGGATTAAAGAGGACGCAAAAATTACTGTATCGTTTTCATCAATCGTTACAAACCGGTGCTCCCCTGCGGCAATGCGTCCCAGGGCTGCCATTGGTTCCCCCTGTGAACCAGTTGCCATAAAAACTCTTTGCTCAGCAGGTAAGTTCATAATCTCTTTAGACGAAACAATCACGTCCTCGGGAATATCTAAATACCCCAAGTCGTGCGCGATCCGCATATTCCGCTCCATCGAACGGCCAATCAAAGCCACTTTCCGCCCAGTTAAAAGCGCCGCATCAAAAACCTGCTGAACGCGGTGAACGTGCGAAGCAAAAGAAGCTACCACGATCTGGCCCTTAGCCTGTTGGAAAACACTATCTAAGACAGGGCCGATTTCTCTTTCAGCAGTGACGAACCCAGGTACTTCCGCGTTAGTGGAATCAACCAGGAACAGATCCACCCCTTCTTCCCCGAAGCGAGCGAAAGAACGTAAATCCGTTAAACGCCCATCTAAAGGCAGCTGATCCATCTTAAAGTCACCGGTGATTAGAGCATTTCCTGCTGCAGTGCGAATAAAAACTGCCATGGCGTCAGGAATTGAGTGGGTAACTGAAACGAACTCGCAGTCAAAGTTACCTAGCTTAATGCGGTCTCCTTCAGCAACTACGTTCAGGTTCGTATTTTCAATCCGATGTTCATCTAACTTAGGTTCTAAGAATGCGATCGTCAGTTCACAAGAATAGATGGGAATATCATTCCTAAGCTTTAACAGGTAGGGAACCCCACCAATGTGGTCCTCATGCCCATGCGTTAAAATCAACGCCACTACATCGTCTAAGCGGTCTTCAATCACCGTAAAATCAGGCAAAATCAGATCTACACCCGGGTGTTTTTCCTGAGGAAATAAAACTCCACAGTCTACAATCAGCAGCTGCCCATTAACTTCAAAAACCGTCATGTTACGGCCAATATCACCTAAACCACCCAAAGGGGTTACACGGAGAGTATCAGCGGACAGAACGGGTGGAGCAGGTAATTCCGAAACATTTGGCATCATAGTTCAATTGTGCCACGTCCAAATCATTTTGGGTAACTGAACTAAAGGTTATGACAACGCCCACCATAAGTGCTGAATCACTGTCTGCTCCCCCACCGCTAGCTTACGTTGTAAGCCACTGGGAGCGAATCCGGCACTTTGGAAGAAACTAATCCGCGCGTCATCTGCCTGACAAATCCAAGTATTTAGATGATGGGCCCGCCCTTTGAAAGAATCATTAACGGCGGCGAGTAAACGCGAACCATGTCCAGTGCGCAAATGTTCACTGGATACTTCTAAAGCCGCGATTTCTACTCCAACTTTAGAAAGTTCTGCATGTTCTTTATCTGCCGGAGCCAAAACTCCCAGCGCAAATCCGCACACGGCGGCACCTTCGACTGCTGTCAGCACCACCACATCAGCTTGTGTGGGGGCACTTAGAGTTTGCCGCCAAGTCTGTTCAACCTGAGGTTGTTTTAAAGAGGCTACTAGATTTGGGTCAAGTTTAGCTTCCAAAGTTGCTTCTAAAGAAGCCACCAGTCCCTCTGCCTGCATCCGGGCTATAAAAGGAGCATCTGAAACTACTGCCGGGCGCACAGAACGATCTGCTTGTAGCTGTAAAGGATTTCCACTCATTGGGGTTTCACCACCGACTTGCACCAAGGCTGCTGTAGCAGTTCTTGTGCTAAGACAGACACGTCCGTGGCGGTAGTTTCTAAAATCCGCCCCAGCATCAGGTCTAACGGCATGAAACGACCTTGGACAATTTCAGACCGTCCCAGCCGGGACATTCGGGCGGCTGAATCTTCCATCCCCAAAGCGATTCCTCCGCGAAGCTGCCCTTTAACACGTTTTAACTCGGTTTCACTTGGGCCAGCCGTAGCTAAATCTTCCAACTCAGCTCGCATGAGAGCTTCAACTTCTGGTAAATGCTTCGGAGCACACCCGGCATACATGCCGAAATAGCCGGCATCTGTGTAAGCCGAGTCAAAAGCGTAAGTAGTGTAGGCAAGCCCCCGTTTTTCACGGATTTCTTGGAATAGGCGGGAGGACATTGACCCGCCCAGCACTGCCAGTAACACGCTCATCGCCGGGCGGCGTGAATCGGTTGCGTTAATCCCGGGGCAGCCCAGTACTAAGTGGGCTTGTTCAGTTGCTTTCACTGTTTCGATCTGACGCTCCCCATAGTTGGGTAGTTCAGTTTCACCGGCATTGATCCGGGGAATCGAGGGCGCTTGTCCGGCGCTTAAATCCCATCCAGTGTGTTCTAAAGCCTGCAACACCAGCTCACATAATTGCTCGTGTTTTACTGCTCCGGCAGCTACGAAGACTAGGGTGTCTGAACGGTATTGCTGCCGGTAGTAGTCGTACACGTGATCTCTTTGCGCTGCATTAATCGTCTGATTATCGCCTCCGATGGGACGCCCTAAGGCGTGTTCTCCGAAAATAGCTTTCGCGAAAGCCTCGTGTACCACGTCAGTTGGGTCATCTGCCCCCATGGCTAATTCGTCTAGGATTACTCCGCGTTCTCTTTCGAATTCAACTGGATCCAACACTGAAGCGGAAACCATATCAGCTAGGACAGAAACTGCCATGGGTAAGTCTTCTTTAAGAATCCGCGCCCAATAATAGGTGTATTCTTTGGTAGTTCCTGCGTTTGATTCTCCGCCTACTTCATCGAATGCATTAGCAATCTCTTGGGAGGATCGCGTTTGCGTGCCCTTAAACAGAAGGTGTTCTAAAAAGTGGGTTGAACCTGCTGATTCAGTGTGTTCGTCGCGAGATCCTACCGGACACCAAACTGACATGGAAACTGAACGCTGAGCGGGAATTTCGTGGGAAAGTACCCGTACTCCTCCGGGGAGAATGGAGCGTTTTATGGTGGAATCGCCCTCGGCTAAAACCAAAGTTGCCAACGGGTCGGTGCTGTCTACTAAAGGAAGTTCAACTGTATTCATCACTAAGTAAGTTTACTTTGTTTTAATCAAAATAGCCTATCTTGCCCGCAGGATAGGAATAAGCCGGTAGTGCTACTTTCAAACCGGTTTCTATACTTCAGCCTGGACAGTTCCAGCTGTTTGTAAATATTCGATTGTGAATCTTGCATTATGAATGGCTGTTGATAGCTTATTGCCTCTCAGCTTTGCTGTCTTTGATGACTTTATGAAGATCGATCTTTGCTCTAACGTCGTTTCGGATTTGCACAAATTCGGGGTAGTCGTAGAAAAACGATAGTTTTTGTGATTGCAGGCGATTATCTGTCGGTTTTTCTAAAATCACGAAATAGGCAAAGGATTCAGCAAAGTCTTCTACCGGATCTGACGCAGCATATTCAGTAATAAAGGCATCTGGATTTTCGTTATAGAGCCCTTTTTTCTTATCAATCTGATTAGGCATTACTGCGCCGTCTTGCATTGTCTCTACCGGTTGATTTTTCCAAAACTTGTCATAAAACACGCTCAGGTAAGCATCTTTTCGTAAAGTGCCTTCATCTACGGCGTATAGTTCCGCGTTACCAGTGGTTTCAATGGTTTGGCTATTGTTCAGAGCAACAATATGCGCCATTTCATGAATCACTGTCAACGTACTTGTACCTTTAAATTCTTTATTTTCATCTAAGGTGTCGTCAAGGTCGATGGAAATCGTCCAAGTTTTATTATCTTCGTTCAAATTCACTGACGCTAAAACACCGTCTAACCCATCGGTTTCCACTTTATATTTGCTAACCATCTGCAGATACTGTTTGGGGATTATACGATTAATTTTATTCCATATAATTTTATCGTCTCCATGGACGCTACCGTCGTTTTCCAGCCCCTGCCCTAAAACGATCTCTCCATTTTTAACGGCGTATTCAGCGTATAAATCAGGCTCTTCTGCGCTGTTAGAATAGCATCCTCCGATTGAAAAGGACAGAGCTAACAGCAAACTGGTTATGATCGCTTTTTTCAATTTTTATTCCTTACGTGTAGATTTTGCCGTAGCTTTAGTAAAAGTAAATTCTCTAATAGCTACAGTTAAAAGCAGGCCACTTGCCACTGCCCCTAAAAAGCACGCTAGCGTTAAGATCAAAGCAGTTAATTTTGTTTTCTATACCAAGCAATAGTTTCACTTTAGGTCACTTAATTGGTTGTGGGCGGAACCAGCCGGTTCCGCCCACAACCAATTATTTAGTTTTCAAAGCAATGCTGACTGCTATTGATTACTCGCCAGTTTCTTCTTCAGCGGTGCGGCGAGAACGAGTACGCTGGCGGCGGGAACGGTCAAAACGTTCACCACGGTCGCGTCCATTCCGGTCGCGGCGAGGGCGGCGTGTACGAGCTTCGCCGTCTTCGCTATCTCCGTTAGAACCATTTTCTTCAGCGGCAGCAGCTTCAGCAGCTAACTGTTCTTCGGTAAGAACTGCATTTAGGCTGAGTTTGCCACGAGCATCGATTTCACCGATTTCAACTTCAACCTGCTGACCTACACCCAGGATATCTTCAACAGATTCAATGCGTTTGCCACCTACCAGGCGACGTACCTGGCTGATGTGCAATAAACCGTCTTTTCCGGGAGTTAATGAGATGAAAGCTCCGAAGTTAGTGGTCTTTACAACGGTACCTACGTAGCGTTCACCTACCTCAGGTAGCTGTGGGTTAGCGATTGCATTAACCATAGTGCGGGCAGCTTCAGCTGCTTCTCCGTTGTCAGCGCCAATGTAAACGGTGCCGTCATCTTCAATAGTTAGGTCTGCGCCGGTATCTTCTTGAATCTGGTTGATCATCTTACCCTTAGGTCCAATGACTTCACCGATCTTTTCTACCGGAATCTGTACGGTGATGATACGCGGAGCATGCTTCGACATTTCATCAGGTTCAGAAATAGCTTGGTTAATCAAGTCCAGGATCGCAAAACGTGCGTCCCGAGCCTGTGCTAAGGCGCCAGCGAGTACTTCTGAATCAATTCCGTCTAGCTTAGTGTCTAACTGCAGTGCGGTAATGTATTCGCGAGTACCAGCTACCTTAAAGTCCATGTCGCCGAAACCGTCCTCGATACCCAAAATGTCAGTTAGGGTAACGGACTTTTCTACGCCATCAACTTCACCGGTCATGAGCCCCATTGCGATACCTGCAACTGGGGCGCGCAATGGCACACCTGCCTGAAGCAGAGAAAGGGTGGAAGCACAGACTGAACCCATAGAGGTAGAACCGTTTGACCCCAGTGCTTCAGATACCTGACGGATCGCGTAAGGGAAATCTTCGCGTGCTGGAATAACCGGTACCAGTGCTCGTTCTGCTAAAGCGCCGTGTCCGATTTCGCGGCGTTTCGGAGTTCCCACGCGACCGGTTTCACCGGTGGAAAATGGTGGGAAGTTGTACTGGTGCATGTAACGTTTTGCAGTTACTGGTGAAAGGTTGTCCAGCTGCTGTTCCATCTTGAGCATGTTCAAAGTGGTTACACCCAGAATCTGGGTTTCGCCGCGTTGGAATAATGCGGAACCGTGTACGCGTGGAAGTACTTCAACTTCTGCGGAAAGGGAACGAATATCGGTGGGCTTACGTCCATCGATACGTACACCGTCACGTAGAACCCGGTTACGGATCAGAGACTTTTCAATAGAGCGGAAAGCTGCTTTAAGATCTTTTTCTTGCTCTGGGAATTCTTCAGCCAGGGTTTCAAGCATCGCAGTTTGAATTTCGTCGATGCGGTCCTCACGAGGAAGTTTCGCAGCAATCGTAATCGCTTCAGATAGGTCAGCGGTCACTGCCTTTTCAACTGCGGCGTACTGTTCGTCAGTGTAGTCGAAGTAAAGTGGGAAATCAGCGGTTTCTTTAGCAGCGTGCTTAGCTACTTCCAGCTGTGCTTCACAAAGCTGACGAATGATTGGTTTAGCAGCTTCCAAACCGTCTGCAACTACGTCCTCGGTAGGAACAGTGCCACCGGCAGCCATCAGATCTACCATATCGTCGCCGCCACCAGCTTCAACCATCATGATTGCCACGTCGTCGCCTACTACGCGACCGGCTACTACAATGTTGAAAGTGGAGCGTTCCATTTCCGAGTAGCGTGGGAAAGCAACCCACTGTCCGTCGATTAGTGCCAGACGAGTACCGCCGATGGGGCCAGAAAATGGCAGGCCGGCGATTTGGGTGGACATGGAGGCAGCGTTGATTGCCAGCACATCGTATGCGTCATCTGGGTGGATCGCCATGATGGTGCCAACAACCTGAACTTCGTTACGTAGCCCCTTTACGAATGCGGGGCGCAGTGGACGGTCCATGAGACGGCAAGCCAACACAGCTTCTGTGGTGGGACGGCCTTCACGGCGGAAGAAAGAACCTGGGATCTTACCAGCTGCGTACTGACGTTCTTCAACGTCTACGGTGAGTGGGAAGAAATCGAATTGATCCTTCGGGTGTTTACCAACGGTGGTGGCAGATAAGATGGCGGTTTCGTCATCTAGGTATGCCATTGCGGAACCTGCTGCTTGGCGAGCCAAGCGTCCGGTTTCAAAGCGAATCACACGCTTTCCGAATTTACCGTTATCAATAACGGTCTCTGCTGCGGTGATGTCATCGCCTTCCATCATATGGGAGGTCTCCATTTCTGTGAGGGACACTGGGCGCACCGGCCTTCGATTGAGACTCACGGATATTCTTCTCACTCCGTAAGCCACTACCGAGGACCGCGGGAAGCGCCTCCTGTGTCGGTTTTTTCGGTTATACGTAGAAGTGGCTCGACTCCGATAATGGAGCCGAGCCACTCTAAAAGATTATCGACGCAAGCCCAAGCGAGCAATCAAGGAACGGTAACGTTCGATGTCAATGTCAGCTAGGTAACCCAGCAGACGGCGACGACGACCTACCAGCAGCATCAAACCACGACGTGAGTGGTGGTCGTGCTTGTGCATCTTGAAGTGCTCAGTCAAGTCCTTAATGCGCTGAGTGAGCAGTGCGATCTGCACTTCTGGGGACCCGGTGTCGCCCTCGTGAGTTGCGTACTCTTTAATGATCTGTTCTTTAACTTCTTTTGCAAGAGCCATTACGGATCTCCTTCTACTCGTTGCACGGAGCGCCAAGGCTGGTTCTCTTGGGCTTCACATTTCCGTGGCCGATATACGGCAACTTCTAGTTTAACATGGGAAAAGTCGCTTTTTTCCCGAGGGCGCTAAACCAACCATTATTTTCAGGTGAGATCTACCACCTAAAATTTCTATTTTGTTTACCCAACTGAAATAAGAGTGCTTTTACAAGGAACTTATTTCACAAGCCTGCGGTAACTGCAGTTGGTTCTACCCGCGTGGCTGGCTCAACTCCTAATATATTTGCTGCTGCAAGCAAATCATTATCCATTTGTTCTAAAAGACCTTCTAAAGAATCAAACTTCTTCATCCCCCGTAAACGGTCGATGAACTCAACCACAACAGCCTGCCCATAAAGATCTAAATCAGCTCTACCTAAAACATGAGCCTCAATGGTGCGTGTCTTTCCAGAAAACTGCGGGTTAGTCCCCACAGAGATTGCCGCTGGCAAACGTTCATCAGAAGTTTCAGCAAGCCTAACCCAACCAGCATAAACACCATCGGCGGGGATAATACCAGCACTAGTTTCATCTAAGTTAGCTGTGGGAAAACCAAGTTCTCTGCCCCGTTTAAAACCGTGCTGCACGATCCCTTCAATAAAATGTGGGTGCCCTAATACTTCCGCGGCCGCAGACACATTCCCCAGACTCAAAAGCTCACGCGCCCAACTGGAAGACAAGCGTCGCCCAGTCTGCCCCACTTTATCTTTAACTACTTCAACAGCGAAACCGTATTTTTTTCCAAAGGCCTCTAGCGTATTTACATTCCCACTATTATTTGCGCCGAATCGAGCGTCCTCGCCAACTACTATCCCGCGAATGTGGAACTTTTCCAGCAGCACCTGAGTAATGAATTCTTCCGCGGTAAGCGTGTAAAGGGATTCCACGTAGGCTAATACCGCTGTAGCATCTAAATCTGTTTCCGCAAGCGTGTCTAAACGCTGTTCTAAGGGCGTAATTAGCCGAAAATCTGCATCTGGCCGGTGTACCAAAAGTGGGTGCGGGTCGAAAGTAATCGCCACAGAGGTTGCTTCTAAGCGCGTCGCTAAAGCCACACAACGAGAAATTACTTCTTGATGTCCTTTATGTACTCCGTCGAAATTCCCAATCGTTACAACTGTGGGAAGGTGCTCGGGAATCTCACCCAGACCACGCCAAATCTGCATTAGTCGTCCAGATCTGTTGCTCGCGCCGGATTTTGGACAACGTTTAATCCATCGGCTAAGCCCTGTTCAATAACCCCACTTTTTATGGCGATTTCAGCCAAATCAACTCCTAGTTGCTGAGCAATCTGGAGAGCCTCTGCCGCTGCTTTGGCTCGCGTGTTATCAGCTAGCTGAGAAGCTTCCGCCTGCTGCCGTTTCTTGCCACAGCCGCATCCACCGTGTTCTCCTACGGTAGGTAGAGATGCCCCGGTGACACTGGTTTCTTCAGTTGCCACTTTTGCGTGTCGTCCACAGCCACAGCCACTTCCAGGTTTCTTCCCGGGCGCATTAACATCTCTTAATCCCAGGTTAAGGCGAGCTTCACTCATGATTTTTCCTTCCGTTACCGGATAAAGTCCTTAACTATTTTGCCTCTAAGTATTTGCTTGTGCCAATCTAAGCGTTCTTTTACGTTTTCGGCATCTGCGTTTCAAAAACAACCAGCGGTTTGAAACCACTGTCCTGTTTTTGGATTAGGGCACGTACCTGTCCTTGATAAAGCGCTGCCACAATCTCAGTTTTCTGATTAGTCACCTTTAACTGAGTGGTATTTCCATTACAGAGGGAAATGGCTTCAGCTTCAGTTAGTTCCAAGCTATCGTAGGCGTTTAGGCAGGCTTCAGTTAATGGTAAAACTTGCACTTTACCAGATTCGGTAACCTGCTTACCCAGCTCTTCAATCGTCTGCATTTGCTGAGGTTTCCAGTTTCCAATCCGAAAGCGGCGTAGCTCCGTCAAGCAACCGCCTAAGCCTAAGGCAGCACCTAGATCCCGAGCCAAGGCTCGCACGTAGGTTCCTGACGAACATTCCACTCGCACGTCAAATTCAGCTACGGTGATTGTCTCCCCTTCAGTTTCAATACGAGTGAACTCTACTTCACTGAGACGTTCAAAAACTGAGACAGTCACAGGCCTGGCTGCCAATTCAACGCTTTCTCCGGCGCGATGGAGAGCGTGGGCTCGTTTTCCGCCAACTTTGATTGCCGATACAGTGGTGGGGCGCTGCATAATATCGCCCCTAAAGTACCCTAATTGCGCGTCGATTTCTCCAGTTAAAGTAGTTTCTCGTGCCGAGGGAATAGAGTTGATGGCTATGATTTCCCCGTCTGCATCATCTGTATCAGTAGATATGCCCAGGCTGATTCTTGCGAAGTAGCCTTTATCTGCTCCGGTTATGTAGTGCAGCAGGCGGGTGGCTTTCCCTACTCCCACTATCAGCATTCCGGTGGCCATCGGGTCTAGAGTGCCCGCGTGGCCTACTTTCCGGGTGGCAGCTAAACGACGGGTGCAGGAAACTACATCGTGGCTAGTCACCCCTGCTGGTTTATCGATTATCAATAGTCCATCTGCAGCGGTTTCCTGTGCTCGTGGTACATCTAGCTGTCGGTGCGCAGCATGCTGTTTACGAGGGCGTGCTGTTGCCGCACCTTCAGTTTCTATTACCTGTGGTGTTTCTTTTTTAGTCACTCAGTCTCAGTTTCTGCTGAAGTTTCTTCTGAAGTTTCTACCGATACTTCATGCTTATATGGATCAGCATCTCCTGCGTACTGTGCTTTTTCAGCTAATGCGGCAACTTTTTGATCTGTAGCTTGAGCGCGAGCTAAAGCGTCTTCTAAACGAGCTGCAGATTGTGGTAGAGCGTCAGCTACAAATTCGATTGACGGAGTTAGGCGTATTCCTAATGCTTTTCCAATTTCAGAACGAATCATCCCCTTAGCTGAGTTGAGTGCCTTGGCACTGCGTTCTGCGTCAGAGGCTTTACCGTAAACCGTGTAGAAGATAGTTGCATGCTGTAAGTCTCCAGTCACGTTCACATCTGTGATGGTGACAAAACCTAAGCGGGGATCTTTGATCCGGCCTTCTAAAAGCTGAGCCACTGTTTTTTGGATCCGGTCAGCAACTTTTCTTTGCCGATTTTGGTCTGCCATATTATTTCCTTCCTTCGCCTTAACGGCCGTAAACTATCTACCTACTAAAATACCTTGTTTTCATACTTATTCGCGAAAGTCGAGTCGAAAGGGCGATTCAGACTCGTATTTACGTGAAAAACACCTGCGTTTTGCGTGAAAGTCGAGTCAGAACCAAGGTTCTGACTCGTAAATCAGATTTGAAGGTACTTTACGAACCGAAATGAGTGGGCACCTGGTTACCAAGGTAGCCAGGTGCCCACTCGTTACATCAAAGCCGCTTAGTCGCGAGCCTTCTCACGTAGTTCCCAAGTCTCGATGATGTCGCCTTCGGCGATATCCTTCCAACCAAGGGTCATACCACATTCGTAGCCTTCACGAACTTCGGTAACATCGTCCTTTTCACGACGCAAAGACTTGATTTCCAAGTTTTCCTGTAACACAACGCCCTCGCGAATCAAACGAGCATTAGTGCCACGCTTAATCGTGCCGGAGCGAATGATACAACCTGCAATGTTGCCGAACTTGCCAGAGCGGAAAACCTGACGGATTTCTGCAGTACCCAGCTGTACCTCTTCGTAGATTGGTTTCAGCATGCCCTTCATAGCTGCTTCAACTTCTTCAATCGCAGAGTAGATAACCGTGTAGTACTTAACTTCTACGCCTTCTTCGTCAGCGAAACGAGCAATCTGCTCGGTAGGCCGCACGTTGAAGCCGATAATAACTGCATTATCGACAGTAGCCAGGTTAACGTCGTTTTGAGTGATTGCACCCACGCCGCGGTGAATAATCCGCAGCTGTACTTCTTCACCCACATCGATCTTCAACAAGGAGTCTTCCAGAGCTTCCACTGCCCCGGAAACATCGCCCTTAAGAATGAGGTTGAGGGTATCAACCTTACCTTCTTTAAGCACCTTATCGAAGTCTTCCAAGGAAACGCGCTTACGGCGGCGTGCCAGCTGTGCTTGGCGTTCCGCAGTAGCTCGTTTATCAGCAATCTGACGAGCAGTACGGTCATCAGATGCCACGAGGAAGGAGTCACCTGCACGAGGCACTGAAGTAAGCCCCAGTACCTGCACCGGACGGGAAGGTCCAGCTTCACTTACGTTTTCGCCCCATTCATCGAACATAGCGCGAACGCGACCGTAAGATGCGCCTGCCACAATCGAATCTCCGACTCGCAAAGTACCGCGCTGAACCAGCATAGTTGCCATAGAGCCACGGCCTCGGTCAAGATTAGCTTCAATTGCCACGCCCCGAGCTTCAGCCTTCGGGTTCGCCGTCAGGTCGAGTTCCGCGTCAGCAGTCAGCAGAACAGATTCCAGCAGATCGCCGATCCCCTGGCGTTGTTTTGCGGACACGTCAACGAACATGGTGTCGCCGCCGTATTCTTCAGCTACCAGACCGTATTCGGTTAGTTGTGCCCGGATCTTGCCGGGGTTTGATTCTGGCTTATCAACCTTGTTTACTGCTACTACGATTGGCACGTCAGCAGCTTGGGCGTGGTTGATTGCTTCCACGGTCTGAGGCATGACGCCGTCATCTGCAGCCACCACCAAAATAGCGATGTCAGTGACTTTCGCACCACGGGCACGCATAGCAGTGAAGGCTTCGTGCCCAGGGGTGTCGATGAAAGTAATCAAACGGTCTACCCCATCGTGAGGTACGCGCACCTGGTAGGCACCGATGTGCTGGGTGATTCCCCCGTGTTCGGTATCGACTACGTCGGTGGAGCGAATCGCGTCCAGCAACTTAGTTTTACCGTGGTCTACGTGACCCATTACGGTAACTACTGGAGGGCGTACCTGTAGGTGGTCTACATCTCCAAGTTCTTCGGCTTCGAGGTCGATGTCGAAGGATTCTAGCAGTTCACGATCCTCGTCTTCTGGGGAGACAATTTGTACGTCGTATCCCAGTTCTTCACCCAGTAGCGCGAAGGTGTCTTCATCCAAAGACTGGGTGGCTGTGGCCATTTCTCCCAGGTGGAAAAGTACGGTAATCAACGATGCTGGATTAACCTCGATGCGTTCAGCAAAGTCAGCTAAAGAAGCACCTTGGCGAATACGCACAGTTGCACCATTTCCGCGTGGGATCTGTACCCCGCCGATAACAGGTGCATTTTGCTGTTCGAATTCTTGCCGCTTATTCTTCTTATTCTTACGTGCTTTCTTACCGCCGCCACTGCCGCGTCCAAAAGCACCCTGGGTTACGCCACGGCCACTACCGCGCCCACCACGTGGGCCTGGACCGCTCGTTGCGGGACCTGCATTGGCAGGTGCTCCCCCACCAAATCCGCCTGCGCCGGGACGCGCACCACGGTTTGGTGAACGACGTTCATTTGTGGTTGCTTCTGGCTTATCACTTGCGGTTCCTGAACGAGGAGCGCGAGTCTTATCAGCTGGAGCGCCTCCGGGGCGAGGACCGCGACCGCGGCCACCACCGGCTGCATTAGCTCCACCACGTCCCTGTCCGGGACGTCCGCCGCGAGGCTTTTCTTCTCCGGTTCCGCCGGGGCGAGGCATTCCTTGGCTAGGCGCGTAAGGATTATTACCTGGTCGAGGTCCCGGACGCGGCCCTGGACGAGGACCACCGGTTCCGCCGGGGCGAGGCATTCCTTGGCTAGGCGCGTAAGGATTATTCCCAGGTCGAGGGGCGCTGGGCGCAGCTGGGCGCGGCGCAGCCGGACGGGAAGTTTCGGCAGCTGGTTTTGGAGTAGCTGTTTTAGTGCTTTCTTTAGCAGCTGGAGTTTCCTCTTCAGCTGGCTTTTCTGCCACCGCTTTTTCAGCTTCTTTTTCTAAAGCCGCTACTTTTGAGGCTGGTTTAGCCTTAGCACCTGGTTTTGGTTTAGCCGTTGCCTTAGCGGTTTCTGCTGCTTTCTTCTTTACTGCGGGCTTTTCTTTTTCTCCCTCAGTTTTTTCCGCACTTGTAACGGATTCTTCTGAAGTTGAAGCAGTTTTTTTAGATGCGCTTTCTTTAGACGCGTCTTTTTCAGCTGCTTTAGCCTTCGTTTTAGTTGTTTTTGGCGCTGGTTTATCAGCTACCTTAACTTCTATTTTCTCGCGTACCATCCGGATAACCGGGGCTTCGATAGTAGATGACGCCGATTTAACGAATTCGCCATTTTCTTTTAAAAACGCGAGCAAATCTTTACTCGTGATGCCGAGCTCTTTTGCAAGCTCGTGAACACGCAACTTTGCCACTTTTCTCCTGTCTGAGGTCCTTCCCTCATTCAGGAGGGACCGTTATTTTTGCTGGCAGCTCATCGCTGGGTACTCATCGGGTGCCCATCAGCTTCCAACCCGCTTCCATTAACTCTGCTGCAATGTACACCGTGTACATTGGAGAACGTCAGTAACTAACTTTTGCCATGCATCAGCTGAGTTATCAAACGTTTTGCCAAGTTCCGTGAGTTTCAGTGTGCGCACAAAACCGCGGTTTCGGATTGCTCTTTGCACACATTTCGACTTAGCATGCACCCAGGCACCACGCCCGGGAGCAGTTTGAGAAGAATCTACTTCAACCGTTTCAGTTTCCGCTACGTAAACGCAACGCACCAGATTTCTCCGATCGGTTACTTCTTTACATCCCACGCATTGGCGCATGATTGGATGTGCCATGAAGTACCTTTCTGATTCGGTTATCACCCATTTAAATTTAACTAGGCTAAAAACCCCTCAAGGTTATATTTTACCGCTTCAATCAGTAAACTTCGTCCTCATTTTGTGAAGCGTTGCTCACGTCTGGGCGGGATACATCTGATGGCATCACGCCATAACCGGCCTCGGTATCTGAGTGAATGTCAATGTGGAAACCGCAAAGACGGGCAGCTAAGCGAGCATTTTGCCCCTCGCGTCCGATTGCCAATGAGAACTGGAAATCGGGGACAATCACCGTAGCTTTCTTCTCTGTTAAAGAGTCAATCGTCACAGATGATACGCGGGCTGGGGAAAGTGAGTTAGCAATGTAACGGGCCGGGTCACTGGAGTAATCAACAATGTCGATTTTCTCTCCCTGCAGTTCTGCCATAACGTTGCGTACCCGTCGCCCCATTGGACCAATGCAGGATCCCTTGGCATTTACTCCTGGTTCCAGCGCAGCTACTGCGATCTTGGTGCGGTGTCCGGCTTCACGGGCAACGGACTTGATTTCTACCAGGCCATCGGCAATTTCGGGAACTTCCCGCGCAAATAGGGCTTCAACAAAGTTTGGGTGGGAGCGTGAAACCGTAATCCGGGCGCCCCTTTCGCCGCGAGTCACATCGACCACGTAGGCGCGGATTACTTTACCGTGCTCATATGTTTCCCCCGGTACTTTTTCTGCTTCCGGTAGGACAGCTTCGTATTCACCTACGCGCAGTAGGGTCAGGTGTGGGTTGGAGTGGGCTTCAACCGTGCCGACTACAATTGTTCCAGTTTTATTGCGGAATTCTCCAAGTACTTTGGAGTCATCTGCTTCGCGGATGCGCTGGCTGATGATGGAACGGGCGGTTGCAGTTGCAATACGCCCAAATTCTTTGGGGGTATCGTCGAATTCGCCGATTGGGTTGTCGTCATCGTCAAATTCGGTGGCCATTACCGCAACTTTACCGGTCTTTCGATCGATTTCGATACGGGCTTCGCGGATGGATCCTGGCATCTTGTGGTAAACCTTGAGGAGCGCATCTTCAATAGCTTTTACTAGGGTTACTCCGTCAATTTCGAGGGTGCTTTCTACCTCGCGGATGGCGGCTAGATCGATTTCCACTGTGACTCCTTGATTTAGAGGTTTCCAAACTCGACGCGCACGCGAGCTTTTGAGATATTTTCGTGTTCTAAAGTAATTATTTCACCTTCTGGAGCTTTCATTCCAGGTTTAGCGGGGGAAACTTTCTTTTGTACGGTTAAAGTAGTTCCTTCTACTGTCCGTAGGTAACCGGAAATTTTCGTTTTGTCTTTTAAGGTGATTTCTATGAGTTGTCCAACGCTCCGCTGATAGTGGCGGATGGTGTGTAGGCGCCGTTCGGCTCCGGGGGAGGAAATTTCTAGGTTGTAGGCGCCGTCTACGGGGTCTGCTTGGTCAAGAGCTTCAGAGATTTTCCAGGAGATTTCTTGCAGTTCATCTGAAGTTAGCAGGTCGGTTCCAGCTTCGATGTCTACGGTGATTCGTACAGTTGTTTCGTTGCCTGTTTTTACTGTGACGTCTTCTAGGTGGTATTTGCTGGGTAAAATAGCTAGCACAATGTCAGCGATAGTTTTTTCCAGTTCAGTATTACTCACATGTGCTCCTCAATATCGCTATTTTGCTTGTAGTCATGGAATGATAGTTATTGATGACTAGGTTTTCTATTATGCCTAATCTTCGTTAGTTTTCATATTCTCACAAGCAATTTAGTGGTGATATTCCTATGTTTAGACGTTTGTCCAATGGTTTTCTTCCTTTGGTGGGAGCCTTGGCAGTGGCTTTTTCTTTATCAGCTTGTTCGGTGCATTGGGATTATGGTCACCCGATTCTTCCGGAGATTTCTGCGGATGAGGTCCAGTTTCAAGAGTTAGTTTCTGCTGAGATTCGTTTTGTGGCGGCAGCTGAGAAGGTTTCTGACTGTGCTGCTTGTAAGCCGGTGCTGGCGCAGTTTGTGGCGGGTTCAGCAGCTCGCCAGGACGCCTTGGGTGGGGTGTGGAATCCGTGGCCCGAGGGCGTTCCAGAGGGGGCGCCGCTTCCGCCGGGAGCTGATTTGCCGGCTTTTTCTGCGGCGGCGCCTGACTTGGCGCGAGAGTTTGTGACTAATGGTTTTACTGCTTTGCATTCTTTACCGAACTTAGCTTCTGAATCTGATCGGCGTTTAGTTGCATCGGTTGCGTTAGTGCGGATTCATACTGGGGTGCGGCTTGCGCAAGCTAGTGGTAGTTGGGAGAAGTTGCGGATTCAGTTGGCAGCGAATGAGTTTTTTTCGCATACTTCTGATTTCTTTTCCGAGGGCGCCACTAAACTTGCTTCAGCTGTTCGCGATTGGGATTGTGCGGTGCAGGTTTTTCCTGAGATTGTGGCAACGCTTCCGGCTGCTGAAGCTAAGGTTTGGTATCCGCGGGTGCGACAGCTAACGATTCAGCTTGATCGTGCTGTGTCGGTTGCTTTGGAGGCTAAGGCTGCTGATAAACGTATTGATTCTTGTTTGGGGGCTTTTGAGTTTAATGCAGCTGATTTAGCTCCGGCTGAGTCTTTGCAGCGTGCTTATGAGCAGCTGCTGCTTAGTACTGCTTTGGCTGTGGCGGAAAATCCCAGGGTTGGGAAATCTATTTCTGGGAATTTGTTGGAAAGTTCGTTTACGTACGCAGTTTTGATTGAGATGATTGCGACTAGTGATTTTCCGGTGGTTAGTCCGCTTCCGGGGATTGTAAAAGCTAATCCCGCAAGTTAGCTTCCTGGGGGCTACTGAATGGGATTAGGGTATTAAAAAGCCCGCCTCAGTGAGGCGGGCTTTTGTTGGCTCCCACGGCTGGACTCGAACCAGCAACCTGCCGATTAACAGTCGGACGCTCTGCCATTGAGCTACGCGGGATTGCTTCAACAGATAATACTTTAGCAGGGTTTAGTACCTGATTCCAAATTTAACGTTACTATCAATCTTTATGCGCATTTTTGGGGATTTTTGGTGAAAAGTTAGTTTCGTATCCTAAAACCCTCCAAGTGACCCTCACCACTTTATATTGAACCTGTAGCTTCAGCGAAAGCAAGTCTGCACCTTTGTTAGAGATCATCCTACTTTTATTTAAAGGCGATCCTGTTTTTGCCTGGAGGTCTTACTCATCTAAGCCGACTGCGTCCCGTAAGGTTTTTTCTAGTTCTCGTGCCAGTTGCTCCCCGGTTTCTTCTAAGGGGCCATCCACTACGATTACAGAAAATAATTCTCCGTCAGGTCTTCTGCGTACTGCGCCCATTATATTTGTTCCGTTAGATGCTTGCCGTCGCATCGATAGAACGATAGTTAGGGTAACTTTTTCATCAAAAAGGCGCATAAAGTCAGTTTGGTCGGGTTCTGTCAGATTCACTCGAAGTGCTGGGCGCGCGGGATCTACCCAGCGGATTAACAGTCGTTTTGATTCAGCTACCCAGATTGCTTGTTGCACTTCAAACCAGTCACAAAGCTGCTCTACTTCCCCGGCGAATATTTTTAATAGTCCCCTGTCGGCAATATGGTAGCGTTCACCAGCTTCACTTTGGGCTACTGGCCGCGATAGTTCTTTAGAACTTAATTTAAGTTCTGCCAATTCGCTGGGTGAATAGGTTGTTTTAGTTGCCTGTGAACTTTGTTTTAAAAAAATTTTTCGTAATAAACTCACAGTTCTAAGCATAGTTGAAAAGCATTTTAATAGTTGTCATACTAAGAAGCGTGAAACTTTTCGGAAGTTTCGCCCCGATAGCTCAGTAGGTTAGAGCAGTGGACTCATAATCCATCGGTCGCGGGTTCAAGTCCTGCTCGGGGCACTTTAGTATTTTCATATTCAGCTCGTGGCACTTTATTCTTTTCAAGATTATTTGGTGCCACGTTATTTTTTGGGTTTTTCTCTAGCCCGTTTGTTGTTTTCAAGATTATTGGTGCTGCGTTAATTTTTCGGCGTTGGCTCTATCATTGGTCGAAGTGCGATATTTTCTTCCTAATTTTCTTCCTATGTAGCGTTTCACATTTCGCCTGCGAGGTTTTCTTTGCATATTTTCCACACAACTCCTACTATTGATAATAGTTATCATTAACAATAAGAAAGTTGCTGCAATGTTCCTTGCTAAAGTTCGCAAAGTTGGCACTAAAGTTACCGTTGCAAGTGCCATTTCCATTGTCTTAGCTAGTTCCCTAGCACCTAGCGCCCTGGCTGAAGAAGTCACCCAAATCGCCATAGAAGACGCTCCTATCTTCCAACTTACTTACACCGCCAGTGGACTAAATCTACTCTCCCACAATGAAGAAGGCACAGCTGAGCCAGAAACCGTTGCCTTCACCTTCCCAGACACTGCACTATCAGACAAAACCGCCAATTTTACTGGCATCAATAAAGCAACCTACTTTCACCCCCTCTTCTCAGATGATTTCATCGCCAAAGCTGGCGATAATGCGGACACTCGCTTTGCGAACACCGGACTACGCATCAAAAGAATCGGCGGCCCCGGCAAAATCTACTTCGGTAAAGGACAAACTGACCAAGCCTTTGCAACAGTTCTAAACACCAACCAAGCTGAAGTCACCAAAGACGCCATCCTTCCCGTAAACACTTATGGAGACGACCTGGCACATATTGCTTTCGATACTCCGGGAAAATACAAACTCTTAGTTGAAGCAGTTGAAACTAACAACCCAGCTAGCTTACAAACCACCCCATTGCCTGAAACTGAAATCCGCGCCGTTTCCACCCCGAAAGTTTTCACATTCTTAGTTGGATCTGCCGCAGTTGCAGATACCTCAGATCCTTTCGCTACCCCTGAAGCAGAAGAAAATCCCGATAACTCCGGTGATAAAACTCCTCCAGCCCCACCTGGAGATCCCCTAAACCCACAGGATCCCAAAAAGGCTGACCCGGAACAAACACCCCCGGCCGAATCTCCAAAAGAAGCCGATTCTCCAAAAGAAACTGAGAAACCATCCGGAGAAACTGAAAAAACCCCAGAAAAAACCCCGGAACAAGCTAAACCGGAATCCAATCTTAAAGGCTCTGAAAAAACCCAAAAATCAGCTTCTCAAACGAAGCTAAACCAACCAAATCAAGCAATCACCGGCTCAGGAACCCCCGGAGCTTCAGGGATTACCGGAACCGTTTCAGGCGCCGTTAAAAACATCTTAGGAACCCCCACCTGCTTTGCTTCATTTGAAGGTGGCGAAGGCAATTTAACTATTGTTCCCAAAGTCAAAGATGACCGTCAATCTCCCTCAAAATGGTACAACTTCAATGAAATTAGCTTCACCATTGGCGAAGCCGGAGTAGCTAATCTCCCCCAAGCTGTAGGCACCATCCCAGCTGGTTCTAAGGTCTGGATGATTGGATCTACCCAGCAAAAGAATGTTCCTTGGGTGGGGGCAAACACGATGAGCGATACCGTCATGAATGAAACCACCGGCGAAGTCACCTGGACCCTCTCATCATTTTCCGGCCCCGGAGCAATGGAAGTCTTTACCTCAGGTAACTTTGGCACTCTAATCGGACAAAAATGGTTCTCAGCAAACGGCAATACTGGCTCTGGTTCTGTCACCATCCCTAAGAACACTCACGTACACCCTAACTGGGTATTTTCAGCTCCAGGAATCTACCGCGTGGGAATCACCCAAACTGCCACCTTAAAAGACGGTACCCAGGTATCTGGCACCGATATCCTCTTCTTCCAAGTCGGCGCAGGTAATGGCGCCCGTGATGGACATTTCGACATTGGCTCTGAAGTTACCAAAGCCGGGGCAAAACGAGTTTGGAAAGACGCGCAAGGAAATCCCTGCACCCCCACTGAAGCAGACCTAAAAGCTGCCGGTTTAGCAAACCTAGCCGCTACAGGCACAAACTTCCTCACCCTTCCCTTACTGGTTTTAGGACTGGGATTAGGTGTCTTTGGTTTTGCACTGCGAATGCGCCCACGCAACCTCGATTAAACTAAAGCGATCAACTAAATTATTTGGTGGCGAGAAATACTTCTCGCCACCAAATAAATTAGAATCCCTAATACCGATTATGTCCGATCGCTTCTGCTTCCAAAGCTCGACGACGTTCTTCTAAAGCAAGTAGCTTCTGAAAATGCTGTGCCGTCTGCTCCCCGGAAGCTTCCAACCGCCCAATCTCAAACCGAAGCTCCACAATGCTTTTTTCTAAAGCAGCTTGAACTAAACTAAGCGTTACTGAACGCGCATAAGTAGCTAACTTAGTTCGATCATCTTGCGGTAACTGAACTACCAAAAGTGCCTGCAACACCCGTCGTACAGGTTCACCAGCACGCTCAAAAAGCTCCCGATTCCACCCCTCAGTGGACTTTTGGATAGCCATATCGGATTCCCCAAATACATCCTCTGCAGCGTGCAGGTGCTTTTCATAGCGCCCTAGTCCCCCACTGGCTTGCAAAAGCTGGTGGACTGCTTGAAATGCAGAGGAAGTAAACACACCCAGCTCAAGCTCATCAAACCCAGTGCCCAAACAATCATAAGGACGCTGCAAAACCGCAGCTAAGGCTTGAGACTCCAACTTAAAACGCGGAGTCCGCGTATCCCCATAAGAAAGCACTTGCTCTGCAGGTGAAGCTACTAAACTCCCAGCTGGCTCGTCCGCCTGTTTCTCAACCTTATTTTGTGGCTCTCCCCGTTCCACCCCCGGGGCAGAAAACTGTTTACTGCGCAACGCGCGCCTAACCTCTTGGTTAATATCAGCAGCATCTATCCCCAGCCAGCCGGAAAGTAAACGCACATACTCTTTCTGTAAGGCTCTATCTCTAATCGAAGCAACTACTGGAGCGGCCGCACGCAAACCAATAACTCTTCCTTCCGCAGTAGATAAATCAACTGCCGCTAAAGTTGTTTGCAAAACAAACTCAAAAAGAGGAATCCGAGACTTAATCAACCGCACTACGGCTTCATCTCCCTCAGCAATCCTCAGATCACAAGGATCCATCCCCCGTTTTTCAACAGCAACGAAAGTTTGCAACGCAAAATTCTGATCCTCCCCATAGGCCTTCAAAGCAGCTTTTTGTCCCGCCGCATCACCATCGAAAGTAAAAATCACTTCCCCACCACGGGACTGTCCAGAAGCCAGTTGTAAACCAACTGACGGATCTGCCATATCTCCTAAAAGCCGGCGGATAATCTTCACATGCTCACTTCCAAAAGCAGTACCACAGGAAGCTACCGCCGTGTCAATCCCCGCCAAATGAGCTGCCATCACATCCGTATAACCCTCAACTACCACCACCTGCCGTTTAGTGGCAATCGCCCGCTTAGCTAAATCTAATCCGTACAGCACTTTAGACTTATGATAGATAGGCGTTTCGGGAGTATTAAGATATTTCGGCCCCTGATCATCCGGAAGAATTCGCCGGGCCCCAAAACCAATCGTGGCCCCAGTTAAATCCCGAATTGGCCAGACAAGGCGCCCTCGGAAACGATCGTAAAGCCCGCGACTACCCGCAGAAGCCAGTCCGCCCACTACTAACTCCTGCTCTGTAAACCCCTGGGCACGCAAAAAATTCGCTAAAGTATTCCAACCCCCAGGAGCAAAACCCACCCCAAAATGGGCGCAAGCTTCTTTAGAAAACCCTCTTTCAAGTAAAAACTCCCGCCCGGGCTGGGCTTGCGGAGAATCTAACTGCTCGCGGTAAAACTGTTCGGTAACGCGGTGCATATCCAAAAGTCGCTGACGTTTACCGTAGTCATCAGCGGGACGTTTCCCATCTTCATACCGCAAAGTAATCCCATATTTTTGCGCTAAATGCTCCACGGCATCAGTAAAAGAAAGATGATCAATTTTCTGTAAAAAACTGATCGCGTCGCCGCCTTCTCCGCATCCGAAACAATGCCAAAACCCGCGAGCGGTATTGACGTTGAAGGAAGGAGTATTTTCGTCGTGGAATGGGCAAAGCCCTTTGAAAGTGTTGATTCCGGCAGGGCGAAGCGTCACGTAGTTGCTAACGATTTCTTCTAAATCAGCTCTATCTTTAACTTTTTCGATATCAGCTTTTACTATTAATCCTGCCATCTGCTCACCTCCGTTTTAGCTTAGCTTAATCTCTGCCGGTTCAGTAGGTTTCAGAAAATAGTCCACAAAGACGGGCATGCCAACGGGCTGCCGAAATATCAGTTAAAGACGCTACTTGGTCAATCACCGCACGTAAGCGATTCTTATCAGAGGTATCTGCTTTCCACTGCATGGCGAAAGGTTCTTCTAAATCACGCCCTTGGTTTTGGATGAGGACATCTACTAAGTCGGCTAAAAGGGTACGTTGCTGCAGGTATAGAGGTTCTACTTCCCGAGGTGCCATCACGTAGTGTACAGCGATTCCTTTAAGAAGCTGAATTTCTGCGCGGATTTCGGCCGGTACAATCAGATCGCACGCGTAGCGTCCTAAACCGGCGTTGCCAATGGTCGCTGGTACAAGGGAAAGTAGGTCTGCTTCAGCAACTGGTTTTGTTTGGGCGCGGGTAGCGGTTTCGGTGGAGGTGAGGAACCTGCCGATTAGTTCTGAGGTGAGGTCCTTTAGCTGGGCTCGAGCGCTGTAGCTGGCGTTGTATTCGCTTAGCCAAAATCCGCTGTTCAAGAGTCTTTGCCGGGCGGCGTCCAGCTGGTCGGTGGTAACTGCATCCCCGTACCACTGGGTTGTATCAGCCACGATTTTTGCAAACTGCTGTTCATCTGCCAGCAGTTCTGGTTTGAATTTCCCCATGGCAACTGCGTCTTCAATATCATGTACCGAATAGGCTATGTCGTCAGCCAGGTCCATGATTTGTGCTTCGATACAGCGGGCTCCGTTCGGGAGGGGCACTAAGGAGTCTTTGCGCATCCAGTGAAATACTGCGGCGTCCTCAGCGTAAACGGAGTATTTGGTTTTAGATTTCTCTAGGTCGGGTCCTGTGCCTTTAATCCATGGGTATTTGCAGATTGCGTCAAGTGTGGCGCGGGTTAGGTTGAGTCCAGCGGGGAGTCCCTGCGGGTCAGTTACTTTTGGTTCAAGGTTTGTGACCAGGCGGAAGGTTTGCGCGTTTCCTTCAAATCCGCCGCAGTCTTGGGCCAGTGCGTCTAGGGCTCTTTCCCCGTTGTGCCCAAAGGGAGGGTGTCCCAGGTCGTGGGAAAGGCAGGCGGCATCGACTAAGTCTGGGTCTGCTCCCAGGTTCTTCGCTAAGGCTCTGCCGATTTGGGCTACTTCTAATGAGTGGGTGAGCCGAGTGCGGATGAAGTCGTCGCTGATGGGGCCGAGGACTTGTGTTTTGGCTCCTAAACGGCGAAAGGCTGCTGAGTGAAAGATTCGTGCGCGGTCTTTTTCAAAAGCGCTGCGAGCTGAGGATTCAGTTAATCCGCTGATGTATCTGGCTCTATCTGTTTGCGAATATGGGTAGCTTGTTTCACTCATGAAATCTATTTTAGCTAGGTTTTTCTTAAGACTTAAACGGCGTTCCACAGTGATTCTTCCAATCCGGAGGAAAAATTAGTCCACAATAGGAGTATGAGTGATTTTTCGCAGACTTCTTCACGTACTTACCGTCAGTTCGAGCCAGGCTATGTGCGGACTGAATTGTTGCAACGCCGCTATAGCGGTAAAGTTCCGTGGTGGCGGGAAGCGGTTGTAAATGAAGTTGCTGGGATTATTGATGTCACTGGGGCTAAGCTGCTTGAGGACTGCGTATTTTTTATTGCGCGTATGGGGTTTACGGCGCTTTTATTCCGCCCTGCGAATCTTGATATTGACACTGATTCTGAGCCTTTGCGTAATTTGATTGCTGCGGCGCACCGGGTGGGGTTGAAAGTGATGGTGCGGGTTTGTGGTGCGAATCCTGATAACAGTGCTGCAGGTGAGGCTAATTCTTCGCATTTTTATGGGTTTGAGAAGGATTTTGCCACGGTGGTGCGCCGGGCTCGGATTGCGTTGAATTGCGGGGCTGATGGGATTGATTTAGGGCGGATTGAGGATATTTCTTCCCACTACGGTTCTTTGGAAACTGAGTTCACTTCTCTTTCTCGGCAGTTGTTAGTGGAATTGACTGAGTATTCGGAAGATCATATTTTAGGTGCGTCTTCTTCTATTTCTCAAGCCGGCTCATACCAGCGTTATGTGGAGGAAACTTGGGTGCATCATCTTTGTGATGATGGTTTACAAAAAGTGCGTTTTAATGCGGCTGAGATTGAAGCAGCGGTGCGTGAGAAGATTTCGATTCACGATAAGGCTGGTAGTGTTTGCACTTGGCGTCCTGCCCTTTTGCGGTTGCATCATTCTTTAGCGACGGTGAATTTCTTCCCTGGTTCTTGGGAGGATGGGGCTGATGAAGCCCGTCGAGCTAGTATGCGCCTCCAGGTGGCGGCATTGCCGGGGGCAATTTATCTTCCGTTTGGTTTTAGCGGGGGGCATTTCACTTTCGAGGGCGCTAATATACGTCCGTTTCCTCCACAAACTGAACTGGATAAAGCTCGGGTAGCGCATACGACGATGATTTTACGTATGCGCGGTCAGCATCATTTAGCTACCTCTGCTTTTGGGGTGGTCACCAATCTTCCCTGGGCTACCCGTGACTGTTTAGTCTTGTCGGCGGGACCGATTATGAGCGTACTTAATACCGGTAGTGAGCCAGTTTATGTACCCGGTGAGCACGAGTTGTTACTGCGTTCTGATTCGACCAGGCAAGAGGATTCCCCGGTTGCGCGGGTTCTCTTTGCGGGAGAGGATTTGCAGGTTACTCATGCTGGGAAGGAAGCGACGGAGATTTCTCCGGGAACCTGCGCTTGGTTCGTCTCTTAATGAGCGTTTGTCTTAGCTAGACTAATGCGGCTTTCTTAGAGTGTTATTGAAAGAAGTGTTTGCGCCCTCTGGTTTACCAGAGGGCGCAAACACTCTAAGTTTAAGAGTTTTTACTCGTGGACCTTATTGTAGGCTTCGGAATCGTCATTCTTTTTCAGAATAACCCGTACCTTACCGTTTTCGATCCCCTTCTTCTTCATTTCTGTTTTCGCAACAGGAATAAATTGCTTAGCGAAATTATCACCCATGGTGGTGTACATCGCATCTCCACCAGTTTCAAAAATTGGGTTGTCAGTTAAGGTAATTTCAACAACCAGAGTATCGGTGCCCTCTGCCTTACCTTTCAAATCTTTTATGAAATCACTAATGTTAGGAACATTAGAAATGCTTTTTTCAATCTCTTTGTTGAAATCAGAAACAAGATCTTCAAGTGGGTTAGAGCTTCCGCAGCCAGAAAGTACTAACGCAAGACCAACAGTTGCGACTGCGAAAATCTGACGGATCTTTGCCATTACGATTACCTATCTATCTAAAAATGTAAATTACATAGAAAATTATACTGAAAATGATCCTGGATATATACAAAATAAATATGTATGGATATATTTTCAAATAACTTTAGACTACTTATCAGCCTTTACTTCAACGGTAGTTTTATCAAAAATAACCTCACCGTTGTGCTTAACCACTTTAAGGCGTACATCTAACGATTCAATCTGAGACTTACCAATGGTGCTCTGCACTTCTGTGTTGGCCTGTTCAATTAAATCTTCACCTTGATTATTAATGAAATCTTTTACGAAACTTTCCATTGCTGGGTTATTCGCTAACTTCACTTCAACCAAAATAGAATCTTCATCTATCGCAGAAGCTGCCGCCTCATCGATTACCTGCTTCGCATCAGGGAAAACATTCAACTGGTATTGAATTCTATCGTTTAGATCACGCACGTGATCTTCCATGGTCCCAGCTTCTCCGCAAGCAGATAGAAGCAGCGCCATACCTACCGCAGTGGTAGCTAATGCTTTACTTGATCTCTTAAATAAACTCATAAATTTCTCTCGACAAAAGCTATCAGTGATCTTCTGCTAGCTAATCCTATAGGCGCTACAGCACCTACGAAAAAACGCTGGTTTTCTTCCCAGCGCTTCGTTGCTGCTCAGTCAGAGAACTAACCTTCCTCTCTATTTTCAAAGACGAAGATAAGTCTCTTCAACTGAACTATCATCAAGACAATTACTTTGACTAGAATAGACTACCAGGTTTATTAACCATTTGAATGCCTCTCAGGGAAAATCAAAGTTTTCGTAAGCGAACTGTTATAAACCAGCAGGTAAATACTGATATATCTTGTGATCTAACTGACCTACAGCGGTGAAACTATCATTTACACTGGCAAAAGTTGCGGCGCTCCCACTGGTCGCTGGAAATACTCGAGTTACCTGCCCAGCTTTACCCATACTTAAAGTAATCATAGGTAGTTTTTGCATCGTTTCTACAAAATGCCGCGAAGCCAACATCAGTTTTAACGCATCCATCGGTGCCGTTGCATAAGAAACATATTTTATGACCCCAGCGCCTACAAAACTGGGATCATCATTCCCTAACTCTAAACGTGTTTTTAATACGGTTTCCCCCACAAAACGTTGCATTTCCTGCAGTTCTGCAAGGATCGTTTCTACTTTCCCCGTAGCATACTGATCGTGTTTTGAAAGAACCGGCACAACCCCATTTACCACTGCTTTTTCGATTATCTCTTTGGCTTGCCCATGCGTATATTCAATATCAATCGCGTCCACCCCACAAGAGATTAGGGTGGCTAATACTCGGTAGTATTCTGCGAAGTCGCCGGTACCGCCCTCGGTAGTTGTGCGAAAAGTTGCCAAAATCGGAACCGGTGATTCCCTGCGAACCACTCTAGAAACACCACTAATAATGGCATCTGCAAAGGAAGCTAAAGAATCAACTCGCCACTCAACTAAATCAACCTGCGTGAAGTCAAT
Source organism: Gleimia sp. 6138-11-ORH1 (assembly GCF_024814355.1). GTDB lineage: Bacteria > Actinomycetota > Actinomycetes > Actinomycetales > Actinomycetaceae > Gleimia. The sequence continues at coordinate 400,526 of NZ_JANUXV010000001.1, read as the reverse complement.
CTGTTGCAGCTGAGCAACCAACTGCGCCGCGTCTGCCCCACTTACCGAGCAGATCACTTTCGCAGCTCCGGCTCCTATCTCCACCGGCTTGGCTACGGGAAAAGCGGCTTGCGCACCACCTAGGATTACTGTTTCCACCGTTTATCCTCCGTCTCCATCACACTCATTAGCAGCTACCATTTCCCGCTGTTCCTGATTTACGTAACGAGATTCCAACCAACCATACGGTAGGTGCGGTTTCTTCTGCCCACCGGCCCTACCCCGCTTACCACGTGCTGCCGGCGGATACTCCACCTCTGGATCTAAACCAGACAAAAGTTCTTCTAACTGCGCTAAAGTCTCCACTCTAGAAAGAGCGGCTCTCATCTGCCCACCCAAACTAAAGCCCTTTAAATACCAGCCAATATGCTTACGCAGATTACGCATTGCCTCAGCTTCACTGCGGGAATTAGCAATCATTAACAGTGCGTGTTCGATTATGATCTTTGTAACCTGCCCCAGATTTGGTGCCAATTCAGTTAAAGCCCCCGTAGTTAAGGAAGCTACCAAATCATAAAATAGCCAGGGGCGTCCCTGCGCTCCGCGCCCAACTACCACCGCATCACACCCGGTATAAGCCATCATGTCTAGCGCATCCTGTGCTCCCCAAATATCCCCATTTCCAAGCACCGGAATCTTCAAATCCTGCTTCAACTGGGCAATCGTATCCCAGTCAGCATGCCCAGAATAATGCTGCGTTTGAGTACGCCCATGTAAAGCAACTGCGCAAACACCTGCATCTTGCGCAATCTGCCCCGCATCTCGATAAGTTAAATGCTTATCGTCAATCCCCACGCGCATTTTAATTGTCACCGGCACAGGCTTTTCAGTTTCCTTCACTGCCCTTACCACCGCAGTGACAATCTCAGTAAATAAATCTAGTTTCCAAGGCAGCGCCGCTCCCCCACCTTTTTTAGTTACTTTCGGCACTGGGCAACCAAAGTTCAAATCAATATGATCTACCAGATCCTCTTCTAAAAGAATATGGGTAGCCTTATACAGGTTCACCGGGTCAGTCCCGTAAAGCTGTAAAGAACGCACTCTGTCAGCGGGGTCAGGTTGCGCCATGTGGAAAGTTTTTTCATTACGTTCCACCAGGGCGCGGGCAGTGATCATTTCACACACGTAAAGGCCAGCCGGAGCGTCTACTCCCCCCTGAGCGGCAGGTAGTGAGTCAGAAAGCTGCCCGCTTAAACCGCTTTCTCCGAACTGACGACAAAGGCGCCGAAAGGGCACGTCAGTTACCCCCGCCATAGGTGCTAAAACCACCGGAGCCCACAGTTTGAGAGGACCAATCTGAAGGGTTCCGGTGGTTTTAGTTTCCATATTTTGCAAGATTTTTCCTTGACTCATAAAAGCGCAATTAAGCTAGTGGAAGGCGCTTAAGTAGGTAATCTTCTACCTCATCTAGCTTAATGCGCACCTGTTCCATGGTGTCACGGTCACGAATCGTAACCGCTCCATCTTCATTGGAATCAAAGTCGTAGGTAATACAATATGGGGTACCAATTTCGTCTTGACGACGGTAGCGGCGACCCACTGCACCCGCATCATCATATTCCACATTCCAACGTTTACGCAGCTGCGCTGCCAGTTCTTTGGCTGGGCCAGTGAGTTCTTCCTTCTTAGAAAGTGGGAATACCGCTACCTTAACTGGAGCTAAACGAGGGTCTAGTTTCAAAACTACACGCTTATCCACTCCACCCTTAGCGTTAGGAGCCTCATCTTCGGTGTAGGCTTCGATTAGGAAAGCCATGAGAGAACGGGTTAAACCAGCAGAGGGTTCAATCACGTAAGGGGTCCACCGCTCGTTCTTTTCCTGATCAAAATAGTCTAATTTTGCCCCGGAAATTTCCGCGTGAGTACTTAAATCGTAATCTGTGCGGTTAGCGATTCCCTCAAGTTCTCCCCATTCAGAGCCTTGGAAACCGAAGGTGTATTCAATATCTACAGTGCGCTTAGAGTAGTGGGAGAGTTTTTCTTGCGGGTGTTCGTACAGACGTAAGTTCTTTGGATCGATCCCTAAATCGGTGTACCAAGCCAAACGTTCATCAATCCAGTATTGATGCCATTCTTCGTCAGTCCCTGGGGCTACGAAAAACTCTAATTCCATCTGTTCAAATTCGCGGGTGCGGAAGATGAAGTTACCTGGAGTAATTTCGTTACGGAAAGATTTACCAATCTGCCCAATACCAAAGGGTGGTTTTTTCCGAGCCGAAGTCATCACGTTAGCGTAATTCACGAAGATACCCTGCGCAGTTTCTGGACGCATGTAATGCAATCCAGATTCATCATCTACAGGACCCAGGAAGGTTTTTAATAGTCCTGAGAATGCACGTGGTTCAGTCCATTGTCCACGGGTACCACAGTTAGGGCAGGCAATTGCTTCCATGGATACTTCCGTTTCGGAAACACCCTTCTTTTCTGCGTATTCTTCTACCAAGTTATCTTGACGCAGGCGCTTATGGCAGGATAAACATTCCGTAAGTGGGTCAGTAAAGGCTGTAACGTGACCGGATGCTTCCCATACCTGGCGAGGCAAAATTACTGAAGAGTCCAAACCAACAACGTCTTCGCGTTGGCGAACTACCCGAGACCACCAGGCTTTCTTAATGTTCTCTTTCAGTTCAACGCCTAACGGCCCGTAGTCCCAGGCTGAACGAGTTCCACCATAGATTTCTCCACAGGGGTAGACAAAACCTCGACGTTTAGCCAAATTAATAACTGCGTCGAGGCGTGATGGCGCACCTGCCATGTTTATGCTCCTTCTATAAGGTATCCGGCCACATCTGGCTGATGTGGATTTCTGTTCAAGTTTACCAGGTGTTTTCTCAGTTCCTGGGACTACTCTCTGTAAGTAAGTAGCCTATTTTGCGATTTATAGTACGTTCTGTAGTATTTTGTTATTTCGGCTTGCACTACCTACACTTATCGACAATGATTGTCATTATGAATACGAAAAAAGTTTCTCTAAAAGCAACCCTAATTACCTGCTTAGCTACCTCTGCCTTAGCACTTGCAGGGTGCGCAACGAATTCTCCTAACCAACAGGATTCGCACTCGGGAGAGCACTCTCATGACAAAGCAACTACACATACCGTTGCCCACGCAGAACCTATCCCAAACCGCGATCCACTGCAAGCATTGAAAGTAAAAACTTCAATTTACCCACTTCAATACCTGGTAGAACGCATCGTTGGAGAAAAACTAGCGGCATCCTCACTTACCGGCCCAGGAGTGGACGCACACAGCCTGGAACTATCACCCAAAACAGTTGCTGAATTAGATCAAGCTGACGCCGTCATTTATTTAAGCGGTTTCCAAAACGCAGTTGATGACGCAGCTGCACAGTCACAAAACCCACGAATTTTAGATATCTCCACAGCTCTTAATCTAATCGAAGGTCACGCTCACGACCATGACCACGGACATGATCACGACCATAAGCATACTGATGCAAAAACCTCTCTAGATCCACATTTTTGGCTCGACCCGCATCAAATGGTTAAAGCCACCCATGAACTAACCGCGTTTTTAGTGAAAATTGACCCGGCCAATGCCACCCAATATCAAGAAAACGCAAAAAGACTTGAAGCTGACCTCAATCAGCTGGCCGAAGAAATTCATACCGACTTCCACAAATGTGAAATTAAAACCTTTGTAGTTTCTCACGAAGCATTCGGCTACCTGGCAAATGAAACCGGACTTACCCAAGTTGGGGTTTCCGGGCTGGACCCAGAGGTAACTCCCTCAGTCGCACGAGTAGAAGAAGTAAAACGCGTCATTAAAGAAAACGGGGTAAAAACGATTTACCTTGAAGTAAATGTATCCGCGCGGGTAATCGAAGCCCTGGCCAACGACCTGGGAATCGAAATTGCTGTTTTAGATCCCATCGCTACCCAAAACGACCCGACAACTGACTATCTGCAACTGATGCGCAAAAATCTGGAAACACTGAAAAAGGGACAAAATTGCCAGTAAACGCCTTAAGCGTCAAACATCTTTCTGTCCGGTACGGCAACCATGAAGTTATCCACGGAATGACTTTTTCGGTTCCGGCCGGGCAGATCGTTGCTATTACAGGCGCAAACGGATCCGGAAAATCAACCCTCCTTAAAGCGATCCTAAACATCATTCCCTCTACCGGAGAGGTAACTGTTTTTGGAAAAACTAAACCAAACTGGGACTGGGAAACCCTCAGCTACGTACCTCAACGAATTGCCATCCAGCCAGGTGTCCAATCCACCGTCTTAGAGGTCGTCTGCTCCGGTGCCTTAACCGCAGGTAGATTATTTTTCCCGCGCAAAGTAAAAGAAATAGCCAACTCCAAACTAGCTGAAGTTGAAATGGAACATCGGCTTCACTCACCGTTTAATCAACTCTCTGGCGGACAGCAACAAAGAGTCTTAATCGCCCGTTCTCTCATGCGTTCCCCCGAACTTCTCCTCATGGACGAGCCCCTTTCAGGAATCGACCTAAAAAGCGCCCAAAACCTGGCGCAGCTAGTTGGCAATCTTAAAGCCCAAGGAAAAACTGTCATCATGGTTTTACATGAACTGGGCGCCCTCGAAAAAGTTCTAGATAGAGTGATCCGCATTAAAGATGGCCAAATCATAGCTGATAAAACCCAGTGGAAACCAGGTGAACTTGATGATTAAAGATCTTTTCCCCAGCTCACCAGCTACACTTTTTGATGCCCTGACCACTATGCTAAGCAGTCCACTAATGCAACGCAGTCTCTTAGTGGCCGCTTTAGTTGGGGTATGCGCCCCAGTAATTGGAACCTACCTGGTGCAACGTAAACTGGCTATGCTAGGTGATGGAATCGGACACGTAGCCTTAACCGGTGTTGCTTTAGGGTGGCTAACAGGCACTTTCTTAAACCTAACCACTCCGGAGACTTTAGCAATCCCCGGTGCCCTCATAGTTTCTTTAATCGGAGCAGTTGTCCTGGAAATAATCCGACTTAGCGGCAAAACTGAATCCGATGTGGCATTAGCTATTTTGTTCTATGGCGGGATTGCCGGAGGCGTTTTGCTAATCGGATTCGCCGGAGGAACTTCTTCCCAGCTTAACTCGTACTTATTTGGTTCGCTGGCATCTGTTTCAAAGTTCGATGTGTGGACTACGGTGGGCTTAGCAACCATTATTCTTACTATCGGTTTAGGGCTTTCCCCTGCTCTTTATGCAGTTTGTAATGATGAAGAATTTGCCAAAGCCTCGGGCCTTCCAGTTCGTTCGCTTAATCTTTTAATCGCAGTTTTAGCGGCTTTCACAGTGGCCATCTCCATGCGAGTAGTTGGTTCTTTACTAATCTCTGCTCTGATGATTGTTCCGGTTGCTACTGCGCAGGTGGTTACTACCTCATTTAAAAGGACTCTTTCTTTAGCGATGTTTATTGGCGCAACAGTAGCTGTAACTGGCTTGGTTTTCACATATTTCTTTGACGTTTCCCCTGGAGCTACCATTGTGGTCTTTACAATTTTCCTCTACGGCGGAGCGCACCTACTTAGAACACTCTTTAAACGAATTTAGGCTATGATAAGAAATGTCTTATGAAAGTTGGGGTATGATGGCTGAAACACAAAAACGCGTCACCAAACAGCGGCAAGCAGTAATTGAAATTTTAGAAGGCCGCGCCGATTTCAGATCTGCGCAACGCATTCACGAAGAACTTTTGCAAACTAACGCTAAAATTGGCTTAGCAACGGTTTACCGCAACCTCCGCGCCCTGGCTGAAGAAAATGAAGTCGATGTACTGATGAGCCCCGACGGAGAAGCCCTCTACCGACGCTGCGAACAGGGAAAACATCATCACCATCTGGTCTGTCGCCAATGCTTACGCTCTGAAGAAATTGAAGCAAAAATCGTTGAAAACTGGGTTCACACAGTAGGTCAAGAATACGGTTTCACTAACCTAGAGCATTCCATCGAAGTCTTTGGCTTATGCGCAGATTGTTCGAAATAAAAGCTGATTGAGTAGTTTAATGCACGGCGTTCCCCAGTTTATCTCTGAAGGCCCTTTCCCTATTTTAGTTGCCTTCCTCACCGGCGTGGTTTTCTTTCGTTCCCAAGGAACCTACTGGTTAGCCCGGTTAGTCACCACCGGTGTTATTATCGGTTCAACTAATTCTAAAAACCTATTTATACAACGTACCCACCGTTGGTTAGAAGGAGCTTCCGTCCAACACGGGGTTGATATGGTTGATCGCTGGGGACTCATTGTTATCCCCCTGTCATTTCTTACCATCGGGATTCAAACTATCATTCACGCCGGAGCCGGAGTTGTTAAATTAAATTGGCTCCTCTACACCCTAACTGCAATCCCCGGATACCTTGCCTGGGCATTTCTTTACGCGACAGTAACCCTATCGATTATAAAAACTGGTGAAGCCGCTATCCTTGGGAAAACCTGGGCAATCTTAGCTACTTTAGCGGTACTAGTCATCACAGTTCTATTCACCATTCGCCGGTATAAAGCAGCCAAAATACACGCAACGCAGATTGAAAACTAAACTACTTCAGCTCCCAAGTACCGCAGTCCACTAAACTGTTCTTAACCAGTTACCTTATCCTGCGCAGTCCCGAAACGGCGTTCGCGCCCGGTGAAAGCTAAAATATCGTCCCATAGAGTTTCCCGCCGATACTCCGGCCAGGCAACCGGATTAAACATAAACTCAGCGTAAGCACACTGCCAAAGCAGAAAATTAGAAATCCGCTGTTCCCCACCGGTACGGATTAACAGGTCTACATCAGTTCCCTTACCATAAAGACGTTTCCCAAAAACGCCCTCGGTAATATGACCGGCTTGTAAACTGCCCGCAGCCACCTCACGAGTAATCTGATTCACTGCATCCGTGATTTCAGCGCGCCCCCCGTAATTAACAGCCATATTAAAATCTAACCGAGTATTTTCCCGGGTAAGCTGATGCGCTTTTTCTAACTCGGTAATCACAGATTTCCAAAGCCGAGGACGCCGCCCCCACCAGTTTATACGCACTCCCCAACTATGCAGCTGCGCAGCCCGCCGACGGATCACATCACGCGAATATCCCATTAGGAACTTCACTTCAGCAGGAGAACGCTTCCAGTTCTCTGTAGAAAAAGCGTAAACTGTTAGTTCTTTTACCCCAATTTCAACCGCTCCGGCAATCGTATCCATTAATGCGATTTCCCCCTGGCGGTGCCCTTCTGTGCGCGGCAGGCCACGTTCATTCGCCCACCGCCCATTCCCGTCCATAATAATTGCGACGTGTTTGGGAACTCCGCTGATTTGCGGAGCTTTCAGCTCTCCGGCTCCCGGGGGAAGAATCAATCCAGTCATAGTTAAAATCTACCCTATCAACGCTGTAAGGAGGAATAAGAAATAATCCTCCGCTCTAAATTCCACTGCACCCAGGCAGCCACTATCGAACCGGCTTCTCTCCGCGTAAAATCTTCACTACTAACTGCACTTTCCCAGTCACCAGAAAGTAAGTCACCAAGTAACAGCATAGTTTGCGCAGCCGGAGCAGTTGAACCAGCTGGACGGCACTGACTACACACTGCCCCACCTGACTGTACGTTAAAGTGAGTGTGTGGGCCAGTAGTATCACAAAGCGCACAATCCCAAAATGAGGGTGCCCAGCCAGATAAAGCCATTGCCCGAAGCAGAAAAGAGTTCATCACTAAATCTGCCGGATAGCGGGCCTTCCCTAAAGCGTGAAGTGCCCCTAAAAGCAGCAAATACATTTGTGGGCTGGCATCATCTTCACTTAAGCGCTCTGCCGCTTCTACCATCACACAAGCACGCGTATACTTGTCGTAGTCCTGGGCGATCTCCATCCCGTATAAGCGAATCGCCGCAACTTGGGTGAGAACATCTAAACTTCTCCCTAAATGAATTTGCGCGTCCACCACGGTGAAAGGTTCTAAGCGTGCCCCAAATTTAGATGAAGTCCGCCGGATTCCTTTAGCAACTACTCTTTTCAAACCGTGATGGTGCGTAAGTAAAGTAATAATCCGATCTGCTTCCCCCAGTTTTTGTGTGCGCAGAACGATCGCTTCATCCCGGTATGTTTTCACTCCAGTTGCCTTAAGTTAAATCTCCGGTTAGAAACCTAACCTACCGAGCATTTTAGGATCTGACTGCCAATCTTTAGCGGTGCGCACGTGGAGATCCAGGTAAACCCTACGTTTAAGCAGTTCTTCAATTGCCAATCGCGCTTTAGTACCTACTTGTTTTAGACGCGACCCACCTTTACCGATAATGATGGCTTTTTGGGAGTCACGTTCTACGAAAAGATTAACGTGGATATTCAGCATGGGAGGATGCTTTTGCCCAGGTTTTGGTTTCCGTTCAACAACTTCTTCAACCTGTACAGCTAAGGAGTGCGGCAGTTCGTCGCGCACGCCCTCTAGAGCAGCTTCTCTGATTAGTTCCGCAATCATTACGTCCCGTGGCTCATCGGAATAAATATCCCGTGGATAAAGCGGTGGTGATTTAGGCATTCGCTCCGCCAGAACTTTAATGAGCGTATCGATCTGCTGATTTTTGTGTGCGGATACCGGCACGATTTCAACAAATTCTCCCAGTTTGTCAATATCTTGGAGGTGTTCGAGCATTCGTTCTGGTTTTACTTTGTCAGCTTTGGTAGCTACCGCAATTACCGGAGTGCGCAGCCCGCGTAACTGGCGGGCTATAAATTCATCCCCGGGGCCAACTTTTTGGTCGCTGGGTAGGCAAAAGACAACCACATCAACTTCTGCCAGTGATTCTCTGACCATTTCGTTTAAGCGTCGCCCCAGGAGTGTTCGAGGGCGGTGGTATCCGGGTGTATCGACGATGACCAGCTGGAAGTCCTCTCCGTGTACTACCCCGCGCACGTTGTGTCGGGTAGTTTCTGGTCGCATTGAGGTAATCGCAATTTTTGAGCCTACTAAAGCGTTGGTAAGTGTTGATTTACCTACATTTGGTCGGCCTACAATGGCAACAAACCCAGCTTTGAAATCTGCGGTATAGTCAAGTTTAACTAATCCGTCTTGTTCGGTTTCAGTGGTTTCTTCTACAGCTTCAGTGGTTTCTTCTTCGGCTTCAGCGGTTTCTTCTTCAGCTTCAGCGGTTTCTTCTTCGGCTTCGTCGGTTTCTTTTACGGGTAGAGTTCCGCTAATTTCATAGGCTTCAATGGCGGTGTCGTCAAATTCTAATCCCAGATCTTCCAGCGCGTTTGGGCCCGCCATTAGTTCATCATCGGAGGGAAAATGCATTAGTTTGTTTCACTTTCTAACCTGTTTTTAGATTCTTCTGTCGATTCAGGTTCAGTTTTGGGGGTGCGGAGCTTTGCCACAACAGTTCCCAGTTGGCGGCGTCCAATAGTTTCATCAGCGGTGATTTCAATTTCTTCAGTCTCCCCGTGATCACCTGGAAGCGGCACTTTTCCAAGGACTTTACCTAAAAGTCCCCCCACGGAATCCACGTCTTCGTCTCTTAGTTCAATCCCTAAAAGTTCTCCCAGTTCCCATAGTGAGAAGCGGGCGGGGACCCGCCACACTCCGGGGCTGATTTCCTCTGGTTCCATTACGTTACGATCGTGTTCGTCAGTGAGTTCACCAACGATTTCTTCAAGTAAATCTTCAATGGTGATTAAGCCAGCTACGCCACCGTATTCATCTACCACCAGTACCAGGTGGACTCGGTCGGCTTGCATTTGGCGGAGCTGGTCATCAGCTAGCACCATTTCTGGTACGAACTTAGGTTCACGACAGGCATTTCTAACTGGAATCTGCCTATCCTCAGGGCGGCGTCGTAATCGCGAGACTACGTCTTTAAAGTAGATGATGCCTACAATATCGTCGATATCGTCTTCAATCACTGGAATACGGGAGTAGCCAGAAGTTACGAAAAGGTCGAGTGCTTCATCTAAGGATGCTTCTGCCCCCATGGTTACCATTTCTGTACGCGGCACCATTACTTCACGTACCAGGGTATGTCCCAGTTCAAAGACGGAACGTAACATAACCCGATCTTCTTCTTCAAAACCGGTGGTTTCTCCCACTTCATCAACAACTTCTCGCATTTCTTCAACCATTTCAGCGCGTGCTTCTGCAACGGTTTGTTCACTGGCGGGAAGGAATCTTGCAAAAATCCGTACCAGGGGATCCCACATTTTAGAGCCGGCTAAGTAAGTTTCTAAAAGGGGGGTGAGCCAAAGGGCCACAGCTTCTGGGTTGCGTAAAGAAATCCGGTTGGGAATAAAAGCAATAAATACTGCGACTAGGAGCCAGTTAATGATGATGGCAATGCCTAAAATCGCCCACCAGGCGGTGAAGAATGAGGCAACGATTAAGGTGGTGGCGATGGTGAAAAGGGTTTGGAAGATTAAACGCCAAGAACGGGTGGTTACGATGGTGCGTTTGCGATCATCAATTAAGATTTCCAGACGTTTTGCTCGTGGTAGTGAAGCTTCAACCAGGTCATCTACCGCAGCGTGAGAGAGCCTTTGTAGAGCACTTTCCGCTGCAACCGAAATACCGGCGACAACCATGGCGATAAGTGAAAGTACGATTAAAAACCCAAGGGGTGTGCTTTCCATAAAATTATTTACTGCTTTCGTTTAATCGGTAAGTTTGCCTGTTAAAGGAGGGTCAATAGTGACTTTGCCGGGGCGTTGCGCTAAGAAGGTGAGTAGCAGCTTCCGCTGAAGCGCAAACATTACTTTTTCTTCTTCGGCTTCTAAGTGGTCGTAGCCAAGCAAATGTAGGATCCCGTGTACGGTAAGAAGCAGCATTTCTTCTACGGCAGCGTGTCCTGCTTGGAGTGCTTGGTTGGCAGCAACTTGGGGGCAGATAACAATGTCACCTAAGGTTCCCGGTGGGGTTACTCTTCCAGGCTGTCCGGGGCGCAGTTCGTCCATGGGAAAGCTCATTACGTCAGTTGGCCCGGGTAGATCCATCCACTTTAAGTGCAGTTCTTCCATTGGCTCGGGGTCAATGAACATGATTGCCAGTTCAGCTTCGGCAGAAACGTGCATTTGTCCTAGGACGTATTCAGCTACCGCTCGGAACTCATCTAAGTTAAGGGTTTCTGCTGTTTCATTAACTACTTCAATGCTCATGTTTTCCTCCGGTAGCTGCCTCTACCTGAGGCTCTGTATTCAGGTTGGGGATGCTGTTCATCCCAGCGTTGGTAAGCGTCGATAATATCCCCCACTAGCCGGTGCCGTACCACGTCAGCAGAAGAAAGCGCGCAGAATTCGATTCCGTCGATTCCTTGGAGGATATCGTAGGCCGTTTGTAAGCCAGATTTCGTGTTCCCCGGTAGGTCGATTTGAGAGGAGTCCCCGGTGACTACAACTTTGGAACGAAAACCCAGTCGCGTAAGAAACATTTTCATCTGCGCTTGGGTGGTGTTTTGGGCTTCATCTAAGATAATGAAAGCGTCGTTTAAGGTGCGCCCACGCATATACGCTAAGGGAGCTACTTCAATTGTCCCTGCGGCTAATAGACGTGGGAGGGCTTCTGCATCCACCATGTCATTGAGCGCGTCGTAAAGGGGGCGTAAATATGGGTCGATTTTCTCAGTTAAGGTGCCGGGTAGAAATCCCAGGGATTCGCCGGCTTCCACTGCTGGGCGGGTGAGGATTATTCGCCTGACTTGCCCGGTTAATAAGGCGTTTACTGCCATTGCCATAGCCAGGTAGGTTTTGCCTGTTCCAGCTGGCCCGATCCCGAAAACGATGGTATTTTCGGCAATCATTTCCACGTAGCGTTGCTGTCCGGCAGTTTTTGCTCTAATTACTCTGCCGCGGACGTTTAGGATTGATTCAGTTAATGCGGGGGCGGTGCCAGTTTGCGCCAGTAGCCCAATTGCGTGTTCAACTGTATCTGAGTTCAGGTACTGTCCTGAACGAGCTAGGGAAATGAGTTCTTTTACCAGGTCAGCTACAGTTGCTACGTTGGCAGCGCTTCCGCTGATAGTGATTTCATTTCCGAGGGCGTGGACGCTGACTCCGGGAAAGCCTTTTTCTAGGCTCGCCAGAACTTGGTCGGAGGCACCTAAAACCGTTACGGGGTCAAGGTTTTGTGGAATAGTAACGGTAGTAGTAACTGACCGGTCGTATTCTAATTCAACTTCAGGTGTTTGTTCGATACTCATTAACTCTAATTGTACCGTCCGCTGCGGTAATTCACGAGGGCAATAGCCACGGTTCCAGCTGTGGATGAACGCATAACAGTGTTACCGATTCGCACTATTTGGGCGCCGGCCTGGGCGAAAGCAGTTAGCTCTGCTTCGGTAAGGCCTCCTTCGGGACCAACGATTAAGGCAATCTTTTCAGTTTCAAACCAGGCGGTTTCGATTTCTTCTAAACTTTTTTCACCGCTTTCGTGTAATACCAGCAGTTTGGTTTCTCCAAGTTTAGTAAGCAGTTCTTTGGTTCCTCCGGCGTAGGCAACGCTGGGAATCCGGCTACGGCGAGCTTGTTTGCTGGCGCTTTTTAACAGGTTTAACCATTTTTCAAGTTGTTTAACTTGTTTTTTGCCTTCCCATTTGACGATTGCGCGTTGGGATTGCCAGGCTATTACTGCATCAACTCCAACTTCTGTGGCACTTTCAATGGCCTGTTCATCGCGCCCTCCTTTGGCAAGTGCCTGGACCAGGGTAAGTTGTGGCTTTGCTACTGGTTCAATAACTAGGTTAAGTACTTTTAAGGTGACGCTTTTTTCTGCGCTGCTAACTACTTCTCCTTTAAGACGAGTCCCTTTTCCATCTACCAGGTGGATTTCTTCTCCGGTTTGGACGCGCATCACGGTTGCGTGGTGGGCTTCTGCTCCGGTGAAGGTGAAAAGTTCTCCAATTTGCGCAGCATCTAGTGGCTCATGGAAGTAAACTGGCGCGGTCATCTAAGTTCCCTTTGAAAAGTTGAGGCGGTTGGCGGTGGTTTAAAAGTTCGCGAACTTTTCTTTTAAGGAGGCAAAGAATCCTGAGCCGTCCTGTACTGGTTTTGCTTCTACGCGGTCTTCTCCGCGGAGGGTAGCAAATTGTCTGATCAGGTTCTTTTCTTCTTCGGTTAGTTTCCGGGGAGTTTCGATATTAAGTTTGATTCGCAAGTGGCCGCGGGTGTTGCGGTGTAGGCGCGTGACTCCCAGGTTTTCTAACACAATTTCATCGAATGGTTGGCTTCCTGCGGGTACGTCGATTGTGCGTTTTCCATCTAGCGTTTCTAACTCAATTTGGGTGCCTAAGATGGCGGCGGTAAATGGAATACTTACGGTGGCGATTAGGTCAGCCCCGACCCTGGTAAAGATTGGGTCTTTCTTTTCGTGGATTTCTACGTAGAGGTCACCAGCTGCTCCTCCGCCTGGCCCTGCTTCAGACTGTCCGCTCAGGCGGATTCGGGTGCCGTGTTCTACACCGGCAGGTACGTCAACGGTGATGGTTCGTTTTGCTCTTTGGCGTCCCTGCCCGTTACATTCTGGGCAGGGGTTGGTGATGACGGTGCCGTGTCCTTCACAGGTTTGGCAAGCGGCGGTAGTCATTACTGAGCCCAGAATGGTGCGCTGTTGCATCCGCACGGTTCCGCTGCCTTGGCAGTTGCTACAGGTTTTTGCGGTTGTTCCTGGGGCGCAGCATGATCCCATGCAGGTGTCACATTTTACGTGAGTATTTAGTTCAACTTGTTTTTGGGTACCGAAAGTTATTTCTGCCAAGGTTAGTTCAATCGCGGTGAGCATATCCTTGCCGCGTCGGCCTCGGGGAGTAGGTCCTCCCATTGGCCCCATCCCCGCGGCAGAGAAGAAGGTTTCAAAGATATCTCCGAAATCGAATCCGCCCATGCCTCCCATTCCCGGCATGCCTCCCCTATCGTAGGCGCGTCGTTTTTCTGGGTTAGAGAGGGTGTCGTAGGCGACGGTTACTTTTTTAAATTCTTCTTCAGTTTCTTTACCTGCGATATCTGGGTGTAGTTTTCGAGAGAGCTTCCGGTAGGCTTTTTTAATTTCCTCTGCGCTTGCGTCTTTAGATACACCCAGGATTTCGTAGTAATCTTCGTTCACTGTTTTCTTCTTCTTTTCTATTTTTATTTCTTTAGGTAATGCGATAGGTAGTTAGAAAGGCTTTGCACGGTACTCATGGCGGCGGTATAGTCCATGCGTACGGGCCCGACTACCGCGAGGTGAGCGGAGGTGGTTTCTGTCCCGTATTTTCCGGCGACAATCGCGGTTTCTATCAGTCCGTCGTGGTGATTTTCTTTTCCGATTGAGACTCTGACTTGGTCAGTTTGCACTCCGGAGATGAGTCTAAGCAGGGCAACTTGTTCTTCGAGGGCGTCTAGGACCGGTACTATGCTGTGTTGGAAGTCAGTTTCGGCACGGACTAGGTTCGCCGTTCCGGCGATTACTAGTCGCTGTTCTGCTTCTACTTTCGTTAGTTCTAAAATGGTTTGAGCGATTTGTTTTTGGAAGTCATAGGGCCAGGTATGCAGGTGTTGTCCCAGGATTTCTTGGACTTGGGCCAGTTCTTTTCCAATGCATAGCTGGTTTAGCACGTGTTTAAATTGGGCCAGTTCAGCACTGTTTGCGGTTATTGCGTTGAGGGTGCGTCTTTCGACATTGGTGTTGTCGGTGATGAGGACGATCATTAGTCGCTGGTCCCCTAGTTCCACTATTTCTAGGCAGAGGACTTTTGTTTGCGTGCAGTGCGGGTATTGAATGATTGCGACTTGTCTAGTTAGTTGCGCCATCAGACGGACGGTGCGTTCAATCACGTCGTCAACGCTGAGGGCGTCTGCTAGGAAACTCTCGATTGCTCTGCGTTCTGGAGCTGAGAGGGGTTTGATTTGTGCAAGTTTATCTACAAAGACGCGGTAGCCCGCTAAGGTGGGTACTCTACCGGCGGAAGTGTGGGGCTGGTAGATGAGTCCTTCTTCTTCTAGGACTGCCATGTCATTGCGGATCGTCGCTGGGCTGACTCCTAAATCGTAGCGTTCTACCAGCATTTTTGAACCGACTGGTTCGCGGTTACATACGTAGTCGGAAACGATGGCGCGTAGCACGTCTAAGCGACGGTCTGCAGTGCTCATTTTCCCTCTCTTTCCCGTATGTGTAGTTCCTTTTCAAATCTAGCACTCTGCAGGGGCGACTGCTAACTCCAAGGGGTTATCCACTGCAACTGGTGGCTGTTTTCACACCGCTTATGCTACTGATCTTTAGTGCGTCTGTGGTTCAGTTACGAAATCAATTAGTTCCTCTACTTTGCCTAAGAGTTCTGGTTCTAAATCTCGGTAGTTACGAACTCTGCTTAGGATTGCTTTCCACCCCAGCCCAATATCTTCTTTCGTATTTGCCGGTAGGCCCAAAGCCTGCAAGGTACCTACTTTAATGTCTTTTCCTTTAGGAATGTGGGGCCAAGCAGTTAATCCCACTCGGTGGGGTTTAACTGCTTGCCAGATGTCTACAAATGGGTGCCCCACTACTTTAACGGCCTCGGGCCAGCGCCCCATTACCTGCGCGGCAATCCGCGATTCTTTCGAGCCGGGCACCAGGTGGTCTACCAGCACACCAACGCGAACTGTGGGAGTGGGAGCAAATCTGGCGAGGATTTCTTCAAGGTGATCTATGCCCTGGAGATATTCGACCAGGACTCCTTCGATTCTTAAATCGTCACCCCAGATTTTTTCTACCAGTTCAGCGTCGTGGGTTCCTTCTACGAAGATGCGGGACAGTTTCGCTACTTTTGCTTTCATGTCAGTTACTGCACGCGATCCTGAAGCGGTACGTTGCCTGCCAACTGGAGTTTTAGGCGCCTGATAGATAGTTAGTTCCACGGGTTTTCCGTCTACCCAAAAGCCGGGCCCCAGGGGGAATGAACGCCGGTTTCCGCGGCGGTCTTCTAACTCTACTAGGTACATTCCGGCGGCTTTTTCCACTCGGATTACGGCTCCTACGAATCCGCTGGTGGGTTCTTCAACTACCAGTCCTGGTTCTGCGGGGATTTTTTGGCTGCGAGGGCGGTGGGCAAAAGTTCCTTCTCGGTGCGGATCCTGTTTCAAAATGTCCGGGCCGTAACGGTCAATCAATGTGTTTCCTTTGTTTTGTGTTCGTCTTTGCTTCCCCTAGGATAACCGTTTCGGATACTCTCTTAGCGGATTGACGCAGGATAGTTAAGGACAGTAGTAACATTAGGCTATGAGTTTTTCACTAAATGTTTCCCAAGTGCGCCAGCTACTAGGTTCACTTTTATGTAATCGCGCGGCGTTTGAGCTGCAGGCAAATTTTACTCAGCTAACCTATAACTCGAAGGCAGTTCAGCCGGGGGCTCTTTTCTTTTGTAAAGGCGCTAAGTTTAATGTGGCTTACTTGGAAGAAGCTATTCAAAAGGGTGCTTTGGCTTATGTTAGTGAAGAAGTTTATCCAGTTGATATTCCCTGTTTTCAGGTGAGCGATATTCGCGTTGCTATGCCTCTTTTGGCAGCTAATTTCTATCAGCATGCTTACCGTAGCTTTAATTTAACTGGGATTACCGGCACTAAGGGGAAATCAACTACCGCTGTTTTCTTACAGAAGATTTTAGATACTTCGTTAGCTGCTGAGCAGAAAGTAAGTGGAATTATTTCTTCCATTAACACTTATGACGGAGTAGTAGATGAAGAATCTGCTTTAACTACTCCCGAAGCGTTGGAACTGCACACTCATTTTGCCAATGCGGCGCAAAGTGGTTTGCCCTATGTGACGATGGAGGTTTCCAGCCAGGGGTTGAAGTATCATCGCGTCGGTGAGGTTACTTTCGATGTGGGAGTTTTCTTAAATATTGACGCCGACCATATTTCCGCTATTGAACACCCTGATTTTACTGATTATTTCCACTCGAAACTGCAGTTATTCAACCAGGCTAAACACCTGGTGATTAACTTAGATTCTGCTGAGCTTTCCGAAGTCTTAGAAGCAATTCCTGCGGGCATTCCTTTCAGCACTTTTTCTACTCAAGATCCGCAGGCGGATTTCTATGCTGAAAACATCACTACTGATGGTCATACGGTAGCATTTGCAGTTAATGGCGAACCTATTAAACTGGGCATTTCTGGGTTGTTTAACGTAGAAAATGCGTTAGCTGCGATTGCGGTTGCCCGTCACTATGGGATTTCTTTTGAAACTATCCGGCAGGCGTTAGCGGCTATTCGAGTGCCGGGGCGGATGGAAGTTTTCGTAGGCGCAGATCCTAATCTGGTCACGATTGTGGATTACGCGCATAATCGGCTTTCTTATGAGCGTTTATTTCAATCTTGTGAACAGTCGTATCCGGGTTTTAAGAAGATTATTATCTTTGGTTGTCCCGGACATAAGGCTTATAACCGCCGGCAAGATCTGGCTGAGGTTGCTGATGCGCATGCGGATCAGATTATTTTAACGATGGAAGATCCTAACGCAGAGCCGGTTCCGCAAATTTCAGCTGATATTGCTGCTTTCGTTAAAGAAACCCCCGTTTCTTTAGTTGATGATCGGGTTGCTGCCTATCGGCACGCCCTGTCATTAGTGGATGGGAAGACGGTGATTTTATTCGCTGGTAAAGGGGATGAAACTACTCATAAGATCGACGGGAAAGCAGTGGTTTATCCGTCGGATGTGGAGATAACTAAAACTGCTTTAGGATTGGCTTAGCCTTATCCTAAAGCAGCGTAGTTTTCAGCTTAAAGTGGCTCCCGGTTAGAAGTATGCTTTTAAGAGTTCTAACGTATCTAACACGTATTGGGCGGTAATATCGTCTTTATCTAACTGAGGGTTATATTCGACGATATCTACCGCACAAACTGGAGTTTGCTCAATTAGGGTTCGCAAAATCTGGTGGGTTTGTGCTGGAGTTAGTCCTCCTTTAACTGGAACACTTACTCCGGGGATAAGCTGGGGGTCCATGGAATCTAAGTCTAAGGAAACGTGTACTTTGTCTACGGTTTGGAAGCGTTCCACAATCTTTTCCAGGCAGGTTTCTAAACCGTTTGCGACTACTTCATCCCAGTAAAAGTGCATGATGTTGTGCTGTTCTAAAAGAACTTTCTCCCCTGGGTCCACGTCACGTAAGCCGATGTAAACCATATTTTCAGGCTTTAATTTTGGGCCTTCAAAATGCAGGTTATTCAACTCCGGAGTTTCCATGAGCCCCAGTAATGCAGCTACCGGCATTCCGTGTATATTTCCCGAGGGCGTGGTGGTTTCCACGTTCAAATCAGCGTGAGCGTCAATCCAGATCACTCCTAAAGTTTCTACTTGCGTAGATGAAGCGGCTACAGTTCCCATTGAAGCTGCGTGATCTCCGAGGATATTAATCGGAGTGCGTTCAGCTTCCAGCTGGGTTTGGGCTACTTCTGCCAGGGTTTCAGAAGTAGCGATAACTGATTCTAGATTCCGCAGGCGCGGGTCGTTACGCTTAGGTTCTCTTTGTTCTTCTGGAACCACAATTAGCTCAAGGGCCGGGTTAAGTTCAAAGAGTCTAGTTAGATTCCTTGCAATACCGGGAGCTTGCTCACCTAAATGATTATTACAACCGATGATCTGCAACATGTTAGTTCCTATTAAAAAGTTCTTCTACTAGCCCGGTTTCCTGATCGTAATACAACCCGTGAATACTTAACTGCCCGGTGGCTACCAGGGCAGCTAAATTCTCTTGTTTGTTTAACCATTTAACCTGAGATAGTACGTTTTCTTTAGCTGCTTGAGCAACTGCCTCTTTTGTCTGTGGAAGCTGAGTTAGGTTTGGGTCAATTCCTCTGGTGATTGCTTCTACAGCAATCGCTAGATGGGGATCTTGATTTCCTTTTAAGGCGGCGCTGACTGCACCGCACCCAGAGTGTCCCAGCACTGCAATAGTGCGAATTCCTAAATCAAAAACTCCGTAGTAAATGGTAGCGTACTGTGATTGCCCAACCGTATTTCCGACTCCACGGGAAACCAGGATGTCCCCCATTTCACAGTTGAAAATAACTTCAGGGATAACTCTTGAGTCAGAGCAGGAAACTAAAACCAGTTGTGGAGCTTGCCCCGCTTCGGAAAGTTGTTGCCGTTTATAAGCTGAAAAGTCAATGGATACTTCTTTGGCTTTTACTGCTGCTCGGTTACGGTTTAAGAAACGTTCCATCTGACTCAAAGGTTCCCTTCCAAAAAAAATTTCGGTTGGTTCCCATCTTACCTTGAGAGGCTAAGGAACCAACCGAAATTTATTGATTATTCATCTTTTGCTTCAGGTTCACCCGTTTTAGGATCGATATAAGCACCCTGCTCATAATCGTATTCCACCGGATTACCGTCCTCGTCAGTACGCAGATACCACTCGGTATATTCTTCGGAAGTGGAATCGAAATCGTTACCAACTCCGCGATCCGATTCAGGATCGACTGGTTCAATAGCAAGTTCGAAGTTATCTCCGTGTTCTTCAATCCCATAGCGAACTGCATTAGAGATTGCCGTCTGCTCATAGTGAGCGCGAATCATCATCGGGTCATTACGAAGTTCTTTCACCAATGAGAAACACATTAAGACGATAATGATACTGAAAGGTAGAGCAGAAATAGTCACCAGGTTTTGCAAACCTGACAGGGCTGTTTTCCCACCCATCAGCAGAATTACCACGGCAATTCCAGCCATCAAAACCGCCCAAAAACCGGTAATCCAGCGTTTAGGTTCTGGATTTCCTCTTTGGGAAAGCTGCGAGTTCACCAAGGAAGCAGAGTCTGAAGAGGTAATGAAAAAGACTGCTAGCATAACCATCACTACCGGAGCGATTATCCAAGATCCTGGCAGGTAATCGAGCACTTTGAAGAAAACCTCTTCAGAAGGCGGCAGTGCGTTAAGGTCATTTCCGGGAGCTAATAGTCCGTATTCACGCTGCTTGAAAATAGCGGTACCACCTAGGAAGGTGAAAGCGATAATAATGATCGATGATGGGATAAACAGCACTCCCATAACGAACTGACGAATGGTTCGCCCTCGGGAAATTTTCGCGGTAAAAATCCCCACGAATGGTGCCCAAGAAACCCACCATGCCCAGTAGAAAGTAGTCCAACCGGACAGGAAAGCCTTGGTTTCTGCCGAGTCCACCATGGTTGCTCCCACCATTGAAGGAAGCTGGTTCGCGTATTCCGCAATCACACCAGGAAGGATGGTGATGATGAAAATAGTTGGGCCGGCGAAGAAGAAGAATAACGCTAAAGCAACAGCTAATGCCAAGTTAATGTTGGAAAGACGGCGAATCCCTTTTCCAACCCCTGAGACGGCAGAAATAATCGTCCCAATAGTTAAGATAACGATAATGCCAATCGCGAAATCATTTCCTAAATCTGACCAACCGGATACTAATTTCACTCCGGAAGTAATCTGCATAGCGCCGATTCCCAGTGAAGCAGCGGTACCAAATAAAGTAGCGATAATAGCCATTCCATCAACCATGCGCGCCCAGAAGCTGCTGGAGTCACCTCCGAAAATTGGAGTGAGAATGGATGACATCAAAGGCACACGGCCTTTTCTGAAAGATACGTAGCCAATCGCTAAACCAACGATTCCGTAAAATGCCCAGGCAGTTGGCCCCCAGTGTAATGCTGATTGCGCCAAAGCCGCTTTTATGGCCGGACCGGTAGCTGCTTCATAAGTGCCCGGACGAGGCGACAGATAGAAGCTGAGAGGTTCTAACGCACCAAAGAAGATAATGCCAATCCCAATTCCAGCGCCAAAAAGCATAGCTGCCCAAGACAAAGTCGAATACTGTGCTTCTTCATCATCTAAGCCCAAAGGAATCTTTCCGAATCGGGAAAAGCCAATCACCAAAAGGAAAATGGGAAGGAACATAGCCAGGGTGTTGAAAACCCACCCTAAGTTCTCCATCGTCCAATTCAAAGCGGTGGAAGAAACAGTTAATACCGACTCTGGAGCAACTACACCCCAGGTGATGAACCCAATGATTAGTAGCGCAACCATTGCTAAAAGAGGCTTATCAACTCCATAGCGGATCTTCTGGTCATCGATAGATACACCAGGTACTAAAGCTGGGTGAATATTATGAGGATATTCATCAAGGTCTTTAAGAATATCAACTGCCCGATAGGCAGTGCCCTTGCTTGAAACAATAAAATCAGGTTTTTTAGAACTCTTATCTTTTAACGACATAAATACCTAACAGTCGGGAATATGGTCAATTCAAACATAGCAAGTCTACTTGATTAACTCCGCATTAAAAGACTCATCTCACATTTAAGTCAGCTGACAAAGTAATTAACTTTGATAGGTAAAACCGGCTTCTGAGTCTGTAGACACGCAGGCAACACCAAGCGAGCTAAAAAGAAACTCGGTATTCTTGAAACTGACTAAGAAAGGTGCATAAATGCCAATCATCAATACCGACGCCCCTAATGCGGCAGCTGAACTGGAAGAATACGAAAATTTCATCGCCACTTCCCCACACGGGCATATGCTACAGTCCATCCACTGGCAAAAAGTAAAAAATAACTGGCACGCAGACTACGTTTATTTACGTGACGAAACTGGGAAAATCTGCGCCGCCCTGACTCTACTTTCCGTCGCTAACGATGAATACTCCCTCATGTATTCACGCGGCCCTGTCTGCGATTTTTCCGATGTTGATTTAGTAATGCGCCTGCTGGAAGAAGCAAAACCTGCGATTAAAGCACGCAACCCCTACCTGCTGCGCCTTGAACCCGAACACCCCTTTGATCAAGAACTGGTAGAAAAATACCGCGCCCTTGGATTCCAATTCCGTTCTTCTGAAGAAGACGATTACAAACCTTTCTCAAATGGTGTTTACACCATGATCCGTTGGATTAACGGAAAAACTGAAGATGAAGTCTTTGCTGATTTCAGTTCCCGTTTCCGCGGAAAAATCCGCAAATCCTATAAGAGCGGTATCTCTTCAAAGATTTACAGCGCAAATGATGCAGACTACCAGTGGGCTTTAGAAACTTTCCACCAGCTGGTTAAAACCTCCCTCGACCGAAAGGGAGCCATCACCCGCCCCATCGAATACTTCGATCGTATGGTGCGTGCCTTCCCCGGAGGAAAAATCATCATTACTTCCGATGAAGAAGGCACTCCCCTCTCTGGCTGTCTGCTGGTGAACTACAACAATAAATCTCACTACGTTTACGCCGGTTCAACCACCGAAAAACGCAATCTTTATCCCGCTACCCAAACTAACTGGGAAGCCATTAAAGATGCGATCGCAGATGGGATGACCCACTACGATATGGGAAGCGTAAAAATGCATAATGAGGGTTGCCCTCTGTTTAAGTTTAAGCGCGACCTGTGCGGTAAAGAGGGAATGGTGCAATGGATCGGCGCTTTGGACCTGGTCTTTGAAGAATCCCGCTACCGGGCTTTCCTGCCTGAAGATATTCGCGAAACCGATAAAGTAACTTTAGTTAAGGACTTCTAACCATGCCTGTGCTGAGCACCCCCTTTGCCGACACGGCCGAAATTAAAGCGCAGCTAGCTGCCTATGAAGAGTTTGTTGCCACCAGCGAATACGGTAACTATATGCAGTCTATTCACTGGGCTGAGCTTAAAAATAACTGGAACGCTGACCTGGTTTACCTCCAGTCCGAAACCGGGGAAATCACCGCTGCGATGACAATCCTCTCCATTTCTAATGATGGTGGTGAAACCTCTTTCATGTACGTGCCGCGCGGACCGGTAGCCGATTTTGCTGAGGTAGACACCGTACAAGCTCTTTTAGCTGAAGCAAAACCCGCTATTGAACTAAGAAACCCGTTCTTGTTGCGGATTGAACCGGCGCACCAGATCGATGACCAGCTGGTTGAATCCTACCGGGCTTTAGGATACAAGTTCCGTTCACGGGAAATAGAAAATATCTACCACTTCACACAAATGATGTACGCGGTGGTATTAGACCTGGTGGGCAAAGACGAAACTGCGGTAACTGCCCATTCAGCTCGGTTCAGAAATGAGCTTTCCAAATCCTATCGCAGTGGAATTCAAACTACTTTCTACGGTTTCACCGACCCGGACTTCGAGTCTTCTTACGATGAATTCTATGAGCTGATGAACGTTACCGGTTCCCGGCAAGACTTCGTATTCCGACCCAAACCCTACTATCGCCGGATGCTGGAACTATACCCTCAGTCACGTTTAGTGATTTCTCGTGATGAAGAAGGCACTGCTCTTTCTGCTGCGGTTCTGGTCATTTACAACCGGAAAATGGCTTACTTTGCAGCGGCTTCTTCTAACGAAAAACGCAACCTCTACCCGAATATTCAAATGAACTTTGAAGCTATCAAATACGCTTTAGAGTTAGGTCTGGCTGAATATGACATGGGTGGCGTGGATGCTTTAAATCCTGACGAATGTGGCATGTATAAGTTCAAGCGAAAGATTTGTGGAGATAATGCCGGGGTGCATTACATTGGTAGCTTAGACGTTGTCTTTGACGAAGCCAAATACCAAGACTTCCTGCCAAAAGACTGAGCAGATCCCCGTCAATGGGGGTGCAGCCGCAGCTTCTCAAACTATTTCTGTAGCTTAAAGCCACGCTATTTCTGTAGCTTAAAGCCACCCATTTTCGCGAGCGATGCGGGTGGCTTCTGCTCTATTCTTAGCGTGGGTTTTCGCAATGATATTAGAGACGTGGTTGCGGACAGTTCCGGCGGAAAGGAATAGTTCGGCGGCGACCTCGGAAACTGTTCCCAACTTTTCAAATGCCAGCAGGATGTCTTTTTCCCGTTCTGTCAGGGGGCTGGCGGGCAGGGACAGGGCGTCCAATGCCAGGGCGGGATCGACTACCCGGATTCCTTTTTGGATTTGTTCGAGGGCGGAAACTAAGTCTTTCGAAGGTGCGTCCTTAACTAAAAATCCTTTAGCCCCCGCGCTTAAGGCTCGCTGTACGTAGCCGGCGCGTCCAAAGGTGGTAACGATGCAAACTTTCAGGTGCGGGTAGGAACGGCGTACATTTTCCGCCAGAGTAAGCCCATCCATCTGGGGCATTTCAATGTCAGTTAGCAAAACCTCAGCCTCGCTGGGCGCCAGTTTCCCTATGATTTCCAACGCCTCTACCCCATTTTTTGCCTGAGCGATAACCTTCACGGAGCCACTTAGTTCCAATAGTGCTGCCAGAGCTTCTCTAACCATCGCCTGGTCATCAACTAGAATCACCTTAATCATTTTGCACTGCCATTTCGTTTGTGAAAGTAACTGTCAAATGCCACTGCCCGTGTTCCTTACGGGTTTCTAAAACCCCAAGTTTTCCAATGCGTTGACGCAGTGATTCTAACCCTAGTCCCATCCCTTTAGTGGGTTTTATAACCGTTATGTCATTACTAATCCACAGGTGGGTGGGTGTAATCTCTACTTTAATCAAAGTTGGTTCGCCGTGACGTAACGCGTTAGTTACCGATTCGCGCAGCACATAGGCGCAGATAGTGCGCTGTTCAACTGTGAGAGAAGCACTTTGATCGTTAAGTTCAAAACACGTGCCTACACTGCGGCAGAGCTTTTCAGCTGCTTTGATTTCTTCAACTAAATCCAAGAAACGGTTAGCTGAAACAACTGAACGTACGTCGCCCAGTACCTCCCTTGTTAAAACTTGCAGTTCGGCAAGCTCTTTTTGTACTAAGTCAGTGCGCCCCGCTTCAAGCATTTTTTGGCTTAGTTCTGCTTTTAATCCCAAAGCGGTGAGAGTTTGCCCTAAAGTGTCGTGTAGATCTGAACTAATGCGGTTACGTTCTCTTTCTTGGGCGAATAAAACGTCACGTGCAGCGGTTTCTAAACTGATTTTTTCTTCCTCTATGTTTCGCCGTGTCATCCAAAAGCTTAAGTTCGCCAGAGCAATGACAACTACCCCAAAGCGGTACTCTCCTGGTACAAAGAATGAAAGCGCAGCAGCGATAACTATACTTAGAATTCCCCCTACCGACACCAGATATTTAGGGGCCTGCAGGATCCATAGGGCCGATAGGTAGGAAATGTAAAATACCATGCCGCTTCCGCCACCAAAGTACGCAAGCAGGAAATAGAGTAAGGCCACTATGAATAACAATGAATGCCAAAAGATGAAGCGCGCGGTGAGTTTTCTTTCCTCAGGTGCAATTGGAACTGCAATGGAAGTCAGCAGGTAAGTAATCGCAAAAACTGCGGTGCTGCCCAGGATCTGCAAACCTCGCGTGGTGAATGCTCCCACCGAATAGGCGGCGTAAACGGGGAAGGACAAAAAGACAAGGAAGGGCGCGCTGTGCCCAAGCACCAACCAAGTTTTTTCAGGATCTGCCTGTAGCTGCCATTTTTTCGCCATCACTTGCCTTTCTCACCTTTTCTAGTTTACGCCCAACGGGTTTTTATTTATTGCTAGATTCACAAACGCCCTCGTTTTCAGCGCCCCGTATCGTAACGCCGTGCCAGAACCGAAATGCTTGCAAAGATCACACACCAAACAACTACGTTAAATACCCAAGACCACTTAACCGCCTCTCCGTATAAAGGTGCGCTAACCAACATTATTGCACCGTAAAAAGGCGAGTAAGGAGCTAAATCTTGGAAGAAACTCGACATTTGCTCCAAAGGAAGGAAAATTCCTGCAAGAAAAGCAGAAATAACCGTCACCCCGGAAACTCCCCCATAGGCTGCGTCAGAGCGGAAAATGAAACCAAAGCTCAAGCCCAGCAATGAAGCTAAAACTGTAGAAAGAACCAGCAGCAACCCAGTTAAAGGCCATAGATGAGCATCCAACCTAGCTTCAGTCAATGCTCCTACAGAAAAAGTTGCCACAATCGCGATAGTTACTACTCCTAATGAAGCCACCATCCGACTAAGAATAAAAGCAAATGATGACAGGGGCGTAGTGGAATAAAGCCGAGAAACCCCATTAGCACGTTCTAAAGTAGTACCTACTGAAACGGTTGAAGCTCCTATAACCACCCCATAAAAGGCCATATTCAGCATAATCTGCGCGGAAACATTCCCGTGAGGCAGTTCGATACTGCTGTAGTCTTTACCAACTCCGAAAATCAAATACATGACTATGGGAAGCCCAATAGAGAAAGCCAAGTTAAGTGGGTGCCCGGCAATGCGCATGAAAGCAATCAAAGAAATATAGAGAAACCCCTTGAATCCATTAGAAGCGGGCATTCCCTTAAGTTCAGTTAAAGTGTCCATTATTCTTCCTTTACTTCTAATCGTTTTCACCGTCATTTTGCGGGCCAACTAAATTCGTATAAACGTCTTCTAAACTATTCGAGGTAAGTTCCAAACCGTGAGCGCCCTCAATACTCAACAAGTAGCGGGCTACTGAGTCAAGATCTTTACCTACCGCAGTAAGGCGCTGTCTCTCAACTGCGACTGAAGTAATCTGCTTTAAGAAATGGCTCTTAAGATAAGACAACACTTTTTCAAGCTCAGTTTCAGGTAGGGTAATCGAAAGAACCTGCTGCTCGTGAGTACGACGGATCTGGTCCGTAACGTCATCAACAATGATTTTGCCTGATTTCATGATTACGGTTCGCTGCGCAAAGGCTTCTGCTTCTGCCAGGTAATGGGTTGCGAAAATAATGGTCTTACCTGTTTCAGCGAACTGGCGCATTAGTTCCCAGTATTCTCTACGAGCTACCGCGTCCATTCCTGCCGTAGGCTCATCTAATACCAGCAGTTTTGGATTCCCCAGCAAGGCTGTGGCAAACCGGATACGCTGTTTTTCCCCGCCTGAGAGTTTAACGATCCTTTGTTTACGAAATTTGCTTAGGTTAGTGATTTCTAAAACTTCATCCAAACTAAGTGGATTAAGGTGGGTGGCAGCTACTGTTTTAAGGAAAGTGTCCACTCGGTAATCTTCCAAAATACCACCGGTTTGTTGCATTACCCCTACCAGCGAACGACGGATAGCAGAAATTGGTTTCATGCCGTACAGTCGCGCATTTCCTTGGTTTGGTAGTTGCAGTCCCAGCGCTATATCCAACAAAGTAGTTTTTCCGGCTCCATTGGGCCCCAGTAAGGCCACAATCTCACCTTGGCGGATTTCTAAATCCACGTTATCTACCGCGGTTACCGCGCCAAATCGTTTAGTTATTCCAGTTACTTTTAGAGCAGCTGGGGTTTCGTTAGTGTTTGTGTTCATACTTAAAGTTTGTACCTGTAGAAGCTTTTCTTGAAGTATGCTTTCACCTATTTTCAGGCATGACATTTGTCATTGTTGAAAATAATTCGGGCTATAGACAAAAATCTTCAGTCCCCTAAAAACTAAACTTTTGACCAGCTAGCGGGGAGGAAACCGGGTTTAGCTAGTAGCATTTTTCCGATAACAGAGACTCTTTTTAAGGTTTCAATGCAGGGAAAATACAGGCCAAATGGATCGCAAATGGCAAGGTAACCTAACCGCCAATACCCACTGTGAAACTAAGCCGCAGCCCCCACCGCGATTGCAACGAGTAGAAAAGTTGGGTTCCTAATAGTAACCAAATAATCTCAGATGGTTTCATAGGTAATCCTCCGTCTTTATTGGATTCTAAAGAGAAACTGGGCTTATAGGACAGGAACGGTTGATGAAAATACGGTTTTCCTTGATAAATCAACGAAAACCTTGAACACAAATTACGTCATTTTAGAGGCATACCAAACCACCCGAAAACATGCCCAGTTTGTTCTTCTCCCATGCTCCGCAGCGGGTACTCCCCTAACGGCAAACAACGCTGGTTATGCCGCGAATGTAAGATCAGTTCCCGATGGCATTACGATACTCAAACACGCGACATCTCCGCATTCCTTGACTTCATCCTCGGTAAAGTCACATACGCAGAAATACCAAGACAGGGACGAACCTTCAGACGAAAACCCCAGAAACTGATAGGAAATAAGAACTATGCACAATCAGCATAGCAACCAAGGTGAATCGTTTGCGTTCTACATAAAATGTTCTATTTTTTAGGTCAAAACCACACCGTTAAACAGTGAGTTCGCGGGTGACGTAGTCAGCCAGTAAACGCCCCGCTAAAGTTAATGTGATAACAGCTTCACCCTGATTAGGATTTCCCTCCATAGACAGCAAATCCTGACCGATAAGCGCGGGAATACGTCCTCGCAATTGTGGATCAACTTCAGAAACTGCCAAACCATCCGCTGTGCGAATCTGCAGTAAGAAGCGTTCCAAAGCCCGGTCTGCAGGTAATAATTCTTCCCCTGCTTGTGCCGGCGAAGCCAAACCACCCCCTTTGTGACTGCCGTCAAAGCCATCAACGCCGTTGCCAGTTAAAGCCTGCGCCCACGCTCGCGGATGCTTGCGATTCCACCAGCGCAGATTTCCCAAATGCGAATGCGCCCCCGGGCCAATCCCCCACCAGTCGTCATCTCGCCAATATGCCAAGTTGTGCACCGACGCATGCTGCAGCGCCGTGGTCCCCGCCTGTTCGCCCGGTACTAGGCGCGCCCAGTTGGAAATCTCGTACCAGGCAAAACCCGCTTTCGTAAGCAAGGTATCTGCCAACTCGTATTTCGCAGCTTCATCGTCTGGGTCCGGAAGTGGTAGCTTCCCCCTTTGCACGTCTTTCCACATTTTCGTGCCTTCTTCAATCACCAGCGCATACGTCGAAATGTGGCTAGTTTCCGCAGCCAGCGCCGCCGTCAAAGAAACTTCCCAATCCGCCAATGATTCACCGGGAGTCCCATAAATCAAATCCAAAGAGGTAGCTAACCCAGCCTGCTTCGCCCACTTCACCACACGATTAATCCGCTTCGGGTCATGGGTACGATCCAAGGTCCGCAGAACATGAGGCACGGCAGACTGCATGCCGAAAGAAATCCGGGTAAAACCGGCTGCTGCCAAGGTTTCTAAAGCCTTTTGATCAACTGAATCCGGATTGGCTTCTGTGGTAATTTCACAGTTATCAGCCAGTTCAAACCGCTGCGCCGCATACTCAACAATCTGCCCCAAGTGTTTCGAAGCCAGCAGCGTTGGAGTGCCCCCACCTACGAAAATCGACTGCACCGGCTGATGCTGGTAAGGCGCTAAAACTGCGGCAGCTAAGTCAATTTCGCGAAAGACACTCTGGTGGTAGGATTCGGGTGAAGCTCCGGGACCAAACCCCACAGTATAGGTGTTGAAATCGCAGTATCCGCAGCGCACCGTACAAAACGGGACGTGTATGTAAAGCGAGAGATTACGGGAAGTGCGCCCCACTTTCGCAGGGTCAAGTATTCCGTCTGCCGGCCAAGCAACGCCGTCTGGCAAAGTGGGTGCCACCGGCAGTTTCCTAGTTTTCTCGAGGGCGACGAATACCTACAATATCGTAGGATTCGCGTCCTTGGCGGTCTCCGCGGTTTTCAAAGTGTGTCTTCACACGTCCTTCAAAACGAGGGGCATAGCCGCCGCGGGTTGGTTCTGGTTCTTCTGGATCAGGCCGTTCCCCCAGGTAGGGATTCAAGAATTGGTCGCAACCTTCCAACACATCACGCATCTGCCAAGCGTAGTTTTGCCAGTCAGTTGCCATCCGCCAAACTCCGTCATCTTTCAGTAGTCGCGCCACTTCCAAAGCGAAAGCGGGGCTTACCAGCCGACGCTTATGATGGCGGGCTTTGCGCCACGGGTCAGGGAAGAATACCCACACTTCACTGGCGCAACCATCAGCGAGCATAATCGGCAGCGCCTGCGCTGCATCGGCTTCCACCAAACGCAGGTTAGTAACCCCCGCAGCGACCGCTCGAGCAATCGTTTTTCCAATCCCCTGGCGGTAGACTTCGAACGCTAGGAAGTCCATTTCTGGGTGTGCTTTCGCATAAGCCACAATCTGTTCGCCGTTGCCAGGACCGATTTCTACAACTAATGGAGCGACGCGTCCGAAAGTTGCTTCCAAATCCAGGCGGAATCCGTCAGCAACCGTAGTGTATCCTTCGGCACGAGGTACGTCGATCACGTACTGGCCGGCGTAGGCATCCCAGGTACGCTGGATTCCCGGGTTAAGTTCCCTCCCCCGCCGGGTGAAGGATTTTACGCGGGCAATGAAAGGAGTTTTTTCTTTTCCCGAGGGCGCCGGCGCAGCCTTTTCGATTTGCTGAGCCTCTGGCGTAACCGAATCTTCGATTGGCTGCGATTTTTCTACCGCCGCAGTATTTTCAGAAACTAAACCAGTTTCCTTAGCTACCCTAAAAGTCTCTTCAATCATTAGTTTTTACCCTGAGGTGCTTCAGACGTTAAAGCTGCAATGAAGGCTTCTTGTGGCACATCGACACGGCCAATCGACTTCATGCGTTTCTTACCTTCTTTTTGTTTTTCCAGCAGCTTACGTTTACGGGTAATGTCACCGCCGTAACACTTTGCCAGCATATCTTTACGCAGTGCCTTAATGGTTTCGCGCGCAATCACGCGAGAACCAACCGCAGCTTGAACCGGAACCTCGAACTGCTGGCGGGGAATTAACTCTTTAAGTTTCTTAGTGAGCTTCACCCCGTAAGCGTAAGCAGCATCCTTATGCACAATCGCAGAGAACGCGTCCACCTGTTCCCCATTTAAAAGAATGTCCACGCGCACCAAATCAGCGGCTTCTTCCCCAGCAGGTTCGTAATCTAAAGAAGCATACCCACGGGTACGGGACTTCAGAGCATCAAAGAAGTCAAAGACGATCTCTGCCAACGGTAGCGTGTAATGCAATTCAACACGGTCTTCAGAAATATAATCCATTCCCCCCATGATGCCGCGGCGGGCCTGGCAAAGTTCCATCACCGGCCCCACGAACTCTTTCGGAGTAAGGATAGTAGACTTAACTACCGGTTCACGCACTTCAGTAACTTTTCCAGTCGGATACTCCGAAGGGTTAGTGACGATTATTTCACTACGATCCTCAGCAATAACCCGGTAGATTACGTTTGGCGCAGTAGCGATTAAGGAAAGATTAAACTCACGTTCTAATCTTTCACGCACAATCTCTAAGTGCAAAAGTCCTAAGAAACCACAGCGGAATCCAAAACCGAGGGCGGCTGATGATTCCGGTTCAAAAGTTAAAGCCGCGTCATTAAGCTGAAGTTTTTCTAGGGCTTCACGCAGGTTCGGGAAATCAGAACCATCAATCGGGTAAAGACCCGAATAAACCATTGGCTTAGGTTCTTCATAACCCGCCAAAGGCGTTTCAGCTCCGCGGATAGCGGTAGTAACCGTGTCACCAACCTTAGATTGGCGAACGTCTTTCACACCCGTAATAAGATAACCTACTTCACCAACTGAAAGTCCCTTAGTTGCTTTTGGCTCCGGAGAAATAACCCCAATTTCAAGCACTTCATGCGCAGCGGCAGTAGACATCATTTTAATGCGCTCACGCGGATTCAACGTTCCATCAACTACCCGCACGTAAGTGACCACACCGCGGTAAATATCGTAAACCGAATCAAAAATAAGAGCACGCGCCGGCTTATCCTTTTCCCCCTTAGGAGCAGGAATCCGACGTACAATCTCGTCAAGTAGTTCTTCGACGCCCTCGCCAGTTTTTCCAGAAACTTTCAGAATCTCTTCTTCTTTGCACCCAATCAAGTTAGCGATCTCGGCCGCATACTTCTCTGGCTGTGCAGAAGGCAAATCAATCTTATTAAGAACCGGAATAATCTCCAGGTCATTACTCATCGCCAAATAAAGATTAGCCAAAGTCTGCGCTTCAATCCCCTGGGCAGCATCAACTAAAAGAACAGCACCCTCACAAGCAGCTAAGGAACGAGAAACCTCATAAGTGAAATCCACGTGCCCGGGCGTATCAATCATATTAAGCGCATACCCGGTGCCGTCTAACTCCCAGGGCATACGAACAGCTTGAGATTTAATCGTAATCCCGCGTTCACGTTCAATATCCATCCGGTCAAGATACTGGTCACGCATATCACGCTGCGCCACAACACCAGTTTTTTGAAGCATCCGGTCAGCCAAGGTGGACTTGCCGTGGTCAATGTGGGCGATGATACAGAAGTTACGAATCAACGCTGGATCAGTAGCTGCCGGCTGAATAAACTTAGCCTGAGCGTCACTCACAACTGGCGACACGGGAACCTACCCTTCATCTTTTTCAAGGCGATTTTAGACATTCACGCCAATTTTCGCACGTTCAGAGCACAAGAGCTAATTAAACCCCAACTAAAACTCAAGTTACGTCCATTTTTTATACAGCTTGCAACCTAATCCGCCGATTTCAACCGCGCCAACCGCGCTTTCTTCTGCGCCTCTTTATCAATCCACCCCTGGGCTGTTTCCACAATCTTCCGGTGACGCTCAGATGTAACCTTAGTGTTAATACGCCCCGGAGTTAAATCAAGAAAATGCGTTTTACCCGGTTGAGCTAACATCACCCAATTAGCAAAGTTGAGGATACGCGCAGAAGAAAGCTCCGTAGCGCCCTCGGGAATATCCCACAGAGGCACCGCAACCGGCTGCGGTTTTTCACTCACCTGCTCAGCTTCCAACACAATCCCATGTTTTCTGGCCAGCTTACGCAACTGCCACCGCGGCCAAAAACTCACCGCATACCCCATCAATATACCGGCAGCTAACCCCAAAAGCCCCTGCACCAAATTCAAAGTCGAAGCACTCATATCCGGCCCGGAAGTCATAAAAGCAGCCGTCACCAAAATAATGCAAAACACCAAAAACCAATGGCGATTATGATCCCACG
This sequence comes from Gleimia sp. 6138-11-ORH1, assembly GCF_024814355.1. Taxonomy (GTDB): domain Bacteria; phylum Actinomycetota; class Actinomycetes; order Actinomycetales; family Actinomycetaceae; genus Gleimia. Next base: position 367,878 of record NZ_JANUXV010000001.1, on the reverse strand, counting down.
CCCAAGCTCGATCCACCGCATTTTGCACTTCCTCAGGAACCCGCGTAACGCTTTGCGTGGCCTCATCCTGTTCCCAACCTGTCTCTAAAGTTTGCAAGGCAGCCGCCAACGCAAACGCCCGCTGTTTCCACTGCGAAAACGCCACACCATCAGCCGTTTCCAACCAAGCCAAATAATCACGCCGATCAAACGGATCCAAATACTCACTGGCCTGCGTAAACTGCTGGTCCAGCTCACGGCCATTTTCCAAAATAAGCGCTGCCTGCGGGTCATTGCGCAGCCCAATCGGAGTTTTCAAGTTTATTCCCGGAGTGTAAATGATTTTCAGAGCTGATCTCAACGCGGGCATTCCAATAAAATCTTGCTGTTCCATTGATTCCTCCTGAAAATAGTTTCACCGCGCAATGGTACTTTCTGACAGATAAAGTAGTATTAACAGTTTAGTTTATTTGCCAGCGGAGTTGCCCTTAGGAGGCCCCATGAAATTTTCAGATGAGCAGTTCAACCGCGAAACGCACATTCATTTCGACGACTTTTCGGAGGAAGATTTTGGCCGAAAGTTTGCTGAAACAGCGGGTAAGTCATTTGACCCCTTAGCTGCTGAAAAGAAAGTTACTGAAGCAAAAGCCTCTGTAGTAGACACCACCGGGCAATTTTTAAAACTAATCATTAACACTCCCGGAGCGCTCTTAATTAAACTCGGTTTTCTGGCGACTGTTTCAGTTTTATCCCTCAGTGCACTGGGAATCTGGCGTTTTGATTCTGCCTGGTGGAAGATCTCTCTAGCGCTAGGTATTTTAGCTTTAGTTTTCGTACTTGGTTTTGCTTGGCGTCGGAAAGATCTTTTACGGCGCATTAGTGCTGAAAATGCGAAGATAATCGCTGCTGGGGGAACGCAGGTGATTATTTCTTCCGGCTCTAAAGATGACACTTCGGCAGATTTCAAGATATTCGCTCAGCAGCAAGGAGAGTCAATCGCTTCTGTCCGAGCCGAGTTCAATACACGATCTGCAAAATTCATGCCTCGAGTGGAAGCAAGCCAACGGGCATTACGTGAATTAGCTGGGGGAGCCTACCAAGGAAGCTGGTTGGAACACGATCTGCGTCCTACGCTTGTTTTCTTCATAGGCGCATTTTTGTCCATGCCGGTGATGATTTTCGTAACCCTACTGTCGATTTTCCTCTTAATCTTCGGTGGTTAAACCGGGCTTTCAGCGCCGACTGCCGCGTCCTTACTACCTCGCAAACTAAAGTAGCCCCGCAGGTAGCTTGGATTTCGCGTCCACCGCCCCGCCCTCGCAACCACTCACCATACAAGCTCCCGACGCCCTGCCCGGATTTCACGTCCACCGCCCCGCCCTCGCAACCTTCGACAAGGGGCATACCGCGTTGCCCTACCCGGATTTCACGTCCGCCACCGCGTCCTCGCAACCACTCACCATACAAGCCCCCGACGCCCTACCCGGATTTCGCGTCCATACCCCGCCCTCGCTACCTAATCCAGGCTCTGCGAGAACATTCTTGTCCACGCCCAGTATCCACTTCCCCCCCTATTCCCCTCTACCCGTAACTTTTTTATACGGTGAGCGGGTTCACCTTTAGTAACTGTGGGTTTTTCGTTGTTTTTCCACGGTTTCCTGCTAAGATTGCAAGTGGATTCAAGCCTGGTCGGGCTTGGGACCACGTTGGGTCGTTTGCCATATCTCGAGTGTCCCCCACTGAGTTGTCTAGACCCAACAAGCCCTCACCGACCCTGTTAATCTAACAAAAAGAGAGTAAATACTGTGGCAAATATCAAGTCCCAGATGAAGCGCATCAAGACCAACGAAAAGCGTCGCCTGCGCAACAAGGCTGTTAAGTCTGAACTAAAGACCTACATCCGTCGCGTACGTGAAGCTATCGCTGCTGGCGATCGTGAAGCTGCTGAAGCAGCTCTACGTCTAGCTGGCAAGAAGCTGGACAAGGCTGCCTCCAAGGGTGTGATCCACCGCAACCAGGCTGGCAACCGTCAGTCCAAGCTGGCTGTACAGATCGCGAAGATGTGATTTCTTCTCTTAACTTAAGTTAGGCACCTACAAGCTCCGGTTTGTGGGTGCCTAACTTTATCTAGACATAGACGCACGTCTATTTTTACGAAATACGAGTCTAAACTACGGTTCTGACTCGTATTTTCTTCTATATCCCCCTCTTTTTACATGAAATACGAGTCTAAATCCCCTTTTAGACTCGTATTCCCCAAAAATGGCCCGGCGCACTTACTACCCGACCTCTTGACAACTCAACCACCTAAGTGGTTAATTAGTTATGTAACTAACCACTTAGGGGGGTGATCATATTGCACTTCGACGATTCCGCGCCTATCTACCAACAGATCGCTGAGGACATTCGTCAAAAAATCCTTTCGGAAACTTTACAACCCGGTGAACAGTTGATGTCCACTACGGCCTATGCAACAGCTTTCCGTATAAACCCTGCTACCGCTGGAAAAGCCTTTTCCCTTTTACTTGATGAGGGCCTAATTGAAAAACGACGCGGTATTGGGATGTTCGTAACTGCAACCGCTAAAGAGCAAATCGTTACAAAATACAAAGACACATACTTTGAAACAACCTTAAAACCCGCCTTAAAAACTGCGACAGACTTAGGGCTTAGTGAAACTGAAATCCTAACCTACGTTACGCAATATTTAGCTACTAAGAGAGATAAAAAGCTATGAAAACCAAACATCTGAGCTTTACGTATCGAGGAAACTCTACCCCTACCCTAGAGGATATTTCCACTTCCTTTGCGGCTAACTCCATCACCGCATTACTAGGCCCGAATGGGGCTGGAAAAACTACCTTACTGCGGATATTGGCTGGTTTAATTAGCGATCACAGTGGTGAAATAGAGTTGAACGGACAACTCGCTAACTTAGAGAATCTCCATAGCGAAGTATTTTATGTCGGAAGCGCCAAAGAATACGCTGAATACGCAATTCAAGATATATTGGCTTACCTGAGCCTGCGTAAAACTTGGAACGAAGAACTCTACCAGCAGCTAATAGATCACTTCGAAATAAATCTGAAACCAAGACGAACCTTTAAAAAGCTCTCTACTGGTGAAGGAAATCTACTACTTGCTATTTTTGCGTTGGCTTCTGAAGCTCGGTTCACCCTATTAGATGAGATCCAAGCAAATCTAGATGTGCCCACTCGTTACCGCCTTTACGAGAAAATTATCGATTTGAACGCTCGGGGACTAGATGAAGCTAAAACACCAAGAAGTTTCGTGATTTCCTCTCATATGGTTGGAGAACTCGAAACTCTTTGCAATGAAGTTCGCATTATTAACAAAGGTAAGCTAATTTTCGCGGATTCCACCGAAGCTTTAAAAGCAAAGTATCGATCGATCCAAGGCAGCACTGCAGATATTGAAAAGTTCCAAAAAGAATATCCTCACCTGAAGATTAGCTTCTCTCGCACTTTGGGTAGCTTTAAAGAAATTATTGTCGAGATTCCTCCCACCGGCTTCCCTCTGCTGACGGACTTTTCTACTCTGGCTTCACAGCCGCTATCTTTTCAAGACGCATTCGTAGCTCAATTGGCAAAGGAATAATCATGCACTCGAAATCTCAACCTTCCATCTGGCAGCTCACTAAAGCTGGAGTGTCTATAACCAGTAAATTCCTGGTGATTCCTATATCTATTATCTTTATCCAGTCAATCGTTAAGGGCATATTAAACTACCTTGGCATAAATGATTCTGAGGCCTCAGATTTAACGTTTAGCTGGAGTTTAACCGGGTTTATTTCAGTTCTGGCAATCCACACGGCGCATTATTTGATGATCCCTAGGATAGCTATTCTTAGCGGTGCTACTGAAAGAACTAATAAACTATCGGTACGTTTAACCGGTTTATTGTTCATTGGCTTTTATATCTTAACTTGGTTTGTAATCTTTGCGGCGGAACGATTTTCACAGACTCAGGGGTACAACTGGAATGTAGAAACTATTATCACCGTTTTAGCTGCTTTCTTTATCGCAGACCAAGCTGCCTACACTTTCTCAGCTATCTACCTAAAGAGTACTTCAAACTCCCAGCTAATCTTCCTGATTATTATCTATTCGCTACTCTTAGCAGCTATAGTTGCGTGTTTAGTTATGATTCTAGTCTTCAACAAAATAGGCTACGTTTTTGATTACAAAACGCTACTATTTGCTTTCCCGTTAGGATTCCTTCTGTTATCTGGCTTGCTATCACTTAACGCTCCGGTAGTTCGCAGAGCTTAAAAGTTCCAGCTTATTCCAAAAGGTTCTGGCTGTTAGCTGATTAACTTGGATGTGGGAAATAAAATGTTTTCCACACCCAAGTTCAATATAAGCTCTGAGGCATACCGGATATAAGGGCGAGAAGATAGAGTCCTGAAAGGATTTTCCCGCACTCCCCTAAAACCAGGGGACATATTCTTTGGATTTAACAGATTCCCTAAAAGGATTTTCCCGCACTTCCTAAACGCATCTAAAACTGTGCTTTTAGCTGGTATCGCAGTAAAAAGTCCACCTTTCGTAGCTTTTAGGTTAAGGAAACGTTGTGTGCTTAACTTTTGCAGGTCATGCACCGCCCCGTTTTTCGGCTAACTACAGGTTCGTAAATCCGGGTATTCAAATCGCTGGAATATGCAACTCCCCGTTTTCGGGGAACTACAGGTTCCGCGCTCGGCTAACTACAGGTTCCGCGCTCGGGTAGCTACGGTAATCATTAGTTTTTCTAGGGCGTAAACTGGGTCGCGTGATTCACCTTTGACTTCCGCATCTGCGGTGGCACAAGCCTTGATTGCTTCTCTTAAAGCGGCTTCTGTCCAGGTGCGCAGCGAAGCGCGGGTTTTATCGATAATGAAACGGGGCATTCCCATGTCTGCGGCGGGGCGTCTGGGAATGGTTGAGACTTTCGCTAGTTGTCTTAGCTTAAAAGCCATGGCTCCCGTAAGTGCTGGGCCGGTGATTCCACAGGCGAGGGCGTGCCGCAAATCTGTTAGAGCTTTAGCTAAGTCTCCGTCAATAGCAGCTTGAACTACTTCGTATCCGTCTACTTCTTTTTTCCCCGCTTGATATTCTTCGATGATCTCACTGGTGATTATTTCACCTGGATAGTCGCCTACAAGTTGATTAGCTACGGCCAGGATTTCGGGTAGTTCTGAACGTAGCGCAGCTACCAGCAGAGCTGCTGCGTCGTTATCAATCCGTCCTCCTGCGGCACGCACTTCGTCGAGGACGCATTTTATACGTTCTGAGTCATTATTTAGTTTCGGAGCTATATAAAACGGGATTTGTGCAGCCTGGAGGTCGGTCAGGAGTTTACGTGCTCCATTTCCTCCGTTATGACGTAAGACTAGGGTTACTTCTGGCTCAGTATTTTTTTGATAGTTTAAAATGTCAGCCACCATTGCGGTGGAGGCTTGTTCTACCTGTGGAATGTAGACGAAACGGCTTTCTGAAAAGAGGGAGGGTGAGACTGCTACCCCAAGTTGTCCGGGTTCGTAAGTAGCTGCTTCTAAGAGGGTAACTTCGGTGCCGGGGTCTTTGGCTAGAAGTTGTTTGCGGAGCAATGCCACTGCCCGGTCAGCAAACAGTGGTTCTTCAGCTTTTATTACTATCACTGGGGCGGGGATTATCTTACGCCAGTTTAGGAGCGTGGCATCACTGTTTTTATTTTTTGCGAACCTGGGTTTTACTGCCATATAGATAGCTTCTCATACCGCGGTGACATATTAAACTGAACCCGACTAACGTGTACTGTCCGATCAGTGCCCACCAGGCAGATTCGCCTTCTAAATGGGCGCCGGGAAGTTGCGCTGTGAAACTTATCAAATCCAGCTCAAGTTGGGCAAATACTTTCACGATTTGCCCTAGCCAGGTAGCAAGCGTTGGTGAGATTAAGCTGGTTAGGAGAATGAAGATTCCTCCGCCTGTTATTAGGGGAACTAACGGCGTTAATAAGATGTTCACGAAAATACCGTAGGTTGCGTAGCTTCCCATTTGACTTACGGTAACTGCGCTGGTTACCAGTTGTGCATAGATTGGTACCAGGATTATGGGTCTAAGTAGTAGCCAATATTTTCTGATGGTTGTTTCGTTTTCAAAGTGTTCTATTTTTTGTCCGGTTATGGTTACTCCTAGTACCGCGAGCGTTGCCAGTGCTGAGAGGAGGAATCCGGTTGAGTATGCTAGCCAGGGGTCGTAGGTGAGCCAGATTAAGATGACGATTGCGAGGGAGTTTATTCCTTGGGTGTGGCGTTTTAGCTGGGCTCCGAGGCTGGTTAGTCCGAGCATTGTTGTGGCTCTGAGGACGGAGGGCTGCCAGCCGACGCTAATGATTACGATTGCTAGTCCCAGTAGGGTTAGTTTTGTTTTCCTGCGGGGTTTTCCGGGGATGAGGGCTTGGGTGGTTGCCATTAGGATCGCTAGGTGTAGTCCGGAGATGGCGATGAGGTGGGCGGCTCCGGCGTGGCGGATTTGTGTGCGGGTTGTTTGTTCTAAGCCGGAGAGGTCGCCTATGGTCATGGCGCGGATTAGGGCGCTGCTTTGGGTGTTGTCCAGGTGGGTTTGGAGGTGGTCGGCGACTTGGTGGGCGAAGCTGGTTTTGAGAATGTGGTGTTCTTTTACTTTGAAGGTTCCTTGGTTGGGTGGTTGGCCGTCTTTTTTGAGTTGTCCTTTTACTAGGACTTTGTCGTTGGTTTTGATTTTTCCGAGTTCTTTACCGGTTAGGGTTAGTTGTTGTTTTTGGTCTTGGTTTAGGCGGGCTGGGAGTTGGTAGCCTTTGGTGGTTTTGTTGGGGGCGCGTTGGGCGATGATTTCGATTTGGCATTGGTTGAGGCAGGTTTCGATTAGGGTTGAGTTTTGGTAGTGCTGGTGGTGTAGGTGGGCGTTGAAGGTGGTGATTAGGAGGATTGCGGCGGTGGTTGCCAGTAGTAGTTTCTTTGTTTCTGCTGGTGTTTTTGCGTGTTTGGGGGTGGTTTGGTAGTGCTGGTTGGTGTAGTAGATGAGTGCGGTGGTGAGTAGGAGGATTGTGCTGATTAGGTAGGTTGGGGAGGTTCCGTTTAGCGCTAGTAGGCAGGCTATCCAGGCACTTAGGGTGGGGATAGTTAGGGATAGTTCCAGGGCGCGGTGGTTTTTCATGGGCAGAGTTGGTCTTTGATTTTTTGGTAGGTTTTCATGCCGATTCCTTTTATGTTTAGTAGGTCTTCGGGGTGGTTTAGTCCTGTTTCGTTGCGGTAGCGGATGATGTTTTCGGCGGTTTTGGTGCCGATTCCGTTTAGTTCTTGGAGTTCTTTGGCGCTGGCTGTGCGGATGTCGAGGCAGCGTTGGTTTCTTGGGTTGGGTGATTTGGTTTCGTTTTTTGCTGGGTTGTTTTGGTTGCTGATTTGGTAGTTTCCGGTTGGCTGGTTTTTGTTTTGTGTGGGGATGTGGATGTGGTCGCCGTCGTTTAGGTGGGTGGCTAGGTTGATGTTGTTTTTATCTGCGGTGGGGTTTAGTCCTTGGGCGGCTTTTACTGCATCGTTTACGCGGGCGGGGGTTGTTAGTTCGTAGAGTCCGGGTGTTTTTACTTCTCCGGTTATGTAGATGGTGATTGTTTGGTTTTGATTTTTCGTGGGGTTGTTTTCTGGGTTGGGGTCGTTTTCTGGGCTGGTTTCATTTTCTGGGCTGGTTTCATTTTCTGGTTTTGGGTGGGTTTTGGTTTTCCCGAGGGCGGTGGAGCTGGGGTTTTCTATCGTGTCTGAGGTGTTTGTTGTGTGGGGGCTTTGGATGGTAGGGGTGTTTTGGAGGTTGTTTTGATTGGGTTCTTTTTTGCTGAGGTTCCAGAGGGAGACGATTGTCACTAAGCTGAGCATGAGGATTAGTCCGATGGCTGCTCCGGGGGAGATTTGTGCTTTTAGGTGTTGGCTTTTTTGGTGTAGTTGTTTGATTCTTTTTTGGAATCTGCTGGGTTGTTTTTGCGTGCTTTGTGGTTTCATCTTGTTATTATGCGAAGTAAGAGATTTCGATACTTCGGTGGGGATTTTTTGCTGTGGACAACTTCTTTTGGGAAGCGCTTGTGCACAGTGACTGACGAGTTGAAAGTTAAGGTAAGACTAGATATGTACGGCTTTATTGGGGCAGGTAATATGGTATCTGCGATTGCTATGGGAGGGTTTAAATCTGGTTTCTTAACCTCAACGAACTGTTTGTTCACTGATAAGAGTGGTCAGCGGGCTCCGCAGTTAGCTGCCGTTTTAGAAGCTGGTTATGTAGCGGATAATCGGGTTTTAGCTTCTCAGTGTGACGTGATTGTGCTGGGGGTTAAACCTCCGGTTGTTTTAGAGGTTTTGCAAGAGCTTTCAGATATTTTGCAAGCTGAACGTCCTTTAGTTATTTCCCTGGCAGCGGGGATTTCTTTAGCGGATTTAGAAGTTGCGGCGGGCGCGCAGGTTCCTGTGATTCGGTTTATGCCGAATGTGAATGCGTCGCTGGGATTGTCTATGACGGCGCTTTGTGCGGGAACTTATGCTACAGCTGAGCATGTTGAGTTAGCCACTGAGTTTGCTGGTACTTTTGGTGAGTGTGTTGAGATTGCTGAATCGTTTATGCCTGTTTTCACGGCTTTAGCGGGTAGTTCTCCGGCGTGGATTTTTGAGATGATTGATGCTTTTGCCATGGCGGGGGTTAAACATGGGCTTTCTAAAGCGGTGGCAACGCAGATTGTGGCTCAGGCTTTTAGTGGGAGCGCAAGTTTAGTTTTAGATGGGTTGGCTTCGCAATCGGCTACCCCTAATAATCTTATTGATCAGGTTTGTTCTCCGGGGGGTACAACTATTGCTGGTCTTTTGGCGTTGCGTGCTGGTGGGGCTGGTACGGCGATAGCGGATGCGGTGGCTGCCTGTATTGCCCAAGATGAAAAGTTAGGAGCAAGAAGATGAGTGTTGTCCCTTCCCAGAATCCGGATGTTTCTAAGGCTGAGTATGTTTATCTTCAGCTTAGGGACGATATTTTAACTGGGGTTTTGGCTTCTAAGGAGCGGCTTGTTTTAGATCGGTTGGCTCGCAAGTACGATGTTTCAGCGGTGCCGGTAAGGGAGGCAATCCGCCGGTTGGAAGCTGAGGGGCTGGTTAATTTTAAGCGTAATGTGGGGGCGGTTGTCACTCCGGTTTCTGAACGGGATCTTTTAGATTCGTTAGAGACTTTAGCGGTGATTGAGTCCTATGTGACGGGTGTTTCTGCTGCATTGCTTGATGATGCTGAGATTGCTGAGGCGGAGGCGTTGAATGAGAAAATGCGCGCTGTGGTGCGGCATGAGTTTTCTCCGGATGCTTTTTCGGTTTTAAATGCGCAGTTCCATCAGTTGTTGGCTTCTAAATGCGAGAATCCGCGGCTATTGAAACACTTACAGCAGGAGTGGAATCAGCATTCGATTCAGCGTTTAGCTAATCATGGTTATACTTTGGATTGGTGTGTTCGTTCAGTTACTGAGCATACTGAGATACTTAAGTTGGTTAAGGCGAAGGCTCCTAGTCATAAGATTGAGGCTTATTGTCGCGCTCATAATATGCGTGTAGTTAAACAGCTCACTGCGCAGGCAACTGCGCAAAAGAGTCTTTGATTTGTGCCAAGATTAGAGTCGGTACTTGTTTTTTGGGAAACAGAGCTGGCTAAAAAAGTGGCTTCTTTCACGCCCAGCTGTTTTTCTTAAAATTTAGTTGGGAAACTTGGCATTATCCAGGTAAATTCATTCTGTATAGTTTTTACTGGCATTTCCCCTTTGGGTGTTTTTCTCGAGGGCGGAAGAGACACTGTAATAGTTAGGAAAACGAGGACTCGATGACCTCTCACGCAAGCGATTTAACTCGCCTCCCCGCGCCCACTGTCCCTGAACGGGTTAGCGCTGATGGTTTAGAAACTAAATGGACTGATAATTGGGCAGGTTCTGATGTCTATGCGTTTAACCCTCAGACGACTCGTTCTGAAGTGTTCTCTATCGACACTCCTCCTCCAACTGTTTCTGGTTCTTTGCATGTGGGGCACGTTTTTTCTTATACGCATACGGATACGATTGCTCGTTATAAGCGTATGCGCGGTATGAATGTTTTTTACCCGATGGGTTGGGACGATAATGGTCTGCCTACGGAACGTCGTGTACAGAACTATTTTGGGGTTCGCTGCGATCCTTCGTTGCCGTATGATCCTGATTTTGTTCCTCCGCACCAAGGTTCTGCGACCTCGATTAAGAATAAGGATCAGAAGCCGATTTCGCGGAAGAACTTTATTGAACTGTGCCAGCAGCTAACTGAGGAAGATGAAAAAGGCTTCGAGGAGCTCTGGCGTCGTCTGGGCCTGTCAGTGGATTGGAATACGCAGTATCAGACGATTGGTACTAAGGCACAGCGGGTGGCGCAGGCTGCTTTCTTACGTAATTTAGCGCGGGGGGAAGCTTACCAGGCGGCGGCTCCGGGTCTTTGGGATGTCACTTTCCAAACTGCGGTTGCCCAAGCTGAGCTTGAAGCTCGTGAGTACCCTGGTTTCTATCATAAGTTGGCTTTCCATGCTGCTGATGGCAGTGATGTGGTGATTGAAACTACCCGTCCGGAGCTTTTACCGGCTTGTGTTGCTTTGATTGCTCACCCAGACGATGCGCGTTATAAGCACCTGTTTGGAACTACGGTTACTTCTCCGGCTTTTGGTGTTGAGGTTCCTGTTTTGGCTCACCCGGCTGCGGAAATGGATAAGGGCGCTGGGATTGCCATGTGCTGTACTTTCGGTGATTTAACTGACGTACAGTGGTGGCGTGAGTTGCAGCTTCCGCTGCGTTCGATTTTAGCTAAAGATGGTCGTTTGGAAGCTGAAATTCCCGAGTGGATTACTGCTCCAGCTGGGCGCGATCTTTACGCGGCTTGCGCGGGGGCAACGACTTTCACAGCGCGTAAGCATATCGTGGAGCATTTAGCTGCCAGCGGGGAAATGTTGGGAGATCCTACTCCGACGCAGCGTATGACTAACTTCTTCGAAAAGGGCGATAAGCCTTTGGAAATTGTTACTTCCCGCCAGTGGTATATCCGCAATGGGGGTAAAGATTTTACTCGCCCAGGTGCGGTTAAGAATCTGAGTGAAGAATTGGTTTCTCGGGGTGAAGAACTTAATTTCCATCCTGATTATATGGCGGTTCGTTACGATAACTGGGTTAAGGGGCTTAACTCTGACTGGTTGATTTCCCGCCAGCGTTTCTTCGGGGTGCCACTCCCCCTTTGGTATGCGATTGAAGCTGACGGCTCGATTAACTACGATCGGGTTCTCACTCCAGCTGAAGAGCAGCTGCCGGTTGATCCGACGATTGATGTTCCTCCGGGTTTTTCTGCAGATCAGCGTGATCAGCCTGGTGGTTTCGCAGCTGAAGTTGATATTATGGATACTTGGGCGACTTCTTCGCTCACTCCCCAGATTGCGGGCGGCTGGCTATCGGACGAAAAGCTTTTCAAGAATGTTTACCCTATGGATGTGCGCCCGCAGGGGCACGATATTATCCGCACTTGGCTGTTCTCTACGGTGGTGCGCGCTCACCTAGAGTTTGATGCTTTGCCTTGGAAGCATGCTTTGTTGTCCGGGTGGATTTTGGATCCTGATCGTAAGAAGATGTCTAAGTCTAAGGGTAATGTGGTTACTCCGATGGGCCTGTTGGAAAAGCATGGTTCTGATGCGGTGCGTTACTGGGCTGCTTCTGCTCGTTTGGGGACTGACACGGCTTTCGATGAGTCGCAGATGAAGATTGGCCGCCGCTTGGCTATTAAGGTACTGAATGCTTCTAAGTTCGCACTTACTATGGGGGCGGAAGCTGATTTGGATCTTAACCCGGTAAATGTAACTGAGGCTTTGGATCGTTCGGTTATTGGCGAGCTGGTTAAGGTAGTTGAAGCTGCAACGAGTGCTTTTGAGGTCTTTGATTACACGCGCGCGTTGGAAGTTTCTGAGACTTTCTTCTGGACTTTCTGTGATGACTATTTGGAGCTTGTTAAGGAACGTGCCTATAACCGCGATGGTTTGTGGAGCGTGGGACAGTCACTGTCAGCTCGTTCAGCTTTAGCGTTAGTGGTAGATACTATGGTGCGTTTATTTGCGCCGTTCTTGCCATTTGCTACTGAGGAAGTTTGGTCTTGGTACCGTCCGGGTTCTGTACATGAGGCTGCTTGGCCAACTGCTGATTCTTTACAGTCAGCTGCGGGTAATCCAGCGATTTTAGAGGCGGCTTCTAAGGCATTGGTGCGGTTGCGCCGAGTTAAGTCTGAAGCTAAGGTGTCTCCGCGTACTCCATATTTGCAGGTAGTTTTGGAAGCTCCAGCTGCTTTGGTGAGCTTGTTGGAGGCTTCTAAGGATGATTTAGCGCGAGTTACTCATATTCACGGAGAGTTTTCTATCTTAACTTCTGCTTCTGAGGAAGTGACGATTCGTGAGTATTCTTTGGGAGAGGCTCCCGCAAAACAAAAGTAAGTTTAGTTATTCTCCCGGTTTAGAGCCATGTTTGAGAGTTCGTTGGTCGCCCTCGGGAAATTTTTCGAGGGCGTTCCAGCAACTACCAAGCTAGACGCCGTTAAGTGTGTAAGACTAGATACCGTTAGGGTATATAACTAGATGCCGCTAGGTGTGTAAGGCTAGAGGATATTTGCTAAACGCCCGTTAGTTGGGAAAAGTAGGATTTTATGTTGGAAGATACGCTAGCTCAGGCAAGTGCTGCTGAGGAAGACCAGCCAAAGACAACTACTGAGGTGCTGGAATGGCACGGTCCGGTGTTGGAAAAAACCGAGATGCATATGACGATTCCTTGGATGATTCGCCGGCGTATCCAACGTTCTCCGAAAGCACCGATTATTGCGCGGAAAACCCAGATGGGGGCGAATTGGCGCAATATAAGCGGCGTAGAGTTTTTAGAGGAAGTAAATACTGTAGCTCGTGGCTTGATTGGCATGGGCTTAGAACGCGGTGACGCGATTGCGATTATGTCGCATACTCGCTACGAGTGGACTTTGTTAGATGTGGCAGCTTGGTCAGCTGGTTTAGTGGTGGTCCCGATTTATGAGACTTCTTCAGTTGATCAGGTGGCGCATATTTTGCAAGATGCGCAGGTTAAGCTAATCGTAGTTGAAACGATGATTTTAGCGCAGTTAGTTCAGGCAGCGCGCACTTCTTCTTCTGGTAGTTTAAAGGTTCTTTCTTTAGATAACTCTGCGTTGTTGAAGATCACTGCGGCTGCGCAGGACGTTCCTCTTTCTGAGGTTGAGGCTCGGATTGAGGCAATGACTATCGCAGATTTAGCGACGATTGTTTATACTTCCGGTACTACTGGGCTTCCTAAGGGAGTGGAACTTTCCCACGGTAATTTCACGGTTTTAGCGCATAACGGGCACTCTTGGATGGGTGAAGTAGCCAACCATAAGCGTTCTCGGTTGCTTTTATTCCTTCCTTTGGCTCACGTTTACGCGCGTTTTTTGGAAGTTTTCCAACTTACCGGCCAGGGAATTTTGGCGCATACGCCTAATATTAAAAACCTTTTAACTGATTTAGAGTCTTTTAGACCCTCTTATTTGCTGGGTGTCCCCCGCGTTTTAGAAAAGATCTATAACTCTGCTGAGCAGGCGGCTTCTTCGGGGATGAAGTTAAAGACTTTCCGCTGGGCAGTTGCTACTGCGATTGCTTATTCAAAGGCTTTGGATACTGCTGAGGGCCCGTCTAAGACTTTACGAGCACAGCATCGTTTAGCGGATATTTTAGTCTACCGAAAGTTGAAGGATCTTTTAGGTGGGAACTGTAAGTACGTGGTTTCCGGGGGCGGTCCTTTAGGTGAGCGGCTGGGACATTTTTACCGCGGCTTAGGGATTATCGTTTTAGAAGGCTATGGTTTAACTGAAACTGTGGGTCCTCTGTCGGTGAATACTCCACGTGTTTCTAAGATTGGTACGGTGGGGCCTCCGATTTCCACGGTGGGTGTGCGGATTTCTGATGAGGGTGAGATTTTAGTTAAGGGCCCTACGGTGTTCCGCGGTTACCACAATATGCCTGCGGAAACTGATGAGTGTTTTACGCAGGGGTGGTTTAAGACTGGAGATATTGGTTATTTGGATCGGGATGGTTATCTGCGGATTACTGGCCGAGCTAAGGAACTGATTGTGACTGCGGGTGGTAAGAATGTGGCGCCCGCGGCTTTGGAAGATCCTTTGCGGGCACATCCGCTGGTTTCTCAAGTGGTGGTAGTTGGCGATCAGCGTCCGTTTATCGCCGCTTTGCTTACCTTAGATTCTGAGATGCTTCCCGGCTGGTTAGCTAATCACGGTTTACCGCCGATGACGGTTTCGGAAGCTGCGCAGCACTCTGAGGTGCTGCAGGCTTTGCATCGGGCAGTGGAGCGCGCTAATGAATCTGTGTCTCGGGCAGAGTCGATTCGTAAAATTACTATTTTGGATACTGATTTTACTGAGGCTAATGGGTTCTTAACTCCTTCTATGAAGGTTAAGCGTCGGGCGGTACATGAGGCTTTTGCTACTGAAATCGATAAGATTTATGGCGGGCCAATTCCCGATGAGAACAGGTAGTTAGTTTATTTGGGCTTGTTAAGAATGCTTAACAAGCCCAAATTTTTAATCACATTTTTAACCTAATTTTAGATTTTTGGAATATATTTTTTATAGCAGTTGTTTATCTACTTGAGAACTGATTTATTACGATTGGAAAGCTAGGTTTAGCATGACTACGACAATGGTTGAAACCGGTGTTAGCCCCACGCGCAGGTGGTTGCGGATGCCTTCATTTACCGTGCAGATTTTCTTAGGTTTAGCGGTGGGAATTCTGCTGGGGTTTGCTGCAATCCATTTCGGGGACGGTAGCGACGCCCTACCGTGGCTTGAGGGAACCTTGCACTGGGTGGGCTCTAGCTTTGTGAGCCTTTTAATCGCGCTGGTTCCTCCATTGATTTTCTTTGCGATGGTTGTTTCAATTAATAACTTACGCGGGGTTACTAACGCAGCAGCTTTAGCTTGGAAAACGCTTTTGTGGTTTGCAATTACGGCGTTAATTTCGGTTACTATCGGGATTTTCTTAGGGATTGTTTTCCAGCCTGGTTTACATTCTTCGGTTTCGGCTGACCAGTTAGCGCAGCCCAGCCGCGTGGGTGGGTGGACTGACTTTATTAGAAGTATTGTGCCTTCTAACTTCCTGGGGTTGGAAGTTAGTTCATCATTAAATGGCGATACGGTTAATACTCGGTTAAAGTTTAATGCGCTACAGGTATTGTTTATTGGGATTGCTACTGGTTTAGCAGTGCTTAAAGCTAAGGATGCGGCGCAACCTTTTGTGGCTTTTGCCGAGTCGGCTCTAAAAGTATTGCAGAAAATTCTTTGGGGTGTGATTCGTTTAGCTCCGATTGGTACAGCTGGTCTAATCGGATATGCGGTGTCTCATTATGGTTGGGCAAAAATCAGCACTTTAGGCTGGTTCGTGGTAGCCATTTACGTTGGTTTACTGATTGTGGGCGCGATTGTATACCCGGTTTTACTGAAACTGCATGGCATTTCCCCAGTTGATTTCTATCGGGGTGCTTGGCCGGCGATTCAGCTAGGTTTCGTTTCGCGTTCTTCTTTAGGTACGTTGCCGGTAACTCAACATGTTGCGTCCGAGAATTTGGGGGTACCGTCAGCTTATGGTTCTTTCGCAACTTCTTTAGGAGCAACTACTAAGATGGATGGTTGCGCGGCGATTTATCCGGCGATTGCAGCTATTTTTGTGGCTCAGTTCTTTGGGATTGAGCTGGGGCCATTGGAGTATTTCTTAATCGTTTTCGTGGCAGTTGTGGGTTCGGCAGCTACTGCCGGTTTAACTGGGGCGACTGTGATGCTCACTTTGACGCTTTCTACTTTGGGTTTGCCTCTCGAGGGCGTTGGTTTGCTGCTGGCGATTGACCCGATCCTGGATATGGGGCGAACCGCGTTGAATGTGACCGGTCAGTTAGTGGTTCCGGTGATTGTTTCGGCACGGGAGAAGATTTTGGATCGGCAGGTCTTAGAAAAGTAGTTTTGGGTATTTGAGCGGAGCTAGTTTGCGTGAGCGAACTAGCTCCGCTTTTACGTTGAATTGTTGTAGACGATTGACAAAATATAGTAGACCTATTACATTTTCTATTAGGGACATTACGAAAAGGAGCAGAAATGGTAATCAGTGTTTCTGATTTACACTTCTCATACGGAAAACGATCCATTTTAGAAAACCTAAATTTTGAAATCGCCGAAAACGAAGTGGTCGCCCTGCTGGGCCCTAATGGGGTTGGCAAAACAACCCTCCTTGACATTATTTTAGGACAGCTCAATCCGCAAAATGGTTCAGTGAGCGTCCTCGGGAAAACACCCCGCTACCAGGACGCAAAGTTTTGGATGGAGATTGGCATTGTCCAACAGCATTGGCGCGACCACCCGAAATGGCCGGTAAAAGATCATCTTGAATGGGCACGTTCTCTGTACCAGGCGGCGGGTAAAAAACCAAAAACTGTTGCGGAAGCATTAGCAGAAGTAGATGCCAGTGAGCATATTAACCAGCCCCTAGCGAAACTCTCTGGTGGCTTACGTCGGCGTATCGATTTTGCTACCGCTACTTTAGGCAATCCAAAACTACTTATCTTAGACGAGCCATCTACTGGTTTAGATGTGGAGGCCCGCCACAATATCCATCAGCTTATAGATCAGGCGACCTTAAATGGAGCCACTGTTTTATTCACTACCCATGACCTGGATGAAGCTGAAAAAGTCGCGTCTCGGATAATGATTTTGAACTCGAAACAAATCTTAGCTGATGACACTCCCTCCCACCTACGCACTAAACACACCCCTTTGGCGCAGATTTCTTGGAAAGATTCCGCTGGGAATACGCAGGTACATGCCACTAATGAAGTGGAAAAATTCGTAGCGCAGCTTCCACTTACACAAATCAGTGAATTAACTATCACGCGCCCCACTTTAGAAACAGCTTATTTAGATCTGATGAGCAAAGGTGAAAAAGATGATTAAAGAAATTCTTAAAGCTACTTTAATCCAGGTAAAAGCAGACCTACGCCCACAATTTAAGGTAGGTGGCCTGCTTTCTCTACTATTCACCCCCATCCTTTATCTGGGAATATTTTGGTACAGCAGCAGATCGGGAAATAGTTTCTCAGAGTTTTCCCTTGGTTCTGTTTTAGCGGCTTCTTTGATTGGCGGCTACGCAAGTTTTGCCTGCATTCAGCTCCCCCAAGAGATGTATATTGAGCACCTTAATGGAACGCTTTTACGAGTTAAATTTCTCCCCTTCGGGATTCCAGCTTGGATGATAGGGAAAATAGTTTCCCTTAGTGCCGTCACAATCTTCCAAATCGTCTCTTTATTCGTAGGAGCAGCATTCCTCCCCCCAGATTTTAGTTTCAGTTTCACCCAGTACCTGCTTACCCTGCTGATTTTACTCATCGCAATTTCTGCTAACACACCGATCGCATTCCTATTTGGAACCCTTACGCGAAACACTTATGCAACTTTAATTGTTTATGCAGCAATGATAGGGATCTTTTCGCTTTCCGGCGTGGTGTTTCCGATTACGTTACTTCCTGGTTGGCTTATGTGGGTGGCTTATATTACCCCAGGCTATTGGGCGGCATACTTAACTCGGAGCATTTTCTTAGATACTGGTGCCCGCACATTCTTTGGGGATAGTTTAGGCTATGAATGGCTAGCGTTGCTTCTTTTAGTAGCATGGACTATTCTAGGCTTCACGGTAGCATCTTTCGCAATCTGGCGTACCTTTAAGAAAGAGACCACCTCAGTTTTGGTTAGTCGCCGTCATAAAGTTGATTCCCAGTTAGGAATGTAACGGAAATAAAGCAGTATTTATGAGTGAAGTAAAAGAACCTGTTTATAATCGAATCGCCGTGTTACGCGCGGATCGGAAGGTAAGTCGCAAAGAACTTGCCGACGCTTTGGGCGTCCACTATCAGACGATTGGTTATTTAGAACGCGGGGAGTATCTCCCGTCGCTAATCTTAGCGTTGAAACTAGCAAAGTTTTTTGACGTGCCTGTGGAGGCGATTTTCAGCCTCGATAAATTCTCTCCCCTCTCTTAAGCTGCGTTTAAGACATTTTAAGAGCGCATAAAACTTTTTCGGGGCGCGTAGAGTTTTCTAACCAAAACTCTACGCGCCCCGACTATATGCACCTGTGGTTCACCTGTTGCTACTGATTAAGGACTTTAGCAACACCACCTGTCCTATAAGCCGTATTTCACCCCTATGCTGTAGCTCCCTGCGTTTAAACTCCCCTGAGGCAACAAAAAATCCTGAAGCATTTGCTTCAGGATTATTTTTGGTGGGCCCAGAGGGACTCGAACCCCCGACCTACTGGGTGTAAACCAGTTGCTCTAGCCAACTGAGCTATAGGCCCGTATTCATTTATTTGCGCTCTCACAAGCACATATATAACTATACATACCGACTTCTAAAGTGCAAAATCAGATTCTAGAAAAAAGGCATTTAGTGGCACACATTACAGACAGGCAGCGCCCTTGGGAAAAGAAAAACCGCTGATTCTCAACGAAAACCAGCGGTTCATGAAGCCAATAAATCACTTACGACCAGACGCGACCAAACGCATTCCCGCCCAATCCGGAGCAACCTTAGATGCCGAAGTTGGTTTCAACCCCGCCACCTTAGCTGCATCTTGAATATCAGCCGGACGCACATGCCCATAGCTACCCATCTTTGGAGTGAGCACCCAAACGTCTCCCCCATCGTCTAAGTTAGCTATCGCGTCCAATAAAACATCTGCCAAGTCTTCTTCCTCAGCATCATCAGCTCGCCACCAAATCAACACCCCATCGACAACGTCTGAAAACTCGCCGTCAACAATGTCTTCACCAGTAGCGTCCATAATGTCGTCACGCAGTTGCGCGTCGACGTCAGTGTCCCAATAAAATTCCTGGACAATCTGCCCAGCTTTAAACCCCAAATTGTGGGAAGGTTTAGCGTCTGCTTCAGCAGACAAAGAAATATCATTCACAAATACATTCTACAAATAATTCCGTAAATTTATAGCTTAAAAACATCACAAACAGCCACGGAAACAAACCCGGCGTTTCCAAGCACAAATAGAGCTGCTTACAAGCAGGTGTGTACTTATTAACAAGATGGGGACTTCTGTCCCGTTCCAGTAGGCAACGCGTTAAAAATAGTGGAAAATAGAAGGGTATGCACATAGCTGTGCGACGTACTTCGTCGCTTTCAGAGAAAGAAGGAAATCGTGAGCGAACACGAAATCCGCCCGTTAATCAACGGCATCCTCAGCCAGGTTCCTGACAATGACCCAAGCGAAACCAGTGAATGGATCGACTCGCTTGAAGCCCTAATCAATGAAAAGGGGGGACCACGCGCACGTTACATTCTGCTCCACATGCTTGACCAAGCACGCCGCAAAGACGTGCAGATCCCACTGGAACTAACCACCCCATACATTAACACCATCCCAGCCGACGAAGAACCAGCTTTCCCCGGTGACGAAAAGCTTGAACGCGTCTACCGTCGCTGGATTCGCTGGAACGCAGCCGTACAGGTAACCCGCGCCCAGCGCCCCGGCGTTAAAGTAGGCGGACACATTTCCTCTTACGCTTCCTCCTCCACCCTATACGAAGTAGGTTTCAACCACTTCTTCCGTGGAAAAGACCACCCCGGCGGCGGCGACCACATCTTCTTCCAAGGTCACGCGTCCCCAGGTATCTACGCTCGCGCTTTCCTCGAAGGACGCCTCAGCGAAGCCCAGATGGATGGCTTCCGCCAACAGGTTTCCACCGAACACGGTATCCCCTCTTACCCACACCCACGGCAAATGCCGGACTTCTGGGAATACCCCACTGTTTCCATGGGCCTTGGCCCAGCTGAAGCGATCTACCAAGCCTGGTTCGACCGCTACCTACACATGCGAGGAATTAAAGACACCTCTCAACAGCACACCTGGGCGTTCCTCGGTGACGGCGAAATGGACGAACCAGAATCCCGCGGTATGCTCCAGTTAGCTGCCCAGCAGGGACTGGATAACCTAACTTTCGTGGTGAACTGTAACCTCCAGCGTCTGGACGGCCCAGTGCGCGGTAACGGAAAGATCATTCAGGAACTTGAAGCCTTCTTCCGCGGTGCCGGTTGGAACGTAATCAAGGTGCTTTGGGGCCGCGGCTGGGACCAGCTTCTAGAAGCTGACGAAGAACACGCCCTAATGAACGTGATGATGGAAACCCTGGACGGCGACTACCAGACGTTCAAAGCAAATGACGGTGCCTACGTGCGCGAACATTTCTTCGGACGTGACCCTCGCGTGGCGAAACTCGTAGAAAACTGGACAGACGACCAGATTTGGGCACTAAAGCGTGGTGGCCACGACTACCGCAAGGTATTCGCCGCCTACAAGTCCGCCATGGAACATACCGGACAGCCTACCGTTATCTTGGCTCACACCATTAAGGGCTACTCACTCGGTAAATCCTTCGTGGGGCGTAACGCCACCCACCAGATGAAGAAACTAACCATTGATGACCTGAAGGCACTGCGTGACCTGCTGCGCATCCCAATCTCAGACGAAGAACTTGAGGCAAACCCATACATGCCTCCTTACTACCGTCCAGATGCGTCTGACCCAGCATTGCAGTACATGATTAACCGCCGTCATGACCTGGGTGGTTTCCTCCCCTCACGTCACCAAGACGACCCTGCACTTCCACTGCCCGCTGAAAAACCATTCCTAGCTGCGTCGAAGGGCTCCGGTCAGCAAGAAGTTGCCACCACCATGGCACTGGTCCGTCTCTTTAAAGACCTGCTAAAAGATAAGAATATCGGCAAACGTCTGGTACCAATCATTCCTGACGAAGCTCGTACTTTCGGTTTGGACGCAATCTTCCCATCTGCAAAGATCTTCAACACTCACGGCCAGAACTACACTGCCGTTGATGCTGACATGATGCTTTCATATAAGGAAGCTCAGGCCGGGCAAATCCTGCACACTGGGATTAATGAAGCTGGATCTGCCGCAGTTATGCAGGTAGCGGGTACATCTTACGCAACCCATAATGAACCGATGATTCCGTTCTACATTCTGTACTCAATGTTCGGATTCCAGCGCACCGCCGACCAGTTCTGGGCTGCCGGTGACCAGTTAGCACGTGGCTTCATCATCGGCGCTACCGCGGGACGCACCACCCTTGCCGGTGAAGGCCTCCAGCACATGGACGGTCACTCTCACCTGATTTCTGGCACTAACGCTGCAGTAGTTTCCTACGATCCTGCATACGCATACGAAATCGGTCATATTATCCGCGACGGTTTAGAACGCATGTATGGTCCAAATGAAAAGGGTCGTGACCGTGACGTAATGTACTACATTACCGTTTACAACGAACCCTACCAGCAGCCTGCCGAGCCAGAAAACCTGGATGTAGAAGGCGTAGTAAAGGGTATCTACCAGCTGGATCACATCAGTGGCGATCGCCCAACTGTGAAGCTACTAGCTTCCGGCGTGGGAGTACCTTGGATTCGTAAAGCCCGCCAGCTGCTGGCAGATGACTGGGGCGTAGACGCAGCAACCTTCTCTGTGACTTCTTGGAATGAACTGCGTCGCGACGGTTTAGCTGCAGATAAGCACAACTACCTAAACCCAGATGCTCAGCCGCAAGTTGCTTACGTAACCCAAAAGCTAGCTGGCATTGCCGGACCTACCATTGCAACTTCTGACTGGGATAACCTGTTGCAAGACCAGATCCGCAACTGGGTGCCAGGTGCTTACTACACCCTGGGAGCAGACGGCTTCGGCTTCTCTGACACTCGCCCAGCTGCCCGCCGCCACTACAAGATTGACGCTGAATCTGTAGTCGTTCGCGCCTTGCAGGCTCTTGCTGACGCCGGCCAGGTTGATCGTTCCGTAGTTGCCCAGGCAATTGCAAAATACGATTTACATAACGTAAACGCCGCGCAGTAGCCCCTAGTTACCTTACCGGCCAGTCGGCCAGTAGGGTTTAGACAAACCAAATAGGTTCATATTCTGCCAGTGGTGGGGAGTTTCCTTCGATATTTCCGAGGGCGCTCCCCACCACTTCTTTATCCTCTATAGCTGTCTTATAACCCACCGCACCCCATGCTCACCGCGCACCCCACGCTCACCGCGTACGTTTTGCTCTTTAACGCCCGGCTCAATAACCGTGGCTTATCGCCCGCCCTCGAAATAAAATGTCTCCCAGCTGGAGCGCATAAAATATTCCCCTGCATGGAATCAAACTCCATGCAGGGGAATCTCAAACTATAGTTAAACCAGCTGCCCCGCGTAAGTGCCCACCACAGCGAAAACCAACCCCACCAGGCAAGACGCAAGTACGTATATCAGTGCCGTACTCCACTGACCCTGTTCCACCAGCAGTAAAGTTTCCACGCTAAAGGTAGAAAAAGTGGTGAAACCTCCGCATAAACCCACTCTAAGAAGCAAACTGGTGGACTCAGATACGCCTACTTTATGTGCGAAAATCTCCACTAAGAAAGCTAGCAGGAAAGTTCCCAGCATATTCACACTAAAAGTTGTCCAGGGAAATCCGCCTTTATAAGGAAATGCTACGGAAAGTAGATAGCGCATTACTGCACCGATAAAGCCACCACATCCAACTGCTAAAGCATTAATGAACATGCCTCTAGTCTAACTCTTTCCCGGTTATTTCCCAGCCAACTCAGGTTTTTCTTCTAAGACTCCGTCACGAATCTCATAGACTCTGTCACAGTACTGTAATAGACGCCTATCGTGGGTAACCATAATGGTAGTGCGATTATATTCATGAGTTAGATCCCGCAGTAACCGGCAGGTTTCTAAAGCCCGTTCAGTATCCAAAGCGGCAGTAGGTTCATCTGCTAGGATCACTTCTGGCTCATGCATTAAAGCAGTCGCAATTGCCACTCGCTGTCTTTCCCCACCAGAAAGGTCAGCGGGATATTTCTTCGCAAGCTGCTCAACTCCCAGCTCTGCAAGCAGGTGAGCACGTCGTTTCAGGTCTGCTTTTTTCCCAGCCGCTTTAGCATGTAGCAAAAGCTGTTCTTCCACTTTCAAAAAGGGGACCAGTGAAGATGCCTGCAAAATGAACCCAAGTTTTTCAAAACGAATTTTTGAGCGTTGGCGGGGATTAATGTTATCTACCCGTTCTCCGGCTAAGGTAACTTCACCGGTAGATGCGGACTGCAATCCTCCGATGATGGTAAGGAAAGTGGATTTCCCAGATCCAGAAGGGCCAATCACGGCAATGAACTCACCTTTTTCAGCAGTAAAGTTCGTGTTTTTTAAGGCGTGGATTTCTTCTGCGCCCTGCTTAAATGTTTTGGAAACGTCTTTAAGTTTAATCATCAGTTAATTGCCTCAATCGGATCAATGCGACTAATCATCCGGGTAGGGATTAACCCACCTAGTACGGTGAAGAAGATAAAGCCAGCGGTTACTGCCGCATATAAAGTTGGTTCTATCTTGAACGGAATGTTATTGCCAATAAGTAAAGAAGTTAAGATCACGGCGCCGAAGCCTAAGCTCACGCCAACTACAGAAAGCGTGAAAGTTTGTATCGCTCCCCCGCGAATAATATAGGCAGTGGAAATCCCCTGTGCTTTCATGATTCCGAAAATCTGGCGTTTTTGTACAGTCAGCACGTAAATGAAGATTGATAAGACCAGGGCGGTGATGCCAATGAGTGAGCCAATCATCATCCCAAAAGTTAGGATCTGCGCGCGATATCCGGGAAGATTGTCGATAAATTCATCGGGGGTGACTCTTTCCAGTTCCGCTTCAGTTAAGACACTCGCTAACTTCGCATCTGGTTCTGCAAAGACTATCAGCGCGTTAGCGGCAAATAGATCTGCTTGGGCAGTCTGCGGGTTTTCAATGAACAGAAGTTCTTCTTTAAACTCAGTAGCTGGAATGAAGAAAGTTGGGGTGGCGGTGAACTTAGCTTTAGTAAAACCAGTGATCTTCCAACTGGCTGCGACTTCAGCATTATCTTGAGGATTGGGTAGTTCCAGCACGTCACCGATTTTTAAGCCGCGCTTTTTGAAGTCTATATCCGCTACCATCTCAAATTTGTTAGCAGGTAGTTCACCTTCTACTAAAGGAGGAGCTAGTTTAGTGTCAAAGTCGATTCCGAATACGAAAGCGTTTTTGCGGGTGTCTTTCTTTTCAGCAGTTGCTTCACTATCCGTAGTATCTGTACTGGGATTAGGCAAAGTAACCACTACGGTTGTCACCAGCACCGGAAGCGCGTCGCTAACTTCATTTGTAACTGCTTCTACCTGTGCGTTGGTGATACGCGAACCCACCAGGTTGTAGTTAGAGGTTTTACTCACGATCAATGAGTGAGCTTGCCAGTTACGGATAGCTTCTGTGTAAGAAGATGCCAGCCCGTAGGCCAGTCCAGTTAGGAAGTAAACTAAGTAACTTACTAAGAAAATAACGGTAGTAATAAGAATGAATCGAGACGCGCTATGGCGGATCTCGCGTAAAGCTAGGAACACTTTTCCTCCAGGAGTTCAGTTATTTTAAGTATGACTTACCTGTACGCTCATCGCATTCGCAAAATGTAATTCGCTTTGTTTAGTTAAAGTTCTCTCATACTGTTTTGGCTCCTTGCAGAGTATTTTCTACAAGGAGCCAACTAGCTTAAGGGTTAGGGAAGTCCTTTTTCTCCCGGCGCCCAAATCCGTCCGGCATACTTAGGGGCAACCAGGTTTTCTAGGTGGAGTATTTCATCGACCTCTTCTTTAGTTAAAAGACCGTGTTCTACAATCAAATCGGCTACATTGGCTCCGGTTGCTACTGCTTCTTTACCGATTATGTCGCCGTGGTGGTGTCCAATGATCTCATTGAAGTAGGTAATGATCCCCACTGAGCCCAGTACCTGCGCGCGACATACTTCTTCATTCGCGGTAATCCCCGGAACTGAGTTCTTCCCCAGGGTATGTGCTGCATTTTCTAAAAGTGTCATTGATTCAAAGAGACACTGGGCAATTACTGGTTCCATCACGTTTAGTTGGAGTTGCCCAGCTTCAGCTGCCATGGTTAGAGTTACGTCATTTCCCATCACTTTGAAACAAACTTGGTTGACGACTTCAGGGATTACAGGATTTACTTTGGCTGGCATGATTGAAGAACCAGCTTGCTGGGAAGGGAGGCGGATTTCTCCCAGTCCGGCGCGCGGCCCAGAAGAAAGTAGTCGCAAGTCGTTACAGATTTTGCTGAGTTTAATTGCTAAGCGTTTTAATGCTCCGTGGACTATCACGTATGCGCCGGTGTCTGAGGTAGCTTCGATCAGGTTATGAGCGGGGCGTACTGGCAGCCCAGTTACTTCAGCGAGGGCGGAAACAACTACGGATGAATATCCCTCTGGCGTGTTTAATCCTGTTCCAATGGCGGTGGCGCCCAAGTTTACTTCCAAAAGTAACTCTGAAACGGTGTTAATGATAGCCATATCTTCGCGCAGGGTAACTGCGAAAGCACGGAATTCTTCACCTAGGCTCATGGGTACTGCGTCTTGCAGCTGGGTACGCCCCATTTTGATTATGTGCTTAAATTCTTCTGCTTTGCGTTCAAAGGCTTCGGCTAGGAATTCGATTTGTTGATTGAGATCGTGCAGTTCTTGGTAAACGGCGATTCTGAATCCGGTGGGGTAAGCGTCATTGGTTGATTGTGATTTGTTCACATCATCGTTGGGGTTGATGATGTCGTAGCGGCCTTTTTCATAGCCCAGAAGTTCTAATGCCAGGTTGGCAACTACTTCGTTAGTGTTCATATTTACGGAAGTTCCGGCGCCGCCTTGGAATACGTCTACCGGGAACTGGTCTAAACACACGCCCTCTTCTAGGATTTTGTCGCAGGCTTTCACAATTGCGTGGGCTACGTCCTCGGCCATCACGTGAAGGCGAGCATTTGCCAGGGCGGAAGCTTTTTTAACCTGCACCATAGAGCGGACAAAAGTTGGGAAGTGGCTAATGGAGATTCCTGAGATATTGAAGTTCTCTTTTGCCCGTAGAGTATGTACTCCCCAGTAGGCTTCAGCGGGAACTTCGCGAGCCCCCAATAGGTCTTCTTCCACACGAGTCATCTTTGCCGTACCTCTTTGTTTTCGGATGGGTTTTATTTACTCTTCTAGCCTACCTATTTCTACTTGCTTGCGCCGGCATATTCCGGATTAATTTTCCGAGGGCGGAGAACCTGCCTTTACGGTTTCCTCCGCCCTCGGGATTTATTTAGTTATTATTTGACGGCCCATTTTTCGTCGCTGCTAATTCCTTTGGCGACTAGCCCGGGGTCTGCGCTCAGTGGTGTGCGCAGTTTCGGGTAGCGTTTATCGCTCTTCCACCAAGGCATCCATCCCACGTATCCGTCTTTGGGTGGAACTGGGGATTCGGGGTTGAATCCAAGTTCTGCTGGAGTTTCTGGGATCATGTCAGTTTGGAAGTACTTGTCTTTATCGTCGAAGTGTTCGTTGACGATGGTGCGGAATTCTTTTAGTTCGAAATAGAGGTTGTTGGTAATTGGATTACGTTTTGTAACGATGATCTTGTAGAGCCAGTAGATGAATAATCCTACGTTGAAGATTAAAGCTGCCGCGGCGCAAACGATGTTTGCGACTGGGTTCATGGTGGCGAAGTTATTCATATGTGCTGGGGGGACTAATAGTTCAGGCAGTAGGTTATTTGCTGCGATCCAGAACATGAGGGTGAAGCAGCGGAACCAGATCCACTGTCCTTTTGCCCAGCTGAATGCGGGAATTGTGCAGGCTAAGAGGAGAGCTAGTGTGCAGTACCAGGTGTAGTCTGCTAAAGCGTTGTATAAGAAAGCGTGGTTCCATAGGTCGTAGGCGATCACCCAGGGCCAGACCATGTCTGTCCAGATTAAGCCACGTACTTTTTGTTTTCCTGGTGAGGTGATCGCGATTTTACCCAGTCCGGTGATGGTGATGATGTTTAGGACTCCGGCGATTGCTGAGAGGATATTCCAGTATCCTCCGATGGTGCGAAAGCCTGTGGCTGGGTCGATTCCGACGTGGTTTGCTTTGAAGTTGTCGGCTACGGCTTGGTACCACTGTGGTGAGTGGAGTGGTTCGGTTACGCCGCGAGTTTCGGGAAGTCCGTTAATCATGTCGATTCCTTGGCGTGAATCGTTGATGCTTTGTAGACACTGGGGGTCTGCACCGCAGGCGTAGTAGGTGTCTGCTTCAAGGAAGATAGTGATATCGCGGATATTTGCTTCCATGATGTTTACTGCCAGGCCGATCCAGAGGGCGACTCCTAGCCAGATTGCGTAACGGTGTGCTTTTACGGGGTTGCGTTTTCCGTAGACTAAAAGCGCGCCTGTCATGGTGGCAGTTGCTACCATGATGACGTATTTTCCGAAGGGGAACCAACCTACCATGGGGGTTCCGTGGAGAGCGGCATATGGCATCATCGCTAGTCCGCCGAAAGTCCAGAGGGCAAAAATCGTCCAGTTCCAGCGGCGGTTAATTTCTGCGATGGCGATTTGGGCGATAAATACTGCTATCCAAATTAGATAGAGGCGGGGGCTACCAAGCTCCCAAAGAAAGAGCGATTCCATGGTGAGTACCTTCGATTCGTCATTGAACTTATTTATTTTAAGCGTTTGGCTTATTGATTTTAATCGTAGTCAGCTGGAACTGCTTTCATCTAGACATAAAGACCTAATTGTTTTATTTTTTTCACTTTTATTTTGTCTTACTTTTGTTTCGTGAGAAATTTTCCATGCTAAATGCACAAATCACCTGTTAGGGTTATATCGAGGCTAAGTTACACGAAAGCCCCAATATCTTTAAGTTTTAAAGTTATTTATTTACAAAATAAGTGAGTTGTACAATGACGAAACAAATCATTATAAACGTAAATCCAAAGACCATTGCTAAAGTTGCGGGCGCCATTGGAGCCGCCGGACTTGCCGGAATGATTGGATTCTCTCAGCTGAGCGGAAAAGCTACTAAAGCAGAGCGCGAATGGCGTTACCCAGCAGACGATATTATTGACGCGAACTATAAGAATGGACGTTCTTCCACCTACGCTATTGATATTGATGCACCCGCTTATGCGGTTTACCGTATCTTCAAGCAAATCGGCGCAGACAAGTCCGGTTCTTTCTCTTCAGAGTTCTTAGAACGTACTTTCGCTCGGCTACCTTTCTTCAACTCCTATGAAATTCAAGAAGAATTCCAACAACCTGATTCCCTTCTGCCCGGTGACGTAGCCGCTTTCGATTTCCATGGCATGACTATGGAATGGGCAGACGTAGTTCCCGGTAAGTACTTAGTACAGTGGGTTGATACTAAGAACCCACCAGCTGCTCCCGGATCTTACGCTTTCCGTTTCCCCTTCATGACTCACTACGCAGCTGCCTGGTGTTTCTACATCGTTCCTCTCAAAGGTAACCGCTGCCGCTTAATTAACCACTGGAGAATTGGTTTCGACCCCGATACCAAAGCCGCAGCTGCAATCAACTGGATTAACATCGAATTAATCGGTGGTTGTATGGCCCACCTACAGAATCTTTACGTTAAGCGAGTCGCCGAGTTCAGGAAGAAAGAACAGTGGCACGGAAAGATTATGCGCGGTATCTTAGGTGGTCGCTTCTGGTCTAAGACCCCCGCCGGACGCTGGGACGGCACCCCACTATTTGAAGATACCTACACTCAGTGGATGCGTTACGGACGGCAATGCCCAGCCGTTGCTGAAATTCGTCCACCTGTTACCGATAACCCAAATTGGCCACCAACCGGCCCGGATTCCCCCTGGGCAGACACCGTAGATGCCGATTACTTCACCGGCTGGAGCGAACCTGAATTCGATTGGAACGAACAGATCCGCCAAAAGATGGAACGCACCTACCTGGATAACTGGGGTAAAGAAAACTAATCACATATCAGTTTTTGCCGCGCTTAAATGTTAATATCGCTATTTAAGCGCGGCAAACTTACTCATTACGCTAGGAGTTTCCCATGGATGTTGACTACCCTACGCTTTTCTTCTTTGAAGTAGGTGAATGGTGGGATTATGCCATGCTAATCGTTGTGATTGCCGCCTTGGCTTTTGCAGCTTGGCTTGCCCAACGATCCAAATGGTTCGCCCTGACCACTTTCATCGTTATCCCCGTGTTACTAACGATTTTCTGGTGGCCCTATTCAACAGCTGGCACTCACTCTGCCGGTTGGTTTGCGATTGTAAAACAGTACTCTGCCTTAGCTGGAGCGCTTTCTTTAGTTGCATTACAGTATTTCCCGAAACTACAAAAGTCTAAAACTTATCTTGCGTTACCGGCTCTGCTACTGGCCGTGAACATTTTAGAAGCAGTCATTAGAGATATTCAATGCTACTGGATCCACGGGGCTGACCCGGTAAATGGTTTATGGACTTTTGGTGGGCCATGGAACTTAATGAACGCAGCAGCGGGAATCCTCAACCTAATCATGATTGGCGGCTGGGTAGGTATCTACGTTGCAAATGATAAGAGCAAAGCTATTATCTGGACAGACTTAACTGTCTGGTGGATTATCGCCTATGACCTTTGGAATCTTTCCTACGTTTATAACTGTCTTTCAGATAGAGCCTGGTACTCAGGGGTAGCTCTCCTGCTGGCATGTACTATTCCTGCTCTATTACCTTTCGGCAAAGGTGCTTGGATCCAATACCGCGCTTACACGCTCACCTACTGGTCAGCAGTAGTCTTAACTTTCCCAGCATTTATGCACGATTCTATCTTCGCGCACCGCCCCAGCCACTCAGCTGCCGCCATGTTCGTTTTGGCTGCTGCTTCCCTGGCTTGTAACGTAGCTTTATTCATCTACCACATTCACCGCATTTGGGTGACGAAGCGTAACCCTCTTACTCAAGAACTTTACGCTGACCTGCCAGCTGCTAAAGAATTGGTAGAGCGCACCGCTTCAGATGAAGTGAAAGCAGAAATTGCTGCACGGTTAAAGCAAAACTAACTTAGAGGGAATAAATCAATAAGGGGTGGTTCTCTAGTTTCACTAAAGAACCACCCCTTTCGCTTACCCAGATATTGAATACTTAACGTTAAGCTAGTGCTGAAGAAAATTATTGGGCATAATAGAAGTACATCGCACGCGGTTAGCCCACTGAAAAGGTCGTAGGGGAAGACGGTCCTCAACAGATGGGAGCTATTATGACCGGAACATACACGCGCGGTGTACTTTTTGTGCACTCTACTCCCCCTGCACTCTGCCCTCATATCGAATGGGTTCTCAGTAAAGTCATCGAATGTGAAATTCACTTAGAGTGGGTAAAACAACCCGCCCTGAACGGTACTTTCCGCACCGAATACGCCTGGGTAGGTCCGGTAGGAACCGGCGCGAAACTCGCTTCTGCTCTGCGTGGCTGGGACCATATGCGCTATGAAATAACCGAAGAACCGGTGAGAGGTTCTAACGGTGCCCGCTGGTGTCACACTCCCGACCTTGGAATCTTCCATGCCCCCATGGATGTGTGCGGCAACCTCGTGATATTAGAAGACCAAGTTCGCAACGCTATGGAAAGTTCCACCAGCTTAGCTGAGATAAAAGAAGCTCTATCCCTAGCTATGGGACAACCATGGGATGATGAACTGGAAACTTTCCGAAAAGCCGGTGACGGTGTTGCCGTGCGCTGGCTCCACCAAGTTAGCTAACGAAACTATAAAGAGTAAATATGTCTAACTCATTTGCAGATCTTCTGGGAGATAGTTTCCCGTTCTCAGAAGAAACAGACGCTACGACCTCTCTCGATGCAGATGTATTCAACGGAACGGGAAAAACCGGAGTAGATTCCTCTAGGGACGCTGAAAATACTTCACAAAGAGAAAAAGTTTGGGAAGTGATAGTTGCAGCTATGTTGGATGTATCAGACTTTCCGGCTGAAGATTATCATCCTCAGCTAGAGTTAGAAGCAGACTTTGACCTGTTCCCTATCGCGCGCTACGCGGTTATCTCACGGATTGAAGAAGATCTAAAGATTAAACTTAAAGACACTGAAGTAGAAAAAGCTAAAACTCTAGCTGATTTAGTTGAACTTGCGCTCAGTTAAAGCCCTCACCTGAGGAATCAGCAGAGTAAGGCAAATAGTATTTCGGCATAAGGTTACGCAGTATTTTTCGAGGGCGGAAAGTGACAAATCCACATCCGACTGATTATCACCCGGCTCTTTCCCCGTCAAAACTCTCCCAGGAAAGCATAAAAATAAGAATATGTGCGGGATTATTCCCGCACATATTCTTATACAAAAAGCACTAGCTTCATCAAAGGTAGAAAAATCAGCCGATCTTTTCGCGAACTTCCTTCATCGCTTTACGACGCATCGCCCGATCCAAACGATCCAAATAGAGCATTCCTTCTAAGTGATCGCATTCGTGTTGTAGACAACGAGCCATCAGCTCTTCGCCCTCAACCACAATAGGCTTACCATCTAAGTTAATCCCCTCAACCCGCGCATACCACGCACGTTTAGTGGGGAACCACAGGCCTGGAACAGATAGACACCCCTCGTCACCATCTTGGTATTCTTCATCCATAGATGCTTCTACCAATTTTGGATTTAGAACGTAACCAATGTCGCCATCAATATTCCAAGAAAAAGCTCGCAGACCAACCCCAATTTGGTTAGCTGCCAAACCGGCACGCCCCTCCATATCGACGTTTTCTAACAAATCTTCAACTAGGTTCTTAACCTTGTCATCAATGTCAGTAATCCATTCGCAGGGTGTACGCAAAACAGGATCACCGATTACTCGAATTTCCCGATAAGTCATCGGTTCGACTCCCGATTCTCTTCCAAAATATTAATAATCTTTTCAGCAGCTTCACCCACCGGTAACTCTACTGAAGTACCCGCGCGGCGATCACGTAATTCCACCACGCCGTCAGCTAAACCACGGCCCACTACCAGCACGAACGGCATTCCCAAAAGTTCCGCGTCAGCAAACTTAACTCCCGCAGAAACCTTTGGACGGTCGTCGTAAAGCACATCAAAACCAGCAGCCGAAACAGCCTGCGCTAATTCCTCAGCAGCTGCGAAAAGCGCTTCACCTTTACCAGTAGCTAAAACTTGCAGTTGGAAAGGAGCTACAACCATTGGCCAAGCTAAACCTTTTTCATCGTTATAAGACTCAGCTAAAGCTGCCATCACACGAGAAACGCCAATCCCGTAAGATCCCATCGTAACTACCTGGGTCTTACCGTTTTGGTCCAGAACTTTCAGTTCTAATGCTTCAGCGTACTTCTTACCTAACTGGAAAATATGTCCAATTTCAATGCCGCGGGCCAGTTCCAGCGGGCCAGACCCGTCTGGAGCAGGATCGCCCTCGCGAATCTCAGCAGCCTCAATAGTGCCATCAGCAGTGAAATCGCGTCCCATCACCAGGTTGTAAACGTGCTTATCCACTTCGTTACCACCGGCAATCCAAGTAGTGCCCTCGACCACACGAGGATCTACAAGCAGACGCACTGAACCGCTGATCTGACCATCTTCAGTCACCTCACGAGCCGGATGATTCGGACCACAAGCCTGTGGACCTAAGAAACCAGGCACCAGTTCAGGGTGGTTCGCGAAATCTTCCGCAGTAGCCATTTCAACTTCTGCAGGTGCAAAAGCTGCTTCCAGGCGCTTCATATCTACTTCACGATCCCCTGGAAGTGCCACTACAACTACTTCACGCTTTCCATCTGGGTAATCTAAAGCTACTACCACGCTCTTAAGCATGTTAGCGGGTGTCCATTCCCCTTCTGCTTTAGGAAAATGCTCATTTGAGAAAGCAACCAAGTCAGCGATAGTTTTCATTCCCGGCGTGTCCTGCACAGAAAAAGCAGGAACACCAGAAGCATCTACCGGCTGAGGCGCCACGGTAGTTACCGCTTCCGCGTTGGCAGTGTATCCACCGGCTGAGCGAACGAAAGTATCTTCACCAATAGCGCAAGGGTGCAGGAATTCTTCCGAACGAGATCCTCCCATAGCGCCAGATACTGCCGAACAGATTACGTATTCTAAGCCCAGGCGGTCAAAAATACGCTGGTAGGCTTGGCGGTGTTTTTCATAAGAAACATTCAACCCGGCATCGTCAATATCGAAAGAATAAGAATCTTTCATGACAAACTCGCGTCCGCGGATCAACCCAGCCCGAGGGCGGGCCTCATCACGATACTTAGTTTGGATCTGGTAAATGCTTAAAGGTAAGTCCTTGTAGGAAGAATACATATCCTTCACTAACAGAGTGAACATTTCCTCATGCGTAGGTGCCAGCAGGTAATCCCCTGCTTTACGGTCTTTTAACTTAAATAAAGTAGGACCGTATTCTTCCCAGCGGTTTGTCCGCTGGTAGGGTTCTGCGGGAAGTAATGCGGGGAAATGCACTTCCTGAGCTCCGAAAGCGTCCATTTCTTCGCGGACAACCTTTTCGATCCGTTTCAACACCTGCAAGCCCAGTGGCAACCAAGTATAAATACCAGGTGCAGTACGGCGAATGTAACCAGCGCGAACCAGTAACTTATGGCTAGTAACTTCCGCGTCAGCTGGATCTTCGCGCAAAGTACGCACGAAGTAGCTGGACATATGCTTCAACATATCTAAACCTCTTACCCTAACTAGGCTAACTCAGCCAACAATATCAATTTCTCCAGAGCCTGATTCCAAGCCCATCTCTTCAGCTAAACGATTCGCGTGCAGAATCAAAGTTTCCACGATCTGATCTTCAGGAACAGTTGCCACCGTCTTACCTTTAATGAAAATCTGTCCCTTACCATTACCTGAGGCCACCCCCAGGTCTGCTTCACGAGCTTCACCAGGGCCGTTCACAACGCAGCCCATGACCGCTACTCGTAAAGGAACCTTCAGATCCTTCAACCCTTCGGAAACTTGTTCCGCTAGAGTATAAACATCAACTTGGGCGCGCCCACAAGACGGGCAGGAAACAATTTCTAAAGTACGTTCACGCAGGCCCAAAGACTGCAGGATTTCAATCCCAACCTTAACTTCCTCCACAGGCGGAGCCGAAAGAGAAACTCGGATCGTATCGCCAATTCCCTGGCGCAACAACGCGCCAAAAGCGGTTGCTGACTTAATCGTGCCTTGGAATTGCGGGCCAGCTTCAGTAACTCCCAAGTGTAGGGGCCAATCCCCCGAATCAGCTAAAATTTCATAGGCGCGGATCATCGTCACCGGATCGTGATGCTTCACCGAAATCTTAAAATCGTGGAAATCATGTTCTTCAAATAAAGACGCTTCCCACATAGCTGACTCAGCTAAAGCCTCTGGAGTTGCCTTCCCGTATTTACTGAGCAAACGCGGATCTAAAGACCCCGCATTTACCCCGATCCGTAAAGATGTCCCGTGATCGCGCGCTGCCTTAGTAATATCCTTAATCTGGTCATCAAATTTGCGGATATTACCAGGATTAACACGGACAGCCGCGCACCCGCCTTCAATCGCTGCAAAAACATACTTAGGTTGAAAATGAATATCCGCAATCACAGGGATAGTAGATTTACGCGCAATAATAGGTAGCGCAGCCGCATCATCTGCGGACGGGCAAGCCACGCGCACAATATCGCAACCAGCAGCAGTTAGTTCAGCAATCTGCTGTAAAGTCCCGCCAATATCAGTAGTCTTAGTCGTAGTCATAGACTGCACCGAAATGGGAGAACCTCCCCCCACAGGGACGCTACCTACATGAATTAACCGAGTCTGACGACGGGGAAAGCCCGTAAACTCTTCGGCTGGCTTCAGCCGAGGCATACCTAAAGAAATTTCACTCACGCTTTCCATTATCGCAAAGCATTGCAGAAAACGCCTAACTCTAAGGCAAATTACTCAACATAAAGTTCATTACATCAAGTAATCCACCCGAAAAGCCTCAGAGCTTAAGAAAAGCTAGCGCAAACTAATCGGATTAACGATATCAGCCAAGATTAAAACAAATGACATACCCACCAAAAGCATTACCATTACCTGTGCTAGAGGCACTAACCGAGCCGTATCCGCAGGTCCCGGATCAGGGCGCCCCATCAAACGGTAAAGCTGACGGCGACCGCCCTCGTAAAGCGCTCCCGCAATATGCCCACCGTCTAAAGGAGGCAGCGGAATCATATTGAAAATAAATAATGCCAAGTTAAGTGAGGACCATAAGCTCAGTAACGCTGCGAAACGATCCCAAGCAGAAACTGTCCAGCCCGAGTTCGACTGTGGAGTAACTGCAGTAACCTCGCCCGCTAAACGAGTTATTCCCACAATGGAAATCACTGAATCAGCCTGACGCTCTTTCCCAGTAACTAAACTTTCCGCAGTTTGCCAAACCTTCTGCGGCAGAGCAAACAAAATCCCTAAAGTTTGCTTAGAAGCATTATAAGTATGCGTTAAAACATCAGGAAAAGACCCCTGGACTCTTTCGATACTGCCAGAAATTCCCAGCCGATAAGCGCCTTGATAAAGGACCGGGGTAATCTGGGCAAGCTGTTCTTTTCCATCCCGTAAGAAACGAATCTCTATCTGCGGAGCGTCCCCCTGCCCCCGCAAAGGTGCAAGGATCGCCCCAATATCTGAAAACTTCTCAACCGGCTTACCATCTAAGGAAATGATTTTATCGCCCGGTTGTAATCCGGCAACACTGGCGGGGGAAACTGGATTTTCTGCTGAACAAGTTGTTTCTGTAGTCCCCAGGCATGTAAATGTCTGTCGGACAGTGGGGACGGGCTGGGGCAAACCAATCCCCATGATAACCACTGAAAGCCCTCCGATAGCCAGCACAAGATTAGTAAACGGGCCACCGAACATAACTACTAATTTCTGCCAGGTTTTCAAGCGATAGAAAGCTTGAGCTTCTTTCCCAGGAGGAATCTCTGCCTGCGAATCTTGGCGGGCAGCCTCTGCCAAAGTCTGCTGACCTTTGCGATTTACCAGCTTCGTTCCAGGTTTAGCTGGGGGGAACATCCCCACTAAGCGCACATATCCGCCTAAGAGAATGGCTTTAATCCCGTATTCGGTGTCGCCTTTTTTAATCGACCAAAGTTTCGGGCCAAATCCCACCATATATTCAGGTACGTAAACGCCGAATTTTTTTGCTGGTAGTAGGTGTCCCAGTTCGTGAATGGCAACGGAAATGACTATGCCCAGTACCATTAACAAAATCCCTAGTATGTACACGTGTGTTCCTTCCTCAGCAAAGTCCCTTAGCCAACTGTTATAAGCAGTTTAAAATGCGATTACTTTACGGCTGACTACTTCAGTTGCTAATGCTACTGCCCACTGTTGTACCTGGAGGGTTTCTTCTAAAGTGGGTTCATTAATCCCCTCATGCTGGCTGACGATTTCTGTGACGGTATCCAAAATCGCCAAGTATGGGAGTTTTTCTTTTAAGAATGCGTCTACTGCGACTTCGTTTGCTGCATTCATTACTGCCGGGTGGGTGTGGGACTGTTCGATACAGTAGCGTGCTAAATCCAAAGCTGGGAAAGTTAGGTTATCGACTGGTTCAAAATCCCAGCTGGTGGGAGTATCCCACTGGCAGGCGGGTTCAATATCGTCCCAGCGCTGTGGCCAAGATAAGGATAGGGCGATGGGTAGATGCATACTGGGGGGCGAGGCTTGGACGATAGTTGCCCCGTCTTTGAAAGTTACCATTGAGTGCACTATCGACTGCGGGTGGACTACTGCTTTAATGTCACTGGGGGCAATGTCGAACAGTACGTGGGCTTCGATCAGCTCTAACCCTTTGTTCATTAGGGTGGATGAGTTTACAGTAACTACCGGCCCCATATTCCAAGTCGGGTGCTGCAGGGCGGCTTTCGCATCAACTTTCGCTAAGTCCGCGCGAGTTTTGCCGCGGAAAGGCCCACCTGAGGCGGTGAGAATCAAATGGGCTACTTCACTGGTTCCATCTACTTCGGGGACAGTTAGCCCCTTTTTGTGTTTTCCGGACAGCAGGCATTGGGCTATGGCTGAGTGTTCTGAGTCCACTGGAATAATCTGTCCGGGGCGAGTGCACGCTTGGCGGACCAGTGGCGCCCCCACTACCAGGGATTCTTTATTGGCAAGTGCCAAAGTAGCGCCTGATTTAAGGGCTGCCAGGGTGGGTTCTAACCCGACTCCCCCGTTAATCCCGTTGAGGACAATTCCGTCTGCGTCTAAGCACCCGGCGATTTCTACCATTGCTTGCGGGCCAACATTTAGGTGGGCAGTTACCCCGTTTGCTTTCAAAGCAGCGGAGATTTCCGCTTTGTCGCCTTGGTAAACAGCAATTTCTCGAGGGCGGTAGCGCACCGCTTGTTTTACTAGTAGGTCCAGATTATTTCCACCGGCAGCTAAACCGTAGACTTCGAGCCGCTCTGGATATTTATCGACAATTTCTAAACACTGTGTGCCGATAGATCCGGTGGATCCTAAAAGTACCAGCTTTCGCTTGGTCATTTACCTATCCTTCTACAGATAGCAAGATTTCAATTACGCGCGCTAAATATGCGTCCACTGCGCCCTCCACATAGGCTTTTTGTTCTTTCGCTGGAGGGAAGGTGAGGGCGCGGATTTCTCTCACTGTCAAAGGAGTGTTTTGGTCGAAGAAATCTGCTAAGCGTGTAAGAAACTCGTCTACTGCTTCGGCTGAGTAACCGGGTTGTCCTGGTTCTGGGTGGGCAAAGCGTTCCCCTTCGGGGCGGGAAAGACGCGGGTATAAGGTGGTAGCTCGATCGGCTACCTGGGCTAGCCAGGCTGCTTCACCGTTTACTGCAATATGGTTGGCGCGGTCGCGTTGAATGAAGCCACCTTCCATCCGGTCTAGAGCGGCGTCTACGGTGTAAGGGTCGTATCCGCCTCTGACCAGTTTGAACATGGCGCGGCGTACCTGTTCGGCTGAGAACTCTGAAGCTGGAAGTCCACCGGTGTAGGCTTGTTCAGCGAAATCGAAAAATTCATCTACTGCCGCAGTGTCATAGCCTTTTTTGAAAAACTTTACGCGGGGGAACTTGCCCTTCATTTTGTTTCCTCTTCCTTTGCAACTGTGGTGGCAAGCTGGCCGCATGCCCCATCAATATCTGATCCACGTGTATCACGAATTGTAGTAGAAATTCCATTTTTCCTAAGGATTTCTACGAACTCTTGCTGCGCTTTTTTGGTAGAAGCAGTCCAAATTGACCCGGGAGTGGGATTAAGTGGAATCGGATTAACGTGTGCCCATCCATGTCCGCGGTGATTTAGTTCATCTGCTAAAAGCTGTGCCCGCCAAGGGTGGTCGTTCATATCTTTAATTAGCGCGTATTCGATAGAAACCCGTCGGCCGGTAGCAACGAAGTATCTTCGAGCGGCGTCTAAAAGTTCTCCTACTTTCCAACGTGAGTTGATTGGAATCAGCTCGTCTCTTAGCTCATCGTCTGGGGCGTGGAGGGAAATCGCCAGGGTGACTGGGTGCCCTAATTTAGCGAGTTTATCTATGGCTGGTACTAATCCAACGGTGGAAACGGTGATGTTTCGCGCCGACATTCCAAAGCCTTCCGGAGGATCTGAAATCAACCGGTTGAGGGTTTCTACAATAGCTTTGTAGTTTGCTAATGGTTCACCCATTCCCATAAAAACAATATTTGTTAGACGGGTTGGGCCACCTAAAAGAGCGCCTTCTGCACAGGCTTTCGCAGCTAGACGAACTTGTTCGACAATCTCAGCTGTAGAGAGGTTGCGGGTAAGTCCCATCTGTCCAGTGGCACAAAATGGGCAGGCCATTCCGCAACCGGCCTGGGAGGAGATACACAGGGTGGTTCGCTGCGGGTAGCGCATTAGCACAGATTCTACGCGTGAACCGTCAAAGAGTTCCCACAGGTGTTTTAAAGTTGCTCCGCCGTCAGCTTCTAAGGTTCTAACTTCACTGACCAACTGTGGCATTAGGAAGTCGCGGACTTGGTTCACCATTGTCTTTGGTAGGTCTGACATGGCCGCGGGGTCGGCTTCATAATTTCCAAAATAGTGGCGTGAAAGCTGGTCGGCTCTAAAAGCTGGTAATCCCGCTTCTTTTAATACTTGTTTACGTCCGGCTAAGTCCAGGTCAGCTAAATGTGCAGGGGCTTTCCCCCGTCGTTTAGCGGTGAACTGTAAGACAGGTTTCGCATCCGGTGTAGTTGCCCCTTCAGGAACTTGGTCGGTAGGCATTACCTGCCTGCCGCGCCGCTCATTTGAGCTGGGGCGGCCTAAGGTAACTGGAACTTTCACCATGGAAGGGCAACTCGCAATACAAGATAGAGAACTGGGGCTACCATTAACAGTGAATCCATACGGTCCATGATTCCACCGTGTCCAGGTAGCAGATTCGACATATCTTTTAAGCCTACGTCACGTTTAATCAAAGATTCCACTAAGTCGCCGGTAGTAGCTGCAATAGTAGTCAAAATCGCAAGAATGATTCCCCACCACCAGGTTGCTCCCAGGTAGGTCATTCCGGCGATTCCCACAGCAATAGATGCTAAGAGAGAACCAGCGAAACCTTCCCAGGATTTTTTCGGTGAGATTTTTGGCGCCATCGGGTGTTTACCAAAGGTAATTCCAGCTGCCCAGCCTCCCAGATCATTAGCTACTGCCAGAGCAATGAAGAGGATTACAGCTGGTACGGCGTGGGGGGAAGCCAGGATAAACACCACGAATGAGGCTAGGAGGGCAACGTAAACTAAGGAGAAAGTTGTCACCATAATATCCATCATGGCGCCGTCACCGGTTCCATCTATGATTCGCCAAATAGCTGCTGCCATAATGGCTAGGCAAAGCGCCACTAAAACGGCTTCTAACCCGAGTGTCCAAGCGCAAATAATCATTCCGATACTTCCCACCCAGGCGGGAGGAAGAATTACTTCGTATCCTTTACGCGCAAAAGCACCGGCCAGTTCCCAAAGAGCCACTATGGCAAGTACACACATCAGCCCTAAAAAAGCGATTTGTGAGAGCCAGAGCGCTCCGAAAGTCACTACGGAGAGGATCATTCCCACTGAGATAGCGGCGGGAAGATTTCGCCCAGCTTTACCTGAGGCGGGTAAAGGAACGTAGTTTTCGGTGGGTCCGGGACGGTAGATGCTTTGCAAGTCCAAGTTAATACGCCTTAACTGAGTTGAGAATGGGGGTTCTGCTTAAACGGTTAGCAGATCCTTTTCCTTAGCTTCTAGTTCTGCATCAATCTTGGTGACAAAACCTTTGGTGAGTGTTTCCAGCTCTTTTTCTGCGCGTTCTACTTCGTCTTCGCCAGCTTCGCCGTCTTTCTTAATCCGATCCAGTTCTTCTTTCGCTTTACGGCGAACGTTGCGTACTGAAACGCGACCTTCTTCAGCTTTAGCTTTAGCTAGTTTCACGTATTCTTTACGGCGTTCTTCTGTTAATGCTGGGAGGGTACAGCGGATTACGTTGCCATCATCGGTGGGATTAACCCCCAGGTCTGATTCTCTAATTGCGGTAATGATAGTTGCCATGGCGGAACGATCATAGGGGCTTACCAGTACCATACGTGCTTCTGGAACCTGGACTGAAGCCAGCTGTTGCAGTGGAGTGGGGGCACCGTAGTAATCTACTAAAAGGCTATTGAAAACTTCTGGGTTGGCGCGTCCGGTGCGAATGTTTACGAATTCGCGTTTGGTAGCTGCCAGTGCTTTTTCCATACCTTCTTCAGCTAGTAGTAACGCTTCTGCGATCATGTTTTTCTCCTTAGGTTAAGTTTAGTTATTTAAGTTTTTCTGCTTTGACTTTTTACTGTGCTTGAGTAAATACTACTGTGCTTGAGTAGAAACTAAAGTACCGATTTTTTCGCCCAGTAATGCGGCGGTGACGGCTCCTGGTTCGTTCATTCCAAATACGCGCATATTTAGACTGTTGTCTTGGCAAAGTGAGAAAGCGGCGGCATCAACGACTTTTAATCCCTGGGCTAAAGCGTCCGCATAGGTAACGAAGTCAATGCGTTTCGCATCTGGATTTTTCCGAGGATCGTCTGTGTAAATCCCATCTACACCATTTTTTGCTACCAGGAGTTCATCGCAGCGGGTTTCTAAAGCGCGTTGTGCAGAGACAGTGTCAGTAGAGAAATATGGTAAGCCAGCGCCTGCGCCGAATACTACTACGCGACCTTTTTCAAGGTGGCGAATTGCTCTGAGGGGAATGTAGGGTTCGGCTACTTGTCCCATGGTGATTGCGGTTTGCACGCGGGTGGTTACCCCTTCTTGTTCCAAGAAGTCTTGCAGGGCGAGGGCGTTCATTACGGTTCCGAGCATTCCCATATAGTCTGCGCGGGAGCGGTCTAAACCATTTTGGGATAGGGTGGCCCCTCTGAAAAAGTTTCCGCCTCCAACTACTACGGCTACCTGTACGCCTTGATTTACTGCTTTGGCGATCTGGGCGGCTACGGAACGAACTACGTTTGGATCAAGACCTATGGATCCGCCCCCAAATACTTCACCTGAGAGTTTGAGAAGGACGCGACGCGGCTTTGCTGATTCTACGGTCATGTTTACTCCAACGTATTTTGTTAGTTAAGTACTAAGGTGGTGGTTGCGCAGAGCAAATGGCGTTTCTGCTTTAACTACCGTTTCTATAATACCTGTCTAAGAGAGGTTTTGTTTCGTTCGCTGTCTGTGGCGATAGATTAAGTCATTTTGGGCTTATGTAAAGGTTTATTAGAGTTTCGGTTCATTGAACCTAAGTTTTGTGGGTAGCTTTGTTTTGGTGTAAAAATAGCCCCACCTCCGAATGGGAGGTGGGGCTATTTACTCACTTATTTTCAGGCGCCAACCTGAACGCGAGCGAAAGATTTAACTGAGGCGTCAGCTTCAGCCAGTGCTTCTTTGACCTTCTTGGAAAGATCTTTAGCGAAGTCCTGTTCAATCAAGCAGTTTTCTTGGAAGAATGCTGCCAGACGGCCTTCAACAATCTTTGGAACGATGTGTTCTGGCTTACCTTCAGACAAGGTGAGCTTGGTCAGAGTTTCGCGTTCCTTTTCAACAACGTCAGCAGGTACGTTGTCGCTGTCTACGAAGTCTGGGGAGAACGCTGCAATGTGCATTGCTACGTCGCGTCCCAGGCTAGCTAGTTTTTCATTACCAGCTACCAAAACGCCTACCTGTGCTGGGAGGTCAGCGGAAGTCTGGTGCAGGTAAAGGGCAACGTGGTCGCCTTCTACGCGCACTACGTTACGGATTTCGATCTTTTCGCCGATTACTGCGCCCATGTTGTCAACCAGGTCAGAAACCTTCTTGTCTTCAACTGGTGCTTCCAGTAGGGTTGCCAGGTCAGCTGCACCGGTTTCAACCGCTGCATCCAAAATGGTGTTTGCGAAAGCAATGAACTTTTCGTTCTTTGCAACGAAGTCAGTTTCGGAGTTTACTTCGACAATGATACCTACTTTGTCGTCGATAACTTTACCTACGATTAGACCTGCGGATGCTACGCGGTCTTCACGCTTTGCCAAAGACTTCAGGCCGGAAAGGCGAATAATTTCTAGTGCCTTCTCTTTATCGCCGTTTGCTTCTTCTAATGCTTTCTTAACGTCCATCATGCCTGCGCCAGTTTGGTCGCGCAGAGCCTTAACGTCGGCTGCAGTGTAGTTAGCCATTTTTATCCTTATCTACAGGTTGAAAACTCAGGCTTCTTTGGTTTCTGCAGCAGCTTCTGGCTGTGCAGCTTCTTCTACTGGAGCTTCTTCAGTTGCCAGCAGATCGCGTTCCCATTCAGCCATTGGCTCTACTTCAGGAGCTTCTCCGGCGCGGTTGCGCTTTTCGGAGCGTGCTACCAGACCAGCTGCCACAGCGTCAGAGATTACGCGAGTTAGGATACCTACGGAACGGATTGCGTCATCGTTACCTGGAATTCCGTAATCTACTTCATCTGGATCACAGTTGGTGTCCAAAATAGCGATAACTGGAATGTTCAGTTTCTTAGCTTCAGCAATTGCTAGGTGTTCTTTCTTAGTATCAACGATCCACAGTGCGGAAGGTACCTTCTGCATATCGCGGATACCGCCCAAAGAACGAACCAGTTTTTCCTGTTCACGACGCATCATGAGCAGTTCTTTCTTGGTACGACCAGAAGATGCTACGTCGTCAAAGTCAATCTGTTCCAGTTCCTTCATACGCTGGATACGCTTGAATACGGTGTTGAAGTTGGTGAGCATACCACCCAACCAGCGGTGGTTTACGTATGGCATACCAACTCGCTGAGCCTGTTCTTCAATCGCGCCCTGTGCCTGCTTCTTAGTGCCGACAAACAGGATGTTGCCACCGTGTGCAACAATTTCCTTCACGAATTCGTAAGCGCGATCAATGTCTGCAACGGTCTGCTGCAAGTCAATGATGTAGATGTTGTTACGTTCGGTCAGGATGAAGCGTTTCATCTTTGGGTTCCAAGTACGGGTCTGGTGACCAAAGTGTACGCCACTTTCGAGGAGCTGACGCATGGTTACAAGTGCCATGGACTTTTGTTCCTTTCAAACACCTTAAAGCAGGTGCTCTTTTTCAGGAGAAGCAGTTTGCTTCTCAGTTTAGTTACTTAACCAACTCGGGTTTGAGTTGGCCCCTAGCGTCTAAAGTTCAGCACTTTCGCTCAGATTTTCTTAGCGAAAGACTACGCTGCACTTTCTGGCAGATATTGCCAGTCCAGACGCGCGATAGTCGCTTTAGAAAGCGCCTTTCCCAGAATAGCGGATTTTCCGCGGTTTTGGCAGGGGGAGAGGAGTTTTTCCCACCCCGCAAAATATGACTTTATACACAGGCAAAAAACTCGCTTAGTTTTCCACTTTCTAAAAAGCTCTCTG
The DNA here is from genome assembly GCF_024814355.1 of Gleimia sp. 6138-11-ORH1. Lineage (GTDB taxonomy): Bacteria > Actinomycetota > Actinomycetes > Actinomycetales > Actinomycetaceae > Gleimia. The sequence goes on along the minus strand of NZ_JANUXV010000001.1, from coordinate 324,020 downwards.
TGGCTTTTACCCAAAAGTTTATTAAATCTAGTGCTATGCGAATAAATAAAGCTATTTCCACCGCCCTCGCCCTTTTATTGGGATTCTTTCCCGTGACGGCAGCATTTTTTACAGCCAACTGGCTTCACCTACCGGCTTCTGCGCCTTCCAAGTTTTCTGAACTGGAACAGTGGCGCCCACCCACTGCTCTTCCCCTGCGGATCGGGAGAGAATATGACCCGCCGGAATTTAACTGGCTGAGTGGTCACCGCGGAGTTGATTTATGTCCTGCAGTTGGCTCAGTGATTACAGCGCCCACCAGTGGGACAGTTATCTATGCGGGAAAATTAAATGACCGTGATTTAGTGTCAATCCAGCTGCCTAATGGTTTACGCACTTCATTTGAGCCACTTAAGGTGCAGGTATCTAAAGGGCAACAGGTAAAAGCTGGGGACCCGATAGGTACTTTGGTAGCTGGGCATGAAAACGATTGTCTCCACTGGGGAGTACGTAAACCGGGTGGAAAGTACTTAAATCCGCTGCAATTTCTGGTGGGAACCCCGCGGCTACTTCCCTGGCAGGATCCACCTGATCATACGGCGAGCTAAAACCATCACGACATGCGAAAGCCACTTATTAACCAGATTGGTGGAAAGCAAAGCCAGTTAAGGAAAAATTCGGTTAAGAAAAGAAATATTATTCCTCAGGGGCTTCCACCGGCTGAGCTGGATAAATCGGAGGAGCCGGATACTCTGCGTTAAGCGCCCGATATAAGCCAACCATCACCGCGATCAAAACAAAACTAAAAGGCAAGCCCATAATAATCGTCGCGTCTTGCAACGCGGGAATACCATCAACTAACAGCATCGCCACAGTTAGTAAACCAGTAACTGCTGCCCACCAAATCTTCACTAAAGCGTGCGCATCAGCAGAGGTATCTGGCAGATTAGAAGAAAGATTAGCCATTACCAAAGCACCTGAATCAGCTGAAGTCACATAGAAAAGCAACCCCACAAAAGTTGCTAAACCAATCACTACTGGAGCTAACGGCACATTCCCCAAAAGCTGATAAAAACCCAGCTCCGGAGCTTCCAAAACTGCTTCAGCGAAACTATTATCACCTTCATTTACCCGCGAAATAGCTGAGTTACCGAAAATAGAAATCCACATCAGTACGTAGGCAAACGGAATGAACATAGTTCCAAAAATAAACTCCCGCAGGGAACGTCCCTTAGAAATACGCGCCAAAAATAAACCTACAAAAGATGCCCAAGCAATCCACCAAGCCCAAAAGAACAAGGTCCAACTACTCACCCATTCAGTGAGATTATCGTAGGCGAATGTATTTAACACTCTCCCGGGGAAAGAAGACAGAAAATCCCCGATATTTAACGTTATGCTGCGAATCAGCCAGTCAGTTTCACCAGTAATAAACACCCAGGCAGCTAAGAGCAGCGCCAACCAAATGTTAAGTTGTGACAGGAATCGAATCCCTTTTTCTACCCCGGTGGTGGCAGAAATAATCACCATGATGATTGCCAATAAAATCAGCGCAATCTGAGTAGGTAGACCAATCTCATTTCCAAAAAGTACCTGCAGCCCCACATTAAGCTGCACCACCCCAATCCCTAAAGTGGCTGCCACCCCAAAAACAGTTCCTAAAATTGCCGCAATATCAACTAAGTCACCAGCTAAACCGGCAGAGCGGTTTTTCAAAAGCGGAGCTAAAGCAGAACGCACCGCCAAAGGACGGTTCCGGTTATAAGCAAAATATGCCAAGGCGATTCCCATTAGCGCATACATTCCCCAACCGATAACCCCATAGTGGAAAAGTGTCCAAGTGATCGCTTCACGGGCGGCTTCACTGGTGCGCGCAATCCCCTGCGGGGGTTGCAAATAGTGGTAAAGCGGTTCAGCAACTGCGAAAAACATGATATCGGTACCGATTCCAGCAGCAAATAGCATTGATCCCCAAGCAAAAGTAGAGAACTCTGGTTTCGCATCAACTCCGCCTAAACGCACATTCCCAAACCGGGAAAATGCCAGCACCAGCACGAAAACAAAAATAGCGCCCGCTAAACCTATGTAGAAAGATCCCAGCCAGCGGCTGATCCAACTCACCGCATTTCCTAAGACCACGTGGACTTGCTTTGGGTAGAAGATGGCGATAGAAGCTATCAGAATAATACTGCTAGAAGCCCCCAGGAAAACTTTTAAATTAAGTGTTCTTGCGGTGGCGTGCAGATTCTTCACATCTGGTTTCTTCACTGGATTACCTTCAGCCGGCAACTATTTACTCAAGTTAGTTTACCCGTTATTAGATTAGTTTGAATTTCTTAACCACTTTCGGAGCCATTTCACGCCACTGATTTCCGCTCCGTTTCTCCCGTCCTCTTCAGGCACGCGGATGCGCTTGGCGCATAATCTGACTTAAACGGACTGCATCAACATGGGTGTAGCGCTGGGTGGTGGCCAGTGAAGCGTGGCCGAGCATATCTTGCACAGTGCGTAGATCCGCTCCGCCCTCGAGCATATGAGTGGCAGCGCAGTGACGTAAGCCGTGAGGAGTGAGGACTGGCACGCCCGCTTGCCGGCAGGCGCGTTCCAACCGGTCGCGAATCACCCGCTGGTCTACTCGCCCACCTTTTTCTCCTAGAAAAAGAGCCTGCCCGCTGCGTTCATTAGCCAGCTGCGCGCGCCCCCGCTGCAGCCATGCGCGCAGAGCCTCGTGGGCGGGCATCCCATAGGGCACCACTCGTTCTTTATTACCTTTTCCCAACACACGCAGGCTACGGGCAGAACCATCAACGCTGGTTAGATTCATTCCTACTAACTCGGCAACGCGGATTCCGCATGAGTACAGCAGTTCACAGGTCACCCAATCGCGGATTGCCACCGCTTCCCCATTTTGGGCAGTTTCGATTAGGTGGCTAAAAAGTTTATTGACCTGCTCAACTGAAAGTATTTGCGGCAGGTGGTTATCAACTTTCGCGGTGCGTAATTTTAAAGTTGGGTCAGTTTCGATGAGCCTATTTTTCAATAGCCATTTCCCGAACAGGCGCAGGCTGGCAGCGTAGCGAGCAACTGAGGCGCGCGCGTCACCTTTGCGGACTCGGGCTGAAAGAAATGCTCTTAAAGTAGCGGCATTAAACTCTGTGGGATCAAATGAGGAGCTCCCGAAAGTGAACTCCAAGGCCGCGTTAATATCATTTTCGTAGGCGCGGATAGTGTGGGCAGAAAACCCCCTGCCGTGCTCTAACCAGTTGGCAAATTCAGTTACGAGGGCGCTATTTGATGCGTGTAGTTCCATCTGCGCCTCCATTTTATTAGGGGAATTGTCTGTAGGTGAACTGCGTGGTTTAAGTTTACCAACCCAGTTCACCTACAGTTTTAACGTAAGTTATTTATGCGTGTTTTAGTTATTGAACGCAGCGTTTTATAAGGCTAACTGTTTTGCCTGGTGACGACGGTTTAGGAAAACTAGCCAAGCTGAGAGGACAGCGCCGATCAGAGCAACTACTGCCATGAGCACGAAGATTACTTTGAACCCGGTTGCCTGGTCAGCTGCGTATGCGTCAAGAATCATTCCGTTTAAAGTAGTTGCCCAGAGAATACAGGCAAATGCCATGAATGAGTTCACGGACATGGCTGAACCCATAATGTTGTTAGGTAGGTTGAGTTCTGCGACTGGGGCTTGTTGGATACCTTTTGCCATCATAATAAAGACTACGAAAGCTGAGATGATGCCCAGGGCCACATAGGTGTTGCCACCTTGTTTGGTTACTAAAGTTAGCAGTAGCAGGAATCCCGCGGAAATACTTAGGGTGACAGCTAGGGTTCTGGCGGAGGATTTAAAGACTTTATCGGCGATAATCCCGCCCATAAGCCCTCCGCCCAGGCCAAGAATAATCGCGTTTACAGTGGCGTATAGGGCGGCTACTTCAGAGTCCATGCCATAGACGCGCACGAAAAATGGAGTGGTGTAAACCAAGGTGGTGTAAACCCAGTAAACGGTCATGCCTGCAAAGCCAGCTAACCAAACGCGTGGAATTTTAAGGGTTTGGATTAGTCCTTCGAGGGCTTCTTTATTGCTAGTTTCAACTACTTCTGCATCTGCTGAAACGTTGCCGTCTTCCTGTGGGTCAGCGGGGACGTAGCGGTTGATGAGGAAAATCATGGGGATAGTTAGCAGTGCGTAAACCATCATCCCTGTTTTGAATACCAGCATGGAACCGTGGAAGATGGACATAATTCCGATCAGGATACCGTTTAGAGTGGCTTCCCCACCGGCGCGGAAGGCAGTGAGGGTTCCCAGGCCGAAGCCTTTGTTTTCTTTCGAGGAAAAGAGAACTACCCCTTTAACCACTGCTGGCCAGAAAATGGCATCTAGGATCCCCCAGGTGAAGGTGATTGCCAACATGATGGGGAAAGCTGGTTTTAAGCCGATCATGATGAGGGCGGTAACACAACGGTAGGCCAGCCCGGCCATCAAGATGGTGCGGGTGTTGAAGCGGTTATTTACCCAGCCTGCTGGAATGTAGAAGAATACGGCGATTCCCAGCATGGTAAATAGCAGGCCGAACTGGGTGTCAGTCAGGCCGTAGTATTCAACCAGACGTTGATAGAAAGGGATTTTGAATGATTCGAAGGCAGAGTAAATTATCTGTCCGGAAAAGACTACAGTTAGGAATGCGGCGACTTGTTCGCGGCTGTGGAAGCCATTACGCTTAAAAAAGCCCATGGAAACTCCTTTGTTACCGGTGTCTGTGCTGATTTGCTACACCATTTGATGTGAATACCGCCTTATAGTGTAACGCCTTTTGCGGAAATCAAAAAATATCTCTTCCCCAGCTGAACAAATGTGCAGTTTCAATTTTTTCGACAACAAAAAAGACCTTGCCGAAGCAAGGTCTTTTTACTGCGTACGCGAGAGGGGACTTGAACCCCTACACCCGAAGGTACTGGAACCTAAATCCAGCGCGTCTACCAATTCCGCCACTCACGCAGCTCCTGATAAACTCAGGTACTCATCAAGTGTAGCGGTTCTATTCCCAAAAGAAAAACTGAAAAAGGCTCTTAAACCCCATTTTTGCGTGTGGCGTCAATTACAGCGTGGGCCAGAACTCGATTCCCCCGGTAAAGCACTAAAGACTGTCCGGCAGCAATCCCGCGGACCATTTCCCCTAAAGTGACTTCTAAAGTAGCTTCACCTTGATGCACAGTAACTCCCACCACTGGAATCGGGCGCCCATGGGCGCGCATTTGCGCGTATAGGCAGTCATCGTCATCTGTGCCAATTTCTTTAGCCTCTGTGGTAACTACTTCCCCACTATCATCATTTGCCAGCCAAGTGAGTTCTTTCGCTTGCACGGTGTTAATAGAAAGTAGCGTTGCAGCTCCAACCACTACTTCATTAGTGGCAGGGCGCGTTTCTAACACGTAACGTGGTTTTCCGTCCTCGGCGGGGCGTTCAATCCCCAACCCTTTTCGCTGCCCCACGGTGTATTCGTAGTATCCGCGGTGGGTACCTAAAACGTTTCCTTCAGTATCGACGATATTTCCAGTATTTTCTCCCAGGCGGCTACGCAAGAACCCCTGCGTGTCCCCGTCCGGAATGAAGCAAATGTCGTAAGAATCTGGTTTGTCGGATACTCCCAGCCCCCGCCTTTGGGCTTCTTCACGCACTTCCGTTTTAGAAGTGACATCACCCAGTGGCAAAATCACGCGGGAAAGTTCTGCTTCTCCCATTACCGCTAAAACGTAGGATTGGTCTTTAAGCAGGTCGCGGGCTCGCAAAAGCTGCTTCCCATTTGGCCCATCTTCAACGCGGGCATAGTGTCCGGTACAAACTGCGTCAAACCCCAGGGCTTTGGCCCGCTCTGCCAGTTCACGGAATTTCACGAACTCGTTACAGCGGACACAGGGATTCGGGGTGCGCCCTTGCTGGTATTGAGCTACGAAATCGTCAATAACTGTTTCTTCAAACTCATCTGCCAAATCCCACACGTAGTAGGGAATTCCCAGAATTTCTGCGGCTCTGGCGGCGTCTACTGAGTCTTCTAAAGAACAGCAGCCGCGAGCTCCGACGCGGCAAGATTGCGGGCTTGAAGATAATGCCATATGCACTGCGGTTACGTCATGTCCGGCTTCTACAGCGCGGGCGGCGGCTACTGCCGAGTCGACTCCTCCGGAGAGGGCGGCTAATACTTTCATTAAATGCCTTTATTTGTTACTTATTTTTCTTCCGAGCGTCCAGTTTATCCAGTGCGGTGGCTTGCTTCAACGCCAAAGGTAAGGCTTTAAGGAATCTCTCAACATCATTAACTGTAGAGCTGGGTCCAAAAGAAAGTCTAAGCACCCCCAGCGCTTCAGTTTCACTGCGCCCCATTTCCATTAGCACTCGGCTGGGGCGGGTAACTCCCGCGTGGCAGGCTGATCCGGCTGAAGCCCACACGCCGGCTTGGTCTAAGCCAAGTAAGACCGCTTCCGGGTGGGCGGTGGGCAGACTCAGATGCGCGATAGTGGGGACAGTTTCACTTTGGATTGTTTTTGCCACATTAGTGGGGATTTCCCCTGTGGTTTTAAGTTTTTCAATCCCTGCCCACAGGTGGTTTTGGATAGTTTCGCAGCGTTTGCGCAGTTCTTCGCGTTCAGCGCAGGCGGCTTCTAAAGCAGCTGCGAAAGCGCAGGCACCGGCAACATCTACAGTTCCCGAGCGGTGTTTCATTTCTTGGTCGCCGCCGGGACGGTCAGTTTGGAGCGGAGTGCCGCGTTTAATCACTAATGCGCCGATTCCTACTGGGCCACCGATTTTATGGGCAGATAGGGTGATTAAATCCAGGTCAGTTCCGTGTAAATCTACTGGCAGCGTGTGCAGGGCTTGGCAGGCATCCGTATGGACGAGGGCGCTGCGGTTAGCTTTATTTTCTATTCCCACCTGCCGGGTGGCAGCAACTATTTCCCTAATCGGTTGTAGCGTACCGGTTTCTGAGCAGACTAAAGAAAAGGAAACTACCCCGGCGGCTGCGCTTATTGATGCGGGGTCGATTACTCCATTAGCGTCTACTTGCAGAGCTTGGAAAGTGCCCCCTTCACGTTCGATGCTAGTGGCTTGATTCCAAGACGAGGGGTGGTCGGTGGGGCAAACTTGCACAGTTTGGTAACCGAATTTTCGCATTCCACGATAGCCACCCACGATTGCTAAAGCGTTTGCTTCGGTAGCCCCAGAGGTGAAGATTACTTCCGCCCGGTCCGCCCCCAGGTGGTGGGCGATACTTTCGCGTGCGTCTTCTAAAAGTCGCTTTGCTCCGCGAGCGCCTTTATGTAAGGCGGCGGGGTTTCCGGGGTGTTCGCGCAGTTGGGAAACGGCTTTTAGCCACGCTTCTTCAGCTACAAGGCGAAGTGGCGTGGTGGCGGCGTGGTCTAAGTAAACTTCAGTCATTTTGCCTGTTTTTCAGCGGAAAAGCAGTCTGGGGTTAGCGGTTTTTGAGGATTTCCAGGGCTTGGGGGATGACTTCGTTAATGTCCCCTACTATTCCAAAATCGGTTAGTTCAAAGATGGGGGCGTCTGGGTCGTCACAGATTGCCACGATTTTTTGGGAGGCTTGGATTCCGCAGGTGTGGTGGATTGCGCCGGATACTCCCAGCCCAATGTAGATGCGCGGGGCGATTGTCACTCCGGTTTGTCCTACTTGGGCGGTGCGGTCAATCCAACCTTCGTCGCAGGCTACGCGGGTAGCGCCTACGCCGGCTCCGAGGGTGTCGGCGAGTTCTTCTACCAGGGTGAAGTCTCCGTCTGTGCCGCGTCCGCCGACTACCACGACGGGGGCTTCGGTGAGGGAGATTCGTCCGTCTCCGCCCTGTTCGGTTGAAGCGATTACTTTAACTGTTTTAGAAGCGGGTGAGAACTCTACGGGGATTGTGGTTACTGCGGGGCTGGTGGGGTTTTCAGCGGGGAGGGCTTCTACGGCGGAGGCGCGGAGGGAGATGATGGGGGTGCCGCGGGTAACTTTGAAAGTTGATGACCAGGTGCCAGCTAGGATGGTTTTTGATGCTTCAATGGATCCGTCTACTATTTGGCAGGCGGTTACGTCTACGGCTGCGCCGGAGCCGAGTTTGGCAGCTAAGATTCCGGCTACTTCCCGCCCTCGGTAATTGGAAACATTGAGGATAGCTGCGTAGGGGGCTGAGGAAGCAGTGAGAACTGCTAAAGCGCAGTCGGCTACGACGGATGCGACTCGGGGGGATAGTCCGGCAAACTCGGGTGAGTAAACTTGGGTGACTCCGTATTTTCCGAGGGCGGTTAGGTCTGGCGCGGGGTTGAGTGCCAGCGCGTGGATCTCTGCCGTGGTGAGGCTGCGCGCTAGGGTGAGTAGTTGCGCGGAGGGGCCGGTGAGTTTGAAACCTTCGGTTTCGGAACCAGTGTGGTCGGTGATTACTAGGATAGGAGCGTTTAACATTGGTTCCTCACTTCAGCAGGTCGGCTAGGTAGTTTGCCAACTGGACGCCGGCGTCTCCACTGTCTTGGATGATGGTGCCGGCAGTGCGTTCTGGTTCTTCGTCTGCAGAGATTAGTTGGGTGCCGGCGCTGTCTGCCCCCAGTTGCGCGGTTTCTGGATTGAGTTCGGTTAGGTCGTCTAAGGTCCAGCTGTCGAGTGGTTTTGAGCGCGCGGCTTTCATGGCTTTGAAGTTGGGGTAACGGGGGTCGTTTACCTGGTCGGTTACTGAGATAACCGCGGGGAGGGTGACCTGTAGTTCGTCGGTGAAACCGTCGGCACTGCGTTTAATGGTGGCGGTGGTTTCGGTGACTTGCAGTTCTGAGGCTAACCCAACGTATGGGAGGTTTAAGGTGGTGGCTAGGGTGGCGGGGAGCATTGAAGTCATCCCGTCTAAGCTGGCCATGCCGGTGATTACCAGATCTACCGGGGTTTCGGCGTGTAGTTGTTTAATGGCGGCGGCCAGTACGGTGGCGGTGGCGAGGGCGTCGGAGCCGCCTAACCGGTCGTCAGAGATGACGATTGCTCGGTCCGCGCCTTTTTGGAGGGCTAAGAGGGCGGAGTCTTCGGCGTCCTCGGGACCCATGGTGAGGGCGATTACTTCCCCACCAAGGTCTTCTATGGTTTGGACGGCGGCTTCAATCGCGTTTTCGTCCAGTTCGTTTAGGGTGTCATCTTCGCCGCGCACTAGGCGGCCGTCCTCGATCCGGCGTTGTGAGACTACGTCCGGTACATGTTTGAAACAAACTACAATCCTCATACCTATAACAGTAGCTAAAGATGAGGGGAAATGGGTCGTTGGTTTAAGTAGTGTTTGCCACCTCATAGGCAAAGTAAGTATTATTTTCAATGGACTATTCTCAAGACAATTGTCTTATAGTCGATAAAGACGCTATTTTCTTTTTAGTCTGCCCGGTACTTTTCGCTAACTATATTCCTTAATAAACCACTATGAACTCTTCATCTCTTGATAGCTCAGCTTCTCTTAACGGCGCACCAGTTGCAGGTGAGCCGGTCGTTTGGGAGCTTTCTTCTCAGACGCTTCCAGCGGCTCTTTCGGGGGCAACTTTCTTTGGGGCGCGCACTATCGCTAATGGGGTGGAGTTTTGCGTGGTGGCTCCTTATGCTTCTGCCGTTGAGCTGTGTGTTTTTTCTTCTGCTGATCCGGATGCGTCTGAGACACGCTATCAGATGAACTTACATGACGGGGGAACTTGGAGCGCGTTCTTAAAAGGTGCGGGTGTGGGAACTTGTTACGGCTATCGGGTGAGCGGACAGTGGGATCCGCAGCGGGGGATCATTTATAACCCGTTTAAACTTCTTTTGGACCCGTATGGGCGTGGTTTAGCTAATGTTCCTCAGCATCATCGGGCTTTGTATGCGCATGAGACTGATCCGCTAACTGAGGAACCTACTCAGTTCCCGCCGGTTATGTCCACTGTCGATTCAGCTCCTTATCAGGCGCGTTCAGTGGTGATTAACAATGAGTTTCCGGTGAAAGAGCCGATTCGTCGGGCTTGGAATGAAACGGTGATTTATGAACTGCACGTTAAGGGGTTTACGAAGAATCTTCCGGGTGTGCCCGAAGAGTTGCGGGGTACTTACGCGGGGTTAGCACATCCGGCTACGATAGCTCATTTTAAGAAATTGGGTGTGACTGCGGTTGAGCTTCTGCCGATTCACGCTAAGTGGGATGAACCGTTTTTAACAAAGAAGGGTTTATCTAACTACTGGGGTTATAACACGCTTTCCTATTTTGCTCCTGAAGCGTCTTATGCGACTAAGGCAGCCCAAGCGGCTGGTTCGCAGGCGATTATTGATGAGGTTAGGGGTATGGTTTCTATCCTGCATCAAAATGGGATCGAAGTGATTTTGGATGTGGTGTATAACCATACTGCCGAGGGCGGTTTGTATGGGCCTTCACTTTCTTGGCGTGGTTTTGGGCAGTTTATTTATTACCGGCACACTAAGTCTTATCCGGTGCAGATGATTAACGATACTGGCTGTGGTAATACTGTTAATTTTGATGAAGCGCGTGTAGTGCAGATGACGTTAGATTCCTTGCGGTATTGGAGTGAGGAAGTTGGGGTGGATGGGTTCCGTTTCGACTTGGCCACTACTTTAGCGCGTTTTGACACTGGGTTTACTTCTAAGCACCCTTTTTTAATGGCTGTGGCTGCTGATCCGGTGATTAAGTTACAAAAACTTATTGCGGAACCGTGGGATATTGGCCCTGGTGGCTGGCAGACTGGTAACTTCCCACTTCCTTGGTCTGAATGGAATGACCGTTACCGGGATACGCTACGTTCTTTTTGGCTGGCTGATTTTGCGAATTTAGAGCGCGGCTATCAGGCGCAGGGGCCTAATGATTTAGCGACTCGTATTTCAGGGTCAGTAGATTTCTTTGGGGAGACTCTGGGGCATTGGCGCCGGACGCGTTCTTCAGTGAACTTTGTGACTGCGCATGATGGTTTCACCATGGCGGATTTAACTTCTTATGACCATAAGGCTAATCACGCTAATCTTGAAAATAACCGCGATGGTTCTTCTGAGAATCGTTCTTGGAATCACGGGATGGAAGGCTATCCTTTGGATGGGCCGATTGATGAGAATGTGGATGAGGGGCTTATTGACGCGGTTCGGTTTGCGCGTTTTAGGTCTATGCGGAATTTATTTGCCACGATGATGATTTCGGCGGGGACGCCGATGTTGAATGCGGGTGATGAGTTTGCGCGCAGCCAGCAGGGAAATAATAACGCTTACTGTCAAGATTCTGAGATTTCTTGGGTGAATTGGGATTGGCAAAAGAAGCAGGTTCAGTTATTTGAGTCAGTGCGTTACTTGATTCATTTGCGTCGGATTCACCAGGTGATGCGCCCGGTTTATTTCTGTGATGGGCAGGTTGCTCCGGGGGATGTGCTTCCTGATTTAGCGTGGTTTAATGCGTGTGGGAAGACGATGACTACCGGGGATTGGAATAGTTCAGAAAATCGCGTGCTACAGATGGTTCGTTCTGGGCTTCCTCATGGTGACGCAGATTTGCTGGTGGTTTTCAACGCAACTTTGAATCCGCAAAATGTTGTTTTACCTGCGGGGAGGGGGAAGCATTGGCGTTTAGTTTTCGATTCGTCTTGGCAAACTCCTGTCCAGGGTGGGGTTTCCCCAGATTTCAATGATTTATCTGGGTGTGAGGTTGTCCCGCCTGCGGCGGCTACTCAGGTTGAACCCCAGTCGATGCAGATTTATTTCACGGTTGGATAGGTTTTGTCTGCTCAGGATTCTTCTCTGCCTGTTTTTGGAGTTGGTTCGGTTTTTGGAGTTGGCCCGGTTTTTGTGGCTGGTTCTTTTCTTCCCACTGGTTTAGCCACTGTTTTTTGGGGTTGCGGTTTTTTCGCGGGTGGTCAGTTCAGCACTTTGGGGTGGGTTTATGCCCTGCGTTTTTTGGCTTTACTACTGCTGTTAGTTGGGGTTTTCTTTTGGGCGGGCACGGTCTTTTGGGGGAAGATGGTGCAGCAGATTCGCGCTGGGGTTTTAATGACCAGCGGTTTTTACGCTTGGGTGCGTCACCCGCTTTATGCGGGGGTACTGTTAGTTAACTGTGGGATTTTACTGGGGTTAGCGAATTTTTGGGTTTGGTGGCTGCCGTTTTTATATTGGGGTTTCTTAACGGTTTTGTTAAAGCACACTGAGGAAAAGTGGTTACTTGCAAAGTTTGGGAGCACTTATGTTGAGTACACTCATCGGGTGAATCGTTGCTGGCCGTGGTTTCCTAAGCGGGATTGGCTGTACGCGTATAGTTGTGACGGTTAATCTTATTTTTCGCGGCGCATTTCGCGGACGAAGATCCAGATTAGCCAAAACCCGCTGGTGATGAAAGTTAAGAATGCGTCAAAAGCAAAATGCAATAACCCGTAACGCTTCGGTTTCCTCTGATTGCTCATCTTCACCGTGTCCTTTGCCTTCATCTGCTTTAAGGTCATATTACCAACTAAACCACTCGTAAAGTGTGGGTTAGGGGAGCTTTTTAAGTTATGTAACCCAGTGTTATTGGGTGCTTGCCTGATAAAGTTGACGGGATTATTCTTAGTTTGTTATCAGTTTTATTTTCTAAGCATTTAACATTGGATGTATTATGATCCCTGATAAGCAAGCTGATTCACCAGCGAAACCTGCAGATGTTGATTCTAAAACACATCGCAAGGATGTTTGGGAGAGATTTATTGGGTTTTTGATCGGCACACTTATTATCGCTCCATCACTTTGGTTTTTGGGAACACTCCAATACAATTTCATTTCTATGTTCCCTGTTGCTAAACCAATCGACACTCTTACGCTTATTAACAATAGAGATTTTTTCAGGTCTAATTATCTTAATTTAGAAACTTTCTTTACCTTAGCGGAATTGTTCCTTGTGTTTCTAGCTATTCTTGTGGGATTAGACTACCTAAAAAATCTAAGGGAAAAAAGCACAGAAACTCTTAAAAAGTTACAGCTAAATATTGCTGAAATATTTAGAGGCAAGACTTACCTTCCCAAAGAAATACCTGCGGGTTCTTCCCCTTCTGAGGAAGACTTAAAGCGACTACTAAAAGATATACAGAAACCGGAAATCAAAAATAAACTGAAAGACCTCGCTAAGCTTGGCGCGGGCATACATGACTATCTAGGAATTATTATACGCTCCAGCGTTTTATTTTTTGAAGTATATCTTCTTTTGACAGTCTTTCATATGTGGTTTTTTCCTGCCGCTGCACCAATCCATAGGGACTGGGTAGGGATCTTTATCGCTGTAATGTTATACATTGTTATCGCTCTCGTATTTTCACATTACTCGATAATAGAAAACTCAGAATATAAGAGCTTTACGACTTTAAAATCCCATCAAGTTTCTTTAAACGGCACATTAGGTTTAATAGAAAATCTAGATGCTATTTTTTCACCTTCTAAAACAGGTGATTTTTTGGAAAGACTAAAGAAGAAATCTCCTGTTCAATCCGCGTTTCTTTACAACCTCATTTTCAACATTCCGGTATTCGTATTAGTGGCAATACTAAATTTTCTACTCACTTGGTGTTTTCTAGATCCAGCTTTTAGAGGGCCTGTGTTCAAATTCTATTTGATGTTTGGCGTCTTCCGCTATGCACTAAGTTTAGTTCTCTTTACTGGATTAATAGATTCTTCTTTCAAAACGTTAGCGAAGATCCTATCTGGAAAGCATCTTCCCTGGTCGATTTTCAAAGCGTTTTTCCTACTATACCCTCTCTATTTGCCGGCTTACTTTTTCTTATTTTCAGAACTTGAAATGGATTGGATAGCATTTACCCTATTCACGTTATTACATTTTATTTTATTGCTCTGCGAATACTTACTTAGCTGGTGGCTTTCGAAAAAGCTTCTCCAAGATGAGGTGAAGAAAAAAGTACACAAGATACTCCAAGATTTGTGGGGTATGATCGAAAACTCCATTGCAGTGGCCCAAGAAGAAGAAGAAGAAGAGAAAGCCACAGCTTTTAAAAATAGGCGGAAACTCAAACCACATTTCGCCTCAATACCCCCTGGGCGCCCCTTCCAAAAACGCCCCTAACGAAGCCCCACATCAAACTTCAGGAATTAGTTTTCGCGCTACCAGGTTCATTACCGCCAGGTTTCCAAACATTACCAGCACCAGAACAAAACTAGCTGCCCCTAAACTAACTCCATCTGCCGGCTCCGCCAGCAGGTGAGGTGGCATGAACCACAGCAAAACAACTATTAAAGGCACTTGGAAAACCACCGAATATAAAGGCAAAAAATAACCCTTCACCCAGGAATACAACATTTGCGCGCAGTGCAAAAACAGGTGTATCAAATAGGCAACCACCATAGCCTTCAACCAAAGTTGCGGCGCTAACCCACCGATAAGAAAAACTAACAGCAGTTGTTCAAAAGCTATCAGCCCGAACTGCCGTTCACTCATCCGCATTCGCGCAACTCGCGCGGGAAGCCGCTGCTGATTAGCCCTCAGCCAAGGCACTAAAACCCGGTACTCATCGACCTCGTGCCAGATAAATAAACCCGCAAAAACTGCCAGCGCCCACACTAAACTCGCCCCCTTCTTAACCCAGCTCCCAACTGTCCGGGTTTAATCCCCCGCGTTAATCAGCTTCGCAATCTGCAGTTGCGCCGCCCGCCCTTCGGGAGTTGGAAAAACCGGGTAAGCGTGAATCATCCGCTCCCCCACAATCAGCTGATTGTCCACCCCACCGCGCGAAAGCAACCCGTGAAAATCGCGAATATCCGGGAAAAACACCTCATGGGTGCCCACAAAACTGGTTATCTTCGGGAACCCGCAGACACCTTCTACCGGCAGATTAACCGGACTAATCAGCGGGTCAGTTAAATCATGGTACTCCCCCACCCAACAGCGCCCGGCGCGAATCAGCGCAGCAATCGAAATCATCGGCTCCACCGCATCATAGTACGGGGTTTGGAAATGGTCCATCGCCGCATTAACAAAGGGGGAAAGTAAAATAGCTTGCCCGGGCATCGCCAACTGTTCTGTCCGCAGCGCCTGCAGTAAGGAAACAGCCAATCCCCCTCCCGCCGAGTCTCCCATCACCACCACATTTTGCGCGCCTCGTTCACTGACAAGCTGCTGGTAAAGCACTAAAATCTTCGGCAGTTCCGTAAATAGCGAGTTACGCGGCCCCAGCCCATAGGTGGGGAACACGATTTTACTGTTAGTTAATTTCCCAATCCGGTTAATCATCAAATAATGCAAACGTGAAGCGCGGTGTACATAACCCCCACCATGCAAATAGAGAATTACTTTCCCGGAGTTTTCTTCCAGCCAAGAAAATACCTGCATTCCCTCCACCTGGTATTCGCGGTGCTTACTAACTCGCAAAAGTCGCGCGGGGAAAGTATCCAGGTCGGGAGCCTGCGTGAAACTGTCACCGAATTTTTCGGGGTCTTCCGCACGCATCCGATCCTTATACCCAGAGGCGCGGAAGCTCTTTTCCAGCAGGAAACTGGTGGCGGACTGACCGTATTTGAGTTTCCCGTAGGTTCCGTAGGCGGATACTCCCAGGGCTACAGTTAGCAGGGTTTTCTTCATTTTTCCTCCCTTGGTGGGGTTGTCTTTTCAAGTTTAACGCGCTTTAACCTAAGTTTCGGGGTGGTTTTCGGTTATTCAACCCTATTTTCGGGAATTTTTCTTTCCCGAGGGCGCCTGAAAACCCCCAATTTTTTCTACTTGTTTTGGTTAGCCAAACCATCGTAAGGGTATGCTTTCCTTGCTAGAAAAGCCCGGAAATACGCTTTAAAGTGGAAGTATGGTAGTTACTCAGAGCGTATTTTTTCCCGCAGTTGAACCCCTGGTTGGGCCAACTGTAAAGCCCCCTGCTGGGGTGAACTCGCAACCGCTGGGGTGTGCCCGTAAAACGCCTTTAGATGAGGTGCAGACAAGGGTTCCCGCAGAAACTGGTTCTTCTATTTCTGCTCGCCTAAATTGGTTGCGTGCCGCAGTTTTAGGGGCCAATGATGGGATTGTCTCCATCTCAGGTTTAGTGGTGGGGGTAGCTGCCGTGGATCCGACTAATACAGCTGCGATTGCGTTAGCTGGGGCGGCGGGGATTGTGGCTGCTTCTCTATCAATGTCGGTGGGTGAATACGTGTCTGTGTCTACTCAGCTTGATACTGAACGGCAGTTGGTTAAATCGCAGACTCTGGCTTTAAATGCTGACCCTTTAAAAGAAGAAAGCCGGTTAGCACAGCTTTGGGAAGCTGAGGGATTAAGTCAGGCTACCGCAGTTCAGGTGGCTAAAGAACTATCGGCTAAAGATCCTGTGCGGGCGCATTTAACGGTTGCGCATGGGATTGACCCTGAGGATCTCACTTCCCCTTGGGCGGCAGCGTTTTCAAGTTTTGTGGCCTTTGTGATTGGGGCTTTACTCCCGTTCCTTACCATGCTGTTAATGCCCGCGACTGTGCGGATTCCAGCGACATTCGGAGCAGTTATTATGGCTTTAGCTTTAACTGGTTATATTTCTGCTTGGTTGGGTAAAGCTAATCGTCTGAAAGCAACTATTCGCTTAGTTGCCGGCGGAGCTTTCGCTATGGGGCTTACCTATTTGGTAGGTAATCTTTTCGGCGTGGCCGTTTAAGTTTACGTAGCTTAGGTGAGTTTAGTTTACCTGCTGTAACCGCTTTTGCCTGTGGGGCTAGTTTTCGTCTTTCTTTCGTAGCTCTTTCATTTCTTCGCGTATCTGCGTCATTGTTGTTTCTAAGGCAACTATCTCTTTTTGGAGGGAGCTAATCGTAGTTTGCAAAGTGTTGATTCCACTTTGGAGGGTTTCGATTTTTTCTGTAGTTTCTTCTTCAACGGCAATATTATCCGCTGCTGCCCGGTCTGTAATCCAAGAAGCTAAAGATGCGGTAATCACACCGATCAGGGTGATTCCTCCCAGCATCAGCCCCAGGGTGATGAAACGTCCAGTGGGGCTAACCGGAGTGTAATCTCCGTATCCTACGGTGGTGATGGTGACAAGTGACCACCAAAGCGCATCCGGGTAGGTGGTGATTGAAGCGTCCGGATAGTCGCGTTCTACATCTAAGATTGCGAGTGAGGATACGATTACGAATAAAAGTGTAGTCCCCACGGTATTAGAAATAATCCGGTTACGCAGGGCCTCGCCGGAAGTGCGTTGAAGCACTGAAATTAAGGTAACCAGTCTGAGTAGACGCAGGGGGCGTAAAAATGGGAGGGCTACAGAAGCTAAATCTAAAAGGTTTGAGCGTATCCAACCCCATTTATTTTCTGCTAATTTCAAGCGCACCAGGTAATCGACAACGAAAATAAACCAAACACTTACCAAAAGCCACTCAACATTTTCTAAAGCACTTCCGCGTAGTTTGTAAAGCACTTGGTACCCGTATAGAGCCAGCACGATCAGAGCGGCGATTGCTAAGGGCCATTGGGTAATTCTTTCCCATTTGGCTAGTTTTTCTCCGAAAGGATTGTTATTTTCCGCTTGTTTTTCCTCAGCCAACATGTTTTATTTCCTAGTTAGTATTTCGGTTTACTTTCGCTTCCCCGCCGCGGTTACTGCGGAGAAGCTATTACCGAGGGCGTTGCTTTTTTCATCAACATTCCTCTACCGGTTTTAGTTGTAAAGAAAGCTAATAGAATGAAAACGATCGTGAGGACGCCAGCTCCAGACATAACTGCCGCTACCCCGAAGTACTCTGAGATAGGTCCTAAAACAACCATCCCAAGGGGCATACCTAAGGTGAAGATGATGGATACCTGGCTCATGACTCGTCCCATGTACTGCGGGTCGGTTTGGGTTTGCAGTTCCGTTGTAGCGGGAGCGCTAAAGATAGGCACAAAGAAACCGATTACTAACATCAAAGTGATAATCACCCAAACGTTAGGGCTAAAAGCAATCGCGATTGAGGATACCCCAAAGAAAATGGTTGTGTAGAGGGTCATCCGCATTGCCGAGTATTTGGCTAACACGGTGGCGATAGTAATTCCGCCAGCTAACATGCCCAGGTTAAAGCTGAGTTCAATCAAAGATAGGTGCCACACACCCGCATCAAATCTTTGGGCTGCTAAGAGCGGAGTTAGAATACTGGGAGCAATAATTAAAAGCACCACCACCAGGTAAACTGTCATCAGCCAGCGGATTACCGGCTGTTTTGCAGTGTACTGTAGTCCCTCTAATAGTTCGGTTAGGAATCCTGATTGTTCTCTTACGGGTGGTTTTGCCTGCAGTGGAATCATGTAGAGTAAGGAAACTCCGATTATGGCTGTGATTACGTCTACGTAAAGGGTTTTTTCAATCCCACCCAGCCCATAGATTAAAGCTCCCATTGCCGGAGCAGCTAAACCCATGAGGCTTTGGAAAGTTCCATTTACCCCATTGATTCTTAGCAGTTCTGTTTCTGGCACGATAGTGGGAATCAAAGCGCTGACTGCGGGGGATTGGAATCCGGAACCGATGGAACGAACAGTTACCACCAGGTAGATAATCCATAGGTCTTTAACCCCGTTAGCCATTAGCAGAGCCAGGATTAAGGTCGCTACGGCGATGAGAATATCAGGAATGATGATGAGGAGTTTCCGATTTACGCGGTCTGCTAAAGTTCCCCCAAAGAGGGTGATTAAACCCTGCGGGAGGAAAGCAAAAATCGAGTATAAGGCTACTACTGAAACAGATTTTGTTTCTAACGTTAAGTACCACATGACTGCGAACTGAACTACGGAAGAGCCAAATAAGGAGATAGCTTGTCCGCTTAAAAATAGGGCGATATGGCGTTTCCACTGCGGATGATGCGTGGTTTTAGTTTCGTTTACAGTCATTTTTTCCTAGGTCGTTAGATAGTTCCAGATCAGTGGTTTAGCCAGTCAGGTTTTCTATTCTTCTACGGGTTTAGTTGCCACTTTATGCCAGGTGCGATGTTCACCGCGTAACGATGCTTTACCGGTAGCAGAGAATCCAAACGCGTAAACGATAAAACTAAATGACGCGACTCCAGCAGCTAGAATAATGTTCCCTACCCCGAAGTATTCCGAGAGTGGGCCGAAAACTACCATTCCCAGTGGCATTGAGAGAATGAAAACGATCGACACTTGACTCATTACCCGCCCCATGTAGATAGGGTCAATCCGCTCTTGTAATTCTGTGATGGACGGCCCGGCAAATAGGGGTACAAAGCAGCCTACCAGGAACATTACGGTGAAGCTAAACCAAACGTGGGGGCTAAAGGACATCACCATAGTTAGAATGCTTACGGCGGTAGCCCCTAAAAGAAGTAGTTTAATCCGCGAGCGCCGCGCCAGCACAGTAGCTACGGCCAGTCCACCGACGATAATCCCCACGTGTAGGAGGGTTTCGATGATGGTTAGTTCCCACACTCCAGCGTCGAATTTTTGGGCGATGAATAGGGGGACTAAGAAGCTGGGAGAAACTGCGAGGATGAACATTACTGAGTAGACAGTTAAGAGCCAGCGTCCGAAGCGATGTGTAGCGGTGTAGCGGATTCCGCCGATGAGTTCAGTGTAGAAGTCTGCTTGGTTGCGACGTTTAATGTGCTTTGGAATGGAAACGAAAAATAGCATTCCGATTCCGATTATCGCGGTGATTACGTCTACGTAAAGCATTTTTTCTACTCCGCCCAGACCGTAGATTACTCCCCCTGCGGCGGGGGCTACTACGCCAATTAGGCTTTGTAAAGAAGTGTGGATGCCATTTATGCGTAGCAGCTGCCCGGGGGGAACCAGGGCGGGAATAAGTGAGGTTACTGCGGGTTGTTGGATTCCCGCGGCGATTGAGCGAATAGTCACCACGGTGAAGATAATCCACAGGTCGGTGTATCCGTTTGCGATTAGCATTGCCAGGATTAAAGTGGCGATTGCGATTACTGCGTCGGGGATTACGATTAAGAGTTTTCGGTTTAGCCGGTCTGCCAGGGTTCCTCCAAAGAGGGTGATTAGTCCCTGGGGGCCAAACGCGAAGATAGCGTAAAGGGCAACGATAGTAGCTGACTTAGTTTCTAAGGTGAGGTACCACATGAGCGCGAATTGGACCAGCATAGAACCGAACATGGAGATGGATTGTCCGCTTAGAAATAAGCTGATGTTACGCTTCCAGTGTTCTCCTCCGGTTTGCTGGGAGGTGTCATTAGGGTACTTCTTTTCCATGTTGCTAGCTTAACGTGTTATTTGCCTGGTCTCTATGATATGTAGCTAATTTTGCTTGAGTTTGCTCAATCTCTCACTTCTTTTACGTTTTCTTCAACTACTCAGATTTTTCCCTAAACGCTAGACTATTATTCATGAGTATTTCTGATGCAGAAAAGATGGAACGCAGTACTGACTC
Organism: Gleimia sp. 6138-11-ORH1; assembly: GCF_024814355.1. Taxonomy (GTDB): domain Bacteria; phylum Actinomycetota; class Actinomycetes; order Actinomycetales; family Actinomycetaceae; genus Gleimia. The sequence goes on along the minus strand of NZ_JANUXV010000001.1, from coordinate 303,682 downwards.
AGCGTCTTTAGCACGCGCCTTACAGCGTTCTGCGGAAATTGATAAAGCCATTGATGAAGATCCCACGCGATTTCGGGTACTAACTGGGGATCGCCCCACTGGGCACCTACACTTAGGGCACTATTTCGGGACGATTCGTAACCGGGTTCTCTTACAACAGCGTGGGGTGGAAACCTGGCAGCTGATTGCCGACTACCAGGTGATTACTGACCGCGATGGAGTGGGCCCGTTAAAGGAACGAGTTTTCTCTCTTTTAGCAGATTACATTGCGGCTGGTTTAGACCCGGAAAAAGCAGTTATTTTTAATCATTCGGCGGTGCCGGCATTAAACCAGTTGATGCTCCCGTTCCTTTCTTTGGTAACTGAAGCGGAACTGCACCGAAACCCCACCGTTAAATCTGAGTTAGAAGCAACTGATGGGCGGGCAATGTCTGGTTTGATGCTCACCTATCCGGTGCATCAAGCTGCTGATATTCTTTTTTGTCGCGCTAACGTGGTGCCGGTTGGCCAAGACCAGCTTCCTCACTTAGAACAAGCTCGTTTAATTGCGAACCGTTTCGATAAACGATACGGCCGGGTTGATCCTAAGCATCCTGTTTTTAAGCGTCCCGAAGCGCTGCTTTCTGAAGCGATGCTGGTGTTAGGGTTAGACGGGCAAAAAATGTCCAAGTCCCGCGGTAACACGATTGAACTGCGGATGAGCGCTGATGAAACTGCTGCTCGCATTAAGAAAGCTAAGACGGACGCGGATCGGGTAATTACTTTTGATCCGGTTAATCGCCCTGAAGTTTCTAACCTGCTTACTTTAGCTTCTTTAGCTAATGGTGAAGCTCCACAAGACATTGCTGAGCGGATCGGTGACGGTGGTGGCGGCGTTTTGAAAGCGGTTGTCACTGAAGCGATTAACGATATGTTAGCTCCGATTCGGGCGCGCCGCGCAGAGTTAGAAGCCAACCACGATTACTTAGTTTCCGTGCTGCGTCGCGGTAATGAGCGTGCTAACGAGGTAGCTGAAGAGACTTTGCAGGATGTTTTGGCAGCTATGCAGATGACTTACTATTAGGTTTTTCTTTCCGAGGGCGTTGCGTAGCGCCCTCGGGAAAATAAATCTGGGGCAGTTATCGTAAGTGATAACTGCCCCGTTTGGCTACTGCCAACGGATTTTAAGAATAACTTTTATTTGTCGAAAGTTTCTAGGTTTGTTTTGGTAAGTAAATCCCCGTAAAAAACTTCCCGTACCAGCCATTCGTTTGTCGCGGCAGAAAAGTTATCGCAAACAACTATTGCGATCTGTGGTTTACCTGCATTGTCATAAACTAAATCAGAATCTGGATTATAGGTAGCTACCTCAATCCGCACTTGGTCGCGGTAACGATAGCAGGCGTTAGCGCCTTCTTCATCGGTAATCTTAATGATATCGCCGGGTTTAACTATTCCTTCTAAAAGTTGATTTCCAATCCCCACCGTATCTGAATAGGTGTGTCCAGTTAGCACGGCTTTGCCCTGAGAAGCACCGATTTGTGGGCCCTGATTGTACCAGCCGATGGTGTGGGTTTGGGAAAGTGGTGGAGCTGCCGGAGCTGAACCAGTTTCGTCTAAGCCTAAAGACAGCATAGGTAGTTTTAACTCACCGCGGTCTACCTCAAAGCTCACCGGAGTGCCCAGTGGTTTTGGGGAAAGATTGCAACCGAGAGATTTTGCTCGTGCAGTAACAGAGTTAGGATCGTCTTTGGTTGGGTGCAAACGCGCATAAGCTGCTGGATCGAATGCTTCTGCCGGAGGAAATCGCAAAGAAATATTCTGCCGTTTTAGGAATAAAATGCTTCCACCCCAAACTAATGCAACTACCGTAGCAAGTATTCCTAGTATAAGTAGGATTTTTTTATTGGTGAGCGTAACTTTAGTTTCAGCTTCTACGGGGGGTTTATTTTCTTTCATGTAAACTTCCAACTTTTCTGATTTCTCAAGGGCCCTTACTTCTATGCTTATTCCATGTCTTAACTATCTCATTTTTTCTTAAAATCTCTCATTTTCCTTGCAAAAGTTTAAGCTAACGATAGACTTTAGGTGTAAAAGTCAAAATAATCTTGAGGAGAAATGTAATGTTTAACAAGTTAGTTCGTCAAGTATTAACTGGTGTGGCTGCAGTGGCTATTGGTCTTTCTCTTTCTGCCTGCGCGGGTAATACTCCTGGAATCGACCCAAGGCTCGAAGCTGGAGTTGAATATGCTTCTGCTAATGTTAAACTCGAAGATTTACCCGGTCGTGAAGAACTTTCTGACTTTAAAGTTCGTGCTGAAGCACCAAATACCCTGGTCTACGAATACTTTTATAAGGAGTCAGTTGATATTGAGGAAGCTAAAGCTCACCTTGAACGTTACGGGATTACTTCCCTCACTGATGTAGCTACCGATATTAAGAAGTCTTTTGAAAATGAAGGCATTGAAGATCCTAAAATTAAATACCGTTACCTGGACCATACCGGTAAGGTAGTTTGGGAACACACCTTCTAAGCTAAGATTTAGACCTACCTATCCACAGACTAAACTCTATTCACCTTTCTGTTGTTACCCACTATTTTGTAAACAACTTGATATTAAGGACTTAAAATGCGTGCATTTAAAAAACTCCCTCTTTTTGCGGTAGCGTTAGGTTTAACTGTTTCACTTTCCGCTTGTGGAGGTGCTTCCACCACTTCAAACGGAGATTCTCAAGAGGTTAAATCTCTCTCTGAAGCTAAGGGTGGAACTGCAAGCTCTGACTCTACCAAAGCTACTGATAAGGATTCATCTTCTGAAAGTAATAAGGAAGTTAAGGATCCTGCTACTGAGATTCACCCTTTCCTTCAGAAAATGGTTGACCAAATCAACTCCACAGATTTATCTTCCTTAGGGGCTGATGGAGATCATCTGATTAGCGTGCGCGGCAAGGCTGAAGCTCCAAGCACGCTGGTCTACGAATACGTCCTCAAAGACGTTCCAGATGCAAAACTATTTGCTGAGAGCTTAGATAAACTAGCGGCTCAACAACTTGAGGAAGCAAGTAAACTTGGGAAACAGGAAATGGAAAGAGCTGGGATTGTAGATCCAAAAGTAGCTTTCCGTTACCTAGATAAAGATGGCAACCTTATCTGGGAACGAACTTTCTAGTTAGAACATTATTCATAGCTTCTGCCCAGCTATCTTAGGAACTGAGGTTTCTAAGATAGCTGGGCAGAACTTTTGCCACGCATAGGGCTTCTGCGCTGGGTAGGGCTTCTGCACTGGGCAGAACTTTTGCCACGGGTAGGGCTTCTGCCACGCATAGGGCTTTCTGCTTCAGCCTTAAAAAGGGAAGTTCAAGCACCTAATACGCTATTTGAGAGCGTGTTTAGAAAACGATTCATCCAAAAACTTTCCGCCAAATTCGCATCTCAGCCCGAAAGTCACCTTCCGTTACTAATACGAAGATGGCACAGTTATTTGCGAAAATACCTTTTAGTTTGATTCTTAAATCCTAAAGCGGAACTTTCTGGTTAGTTTCCCCGGTACACTGGGAAAAGAGTTCCTAAATACTTTATGAACCCAGGCTTTTTGCGTTCACTTTACCGCGGTTTCATAAAGTCTCAGTTTTACCAAAGGAGTATTATGGCTACTAAGCGTCGGGTCACGATCCGGAAAACTGTTCCTAAAAATTTAGTTCCCGCCCAAGCACAGATTACTCGGATTCCCGCAATCGAAATTTTCCCGGTTATCGAGGGCGGTTTGTGGGCGGCAAAAGCCACTGAGAATGAAGCTTTCCCGATCCGAGCCACAGTTTTTCGTGAAGGACATGATGCTTTAGCTGCAGAAGCTGTCTTAGTTGATCCTCACGGAGTGGAACATCAAAGAGTCCGTATGCATGACACAGCCCCCGGTTTGGACCGTTACGAAGCCTGGGTTCTGCCCACTTACCCGGGAAATTGGAGTTTCCATATCGACACCTGGGCTGATCCTTTTGCCACTTGGGCGCACGACGCTTCTGTAAAAATCGCTGCCGAAACTGACGTAGAGCTCATGTTGGAAGAAGGCGCCCGCCTGTTTTCACGAGCCTTAAAAGAACTTGCCTTAGATTCCACCGCAAAAGAAGTTATTTCTGAAGCCATCACCTATTTGCGTGACCAAACTGCCACCGCGCAAAGACGCTTATCTGGCGGATTATCAACAAAGGTTCGTCGTATTTTCAAAGCATTCCCGCTGCGGGACTTATGCCAATCAACTCGTTCATATCCGTTGCAAGTCGATCGTAAACTTGCCCTCTTCGGGTCTTGGTATGAAATCTTCCCTCGCTCTTACGGAGCATTCCAAGATAATGCTGGAAATTGGATCTCAGGTACGTTAGCTGAAGCAGCTAAAGAACTTCCCCGTATTGCTGGCATGGGTTTTGATGTCATTTACCTAACCCCAATCCACCCGATTGGCACTACGCACCGAAAAGGAAAAAATAATACGCTAACTGCAGGCCCAAATGACCCTGGCTCCCCTTATGGAATCGGTTCCCACTCAGGTGGCCATGACGCTATTCACCCTGATTTAGGAACTTTTGCTGACTTCGATAACTTTGTCAAAGAAGCAAAAGCGCAGGGAATGGAAGTTGCCTTAGACCTGGCATTGCAGTGTTCTCCCGATCACCCCTGGGTTAGTGAACACCCTGAGTGGTTCACCACCCGAGCTGATGGCACTATCGCCTATGCTGAGAATCCTCCGAAAAAATACCAGGATATTTATCCGCTTAACTTCGATAATGATCCAGAGGGAATCTACCTGGCGATCCGCAACGTCGTCTACACTTGGATTAAACACGGAGTGACTTTATTTAGAGTAGATAATCCGCATACTAAACCACTGAATTTCTGGCAGCGTTTACTTACCGAAGTTCGTTCCACTCACCCGGAAGTAATTTTCTTAGCGGAGGCCTTCACCAAGCCAGCTATGATGCGTACTTTAGGGGCAATCGGATTCCATCAGTCCTACACCTATTTCACCTGGCGCACCACTAAGGAACAGTTAGAAGAGTATTTCCAAGAAGTCTCGCAGGAAACTTCCCACCTGATGCGCCCCGCATTCTGGCCAACCACTCACGATATTCTTACTCCGCAGATGACCGCCGGAGGAACCGCTATGTTTGCTTTACGGGCTGTCTTAGCAGCCACTGCGGTTCCTACCTGGGGGATCTATTCGGGATATGAGTTTGTTGAAAAAGAACCTCGTCCCGGTTATGAAGAGCAAAATAATAACGAAAAGTATGAGTACCGCCCTCGGAATTGGAAGAAAGTTGGTGACTATGGAATCGCTAACCTTCTCACTTTGCTGAATCAAGCGCGTAAGGAACATCCCGCACTGCAGCAACTGCATAACCTAACTATTCACCCCACTTCAGATGATCGCCTCATCTGTTTCTCTAAGCACGTACCTGCTAAACACTCGCCCACCGGTGTGGCAGACACGGTGATTGTAGTGGTCAATCTAGATCCTCAAAATACGGTGCAAGGAGAAGTCTACTTAGACTTCGGTAAACTTGGCGAAACTGGTCAGCATACTTCCTCTGGGCCACTTTTGACGGTAGTAGACCAGTTAGACGGTAGAGAATACCAGTGGGGAGAACGTAATTTCGTGGAACTTTGCCCACAAATTCGCACTGCTCACGTGCTGGCTGTCTCGCGCGACCAGTAAGAATGACAGAAGTTAGTTTCAGCTGGCGTACTTTACTGCCCTGGATCCAAAAGCAGCGTTGGTGTCCCAAAAATGCGAGTCTAGATTTAGTCCACGCGCAAAAGCTAGGAGCAGATGGAATCTGGCTGCTGTTTTTAAGCGCCGGCACTGCGATATTACCTGTTCCAGTGCTGGCGCAAGATAGCTCAGCTCCGGCGGTAGACGCCTCTACCCCGGAAATGGGAAGCCCTCTCTCGGTAGTAGAAGCCTCTGCCCCGGAAATAGGAAACCCTCTCCCGGTAGTAGAAGCCTCTGCCCACCCGCTTTTTGCTAAGGCTCTCTTAACTCTTTCTGGACTAACTGCCCCTGAAGATTTAACGGTAAAGCCCCTAGGAGCAGAACAATCTAACACTTCTTTAGTGCTCTATAGTAAAGAGTTCTCTAAACCGCTGCTATTAAAGTTCATTCGAGTATTATTTCCCGGTGAACATCCGGAAGTAAAAGTTGGGGCTGCCCTAAGCAAATCAGGTAGCCAGGTGATACCACGCTTTTATGGAAGCGCAGTAGTGGAAATTGCTGGAGTTTCTTATACGCTAAGCGTTCTAAGTGAGTTCCTCAGCGAAGCAAAAGATGCTTGGAAGCTCTTTACAGAAGATACTGCTGCTTCCTGCTTAGCAGCATCTTTAGGGGCAGCAACTTTGCAACTCCACGTTGATTTAGCAGCTGCGTTTACACAGACCACTCCCCTTTTCCTAACCCACCTTATTGATCGAATCCAAGCTGAATATCAATATACGCAAGCTAAACTACCCCAAGATTCAGAATTTCTGACAACCCTGGCTGCGCCTTTAGCAAAGCTATGCGAAAAACTCTTTACTTCAAAAGAGGCTTCTTTATCCTCTGCAATAGATTCTTCCGCGCAACTGGAATTCGCTTCCGCGCAGCTGAAAAGCCCTTCCGCGCAGTCGATAACTGCCCCGAAAGAACCTATTGCAAACCCCATTTCACTTCTGCCCACTCAGCTAATCCACGGAGATTTCCACTTAGGCCAAGTACTCCACACCCCTGCAAACGATAAATTCCCCTGGAAATTTGTGGATTTCGAGGGCGAACCACTCCGCCCGTTAGAGTCCAGACATAAGGCCGATCTGGCTTTAAGAGATTGCGCCGGAATGCTCCGTTCTTTTTCTTATGCTGCTGCCGTTAAATATGGTTTAAGCTCAAAAGCTCGAAAGTGGGAAGAAACTACCAGAGAGGCTTTTCTAGCTGGATATTTTCCCCACGGTATCTCTGACTTCGAAAAACAGCTACTAACCGTTTTAGAGTTTGAAAAAGCCTGCTATGAATACCGGTATGAAACGGCTTTTCGTCCTAACTGGCAGTGGATTCCGCAGCAATCTTTGAAACGCTTTGGAGAAATCTCTTAAGCGCTTCATCGAAGATTACCCAACTACGCCCAAAAAAGGCTAAAATTTCAACACAAAGTATTTTTTAATACCTAACTATTCAGGGAAGAATCTGGACATGACATACAACGAAGTAACCGTCGACCCGCAAGTGCTTGAAGCTGTTGCGAAAGCCACCTACCACGATCCGCATTCTGTTCTGGGAGCCCACCTTTCAGACAATGCTGTCACCATTCGAACTGTGCGACACCTTGCTGATGCCGTCCAAATCGTTACTAAGAATGGGGTTTACCCAGCTACCCATGAGCAGGCAGGTATTTGGAAAGCTGTTCTCCCCCTCATCGAAATCCCCGATTACCGGATCCGCGTTACCTACGGTGACCAGACAGCTGATGTAGACGACCCATATCGTTTCATTCCCACCCTCGGAGAGGTAGACACCTATCTGATTCAAGAAGGGCGCCACGAATCCCTCTGGAGAGTTTTAGGTGCTCGCGTCCGCCATTACCAAGGGGAACTGGGTGAAGTTTCTGGAGTTTCTTTCGCAGTTTGGGCGCCGAACGCAAAAGCAGTCAGAGTAGTCGGTGACTTCAACTACTGGGATGGTAGCTCTGCAGCTATGCGTTCTTTAGGTGCTTCTGGTGTTTGGGAACTTTTCATTCCTGAAGTCCAGGTAGGGGCCCGCTACAAGTTTGAAATCTGTGGCCCCGATGGAAACTGGTTCCAAAAAGCTGACCCCATGGCGCGCGCCACCGAAATTCCGCCAGCTACTGCTTCAGTAGTAACCGCGCAATTCCACCAGTGGGAAGATACAGAGTGGATGCAATCCCGCGCCCAAAAAGACCCACACAATACGCCCATGTCAATCTACGAATTGCACGTAGGATCTTGGAAACAAGGACTCGGATACCGGCAACTTGCCGACGATCTGATCCCCTACCTACAGTACATGGGCTTCACACACGTTGAATTCATGCCAGTAGCAGAGCACCCCTTCGGCGGTTCTTGGGGATACCAGGTGACTTCTTACTACGCGCCTTCATCTCGTTTTGGAACCCCTGACGATTTACGTTACCTAATCGATCGCCTCCACCAAGCAGGCATCGGGGTAATCATGGACTGGGTACCGGCACACTTCCCTAAAGATGCTTGGGCACTTGCCAAATTTGATGGAACTGCACTGTATGAAGATCCTGACCCGCTGCGCGGAGAACATCCCGACTGGGGCACCTTAGTATTTAACTTTGGTCGGCGCGAAGTACGCAACTTCCTAGTTGCGAATGCCCTCTACTGGTTAGAAGAATTCCATATCGACGGACTCCGCGTTGATGCCGTAGCTTCTATGCTTTACCTAGACTACTCCAGAAAAGATGGACAGTGGCGGGCAAATCAATACGGTGGACGCGAACACCTTGACGCCATTGATTTCCTCCAAGAAGCCAATGCCACAGCTTACCGGGTACACCCGGGAATCATTATGATTGCTGAAGAATCTACCGCCTGGCCGGGAGTCACCGCCCCCACTTCACAAGGTGGTTTAGGATTCGGAATGAAGTGGAATATGGGTTGGATGAATGATACGCTCCGCTATCTGCAAGAAGATCCCGTAAATCGTTCTTGGCATCACGGGGAATTAACTTTCAGCCTAGTCTACGCTTTCTCTGAAAACTACGTGCTCCCGCTCTCTCACGATGAAGTTGTTCACGGTAAAGGCTCTTTGCTCAATAAAATGCCGGGAGATAAATGGCGTCGCCTGGCGGGACTGCGTTCGCTCTTAGCCTACCAGTGGTCTCACCCAGGTAAGCAATTACTTTTCATGGGACAGGAGTTCGCCCAAGAAGCCGAGTGGAATGAAGCTGATTCACTCCACTGGTGGCATTTAGATGACAACGCTCACCGAGGCGTGTTTGAACTGGTTGCCCGCCTAAACCACCTCTACACCTCTAACCCGGCTTTCTGGGATGACAACTACACCGGTTACGAGTGGATCGATGGTTCTGATTCAGAGCACAATCTAATTTCCTATATTCGTAAAAACAATCAGGTAACAGACACCAGTGAATCTAATGTGATTGTCTGCGTCGCTAACTTTGCCGGTAACCCTCATGAAGGCTATCGCGTTGGACTACCTTTTGGAGGAAACTGGGAAGAAGTACTCAACACCGATGCGGAAGAATTCGGTGGTTCCGGAGTTGTCAATATCGGGCAATTACAGGCAGAAGAAATTGCCTGGAATGGGCGCTCTCATTCAGTTGAACTGAGAGTCCCTCCACTGGGGGCAGTCTGGTTAAGACCCGTCAAATAATCAATAATCATAAAAGTGGTGGGGAGTTATCAAATAGATAACTCCCCACCACTACAATATGTCTCTATTAAACTTCGCAGAAAAATAGCAGCCGTAAGTTTTAGAATAAAACCGTAGCTAAACGCCCTCGGGCAGCCCGCACTAACGGGTCACTATTGCCTAAAAGCGTGAACATTTCCAAAATACGTACCCGCGCAGATTCGGCAACCTCAGGAGCAGAATACTTATTTTCTGCAATCAAAGAAAGTAACTTCTCAAACGCGGCTTCTACTTCACCGGAAGCAAAGAGGGAATCAACTTCAGCCAAAGGCCCCGTATTCGCATCGTCTTTTAAACGTGAAACCAGGTTAAGACGCGCTAACGCTTCTTTCGCCACCTGATCTTTAGGCTGCTTCTTTAAAACTAACTCCCACTCTTGTAAAGCCAGTTCCAAATTTCCAGCGTCTTCAGCAGCCCGCGCCGGAGCATAAAGAGGATTTTGCGCTTCAGCTTCCTCCGCGCTCATATCAACCATCCGCCCGGTTAAACCAGATTGGTTAGCGATATTTAATACTTCATTAAAGACTGCCACCACATTCTCACGCGGCTGCAGCCCAGCAAACAACGGTAGTGGACGGCCATTTAAAATCGCAGTAACTGCCGGCACATTCTGCACCTGCAAGGCCTGGGCTATCTGTGGGTGAGCAGCAATATCTAGCTTCGCTAAAACAACTTTTCCAGCCAGCTCTTCCACTAAGGAAACTAAAATAGGCTCTAGCTCCACACAGGGAGCAACTCCCACTTGGTAGATATACACCAGCACTGGAAGTTTATCCGAAATAGCCACTAAATCAGTAAGATCAGCAGCACCAATTTCTCTAATAATCGGCCCGTGAAGCTCTACTCCCGCACCTGCATTATTTTCCCCGCCATTCGCGTGCGCAGCTGAGGTTGTATTTGCAGTATTAAAACCTTCTAAAGAAACTGCTCCTCGCGTATCAGCGGGCATTTGCGTATTGTCAGTCATTAGTTACCTCAGCGTTTCACTTCCCGAAGCACACGTTCAGCAGCAATCACCTTTATTGGCTCTTTCGAACCAACTACGGGAAGAACCATGGCAACTGCAACCGTATAGTAAGCTGTTACAGGCTCATTAAGCTTCACTTCATCATCGTCGCCTTCTAATAACGCCGCGTGTACTCCCTGTACTTTCAAAGCGCCTTTTTCTGCGGTGCGCGTATAAATCTGGTCTTGATTGAACCAGCCAAAGACCAGTGCAGAACCATCTGCCAGCTTAACGGCAGTAATCCTATCCTCTACTAAAACATTGCGATAGGTTACTGTACCAACTTTAACTACCTGCTCGTTTAGACTTTGCTTTTCATCTAAATAGAACTTAGTGAAATCGTCCAGCGCATAGCGTTGCGGGTCTAGTTCCGCATTATTCAAACGCGAACCCCAAGTTTGCATTGCTTTCAAAGGTGTTTCAACGTACTCAGCAGAATCGACTTTAACAATCGGAGATCCTTCTGAAACCTTAATCGTCTGCAGTTTAGAAGATGGGAAAAGGCGTGCCCAGCTTTCTAACATATAAGGTGAACGTGCATCTGCCTGAGTAATCAGCAATACAGAAGGCAGTTCCCCCTCTACAATCTCAGTTCCCAGAACAATCGCCCGCGGCCATTCTTCTGACTTAGTGACAGTCACCGTGGACTGATCCATAAATAAAGTTGGAACTTTAGCATCCGTTTTCTGAGCCAACGTGTAGTAACCGCGTCGCATAGTTAAAGCAGGATCCTTAACCCGTTCAACTAAAAGATCCGCATTCTTTGCTTCATCAGCTTTAGTTAGTACCTTAGTCAGTTCATTTAAAACTGAACGTACCTGATCTGCGTCCAGATTAGGAATTTCCTCTTCTGCTGGCGGAAGAACCTTATCAACGCGGGGAGCCTCGTCCGCACAACCAGCCAGTAGACCGGCAGCTGCAGTTAAGGTGAATAATCCCAGGAACTGTCTTCTCTTCATGTTTACTCCGCTTCTAACTCTGCTTCAGCAACCTCATTTACCTTTTTAACCACGGGGATTAAACCGGTTTGGAAGGCTCTTCCATCAACTTCGATAATTGCTTCACCGCGTAGACGCGCTTCTTTAATTGCCTGCCGAGAAGGGAACCGGATTGACCGTTTGCCAACCACAGTTTCCAAAATATCTGCCTGCCTTACCTTCGCAACAGGTTCTTCTGGCTTCTGTACTTCAACAACAGTAGATTCTTTAGGTTCTTCAGGTACTGTAACTTCAGCCGCTGCATCAGTTTTCAGCTCAGGTTCTGGTTCAAGCTCAGGTTCTGCTACTAAGTCAGCTTCACTCTCTGCTTCTACAACAGTTAGTTCAGGTTCTACAGTAGGACCTGATTGCGTAAATGGTTCCGGTTCAGTAAATGGTTCAGACTCCGCTGCAAGCTCTTCTTCCGTAACTTCAGAAGCAGTATCCTCATCAGTATTGCCATCAGTCTCAGTGGAATCTGCAAGATCCTCACTTGCAAGGGAGGCGCCGCTGCCAGTAATCTCCCCAGCCAGGCTACCTTGAAGAATCTCTGGAACAATCTTTTCAGAGCCTATTTTATTTTGGCGGAATAACCACAGTAGAGTTAGCCCAGCTAAAGTCAGCACTAAACCTAAAATTAAAGCAGTAACTCGCCAAATCAATGAAGCGGGCATAGTCCAAGCCAGCTGAAGCTTCGGAGCAGCTTCTTTACCATCAACAGTGGCAAGAATTGCCATTCCCTTAGTTGCCGGCTTAGGCGTGTACTCTACTTTGCCTTCACCCTGAATAACCTCAAGCCACATATCGCTTTTAACCGGATCAGGCTGTTCAGTTTCAGAAACTTTACCGGTAAATTTCTCAGCGTGTAAACGCTCCCAAGACTGCAGTCCGGAAACTTCCGTATATGGAGATTCATCTAACCATGCGTGAATATCTTTACTACGACCAACCACCAGAGTAATCATCTGATCTGGCTTAGCGGTTGCCGTAATCGTCATCGGCTCGCCTCCGCTAAGTTCAAAAACGCCCTCGCGAGTCATAATATAGGGTGTGGTTGGGGTATCCATGGTGGCATTGATCTGGCTCTGTGGGCGCGCAAAAGTCAAAGTCGCAATGCTAACTAAGCTGACCAGCAACCCCAGACAAATCAAAATCACCGAGGGTAGTAAGTTACGAGAAAGTAAGCTTTTCAAGGTAGAGACTCCTAAAAATACTAATATTCAAGTCTAGCCTATGCGTAAATTCGTTTCCGTGCCAGGTTAAGACATAAATTAACAGTAATCTCACAGAAAGACTGCGGACATTTCAAAACATCCGCAGTCTTTCAAAACAGTTGTGTGCACAGCAAAACGCAGAAGTAAAACCATTAGCTAAAACCAGCTAAAACTTTACTAATAGCTCTGGTTTCGCCCCAGATCTCTTTCCCAACAGTCTGTATGCCAGTGCCTCCGACTCTCCACTCCCAGATCAGTCCCAAAAGCCCCCTCAATCCGCCAGGCCACCACATGCGACGTTCCCGGTCGAATCGGCGCTGGGCAAGCAGGACACACATAAGTTTTCGTTCCAGTACTAACATACTGAACATGAAAAGTCTCACCGCGCCGCTGCACCGCCCGTGGCATCGACGCTAAACGCCCCATCTCAAGAGGGCGATGAGGACTACTGTAACGTCGTTTTGAAGATCTACGCACGATATATCTATAGTTAAACGTTCCTAAACGATTTCCAGTCCGCGGCGATAAACCCGCTCAACTTGGAAATCATCAGAGATAACCAGCACATCTGCATGAGAATTAGCCCGTAAGTTACCAATTCGTTCGTCCCCGATAATCTTAGCTCCCTGCTCAGTAGACATGTAAACTGCATCTACTAAAGACACCAAACCACCAGTTACTAATAGGCGAATCTGATCGATTAATCTAGAGGTCCCTCCGGCAATAGATTCTCCCCCAGTCAAGCGAGCTACCCCATCTTTCACCGTCACGCCCTGAGGGCCCAACTGGTAACTACCATCCGGCATACCGGCAGCAGCCATCGCGTCAGTAACAAAGACTAGAGCATCCCGACCGATAGTTTCATAAACTGAACGGATAATCTTAGGATCTAAGTGAACTCCATCAGCAATAACTTCTAAAATAGCCCCGTCTCTGGCAGCATCCGAAATAAACTCAGGCACTGGCCCGGGATCGCGGTGGTGAATCGGACGCATTCCATTGAATAAGTGAGTTACCGTAGCTTTAGGAGAACGAGGCGCAGTCTGCGCTAATTTTTCACGTGAATATTCTAAAGCAGCCCGCACATGGTCAGGACCAGCGTCAGTGTGTCCCCAAGAAGGCAAAGCACCGCCCTCGATCAGAACTTCAGCAACCGAACCCACCCCGTAAGCCAAATCTTTCTCAGGAGCAACTGTCATCGTAGTACAGTAACCCTTACAAATTTCAAGTAGCTCTTCAGTAAGTTTTGGATCCGGATCAATAATATAAGTAGGGTCTTGTGCCCCGCATCGAGCGTGCGAAACAAATGGCCCCTCAAAGTGAATACCTGCTAACTCCCCTTTTTCACACAGGTCAGTAAGCACTTCAGCGCGGGCTTTAAGAACCTCCGGAGCAGCCGTCACCGCCGAGGCAACTAGGCTCGTAGTCCCCTGCTTCCGATGCGCCAAAACCGCAGTCATAGCCTGCTCAGCAGTTTCCGCATTTGGGAAAGACTCCCCACCTCCCCCGTGGCAGTGAACATCAACCAGTCCAGGCAGGATAAAACCAGAAACCGATTCTGCAGAAGCCAGTTCACTATCTGTAAGAATCTCAGTGGCAACCCCACTTTTTAGAATCCGATCAGTAAATACCAACGCGCCATCTGCAATAACTTCTGTATCCGTTACTAAACGGCCTCGTAAAATTTTTTTAGTCTCCATAGCTTCCATTTTCCTCTTTTATATACTCTCTGTCACGTGACTTTTGGGTAGTTAAAATGATTCTCAATCCATTCCAAGAGGGTCAGAAAAGACGAAACTCAGCGTCATCCATTCCACGCATAGCATCGTAATCTAAAACTAAACAGCTAATCCCTCTATCCTCAGCTAAAGTACGCGCTTGTTTAGAAATTTCCTGCGCCGCAAAAATTCCCCGCAATCCGTCAAGCAGCGGGTCACGCCCCAATAGTTCCAAATAACGGGTAAGCTGCTCTACCCCATCAATTCCCCCGCGACGCTTCACTTCAATCGCGACCGGTTTGCCATCTTGATCTCTAACTAACAAATCCACCGGCCCAATGGCGGTAGGATACTCACGGCGGATCAATGTCCAACTGGCCCCTAAAACAGAAGTTACCTGTTCAGCTAAAAGCTCTTGAAGGTGAGACTCAACACCGTCTTTAATCAGCCCCGGATCAATCCCGAGTTCTTCGTTATGTTCTAGATAAATTTCGCTTAGGCGGATAACTAAACAATCATTCGTTTTCTTTGCTTGCACCGTCCAAATTTGGCTGATTCCTTCAGCACTTTCTTCTGCGGAAGGCTCACTAATTTGCAAGTTACAAGGCGCGCTCATCCAGTTAAGCGGTTTATAAGATCCCCCATCTGAATGCACTAAAACAGAGCCGTCACCCTTTAACATCAGCACCCGCTTGGCTTCGGGAAGATGAGCATCTAAACGACCAGAATAATCTACTGAACACTTCGCAATCACAATACGCACGTATTCCACCTTAACACGTTACTAACCAGGGTTTAAGTTCCCCCTAAAGATAAAAGAAAACTCGGGATATATCCCGAGTTTTCTTTCTTAATATAAGGTAATCGTTAGAACAGTTTACGCGGCTGAGGTGCTTCTGATTCCACCCAAGAAACCAGACCGTTATACCACTGGGTTGCCATAGTGCAATAGATTTTCTGTCCGTTAGCTTCAATCACAATCTCCACATAAGGAGAGTTCCCGAAGTTCTGCGGAACCGAAATAACCATTCCCCGCCTTGGTAAGCGAATCTGAGGAGTGGGACGAAACCCAACCAGACGAAACCACTGCAGCTCATCTTCTTTAAAACGCGCCATCCCAGAAGTCCAAGTGTCGGTTTGTTTATCCCGAATCCAGCACTCAAATGTCCCCACAATGTTCCCAATGTGACGGATCCGCAATACCAGATAGAGCCCCACAACGGCAACAACTAAAACCAAGAAAAGCAGGACGCTAAACACGGTGATCATAAAATCCATGCTTAATCCCTCCTCTTTCCTCTTCAGCTCAGTTATTTCTTACCGCGCCAGCTTCAGCAACAACCGTGACGTAGTCAGAATCGACTGAAACGAAACCACCGGTTACATCGAATTCTAAACGACCTTCAGCCACCGAGTCTACGCGAATAATACCTTCACGGAGGACAGCAATAATAGGCTCACGTTTGGGCAGCACCCCAAAGTCGCCCTCCACTGATGGCAACATCAGGTGAGTGGCTTCACCACTCCAAAGGATTTCCTTACGGGTTACTATCTCAACTTTAAGTAACTGTTCTGCAGTCATCTTTAAGCCTTCTGCAATGCGTGGTACGCACGTTCAAGGTCCTCAATACCACCAATATTGAAGAACGCCTGTTCTGGAATATGGTCGTATTCGCCCTCGGTAATGCGCTTGAAAGCTTCAATAGTTTCTTCCAACGGAACTGTAGAACCTGCTACCCCGGTGAACTTTTCAGCCATGTAGGTGTTTTGAGACAAGAACTGTTCAATCCGGCGAGCACGGGAAACAGTAATCTTATCTTCTTCAGAAAGCTCGTCCACACCCAAAATAGCGATAATATCTTGCAGTTCCTTATTCTTTTGCAGAATGGACTTAACTCTAGTTGCCACCGCGTAATGCTCTTCCCCTACGTAGGTTGGGTCCAAGATACGGGAAGTGGATGCCAGCGGATCTACCGCTGGATACAGACCACGGGAAGCAATTTCACGGGAAAGTTCCGTAGTTGCATCCAAGTGGGCGAAGGTAGTTGCCGGGGCCGGGTCAGTGTAGTCATCCGCAGGAACGTAAATTGCCTGCAAAGAAGTAATGGAGTGTCCCCCCGCAGAAGTGATTCGTTCCTGGAGCTGTCCCATTTCATCTGCCAAGTTCGGCTGGTAACCCACTGCAGATGGCATACGTCCCAGCAGCGTGGAAACTTCAGAACCTGCCTGCGTGAAACGGAAGATGTTGTCGATGAACAAAAGCACGTCTTGGTTTTGCACATCGCGGAAATATTCCGCCATAGTCAGGCCGGTAAGGGCAATACGCAGACGGGTGCCTGGTGGTTCATCCATCTGACCAAAGACCAGAGCAGTCTTATCGAAAACTCCTGCCTCTTCCATTTCAACAATCAGGTCGTTCCCCTCACGGGTACGTTCCCCAACACCGGCGAATACGGACACACCACCGTGGTCTTGGGCCACACGCTGGATCATTTCCTGAATCAAAACGGTCTTACCAACACCAGCACCACCGAATAGACCAATCTTTCCACCCAGTACATACGGGGTAAGCAGGTCGATTACTTTAATGCCAGTTTCGAACATCTTAGTCTTTGACTCAAGCTGGTCGAAGTTAGGTGGCTGACGGTGGATTGGCCAACGCTCGTTAATTTCCAGTTTTTCGCCGTCTTTAAGGTTCAGACATTCACCGGTTACGTTGAATACGTGCCCCTTAGTTACGTCACCTACTGGAACTGAGATGGGCGCACCAGTGTCACGTACTTTTGCTCCCCGGACCAAACCGTCGGTAGGCTTCAACGCAATTGCGCGGATGAGGTTATCACCAAGGAACTGTGCCACTTCCAAAGTCATGGTAGTGGTAACTGCACCTTCACCTAAACCAGTTAGATCAACTTGTAAAGCGTTGTACATTGCTGGCATTTGGTCTGGCGGGAACTCGATGTCCACCACCGGACCGATTACGCGGGCAATCCGGCCCACGCCGGGAGTAGTTTGCGTGTTTTCGCTCATTTTCAATCCTTGTTCCCTGCCTCAGCCATTTGCCAAAGCGTCGGCACCCGATACAATCTCGCTAATTTCTTGCGTGATTTCTGCTTGGCGGGCCGAGTTCGCCAAGCGAGTGTAGTTAGTAATCAAATCTTCCGCATTTTCGGTTGCGGTGTGCATTGCCTGCTGACGTGAAGCTAATTCGGAAGCAGCTGCTTGGAGCAGCGCATTGCGAATTCGATTCTCGACATAAAGAGGCAATAGGGCGTCCAGAACAGTTCCCTCGTTTGGTTCAAACTCATATTCAGGAAATAGTTCTGCTTCGTCGTCGGTTTCTTCAGTATCCGCACTATCTACCACGGTCAGTGGGAGCATTTGCCGTACCTCTGGAACTTGGGAAACCATATTCTTAAATCGTGTGAAGACGATGTAGACTTCACCAACTGCTTTCTGCGGGTCTTCTTCTAAGAAAAGCTCCAGCAAACTAGCAGCGATTTCTATAATGGTATCTTCAGTTGGGGCGTCCGATTCCCCTTCCCAGGCGCGATAGATCTCGCGGTTACGGAAACGGAAATGAGAAGCTCCGCGACGTCCGGCGGTAAATAACACTGGTTCTTTACCTGCGTCAGTTAAGCGGTTCATCAAGCGTTCTGTTTCACGCAAGATAGTTGAGGAATAGGCTCCGGCCATACCGCGGTCTGAAGTCACCGTCAGAACTGCTACTCGGTTCGTGTCAGTGCGTTCACTGGTGAGCGGATGTTCCAAGTCACCGTGAAGCGCCACTGCAGCCACCGCTTGGGTAAGCGCCTTTTCATATGGCGCCCCTGAAGTAGCTTTGTCACGTGCTTTACCGATACGTGAAGCTGCGATCAGCTCCATCGCGCGGAAAACTTTTTTCAGAGTTTGCGTGGAGCGGATCCGCTGTTTGTAGATTCGCTGTTTACCGCCCATTATCAGGCCTTCTTACCGCGAACGATCTGTTCTTTAGTAAGTTCAGCTGCTACTTCACGAGACTCGTCTGACTTAACATATCCTTCAGACTTTAAGAAAGAGTTGAGGTAGGTAGTAATGCCGGTGCGCATTGCCTCTTCAGTTTCTTTCTCTAAGTTTCCGGTAGCTTCAATAGTTGCCAGCACATCGGTGTTAGAAGCCAGGTAATCCAATAGTCCCCGTTCAAAACGAGCTACGTCATTAACTTCCAGATCATCTAGGTAACCGTTGGTACCAGCCCAGATGGAAACAACCTGTTCCGCTACTGAATATGGATTCGCCTGGGACTGCTTTAACAGTGCCATCAGGCGTTCACCACGGGTTAGCTGTTTCTTAGTTGCTTCATCAAGGTCAGAGGCAAACATGGCGAAAGCAGCCATGGCGCGGTACTGTGCCAAAGTAATCTTTAGAGTACCCGATACCTTCTTCATTGCCTTTACCTGGGCTGCCCCACCCACGCGGGATACGGAAATACCCACGTCAACAGCGGGCCGCTGGTTTGCGTTGAAGAGGTCGGACTGTAGGAAGATCTGACCGTCAGTAATCGAAATTACGTTAGTCGGAATGTAGGCGGAAACGTCATTTGCCTTAGTTTCAATAATCGGCAGGCCGGTCATTGACCCGCCGCCGAGTTCATCGGAAAGTTTCGCGCAGCGTTCAAGCAAGCGGGAGTGTAGGTAGAATACGTCACCAGGGTAGGCTTCACGGCCCGGTGGGCGACGCAGAAGCAGCGAAACAGCGCGGTATGCTTCAGCCTGCTTGGAAAGATCGTCAAAGACAATCAGAACGTGCTTGCCGTTATACATCCAGTGCTGCCCAATTGCGGAGCCGGTGTAAGGTGCCAGGAACTTGTATCCAGCTGGGTCGGAAGCTGGGGAGGCAACGATGGTGGTGTATTCCATTGCGCCGGCTGCTTCCAAAGCGCCTTTTACGGAAGCGATTGTGGAGCCCTTTTGGCCGATGGCAACGTAGATGCAGCGCACTTGCTTGCTGGGGTCGCCGGAGAGCCAGTTTTCACGCTGGTTCATAATGGCATCGAGGGCGATCTGGGTCTTACCGGTTTGACGGTCACCGATAATCAGCTGACGCTGACCACGCCCGATGGGAATCATCGAGTCGATAGCTTTTAGACCAGTTTGGAGTGGTTCGTGCACGGATTTACGTGCCATAACGCCGGGGGCTTGGAGTTCCAGGGCGCGGACGCCTTCAAGATCTTTGATCTCCCCTAAACCATCGATGGGGTTACCCAGTGGGTCTACGACGCGCCCGAGGTAGCCGTCACCTACTGGCACTGAAAGAACATCGCCGGTGCGGCGTACTTCTTGGCCTTCTTCAATATTGGTGAAGTCGCCAAGGATAATCACACCGATGTCTCGGATGTCAAGGTTTGAGGCCAGCCCTAAAGTGCCATCTTCAAAGCGTAGAAGTTCGTTCGCCATTACGCCCGGAAGACCTTCGACGTGTGCGATACCGTCGGCTGCCTGGGTGACGTGACCAATTTCTTCCGCTGCAGTGTCGGACGGCGTGTATGATTCTACGAAGCTGTCCAGCGCTGCCCGGATTTCTTCGGGCCGGATAGAAAGTTCAGCCATTGAGCTTTTCCTTACCGTTTCTTTTTACTGTATGGATACGTTTTATTAGGCAAGCGCACGCTTTGCCTGCTCCAAGTTGGAACTTACTGTAGCGTTAATCGCTTGGTTACCGACGAGGATATGAATCCCACCTAGAATCTCAGGGTCGATTACTTCATGAAGAAGGACCTTTTGATTCAGGCGTTTTTCTAGATTAGCCACCAGTCGTTGGCGTTGCTGCTCTTGTAAAGGTTGAGCGACAGTTACCACTGCTGGGACTTGATTACGGCGTTGTGAAGCCATTTCACTTAGGTGACGTAGACGGGACAGTAGACGTCCGTGAATGGACAGTCTTACGGCGCGCCTTACTAAGCGGGAAGAGTATTGGTTGAGGTGGTCTGCAAAGAAACGAGCTGCAAAATGTGCTCTCTCATGCGGGCCACCTACCCCAAGATCTGACAGACCGATACGTAGGTCACGTTGCTCCGCTAAGAAGGTATTTACTCTAAAGAGTTGTTCTTCTACTTCAGCTAATTTAGCTTCTTTTTCTGCCGCGGTGAAGACTGCTTCAGTTCCCAATGTCTCGAGTGCTTCGACTAGGTCCATGGGGTGTGACCAGGTACCGCTAGCCAGTTCTTCGACAATCGGGAGGGTTTGTGCAGCAACTTTTGAATCAAGCAGAGAGCGAGTGAGGTTTCGCTTATCTGCGCTACTTCTTCCCGGATCAGTCAACGCATTTCTTACGGCAGCTGTATCCCGAGTAAGGTCAGATAGTCCGAAGAGGTTTTCAGCCACGGTCATCATATCTGCATCAGTTCCCAACATTTGCTGGTTAAGAACTGCCGTAGCGGCTTTTAGAGTTTTCTCACTCGCTGCACGCATCATGACTCCTGTACTGGGACTACTTCAAGGTCGTCAAGGAAACGATCTACCACCCGAGCGGTTAGCTGGGTATCTTTAAGATGTTCGCCAACGATCTTTTCTGCTAGTTCCGTTGCTAATAAACCGATTTCAGATTTTAGTGAGATTTCAGCTGCTTGACGTTCAGCTAAAATCTGACGTCGCGCATTTTCTAAAATGCGGGCAGCGTCAGCTTCAGCGTCGCGGCGGGCTTTAGCAACGATCTTCTTACCGTCCTCGGTAGCAGAAGAACGAATCTTACCTGCTTCAGCATGAGCAGCCTGCAGGGCTTCTTCTGCCCGGCGCTTTGCTAATGCCTCTGAATCTTTCGCTCGGTCAGCAGCTGCTAATCCTTCAGCAATCTGTTTTTCGCGTTCGTCGAGAATGGCAGTGAACTTTGGAAGTGCATAACGGTAGAGAACCCCTCCGATAAGAAGGAGCACTAGTGCCTGCCAAACTATGTCGTAAAGCGGGGGGAATAAAACCGGATAAGACGCTTTACCTGCTTGTTCTGCAATTAGCGGAAAGTACATGTTAGCTAAAGAGTAGACCAGCGACGAATCCAACTAGACCCAGTGCTTCAATAAAGCCCGCACCGATTAGCATATTCTTAGTAAGAGTTGGAGCTACTTCTGGCTGACGTGCAGTTGCTTCCTGAGTCTTAGCAACCAAAAGGCCAATCCCAATGCCGGGGCCGAGGGTTGCAAGGCCGTAACCAATTACTGCGATAGAACCAGTCATGTTCTTCTTCCTTTACTGTCAAGCTTCAGATTTTCTGAAGTAGGTGTGGAGTTTCTGCTTTGCGCAGAAGATTTCTCTATCAGTGGGATTCGATAGAAAGCTTAATATAAACGGCTGAGAGAATCGCGAAAATGTAGGCTTGTAGTGCTGCTACGAAAATCTCAAAAAGGGTGAAAACTATTCCGGCGGAAAAAGTGACTACGCCTACTAGTTTCAATGCTCCAGCAGCTTCAAAGAAAAGGTAATTCGTTCCAAAGAAACTCAGGGCAAGAATCAGGTGTCCGGCAATCATGTTAGCAAGCAGACGGACGGTTAAGGTTATCGGGCGAATAATAAAGATTGATAGCAGTTCAATAGGCGTGAGCAAGACGTAAAGCCAAGCGGGAACCCCGCTGGGGAAAAGCTGGGACTTGAAATAGCCGAAGAAACCAAACTTTTTAATGCCGGCCACAATGAAGGTGACGTAGCTGAAAATCGCAAAAACTAAAGGTACTGCGAT
This sequence comes from Gleimia sp. 6138-11-ORH1, assembly GCF_024814355.1. Taxonomy (GTDB): domain Bacteria; phylum Actinomycetota; class Actinomycetes; order Actinomycetales; family Actinomycetaceae; genus Gleimia. Next base: position 281,641 of record NZ_JANUXV010000001.1, on the reverse strand, counting down.
AACAGAAGAAGCCGCGATATTCAGTCCCGGGATTACGCCGGTAATGTTCATGAAGAATACGCCCAGGAAAATAATGGTTAAAACAGGCGCATAGCGACGCCCTTCTTTATCTCCCAATGTATCGATCGCGATATTATCCCGCACAAATAGAATCATCGATTCTAAGATAATCTGTCCTTTGGAAGGGATTAGCTTTGCGCGGCTGGCACCGATACTGAAAAGTAAAATGAGCATCGTAGCGGCAATTAAACGTACTAAAACCAGACGGTTCATTTCAAATATGGTGCCCTCAAAGGCAAAAGGTGCTGGGAAGAAGTCATCCATACCTGGAATCATCGGCAAAATGCCAAGACCGGCTACTTTTGCCAACACCGTTGAAACTGTTGCGGTGAACAGAATACACCCCCTGGGTTTGGTTTTAATTAGCTACTACCTGGTAACGGTTACTATTTTGTAAACCTGCGTTGTTATCCAAAAAAACTTAGTTTAGTAACTGAACCATACTATCAGAAAAGTTATTGCGAGTCAGTTTCCTTATTCACATCGTGAACACGGAGATTTGGTTCCACTACGGGGCCCTTCACCTGCATTAGAATCCGCACTTGTAAAGCTGCCTGCACCAAGATGTTAGCAACCAGAATTAAGCCCATTACACGCCGGTCTAATCCACTGACATTTTGGACAATCAGCACGCTAGAAATCAAGATAACTATCTTAATTAGGTAATCTGCCCCCACGGCCAGTAACTGCAAACTAGAGTTCCGAGCTACCAGCGTTAATGTCCACCCACTTAACAGTGCCAGAACAATCCCGATTCCCGTTGCGATTAAAGCAGTCAAAACTGACTTTTCTAACCCCCAAGTTATTAACATGCTGAGAGCGCCAATCAGGACAGCGGCAAGAGGGAGAATCTTTTTTAGTCTTTCAACTGCTGCCAGCAACTTTAAAGAACTCATTCCTGCTTCATCCTTTCTTCTGTCAGCTTATCTATCATTCTAGGAGTTTTCCGGGTCAGGAAAATTCCGATTATCCAACTAATCACCGTGGCAATCAGCACGTAGTGGGACGGGAAAATAAGAATAGCTACAACGGGGGCGGTCACTAAAAATGTCCACAGATACATCAGCAGCGCCACCGCACTGTGAGAATGTCCCAGTTTCAACAGTTGATGATGAATATGCTGTTTATCTGCGGCAAATGGAGAAGCCCCTTTGGAAACGCGACGGATAATGGCTGCCAGCATATCAATAATGGGAAGTAGCACCACCAAGATTGGCAAAAGAATAGGAATAATTGCGGAATATAACTGGGGGGCATTAAGAATATTGGGATCAATTTGCCCAGTCACGATAATCCCCGCACTGGCAACTAAAACTCCCAGTGACATAGCTCCCGCATCTCCCATAAAGATTGATGCCGGATGAAAGTTATAAGGGATAAAACCAAAGCAGATTCCTACTAAGGCAGCGCTAATTAGTGAAGCGGTAGAGGCAAAAGTAAGAGCTTCAGAAATTACCGTCAATAGATAGCTGTATCCAAAGAAAGCTAATGCCCCTATCCCTACTACCCCAGCGGCTAACCCGTCTAAGCCATCTACAAAGTTCACGGCATTCATCAAAGAGACGATTATCAGTACCGTCACCACCATAGACATAGTGGAAGAACCGATAGTTATCCCGAAAATAGGGAAGGAAATAAATTGCACTCCGAAATATACCATTAGCATTGCAACAATAATTTGCCCGGCTATTTTCGCAATCCAGTCCAGTTCGTAGATATCATCTACCGCCCCCAAAACGGTGATACCAATTACTCCGATTACAACTCCCCAGATTTGCCCTTTTTCAAAAACAGGCGAAAAGTAAGGTATTTTCATGGCGATTAAAATCGCCAGCGTAAAACCGAGTGACATCGCAATCCCACCTAAACGCGGGATCGGCGTAGTGTGGACATCCCTATCTCTAACCGGTGCGCAAATCCCTTTAGCAAGGGCAATCTGTCGAACCACTGCAGTGAGAATAAAAGTAATTAAGGCAGCTACTGCAAATACTAAAATATATAGTCTCATGCGTGCAGCACCTCAAAGATTTCAGTGTCCGTTATTTTTCCTCTTCTTAATATTTTCACTTCATCAACACAAGAAACAATGGTAGAAGGTAGATTTCCCTCGGTAGCCCCACCATCGACATAAACAGCAACCTTATCAGCAAAATAGGTCACCGCTTGCGGACAGTCAGTAGCTGCCGGGGCACCGGTAAGATTAGCTGAAGTCACTGCCAGTGGGCCAGTCTTCGCTAAGATTTGCAGGGCGATTGGGTTATCGGGCATACGCACGGCCACCGTGTCTGGCATATCTCCTAGATCGTATTTTACTTCTTCACCGGATTTAAGAATCAAAGTGAGAGCTCCGGGCCAAAACGCTTCCATCAGCCGGTAGGCTGCTGCGGGAACGTCTTTGGCGATTTTCGTAACCTGCTGGGCATTTGCAAGCAGAATCGGGGGTGGTTTTTGCCGTCCTCTCCCCTTTGCTGCTAAGAGGGTTTCAATTGCTTCTTTACTTCCCGGATTACCAGCGATTCCATATACGGTGTCAGTTGGAAAAACAATTGGCTGATTCGTATTTATTGCGGTTACCACAGCCTCTAGTTGAGTTTGACTAAGAGCCGTGGTTTTCGCCGATTTACAGTCAATAATTTCCATAGATTCATTCTCTCACGATTTGTTAGCCACCGGCTTTTGGGCGATTAAAAATCTGTCGATCCCATTTAAGTCAAGCTGGGTTGAAATATCACTAAACCCTGCTTTGCTGGCTGCTTCCCGAGTGGCTTCTCCCTGCGTATCATCGTGTTCCATAATCACCAAGCCGCCAGGTTGCAAATACCGGTAGGCATTTGCAATGATCTGCTGCGGGATTTCCATGCCGTTTTCTCCCCCACCCCAGAAAGCTAAACTTGGTTCGTACTCGGTTTCTCCAGGTAGTTTCCGCACCGGCACATAAGGGGGGTTGGATACAACCAGGTGAAAACTGTTTTCCCATTCCGAGCGAAGCACAAGTGCGTCTGCAGCCACTAAAGCGGTTTTTAAACCTAGTTTCTCGCGGTTTTCTTTAGCAATTTCGAGGGCGTCTGGGGATACCTCAACTCCAGTGACCTCCCAGTTGGGTAGCTGACTGTCTAACGCCAGTGCAATAGCTCCACTTCCGGTACATAGGTCAAGGGCCTTGCCAAATTCAATCCCTTTATCTCTCACCCACTGCAAAGCTGTTTCCACAAGCATTTCTGTTTCCGGACGGACACAAAATACCCCGGGACGGGCGTTAAGTTCCAAACCGTAGAACCACATTTTTTGCAGAATATAAAAAAGTGGTTCACGGGTTTCGCGGCGGCTAACTAATTCTTCAAGTTGTTTTCTTTCAGTTTCACTAACCGTTTCTTTCCAAAGGTAACGGGGGGCTTGTATAACTACTTGGAATAGTTCAGTAGCATCCTTTTGGGCACTTTCAATCCCCGCAGCACGTAATCTTTGCACTGCGGTTAAAAACAGTTGTTGAGTCTGCGTTGATTCCATTAAAACCGTTTGGACTACTGGTTTCCTTGTCCAGCCGCTTCCATCCGTCGCTGTTCATCAAGGACGATCGCAGACTGAATCACCGGTTCCAGTTCTCCTTCAAGCACAGTTGAAAGATTGTAAGCCTTATACCCTGTCCGGTGGTCGGCAATCCGGTTTTCGGGGAAATTATAGGTGCGGATTCGTTCAGAACGGTCCACTGTGCGCACCTGTGAAGCGCGCATAGCGGAAGCTTCAGCTTCTTTCTTTTCACGTTCCATTTGGATTAACCGGGAACGGAGCACGCGCAAAGCAGCTTCTTTATTTTGTAGCTGGGATTTTTCGTTCTGCATCGAAACAACTACGCCGGTAGGTAAGTGAGTGATACGCACAGCCGAGTCAGTGGTATTAACTGACTGCCCGCCTGGCCCTGAAGAACGGAAAACGTCAATCCGCAGATCATTAGGTTCAATAACCAGTTCGTCAGTATCATCTTCCACTTCAGGAGTAACCAGGACACCCACTGCAGAGGTGTGGATTCGCCCTTGGGATTCCGTGACGGGAACTCGCTGCACTCGGTGAACTCCACCTTCAAACTTTAGGTGCGCCCACACACCGTCCTCGGCGGCAACATCTGTTTTCGAAGCAATCGAAAGAGAAACTTCCTTAACCCCACCCAATCCAGTGTAGGTAGAGGAAAGTTCTTTAACTCGCCAGCCTTTAGTTTCAGCGTATCGAGTGTACATGCGAGCCAGTTCAGCAGCGAATAAAGCAGATTCTTCCCCACCTTCACCAGCTTTAATTTCCAAGATGACGTTATCGGCATCAGCCGGGTCACGAGGAATTAAAATTTTCACTAAACGAGCGTGGGCTGCTTCTAAGGCTTCTTCTAAAGCGGGAATTTCCGAAGCAAAACTAGCGTCTTCAGCAGCCATTTCCTTTGCTGCAGCCACATCCTCAATCGCGGCCACCAGAGAATCTGCTGCTTTTTTTATGACGGAAAGTTCAGAAAATCGCTTTCCAAGTTTTCTTTGCTGCCCAAGATCTGCCAGTACTTCTGGGTCTGCCAAAGCAGCTTCAACCTGAGCGTATTCTTCAAGTAGGGGGGCTACTGCTTGTAGCTGAGTGGCGTATGAGCTCACGAGATTTCCTTCAACAATTTTTAAGGGGGATAAAAGAATACAAAACGGCGTCGCCAAACCTCATCTGAGGGTAAGCGACGCCGTTGTGTAAAGCTACTTCTGGCGCTTGCCGTAACGAGCTTCGAAGCGAGCCACGCGACCACCGGTGTCCATGATCTTCTGCTTACCGGTGTAGAAAGGATGGCAGTTAGAGCAAACGTCAACGCGCAGTTCTTCTACACTCATGGAAGTGCGGGTGTCGAAAGAGTTACCGCAGGTGCAGGTAATCTTCGTATCGGTGTATTCAGGGTGGATACCCTTTTTCATGGTTTCTCCTTAAGGGATTCGAGGATGCCGGGTCCACACGCGCTCCGCGGTGGTGAACCGGAACCAATCCATAATTTTTCCATACTATATGGAAATCTTCCAGTCCTTTTTCAAAGGTGGCTTAATCTTTCGGCGTGGTCTTGGCAACACTCATGAGGAATTCAGCATTCGATTGGGTTTCTTTTAACTTGTCCAAAACCAGTTCTAATGCCTGCTGCTGTTCCAAGTTTCCGAGGACGCGGCGCAGCTTCCACATGATTGCCAGTTCTTCTTTCTTGAACAGGGCTTCTTCACGTCGAGTACCGGAACTATTAACATCCACAGCTGGGAAAATACGGCGATCTGCAAGCTGACGTGACAAACGTAGCTCCATATTGCCAGTTCCTTTGAACTCTTCGAAAATAACCTCATCCATTTTCGAACCGGTTTCAACCAAAGCCGAAGCAATAATAGTTAAAGAGCCGCCTTCTTCAATGTTACGGGCTGCACCAAAGAACTTCTTAGGTGGGTAAAGTGCTGAAGCATCTACCCCACCGGACAGAATCCGACCGGAAGCTGGGGCAGCTAAGTTGTAGGCGCGTCCTAAACGAGTGATTGAGTCTAAGAGCACTACTACATCTTTACCCAGTTCCACCAGACGCTTAGCACGTTCAATAGCCAGTTCCGCAACCGTCGTGTGATCTGCAGCTGGACGATCGAATGTCGAAGCGATCACTTCACCTTTAACGGTGCGTTGCATATCGGTAACTTCTTCAGGACGTTCGTCTACCAACACGACCATCAGGTGAACTTCTGGATTATTTTGCGCAATCGCGTTAGCGATCTGCTGCATCACAATAGTTTTACCAGCTTTAGGCGGAGCAACAATCAGACCACGCTGCCCCTTCCCGATGGGGGATACCAAATCGATCACCCGTGGAGTGATAGCTTTTGGAGTAGTCTCTAAACGTAGCTGTTCCACTGGGTAAAGTGGGGTTAGCTTGTTGAACTCACGACGTACCGCAGCTTGTTCAGGAGTTAGCCCATTTACTGAATCTAAACGAACTAAAGCATTGTACTTCTGGCGTTGCCGTTCACCTTCTTGTGGCTGACGAACCGCACCAACTACCGCGTCACCGGGACGCAGTCCCCAACGACGGACATTTCCCAAAGTAACGTAAACGTCGTTTGGACCCGCTAAATATCCTGAGGTGCGTACAAATGCGTGGTTTTCTTGCACATCTAAAATACCTGCGATTTGCACCAGGTTATCTTCAGAAACGGGGGTTTCTGCATCATTCGCATCGGTTTTTTCCCGACGCTTATTGCGGTCACGTCCGCGCCGACGCCGACTATTATCGCGATCTTCACGTGAACGACGCCGACTGGAACGCTCATTATTTTCTTCATACTCTTCAGTTTCAGCTGAAGGAAGTTGAATCTCATCAACACTGGCCGGTACTTTTTCAGTTTCGTCAGCCGCCGTGTTCTCTACCAGACCCAGTTCTTCTTTAACATCAATCACAATAGTTTCTGGGGATGCGGTTGGGGCAGAAACTGCCCGGCGACGCCGCTTACGTGGTATTTCAGTATCTACATTAGTTTCCGCTTTAGGGGCGGCCAATCCCAGATCTACGGTGAGATCTACAGCTGGGGTGGGCAGATCAAGTTCTACAATAGCTGTTTTAGCGCCGCGTGTTTCACGCTTATCGCGACGGCGACGACTAAAGCCTTCCTGTTTGCGGCCAGTTTCTTCCTCCGTATTAGCTGGAGGAGCTACCTCAACTTCTGGTGAGGTAACTTCAGCCACAGGCTGGGTATTTTGAGAAGTTGGTTTTCCGCTCCGCGCATCGCGAATAGCTGCTTGCAATTCCGGGCGGCGCATCTTAGCTGGATCAATCCCCAGTTCAACTGCTAATTCTCGCAGTTCAGGCAGACGCATAGCTGACAGGGGGCGCTTCTTATTTGCGTTTTCGCTCAACAGTTTTCCTAACTGATGTAGCCCAAGTAAGGCTAGAGGTTTCTAAATCATGCTCTGCTTCACAGCAGGCAAATCCGTTCGGGCTTACAAACTGTAGATTTAACCAGTAATGCACTTGGAACGGTTTGAGAACTAGCATTTGCTAGAAGATAACTCAAATGGAGTTACTCTTCAGTGTAACACACTTAAATGCTCTCCCGTACTTTTTGAAAGTGAAAGTAGTCTCTCTAAATAACCTCAGGCCAGCAGTGATGCTTCAATTTGAGCGCCCTCGGGCATAAAAGAAACCGGAGCAACCCGCCAAGCCGCTGCCTCAGCCTGCTCAACTAATTCCCTATCCAAAGAAGCGAAAACTAACACCGCTTCCCCACCAGCACTTGCCAAAGCCGGTATGCCAAGTTCTTGCAAATAGGCAACCAGTTTCGCAACCGGCGCATAAGCATGATTCTCAGAAGCACTCATTGCCGTAGCTTTAGCAAGCATCTCAGTTGTAAAAGCCGTACTTAAATCAGACATATACGCAGTAAGTAAACCAAAATTCAATGCTCTAAACTCAATCCCATTTCTACCCAACGCATAAAAATTCTTTGAAACTAACAGCGTAGCCGGCCGTTTTTCCAAAGCTAAAGGCAGGTAGCGTACTCCGCGTTCAGCTTCTTTCGTCCACACCAGCGCCGCAGCTCCTCGAACCAGCACAACCGCAAGCTCCGCATTGGCTCCTGACTGCACTGCCAATTCGATTAATTCCTCTTCCGTCAAAATATTCGCCGGAGCCAACCCCGCCGCCAGTAAAGTTCCCGCAACTGCCAGCACAGAATCATAGGTTGCACCATAGGGTAATACCCACTTTGATTCCCCGGAAATAACTAACCCCACGTGCGGTGCGCCCAAATAATCTAAAACCCGGTAGGCAGCCCGATGAATAATCTGCACACCTGATTTTGCCAGAAAATCTCCATCAAACTCGCGTACTTGGATTTCACTATCCCCCGCTACTGCACGCAACTCGAAACTACTGGGCAGGTTCAATGACACGCTTAACTTTTCACCACTTAACGATGCAAAAGAAAGCGCCCCAAATAAAGTCACCTTAACTAAATCATTCTTAATCAACATCATCGACACCCCGTAATAGTTCCGCGAAGCTAGTCGCATAATCTGTTTCTTCTAACTGCTCACCCGCTACGATATACAGCGGGTAATCTGACTCCAATCTGCCAACCTCAACTCCGTCAGAAGTAACAAAACCATAGGGCGCACTTTCCCACCCAGGGATTCCTAAAAACCCGATCTGCGGAGTTTTCACCCCAGCTTTTCGCGTGTCTTTATTCGCCATGAACTTTCTTAACTGATCCGCCAGATCTCGCACCGCTTCAGTGTGGTCGATTAAGGCATTTACTTCTAACTGTCTGATCCCGCCCATTTCAAAAATAAACATTAAATCAAAATTAGTTAAACCCAGTTTCGCCAGTTTTAAAAGATCACGAAATAAACCAGCTTGCCTATGATAACTTTCTACCGGCAGATATTTACCCCAGCTTTCAACAACTAAAGTTAAAGAACTCTGTCCATCCGCACTCTCATAAATGGGTAGTTCTAACCTGCCTGCGCATACCCGCCCCAGCTTCAAAAAAGCTTTAAACTCATACCACTGCGGATTATTTGCCCAGGAAGAAACTACTGTTTTTAACTTCCAGTGTCCCTCAGGTTTTATTGAATCAGGATCATTGAAATGGGCAGCAAAAGCGCCTTCTTTCCATAACGAAATAAAATACTCGTAAGAAAAAATATGTACCTTAGTATTTTCCTGCGTGAAGCGTTCACTGCGGAAAATTAAATCAAATAACTGTGGATAATTTAGGTCAAGTAAGTACTTACCGCCGGAACCACTGCGATTAACGAACTGTTTAAGCTGTGTTTCTAAGCCTAAACTTAAACCGATCTGCTTTTGCTCAATTGCTTCGAGGACACGATCTGCCGGGCATAGTTCCGCATCAAAGAAAAGTTCCCCACCAGCTAAACCGTACCCGTCCCAAAACTCTTCATATAGACGTGTGGCCCACACATCTAAAGACGCTACCAGCTGATTTCCGTCTAATAGATTGAAATCACCTGCTTGGTGGCGAGCCTCAATTTGAGCTTGTATTTGCGTGGAAAATTTCAAGACGCTTCCTTATTTAGGATTTAGTTTTCCAAAGACGAACTTCGCCTGTGTTGAAGACATCTACTGGTTTTTAACTAAAGGTGGGTGATTATAAATAGTTTATAACCACCCACCTTTAAGCGTTGCAAACAAAACGCCAGTTACACCACTTACATACGCTCAGGTGCAGTAACTCCCAGCATTTGTAGGCCATTAGCCAAAACCTGCTTCACCGCGTCATTCAGCCACAGGCGAGCCACGTGGCCAGCTTCAACTTCCTCATTTGCCCGCGGGGTCACTCGGCACTGCGCGTACCAAGTGTGATAGGCAGCAGCCAGGTTTTCTAAATAGCGTGCCACGCGGTGAGGTTCGCGTAGCTGCGCAGCTTGTGCCACCATCGCAGGGAATTGTGCTAAAGCACCCAAAAGCTGCGTATCCGCAGGGTGATCTAAAGCAGCGGGTGTAAACCCAGCTTCTTTCACTACCCCGTGTTCAGCGGCATTCCGGCTTACGTTACAGGTGCGCGCATGCGCGTACTGGACGTAGTAAACGGGATTATCGTTACTGTGCGAAGTTAAAAGATCCAGGTCAATATCAATCCCCTGATCGATAGATGAGCGCACCAGTGCATAGCGGGCAGCATCCACCCCAACTGCTTCAACCAGGTCATCTAAAGTAACGATAGTGCCGGCTCGTTTTGACATCCGCAGTGGCTGGCCGTCCTTCATTAGATTAACTAACTGCCCAATAAGTAGCTCTAAGTTATCACCTGGCTGGTCGCCAAAAGCCGCACACATAGCGTACATGCGGCCAATATAGCCGTGGTGGTCAGCGCCCAGCATAATTACCACCTGGTCAGCTCCGCGTTCACGTTTATTCAGGTAGTAGGCAATGTCCCCCGCAAAATAAGCTGCGTCCCCATCAGATTTGATAATTACTCGGTCTTTATCGTCACCAAATTCGGTGGAACGCAGCCAGGTAGCGCCCTCGGCTTCGTAAATTACTCCGCGTTCACGCAACCGGTTAATCGCTTCTGCTACTGCCCCGTTGTTGTGCAGGTGGTCTTCGTGGAAGTAAACGTCAAACTCTACTTGGAACTGAGCTAACTTACGTTTAATCTCTGCAAACATAAGTTCCACTCCGCGAGCGCGGAATACTTCAGTTGCTTCTGCTTCTGGCAAAGTGAGTGGGTCTGCTTCTTTGGCAGCTTTAGCATCGGCGATTACTTGGCTGGCGATGTCCTCAATGTATTGGCCACCGTAGCCGTCCTCGGGAGCATCTTCTCCTTTGGCGCGGGCGTAGAGGGAGCGAGCAAACCGATCGATCTGCGCCCCGTGGTCATTGAAGTAGTATTCGCGGGTGACTTTGGCACCTGAGGCTTCCAGTAGGCGCGCTAGGGTGTCCCCAACAGCTGCCCAGCGTGCGCCGCCTAAGTGGATGGGGCCGGTAGGGTTGGCAGAAACGAATTCCAAATTGACGTGTTTGCCTGCCTGGGATTGGTTTTTTCCGTATTCACTTCCCGCGGTGAGGATGGTGCGAGCCAGTTCTCCGGCTGAAGCTGCGTCCAAGGTGATGTTGATAAATCCTGGGCCGGCAACTTCAACGGCTTTAATCCCGGTTTCTGCTTTTAAACGTTGAGAGATAACTTCAGCTAAAGCCCGTGGGTTAGTTCCAGCTGGTTTGGCCAGGCGCATGGCGATATTGGTTGCCCAGTCTCCGTGTTCTTTATTCCGAGGGCGTTCGACCACGATTTCAGTGGGAATATCTGCTGCTGCTAGTGCGATCTCTTGGGCTTGGGCTGCCTGGACTAATACGGTGTGGATTAGTTGTTCTAAATCTTGTGGGGTCATCTTCTTCGCTTACTTTAGTTTGCAGTTTTAGACTTAACGCTTAGTTTCGTAGTCGCTTAGCATGTTAATGCGTTCGATGTGGCGGGGGTCGTTAGAGAAGGGTGTCTCTAGGAATACTTCGATGAAGCGGGTGGCTTCTGCTAGGCTGTGTTGGCGTGCGCCCACTGCGATTACGTTGGCGTTATTGTGTTCGCGGGCTAAGGCGGCGGTGGCTTCAGACCAGGCGAGGGCGGCGCGCACACCGTTTACTTTATTAGCTGCGATCTGTTCTCCGTTACCTGAGCCACCGATAACGATTCCCAGGGCGTGAGTGTCTTTTGCTACCGCTTCGGCGCAGGGAATGCACATGGTTGGGTAGGCGTCTAAGGCGTCGTATTCAGTTGCTCCGTGGTCAATCACCTTATACCCTTTTTCGGTGAGGTGTTTGATGAGGTGTTCACGCAGTTCAAATCCGGCGTGATCGGCGGCGATGTGGACCTCCATGGCTTGCCTTTCTTGAAGTTATTTTGGTTTCAGATAGTTTATTTGGGTTTTCTTAAAGTATGGGTATGGTTAGTCTTCCACGTCTTCGGACATGAATACTGCCAGTGGTCGAGTGGCTTTAAATTCTGACAGGATAATTCCTATGATTGAGGTCATTGGAACGGCTAAGATGGCGCCGGGAAGACCCCAGAGAGTTACCCAGAAGGACAGGGCAAGTAGGACTACAAAAGCGGATTGATTTACGGTGCGTCCGATGAGTTTTGGTTCTACAAAGTTCCCCATGATGATTTGGGCAAGTAAGAGGGCGATAGCCAGAGCGATAGTCCATGGCCAGGAGACGAATTGAACGATGGATAAGGCTACCGGAAAGAGCACACCGAATGCTGAACCAATGTAGGGGATGTAGTTTAGTAGGCCGATTAGCAGCGCCCAAAAGGCTGCGTAGTCTAAGCCGAAGCCCAGCATAATCACGTAGGAAACTAGGGCGAGGATAACGTTAATGAAAGTTTTTGCGCCCAGGTATTGTCCAACTTTAGTGTTTACGGCTTCGAGGATTTCCTTTACGCGAGCAGCTTTTTCAGGGTTGGGGAAAGCAGCTGCAAATTTTGCTGCGAAAGTTACGCGTTCTCCTAAGAGGAAAGCAATGTAGACAATTACCAGGAAGATCGTACCTGAGGCAGCGCTTACCTGACCGGCAATCCACAGTAACCAGGTCTGGAGTCTGAAGGAGTTGGAGATTCTGGCACTGAGTTGGTTCCAATCTGGAATATACTCTTCTCCGAATGTGTCAGTAAGCTGGTTGAAAAGTTGGATTAGGTTTTCTTGGTACACGTTCGAATTGACGATTAGTTCTTGGATCGTCACGGTAAAGAGAGAGATGAGAGCTGCTAATAATGCAAGGAAGCCAATGTAAATGATTGTTTTCCGCATTAGTGAGGGAAGTTTACCAACATAGGGGATGCGGGTAAGTGCTTTATCCAATTCGTTAAAAATAATTACGAAAATGAAAGCAGCTAACACTGGAAGGATAAAAGCTTGACCGATTTGCAGCAAATACCCGATCAAAACTACTAAAATTACGGTTAGCGTAAGGTTTAGTAACGGGTTATTTCCCGATTTTCTGACTTTTTCAGTCATCTATCTTTACCTTTCAATAACGGATGGGTGATCCGTTTTATCCCTGTTTGGAAATGTATTTGTCATAATCTGCTTGATTATAAACTACGTCGATTTCGCCGATGAGTTCTCTTAATCCAGTTTCACCACAAAGCTGACGTTTAAACTGGTAAAGTCCATTTGCCGGATCGGTAGAGAACACGCCTCCCATATCATACTCTAAGTAGCCATTTTCAATCGCATATTTGATCCCCTCATTATTGGTTTGCAAAGAGGGGGAAAGCTCTCTCATTCGAGTAGAAGTTCCCGCGTAAATGTAGAATGCTTTCCGATTATAACAAGTAAGAATTGCTGCTGAGATTGGCTCTCCAGCGGGGTCTAGCGTAAGGATAAGCCGAGTCGATGGGAACGCCGCAAAAAGAGCCTCGAAGTAGGCTTTAGGGCGGTGAGAAATACCTTGACGAGCTGCCATTTCGACAATTAGCGCATAAAACTGGTCTAAGTAGGCGACAAAATTTTCTGATTCTGGCCCGTAGATATTAGTTGTTAAACCATCGGTGTAGGTGCGCCTAATCCGGTAACGGACTTTCTTATTGAGGTTTGCTAAAAAGTCAGCGTGAGTTTTTCCGTTAAGGTCCAAAACCATATTACAACGGGGGTTTGAAAATGCCTTGGGATCTTCGATTTCCCGACTGCGCACTACATATCCCAGATTTCGGTAGGTATTAACTAAATTTTCTTCGTAGGCTACCTCAGGGTCGATTCTTAGGAGGAAGCCGCCCCTTTGCTGCGCTACTTCAGCTGCTTGAGCTAACAGTTCTTGGACTGTTTCAGTATCGCGTAAATCGCAGACTGGGCCGCGTGGGGCGTACATGAAAACCGTTCCATCTGCTTGTTTGATGGAAATGATAGAGAGCACTGCAGAAATTTTTCCTGCTTCATCTCGAAGGTAGATGTAATCGGCGTTCCAGTTGGCTTTTACTTTCGCCCATGCGGGAGATTGCATCAGCATTCCATGTGGACTATTTGCAACGAAAAGATCTATCTCAGCAAGAATTTCTGCTGCATTGGCAGCTTTTTCGTCAAATATCGGCATAACTACCACTCCTGAATAGTAATAAAATCGCGTTGATCATATAAAACGACCAACGCTGATTTTCGTACCCCGAACAGGATTCGAACCTGCGACCTTTTGCTCCGGAGGCAAACGCTCTATCCACTGAGCTATCGGGGCCGGTACTGTTATACAGCTACTTCAGTTTAACACCATCAGCTTGTAAACACAGAACCAAACAAAAGGGGTTTAGCTCACCTTATTCGGTGAACTTAGCAATCACCTGAGTAGCCAGCTGTGGATCATCGGTGACAATTCCATCCGCTCCTGCTTGAAGTGCCTGTAAAATTTCTGCTTCCGTGTTCAGTGTCCAGACGTGAACTGCGATTCCCTGCTGGTGAGCATAGGCAACGAATCTACGGTCAATAACTTTCAATGGTCCCATTTTAAGTGGCACTTGGGCAGCCACCACTGATTCTGCTGGCCCCGGAATACGAAGTTTCCTTGCTGGAATCGTGAGGTTCGCCCCGGTCCACAGTAAAGCCGCTTCAGTTTGCCCTAAGCTGGTGGCAATTTCGGGAGCGTAGCTGCGAATATCCCATAGGCGTGCCGTGCTGAATGAGGCTAAGCAAACCCGCTCGGTTGCTTTGGCTGCAAGGATTACATCAACCATTGCTAAGGAAACTTCATCCTCTTTAGCGTCGATGTTGAAAGCCAAATCTGGGTAGGTTTCTAACGCGTCTGCTAAGCGGACGAAAGATGTTTCCGAGTCCTTAATCCGAAGACGACTTAGTTCATCCCAAGTATGGTTAGCAACTAAACCTGTCCCGTTTGAGACGCGATCTAATACCGGATCGTGAACTAAAATTACTTCTCCGTCAGCGCTGAGGTGCGCGTCAGTTTCTACGTAGTTAAAATCATTTTCATAACAGTATTGCAGGGATTCCCAAGAGTTTTCTGGGGCTACCAGCGCACCACCGCGGTGGGCAATGACAATAGGTGTTTGATTTGGGCCAAGCTGGTACATGCTAACAGCCTTCCCCGGGTTGAGTGGCGGCGTGTTTTTCTAACCAAACGAAAGGATCGGTAAAGCCACCTTTAGTGTCGCGGATTTCAAAATGCAGGTGCGGGCCGGTTGACCAACCATTTGAGCCTACCCCCGCAATATGTTGCCCAGCTTTAACCTTATCGCCTTTTTTCACCAGCACTTGGTCCGGATACATATGCGCGTAGGCGCTGCGATAGATGGTGCCGTCCGTGTCGGTATGTTCAATCACTACCAGGTAGCCGTAGCCCATCGAGTTATTGGCAGATTCGATTACTTCCCCATCAGCTACCGCGTAGATTGGGGTTCCCACGGGGCCTGCTAAATCAATGCCGGTGTGGACGTTATAACCGCCAATCCCAGGCATGAATCGCGGACCGTAGGCGGACGCAACAATAATAGAGTCTTTATAAACTGGCCAATTCACGGTGGCAATTTTTTCTACTGGCCGATCCCCGTTAGCTGTCACCGGTTTATCAGCACAGGAACGAATTTCTAAAGGAGTGCGGACTCTAACTCTGCTGGCAGCTGAGGAAACTCGTTTAAAATCAGCGGTATCTGAAGCTGCTATCGGGTTGAAGTCTGCCCAAGAACGCATTGAGCCGGTGGAAATCACGGCTTTAGCGGGAATAGTGATAGTTGATTGTGGGCCCACGTAGCCACTTACTGGGACTACTACTGTAGCCATCAACAGGGCGCTTAGCAGACCACCTCTTATCAGAAATGAACCAACTCCACGCTTCCGTTCAACGGGACGTTTTTGCACTGCCGCTAGCTGGCTAGTACGTAAATCTTCTTCTGCCTTAGCTCGCAGTTCTCGCCGCGTAGGAAATGGAGATTTTACGTTTTTTGCTTCACTCACGTGTATCTGAATCCTATAGTTTAGTCTTTTAGGGTGACAGCTCAGTTAGCTTCGCCGTATAACAAATTTATATCGATTTGCTTCGCTTTTCTACCCCGAGACAGCAGTTGTGGATAGTCTCACCCATTCACAGAAGTTGATCACGCTGTAGCGTGTCGTGTACTTCCCCAACCAGTTCTTCCAAGATATCTTCTAAAAAGAGAACGCCCACACTTTCACCGTCCTTGTAAACTTCAGCTAAGTGGGTTCCCAACCGCTGCATTTCACGCAGGGCTTCTTCAACTTCATCCTCACCATTTACCGGAGGTAGGTCACGGATCCGCCAGGCGGGAATCGGCATTTCTCTTTCTGCCCCCGTGGCATAAAGCACGTCTTTAATATGCAGGTACCCTTGTAAAGCTCCAGTTTCAGAAATAACTGGGTAGCGGGAAAAACCTGTACGGGCGACTTCTCGTTCAACTTCTGCGGGGCTAACGTCATGAGCCAACGACACAAGCTGAGCCGTGGGCACCATCGTATCGGCTACAGATTCTTCTGAGAATTCTAAAGTTCCTGAAAGCAATCCCAGATCGTCATGTAAAGTTCCTTGCGCAGTGGAAAGTTCCACGATACTTGCTACTTCTTCCACTGTGAAAGCAGAAGCAACTTCTGATTTAGGTTCAAATCCGAATCCGCGCACGAACCAGTTAGCAATCCAGTCCATAAAGAGAATAACTGGTTTAAGGACTCTACCGATTGCCACTAAGGGAGGTGCCAACCAGAGCAACGCTTTATCAGGCATAGATACAGAGAGGTTTTTTGGAACCATTTCTCCAAAAACGATATGTAGGTAAAGCACAATCGCCAGTGCAACTGTAAAGCCTACTACGTGGGCTGACCCGGCTGGAAGATTTAATGCCAGAAGTGGTTCTTCCACTAAGTGGGCAATTGCCGGCTCAGCTACTGCCCCCAAAGAGGTGGAGGCTACTGTGATTCCCAGCTGACAAATTGAGAGCATTAAAGATACGTGTTCGATTGCCCAAAGGGCTTTATCTGCGCCGCGGACTCCGTTTTCTGCTAAAGGTTCAATCTGCGCGCGGCGGGAGGAAGTTACTGCGAATTCGCCAGCTACGAAAAATGCGTTAATGAGCAGCAGTAAGATAGTGATAATAATTCCGGTGGTTGCACTCATGATTGCTCCTGCTCAGCACTTTCGTCAAAGATTTCTTCTTTAACACTGATCTCTTCGACTCGGCGCCCTTCCATGCGAGTGATTTCCATTTCGGCTTCACCAATTTGAATGGTATCTCCCAGTTCAGGAACGCGTTTAAGCTGATACATCATTAGTCCAGCTAAAGTGTCGTACTGTCCTTCATCAGGGACGCGGATTCCAGTGCGTTCTAATAGTTCGTCGGGACGTAAAGTTCCCGGCACTTTCCAAGCTCCGTCTTTAGTGCGGCGAATCCCGTAACGACGCAGATCGTGTTCGTCAGCAACTTCACCGACGATTTCTTCAACTACGTCCTCTAAGGTAACGATTCCAGAAGTTCCCCCGTATTCGTCAACCACCACGGCAATTTGGAGGCCCTGATCTCTTAACTCCACTAAAAGGGGTGCTAAAGCCAGGGTTTCTGGCACCCGAGGGGGCGGGGAAATCAGTGAGGAAGAGAGGACAGATACTTCTGCCCGTTTGGCAAACGGCACAGAGATTGCGCGTCTGAGGGAAACGAATCCTAAAATATCGTCAGAATCATCGCCCACGATGGGGAACCGTGAGTGTCCAGTTTTCTTCGCTAAGGCAACTACTTCAGCGGCGGTGGCTGATTCTTTAAGGTATTCCATCCGCCCTCGGTGAGTCATTACGTCTGAAGCGGTAAGTTCAGCGATGGCAATAGATTTAGTTAAAAGTGTTGCTGTTGAGGTATCTAAAGTCCCCTCTTCAGCAGAGTGCCGTACCAGTGCAGCCAGCTCTGAAGCGGATCGGGCGGAAGATAGTTCTTCCATTGGTTCGATTCCCATGGCCCGCAAAATCCGGTTTGCAGTGCCGTTGAGGATTTTAATCAGCGGCAAAAAGAGATTAGTGAAAGCTGCTTGTAAGGGAGTGACTAAACCAGCGGTTTTGACCGGAGCTGCCAGGGCCAGGTTCTTAGGAATTAGCTCTCCAAAAAGCATTGAAACACCGTTAATGATGATAATCGCGATGATTACCGCCAGCGTGGTTGCTAAAAAGGTGCTAAGACCGGTCCAGCCCAAGAGGCGCCCAAACATATCGGTAAGCGTTACCTGGGTGGTGTAGCCCAGTAGGATGGTAGTGAGGGTGATACCCACCTGAGCGCCCGATAGTTGGGTGGAGAGGTTTTTCACGGCAGAGAGAATCTGCTTTGCGCGGTTATCTCCGGCGGCGACGCGTGCTTCGAGGGAAGCAGAATCTAACGCTACGTATGAGAACTCTGCAGCTACGAAAAGAGCGGTTCCTAAAGTTAGGAAGATCCCCACTGCAATCATTAGAAGATCATAGAGCACGGTACACCTCCTGGATAGTTAGAGTATGCCTGCTTTGCGTTTGGGGTCGCCCGGTACTTCGAGACGGCTCAGAATTGTTCATAAATGTTAGCCTAGCGAATTTTTACGTACTTTCGCACTTTGGAGCGTTAGATTTCGCTCACGTTTAGGGTTTGATTTTGGGTTTAGCTGATTTGAGATAGATTAAAATCAGGCCCGCCAGTAAGAGGAGTACACCGCTGAGGCTGATTCCAATAGCCGCCCAATCACGCGCATTTAAGGTGGTGGGGTTAGCGGCATAAGGATCCTTTGCCGGTGTAATTCCCTGGGTTTCTTGTGCTGAAGCACTCTCGCTGGCAGAGTTTAGTTCAGCTGGTTGCGGCTGTGGGGTTGGCTGTTTTTGGGTTGTGGCGTTAGGCGTGTTTGCCTGGTTTCTTCCCACTATTGGTTGGGCCGCGTTTGGTAGTTGGCTTTGGCTAATAATGTTTTGGGGGGCATTATTGGTAATTGCCGGAGGGGCACCATTGACTGTGGGTGCTTGCCCTAAGTTGGTATCTATGGGCAGCTGAGGCTTTTCTCGATTGGGTGCGTCCATTTCCGAGGGCGATTTGAGGGGTTCTTTTCCGAGTTTAGAGTGATCTTTTTCAGATTTGTCTATTTGTTTTTGCACTGTATCGACGTGAAATTTCAGGTGGGAGGGTTTTCCAAGCGGGCGAGTACCGCTGTAAAGCTGTACTGCCAGTTCATAGGTACCTGCTTTGGTAAAGAGCCAGTTTAGGTGTCGATGGGTTGGTTCGGTGGTTTGTAGCCGGTATTTTCCAGGTTTGGTTGTGTCGAAGAAAGTTGTTACGCTTTGGTCTGCGTCAGCAAATGGGTCCACGCTGAAGCCAACCGCTTTACCTTCTGCGGGGGTATCCAGCGGGGTGATTACAAAGTCTAGTCCCTCTGGGTAGTTCTGGTAGTCAATTTCTTCAGTTGAAAATCCGGGCCAGAGAAGTTGGTTGTCTTGTACTTCAGGTAAAAGGTAGAAGGTTTCTCCAATTTTTCCTAGGAAGTCAAAGCGTGCTTCACCTTGTTCAGTGGTTCGGGTTTGTTTGGCTGCCCGCGGTACCGATAGGGTTATGGTTTCTGGTTCGCGGGGAATTCGTGTTTGTGAAGCGTGTTCTAAAGTGTCGTCTTTAATAATTATGCCCAGCTCTTTTGCGTTTTGTTTTGCGCTGATATCTAGGTGTCCTTTGGTGAGGGTGAGTTCGGCTTCCTTAGGGTTGGCTGAGTCTCCTGCACCTTTTCCTTTTTCTGGAGTTTTTGGTTTCCCAATTTCGCTACCTGCTTTGCCTCCTTTATCGATGGGAGGTTTTAGTTCAGGATTTCCTGGAGAGGGCACCTGAGGTTGCTCTTTGGGGGGCTGGGGTTGCTGGGGTGGTTCCTTGTCTAAGGGGTCGCCCGGTACTTCCTCTTTTTTCGGAGGGTCAAATGAGGGGAAGTCCTTAGTGTAGCTTTGTTTTTCTAAGCTGAAAGTTGCGGTGGTTCCCTGTGTGAGGTCTACCTGTTGCGTGTAGGTAGTTCCCTTCGCGTTAATGGAGGGGAATGGACTGATATTTAAAGACAGGTGGAAGTCTTTTTGGCAGTAGGAAAAATCATGTACTCGCTGGTAGGATCCGGCAACTAAATCGGCATCTAAGAAACAGTCGAAATGGAATTGCTTGGGTTTTTCTTTGAATCCGCCTCTGACGTGTCCTTTAAATTTCGGGTCTCTTCCGGCGATTTTTACCAGGTATTTTCCGGGTTGGTCAGCTACTGGGGTAATTTCCATATCCACTTGAAGATCATTTAGTTCTGTGGCTTGTAGTGGATATACGGGAGCTGGGTTTAGCGCGTTTTCTGGCGCAATTTCACTGGTTTCTTGAGTTTGTTCTACTCCTGGTTGGGTCCGTTGATAGCTGAACTGTTCACTCACCCAACGTCCAGTTGGAGCGCTCCCCGCCGGGATAAAGATGGCTTGATAGTTAGCAGTTTCATCGCCGAGCATTTCTGAGCCGGTAGCGATTCCGTTTTCTACGGGGAGTTGGATTAGTTCAAACCCGTCAATAGTTACTACTAAGGTGCCTGAATCTGCCGGGTTTCCGGTAGTGAATTTGAAGTCAGTGTAGTACTGGTCTCCGGGATTTTCGTAACGCTCAGGTGTTTTGGGGAGCATTTGGAAACTTGGGGTGCTGTTTCGATGATTTGAAACCGGTGCACTTTGGAATGCTTTTCTAAAATCCTTCAAGTGAGTTTTTAGGCGCGGGTCATTTCCGCCTACTCTCCACTCGTGTACCTGAGGTGGGGAGACAATTGGATTGCCTACTTTGTCGCGGGCGAAGGCTTGGAAGTAGATCCGGTAGGTGCCTGGTTTAGAGAAGGTCGTGAAGTTGTGGGTGTGCTGGGCTGGCTGTAAGAGAGTTTCCCGGTACTTGGTGTCATGTGAGGAAAATAGGCGACGTACTAGTTCCCCTGATGGCCCGGTAATGAAGTATTCAACTTTACCTGGTCCGTCGATTCCAATTAGGTTGAGGGAGAATTCTCCGTCTCTGAATTGTTCGGTGGGGATTTGTGAGTCGGCGCCCAGGCCTGCCCAAATCGGAGTGTTGTAGGATCCGGCGATTTGTGGGGAGGCGTAGAGGATTGTGCCCGCAGTTCCCAGGTGTGCCAAGCTGGGGTGGTTGGGGACTTGGAAGATGTGGGCTGGGGTTCGTCCGCGCCAGCCTTTTCCTACCCAGTTAAGGGCGTAGTCGATAGGGATTGTGTGTTCGTCTATTTCCCCGGCGCTATTTCGCGTTGCGTAGTTAGTAAGTAGTTGGAAACGTTGATTTACTGGATCCCAGTAGACTTTAGGGGCATCTACGTGAGTTCTTGAGTAAACGTATTTGTGGTTCTCTGAATAGGTTGGGGGTTCTGGAGTTTGCGCTGCGTGGGCAGCGATTGAGGTTAGGGTAAGGGCTCCTACTGCAGTTAGTGTTGAAAGAGTTTTCGATAGTTTTCGCATTTCTTCATCCCCACAACTTAATGATTATCATTCTCATTATCGTTAAGGGTGGCGCCCTCGTCAAATAAAAATCTCCAAAAACATTTTTATCTGTATCACATCGCTAAATAACCCCACGAAAAAGAAATAAACAAACTAAACTAATTACAAAGAATCCCCCTGGGACGTATCATCACGCGCAAAGGAGCCCCCATGGAAGAGCCAAACCTCTCTCCCTTCGGAACCACCCCTCCCCCTCCAACTCCCCCCTCCACCTACGTAGCTCCTCACCTTCCAAAACCCAAAGAAGTCGTCTCCCCGGCACACGACTACCCCTACGCTCCTATCCAAGATGAAAACAGCGAGGCAAACAGCGCAGCTAACATTATCGACGTAACCCGCTCTGACCTTCCTCCCCGCCCTCGCTCAGCCATTGCTGAAGCCACCTCCCCCTACGCGCGCCAAACCGGACAACAACTCAATCCCCGCGCCCTAAGTAGCGCAGACTCCACCGAAGCCCTCAAAGGCATCGCCCGCACAGTTGCCAAAAATATGGAGTCCTCTTTAGAAGTTCCCACCGCAACCAGTGTGAGACAACTTTCTGCGAAACTCCTGATCGAAAACCGCGAACTCATCAACTCCTACCTGGCACTCTCCCACGGCGGCAAAGTCTCATTCACCCACCTAATTGGATACGCCCTGGTTGAAGCACTCACCGAAGCACCCTCCCTAAATGTCCGCTACACGCTTGACGAAAATGGGAAACCCGCAATACAGCACTTAGCCCACGTAGGTTTCGGCTTAGCTATTGATGTACCTAAAGCAGACGGCACCCGCACCCTCTTAGTTCCTGTCCTAAAAGACGCAGACACCCTTAACTTCAGCCAATTCGTGCGCGCCTACGATGAACTGGTAGTAAAGGCACGCACCGGAAAACTAGCTGCATCCGACTTCACCGGAGGAACTGTCACCCTCACCAACCCCGGCACAATCGGAACAACCCATTCAGTTCCTCGCCTAATGCAGGGTCAGGGACTAATCATCGGCGTGGGCGCCACAGAGTACCCAGCAGAATGGGCAGGAGCTTCACCTGAGCGCCTAGCTGAAATGGCCATCGGTAAAATCATGACGCTTACCTCCACCTACGATCACCGCGTCATCCAAGGAGCCGGCTCCGGCGAACTCTTACGCACCGTCGTAAGAAAACTAACCGGACAAGAAAACTTCTATGAACGAGTCTTTGACTCCATGAAAGTACCCTACTCCCCCTACGGCTGGCAGCAAGACCTCCAGCGGATCGGCGAAGCAAATTCCGGGCGGATCATGCAGCTTATCCACGCCTACCGTTCCCGCGGACACCTGGCAGCTGACACCGACCCCCTGGCCTACAAGATTCGCCGCCACCCAGACCTAGACATATCCCACTACGGGCTTACCGTCTGGGACTTAAACCGCACCTTCGACGTAAACGGTTTCAGAGGGCGAAAAACCATGACTTTGCGGGAAATCCTCCAGCAGCTCCGCGAAAGCTACACCCGCACCGTCGGCGTAGAGTACATGCACATCCAAGACCCGGCACAACGCCACTGGATGCAAGATAAACTTGAACGCCCCTGGATGAAACCCACCTTAGAAACTCAACGGCATACTATGACTATGCTGAATAAAGCTGAAGCCTTCGAGCACTTTTTACAAACCAAGTACATTGGACAAAAACGCTTCAGCTTAGAAGGCGGGGAATCCCTCATCCCTCTCTTAGATAGAATCGTTTGGGTAGCGGCACACTCTAACATTGCTGAAGTAGCCATTGGGATGGCCCACCGAGGCAGACTAAACGTCCTAGCGAATATTGCCGGCAAATCCTATGCCCAAATCTTCTCCGAATTTGAAGGAAACCACGATCCGCGCACCGTCCAAGGATCAGGAGACGTGAAATACCATCTTGGGACAGAAGGAATCTTCTCTGCCACAGACGGGTACGCCACGAAAGTTTCCTTAGCTGCCAACCCCTCCCACCTAGAAGCAGTTGATGGAGTCCTACAGGGCATCGTGCGGGCAAAGCACGACAAACTAAACGAACCAGACTATCCAGTGCTCCCCATTCTCATTCACGGTGACGCTGCTTTTATCGGCCAAGGCGTTGTCTACGAAACCTTAAATATGAGCCAACTCAAGGCCTACCGCAACGGGGGAACCCTACACGTAATTGTCAATAACCAAATTGGCTTTACCACCAGCCCCACCTCCGGGAGATCCACCCGCTACTGCACCGACTTAGCAAAAGGCCTGCAAGTACCCATTTTCCACGTAAACGCCGATGATCCAGAAATGGTTGTCCGAGTTGGCAAACTTGCTTTAGAGTTCCGCCAAGCCTTCCACAAAGACGTCATTATCGACCTGGTTTGTTACCGCAGACGCGGGCATAACGAGGGCGACGACCCATCGATGACTCAACCAGTCATGTACGACTTAATCGGCCGCACCCCCACCACCAGAGATGCCTACACCGCAGACCTAATTGGACGTGGAGATATTACTGCCGAGGACGCAGCCGCCGCCCTCGAAGAATATAATGACCTGCTGAATCAGATCCTCTCTGAAACTCGCCAAAATAACGGGCACGCCCCCGAATCTGAGCAAACTGTAGCCGGATTAGAACAACCCGAATCCCAACGTTTAGGACAGGGACTGGTCATCGGTTGGCAATCAGCTATCACCACCGAAATGATCGAAAGAATCGGTGACGCACACGTCAATATTCCAGCTGGCTTCACCCCCCACCCAAAGATGGTGCAACTATTTGAAAAACGCCAGCAAATGACCCGCCAGGGAAATATCGACTGGGGCTTTGGCGAACTTCTAGCCTTTGGCTCACTGCTGATGGAAGGAACTCCCGTGCGCATGTCTGGCCAAGATGCCCGCCGCGCCACTTTCGTACAGCGCCACGCTACCTTACACGACTACACAAACGGTTCCGAATGGACTCCACTTAACTTCCTAGTTGAAGGACAGCCCCCATTTGAAATCTACGACTCCTCCCTATCGGAATACGCCCCCCTTGCTTTTGAATACGGGTACTCTGTGGAACGCCCCGAAGCCCTGGTTCTGTGGGAAGCACAGTTTGGCGATTTCGCTAACGGCGCTCAAACTGTCCTAGATGAATTCATCTCCTCAGCCGAACAAAAATGGGCGCAGCGTTCTTCAGTGACGCTCCTGCTCCCCCACGGCTACGAAGGGCAGGGACCAGACCATTCCTCCGCCCGAATCGAAAGGTACCTAGGGCTTTGCGCGGAAGAAAATATGTGGGTAGTACAACCTTCAACCCCCGCTAACCACTTCCATATGCTACGCACCCAAGCCTACAAGCGCCCTCGGAAACCACTAATTGTCTTCACTCCGAAACAGTTACTAAGACTTCCAGAAGCAGTTTCCGCAATAGCTGACTTCACCAGCGGAGGATTCCAACCGGTTATCCCAGAAGTAGATGCGCATATTAAGAACCAGCCTGCAGCGGTTGATCGTGTAATTCTCTGCTCGGGCCGCCTCTACTATGAGTTAGTTAAAGAAAGGCAGCGCCTAGCAGATACTGCAACCGCCATTATTAGACTGGAACAATACTACCCGCTTCCTACCGAGGCCCTATTAAACGAACTTGCCAACTACCCGCAAGCCGAATTGTTCTGGGTACAAGACGAGCCAAAGAACCAAGGAGCCTACCCGTTCTTAGCTCTCAACCTATTCCCAGAACTGGGACGTCCCGTAAAAGTTGTTTCCAGACCGGCAGCAGCTTCACCTTCGGCAGGGACAATGGCATTACATAAGTACCAGGCTGAACAGCTTCGGTTAGAAGCATTTAGCCGCTAGGTTAAACCTGTAAAGAGTAACCTAACCTGCTAGTAAAGCCATTACTTCTGCCCCTAATCTGGTTCGCCCTAATAAAGATTCTCTTTCTTTAGCTCGGCGAACCAGATTTTTTATCCAAAAGACGTAAACTGGCAAAAGAGTCTAAGGAGGAAAAATGCCAGCGAAACGGATTTGTGTAGTTGGAGACGAACTTATCTCCGGGATGGGAGATGCTCGGGGAATGGGTTGGCTGGGCCGAGTTTTAGCCCGCACCAAACAACCCGCAGATATGCAGGTTTTCCCACTTGCGGTTCCCGCAGAAACTACCACCGCGTTAAGTGCCCGCTGGGAGCAAGAATGTTTCCGTAGGTTCAGTGTAGAAACTGAAAACTATCTAATTGTGCAACTGGGGAAAGCCGATTTAGAAGCAGGTATTTCTGCGGCGCGAACCCGTTTAAATCTTGCAAATATCCTAGATACTGCCCTGCAAAAAGAAATTAAACCCCTGGTTATTGGCCCGCCACCTTTGCGTGCTTTCGACATGCGCCATCTGCAAGAGCTTTCCAAAGCCGGTTCTGAAGTATGTGAACGCCGCACGATTACCTACATCAATACTTTCCAGCCCTTAATCAATCACAGTCAATGGCATGATGATCTCAGTCTTTCCCCGCAGCAAATGCCCTCTCAAACCGGTTATGGATTAATGGCGTGGATTATCCTGCACTGTGGCTGGTATCAGTGGATTGGGTTAGAAGCGTTAGAATGAGCTCCCAGCTTCCAGATCTAACCGCGTACTTTGCAGTTGAACTTCCCTACTGGATACAAGAAATCACCGCGGCAAAGACTTTTCAAGACCTGTTTATTTGGCAAACTAAGGCAGAAGATCAGCGTTGGGATGAACCTTTTGATACTGCCACTGAACTTTTGGAAACAGATCCCGAAGCTTGCTTCGACCAATGTACTTTAGCTTTAGAAAGTATCGCTGTGGAATTCCCAGTGATAAATGAATTCTTCACAGAATTAGATCAGACCGGTGATCTAAGTAAGCTAAAGGCAATCCCGCTTTACTGTGAGAATCTGGCAGCTAGGTTACTAATTTCCCAGCACACCAGTATCTGCGCAGAGATACCTTTTGTCAGAATTCCTGACATTGCGGTGCGCGGAAGACTATGGTTAGCGAATCAATGTGCGCTGGGAAAGTTCCCTCATCTGAAAGATCCTTTAGTTTACGCTTTTAACCTTGTTGAGCAGGCGAATCTTTTAGCGCCCGGAGATGCTGACACGGCTGCTTTGCGGGCTATTTTTGCTTGGCAAAGTGATGCTCCCGTTAAGTTACAGATGGAGCTTCTGGCTGACCTTTTTGAAGTCTCTTTAACTGCAGAACAGTTAAGTTATGCCTATTATGTGGCTGCTTTACTGCGAAGTGGCACACCGGATGCTTTAGCTTGTTATGCGCAGGTGCAGCCCAGTACCGCGTTTTACGAGGACGCTTTGAATGAATCCATAGTACTTAAAGCAGAGTTAGAGATTTTCCAACCCAATTATGAGATACCAGACTACACTGCGGTAGAGAATATCTTTAACTTCATGAATGGTTCAACCCAGGTACCTCACCCGGTTCCTCCCGGTTTCCCCTTTAAATCACAGCAGCTACTACAGCGGATTTTCAATGCTTGCCACGTAGCCCAGGTGGGTGAAGCATTAGAGGCTTTTCGCACTTACGATCGATTATCTTAAGCCTTTTCACGCAGTTAAGCTTAAACGTAAAAGTCTGGGAGTTTCTTTTAGAAACTCCCAGACTTGATTTAGCTTTTTGTCTTACAATCCGATTGGACTGTCAACCACTTATGCGTTTGGACGCTTACCGTGGTTTGCACCATTCTTACGACGGGCACGACGCTTACGGCCTCGCTTGCTCATATCTGGCTCCTGTAAATACTTTATTATTCAAGATTCAGTAACTACAGTTCGAAAACTGCAGACAACTCTCCTATTTTCACATATTCACCCGGCAATGACAATCGGCAGCAAAAAGAAACCGCAAGTTCTTTCCTAACTCACAAAAGCAAAATAAAGTTTAAGCTAAATTTTAGTCTCGTTTAACTTCCACTGTCCGGATCTGGTTTCTAATCTGAGCTTCTAAATCAGCAGGGACTTCTTTGCGGTAACAGTCTTTTAACAAAGCCCGCAAATGCACCTCCACATCGAAAAGCGTTTTACAATGAGCGCACTCACTAAGGTGGACTTGCAGCCGCTCTTGGGTTTGTGCATCCAGTTCGCCATCCGCAAGTAAGAAAAGTAATTCTTCCAACTCTTCACAAGTTGTACACGTAGACAGGTATCCCATTTATACTTCCTCTTTCACAACTTGTATTCCCTGGGTGCGCGCATAGGTTGCTAAGCGAGTCCGCAGGAGAGCTCTGCCACGATGAATCCGCGACATGACCGTGCCGGTAGGTGTCCCCATTATCTGCGCAATCTCCCGGTAAGAAAACCCTTCAACATCAGCTAAAATCACTGCTTCTCGGTAAGAAACGGGTAACTCTTCTAATGCTTTGACCACTACCTCATCTGTTAAAGAACTAAATGCCTCAGCTTCCGCAGAACGCAATCCCGTGGGATCGTGCGAAGCGGCCTGATACATTTCCCAGTCGGTAGTATTTTCTGTATCTACTTCTAAAGGACGCCGTTGTTTACGCCGGTACTGGTTAATGAAAGCATTTTGTAAAATCCGATACATCCAGGCTTTTAAGTTTGTTCCTTCAGCGAAAGTATGAAAGGAACTAAATGCTTTCATATAGGTGTCTTGTAAAAGATCCTGCGCATCAACTGTATTCTTGGTAAGTCGATAAGCCGCTGCATAGAGTTGTTCAATCAGCGGGAGCGCTTCCGTTTCAAAACGTTCGCGTAACTGTCTATCTTCCAGATTCATCAATATTTAGCCTACGCGATTTTTCCTCTCACGCAACTGCTTTAAGCACGCTAAAATAAAAGCATGAGTTTACTACGTTTTACCGCACGCACGCTCCTGGCGTTACCTTTCCTTGTAGATGGCATCGACGCCATCCAAAATCCCCAATCTCACGGGCAAAAACTCCAGCGAACCTTAAAATCTGTTAAGGGTTCGACACTTCCCGAAGTAAGTAAAGAACAGGCCACCCAGCTTTCTCGCTTAGCTGGAGTAGCAACAGTTACCGCTGCGGCTGGTTTAGTCTTAGGGAAAGCTCCACGCACTTGCGCCACGCTTTTAGCTTGCACAGCTATTCCGATTGCAGTTGTCCAAAACCCAGTTTGGACTGCTGCTGATAAGACTGAACGAAACCAGTACCGACGCGGATTAGAACGGTACGGAGCTGTTTTTGGTGGCTTAGTTTTTGCTGCTTTTGATCGTAAAGGGGCGCCCTCGGCATCTTGGCGTTTATCGAATTGGAAACAACAGCGCCAAACCTTAAACCAGCTCAAAGAAACCCCTACCGTCTAAAGGAAGCGTTTTAGAAACTTCCAAATGACAAAATCTCTTTCTTTTTCAGCGGGAACTGCGGAAACTTCACCAGTTCCCGCTGAATCTACATCCATTTTTCCGCCTGAAACAGCTTCGGATTTTTTCTGGCCAGCCCCGCGCTTAACCGCACAGGCAAGTGACGATTCACAACAATTAACTGACCGATCTTTGCTTTTTTCAACCACTGCCCCAGCCCTTAGTATTCCCGGTTCTAAATCACAAACTAACCGCGCTTTACTGCTGGCGGCACTAAGTGCCACCCCCAGCCAGCTAACTAATCTGCTGTGGGCCCGCGATACGCTTTTAATGAAAGCCGGTTTAGAGAAACTGGGAGCAAAGTTTACTGAGCTTTCTGATGGGCTGGTTGAAGTCACTCCGATAAAGCCAGATTCTTTGGAAGAAACTGTGACTATCGACTGCGGTTTAGCAGGAACTGTGATGCGTTTTCTTCCGATGATAGCCGCCGGATTTCAAATTCCGATTACTTTCACAGCAGACCCCCAGGCCAACCAGCGCCCCCTTAAGCCACTACTGCAGGTGCTTTCCGAACTGGGAGCAAAAATAGACTTTCATGGTGAAGCTACCTTTCCGTTTACGATTTGCGGTCCAATCACTAGTTTTCCAACTAAGCTGACCGTAGATGCTCAGGCTTCCTCACAGTTCTTTTCAGCTCTTTTACTGGGCTTGCCGTTCATTTATCCCCCTGGTCACGATCTAACGATTACCTCTGTATATCCGCCCTCGATCCCGCATATCGAAATGACTATTGCGGAACTTAATGCCTACGGGATTAACGCCGTTTTAGAAACTGCAAATAGTTCCTCCCCGCAGCCGCGAGCGCAAAGAACTTTGGTGGCGTCTGTGCGCACTGGCTTGCCGTGCCCTGCTCAGTTGATGCGGGCTATTGAAGTGGATACCACTACGGCAATGGTTTTCATCGCTGCCAGCGCTTTTACGAAACGGCCGGTGACAATCGCGAATTGGCCGGCTGTTTCTTACCAGCCAGGTGACGCATTTTTAGAGATTTTGCCTTATTTTGGGTTGATTGCTCAAAAATCTAAGTCAGCATTATCCGCCACTACTCTTTTGGTTTCTCCTGGTTCTACTGGTACTGCCGTGGGTGAGGAAACTATTGATTTAAGTGATTTTGGGGAGTTGCTTCCTGTGGCTGTTGCTTTAGCTACGCAGTTACCGCACCCAACTACTTTCACTGGGGTGGGGCATTTGCGTGGTCATGAAACTGACCGGTTGCAAGCCTTAGCCAATGAGCTAAACAAATTGGGAATAGGCTGCCAGGTGAAAGCAGCTTGCTTGCGGGTGATTCCTCCGGTTGAGCGTATTTCTAGTTGGGATAAGCCGGTTGTTTTGAAAACCTATCAGGATCACCGCATGGCTATGTTTGCTACTTTAATGGGATTAAAATATCCAGTTTTAGTTGAAAACGTGGCGACAACTGCAAAAACTCTTCCGAATTTCCCTCACCTGTGGGAGGGATTTATTCTAGGATCATCCCCTACTTCACCTGAGGCAGATAAAGGAGGCTCCCTTGAGCCGACGTGACATTGGTACTGACGATATGCGCGTTAAAGTGCGTCCTGGGAAAGGTTCTCGTCCCCGGACAAAGATTCGTCCTGATTATTCTCACTGTCCGGTGGGGTTCGTTTTCTCTGTTGATCGAGGACGTTACCATGTGTTGCTTGAGGATACGAAGCTAATGGCGGTTAAGTCCCGAGAGCTGGGTCGCGGCGCGATTGTGGTAGGTGATCGCGTGCGCTTAAATGGTGATTTGTCAGGGCGTAAGGATACGTTGGCGCGGATTGTCATGGTTGAACCTAGAGAAACAGTTTTGGCCCGCAGTGGTGAGGACGCTGATACGGTGGGGCGAGAAAAAACCATGGTGGCAAATGCCGATAACTTGGTGATTGTTACTGCGATGACTAATCCGCCGGTGCGCCCGGGTTTTATTGACCGGTGTTTGGTGGCTGCCTATGATGCGAAGATGCGTCCGATTGTGTGTTTAACTAAAGCTGATTTAGGTGATCCGGATAATGTGATTGAACTGTGTGAGGCACTGGGCGTGACTACGGTGATTTCTTCTAATCTTCCGGGGGATCCTCATGAGTTGGGTTACCGTGATCTTTTGGAGCTAATTAACGGGCAAACTTCAGTGCTGATTGGCCATTCTGGGGTGGGTAAGTCTACTTTGATTAATGCGATTTTACCTGAGGCTGAACGTCTTACCGGGGATGTTAATCAGGTGACTGGGCGGGGGCGGCATACGTCTACTAATATGTTGGCGCTTCCTTTACCTGCCGGGGGGTGGATTATTGATACGCCGGGGGTGCGCGGCTTTGGGTTGGCCCATGTGGAGCCGGATACGGTGGTAGCTGCTTTGCCAGAGTTGTCTGCGGCGATTGAAGATTGTCCGCGTGGTTGTACTCATTTGGAGGATGCTCCTGAGTGTGGTCTGGATCTGTGGGTTAAGTCTGGTTCTGAGGCTGAGAGAGCTTTTAGGCAGCTGCGTTTGCAGTCGGTGCGTCGTTTGTTGGTGAGTTTAAAGTCTGCGCAGGAAAAACCTTGGGAAGTGTTTTCTTAAGCGTTCTTGGGTTTAGTTTTATTTTCTTGTCACCGGTAGGTTTTAGAGTATGGGTATGAAGATTTTACACACTGCTGATTGGCATTTGGGGCGGGTGCTGCACGGAGTTTCTTTAGAGAAGTACCAGGCTGAGTTTTTGCGTTTTTTCGTTGATTTGGTGCGTAAAGAGGCTCCTGCTGCGGTGGTGATTGCCGGGGATATTTTTGATCGATCGATTGCTCCGGTTTCGGCGTTAGCGTTAATGGATGATACGTTAGCGCAGTTAGCTGCTTTAACCCAGGTTATTCTGATTCCGGGTAATCACGATTCGGCGGCACGCCTGGGGTATGGGAAAAGTCTGTACACGGATAAGGTAACGGTGTTTTCGCAGTATGCGCAGGTGGGGACGCCGGTTGTTTTACGTGATCCGGCTGATGCTGGTGGAGACGGTACTGTGAATATTTATCCAATTCCCTATTTGGAACCTGATTTGGCGCGTGCTTATTTTACTGATGAGGTTTCTGGGGAGCCGGTGGGTCGTTCTCATCAGGCGGTTAATTCGGCGGCTGCGCAGCGGATTTTTACTGATATTGCTTCTCGCGCGGGGATTGGCCTTGTGGTGGCTCATCCTTTTGTGGC
This sequence comes from Gleimia sp. 6138-11-ORH1, assembly GCF_024814355.1. Classification (GTDB taxonomy): domain Bacteria; phylum Actinomycetota; class Actinomycetes; order Actinomycetales; family Actinomycetaceae; genus Gleimia. The sequence goes on along the minus strand of NZ_JANUXV010000001.1, from coordinate 250,090 downwards.
TGGTTCACTTACTTCGGAATCTGAACGCGATATTTCTGTTGGGGGGGTGCAAAGTATCGCGGTGGAGACTTTCCGGGATCTTTCAAGGAAGATTAAGTATGTGGCCTGTGGGCATTTGCACCGCCCTCAGACACTGTTTCCGGCAGATGCAGAAAGTGATTACTGCGTGCGTTATGCGGGTTCTCCGCTTCCGTTTTCTTTTTCCGAGGGCGCTGATAAAAAGTCGGTTACGCGGTTGGAAGTTTCTGCGCGTGGATCTAAGCAGCAAGTTGAAATTAGTGAGATTCCTGTGCCGCAACCGTATAAGCTAATTTCTTTCCAAGGTACTTTAGCGCAGGTTGAAGAGTTAGCTGCAAAGAGTTCTTCTGCGGAACCTGTGTTTTACTCGGTTGAGATTACTGATCCGGTTCGTCCGGAGAATCTCTATGCAAAAGTCAAACAGTTACTGCCTAATGTAATGCAGATTCGGTATGTGGCTACCGGAAGTTTTAAGTCTCAAACTACTGTTTCGCATACTAGCCTGGGGCCGGCTGAGGTTTCTCAGCATTTTTTCACCCAGGCGTTAGCCAGAGAACTAACTGCTGTTGAACAGGCAACGATTAACGAAATTTGGGAGCAACTTCGGATTGAAGAAGGTGCATTATGAGATTGATTGAGCTAAATTTTGCAGCTTTAGGGCCGTTTGCAAAAGAGTATCGGATTCGGTTTGCTGATTTTGAAGCCTCTGGCTTATTTTTGTTGCGCGGTGCTACCGGTTCGGGTAAATCCTCTATTATTGATGCGATTCTTTTTGCTCTCTATGGGGAAAGCCCGCTTAAAGAGACTTCTTCTGCGCAGCGTTTACGTTCAAATTTTGCGTCTAAAGATACGGCCAGTTACGCGGAGCTTTTGTTTGAAGTGCCTTCGGGTGCCTATTTGGTGCGGCGCACGCCTCGGTATCGTAAGCCAGGGAATAAAAATGCAACTGCTGGCACTGCTGTTTTAGAAAAAGTTAGCTTAGTTGATGATCAAATTGTGGGACGCGAGCCACTGGGAGCAAAACCTGCGGAAGTTAATGCGCTTATCCCCCAGCTTTTAGGGATTGAATCCCAGCAGTTTTTACAGACAGTTGTGTTACCGCAGGGGAAGTTTGCACAGTTTGTGCGGGCCACCCCAGATAGTCGTAAGCAGCTTTTGCAGCAGATTTTCAGAACTCAAGAGTTTGACCGTTTTACTGAGTGTTTGAAAGATAAAGCTAAGCAGGCTAAGGCTGATTATGAATTGCTTGTAACTAAAGCTTCTTTTCTCACCAGTAGGATTTTAGTTGCAGATACCTCTGAGCTGGCTTTATCTGAGCTTTTGCCTGCTTCCCAAAGCCGGTTAGATTCTTTGGAAGCCAAGGCGGCTTCTTTCAAAGCTGAAAAAGAGCATTTTGAAACTGCTGTGGCTGAAGTTAAGTTACTTCTTAAAGAAGTTAGTCTGTATCAGCAGGTGCTGGATGAGTTCGCGGAAATCTCTGCTGAGAAGGTGACTTTAGAAAAGCAAAGTCAGCAAATGGAAGTTTTGCGTCACCAGCTTCAGTTAGCTAAGGAAGCTAACCCGGTGGTAGCAGTTTTAACTCGGGTGGAAGAGTCACAGGCTAAATTATCACAGTTATTCTCTGAGGTTTCGACCCGCTTCAACTTAGCTTTGGATGTAAAAGAAGTCGATCTTAAGCGACTACTTATAGATTCTGAAGCTAAGGAAGCTGAGCTGTCCCAGCAGCTGAAGGAAAAGACTCGGCAACTTAATCAACACCGAAACCTATTAGAAAAAGAAACTCAGTTAGAGGCGCAGGTTAGTAAATGTACTGAGTTGGATGCCTTGATAACGACGCATGAAACTAAGTTGGCAGCAGCAGATGAACCTTTAAAACGGTTTGCTGAAACTGTTGCAAGTTTGAAAGAAAGTGCAGCCACTAAACAAACTATTGAAAAGGAACTGCTTGAGGTAGAACGCCGTTTAGAAAGTAGTCGCAAAGCTGATCAAAAAAGAAGTGAGTTAGTTCAGTGCGCTGAAGAGATTGGCAGGCTGAATCGGCTTTATTTCCAGGCAGAACGCGATTATGAAATAGCTTTACGTAACTGGGAATCCGACGCAGCCTCTCAGTTAGCCCAAGAGCTCGCTCCTGGTGTTCCTTGTTTAGTTTGTGGCAGTGAGGAGCACCCTGCGCTGGCTGAACGGGAAAAAGAGTTTACCGAGGTATCTGCAACAGATTTAGCTAACTGTATGCGGGTGCGTAATCAAGCAAAGGTAGATTTAGATCTTAAGAAGCAGCAGCAAAAGGAAATTACCGCCCAAATTGTTGAGCTTAACCAGTTAGCTAATGCTCCAACGGGGACTTTAGAGAGTTTGCAGGCTGATTATCAAGCGGATTTACGTGAACTGGAAGCTAATGTGCAAAAAGCTACTGAGCTTGAAGTCCAGTTGCAGGCTGCGAAAGCCGAGTTAGCTCATCTAGAAAATGAACTTGCTGCTGCGCGGGGGCGTAGAGAGGAAGTTCAAGAGCAGCTTTGTAGTTTAAAAGCTGAGATTGCCAGTTTACGTGCGCAGTTATCTTCCACTGTGGAAACCACTGACACTGTGGTTGCAGATTTAACTGCCCGGGTAAGTGAGTTAGAAGCGGCGCAAGAACTCCAAAGAGAGCTAGTCCTTTGCGTTCATCAGCTGAGTTCGCAGTTTCAAGTCGTTGAAGAAACTGAGCTTGAAGCTGAAGTAAAGCTGGCAGAAAGTAGTTTTTCTGTAGCTGCGGAAGCCTTTGCGGCAGCTAAAGCGGTGCCTGACTATGAAAAAGCGATGCAATCTGTGGCAGAGTATGAGGCTCGTTTTAAACAGATTGAAGCTACCTATTTGAAGCTTGCTTCAAAGCAATCTCTCATCGGTAATCTGCCTGCTGAAGCTGCTCTCAAGAGTCTTTTAAGTAAGTTAAGTACAGGTTTAGAGATAGTGCGAGAGCAGGCGATTCATGCCGTTAATCAGCTTGCTACTCAGCAGCAAAACTTCCGTGAGTTAAAAGCGCAGCTTAGTTTGATTGAAAAGCAGGAAGCTACCACCGGTTATTTGCGGCGTTTAGCAGAGTTAGCTGCTGGAGCTAAAACTGAAAAAGGGGTGGCTATTCCTCTTTCCACGTGGGTGCTGATCGAACGGTTTGAAGCCGTTATTGCCGCAGCTAATCCGTTTATCAGTAAGTTCTCTAATGGCCGGTTTAAGCTTATCCGCGTTGATGAGGACGCTAATTCTTTAGCACAACATGGTGGTTTGGGAATTAGTGTTTATGATTATGAAACGGATATGGAGCGCCCTAGTAAAACTCTTTCCGGTGGGGAAACTTTCTATGTTTCTTTAGCTTTAGCTTTAGGTTTAGCGGAAGTTGTTTCTGCTGAAGCGGGGGGTATAGATTTCAAGTCTATGCTGATTGACGAAGGTTTCGGCACTTTAGACCCTGAAACTTTGGATAAGGTTTTAGAAGGTATTAAGCAGATTAATCATGCCGGTAGAACTGTGGGGATAGTTTCTCACGTGGAAGAGCTGCGCCGGCGGATTAGTGATGGGATTGAGGTTCTCCCAGATCCTGCGGGGGGTTCTAAACTGCGTATCTACAGTTAAACTGCGCTTCTACAGTTAAGGCACGCGTATAAAGCTAAACTGTGCTTGTACAGTTAAGGTACGCGTATAAAGCGAAACTGTGAATCTGTAGTTAGTTTTCATTTCAGTAGTTTACTTTCCCCGCTGAACTGCCGAGTTGTTTAGTAGCTTCAGCTAACAGCTAGTTTGCGAAGTAACTCTAATTCTTCGGGAGCGTACCATTCTAAAGCACATTCAAGTAGTTCAGCTACGGCTTCATCAGCTGCTTCTTGAGTGGTTGCGGTGCAAGCTGCAGTAACCCAGGGAGTGGCTTCGGAACCATCGACTAAAAATGCAGCTACTTTATCCCAGGTAATCCCGTTTTGTATCTCGTCAAGATGTTTAACTTCCACTGCCACTACTACTCGGCGAGGCGGGGCTGTGGGGGTTTCTCGGATCCGGTTTAAGGATAGGAGTGAAGCGTCTTCAGTAGCTTCATAATCCGCTATTTCCGCTGCGTCTGGCCCAGTTTCGGTTATCTGAGGGAGCACGGCTTCAGTTAGAGGAAGCTGCTTGGCTGTTAAGTCTACTAAGGTAGCTGGAATAAAAACTCGCATAGTTTTATTCTGCCATGGAGGTGGCTAACTTCGTATCTTGTAGATGCTTTAGAGCTATTTCTAAGGCTTCAGTGATTTTTGCTTCCGGGTATTTTTCGCCCACGGGTTTGGCTTCAAGGAGCGCGTCGGCAACCTGTGGGGATTCTTCAATCACGATATAAGGTATGTCTGGGGCAATGGTATTTAGGACTCGATTAAGTCCATGTCGCATTTGCCTATTTTTACGGGTGCTTTCTGCTCGGTTTATTAAAAGCAGATCGATTTGAATGTTGTTTTCTTGCGCGTCATCTAACACGTGCCCTAAGCGGGTTAGTCCAATCGCATCAGCTTTGGCTACTGCGATTACGATGTCTGCGGTGCTTAAAAGGGTTTGGTTAATATCTTCTCTAGAGGGAACAAAAGTCAATTGGGAGGGATCGGCTTCTCCTAAGCCAGCTCCCAGATCTAGAACTAAATGCGATTGTTGTCTGGCTATTTGCAGTAGGTCAGTTAGTCCTTCGGAACTGATTTGTCTCCATTTGTCGGCTCGGTTTAATCCGGCTAATAGGTGCAGATGGGGGTTTAATTCATAGGTTATTTCGCTTAGGGATTGTTTTTCTAACTGGCCTTTATTTCTTAATCCTAAAGCAGCGGCAATACCTGGCCCGCCCGGTTCCTCCCCGGTCATTTGCAAGAGGGAGGGGGCTTGTAAATCAGTGTCTATTAAGGTTACTGGTTGCGCGGTTTTGCTAAGTTGGTAGGCGAAATTTAGGGCCAGGGTGGAGCGTCCCGGCGCTCCGGGGGTTCCCCAGAAAGCGATTACTTTTCCGCAGTAATCGTTTTCTAAGGTAACTTCTATTTCAGGGATTTCTGTGGGCAGACCAAAGATATGTTGTTTAACTCCCAGGGTGAGGGTTTGGATCACGTCTTTGGCTTCACCGTATTCGCAACGAGCTGATTCTCCGAGACTGGGGGTACTTAGCACGTTAGGGACAAGCAGCAGGGTGAAGATTCCTCTGGCGTTCATTTCGTCTATAAAGACTGCGTCAATGCCGGGTGCATCTGTGTCGGCGATGAGGATTCTGCTTAATCCTGCCTGGAGGGAAGAACGGGCGTCGGCTATGTCAGCGCACCGTTTGATTACATGAAATTTAGTTTGGTGTTTATTCAGCTCTTTGACTACTTCAGTTTCATAGGGTTGTTTTAGCCAGACGACCACGTTTTCGATTTGCATGTTTACCCTTTCGGCACAATCACTAGCTGGGCATCACTGTTAGTTGCTTCTAAAATCTCAGCTATTTGGGTTTCGGGTACTGAGATTTCTACCGCTTGGGTGCGTTCAGCAAGCAGACGATTCTGTTCTTCGGGGAGGGCGATAACTAAGGCTTCAGTGGAGAGGATTTTCGCTTCTTTGGTGGTATTTTCGTGAAGCTGTTTTTGGGGAACTGCCCATATTTCTACCGAAGTTCCCACTTTCACGCTGGAAGGAATCGCGGGGCTTACTTTGATAACTACCTGCCGGCGGTGCGTGTTGTTTTCACTACTGATGGCTTCTTTCGGAAGTAGTTCGCCTTTAGAAAGGGAGCGGATAGCGATTGGGCTGGCGGGTAGTTCGTTTATTTGGAAGTAGGCGTCTGATTCGATGCGGGCAGAGACCGCGCGTAGTTTGGCGGGGTTAATTTTCTGTCCAGCTGCAATGTCCTCAGTTAGTTCGTAGTAGGTGGTGTTTCCTTTAGCTTTAGCGATGAGCACGGTGGTGAGGGTGATAGAGATAATGATTAACAGGACACCGGTTAGGAATTTTGGGTCGGTGAGGATTCTTTGTTTTTGCGCGAGGTTAGGGTTTAGTCGCATTTTTGAAAGAAGATTCATAATAATATAATGCACTGCATTTTCATTTACGTGGGGTATTTTGAAAAATTGTGGATAACTGACAAGAACTGAAATGTAGTGCATAATAGCTGTATGGAACCTCGCTTTTACACACTTACTGATATTTCAGAGATTCTTAATATAAGTATGTCTGCTGCGCGTGCTTTAGTTTCTTCTGGCGAATTGCCGGCAATTCAGATTGGCGGCAAACAGGCTTGGCGGGTGGAGATTTCCGAGTTTGAAGCCTATATTGAACGTCAATATGAGGCTACTAAGGCGCGGATCGAAGCAGGGCAGCTTTAGTTATTCGCTGATAACTTTGATTGAGAATACTCCGGCACTGGCGATGGAAAGCCGTTGGCGGTTTTCTTGATTGATAATCTCAAAGTGGTCGGCAAAGACAGATACCAGGTATCCGGTTTGAAAGTTGCCGTTTACTAAAGTCACTAAAACTCGTGCTCTTTTTCTTCCTAGTAACCTGAGAATTTGGTTGATTTGAGATCGTTTTTGGATCTCTCTCATCGTTAGATGAGCGTCTTTAAGACCGCCAATTTGATGGCAGTTTTTTAGGTTAATTAGTTCTTCTTCAATGCCTTTTCTTACCAGGATCCAGTCTTTTCCAACCTGGGTGAGTTGGGCTGCTTGCATTTGCCCGTTTGGCTGGTAGAAGCTGATTTCATTTCCGAGGGCGGTGTTTAAGCGTTCTATTAGGGTGATTTGCGCAGTCTCACCTTCAGCCATTTCAGCTGCTTCGTTGAGCTGTAGCTGCCTGGTTTGTGCGATAAGTTCCGCTTCTAGCTGGTCGATCAGAAATTTTAGATCCATAGTTTGATTGAACCTGATTATTTGTAAAATTCCAAGCATAAATTCGCTTGACTTATCTTTATTCCCATCTTATAGTTTAATCATTCATTAAGAACTGATACGAACTGATAGGATTTAATATCATGTGGAAGAAAACTGCTCGGTCTATAACGGAAGGTGTCGTTTTTGATTCGCAACACCTACTGTTATCTTTTCGTTCGCTGATTAGTTCACTTTTGCTGACTTGCGTCACTGTGCTTTGCCTGGTTTTATTAGAAGATTTGTTCCCCGCCCTTAGTTCTCTTTCCATTTCAGCCACAGTGCCTGCTAACTCTCCGTTACTGCTACTTCCGTTCCTAATAATTCTGGTATTTCTATCGTTTTACAGCCTGTGGCTCACCCTTTCTCATCTGGCCGTTTCTTTAACGCTGATTTTGCTTCACTGCGGGTATGAGGTTAATTTCCAAAAGTTCCTTTTCTTTAAGCTACTTTCACCTGCTGCTAAAAAGAATTTGCACCGCGCTTTAGCATCTTCTCTCCTGCTATCTACTTTAGGTTCAGTAGCTCAAGCTGCCTCCCCCACCACGGATGACCTTCGTTGGGGAAATCATGGAACCGAATCTCACGTTGGAATAACTATCCCTACTTCTGTCTCATCTGCTTCCCTGAGTGAACTTACTTCCCCTGTTACCGATGAATCTGCCACTTGGGAAGTTACTTCTGGAGACTGTCTTTGGTCTATTGCCGCCAGGCATTTACACACTGATGATGTTTCTCTAATCAATGAATATTGGCAGGCCATTTGGAATGCTAATCGACCTGCCATTGGGGATAATCCGAATCTTATTTACCCGGGGCAATCCCTCATCTTGCCACCTTTATCATCCAAGCAACTTGAAAGGAAACTCCCATGAGCGCCGTTGTTAAAGCCACCCATAGCATTTCCGCTCCAAAGGCATCTTCTCCCTCAGCTACTTTCGCGGCAAATCCCCACCCGGTAGCAGAGGCAACAAATCCCCCAGCAAAGACCTCTGTAAATGGGAAAACTAAACGTTTCCCAGGTAAACCATTACCACTTCCATCTAAGAAACAAAGTCTCTGGGGAGCTTTAGATATTTCCTGGGATTTTTCCCACTGCACAACTAAAGAAACTAAGGTACATAATCTTTTTCCTAACCCCAACTCCCCTACTGTAACCCACCTGCCTGACCCAAAACTATGGTCAAAAGCAGCTGCTGCGGCACTGGTTGAAGTTCTTTTAGGTAAACGCCCAGCGCAGCAACTGCAACGCTGGGTAGCTAGTGAAATTTATTCTGCCTTAGAGCGTCGCGTGGCACTTAATCGTCGTTTAGAAGGAGAGCCACCTCGGAGCCTACCTCCGAAAGTGCTTAGTTCCCGCGTCTGCGTGGTTTCAAATACTGTAGTTGAAACTACTCACTCTGTATCCACTACCCACAAAACCGTAATTGTTTGTATTCGCCTGGAGGTGCGGCGTAACCAGTGGATTATAACCGCTATCGAAATACTCTAAGTGACACAGCTTACCTTCAGTAGGGAGAAAGAGTCTTCATCTCCCAGTTTTTCAAGAAAAGAACTACAATAAATAAGAATTATAAATTTACAAAAATGGTTTCCCCTGAGCGTATTCGGCTGAAACTAAGTTAGAAAATTTGGAGTATCGTGTCTATTTTCGACAAAATCCTTCGCATTGGTGAAGGTCGCGCCTTAAAAAAGCTAGAGCAACTTGCTGACCAAATCGAAGCTTTAGAAGAAGATTTTAAACAGTTCACTGATGAGGAACTACGCGCAAAAACTGCTGAGTTTAAAGAACGTTTAGCTGAGGGCGAAACACTTGACGATATCTTAGTTGAAGCATTCGCAACTGTCCGTGAAGCCGCTGATCGAGTATTAGGAATGCGCCATTTCCGAGTGCAGCTAATCGGTGGAGCTGCTTTACACCAGGGAAATATTGCGGAAATGAAAACTGGTGAAGGTAAGACACTGGTCGCTACCCTACCGTCTTATCTACGAGCTTTAACTGGCAAGGGCGTACACGTAGTGACTGTGAACGATTACCTTGCTTCCTACCAGTCAGACATTATGGGACGCCTTTACCGTTGGCTCGGCTTATCCTGTGGCTGTATCCTGGCTGGGCAAACTCCTACTGAACGACGCAAACAGTACAACTGTGACATCACCTATGGAACAAATAACGAATTCGGTTTCGACTATCTACGTGACAATATGGCGCAGGTTCCAGAAGAAAAAGTACAGCGCGGACACAACTACGTGATTGTCGACGAAGTTGACTCTATTTTGATTGACGAAGCCCGTACCCCGCTAATCATTTCCGGACCAGCTACCGGAGATGTAAACTCCTGGTACTCAACTTTTTCTCAGTTAGTCCTGCGCCTCAAAGCCGGGGAAGACTATGAGGTAGACGAAAAGAAACGCACCGTCGGGATTTTAGAACCCGGTATCGAATTTATTGAAGATCAGCTGGGGATTGATAACCTCTACGACGCTGCTTACACTCCTTTAATTGGATTCCTTAACAATGCTCTAAAGGCAAAGGAATTATTCAAAAAAGATCGGGACTACATTGTCACTGACGGAGAAGTACTCATCGTTGATGAGCACACCGGCCGTGTTCTACCTGGCCGACGCTACAACGAAGGTATGCACCAAGCCATCGAAGCTAAAGAAAATGTAGAGATTCAAGCAGAGAATCAGACGCTTGCAACGATTACTTTGCAGAACTACTTCCGCCTCTACCCAGAAGGCTCCCGCGCGGGAATGACAGGTACTGCGGAAACTGAAGCTGCAGAATTCGTTTCCACCTACAAAATCGGAGTTATTCCCATTCCGACTAACCGCCCAATGATCCGAATCGATCAACCAGACTTAATTTATCCTACTTTTGAAGGAAAAATGCGGGCTGTTATCGATGATATTGTGGAGCGTCACCGTAAGGGACAGCCGGTGTTAGTGGGAACTACTTCTGTAGAAAAGTCCGAATTAGTTTCTCGGCTTTTGAAAGAACGCGGCGTTCCCCATGAGGTCCTAAACGCCAAACAGCACAAACGTGAAGCAGCTGTAGTTGCTATGGCAGGACGTAAAGGTGCTGTCACAGTTGCCACAAATATGGCTGGACGTGGTACTGACATTATGCTGGGGGGAAACCCAGAACATATTGCAGTCTCAGATATGGCATCTCAGGGCTTAGACCCGAAGGAAGATTCTGAAGCGTACGAAGCAGAATGGCCCTTAGCTTTAGAGCGTGCCCGTAATGCGGTAGCTGCTGAGCACGATGAAGTTCTCGAACTGGGAGGACTTTACGTTCTGGGGACGGAACGGCACGAATCACGTCGTATCGATAACCAGCTACGCGGGCGTTCCGGACGTCAAGGAGATCCGGGTGAATCGCGTTTCTACCTTTCAATGCAAGACGATTTAATGCGTCTATTCAACGCCGGTTTAGCGCAGCGGATTATGGCTTCCGGATCTTACCCAGAGGACACTCCTTTGGAATCTAAGCTAGTGTCTCGCTCGATTGCCTCTGCCCAAAGTCAGGTCGAAGGACGTAACTTCGAGATCCGTAAAAACGTTCTAAAATACGATGACGTGATGACTGGGCAACGCGAAACCATTTATAACGAACGTAATCGGGTATTAAATGGTGAAGATCTGGAACAGCAGATGAAGCGTTTCATGGAAATTCTGATTAGTAACGTTGTAAACGGTAGTTACCAGCCAGAAACTAACCAGCTAGATTTCTCTGAACTTACCTCCACCCTTCGGGAGATTTATCCGGCCACTATTAAACCTGAAGAAATCGTTGAAGCAGCTGGTGGTGAAAGTAAAGTTACGACTGCTGACTTTATTTTCGAATACACTGAAGATATTAAAGCTGAATACGATCGCTTAGCTGAGCGTTTAAATGAAAATCCCCTTGCGCTTTCGCAATTGGGAGAGGATCCTATGCGGACTTTAGAACGTCGAGTGGTTCTAGCAGCCGTTGACCGTATGTGGCGAGAACACCTCTATGAGATGGACTATCTCAAGGAAGGTATCGGCCTGCGCGCTATGGGGCAAAGAGACCCACTGGTTGAATACGCTGAAGAAGGCTCGCAGATGTTCACCTCTATGATGGAAAGAATCCGCGAAGAATCTGTTGCTCAAGCATTTGCCTATGCCCGCCAGTTTGAGCTGGCTTATCAGCAGCAGCAAGAAGAACTGAAAAAGCAGATGGATTCTATGGTGGAAACTGCGAAAACTGAGCAAAAGCGTAGTCTGGCAGCGGTTGATACTGAAAATGTCATGGGTAACACCGGACAACAACAGCTGGGGAAGATGACTACCTCTGGCCCGGCGAAAACTACCTCAGAGCCACGTAAGAACCGCAGAGAACGTAGAAAGCGTAAGTAATCATTACAAATGATGTGGGGGGATAGTTTAACTATCCCCCCACATTTAAATTATTTCTTATTCAGCGGCAACTACTGTATTCAAGCGGATTACCCCGTAAGTCCAGCCTGCCCGGTGGTAAACTACGCAGGGTTGTCCAGTTTCAGCGTCTACGAAGAGGAAGAATGGGTGGCCAACCAGCTCCATCTGGTAGAGTGCCTGATCCACAGTCATCGGTTCTGCTTCGTGTAGCTTCTGGCGGACAATTACTGGGGAATCGCCGATTTGATCCTCAAGTACTTCTCCTGGCTTTAAGTCTGCAGCTGAGCGTACAGATTCATCTTGTGTTGGCGTTTCTTCAACTTCTACTTCATCAGGAACAATCCCTCCCAAATCAACGGCGATTGGGCGGTTGTACCGACGACGATGGTCTTTTGCACGGTCACGTGCGCGCCGTAAACGTTCAAAGAGTTTACCTACCGCAATATCTACAGCTGCGTGCCGATCGGAACTGGATGCTTCTGCACGAATAATCGGTCCTTTACCGAAAACTGTCAGTTCAATACGTTCTGCAGTTTCAGCTTGCCGAGGATTACGCTCATGAGTAAGCTCTACATCAATCCGCTGCGCACGTGGATAATACTGCGTCACCTTCGCCACTTTTTCTTCAACATATGCACGGAAGTTTGGGTGAATTTCGGCATTACGACCAACAACAATGATGTCCATGGTTTCCTCCATGATTCTAATGGGGTTATCCACCCCGGACTATAGTGGGGACTTGCCCCGATGATTGAGATAACACCTGGTAACTCATCTGTCCCAGGTTGAGCTTAAGGCAATCACCTCATTTCCCTATATGCTTCCACTTCTCTGTGGAAGATATGTCAATAATAGCAAACTTTCGTGGCAGACATCACGATAATGAGGTGCGTTGTAAATCTGCTAAACAAACCACTCCCACCACTTCACCTCCAACAGATTCAAGCGCTCGCACCCCCTCTCTCATAGTAGCTCCAGTGGTAATCACATCGTCAACTAAAACTATTTTCCGCCCTCGCACAGCTTCTCCAGCTCGCATTTTCCCGCGCTTGCTTCTAACCCGCCCAGCTGCCCCTAACCCCTGCTGCGTCCCCTTAGAACCAGAAGAAAAACTAAAGAAATTCTCAACTAACCCTAAGTCTGCTCCCACCGCAGCAGTTATTCCGGCACCATCTAATCCAGCGGCCACCCCCGCAGCTATCACAGGAGTTACCAACATTCCTTCTCTCACCCGTTTTCTTCCCGAAGGAATCGGAACCACCCGCAGTTGTTTAAGCTCCGGATCTAAAAGGGAACTTAGAGTAAGACCCAGCAATTCCCCAACGCAAGTAAGCCAATCATCAAAATCCAAAATCTGATCGTGTTTTGCCGCAATAATTATTTCTCTCAACTTTCCAACGTAATCTCCTAATGAAACTCCTGGAAAAGCTATTCCAGAGGCAGCGAAAAACCGGATCTGTCGCAGCTCCGCAACCGAATCAGTAAAACAGTTAATACAAAGCTCTCTCCCCCACTCTGCGCAAGCTACGCATTGAGTGGGGAAAAATAGGTTAGTCAGCTCAACCAGAATTTGCTTCAACCGCATAAAAAGAGTCTGACACAAACCTAAGCTGCATTTTAGGGGCTGTGGATAAAGTTGGCGGGGAACTTAGTGTGGAAAAGCTCGGAAACGAATATCCGAAGTAGTTGCAAGCGCATTCCACAGTGAACCGGTGCGCGTATAGTATTTGCCGTCCTCGGTTTCCAGTAACAGGAACTGCGACGAAGCCCCACCACTAATCCGCTGGACTCTTTCAGGTGCTCGCACCCGCTCACTATTTGCCCCCAGCTGAGAAATCAAAACATAACGACTCTCTGCCTCAGCTTGTAGTACCGCTACCGTTTCATTTCCTGCCCAAGTGGCATCCAAAGTGCGCGCATCACCAGTTGGGAGCAGTTCCACATTCCCAATTCCACTAGGGCGGGCGTCCACGTTTCTTCGAATTGGCAAAACCCCCACCGTGGGATTTTGCCCTCCGCGAATAACCAGTAGCCGCGCTCCGTCAGGGGAAACCCGCACCGCGGTAATTTCTTCTTCAGCGCCGAAAGGAGAATCAAAAAGAATCGGCTCAGCCCCAGCTCGTACCACGATGATTTTACCTTTAGAAACAGTCCACACCCAGTTAGCGCGGTCGATTGAAAGTGAACTTATTTTTTCGCCCTCGTAAATCTCCTTTGGCTGCGTGTTCTTACCCACTACCAGGATCTTAGAACCACCTTGAATATAGGCTACTGCCGAATCCTCTAAAGGCCCCCTAGTTGGATAGGAAACCGGCTCATCTCCCAAATCAGTAGTACTTAAAACTACTTCACGTTTTCCGTCCCGATCTCGAATAATCCCCTCTTTAGACAAACTAATCAACGTATCTAAAGCCCAAGCCGGGCCGGTGGGAACCGGCTGGTCGGAAATCAATACACCATTTATCCGAATCCGCACATCTGAAACATTAGAAACCTGCAGTAAAGTGGCGTTCACCTGCCATTTGAAAAGTAACTGAGAACTTTCAGTTCCCAAACCATACCCCTCTACCTCAACCTCAGCTACAGAATCACGTACCTCAACATTTTGTAAAGGGAGGACTGCGCCCTCGGGAGCCGCGTTGATTACTGCCGGAGCTACCGATTCAGATGGGCCCGCTAAAATCGCCTGCATCAAATACGAAGCTAACCTGCGACGCGGAAACCAACGATAGTCGGCAACTAAAGTTCTGCGATCGGTGGCAGGGAAAAACACGGCACTACGTTGAAAAGCCGCCCGGAATGAAGACTCGGAAATAACTGCGCCATCAGGTAGTGAAGCAATCCGCCACTGGTTTTGCCCGTCACGTTCTAACACAAACTCAGATTTATACACTGAGTTAGTTTTTTCTATCTGATAAAGTCCATCTTTAGAAACAGATGCTTCAACGCGGGTTGCCGCCGTAATTTTAGACTCACCATCATAAGAAATAACCGGCGGATAATCGTCGGAATAAACATACACGGAAGTGGCTGGTTTCCATGAGCGGCGGGCTTCTTGAGTTAGGTAAGAACGGGCAACTTGGAAATCATCTGACCAACCGGCTGCCGTAGCACGGAGGAAGTCTCTAACAATCGTGTCAGCTTCCGCGTCTTTAACTGGCCCGAAACCTTTTAGCACCAGTGAGTTTGCGTCGTTTTCTTGTAATTCAAATGCGGTGACCGGACCGCTGGTGGGAAGGTTCTGGCAGGCAGATAAAGAACAGACTAACCCCAGTGTAAGTATCGTTGTAAGTTTCTTACCCATTTGTTTCTCCCGGAGGCTCTTCATCTTTCCACAGTGGCAGAACTGCTGCTTCCACTTGCATGTTAGCTGTGCGCGGTAAAGTCACCATAAAAACGCTTCCCTCAGCTAACTTTCCTGCTGCCTCGATCTTCCCGCGGTGTAATGCCACGTCTTCAGCTGCGATAGAAAGACCCAGCCCAGTTCCCCCGGTGGTACGTGTACGTGCCGGATCGGCGCGGAAAAACCTATCGAATACTCGCGCGGACGTGTCAGCACTCATCCCTACCCCAAAATCGCGGACTCTTACGCTTGTTGCCTTATCATTTGAAGCAATTTGAATTACTACCGGTTTTCCTTCCGCATGTTCAATCGCATTCACTAAGAAGTTTCGTAAAACCCTTTCCATACGTCGCCGGTCCATATAAGCGGTGTAGCGTGATTGAGGGGCATCAATAACAATTTCAACTCCCAATCGGGTTGCTAAAGGCCGGTCAGCTTCAACTACTTTACGGACCAGCTCTTTCATATCACTCACCTCAGCATCAAGCTGAGCGGTATGGGAGTCATGCCGGGAAATTTCTAATAGGTCAGCCAGCATTTTTTCAAAACGATCTACCTGACTATGCAGTAATTCGGCGGAGCGAGCTGCGGGAGCACTCATTGCCTCTCGCTCATCGTAAATGATTTCTTCAGCGATTCGGATTGTAGTTAGCGGAGTACGTAACTCGTGTGACACGTCGGAAACAAAACGCTGCTGCAGTTTAGCGAGTTCATCATATTCCGCAATCTGTTTGGCCAGGGACTCTGCCATGATATTGAAAGACTTACCCAGTTGGGCCATTTCATCTTCGCCATGTGGCTCAACTCTAACTGACAGATCTCCCCTTGCTAACTGTTGGGCTGCTTCTGCCGTTACTCGCACCGGGCGAAGCATATTGTAAAGCACCCACAAGATACCAATGCCTAAGAACGCGGCGACGGGAATAGCTCCAAATAATAGACTTTGAGTCATTAACAAAATAGTGTCTTGTTCGTCAGCTAAAGAATATACGGTATATAACTCATACTGTCCCGCTAAGGGGAGAACCACCGTAGCTCCCACAATAATCCCGGGGCGTTCTTTTCCTTTTGCATCTTTAATGGCAATCGATTGATAGAACTGGCCATTACCTCTTGCCATATTTTCGCGAAGTTCTGGAGAAATAACTTCAACCAGGTCACGGTCAATTAATTCGTTAATCGCAAAAGTGGTGGGGGCGTTCGGAGATCGCAAAAGCATCGTGGTGACTACCCCGGAACCAGTTTTAGTAGCTCTTAACGAAGAAATTAGTTGGTTAGCTAAATTCTGTACCTGATCTGTAGTTGATGCGGTAGATTGCGAAAAGGCGGTTTGCACCTGATTAATTGTTACTGAAGCATCTTCAAGGATCTGCTGGCGACGCTGTTCGAAAATCGAGTTCTGTACCTGCCAGGTAACCCCAACAACTAGTAGCACCAGAACACTAATAACGGTAACTGCCATACCTACTGAAATGCGCACAGAAAGCGATTCCTTAAGTAGGGTAACTACTTTAGAAAACCCCTTTCCTTTTGCATCCTGAGGCGGTTCAGTCTCCGCAGTGTTTTTCAAGAAACTACAGCTCCTGCCCGATAGCCAACGCCTCGCACGGTAATCACTATTTCCGGATGTTCCGGATCTCTTTCAATCTTGGCACGCAACCGTTGCACGTGCACATTTACTAAACGAGTATCAGCCGCGTGGCGGTATCCCCAAACAGTTTCCAAAAGTTCTTCCCGAGAAAATACTTTCCAAGGAGACTTTCCTAAAGTAACCAGTAGATCGAATTCTAAAGGAGTAAGTAAAATCGACTCGTTTCCGCGCATTACCTGATGTCCAGCGACATCTATCACCAAGTCACCTAAACGAACGTGTTCGTCCAAGGGGTCTTCGGTCCGTCCACGTAAACGAGCTTTCACCCGCGCTATCAGTTCCTTTGGTTTAAATGGTTTAGGAACATAATCGTCTGCCCCTGCTTCTAATCCGGCAACTACATCTGCAGTATCTGAACGTGCAGTCAGCATAACGATAGGCACATTTGATTTTTGACGGATCAATGAACAGATCTCGATACCATCTAAACCAGGTAGCATTACATCAAGTAAAACTAAATCAGGTTGATGTTCCACGAAGGTGTCGATCGCTTTGTCTCCGGCATGGCAGTAAACTACACTGTATCCCTCAGTCTCTAAGACAATGCCAATCATTTCTGCTAACGCAGTATCATCATCGACGACTAGTACTTTTGCTGTCATAGTTATGATTTTGTCACGAATTCGTTACTTTTGGCGAATGTTTTTCCTGTGTCTTTCTAAATTAAAGAGTTTAAGCCGCATTCTTCACAGATTAACTATCTAATCCAAAAGCCCTACCGGTCAGTAATCCGCGGATCGTGTGGGATTTCAATGCGGACTCGCCGAGCTGTTTCCAAAATTGATTTCGCTAACGTATCAAGATCCTCTTGTGACGGCGCGGGAGGCTCTGAAGAATACTCTAAACGAATCACCGTCCACCCCTGTGGTACGTTAAACTTCAAGGCATGCTGCTGACACAGTTCGGTAGTATACGGCTGCTTGTGAGCCGGAAGTGGCCCAATTACCGCAGTAGATTCACGATAGTTATAGGTTAATGTTGCCACTGCAGGATTAGTACAACCGGTTAATTCGCAATCTCGCACAGCTTTCATATATTCAGTCTAGTTTTCTCTGCGCAGATTAGCTACTGAAACCGATAAACTCATTTCCACCAGTTAAACTTATGGTATGCAAGGAAAAATTAGAAGACGCAACCGGCATGGGCGTTCACAGCGTTCTCCCCTTTTTTTACCGGGAATTCCTGCGCGTGCTTCCTGGAAAGAATCTTTCGCACAAATTGTTGCCTGGAATTTTCAAGAAATCCAACAACGATTTCCACAAATTTCAGAAATCGAAATTGCTTTAGAAGATGTTCCGCCCTCGGCACCGGCTCCGTGGGAAAATCACCGAGTCTGCTTAGCGCGAAACTTTCCCCCCGCGAAAACTGTTGGATTAAAAGCGCGAATCATTTTCTATCGACTTCCTATCCACGCCCGCGCGGGAAGAGCCACTTTCAGAGAAATCGGTGCCCCACTTCACGCACTAATCCGGACACTTCTGATAGAAAACCTCTCAGAACTAACCGGCATTTCCCCAGCTGAACTGCACGGACAGCCGTAATCTGTGCTGACAGAGTGATTGCTTAACTAATTGCCCAGTTGAATATAAAACGGTGGGAGGGCAACGCGAGGGTCTTCCAAATCTAAATGGGTAACTAAATTGGTTTTACCTTCTGCGCGCCTAATTAGCAGTGACGCGTAAACTGGCTCGGGAGATTTTATTTCTACCGTAGAACCTTCAACTTCAAAAACTAACTGTGACTTAGCTGGAATTTGCGATTCTTTTCCATTGATTTCAAGTTTTACAGCCGTTGTAGCCGGATTGAAAATGCTGAGTTTACGGGTCTTTTCTCCAGTTTGCAGCGGAGGAACTTTAGATTTCAGATGCTGTATCTTCGTAGCTTTCGACCAGATACCTCGATCAGCTAAGACCTGCGCATCTTCCTTATCTTCGCCCTCATAATCAGCAAAAACATTTGCCACTAAAGGTTGGTTAGAACGTAAAACAATAGTTTTAGGGCCTTTGCCCAGCCCACCCAAATCTAACTCAAATACAGCTGCTCCTGCTATCTCGATATTCTCTGCACCGGCCAGAACTTTACTGCCCGTCGGATCAGCAATTTCAATAGTTGCAGTTGCCGGATCTAACCCCGGATTCAAAATCCGGATTCGCGTATTCTTAGCGTCAGCTTCTACCCCGGTAAAAATGTTCTCAACCGCGGGAGTATCCACGCCTCTAACCGTTTCTATACCGCGAGTGGCCAATCCTAAGTCACCGGAAGAATGTAAAGCCACAACTGCTCCGGGGCCATTAACAGTTACGTGCAAACCCAAACGGCTTTCAGTTGGAAAGTAGGTTGCTAAATTCACTGTCTGCATTTGATTGCCCGCTACCGTCAGAGTCGGTGTTTGCGCGATCTTTGCGGTACTGCTCCAGGCTTGTAAAGATACCTGAGTTGGGTTTGCAGACGGATTCAAAATAGTTAAAAACGTAGCTTCACCCACTTCAGTGCTACCGGCAACAAACCAGTGATGGTTATGGGCAACCTGACAGGCGCTGCTAGTAATCCCCTTTAAAGTCTTAGAAGCAGAAACTACAAAAGAACTACCGGTAAAAGAACTTACGTCTTGAGTTGAAACCCCCACTACCAGCGGATCAACACCAGGAATATCTTTCTCCCCAGAAAAAGCGTCCTTTACCAGCGGTGCCTTACCAGCTACTGCTGGTTTAACAGAGGTAACCGCAGTGCCTTCTGCAGTGTAGATATTTGTTACTGCAGTTCCGGTGGGAGCTCCTTTCGCATCAGGAAAGAAAGGGATACAGCCAAGCAAATAACTATGCTCTGGTAAACTCACCTGATTTACAACTTCTAAAGTGGATTTATCTGTGCGCGCATAGCTACTGTCTGCCCGCAGCCAAAGATCCGCTGAAGCGGTAACCGTCAATGCCCCCAGCAAAGCAATGCTTGTAACCCCAAGGGTAGTGAAAGTCCCCAGGACTTTTCCGGTAGAAATTAGTTTAGCCAGTTTCGGATCTACCTCTGTTGAGGGCGTTTGTTCAGTAGACATTTGATTGTCTCCTTCCCGCTACCGGAATTGCTCCGACCAGTAATCCAATCAAAGCGGTTACTGCACTAAACCACCACACCGGTAACCAGTCTGCATACCAAGTTATTCTCACCTGACCAGCTTCCTTAGGTAGTTTGAATGCTTGTTGCCAACCATTTTCTGTAGCTTCGATAGTATTTCCATTAAAGCTAGCTACCCAACCGGCATCTTTCGGTTCAGCCAAAACTAAAATAGTATTCTCATCTGCCGGAGCTGGTAAAGCCACGGCAGCTAACGTGGGATCAGCAATCGGGGTGATCCTACCTTGCGCGTCTTTAATGAAAGCGCGAGCAGGTTCAACTTCCTGTGGACGTACTCGCCACAAAGTACCTGCCCCGGATTCTCCGGCGCGAGTTAATCCAGCAACCCGATCTAAAGACATCAGTGCCCGTTCCCTGGCTAATGATGAGCTATTTTCTAAAGCTATTTCATCTACGCCCAGCTGCCCAAGCTGACTGAGTTCAACCGTATCCGGGGTAGTCAGTAACTTGGTCACTAACTGAGCTAAATCAGCATTTGCAGCGCTGCCATTTTCAGTGACATTAAAACGATTATCACTGCGTTTTTCCATCACCAAACGCGCGTTTTCCAGCCGCTGCCAAGGAGATGAGTCTGCCAGCTGACGACCATCACCACGCCAAATCTCCACGTGGACTACCTCATCTGAAACAGACAGTTTCATAAATCGCGCTGAACGCTCCCCCTGCTGCGCCTCCACCGTTGTAGCCGGAGTTAAATACTGTGGCGCCGCCGCTACCTGCAAATCGTTTTCAGATTCGTAAGGTAACCATACGACGAAGGGAACTAAAGCAACCGCGTAAACAAGCGCTAAAACACCGATTTGGAAACGGAATGCAGAGCGTTCCCCCCGGGTGGTAGCGTTAAGATCTACTTCCCTAGTTACAGCTTTAATAGTTGCCGTAGCACTAACTTCCGCTTCTGAGAGTTTCTCTAAGGAAACCTTAGCGTCGATAAAAGAAACTTCCGTTTGTTTTTGTTTCTGCTCGGCTGCTTCACGCCGTTTAACAGCTTTTTCTCTCCTCCTGCGGGAAAGATATGAATGCAAAGGTTCCACTAAAACTAAGTTAGGAATCGCCCCGGTTGCCGCCAGCATCCAAGCGATTAGGGCCACTAAAATTCCGGTTCCTGCCCAACCGAAGATTAATGCACCGCCCTCGGAATTGACGATTCTGGAAGCTACGATTGCCGCGCCAACTGCGAAAATACCCGCCAAAAAGGCTAGCCGAGTGCGGAAAGTCCATCTTTGTAGATTAAATAATGCAATCACCGCTCCCAGAAGCAGAACTGCCCCGGGAATAAACCAAATGAATGTTGCAGCTGAGTTAATGAACTCCGGCACCCAGGGAAAAGCTGGATTACCAAATGATTCTTTGGCTTGAGGTAAGCCCAAAGCAATTTCCCATGAACTAGGCTGACTATGGGCCAAGGATCTTCCGGTGTCTGCAAAAAGCAGCTGCCAACGAGCTGACCCGGTGCCGCTAAATACGTGAATCCACACTGGTAGAGAAAAAGCAAATGCTGGGATGGCTAGTAAAACCTGTCCCGCTCGGCGGCCTCGCATAAAAATGGTAGTCACCACTAAGAAAGGAAGCAAAAGCAGTAGCAGCCACGGAGCCGCGCCCACTAAAACGAGGGCGGCAAAACTAGCTAAAGCCGTGTACGGATAGTCTTTTTCGCTTTCCGCTAAGACAATTTCTTCAGCAAAAGCTCCGCGAATCCGTAACGGAACTACCTGGCCAACTGAATGCATCCAACCGCGTAAAAATAAGGGGAGGAACGCTGCAACCAGTAGAGTTCCCATCCGCCCACTTGACCAAGAAAGGAGGAAAACTGGGCTAATTACCCAAAGAAGCGCCAAAGCAAAACGCCAGGCAACCCGGTGAGTAATAACTCGCGTTCCCCAGTACATAGAGATCCAGGCCAAGGCAGGTACCAAACGGTAGAACCATTCAAACTGGGTTGCGGGGCTAACTCCCAAAAGAGCTAAAGGTGCCGTTAGAACGGTGAGTACCGGAAGTAGAGAATCAACCGGAGGTGGATACCCTAAACCGCCTAAACTCCAGCCCGACCAAGCCTGCCAAAAAAGTGTGCCATAGCTTTCTGGTAGGTTCACCCAAGCAGCACCGCTAATCCCGTCAGTTAATTCGCGGGTTGCAAACCAAGTCACTAAGAAAGTCAATGCGAAACCTATTCCAAAACCGCTATAGGTGCGGATCTGGTGACGTTTTAATAAGTTCGCGGCAATTGGTTCAAGTTGGGTTTTAGAGAAGTATTCGCGTTCTTTTCGATTTTCAATCCGTTGGCGCCGGTTGATTTGGAAGTGGCTAGTTTCCAAGGTTTTCAAAACGGATACTGGAACTTTCGCGAAATTGCGGTTACGTTGCCGCGCGTTTCTTAATGCCGGTAAAGATGCGTAAAGTTTCCAAACTGCAGCTATTTCAGCAAATGCTAACTGGGGGCGTTTTTGGAGTAGACGTGCTCCGGCGCGCAGCAGTGTCCAAAGTGGTAATAGAACTAAACTGGCGATTAAAAATGGAAGGTTACGCAGGATTAAACCATTGTAGAGCTGCGCAAAGCGACGTTCTTTAAATGAGCGATCTAAATCGACTTCTGTTCCGGTTCTTAAACCGCGGTAGGAAACTCGCGCATGAGCTATTTTTGCTTCGGGGACTACCACTACCCGGTGTCCACCCAGGCGAATCCGGCGGCAGAATTCTAACCCTTCCCCAAAGGGAGTCAGCTGCGGGTCAAATCCGCCACTTTCGCGCCAGATTTGGGCGTCCACCAGCATTCCAGCTGATCCGACTGCCAGCACGTCAGAGATATTATCGTACTGCCCTTGGTCGATCTCATCGTAGGATTCTACGCTGAGCCGGCGGGCTGAACGGGTAGTTTCAATCCCGACTTCTAAGATTCGGTCTGCACTGGACCAGGCAACTTGTTTTGGCCCGACCACGGCGGTGGTTAGCCCAGCTTTAGTCGCAGTTAAAAGTTGTTCTAAGCACTGTTGGTCAGGAGCTGAATCGTCGTGTAGGAACCAGAACCAGTCGCAGCTGTCTAAAACTGGGTAGGTTTCCAGGGCTTTACTGACTGCAGCATTGAAGTTAGTTAGTTGTGGAGCGTTGAGGATCTCCAGGCCTTTAATCGGTTTTAAGGCCGTGGTAGAGGTATTTACCACGACAATTGTGTCCGGTTTCCGCGATTGGGAAAGTAGCGCTGCAACAGTTCGGTGTAAATACGGAGTAAGCCCTCGTGTGACTACGAGGGCGGCTACAGTTGGCTCAGTCATGAGACCCCTTTATGGTTTATCTCCTTGCATTAGGCTTAGCCTTAGCGTTTTAATCGACGACGTTCACGTTCAGATAAGCCACCCCAGATACCGAAGCGTTCGTCGTTTAACATAGCGTATTCTAAACATTCCTGCCGTACTTCACAGGCTTGGCAGACGGCTTTTGCTTCCCGAGTAGAACCACCTTTTTCGGGAAAGAAGGCTTCTGGATCAGTCTGCGCACATAGAGCGTTTGCCTGCCACGCTAAAGGACCGTCGCCGAGTGCGGCTTTGAAGGTATCGATGACCAAAGGCCCGTCACCTAGAATATTCCACACGAGCGTGTCCCTTCTATCTAAAAAAATATTTCCTTATAGAATTACACGCGTGTAATCCTCCTAAGTCAAGCCGAATATGGTATTGACCTTTTCTTATTTTTGTGGCAGTGTGTTTTTTCTTTGCTACAACCAGCTGAAAGTCTTAAAATGTCGGATATTCCTCAACTAGCTGTTTTATCTAAAACTCCTACTTCACTATTGGTTTGGTATGCCAAAGATGGTCGGATTGAGTTTACTGGCCCAAATATATACCGTTGGCTAGCTAAAACCTGCAATTACCTGTGCGAAGAGTTGGGTGAGGACTCTCAAGGGCTGTTAGTTTTGGATTTACCGCCGTCTTGGCGCACTCTCTTTTGGTCTTTAGGTGCTGCTTTAGCGGGGGTTGAAGTTAGCTTTTCCCCACTTGAGGTTGATAGCGCCGACTTATTTGTAACCAATAATCACGAGGTCGCTACAAAGGTTTCCGCTGACCAAGTGGGGCTTCCAGTTCTTTTACAAGAAATGTCTCCCCTTGCTTTAGGTTGGTTGGGTGAACCTTTTTCTGCGGGAAGTGATGCTATTGCAGAGATTAACGCTCAGCCTGATGGATTCATTTATCCGCCGATTAAGTTTGTGCCTTCTGTTTCTTTTGAGCACTCTGATACTACCGAGCCTTTGTTTTTGGAAGCTGGGGAAGCTAACTATGTTGAACTGATTTGGAAGGCTTGGGAAACGGGCCGGCGGGTAGTTTGGATTGAACCGGGTGAAGATATTCCTAAAATTCGTCAGCAGGAACTGGGTTAGACGCCTGGTATTTATAAGTTAAGTGGCTGGTTATTCCCCGCTTGTGGGGCTAACCAGCCACTATTTATTTAACTCTAATTTAGGCGTTTGGGTTGAAGCGTTTGTCGCTAAATCCGTACACCAGTGCCATTACTGGGAAGAAGAAGTAAGTTAGGATTGCAAAGCCAATTCCGTGTCCGTACCCTTTTGCTAAGCGGTAGGATACATATACCCATAGGAATGGGAATAAGAAAATAGTCAGCACTGCCAGGATGGTTTCGCCGGTAGCCATTTTAGCTACTCTGAAAATATTGAAGATTGGGATGATTCCGTACCAAGGGGTGATGCCTTCTTTTTTGAACATCATGTATAGACCGATGGCAATCAGGATGAACATTGCCCCGCCGGAACCAGCATAGGTATTTGTTCCTTGGGTGACCAGTTCTTGAGCTTCCATTATTTTTCCTTACTGGTAGAAGTTCTGTAAGTTACGATATTAATTTTCCCAGATACGAAAATTGTTTGCTTTGCCAAATACAGATTGTAATTAATATCCCATTTTCTTGAGAACTTCTTTACCACGCATATAAAAGTACTTGAACTATCAAAAGTAGATTCCCAAACGTAAAGAGGAATATCACCATCGGCCAAACAAATTTGAACCACTGACTATACTGCATCCGCATCATCTGCAAAGTCACCATCACCAAACCCGTAGGAGCGATTAACAAAGTTGTGTACTGTCCCCACTGATAAGCTGAAACAACAATAAACCGAGGGATTCCTGCCGCATCCGCAAGCGGCGCCAAAATCGGCATAGCTAATACTGCTAACCCGGAAGAAGACGGAACGAAAAATCCCAAAACACAGAACATTAACATCATCGCCATGATGAAAGCCGGGCCATTCATTTGTGAAACAACTTCAGTTGCCCAACGAAGAATAGTATCTGAAACCTGTCCTTTTACCAGAATTAAGTTCACTGCCCGAGCCAATCCAATAATCATGGCAACCCCAACCATTTCCGCAGCTGCTTTGAGGAATCCCTCAACAGCATCTTTTTCACTCAATTCAGGGTTACCTATCACCGCTACGGCAATGGAAAGCACAGTAATCACCAGGAATGAAACCGCCATTTCGGAAAACCACCAGCCCCAGTTAGTGACGCCCCACATCATGATTGGAAAGCCCGCAGCAAAGAGCATTAAAATCAGCTTCTGACGCCAGGTGAACTTTGCGGGAACCAATTCCCCCAATTCCACCTTCCAGTGCTCTAAAAACTCTCTTCGGTTCGCATAGGCGTATGAACTGGTAGGGTCTGCTTTTACTTTGCGAGCATAGAGGTAGATATACGGGACTAACACACAGCAAGCCACTACCCAGCCTCCTAAACGCCACCAGATTCCCTCAGTAAAAGAAATTCCGGCAGCATTGGAAGCAATAATTGCTGAAAAAGGATTGATAGTTGAAAAGGCGGTTCCCATCGCACCTGAAAGAAAAATAGCTGCCATAGCCACTATCGCGTCATACCCCAAAGCAATAAAGATAGGAACTAAAATCGGGTAGAAAGCAAGTGCTTCTTCTTCAAATCCTAAGGTAGTGCCCGCGATTTGCATCAAGATAGAAACAGTAGCAATCAGCGTAAATTCTCGCCCTTTCGTGCGTTGAGTTAAAGCACGTAAGCCTGATTCAAACGCTCCGGCTACTTGGACTACCCCAATTAAGCCGGAAAGAATCATAATGAAAATCATGATGTCCGCGGCTTCTATAGTGCCAGAAACCATTGCGTTGAATACATCTAAGAAACTTGCAGGCGTGGACTCTAGCGTCTCATAACTACCGGGAATCGAAACCGGTCGAGCCAAAGTTCCGGAAGTAAAATTCTCAATGTCGATTTGGACATTTAGTTCATCTAAAGAGGCTTGGGTTGCCGGGAGCGTAGTCTCTGTTTTATCAGGAGCAAGGACTTTAAAAACCTCTGTCTGCGAGGCATAGGATAGTTTCGCGTAACTTCCAGCTGGAATCAACCAGGTCGCAATAGCAGCTAAAACTAAAAGAAAGAATAGGATGGTAAAAGCAGAGGGTAAAGCGAAACTTCTGCCCTTAGCGGCTTTCTTAGGCAGAGTTTCATTAAGACCAGTCTTTGCAGAACTATCCTGGATCTGCACCTCATTTTGCCACTTAGATTTTTGCCCCATAAATTGACTACTTTCGATTAAGAAATTTTCTTCAACAGCGATTGGTAAAGACGTAACCGGATCTACCAAGAAGTGAAACGACGCCCTCGTTATTTGTTATGGAAAGAACTTAATTTTCCCGGGCGATAAATGAACTGTTTTAGTTTACGTTGCAGCGGGGTATCTACCCATTTGTTAATGGCTATCCCCAGGAAAGCTGTGAAAACCATCGTGGCAATCATTATTAGCAAACTTAAACCATAGTTTTCAGCTAGACTTTTCGTTCCAAAAAAACTTGGCCCCAAAAGACCCACAGTGAACGCGTGGAACAGGTAAATTGCGTAGCTTCCCGCCCCCAGTTCCAAACAAAGCGTATCGAACCAGCCCGGTTTCAAAACCGGTTCCACCGCTAAAGCTCCCAACACCATGAGGAAAGCGGGTATGCCGTAGAAAACGGCGCGCTGACTGAAAAAACCGTCAGTGGCAAATAAACTCTGCTGAGTCAGCCAAATGAAAGCAGCTACTAAAGCTACTCCCCCAAAAATCACCCGCGCTAGTTTTCCAGACTGACTCTCCTGCCCCGCTTCACCGAAGTGTCGATAGGCAAAAGCTAACCAAATACCGGCCACAAACTCTAATAGGATCGGAGCTTGATAAAAAGTCAGTGGAAAGAACGCAGAGGAATAAAACACTCCACTTACAACTAAAGCTACTAACAGGCCACTGGCGATCAGCAGAGATTTTTTCGCATCCTTGAACACCCACAGGCTAAAAGCAATCAGCAGGTAAAAGAACATTTCATAGTTAAGTGTCCACCCTAACCCCAGAATCGGACCAATGCGCAAAGGAAGCTCATAGGGTATGAAAAATAGCGACTTTAGGATTCCGGGTAAATCAACTACCGTTGATTTAGTTTGCGCCGGGAAAAGTAACGCTAATCCAGCCCATCCTAAAGTAGCTACCCAATAGAGCGGAACAATTCGCATAATCCGGCGAGTCAGGAAAGCACTTGAATCCTGCACCACGATAGTTCCCATAATGAAACCAGAGATGACGAAGAAAACATCAACTCCCCAGTCTCCGGTTTCTGATAGTCCCAGGGCTTTTCCAAAATCCAATATCGCAATGTGATAGTACACCACTGCCAAAGCAGCAAAAGCACGTAAATATTGGACGGAACGAATTGTCTTTTGCGGTGGATTAACCATTTCCTAAACAGTTGCCTATCTGTTTCAGTTACTTGTCGGCAACCATTCGTTTACGTGGCTGGAAGAATAGTCCTTTCGCCCCCGCTTTAAGTAAACGCAGTTTCAACGAAAGTGGAATTTTCTTTCCCCACATTTGCTTCAGCATATTTTCGCTCATTTCTGCCAGCAAAGTTGGGCGACGTAATGACCATGCGGCAGAGACTTGGTTTCTAACCCCATATTCAAATTTCCAAATATTCTGCTCATTTACATCCCCATAGTTCACGCCCCGATTTTGTGCCAGCAGGTGATCCACTTTAGAAGCCGGTACGTAAATGCCCGAACGAAGTTTAGACAGGCGGGTCGTGTACTCTGCATCGTCATACCAAATGAAGTACTCCCGGTAAGGTAACCCCTGGGCGGCCACTGCTTCGCGGGTAACTAAACAAGAAACAAACGAACAAGATTTTACATCCACCCAGTCATAGCCAGCGGCCAATGAACGCGCCCAGTCCCAAACCGGAGCGGGAGTATTCATTTCACATAGATTCCCATCCGTCCACAGAACCGACGAACAGGCAAAAGATGGATATGCGCCACGAACTTCGCGGTACGATTCCATTCCTTTTAACAGTTCTGCCAGCGACTCAGGTTGCGGTACGGTATCGTCATCCATCAACCAAAAAGCGTCGTAGCCTTCCTTATAGGCTTCTTCGATTCCTAAAGTGAATCCGCCTGCTCCGCCGGTATTAACTTTAGTGCGGATCACCCGATGTTCAGTAGCGTATTGACGGGAAGTTAAAAACTCAACCGTGTCATCTGTTGAAGCATTATCAATGATGAAAAGTTTATCTACCGGGCGAGTTAAACCCTCTATTCCCGCCAGGGTTTTTTCCAGCAGGTCACGGCGATTAAAGGTAACTACTACAGCTGCTACTTTCATTAGTTCATCTTCCTTTCGGGACTACTTAGTAAGCAGTGCCTGGTAATGTTGGCGGTAAAATTCTGACGCAGAAACTTGACTTCGTAAAATTTGAGTCAGTTGTCTTTGTCCGGCGCTCACACGCTGATAAAACTGCGGGTCATCAGCTAATTTCTTTAATAGCGCGATAGCGCCTTTAATGAATCCAATGGGTTCGCGCGGGAGCAATAATTCTGCAGAAACTACGCTGTATTGGGAACCAACGTTAGTAGAAACTACTGGCACCCCCGCCGCATCAGCTTCAATACTGGTGAGGGTAAGTCCTTCATTTTCAGAAGTAATTAGTAGAATATCGATTTCAGTTAAAAAGTCCTCAATCGAACCCCACGGGCGCCTTTCAATCACTTCCATGAGTTTCCAGCGTTTCAGTTGAGAAACAACTATATTTTCTAACTCCCCCGACCCTTGCATAATAAACCTGAACTTACCCGGGTAACGCCGGTGCAAAATGGCCGCCAGCGCAATAAATAAAACCGGACGTTTTTGGGCAGAAAGCCTACCCAAAAAACCCAGGGTAATTGGTTTATGAGTAAGTGGCTGGATCGGCGCTAACTCTCTTTGATCGGAAGTTAGGTGAGTCAGCGGATGATAGTGCACTTTCTGCGCTGGCACCTGCTGATCCGCATAAAGCTCCACCAGTTGGGGGCTAATAACGTGGTGTAAGTCTATCCACTGGGTAGTTCCAATAGAAGAACCTACAAACCCGCCGCCGCGATATTCAGCAATATGCGTAGTGTCCTCTACCCGTAGTTGAGGATAAAGCGCTTTCAGCACCGGTAGCTGCGTGTACACAAAATTAGAATGGTGAATATGCAGGTGGGCGGGACGGTGGGTTTCCATAATCCCTAAAAGTACACTGGTCCAGTCAGCTTTGAGCACCCCTTGCCCTATTAAATAAATATCTTCAGAAAGCTCTGAAGCTAGTTGCAGTTGCCGTTGTGGAGCAGCCCGGTCAAAAGTGAAAACCAGTTTAAACCCAGCGGCTTTCGCTAAACGTGCCTGTTCCCAAGCCCACGATTCAGCTCCTCCAGATTCAGCCCAGTGCATAGCAATCCACATTACCTGCGAGTCAAGTTCAGGTTCTTGGCGGGAATTTGCGTACATCGGTGGGAAGATCTTCGCAGGACGTCCCCGACCATTACTGTTACGTTTTTGCCGGTAAATGTCCAGTAAGAAAGGTACTTTGTGGTACAGCTGCGTGTAGGCTTTAGCAACTAATGCTTCAAACTTAGAGTTATTTAAGCGGATCTCAAAATCTGCTGGGACATCAATTAATTCTAAAGTTGGCAGGGCAACTACCACTCGGCTGATTTTTTGGCGCCCTCCGGTTTGGGGATAAGCAAGTACCGTACCCACGTAAGTATCCCCGGAAAAGATATCACGCAATTCTTTGGGATCTTCTGCCAGCGTAATCATGGGTTCTTGGCCCTGCTGGGAAAGGAACACCTCTACCGCAGGTTTTGCCAGTAAGAGCGGGCGGATTACTGCGACCAACCAGTTTTTGTCCAAGCGGGAAAGAATCTGCAACCCAGTTTCAGTTAGTTGCAGTTGGAACCGGTACCCGGGGATAACTGCCTGCATATGGGCGACAGTTTCTTCTAAGAAATTCTGATAGGTTTCTTGCCCAGTTTTTTCTGCGCTGAGCTGTGCCTGCCTAGCCATGGCGCATCCTCTTAACTGCACTTTGTGCGTCGGTGTCTGCTATCAGTTTGCCTTTTTCTAACACAATCCCACGGTCACATAACTGCGCTACCATATCCAGGTCGTGGCTGACGATAACTAATGATTTTCCTTGGTCTTTTAACTGGTGAATCCTAGTTAAACATTTCTTTTGGAAAGGTTCATCCCCCACTGCCAAGATTTCATCAACTAAGAAAATATCCGGGTCGGTATGTACGGCTACTGAGAAAGCTAAACGCAAGAACATCCCTGACGAATAGAACTTCACTTCAGTTTCAATGAACTTTTCAATCTCTGAAAACTTCACAATATCGTCGTAAGCGTTTTCAATCTGCTCTTTCGACATACCTAAAATGGCGCCGTTTAGGAAAATATTTTCCCGCCCGGTTAAATCAGGGTGAAAACCGGCCCCCACTTCAATCAGACCGGCAACCTGCCCGCGCACCCCAATGTAACCGCTGTTTTCTCTCATTACCCCAGAGATGAGCTTCAACATCGTGGATTTTCCAGACCCGTTATGTCCTAAGAGGGCAACTGTATCTGACTCGTTTACATCAAAAGAAACGTTATCCAAAGCACGGAACTGTTCGGAAATCTGGTGGCGGCGGCCAGTTAAAGTCCACACCAGAGTTTCTTTCAACGTATGAGTACGTCTCAGCGTGAACTCTTTGGTTACGTTTTCTACCTTAATTACAGAAGCTTTATTTACCATCTCACAGCTCCTGTGCGAAACGAGGGTCAAGTTTACGGAAAGTCAATTCGCCAATTAAAAGCATAAGCACCGCATTGGCTCCGGCAATCCCCGCCCACATCCACATATCGGGGGGCATGATTTGGGTGATTTCTTTAGAGCCTTCCGGTAATGTGGGCGCCCAGAAAACAAAGTGGAAAAGTTCTACTACTACGGTAAGCGGATTAAGCTGGTACAGGTACCAAAGCCAACCGTCTCCCAACGCGTTTTGCACCATCGACCACTTATAAAGTACCGGTGAAGACCAGGTAGCCACCATTAGCATTAGTTCCACAAAGTTCTCTGCGTCGCGGAAAAACACATTCAAAGCTCCGGCTAATAATCCCAATCCTAAAGAGAAAATAGTGATTACCATAAATGCGTAAATGAAAACTGCTAGTTCTACCAGCCCGGGGCGCCAGCCGGCTAATAGGGCACCCCCAGCTAGGATCACCAATTGGGGAATGAAGTGTATGAAAGCCACCCAAGCGGAAGCGACCGGGAATAGTTCACGCGGCAAATATATTTTCTTCACTAACGGGGTATTCCACACTACAGAGCGGGTGTCATTATTGAATATTTCCGTAAAGTAGTTAATCGCCACTACCCCGGCAAACATATAGATCACATAGTTTTCAATATTGCGATTCATTCCCATGAACATGCCAATCGCAAAGTAGAAAACTAGGAACTGTACTGCCGGTTTCGCGTATGACCAGAGCATTCCTAAAACGGAACCGCGGTAGCGTACGCGCAGTTCCTTATGAACCAAAAGGGACAAAAGATACTGTTTTTGAAATACTTCCAACAGCCCTTTTGAACGTCCTGGTCTTACGAATTTTTGGGTTTCTAAACTCAAAGATTACTCCTTGGAGGCAGTAGCTTCCGCATCTTTCGCAACAGCGTTCATACCGCTAACGTCTTCTAGCGGAGCGTCTTGCTTAACCGCAGCGAATCGTTGGGAAAGCTGGTTGTCCCACATAGATAAAGCCGAGGCAATCGCCATATGCATATCCAGATACTGGTAGGTTCCCAGGCGCCCTCCGAAATAGACATCTGTTTCAGCATCTGCCAGCTCACGGTATTTCAGCACTGCTTCTCTGTCCGCAGTGGAGTTCACCGGATAGTAAGGTTCATCTTCAGCTGTGGCGAACCGCGAGTATTCTCTGACAATCACTGTCTTATCCTGCGGGTAATCGCGTTCTGGATGGAAGTGGCGGAACTCGTGAATACGAGTGTAGGGCACGTTTTCATCCCCATAGTTCATCACGGAAGTCCCCTGATAGTCCCCCACGGGAACTACTTCTTCTTCAAAATCGAGGGTGCGCCAAGTAAGTTCCCCGGCTGCATAGTCAAAGTAACGATCCACCGGCCCAGTGTAAATCACCGGCACTTTGCCAACTACTTTTTCTTTAGATAGCTCGTGAGAGGAATCAAAAAAGTCAGTCTCTAAATAAACGTCAATCAGCGGATGATCAGCCATTTTCTCAAGCCAAGCTGCGTATCCGTCTGTTGGAAGCCCCTCATACTTATCGTTAAAGTAGCGGGTATCGTAGTTAAACCGTACCGGCAGGCGGGAAATGATTGAAGCTGGTAGCGTCTTCGGATCGGTTTGCCACTGTTTCGCAGTGTAGCCTTTAAAGAAAGCTTCAAAGAGGGGGCGTCCCACTAGCGAAATCCCCTTTGACTCAAAGTCAGTGATTTCCGCATCGGCAACTTCCGCAGCCTGTTCTTTAACCAAGGCTTTAGCTTCTTCAGGGGAATAAGCAGCGCGGAAGAACTGGTTAATTGTTCCCAGGTTCACGGGCATAGGAAAAACTTCCCCATTAACGGTGGTCATCACCCGGTGAACGTAGTTAGTGAAAGAGGTGAAGCGGTTTACATATTCCCAGACACGTTCGTTAGAAGTGTGAAAAAGATGTGCGCCGTAGCGGTGTACTTCAATCCCAGTTTCTTCTTCAAAGAAAGAGTAGGCGTTTCCTCCCAAGTGGGAACGGCGCTCTAACATGGCTACACGTAAACCTTTTTCTTCGGCGCATTGGCGGGCAATCGTAAGTCCAAACAGCCCACTACCCACTACGATTACGTCGTACTTCATGGGATCCTCCTGATAAGTCTTTATTGAGTCTTTTCTATTCTAGTTGGTTTCAGCTTTTTTCGGGTTAAACCAGCGCTTGCGTCCAACCAAGCGGTAGAGTTCTTTGCGTACTCCAGTGGGCACCAGGCGGTACAGTGACCGCATTCCCAGGTTGCGCAAATACTGCAAGTTAGTGGTGAATCCCATCTCTTTTAAGCGTCTTTGTAGATCTATTTCCGCTACGAATAGTTCTATTCCGCCGCGACGTTTATAAGCTCCGGCCCCTACCCGGTAGGCAACTAATGGGGTGGGCAGATTAGCACAGCGCGCTCCCCCGGCTATCATGCGGGCAAAGAGCCAGTAGTCTTCTAATCTTTCACAGGGCTCATACCCACCGGCAATATCAACTGCTGACTGGCGGAAAACTACGGTCGGGTGATTAAATGGCGATCTTAATCGCGCAACTTCAGCAATCTCTGAAGACGTTTCAGGCTGACGGCGAATCATTCCCCACTGCGTTTCGTCAGTCTCAAACTCAGCGATGGCTGCGCCTAAAAGGTCGTGGTCGCGCATCAGCGGAATTTGTGTTTTGAAACGTTCGGGCAAAGAAATATCGTCCGAGTCAGCGCGGGCTACCAGCTCATGCTTGCAGTAGGCAAGCCCCTGATCTAAGGCTTCAGCTAACCCTACGTTTTGTGGCAGTTCCACTATTTCAACCGGTTGGCCCGCTATTTCACTTGCGTTAGCAATCTGTTTTGCTAGTTCGAGGGGAACTGGCCCATCTTGAACTAAGACAACTTGGTTTGGTTTAAGCATCTGCTCGCAGGTCACGGAAGCTAAAGCACGGACAAAATGCTGCGGATTATCACTTGCATAAACGCTCATCAGCACCGCGAATTTTTCACTTTCAAGAGGGGAAATACCTCGGTTTACCGGGGTTTCCAGTAGGTGCACATCCCAATTAACCGCAGTGTTAGCTAAGATTGTTTGATTTTTAGCTGGTTTGGTAAATCCGGCTTTAATCCCCCGCCAAGCGTACTCGATTAAAGCTAGAGGTTCTTTAGAACTAGCGATAGTTTGTCCCCACCTTAGCAGGGTTTTTCCTCCGTAGAGGGTTTTTTCCAGTGGGTTTAATCCTTTAGAGCGCAGGTACATCCAAGTTTTGTTGCGGGTTTCGTTGAAAAACCGTGGGCCGGGCTCTGCTGAGGAATCCCCAAAAACCTTTGTTTTGTGGACTACTACTGAAGCAGGAACGTATAGGCCCACGCGGTTACGAAGGAGCCTTGAAGTGTATTCAAAATCGTCATTCCATAGGAAATAAGCGGCTTTCGGAAGCCCTTCTACTAAGATGACGCGAGCGTCTAGCAAAATAGAAACAAAGGAAGCGGTGCGGATGGGAATACATCCGATTTCTTCAGCTTGTTGAGTTAGTTTTCGACTTAGTAGTGGGCGTTTACGAGGGCGGTTCATGGGGTGTTCTCTACCGTCCACCCACACTGCTTTGGATGCTAATACGCTGGGTGCTCCCGGGTAGGTGTCTTTTGCTTCTACGAGTTTTTCTAAAGCGGTTGCGGTGGGGACTGTGTCGTCGTCCATAATCCACACGTAGTCTGCTTCGTGGGTAACTACGGCCCGAGCGATTCCCGCTGCGAACCCACCGGCGCCGCCTAGGTTTTCTGGCATCCGCAGAACCTCGCTGGTTACTTTATGTTCGCTAGCTACTTGCGGTGAGTGATCGGTGGAGGCGTTATCGATTACGACTACTGCGTCTAACGCGCGAGTTTGTGCGGCCAGTCCGTCCAGGGTTTCCTGGAGTAGTTCTGCGCGGTTCCAGGCAACTACTACGGCGACGATTTTATCTTCTGTTGCCTTTACTTCTTCCGTTGCCATTGGTTAGTTTCCTTTAGAGCAGTCAGTAATCTTATACAGGCGAACTTTGCCTTTTTCGGCAATAAGTTCCATTCCGGTGGGGTTCTTTCTCGCTTCTTCAAAACCAACGTAGTATTCGCGGACTTCATTCGTTGGCCAGTAGATCACGTCATCGGTGTAGAAGTAGCGAATATTTTTTTGGTTGATAACGTCGCATACTCGCCAATCTGTTGATCGGGATCCTAAGCCTTTAGCAATTAAATATTGGTCTTTATTTCCGTTTCCATCCAGGTGGCGGTGTACTACAGGCAAGCCTGTGTAAGCGTAGATTAGAGAGCCGCCGGTGCGCGGGTCAGTGGCGATGGCGGCCCCGGGTTCCACAATTTGTGGGAGGGTGCGGATAAAGGCTACTTCTTCTTCACTTACTAATGCGCCCAGAATGGACGCTGGCTGATACTTGTAGTTCATTTGGAGGGCGCCTACCCCACCGTAATAGCCGAGCCAGTTGGTGCCCACAAAAACAAATACGAGGGCGATTGCTTGAACGGCTTTGCCGTATTTAGCCGTATTTGGTGAGTGAGCTGAAAATAGATTCCCTAACAGTTTCTCAGCTTTTTCTATCAGGAAGTTTAAGCCCAGCGCAGCGATAAAGGCACCTAAGAGGGGCACCATCGCTCCTAGGCGGACGGCGTCAGAATACCATGGTGCAACTAGCACGTATCCGGGAATGTTTATTACTGCTGAGGCAACGAATAGGTAGCAGTAGATTCCCCAGGTGAATAATGCCCAACGGTAGCGGGCATAGTAGAGTGCCACTAGTGCTCCGATTAGGGTTAGTGTCCCTAAAACCCAATCGGGGTAGCTATCCCCGTACCCCATCCAAGAAAGCTGAGAGTCAAAAACTGCGCCAAATGATTCTCGCTTGAAACTCCCAATTGGTGCACGTTTCCAAGCGGTGACTGTTTGCCAAATAGGATGTTTAGCTGCGTAATAGGCGACTATGACTAAAGCTGCCACGATTAAACTTAGGAAAGCAAGTTTTCGGTATTTTAGCTCGTAGTTTCGAGTGATTAGGCGAATAATTAAATCTATTAAGAGAACTAAAGTGGCAATGAGGGCAACCAGTACCCCGGTGGGATGGGCAGTTCCTATTCCCAAGGCGGCAATAATTAACGCTACTGTGGTGCGCAGCTGCATAGCTGGCTCTTTAGTTCTACCGAACCAACGGACTAAAAATACCAGCATTAGGGGTACTAAAGCATAGGCATAAACATTGGGCCACAGCGTCCCATAAGAGGATGGGCGTTCTGGAAAGGCTGTGTAAGCCACCGCTAAAACCATCGTTGCTGTGTGGATAAATGGTTTTTCCGGGACGATTGTGCGCGCTAAAAGCCCCATTCCTAGTGGCCAAATAACGGCGGTAACTAAAAGCACAAAAAGGTTAGTGGTAACGACTGGATCAGTTACCCAACCTAAATACGTCATAGCGTGAAAACCAGCTGGATAAAATCCGCCCTGGGTAGCTTCCTGTGCGGTTAAACCACTGCTCAAAGATGAAAGATTTAAAGAAGAAGCATTCCCAGAATCGTATATCCACCGAAGTGCATTGAGGTGGAAAACTGCGTCCCAGGTTTGTGGTGGGTGGCTTAATGCCCCGATGCCTTGAAAGAAAATCCAACTACTGGCCGGGATAGCTAACAGAGCGCCGTAAAAAATACCTTTATTAGTGGTAGCTTCATATGTGGAAGAGGTTGTTTCTCTCCGCCCTCGCCAGCGAAAGAGGAAACCCACCGGCAAGACTACTGCAACAAGTAACCCCAGGGGTAACCAACCCCAACTCAACCCCACAAATGGAGCGATTATTGCAGCTACTCCCACTAAAGCAGCTGAAAATAGCGGAGCTAAGAGTAGACGATCTTTCCGATGGGTTCCCGCCGCGAACAGCACCCCCCAGCCTGGTAGCCATAATGCAGTAACTAACAATAGGGCAGCTGAGATGGTAGAAAACCAAGTTGCGGGGCTGTTCATGAGGATTCCTTAGAAACTATCTGAAACAGAACGCTTTTTAGTTAGTGGCGTCGCCAATAACTAAACGTGGGGTCCCTACCCAAAGAGCCGGATCAGTTGCTCGTCTACCATCAAATAGCACCTTTACACCAGGAAGGTCAGCTGGGGTAAGAGTACGGTATTCAGCGTGGTCTGCCTGTACGATAGCCGCGTCCACTGCAGTTCCTAACTGGTAGGCTTCCCACCCGAACTTTGCTAGTTCTTCAGCGGAATACATGGGATCATGTACGAACACTTCAGCTCCGCGAGCGCGTAGCGCATCGACAGTTGCAAATACGCCAGAGAAAGCAGTTTCTTTAACTCCACCACGGTAAGAAGCCCCCAGGACGGCGACTTTTACTCCCTTTAGGTTACCGAGTACGTTTTCTACGCGGGTGACAACGTAGTCTGGCATGGAAGCGTTGAAAGTACGGGCGGTGCGCACTACGGACGCTTCTGGGTCGGTAGACAGGTAGAGGCGAGGGTAGACGGGGATGCAGTGTCCTCCCACGGCAATGCCGGGGCGGTGAATATGCGAGTATGGCTGAGAGTTACAGGCGTCGATTACGCGTTGTACGTCAATCCCTACTTTGTCAGCGTAAACTGCGAATTGGTTAGCTAAACCGATGTTTACGTCGCGGTAGGTGGTTTCAGCAAGTTTCGCCATTTCTGCTGCTTCTGCTGAGCCCATGTCCCAAACTCCGTTGGCCACTGGCAGGTCGGGGCGTTCATCGAATTGCAGGACGGCTTCATAAAACTCGATGGCGCGTTTCGTTCCCTCTGGGGTAAGTCCGCCAACTAGTTTCGGGTAGCGACGTAGGTCAGCGAATACACGGCCGGTGAGGACTCGTTCTGGGGAGAACACCAGGTGGAAGTCCTTACCTTCTTCTAAGCCGGAGATTTCTTCTAGCATTGGCTTCCAGCGTCCGCGAGTGGTTCCCACTGGCAACGTGGTTTCGTAGGAAACTAAGGTTCCGGGGGTGAGGTGAGCTGCTAAAGACTTAGTGGCTGCGTCCATCCAAGCGAAGTCTGGTTCCCAGGTTTCGTCGTTGACAAAAAGCGGTACTACTAGGACTACCGCATCAGCACCGGGGATTGCTTCTGCATAGTCGGTGGTGGCTTTTAGTTTCCCAGCTGGAACGAGGGCGGAGAGTTTTTCTTGCAGTTGGGCTTCTCCGGGGAAAGGTTCTGTTGCCTCATTGATAAGACGTACTGTTTCGGGATTAACATCAACACCGATAACTTCGTGTCCGGAATCTGCGAACTGTACTGCCAAAGGCAGACCGATCTTCCCCATAGCAACTACTGCAATACGCATGCTTTCCTCTTTTCAACTCGTTTACTCAGCATAGGAGGGTATATGAAAATTTACTCTATCTCATTTTAATCCTAAAGCTAAATATCTTTTAGCTAGCCACCTATTTTCTAATGATTTACTCATAATCAGCAGGATGCAAGCAGGATTTACGCACAAGTAGTTTTTGGATAAAGACCTCAGGCTAAAATGGTTTTTCCCGTTAGTTACCATTTTTATCTGTCCCTTACTATTGACCAAGGTGATGTGGACGTTGATTTCTGCGTATTCGAACTTTCCCACCTGCAAAGTACAGTTACAAAACGTATTTCTTACAGAAAGCCGTAATTTTACAGCTCCCAGTTATACTAGTTCTGGACTTAAGAAAGCTAAAGGATTGTAATCCCCCTGGTGGAGGTAAAAGTGACAAACACCCCTAAACGAATTCGTCTTGATTCTCTTACCGGTATCCGCTGGTGGGCAGCTTTCGGAGTTTTCATCTACCACTACGACATTGTAGGAAGATTTCCTGGGTCAAAACTAGGAGCCATAGGATACACCGGAGTAGCTTTCTTCTTCGTCTTATCTGGCTTTGTCCTCACCTGGTCTGCTAGCCCGCAAGTAACCCGCAGACAGTTTTGGATGCGCCGAGTAGCCCGGATTTGGCCAGCACACCTGGTGGCGCTGCTTATAGCTCTACCAATTTTCTATCCTTGGAACGGTCCAACTCCAGGAAACTGGTGGGAAAAGGAGATTGTTTTACTCCCGATTTTGGCCTCTATTTTCCTAGTCCATGGGCTTTCCATGAACTCTCAAGTCATATTCGCAGGCAACCCCGCCTCCTGGACTCTTTCTAACGAAGCCTCCTTCTATTTTTCTCACCCTTTTGTGAACCGCTATACTTCTTCATTCCAACGAACAAAGTTAGTTCTTTTCATTCTCATAGTTCTTTTAGTTGGATTCATAAGTGTGCGCTACGCAAACGTAACCCCACCTGTAGTAAACCGTTTTTGGGAGTTCTTCCTAGGAATGATAGTCGCCCAGCTTGTTAAACAAGACTATCGGCTCAACATTCCTGCTTGGCCCACCTACTTTATTGTGATTGGCTTAGCCGTTGGCTACTATCTTTTAACCGTTCGCGGCTGGTATCCGCAATTCGCCACTATGTTGCAGCCTTTCTACCCTTTCATTCTTCCCATAATTTACGCAATTCTAATCTGGATGTTAGCCTGTTCTGATCTGTCCGGACGCCATAGTTTCCTTAGGACTAAACCGATGGTGATCGCCGGAGAAATATCCTACGCTTTCTATCTAGTTCACGCGACCGTCCTCTACGCCTACCTAGGATGGTGGGGGCGGACAAACTCACTTCTAATTTTCTTCACCCTTTTTGCAGTCTCATTCGTACTTGCTGCCGCCCTCCACTATGGGGTAGAACGTCCATGCGAAAAACGCATCCGGGCTTGGGGTGATAAAAAATTTGGGAAAACTAGCTAAAATAGTGCCTATGAAAATCATGTCTGTAGTGGGCGCACGCCCCCAATTCGTAAAATTAGCTCCCATTGCACATGCCTGTGCTCGTGCAAATGTTGAACATATCATCGTTCATACCGGTCAGCACTATGACCCAATGCTTTCGGATGCATTCTTCGCTGACCTTAATATTCCCGCTCCCGATGAACACCTGGGAGTAGGTTCAGGCTCTCACGGAGTCCAAACTGGCGCTATGCTAGCTGCTATGGATGAAATCATCCTCAAACACCAACCTGACTGGGTATTAGTTTACGGTGATACTAACTCCACAACGGCGGCAGCTCTTTCAGCTGTTAAACTTCACTTCCCGATTGCTCACCTCGAAGCCGGCTTACGCTCATTCAACCGCGAAATGCCTGAAGAAATTAATCGTATAGTCACCGATCATTGCGCAGACTTACTGTTAGCTCCCACTGAGGTAGCTGCAAAACATTTAGAAAATGAAGGATTAGCTCCCCGCACTGTAGTAGTCGGAGACGTGATGACCGACGTGCTTATGGAAACTAAAGCTAAACTGGCAGACGCAAAAAGCCCCATCATGGAAGAGTTTGGTTTTGCAGCTGGCTCATATTCACTGGCAACCATTCACCGTCCAGCAAATACCGATACAAAAGAACAACTCGAAGCTGTCCTTGACTCACTAGGTGCAGTTGATCATCCGGTAGTTATCTTAGCTCACCCACGTTTAGTGGCTAAAGCAGCTGAACATGGGATTGAAATCGCCCGCGGTAATCTTCACCTCCACGCGCCTTTAGCTTATCCAGATCTATTAGCGTCTGCGATGAGCGCTCGCGGGATTATTACCGATTCAGGTGGGTTGCAAAAAGAAGCATTCTTACTGCGCGTTCCCTGTACCACGGTACGCCCACAAACTGAATGGGTAGAAACTGTTGAATGTGGTTGGAATGTGCTGGTAAACGCCGGAACACAGTTGGTGGAAGCTGCGCAGCGTCCGATGCCTCCTGCTACCGATTACGCTCCCTATGGAGATGGCAAGGCAGCCGACCGAGTAGTCGCAGAACTGATTGCGAACACTCGTTAAATTGTTTCTTAATAGTTTGTGTGGGGCAGTTCCTTGGAACTGCCCCACACAAACTATTTCACTTATTTAGAGGTAGCTACCCGCATCAGTAAGGCGGCTACTTTTCTACCGGTTTCTTTCATCGACCTATGTGACAAAACCCAATCAGCTCTGCGCTGACTTGCCTCAGCATCAGCAGGAGCACTAAACGCAGTCCGCATGACTTCTACAATGGGCTCAGTCGCAAACTTACAGGTGTAACCAAGCTGAGCTTTCTCAATATCCGCTATTGCCGGACCAACCCCCGCATAAAGAACCGCGGTACCACAACCTAAGGCAGTTAATACCTTAGTTGGGTATGCAAAATCGTAGCCGATGTCAGGTTGAATAGAAACTAACGCTACCTGCGCTCCTCTTTGCCACTTCGCAGCTTCAGCTGGAGGGAATGAGTCCAAAACAAGAATCGGCTGATAAGCACACCCGTTACGTTTTGCATAAACCGCTAAATCATCAGCAATTTCTCTAATTTTCGGCATTGAATCACCGCGTCCAATAAACACCAGCTGATTCTTTTGAGTTTCTTTCCAATAGTTACTAAAAGCCTTAGCAAAAATCTCGGCACCCTGCCATTGAGAAGCTGTCCCTGCGT
Source organism: Gleimia sp. 6138-11-ORH1 (assembly GCF_024814355.1). Taxonomy (GTDB): domain Bacteria; phylum Actinomycetota; class Actinomycetes; order Actinomycetales; family Actinomycetaceae; genus Gleimia. Next base: position 209,071 of record NZ_JANUXV010000001.1, on the reverse strand, counting down.
AAATCGCATACGGTTCAGTGACCCCCAGTTTAGCTAACTCAGCTTTAGAAAAAGGTTCTACCTGGAGGTTAAAAATCTCCGTATCCGCCCCGTTAGGGATAACTTCTACAGTTTTAGCCCCAAACTCATTAAGGCGTTCAGCTACGCCCTCGGAAACTGCGATACAAGCAGCTGCCCCACGCACAGCAGTTTTTTCCATAAACCGCACCACATCAACCACAATTTTAGGGGCTCCTGTTGATTCTGCGGCATCTGACCAAACATCCGCCCCATACCAAACATAAGGGATTTTGCGTATCCCACAAGCTAGTCGCATCATAAAACCAGTAGTTGGCGGAGGCTCAACTAAAACCACCTGCGGTTTCTTCCCCATTAAAACAGAGAAAAACGCCGGAATATCAAATGACATATAAGGAATATAACCCTTAATGTAACCGTCCTTATCGCGGATTACTGGAACTCGACGAATCGGCGCAGAGTCTTTTACTTCCATCCCCTGCGGGAGCTTTGCAGTCAGTACTCGAAACTCTTGTCCTGCCGCTGCCAAAGCTTTTTCCACCGCATCTAAACGAAAAGATGCTGCAGAAGCCTCTGGCAGATGGATGCGTGAAACAACCTGGAAGAACCCGTTTTTCTCTCCCATATACTCACCTATCTTTGTACAGCAGATTAGCTAATTCTAGTAAGGATGGTTGGTTTAAAGATATACCAAAATCCTTAATCTGCTTTGCTACTATCCTATGATAGTCTGCCGGGCTCTTACCAATCCGCCAACAGAAAATCGAAGCACAATATAAGGAAGCTCGCCCCGGCGTACGATAGTTATTAAACTCATTTACCGTCGCTGTAACTGCCCCATCTATAAAAGCTTCCGCGTGAGTATTTTGTGTATCCAGCCAGTAGTACTGCAGACTTTCAGCGCTGAAGAGATGCCCGTTCAAGACCTTAGATGGAATCGGTGGTCCCGGGTATTCTTCTAACCAAAGATCACCAGAATCGTCCACTAAGCTAATCCAATATTTTTCATCTGAATGCGCAAAATAACTGGCAAAAGTCATATCTGCATACTGCCTCCACTTAATATCCCCCGTAGCTTGGGAAAGCCGCACAAAGGTTGCCAACGCAAACCCTTGAGACATAGATGAAAACCACGGAACTTGCATAGTGTTTTCTGCATGCCCCATTGCCCGGTAAGGGAAACTATAAGGGAACCAAAGCGTATCTTCATCTAATATTGCCCCATCTACCAGCGCTTGAGCAGCAGCTTCAGCTCGCGCTAACTCACGGTTACGCAATGCTGATGGTTCATTAGCAAAATAGTTTTCAACTGCGTCCAAAGCAAAACGTGAATAGGCAACCGGATGATATATCCTCCGCCCATTCATTAACCCCGGTACCTTCACAATCGGGACGTTTTTGCTATCGACTTGCCAAGCAGTTTTTACCCACCCACCTTTGTGACTGTACGGGTAGTTAGCGTCAGGTCGCGTCTGGTATATAGAAGTATTGAATCCCCAAGCCTGGTCTACTGTTTTAGCGACATGACCCAGCTGCTTATTCTTGTAATGCCAAAGCCGATAATTTTTATCTACTGACCAAAGCACATTTTGATTTTCGTCGAAAAGGGACAAAATAGTCCCCATGCTGTTCCAACCTTGCCCTACTTGAGTGCCACTGCCCCAAGTGCCCTGCGCGTTACCATGATATACCAACAGTTTGCCTGCGCGATTAGTAACGATCAAGTCTTGTAACCCATCGTGGTTCCAATCTTCTCCGCAGTTAATCGAGGTTACTTGATTCCACCCAAACCCTAAAGCTGTGCGTCCTCCTTTGAATCCACCTTGGCCGTTTCCTTCATAAACAAACATTTGTCCGCTCTTATGGGTACCCACCAGGCGCGGCCCGAACTTCTCTGTTTTGGGAAGTAAAACTAGGTGATTAAAAGTGTTCCATCCGTATCCGAAAGAAATTCGCGCGGATTTGAAACTCCCCGCACCATTTCCCGGGTAAAGGTAGAGGCGTCCTGCTTGATCAACGGCTAGGATATCTGGAGTATTATCGCCATTAAAGTCTGCCCCTGCCACAAGTTTCGTCATCTGGTTCCAGCCGTACCCGTATTTTATGGGAGTTGAAAAACGCCCCATTGACAGAGTCGGATATAAAATAAGTTGTCCTTGTGGACTGATGCGGAAAAGATCGGCTCCACCTTTGCTATCGAAATTTCCGGCGGAAAAGATGCGTCCGCTCCACCCGTGTCCAATCTGTTGTCTTAGTTCCCATTTGTATTGGTTTTGTGGGTTGGGGATAGTTGGGGCAAAGGTCTCCGATTGCAGCACCCAAGAAGTTGTCCCAACTAAACGAAATTGCTTCGGATCTGCTGTCCAGGCGGAAATAATGAGGCGTTTGCGTTGTTTTTCAGTACTAATCCGGTGGGTTCCAGGATTAGAGAGTTTCCCGTTCACTATCCACTGTACCCCGTTAATTCCCGGCAGTGTGTAGCTATTTGCGTCCGCATAAAAGGGTGCCGTTACTTTGATTTCTTTGATTTCAGCGGCGGGTTCATGGTTGAAGAAACCACTTTTGCCAGTTTCTTCCGTGGGTTTATTACTCTGCGCGTTTTTATCTTCTGCTTGTTCTGGCGTTTCTGGTTCAGTTCCTTCACCAGGTTCTGTTTCAGGAGCAGGTTCAGTTCCTTCGCCAGGTTCTGTTTCAGTAGCAGGTTCTTTTTCGGGGTTTATTTCATTTTCCGAGGGCGCTGATTCACCTGGTTGAGGAGTTTCAGAAGATTCTTCTTGCGGAGCATAAATAGCTTCTTCTTCAGGGGTTAGTTTAAAGAAATCTGCGTCAGCTGGTGTTTCACTGACAATCGTCGCACGTAGTTCTTCTTCGATAGTTAAATAATTATCAAAATCAGTTGCATAAATGGGCTTCGGCATTAGTAATGCACTGGCTAAGGTTGCGGTAATTAGTGTTGAGGAAAATGCAAACTTATTCGATTTCATTCTTTTCCCTGAGATTAGTAGAAATATAGTAGGCTTTTGGTAGCTCTAAATTTGTCCGACAACTATTTTAACAGTCTGATTTCCAGATGAGAAAGGCGCTTCACAATGCCTAAAATGATCTACCACGTCCCCTATCCGTTGAACTTTCAAGCAACCTCTGGGTCGGGGATTCGTCCGGTTAAAATGTATCAGGCTTTCCAAGATGCGGGTTTTGAAGTTTTCCTTGTATCCGGCTATGCCTCAGAGCGTCGCCAAAAGATTAAGAAAGTTAAAGAGCTAATTCGTCAAGGTGAGAAATTTGCTTTCCTCTATTCGGAATCCGCTACTATTCCCACTGCTTTAACCGAACCTAAGCATTTGCCTCCGCACTTATTTTTAGACTTTTCTTTTTTCCGTTTCTGTCAAAAACATGGAATAAACGGAGGCGTTTTCTACCGTGACATCTACTGGGCTTTCGACAGTTACTTGGAGCTGGTAAAACAGCCTTTAGCTTTCTTCATGCGCCAGCTTTACCGTTATGACCTGCGTAAATACAACAAAACTTTGAAAAAAGTCTTTCTACCGTCTTTAGAGATGGGTAAGTTCGTTCCCCTGGTAGATCCAAAGAAATTCTTGGCTTTACCACCGGGATGTCCAGAAAATGATTCTCCTCTGCCCACCCATAAACTTTCTTTGCTTTACATTGGTGGACTGGGTTCGCATTACAAGATTCACAAACTTCTTGAAGCGATTAAATCTATTCCCGATGCAGAGCTAACTATCTGCACTTCACAGAGTATGTGGGAAGCTAATCAGGCTGATTATAAGGACGTGTTAGATGAAAATATCAAAGTAGTACATGAATCAGGTGAGGGCCTTTTGCCCCTATTCCGCGCGGCTAATGTTTGTTCTCTTGTAATGGAACCTGACGAATATAGAGAATTTGCAGTGCCGATTAAGCTTTTTGATTATCTGGGCAATTTACGTCCAGTTTTAGCTTCTTCTAACACTTTGGCTGGTAATTTTGTAGTAGCTAATTCCTGTGGCTGGACTGTTGATTACAGTGTAGAAGAGATACGAAATATCTTAGAAAGTTTACAAGACCTTCAATGGATTCCGCAGATGGAAAATAAAATAATTGAAACGCGCCGAAACAATACTTGGATGGCAAGGGCGCTGCAAGTAGCTCAAGTTCTAACAGACGGAAAAGACTCATGAAAACTGCTTTAATCGTATTAACAGATGCTTTCCCTTATGAAGTTGGAGAGGAATTCTTTGAACAAGAACTTCCTTTCATTCAAGAAAGTGCAGATCAAATTTTTTTCATTCCTATGCGTTTAGAAGCTGGCGCCCAAAAAACTCGTAAGATTCCAGCTCATGCTTCTTCTTTACTTCCAGCGCCCGCAAAACTATCCAATAAATGGCTTGTTTTATTAAGGCATTTACCATCTATTTTGAACCCCAAAGCTGGCTACTTGAAAAGTTCTCGCAAGCGCACCTTCAAATATCTTGCAATGGATTTACGGTTTTTCTCTAATGCAATCGACATATACAAAAGATTAAGATCGCAATTAATTGAAACCGATTTAAAACAGTACGATTCCGTAGTAATCTACTCGTACTGGTTCTACACGGGGGTTGTAGTAGCTAACCTGCTTAAAGATGATTTATTGTCTGCCACTAAAGTTAAACTTATTTCACGCGCCCATGCGTATGATGTGGACGAAGACGATACTCCGAATGGATACATTCCTGGACGTGATTTCCTTCTTTCAAAAGTCGATTTTGTCTTTCCAATTTCTAACTACGCAGCGCGTTTTTTGACGGATCGGTTTCCGCAATATGCAAGTAAGGTAAAAGTTAAGCGTTTAGGTGTTCCTAAATCCAACCGGCAGTCACCCCAGTTCACCCAACCTACTAACTTAATTAGTATCTCTCATATGGCCGGTTATAAGCGGGTTCATTTGATTGCAGATGCCGTTGAAGAACTTGAAAAGCAAGGTTATCTAATTACCTGGACACATATTGGAGAGTTTCAAGAGTCCCGTTTTAAAGCCATGCAAAATTATATTGCGGCAAAGAAACTCAGTAGTCGAATTAGACTAACTGGACATCTGAGTAATCAAGAAGTGCAAGACTTTTTAAATGCTGAAAATATGCATATTTTTATTAACTCTTCATCAGGTGAAGGGGTTCCTGTGACGATTATGGAAGCTTTAGCAAACGGTATTCCTGTTGTAGCTACCCGCGCGGGAGGAACTGCAGAAATCGTCCACCACGAAGTAAATGGACGGACTCTACCAGTTGAATGTTCCGGTAAAGATATCGCAAATGAAATAGCACAAATTATTGCAGGTGGAATTACCGAGTATGAGAAATTAAGTGCTCGCGCTAAAGAAACTTGGGATGAGTACGCTAATGCGGAGAAACAATACTCCGATATGAATACTACTATTACCCATCTTCTTAAAGATTAGGTTTTTATTTTAAGGTTTCTTTAGCTCGCATCCAACGAACTTATATAACTCTGCGGTGCCCCCATCATCGAGTAATATGAAATCTTGCGGATCTAAAACTACGCCAAAAAGTCCCGAAGCTCGATCTTTTTGTTGTTTGTGGTTGAAAGTCTGAGAACGGTCAGCATAGAAATATCCAATATTGTACTTAGTTACTAACTCGCAAATATGTGGATCTGTCTTATAGTGTTTGAAGTTAGCTGCCAAGTATCCTGCATCTGGATCAGCATTATCGACTGATCCGAAGGTTACTTGTTTATAAACTACCGGATGACCGCTCACAATGTAGATAAGAGTTGCGCCCGTTGATGCTTCACCAAGCAGTAATTTATCTTCTGTAAGCACTTCCTTAGCCCTGAAAATCATTTTCAGTTCTTCACTATCAGCCATAAATACAGTTTGTCCCAAGGTGGGCTTATATAACTCAACTGCTTTTGCTGACCTGATTCCCCAACTGATTACCCCGTTAGCAATTACCAAGCTGATTGCAACGCTAACAATAGCTGTCTTATAGACTTTAGAATCTATTTTTCCACTGGAGAATTTTTGTATGATTTTTAGCGTTTTACGAAGTAAGGCATTAACCCCAATAGTCATCGTAATAATCGAAAGTATAGCCATGACTGGCATCAAACGATAAGAACCGTAATACCAGATTGCAGTTAGATTAGTAATTAATGGTAGTGGCACTAAAGTTCCTACTACCAGGATTAAGCTGATAATCCAAGAAATGCTAACCCAACGAGTATAGAGATTTCTCCAGCTTAGGACTACCCCTAAGACGCTTAATAGTCCCGCTAACGTGACAATAATCTTATAGGTTATGGTCCCTCCGCCAGCTGGGAATAGTGAGAAAACAGCCCATGCTTTAAAACCTAAATTATTCCAGTCAATCTCAGGTCTGCGATTAAATAACCAGTTAATCGATTCATTATAGGACACGTAATATGAGAACAATCCCCCAAAGATGCCGCCAATAAACAGAACCGCGATCTTAGTCCGTATTTTCAGGCTTGAAAGTAAAACCCGAGATATTCCAACAAGCATACCTCCTGATAGGATCACCATTAGTGAAAAAGCAGCCGGAGGGTAAGCAGCTGTAATTCCTAAAATACCTAGGAAAACAACAGAAATCTGCATAGTCAGATCTCGTTTTACTCGGTATTGTCCACGCGGGTAGTACTTGTAATTTCTAAATGCTGTTAGCAACGCAGATACCACACCAGGCAATAAGGCAATTCCCCAAGCATTTGGCCAAAGCGGTATATTAACGTGATAGTAAACTGGGAAAACTGGAATAATCTGTGCTACCGCAATTCCTAAAAGCCCTGCTCCCCAAAGACGTGGTAGTGCGACTGTAGTTAAAATACTAATATTTGCTAACCACAAGAATGCCACCGTAAACTGTAGAGCTTTCGCCACTTGGACAACGGTTTGTTCAGTAGCAAAAAGGGCCGCAAGCTGATGCCAAACTGCAGGGTATGTAACATTGACGTCAGAAAGACCATAGAGGCTGGAAAAAGCGGTTAAAGGTGAAGCATCTCCAGTTTGCAAAATGGTCATAACGGCAGATAGATGGAATGTAGAGTCATTTTGCTGCGCAGGGTAGTTTAAATCTATTCCCCAAATTGTTGGTAACCAGTAAAAGATGGTTCCTAATAGCAGCAGGATAAGTGTAGCGATTAACCCCAATTTTCCTTGGGGAACAGGTATATCCTCAGTGCCTTCTTGTGTTTTTTCAAATCGGGCGCCAAAAATGATCCGTCCAATGAGCAAACAAAGAAATAAAGATAATAAATTGAAAAGCATAAAGTTCGTTAAGTTCCAACTAATTTCGAACTTTGCAAAAATCAACGAAGCTGCAGTAGATACACCGGCTGACCAAGCTGGAGCTAATCCAAAAAGCAAATAACCTTTTGCCCCAAGCGATCTAAGCATTAAAAGAGAGGGAAGATAAATTACTAGGAGAGAAGCTAAACTAACTCCTAAAATGAACCAAATTCCAACCATACTTAAATCGTCCTAATACATCTGAATAAACTATATTTTAATATTGGTTTATCCTTGATCTGAGTGTTCTTAGCTAAACTTATTATACGCATATCCTGACAGAACGATCGGAGCTCCCATGATTCAGGTATTAGACTCAACTAATTGGATTATTCTTGAACACCAGTTAGGGAGGATCTATTGGCATGGGACTATCAGCGGACAGCTTCCAAATCAGATTGATACAGATGATCCTATCCAGTGGGCAAGCGCACAACAAGGTAACTGGGGCGCAGTCATTTTACAAGAGGATAAAGCGCTTTTACTCTGTGACCAGGCGCGTTCTATTCCACTGCTTTATCTGGAAACAGAAAATGGTTACGACATTGTTTCAGATGTGAACGCGCTCATTGCCCACCACCGTGAACTGACTCTGTATCCAGAAGCAGCTGCCGAGTTCAGACATTTTGGTTACGTATTAGGAACCGACACCTTATTGAAGGGAGTTCATTCAGTACCTTTCGGAGCGATGGTTAGATTGCGAGTGGGTAAGGCTCCAAAACGTGTTCCTCTGATTAGTACAATCCGCGCTAAACCCGGCACTGAGCTGGCAAAAATCGAAGCTCTTTCAACCGAGGAATTCTTAGAGCTTTTCTACGCGGAATTAAAAAAAGCCTTCCAATTTACCCTTGCTCAGGCAAAAGGGCGGCAGCTTCTTATTCCTCTTTCTGGGGGTGCAGATTCGCGTTTACTATTAGCCATTCTTAAAGAACTCAATGCCCCTAACGTACTATGTTTCACCTACGGCCAGCCCGGCTCACCAGAAGCACATATTTCTGAATCTGTAGCTAAAGGACTTGGATTTGAGTGGATTTTAGTTGAACTTAAGCCCACTGAAATGAAAGAAAAATGGCAAGAAGCAGAGGATTTCCTCAAAGCTACTTGGACGGGGCAAGCTCTGCCGCATATTCAAGACTGGTATGCGCTCACGCAGTTACAAAACCATCCGCAGGTAGAAGCAGGGGCAATTGTTTTACCCGGGCACACAATTGTTGGAAATGAGCACGATGAGTGGTGTGCAGAACCTGAACTTCATTTCACTAAACGCGATGCGGTCAAAGTTTTTATCGACCACCACGGCATTTTGCAAGGTAAACCAAAGGAAGCCGCATCTTTCTACACGGTTTATAAACTTAGCCACCTACTGCGTGATTTTTGGACCGGGAAAGCTCCTGAAAACCGTTTAGAAACGATTGTGGCGCTCAATATTAGTGAACGCCAGTCCAAGTATATTTCTAACTCGGTGCGCGCTTACGAGTATTTTGGGTTTGATTGGGCGCTCCCCATGTATGAACGAAGCGTATGGGACGTGTGGATTAATGCTCCCCAACAGTTCCATGAGAGCGTGCGGGTAGAATACGTGCGCTACGCTAATGAGCTTTATTCTCGGATCAGCAAAGTGGAGTTAGATTATTTCAAAGGGGCAGTACAAAGTCTTCCCTCTGGTGCAGTACGGGTTGTTAAGACCGCCCTCGAGAAAACTCATCTGCTAAACCTGGCTAATCACACGCTAAGTGTGCGCACCCAGCTTAACCACCCGATGGGTTTCCACGCGCTGGCAGGAGAAATCCCCAAAGCGAAGTTGGCGTTGAAACTTGCCGGCGGAGCAACCCTTTTCGGAGTTTATGCCGATTTATTCCTTACCGACCAGTGGGTACCTGGTTCCCACGTGATGCCACCATACTAAAGGGAAATAATGTATTCTGCTGCCACTAAAGTAGTCCATGTTAATGAAATAGCGAATGTCCCCTCAACCTTAGTTGCGCAGGCTCAGCACGAGGGCAAAGCCTGGTCTTTGCAGAGAATTCCTGCGGGGAAAGGGCATCCGCTTCGGGTTATTTCCTCGCGGTTACAGGATTTATTTCATTGGTTAAGGAAGCGACGCGGGGCTGATTTAATCCACTTGCATTACGCTGCCAATGGTTATTATGGCTGGGGCAAGCTGCCTTTTGTGCTGCATTTACACGGTTCAGACATACGCAAAGACTGGCAAAAGCCGGGGTTAAAGCAGGTTATTTCTAAGTCTTTGCGACGCGCAGATAAAGTACTTTGCGCTACCCCGGATTTGTTGCCTTGGGTGCAAAAGGTGCGCCCCGATGCAGTTTGGGTACCTAATCCGCTTCCGTTGGAATTTTTTATACCGATAGATACTCCGGTTGTTTCTGGGCGAGTAGTTTTTTCTTCCCGTTGGGATGACACTAAGGGATTAGATGTTCTGCTTCCTTTAGCGCAGGAACTCGTTGATGCAGGGGTGGAAGTTCACGGGTTAGATTGGGGTGACCAGGCTTTTCGAGCAGCTGAGTTAGGCGTGGTACTTCACCCGCTTATGCCCTTACCTGAGTTCGCGCGTTTCTTAGCTTCTGCAGATTTGGTGGTGGGTCAGTTACAGTTTGCGGCGTTATCGATGACGGATTATCAGACGTTGGCGCTGGGGCGGCGGCTGCTTTGCAGTCAGTCAGTTGAGGCAGTTCCAGCAGCTACTGTTGCAGCCTCTGACAGCAATTTTCCCGAGGGCGCTGCTCAACCAACTTTACTTGAACACGTCAGCCCACTTCCTGCTACGCTTCCGAGAGATCCTAAAGCCATCGCTAAGTGGATTATCAGCCAGCTCGCTGAAGTTGATTCACCCGCAGCCATGCAGGCAAGGCGCGACTGGGTGTATGAAAACCATCATCCAGCTAATGTGGTAGCAAGGTTAGAGGAAATCTACCGCGAAATAGTCTAAGGCTTTGCGATCAAGCAAAAATTTCTCCTATTTAGGCGGTTTTCTTTCGGCGGTCGTATTTGCGGGCTGCTAAGAGAGCTAAAAGAAGCATTCCAATCAGGCAAACTGCCATAATTGCTCCCAGGATATAAACGGTGGGTAAAAGCGGCAGCGGTGAAAAATAAAGCCAGGTAAGTGGAACTGTAGTGTAAATAATGGCGAATCCTAAAAGCCAGCTTTGAGAATCGGTGACTACGAACATATTTGAAATCGGTGAAGTCATCAGCGTCATAAACAGCCACGGTATGAGTGCTTGCACAAAGTACCCTGATTGGGTGAACTGGACGCCAAATAGGATTGGGATTAGCCAAGGAGCTATAAGATATAGGCCGGCGAATGGGATGATTCCTATGAGGAACGCACCTTTAATTGCCCGAGATATTTCACGGACCATTTCCCCGCGAGGAACCATTGAAAGCTTTTGGAAGAAAACTTGGCTGATTGCCCCTGTAAAAAGTCCTACGGGGATCATCACTACTGCTTCTGCCACCTTATATTCGCCTAAGGATCCTAACGATACCGCTCCAATCAAGATAGGGATACCCAGGTTTCTTAACGCATCTATAAAAGCATTCGGGCCGTTAAGGATCGGCATTCTCCAGTGTTTTTTCGCAAAGCTCAGTAGACTAGCAGCATTGGAAGTGTCGATTGTCCGCAGGTCTTTTGCTCTGATTCCCAGGTTAAAAAATGCGAAGGCTTGTCCAAGGGTTTGTCCTACCCAGAGGCCAAAAAGCCCGGTTTGTCCGGCGAGGCCAGAGAGAACCTGTCCCCCATTTGCGCCAATTTGTTGTTGGACGCGGTTTATCGCGATAGTCTTATAGTCGCTTTTGCGGTTGTACCAAAACTGTAAAAGTGTGGCTCCCGCTAGGAAGAATACGGTTACTCCAACCAGGGGGATCCAGGTGGCTACCGCTTCTGAATAATATTCTCTGGCTGTATCTTGTAAAAGCCAGGCAACAGCAGTGGCTGTAAGGGAAAATCCAATGACTAAGCTAAATCCAAGTTTAAAAACTTGTTTTGCGTCAGCTTCATCTTTTTCTAACATTACCGCCAGATCATAACGTCCTGCGGCAATCAGAACTACCGCAGCGACTATTGAGTTATATAACCCCAGTTCTCCTAAAGTTTCTTTAGTGAACAGGCGGGTGATGATCATCATCATGAAGAAAACAACTACCTGTGCTCCAGCTGTTCCTGACACCAGGGTAAGGATGTGTTTCAAAAAAGGAGAGGATTGGTTTAGGGCGTGTATTTTTGCCTTTAAGTCTGCTATCTTCACGTTTTCTAGTTTACTGTTTTTTAGGTTATTCGCCCAACAAACCCTGCAAAAGCAGTAAACCGATTTGAAAGCGCCGGCAGAACTTTTCGTTCTACCGGCGCCCTCGGGAAATTTTATGCTGAGAAAAAATCAGAATGTAACAGCCTGACCCGTCTTAGCAGATTCCAACATGCCTTCAATCACGTGCATGGTTTGCAAGCCCTCGCGCATAGAAACGTGTGCAGCTCCCACGCCCAAAATAGCGTCTCGGAAATGTTCGTGTTCCACCCGCAGCGGTTCGCGCTTTTGCAGAGCAAAGCGCTTAACCTCCCCTTCGGAAACGCCACGGAAAGCAGCGATCTGGTCCCATTCAATCGGGAAAGTACCATTTGCGTAGAAAGTCAGGTCACTCATCGCAGTGTCAGCTACCAGCGCACCACGTTCGCCCGTAACCACAGTCATGCGTTCTTTAAATGGCGTCAGCCAATTAACCAGGTGGCTAACCAGCACGCCATTTTTGAAACGACCTGAGGCAGTAACCATATCTTCATATTCGCGTCCGGATCTAAAAGCGGTCTGCGCGAAGATAGTCTCGTATTCAGAGCCAGCAACCCAAGCTGCTAAATCCACGTCGTGGGTGGCTAAGTCCTTAACCACACCCACGTCAGAGATACGCGCTGGGAACGGGGACTGCCGGCGAGTCACTACCTGGTAAATGTCACCTAAGAAACCTTCTGAAATCAGGCGGCGCATTTCCAATAGTGCAGGATTACAACGTTCAACGTAACCCACTGCACCGATTACACCGGCATTTTCGAATGCTTCAACCATCGCAGTACCCTGTTCCAAAGTAGCTGCCAGTGGTTTTTCTACCAGGGTGTGTACGCCAGCTTCAGCTAGTTTCAAAGCAGCTTCCACGTGGTAGATAGTGGGTACTGCAACAACTGCAGCGTCGATTCCAGCAGAGATTAGTGATTCCACGTCGGGGAGAACTTCTAAGTCCCCTGCCACACCAAACTTATCGCCGCCAGGATCGGCTACCGCCACTAGATCCAGACCATCAGTTTCACGCACATTGCGCACGTGGTGACGGCCCATTGAACCAATTCCCAGGACACCTACTCGTAAATCAGTCATTAGGCACCTGCCTTAGCACAAGCATTAACAGCTTCTACCACGCGTTCCAAATCTGCCTGAGACAAAGATGGGTGCACGGGGAGGGAAACTACCTGCTGGGCAGCGACCTCGGTTACTGGCAGATCCAAACCGGGAGCGAAATGCGCCAAAGATGGTAGGCGGTGGTTAGGAATTGGGTAGTAAACGCCGGAGCCTACCTGCCATTCTTCCTGCAGTGCCTGCATGAAACGATCGCGGTCAGTGTCCACCACGCGGATAGTGTACTGGTGGTAGACGTGGGTTGCTCCGTCGGCTACTGGAGGAATAATTACGCCTTCAAGGTTTTCATCTAAGAACTTTGCGTTTGCTTGGCGAGCTTCAGTCCAGCCTCCTACCTTGGTGAGCTGGACGCGACCAATCGCCGCGTGAATATCGGTCATACGGTTGTTCAAGCCGATTACTTCATTCTGGTAGCGGATTTCCATCCCCTGGTTACGGTATAGCTGACAGTTACGTGCTACCGTTGCGTCACCGGTGGTGATCATGCCACCTTCACCAGCGGTCATATTCTTAGTTGGATAGAAAGAAAATGCTGCGAAAGTACCGAAAGTACCTACCATTTTGCCATTTAGGGAGGCTCCGTGAGCCTGGGCGGCGTCCTCGAATAACATTAGTCCGTGGCGGTCTGCGATTTCCTGTAGGGCAGTCATGTTAGCTGGATGTCCGTAGAGGTGCACTGGCATGATTGCTTTGGTCTTATCGGTAATGGCAGCTTCTACGGATTTAGGGTCTAAGCAGAAGTGGTCCAGTTCAATGTCAGCAAAAACTGGGGTGGCACCAGAAAGACCGACTGAGTTTCCGGTAGCTGCGAAAGTAAAGGATGGGACGATAACTTCATCGCCAGCTCCAATACCTGCTGCTAACATACCGATGTGCAGTGCGGAGGTTCCTGAGTTTACTGCGATGGAGTGGGTTTGTGGAGCCAGCTGCGCTGTAAACTCTTCTTCGAAAGCCTTTACCTGTGGTCCTTGCGCTACCATTCCAGAGCGCAATACGGCAGAGACTGCTTCAACTTCTTCTTCGCCGATAATAGGTTTAGCGGCGGGGATGAATTCGCGAGTCATTAGTTTTCTACCTCTCTAAGTTCAGTTTCACTGATTTCTTCATAAATGCGACCACTGACTGGGCACGCATAGCGGTTTTCGGTACCGGCGACCTTTTCAAGTTTCACACCAGAATGCCCTACCCAACCGATTTGGCGGGCTGGAACTCCGGCGACCAGCGCAAAATCTGGAACGTTTTTTACAACTACAGCTCCGGCAGCTACGGTTGCCCATGCGCCGATGGTTACTGGTGCCACACAGGTAGCGCGTGCGCCAATGGCGGCCCCTTTACGGATAGTTACCCCCACTGGCTGCCAATCGTGAGCAGATTTCAATGTCCCGTCAGCGTTGATTGCACGCGGGTAATGATCGTTAGTTAAAACTACCGCGGGGCCGATAAATACGCCGTCTTCTAAAACTGCTGGCTCATAGACCAGAGCGTAGTTTTGTACTTTGCAGTTATCGCCCATTTTCACACCGGTACCAATATAGGCACCGCGTCCAACGATACAGTTTTCACCGATTACTGCGTCTTCACGTACTTGTGCCAGATGCCAAATGGAGCTACCGGATCCCACCTGTGCTTGCGGTGAGACTTCGGCACTATCTACGATACGAGGCATTCGCACTCCTTTGCTTTGCTCAAACTAGATAACTTAAGTTTACGCCTTGTAGACCGGTCTGTTTAAGATGACGCGACTGCGTGATTTAAACCTCAAACAAAACACTAGCACCTTTCCGCTATCCAAAAATAGGACTTTTCAGCGAAAATAGATTATATGGACAGCAGTGCACATTCTGACCTAACTGGTATTTTAAAGAAAACCTGGCTAGTAATCCCGCTTTATAACGAGGGGGAAGTGATTTTTGACGTGCTCACTGAGGTACGCCGCACCTTCCCTAACGTAATCTGTGTTGATGATGGCTCTGAGGATAACTCTGGCGAGAAAGCCCTTGCCGCCGGCGCTTGGCTGGCAACTCACCCGATTAATTTGGGGCAGGGCGCGGCTTTACAAACCGGGATTGATTTCGTTTTAAAGAAAACAGATGGCAAGTATCTGATTACTTTCGATTCGGATGGTCAGCACCGGGTCGAGGACGCCTTAGAAATGCTCCGTACTGCTGAAGCTGAAGATTTAGGGTTCGTCCTGGGATCACGCTTCTTAAACGGAAAAGCAGAAACTGGCACCCTTAAACGCCTGGTATTGCAGACAGTTGCCTATATTACGCGGATTCGTACGGGGCAGGTACTTACTGACGCCCATAATGGTTTACGCCTGCTACGCAAAGATGTGGCGCAAAATATTGAGATCACTCAAAACAGAATGGCTCACGCCTCTGAATTAGTTGATCAACTCTTAAAAAGTGGTGCAAAGTGGAAAGAAATTCCCGTGCACATTGTCTACACCGCTTATTCACGTGCCAAGGGTCAGTCTTTGCTTAATGGTGTAAATATTCTTACCGAACTGATTATGAAATAGAGATTATGATGACGCTTGTTTTATTAACCGGTTCTCAATGGCTTATTAAAGCCCTACTTGTGGTTTCTTTGGTTGCTTTAGCATACGCGATTTTGAAACCTGTTCAGTCTGCTTCCCACCTGGCGT
Organism: Gleimia sp. 6138-11-ORH1; assembly: GCF_024814355.1. GTDB lineage: Bacteria > Actinomycetota > Actinomycetes > Actinomycetales > Actinomycetaceae > Gleimia. Next base: position 193,677 of record NZ_JANUXV010000001.1, on the reverse strand, counting down.
TTAGACGACTGGCAATGCTACTTTTCATTTTTATCGCCGTTTTCTCTGCTTTAAATCCCGGGTTCGTAACTCAAGTGGCGCAGTTTGTTGGGATTGGGCGTGGAGCTGACCTGTTGCTTTACGGTTTGACGATTGCTTTCTTTTCAACTTTAGCTACGTCTTATCGTCGTGATTCGGCAACTGAACGAAAACTTACTAAGCTGGCTCGTAATATCGCCTTAAATGGTGTGACCCATAAGTCGAAACAAGAGCTGTCTAAAGAAGACTAGAAGATTCCCATCATGCAACGTAACTTCGACGATCTTCCTACATGGTTGCAGCGCTACCGTAAACGCGGTGTACCGCGGATTGGTAAGCGAAACTTCGCTCATGTGCAAAGCGATAAAATTCGCCATGCTGCGATTAAAAAACTTCCTACGTTAAAAGCACAGATTATTAAATTATCTGCTTTAGCGCTCTTTCTATTCGGGACCAGTGCAACTGCTTTTATTTTCATCGACCTATATAAGTCAATTTCAAATAGCAGCCTCAGCATCGCTGATTTTTCTCCGGATTCTGACCAAAAACCACCGGTAGATAACTATGATGGCCGGGCAGTTAATATCATGGTTTTAGGCATTGACTCTCGCCATGGTGAGGGAAACCGAAATTTTGGTGAAGATGAGGGTTTGCTTAACGACACTAACTTCTTAATGCATATTTCGGCAGACCGAACCCGCCTACAAATGGTTTCGATTCCCCGAGATACTTTAGTGACTATACCAGCGTGTCGTTTAATTGACGGCACCTATTCTGCCCCTTTTTACGCGCAATTCAACTGGGCTTTAGGGACGGGTTCTTCAGGTGATCCAAAGAATTTAGCTCCCGGTATTGCCTGCGTGAAAAATACTATGGAAGAGCTGACAGGAATTGAAATTGATGAGTTTGTCATCATTGATTTCAATGGCTTCCAATCTATCATCGACGCTTTAGGCGGGGTAGATATGTGCTTTGATAAGGATCTTTACGATCCCCTCTCTGCTTTGGATATTAAAGCTGGCTGCCACAAGCTAAACGGTTTTGATGCTTTGGCGTACGCTCGGACCCGTTCGCTCCCTGATGACCCTACTGGGGATATTGGTAGAATGGGACGCCAACAGGAGTTAGTGGGCCGTATTCTGCACACCGCTAAGCAAAAGAATATTATTACTGATTTTCCAAAGCTATACAGCTTCGTTAAAGAAGGTATTCAAGCAGTAAAAGCCTCCCCACAGTTAGCTTCTTTAAGTAACGCCACTGGGTTAGCCTACTCTCTCAATTCGATTCCGAACTCAGGTATTCAGTTTGCCACCATGCCGTGGGGAGAAGCCCCTCATGACCCGAACCGTGTGATACCCTCTGAGTTAGCTCCAGATTTCTGGGAATCTATTAAACTTGATAAGCCTTTCCCCGTCGGAACTGAAATTCGCGATCTGAATGGGAAAGTCACAATCGTTGAAGATCCCCAGGCAAAAACTGGATCTAAGGAAACCTCTCCTAATAATGAGAATGATCTTGAGAACTTCCAAGATCCCAATGAGTGAACTAATACGGGGAATTACATAAAATTTAAATGGATTTTCTTCTAATAGGCAGGAGCGACTATGACCGATTTACCACCATCTTTTCCACCTGCCATTCCTCCGCAAAATCCACGTAAACCCAGTGGCACGGGTCGGCCTAGCTCTGTTGGCAGACCTAATCCCGCGTCCGGTCACACTTCGTCCGGAAAATCTCCTAGCCATAGTAGTTCTACCGGCAGGCGTAAACCACCTGTAACAGCAGATTCCGCTGGAGCATCTACGCAGCGCCCTCGGGAAACTCCCCCACCTTCATTTGCTCCCCAAAGTCGCGCACAGGCTCAAAGACGCGCACAATCCCAAAGCCGTATGCAGGGACAGCACCGGCCACAATCCCCCCAGTCGCACGCTCAACGCGCAACCACACCTGAAAACCGGCGCTCGTCCCACTCTCCGCAGCCAGAAATCAGCAGAGAAGAACTCTCAGCCCGCCAAGCAGCCGCGCGAACTGCTCGACTGCGGGAACAAGTCGGCGGAAACGTAGCTTCGCAACCCCCGAGTAGCCCCACTCACCCCCCGGTGATCCCGCCACGGCGCTCTATCACCCCCTCTGGGAACGCCCCGGCTACGTCCTCACCACGCCCCCATTCTGCTGGGCTTCGCCCCGCCCCCGGTCAAGCGGGCAGCGGTAGACGGGCGGGAACTATGCGCCCGCCCACCCCCGGCGCTCCCACCTCTCAACCAACTGCAAAACCACGCAGAAAACAGTCTTTTTCACCGCTTAAGATAACTTTGATTTCGCTTCTAGTTTTGCCAGTTGTCCTATCCCTTATTGCCGGATTATGGGTGTATTCTTTATGGTCTCTTGCAGATGACAGTTTAAAGCACACTCAGGCTCTCTCAGGTGCCCCCAACACAGCCGGCACCACCTATTTGATCGCTGGCTCTGATTCGCGTGACAACGTTGATTTTAAGGATGATACTGAGGGAAAACGAACAGATACTATTATGCTGTTACATCGGGCGGATAATGGGCAAGTCTCTTTAATTTCCATTCCGCGTGATTCCTTCGTCAAAATCCCCGGACAGGGCGAAGGGAAAATTAACTCAGCCTACGCATACGGCGGCCCAGCACTGTTAGTGCAAACAGTTGAAGAGCTAACGGGAATCACAGTTGATCACTATGTGGAAGTTGGCATGGATGGCGTGATGAATACCGTTGATGCGGTTGAAGGCGTGGAACTGTGCTTAGACTACGATGTTGCTGACGAATTTTCCCAGCTCAATTGGGAAGCTGGGTGCCATAAGGTTGATGGAAAAACTGCGTTGGCATTTGCCCGGATGCGGTATGCAGATCCCGAGGGCGATATTGGGCGTGCTAAGCGTCAAAGAGAAGTAGTTAGCGCAGTGAGCCAAAAGATTTTCTCACGCGAAACCTACACTTCCCCAACACGCATCAAACGGATTGTCAGCGCCGGCGCTTCCTCACTTACCACCGATCCTGAGACTAAGTCCTGGGAAATCGCTTACTTGGCGAAATACTTCCAAGATGCCCATAAGTCTGGTTTCACGGGGACTCCGCCAATTGCGAATATAGACTACCAGACGTATGCCGGTAGTTCGGTTTTACTCGATCCGCAAAAGGTTGATGAGTTTTTCCGTAAAGTTGCTTCTGGGACGCTGACAAAAGAAGACTTCGTACAAGCTCCTTAAAAGTATAAGGTGGTGGGCAGGAACTAAGGTTCCTGCCCACCACCTTACTAGCTAAAAGCCCTCAGACTAAGCGTTCAACGTTCAATCCGGCGCGGGCCAGCTTGCCAAGCACTCCAAGCGGAATCAACAATTTCTTTCACACCGTACTTTGCTTCCCACCCCAAATCTTCTTGGATACGAGCAGCATCACCGATTAACTGTGGCGGGTCACCGGCGCGGCGAGCTTCTTCATCTGCCACGAAATCAATCCCAGTTGAAACTCGAACTGCGTCAACGATTTCCTTAACAGAAGTACCTTTTCCAGTTCCTACGTTGTACTGGTGGTAACGCATTTCTTCACCGGAAGCCAGTTTATCCAAGGCGGCAACGTGGGCAACAGCCAAGTCGTATACGTGAATGTAGTCGCGGATACAAGTTCCGTCTGGAGTTGGATAGTCGGTACCAAAAATCTTTGGGTTTTCACCTTTAGCCAGGCGGTCAAAGATCATCGGGATTAGGTTTAGAGTTGCAGGATCGCCCAGGTCGTCCCAGCCGGATCCAGCTACGTTGAAGTAACGCAGCCCTACCCAACGTAGTCCCCAAGCGCGTTCGCAGTCAGCCATCATCCATTCACCGATTAGCTTAGTAGCGCCATAGGGGTTAATTGGTTGCTTTTCAATGTCTTCACTAACTACCTCAACCGTGGGCATTCCGTAAACTGCAGCCGAAGATGAGAAGATCATTTGTTTTACGCCGGCTTCTTCCATTGCCAGCATCACGTTGGCTAATCCGCCTACGTTTTGCTGCCAGTACCAGGCTGGTTTAGCAACTGATTCACCCACTTGTTTACGGGCGGCGAAGTGAATCACCGCGTTAATTTCGTGGGTTTTCATTGCTTCTGCCAAAGGCGTAATGTTTTCCGTAGCTGCAACGTCACATACCAGTAGTTCTGAGTTACCAATGCGCTCTGCCGTACCGTAAGAAAGGTCATCTACAACCAGTACTTTATCGCCGCGTTCTTGCAGTAGTCTTACAACATGGGCGCCGATATATCCGGCGCCACCAATTACCATAATGTTCATGGCTTTAGCCTACCTCATTTAGATTGCTCATTCACATAAAAGGCTATGTTTTTAGATTAGAAAACTATAATCTAAAAGGTTCTCTCTTTCAGCGCCTTTCCTTTTTCATAGGCAAGCTGTTTCAGGTTAGCTTGGAATTCAAGGATTTTTTCCTGCAGTTGCTGTGCTTTTTCATCGGTTCCTGTACTCAGGATGCGGGCGGCGAGTAGTCCCGCGTTGCGGGCTCCGCCAATAGAGACGGTGGCAACTGGAACACCGGCTGGCATTTGCACGATAGATAGTAGTGAGTCCATTCCGTCTAAGTATTTGAGGGGAACGGGAACCCCAATGACAGGTAGGGGGGTAACTGCGGCGAGCATTCCGGGTAGGTGGGCTGCACCCCCGGCTCCGGCGATAATTACCGAGATACCTTTTTGGTGAGCAGTTTTTCCGTATTCGATCATTTCTTCGGGCATACGGTGGGCAGAGACTACCCCTACTTCGTATTCGATTCCAAATTCCGTTAGGGCTGCGCCGGCTGCTTGCATTACTGGCCAGTCTGAGTCAGAGCCCATTACTATGCCTACTTTTGCCATTATTTCCTCCTGGGTGATTAGAATCGTGGTTGCCTGTAGTCTGTTACGTTCGGTTTTCGCGGTTTATCCGTGGAGAATTTCGATTGCGCGATTAGCTAGTTTTTGTGCTTGAGATACTTCGTCTGCGGGGACGTTTACGTGACCGAGCTTGCGGCCTGGGCGGACTTCTTTCCCGTAAAGGTGGATTCTGGCTTGGGGGATTTCGTGCATTACTTCCCCGCTGGCAGCAGCGGCTTGCGGGTAGTTACTGCCCAGTAGGTTTTGCATTACCCACACGCCGGGAAGCATATCTGTTTCTCCTAAAGGAAGCCCGAGGACGGCGCGCAAATGCTGTTCAAATTGACTGGTGGCGGAACCGTCCTGAGTCCAGTGCCCGGAGTTATGTGGACGCATAGCCAGTTCATTAACGTAAAGTTCACCGCCTGTTGTTTCAAATAGTTCTACGGCTAATACTCCGGTTACGTTTAATTCTGTGGCAATCTTTAGCGCCATTTGGCTTGCTTTTTCTGCCACTTCTGGGGTTGTGCGTGGGGCTGGGGCAATTACCTGCCAGCACACCCCGTTCTGTTGAATGCTCTCTACCAAGGGCCAGGCCTTGAACTCTCCGGTAGATGAACGAGCAACTAGTTGGGAAAGTTCCCGTGTGAAAGGAATTTTTTCTTCTAAAAGCACCGGCCCTAACTGTAACCAGTCAGTTAGTTCTGTTGCGTGGTGGACTACTTTCACACCTTTGCCGTCGTAGCCTCCCCGCGGGGTTTTCGCGATAAACGGCGTCCCAATTTCGAGGGCGAATTTTTCGACCTCGGCCAAGGAAACTGCTTTTTGCCAGCGGGGCACTTTAATGCCAATCTCAGTGAGTTTTTGCCGCATTAAAAGTTTATCTTGCGCATAAATCAACGCGGCCGGACGCGGGTGAATGGGAAGAATTTTTTCTAAGCGGGCAAGTACTTCAGCGGGGATATGCTCGTGTTCAAAAGTAAGGACATCCGCCCCTGAAACAAGCTGTTCTATGATCGGCAGGTCACTGGGAGTACCAATAGTTGAAGTGGGGATTACTTGCGCGGCTGCCGCCTGCGGGCTTTCCACTAAAGCTCTGAGAGTGATATTGAGGTTGGTGGCAGGTGGAGCCATCATACGCGCTAACTGTCCCCCACCGATTACTGCTACAACTGGGCTCATACCCCATATTCTAACTGGCGAGGTTTCATTAAGTCCGCACTTATCAACTGGTGAAACTTAGTGTATTCAACACTGCCTGGCCGTAGACGACGTCGAGTTTGCTGATAGTCAGTTATAGCGCGATTAAAGCTCAGCTCCGAGATCACGGAAATACCGCGATTGATAGGCTAAGAGGGATCGTTTAACGATCCACCTCGGAACTAACCTGCGTCGAAGCTGTACGGCTTCTATGAAAGTAACCTGACTTTCAACTCACTTGCCGATCCGAACGGATCTGCAGTATTGGTGGAGCCCAAGGGGGACGTGTCGAACTCTTTTTGCTACCCACTTACTCTTAGGGCATACACGTGTTTCACAGTTTACAGCTACTCCAGAAACTCTAGAACTCTAAAAAACAATTCTAAAGAAAAAGCCATTGTGAGTAAGCCTCGAGAGTTAATAGCAAGGTCAACTTAACGCGCTATCCTTCTACCCAGATATCGAATTTTTGGTTGATGCGCTCAGCTTCCTACACACTCTTAACGCATGAGTATTTTGCGATCCTAACACTCTCAAGTTCAGTTAGATTGCGGCTCTAGAAGCTAACCATTACAGTCCGGCTGATAATATACCTATACGTCAAAGAACCGGCCAACATCAGCACTTTGAGGATCGGGATATCCACCGCTAAACCTATCTCCTCTTATGGGAGAGTCTACAAGGCATGACTTTCTCTAAGGAAACCACAAATCATCCAAAACCTACATACTTGTTTGAGAAAAAAGCGCGGGAGCATCTTTCGGACGAACAATCGTAACCTGGTAACGCGCACGGGTTATACCGACTCGTAGTAGTCGCCGAGTAGCTTCGCACTGTGTCTTAGTATCGGTATTACGAAAGAAGGCCCCCTTATACTCCCCTTCAACCAATACGACACCGTCAAATTCCTTGCCCTTAGCCTTGTGTATGGTCATAAGGACACAGCCGTGAGGGACACGTTGGTCAGATTGAAGTTTGCTTACTTCAAGCGCACGACGTACGTGGTTGATGGCATCCTTGTAACTACCGTGAAGATCCCATACGCGGGAAAGCCGACTTCCGATTTCATCGGTGGCGCGGAACAATCGGATAAACATAGCTTTTGCATATAGATCCGACAAGTCTTTCCCTACATTGAGTAAATCACGTGCGTTAAGCCAATCCTGAGTAGGATCTCCACTAAGTGCCAACCCGCTGTCGTACAAGGCAGCAAGATATTTGGCGCTCTTCAACCATTGCTTTTTACCTTTGCGAGCACAATCAGCAGCCCTTCGGTAATGCTCGCTCTTTTGTCGAGTCGTCTTGGTTGATTTTATGGCGTTCTTGACATCGAAGTAGTCCCCGATGCGGTCGAAAGTCTGACCTAGTGCAACCTCCTTCGAGTAGTTCGACCATTCCAAAACTGAGGCTACTACCAAGGCAGCCGATGCACTTAAGTCGGCATCCCAAAGCACATCGTGTTCTATGGGACTGATTACTCGACCATTGATCTTGTGCTCGCTCCCGAGAATCGCAGAAATCTTCCCAACCAGCTCGTTCGTTCTTGCAAGTACAACGACGGACGGATCGGCGATGCCCGCTTTGCGGAGCGAATTAAGTGTCCTGAGAACACTTTTGTAGACGGTGCTGTCAAATGCTTTTCGCTGGTAAAGTATAGTGTTGACTTCCTTAATTTTCGGGAGAGGATGGTTCTGCAACACCGCATTAGCGAACTGCAAGATTCCGGTACCAGGGCTTCGATGGTTCTCAGTGCTAAGGTCGAATTCTGCGGGCCTAAGGTGCGCACGTAGATGATCTAGGCGCCGTGGATCCACACGCTCATCATAATCGAAGATCCGCTGATCTGGATCAGCCATGAACACTGTCTTCGATCGTAAAGACATCGCTTTGACCAGTTTCCACTGCGAATCGTCGGTGTCCTGAAATTCATCCAGGATGATCACAGGGTACTTGTCAGCGAGCAGAGACGCAATCGACTCACTACCAACAACGAGCTGAGCAGCGGCGGTCGCGAATTGACTGAACACGTAGCGACTTTCATCACATGCGAGGCGTCTCACTTCGGTGCTCCAGTCGCCATCGAAAGCCGCCTTTGCGAGCTTCTCTTCTACTGGATAAATAATGTTCGGAGGACGTCCAGTGAGAAGGCGGCCGTGGGCTAGCAGGATGTCCATTGCAAATGCATGGTAAGTACAGACGGCAATCTGCTCGCGTTCCTTGGAGTCTAAGATATCAAGACAACGAATCTCGACCTGTCGTACGGCAGCCCGCGAGAAACTCAGGAAGAGAATCTCTTGACCAGATTGCAAGGCGGGGAGCATCGCTTGAGCTTTCAGGAGCGACAATGTCGTCTTGCCCGAGCCTGGACCACCAATCACCAACACGGGGCAATCCTGCGCCAGGGCTTGCTGAGCAGTCTCGGAAAGCTGTATTTCCACAGAGTTCATTCCTCGAGTTCGATCTCATCATTGAGTTGCTCATTGATAGACAGGAGTGCGTCTCTAATAAAGGCGGGTAGCTCATCCTCGCTCTGACACTGATCAATGAGTATTCCGGTATATCCAAAGCCGTATGCATCGCCTTTACGAGCCTTCAATACTTCCAACGCCAAATCAGCCAACTCATCATCGGAAACCTTACCAGCTTCATATTTGTAGTTGTTTGGATAGTCATCACGCTGAACGACTTCCTCCAGAAAGCTCCGTAACACATGAACCGGAACCTGATTCACCAGGATCTTCTCAATACCCTTCTCCGGCGATACCCAGAGCTCCTCGAACGACTTTTCTTCCACCAAAGCGCCCCCTTTTTCAGGGGCATTAAACTTGTCACGCATGCCATAGACCTTTTTTCCAAGAGCCTTGAAAATCGGCGCATACTTTGACACTTCTCTGTCGTTACCCGCGTTGAAAAGAGTGACTCCAGCGAGGTCGACGTGTGAGTAATCATCGCGGAACCGTTCAAGCGCCGATGACACTGCCTGTACGGCTACCATCTCCGTTTGCCCTTCAAGTACAAAGACAGCACGACTCAAGATTGCCTCAGCAAACTGACGGCGCTGCGTGCGGTAGGTCTTCGCCTTGACTATCTTGGTATCGATAGGTTTGCCAGAGAAAGTATTCCCGTCACGCGCGAGGATAACTACATTTTCTGGGTAGAACTGCTCGATGACATATGGGGAGTGGGAGGTGACGATCGACTGCCCCATCCGTTGAAGCACATATTTCGTTATGCGCCGTTGAATGTGCGGAGGAAGCGCAATCTCCGGTTCTTCCATCACGAAAATAACAGATTGCCCTTCCTTACGGTCCGCTATTATTGTAAGTAATGTGAACACTAAAAGATTGATTGAGCCGGCCCCTTGCTTGGTGAACGGAACCGCATAGTTACTCGGTTTCGTCGCGATAAAAAGCTGTACAACCTCGCGTAGGTTCTCACGCGTTAGATCCGAGGCGAAGAAAGACATAGATTCCTCACCTCGAGCTAGATGGACGAATTTTCCAAGGCGCTCTCGCATTTTCTCGCGGATGACCCTAAGTTGTTCAATCTCTCCGATAGCAGGATCAAGACCTTGCAGCGCCTCAAGCGTCTCACGCCACATGTCAGCAGTGCCCTCCCCCCCTAGGCGGAGAATGGTATCAAGCAACGAACCACGATGCAGGCTGAGTGCACGGGTCCCAGTTCGCAAATCTCGAAGGAAAATGAATCCACAGAGCCGCTTGTGTGCACGGCTAAATACAGTGAGCCCAGATCCCAACGTTGAACGCATCTCTTCACCTAGGTCGTCAGATTCTCGCAAGGGATGCTCAAAGAAAGTACCTCCGATAAAATCGTCTTCATCTTGGTCGTAGCGTCCGATAAAGATGACAGGTAGTGCCCAGACGACTCTTTTGTCATCAGCATTTTGGAGACTGTCAGCTTTTTCATCAACGAATGAGAGCTTCTCATCGTTCCAACGCCGAAGGTGCTGGAAGAACCTACGTTGTTGTTCATCTGAAAGATCATTCAGAACGACACGGATTCGAATCTCACACGGTTTATCCTCACTACCAAGATAGGTGCCATGAGAGAAGTCATGCTCATTGATGATGGGATACCGACGAAGTCGCTCTGGTCCCAAGACCAGTTCGAGTGCCTCACACACTGTGGACTTCCCGATGTTGTTCCCGCCAACCAACAGGGTGTGCGGCTGGAATACTATGCGTCCTTTAGTAATTCCACGGAAGTTATCGATCTCGAGCTGTCTGACTCTCATTTAGCACTCTCCTCATTTTTCAGGAGCACAGGGTTGTTGCAGGTAGTTACCTCGGTCAGCATTGCACGGACCAAGTATACCGAAATTACCTCTTCTACAAGTTTTCCAAGCTCTCGGACATTACCATACCTTCCCGTGTGCGCATCAAACTTTGACTTAATCTCGTCTCTTTCAAGAATTGCCTGTTCATCGGCAGAGAGATTGTCTACATGATTGTCAACCATTCGATTTATAACTTGCCTGATCTCGTCAGGAGAAAGGGGCTCAAATCGGATGAGTGCATCGAAACGCGAGTATAACGCGTCTCCAAGTGCTAAACGTATCTCGTCTTCCGAGCCATAGTTTGACGTACAGATAATCAGCGTTGGACCAATCTTAACTCGATAGTTCTTATCTTCGAAGATACCCTGATCAAAGATCTCATAGAATGCTCTATGAAAGACTAGGTTGGCCTTATCAAATTCGTCAATTAAGATCACTCCTGAGGAACGATCAAGCAAATCTCGCGCGAATGAGCTCTCAGAATGTGTGCCTCCAAAGACGTAAGATGCGAATTTATCGCTATGAAACATCGAGAACTGCTTACGAAGTAATTCTCCACCAAGAAGTCCATTGATGAACTTAGCGGTCTCGGTTTTGCCGACACCTGATGGGCCATAGAACATGAGAACGATCGGTCGCGTGCGCCCTTCTTTAGTAAGTGGGTACAGAGCAGCCAGCATCTGTTCTCGAACCTTCTGCTGACCCACGAGATGCTGCGAAAAACCGTCGCGGAATTTGATTAAGGTATCACGCGTAACGGCTGGGTAAGTATAGAACTCAACCGCCGGGTTATGCGCTCTAACTAATTGAGCGTAAATCATCTTAGGCGGGTTGTTAAGAATCAGATGTTTTGGATTTATTTGCCTAATAAGACCGATAAAGTTAGTGATGGCATGCTCCTGGAGACTCGCATAGTCACTGGACATCACAATAAGGCAGTCTGACCGTGGCGTTGGCGTCATAATCTCAGTACTCTCTTGCCCTTCGATGGTGTGTCTGATACGACGTTTGGCTTCGTCATAGTCGTTGACTGTGTCAAGAAGATAATGTCGTTTTTCTTTCCCAAGTTGTTTCTCAAACCAAGAATGAGGTCCGAAGTAGATGCTAACCTTCGTATCACTCTCCATATTCAACCCCTGCTAAAACGATGTCATATACGTCCAGAAATGTGCTTTCTTCCGTCGGGATACCGTCGACCACTTCCAAAGCGGTGACTCTTGAAGCGGTATTGGGTTTCATCTCAGCCTCCATTGTAAGGCTAGACTCTGAACCCTTACCTACGCGTATTCCATGGAATACAAGATGCATACGTCCGAGATCAACAAGTCCATAGTTGTTTCTAAAAGCTTGAATATTAAATCTTAGGATTCGTTTTTTGCCGTTTTTATCCTGCCCGATAAGTTCGTAGTACCCTTTCGCCGACATTAACGCACTATCTAACTCAGCCAGATTGAGGGGTAACTCATTGATTTTGAGGATCGCGAGGTACGGCGTAAACATCTTCATGAATGCTGCCGAGTCAAGGGGCGCAGTTACCGTCAGCCCTGTTAACTTCTCAATACCATTCAGATCACAACACTTTCTAAGGTAGTCGGTAAGAATAGTGTTCGATAGGGTTTTATTTAGGATGCTACGCCCGACCGCCGATACACTTGCAGCAGCGCCAGCCTCTACCGAGCCTCCAAAAAATGGTAGCCAGTTGAACTTTGTGGCAGCCCTTGCATCTGCATCAGCCGCTACCTCATTTACCCGTTCCTTGGACGACTCTCTCAAAGATGCCTCTTTACCTCCCGCTACGATATCCAGCAAGTCCGAAGCCGACTCCTCATCAAAATAGACAATCTTTATGAGAGACAGATTCCCTTGGTCATTGGTTGCAGCATTCATCTGTGTCCCTCTCCAAATCTGCGAAGATGAACACCTTACATCTTCACCTATTCTTTAACACTAGTAACCACGTGTAATCGCCTGAAATTAAATAAGTTACATTAAAACACAATTTTTCCATAAGATTGATTCAAATTCATGACAACTCACCGAAAATGCTCCAGCACCAGGGATAATTAAATTCCAAAGCTCAACCGGCATCGAAGGCACCCACTTTGCTTGATTAACTCCAAGTTGTCAAATTACTTTTTGTAGCGCAAATTGGCAATGAATGGACGCTCCTCCATCGCCGCTAGTTAAATGCAGTTAATTCGAATTATCCTAGACAATAATTCCGATGATAAAACCTCCGGATTTTTATTCTAATGCGTTCAAATTTTTCACTATACCTCCCAAAAATAAGAATGTGGTAAAGGCGATTCTGGTTTAACCCAAACCGAAGATGCCGATGGCACAGACGATAGTCTGGATCGATTCACGGGTACTGCGTAGTAACAAGACCTGGGGCTGCTCCGGGTAAGCCTGTGGAACGAAATAGAGCAGGCGTATTAAGACCCCCGAGGCACGCAACAACAAGTGCGTGAGGAAGGGGGCGAAGCGGAGCGCGATCACGATCGCAGAGCTATCTATTATACCGACCGAAAGAGAGAGCGTAACTAACAACTGAGTCTTTTCCTCTTACACTCCTTTCCTTCATCCCCCGCCAGCGATCTCTTGGGAGCACAGGGAAGTCGCAAAATGGCAAGCTACTTGAGAAACAGACAATGCCTCCTCTGATGGCATTCCCCTGCACCGTAGCCACATCACAAGGGGGCGAACCGAGTGAGTATAGGTTCGGCGCACCTATACATAACCGCGTCTCGTGGTCATGTAACGACCCATGCCTGCACGTCCAGCACGAGACGTACCCTCGGGTCGACTGCACTGTTTTTTAGATCTAGGAACGACCTCGTTGAAACCATCTCAAGAGCTGACACAACCTGACTAACCGAGATGTCACTGGTCAGTGGAGATGCGACACTCACTGCCCTGTGTAGACTGTCAGCACAGACTGACGAGAACACTGAGCGCTCTGGATATCAGGTGCCGCTATGAAGTTGCCGAATACCAAGCCCGAATAAGTCACCGTGTGGAAAAACGATAGCCTCTCATGAGAGTGTACTCAGCTAATGTTTGCTAAGCATTCCATCAGAGCTACCGGCCGGATTCACCACATCGAAAAGGCATTCCCCTGCCCCGGCTCTGTGCTCACGGAGAGGATGACAGACGTATTCTCCGTGTACTACTCATTCCAGCTGTCACCCAACATCCGACGAGACTATGCGCACGCTAGAGAAACACAAGCGAGACATTGACACTACCATCCAAACCACACACATAAAGGAAACCTTGTTCGAGGACGAGATTTCGATTGGTGTGTTCTACAGGTGCATTGCAGAAGCAACCATTGACACACCTGCTACCAGATCTTCGAGTATTTCGTGGACAAGATCTTCCTCGAACGCGAAGATATCGTCACCGCCTCATACTTCCACTACAGCGCCTGCCCATCGAGTATGAAGGCCTCGAAGCGGCGCTGATCAACGGAGGACAGAGCGGGGGAAGTGTGAACCTACGCTCGAAATCGAGAGTTCGACATTTCCCCTCATGTTGCCTGTACTCAACTTTGGTTACAAGACCCAAGGGAGTACACCGAACTGCGAGGTGGGAGCTATTACTTCGTTACTGTTATAAAACCACACGATTACAGTCTGTCATCTAAGAAATAGGAACCGCATGTTGCACTGATTTGACCTCATACTAGCTGTATGTCAAGAACCGCTTGATAACAGCATCGTATGATTGAAGCTCTCCAAACTAATTCTTGAACAACAACAGAATCCGTTCTGATACGGCAACTGCAACATCACACGAGTTAGAAAGTCTCGAGTTGAACTGAAAATCATCTCAACGTCTTCCGGAGTCGAGGCGTAATGTCCTTCACCAGGAAGCCAGACACGTACCGAAGGATTCTGAAGTCTTCTACAATGCCCTGCCACCTCGTCACCTAATATTGCAGGACAATTCATGTCTTTCTCGCCATGTATCTCCATGACATGCAAATCTGCTCTGAAACCCTGAACCCCGTTGAAGAAGATACCTCGTCCTCATCCAAATTGAATCGCCGCACGAACCGTTCCCGATGCTTTGGATCAACAGTACATACATACTCTATGTGTCTTTTCAAACCAGAGGTAACGGCACCCAATAACAAACCTTTAACCCTGCAGAACATATTTCACTCATACAAGGATCAAAATTCCGTAAGCCGGTAATCGAACAATAGAAACGTTGCTTCGAAATCTAAAAACGACTCCTATTAGATAAATCGAACCTGCGGCTCCTCACCACAAAATTCACAGCAACCAGCAGAAGAATGAAACCTACACAGACAAGCACACTCGTAGAATAATTCACTAAAGGCTGCCCACCGATGAACGGTGTTCTGCACAAATCAATGAGATATGTCAGTGGATTTAGCAGAGCTATTGTGCGCACCCAGTCAGGAAGAGCATCCACCGGGTAAAACGCACCGCCAAGCGTAACCAGCACGACAATCGTGAAGGAAACCGCTAGAAAATTATCATACAAAATCGAAATTTTCACTAGAAACAACGACAAAAGATAGCTAGTAACAATGAGGAGCACTACCCCAGTAAGTACGATCTTCAATGCAAAACCACTGTAGTGAATTTCTAAGAGCGGTGCCGAAACAAGCAAAACGACAAGACTTTGAACCGATGCAAACGCAGTCTGGACAATTGCTTGTGCAGCAGAAAAACCATGAAATCCACCCGGAGCAAGAATGATGATATCGGATCTTGAATCACTAGTATCATCACGCGCTTCATAGCAAGAACCTTGCACAGAGTTGATAATAATATTTACCAGAGCAACCGATAACACCATGAAAGTAACACCGGTATCACCTTCAATATACGTCGACGCGAATATAGCGAAAAGCGTAACGGAAAATAACGGGCGTACCGCCATAGAGAACGTATCAATTGGATTTCTCCGAAGCGTCTTCAGATACTTAAATGCTACCGCAGTATTCATCGTTCACCTCCAATCTTTCCTCGTTCCCGGTATCTCGTCGTCGATCTCGTTACCCAAGCCATTCCAATCATCACGAACAATGCACTGACGAATAAACACACCGCTAGAGCTTCAAAGCTATTCGTACGAACAAATTCATTGAGGTACGTAAATGGTGACAACAATGATCCCATCTTAATAAGTCCGTTCAGTGCTACCAGCGGCCAAAGAACACAAGATAAAATCTGCAAAATATCAAGTATGAGATTTATAAAATGAAACGTTCGATTAAACCTAATCTCAAAACCGTAAACAAAACAAACTATTCCAAGAGTAACCGGAACAGAAAGTACAGCAAATAATAGCATCCTGCCTACCACTATTGGGAAACCTAAGAACATCCCCAATATGGCTGTAGAAATCAGCGAAGACACTAGGTAAAATCCACAGACACCCAAAGCATAACCGAGTAACCACGAAATAAGATTTCCTTCTGACTGAAGGAACGTATCCAATCGCCCACCAGATGAAATACCTTGGATCGAGACAAGACATTGAATGACTACCGCAGCAAAGAAAGACCAGATCATATTTGTGTAAATATACGGACGCTGACTCTCCGCATTTAGGTAGGTAGCCCCAAGGAGAAGCAAAGGCAACACTTCCATAATTGGCGTTATCACTAAGAGCTTAGTCCAGATATTAGGCAATCTAGAATTTATAACAGCACTATATTTCGCATGAGTTAGTACATTCATCATCCGTTGCCACCAAGAAGAAAGAACGTATCACTAAGGAGCGGTTTACGTGCCGAATAAGCATTTCCAAAGTCTGCGATATCACTTGGATCCTTAACCCCGTAAATCAAAACATCCGCAGTGACTGGATTTGATTGCCGTATGATCAATCGACATCCTGGAATCTGTTTCGCTCTTAAGCGCACGCGCTCTATTTCTTCACTCGATATAGTGAGCGAATATACCGTGTCACCTGCCATTTTCCGAAGCTCGCCAGGAGAACCATTGGCAACTAACTCACCGTGCGACATAAACAAGGCACGATCACATAAATCATCGACTTCGCTCATCAAATGCGTGCATATAATAACGCTAGTACCGTTATATGAAAGACCCCGAACCACATCATAAAGGTCTGCAGCAGCCAAAGGGTCCAACCCCGTCGTCGGCTCATCCAAAAAAAGAATTTGCGGACGGGTAATAAGCGCTCGTGCGATGTTCACTCGTTGCTTCAGACCAGTGGATAACTTCCAAACCTGATCATCGGCACGATTGGTAATTCCGCAAAGCGAAAGCACCTCATTTATCCTGTCACTCCTGAGCTTCCTCGGAATAGAATACAGCCGAGCAACATACTCCAGGTTTTCTTGTACTGTCAACATTCCAAAGAGCTGATTACTATTGCTAGCAAAACCGATTTTAGAGCGCCATCGCTTCATCTCTTTCTTACTGTGGCTCTCCAACAAATCTATTCCTGCTACACAAAGCGTTTCTGCCAACGTCGGCACCCAAAGACTGCTGACAATTCGTAAAAAGGTAGTTTTCCCAGCGCCGTTCGGACCAATAATTGCAACAGTTTCATGAGGCATGATCGTAAGATCTTCAATCTTAAGCGCAACCCTAGTCCCGAATTCTTTCCTAAGATTTTTTATCCTAATAATCGGCTTCACAGCCACTCCATTCATATGCATATGACTAATTATATGTTTGCTTGGGGCACCAACACTTCCAATCAAACATAAGGATTATGTAGTTCCTGGACTACTCAAGCTGCAGTGACAAGTACCTTTAAAGACCTTCAGCTTCGATTGATCAAGATCGATCTTCTCAATTTCAAATGGGTTCTCTTCGGCATCTGCAACAGCATCGAGAAGCCCAATTGTCTCCGCAATAAGATCATCTAGAACCGTGTCCGATTCTCGCGTTGGTAGAGTGAACATCATTCACCTCCTTTCTGAAATTCGTCTGAAAACTCGTCGAGCAAAGTAAACAAATTTACTGAAACATCTGCTTTCGATATTTGGGCCTCGAGTGCATTGTTTGCCGTCCTATACCTAGATTGCTCACTCAGAAAATTCCGAGTTGACAGTTCATGTCTAAGGCCGGAGGCATGTCAGTGAGAAATAATATTTTCTCATGCGCCTCTATTGCGTGGAATCATGGGGATGCGTCTTGACTTTTGATAATCACAGATGGCTTCTTATTATGCCAATACTTTACATTCAGAAGATTCTCTACCTCTGCTACGGACGGAACAGGCTTGAGGTGGACGGCACATCTTATAAAACCTATTCGAAAAGACTGGTTAATAAGTGAAACGAGATCGCAAAGAGGAGCTCGTCTAATATCCCAAGTTATATCCATCTTCGGTCTATCATTTTTGATGAAGGATATCATTGCAAAACCTCACACATCGGCAACAACTTACCCGTTTCAAGATAATTTGCAAACGAAACACCAAAGCATCCTGTGTCGCAGAATTGAGCCTCGCAGTCTTTATACTTGGGCTTGTTACTTCGAGTTAGCGAAGCTTTAAACCGCGCCGGGCGTGAGTACCATATGTCTACCCAATTATCTGAGAGTAGATTGCCCATCCGAAATGCATCATACTGGAGAAAGTTGCATGGAAATACATCGCCGTTTTCATCAATCAAGGTGCGATAGCGGCACCCTTCACAAGAGACTTTTGAAGCTACCTCTGCTAAGGCAGAAGACCCTTCAATTTTTCCTAGTTGCGGATTTGAACTCAAAATTCTTACAGTCGCATAACTTAAATCCATACGTCCAACTGGTAGAAAATTCTCCTCAGCAAGGTCAAGAATCTTATGTACCTGCTCTATATAAATTGAATCAGGCAATGTCGCCTCACACTTGCTTGCACTTCCAGACGGCATAACAAACCAAGAACAAAACAAGCTGGCGCCAATTTCTTCAGCAAACATGTATGTTGCAAGTACATGATGAAGATTTGATTTAGAAATCGTCATACCAATGCTAAAAGGTATTTCCGCCTCCGCTAATCTTTTCGCAGCTCGCGTTGCAGTTGAAAATGAACCTTTTCACCGTCGAGATTCGTTGACGTCCTTATCAAAAAATCTAAACTAATCATTATGCTTAGGTCAGATTGGCGCACATTACTTAGTGACTTAATTGGCCTATCACTAACTCTCGCCCTGTTGGTCGTAATATCGACAGAGATTCCTGCCTCAGATAAAGTGTCTACAATCTCTGGAAGCTCAACTGTAAGTGTAGGCTCCCCGCCCAAGAGGCTCACATACATAGGGTTGAGATCAAGATCCCTTTTCAGAACCTGTTTATTAACAGCATTCTGATTCGGCATGGTAGAACCAAATCGAGCGCCCACTGCACAATATGTGCAAGTTAGGTTACATGATTTTGTCAAGTTCCACCTATGCATAATTGGGTTTCAAGTCTCTGCTTTCCAACATGAAGCGCATCAAGATAGGGTTGCACCCTTTGAGATAAAATTGGATGCGAAACTGAAGTCGCCCTAATTCTTTCATTAAGTGCTAATAAACGTTCTTCATACATGATCAAAGTACCTTGAACATACATCTAGATCCGGACCCGAGGGATCGCGTCCTTGTAAAAATGAATTTGCGGGGCAACCACCCGTGCACCGGTCAAACATTGCACAATGGGGGCGACAAGTGCTCTTATGAAACCTTGAAAAGCGAATTGGTAAGTCCATAACAGCATCAGCAAGATTAAAATCTCCCTGAGCGATATCCCCTAATTCAAATTGCGGACGATTGAGACTTGGACAAAGTAATATTTTCCCTGCTGAACTGATGTAAACCATCTCAGAAGCAATTCCGCATGGGTAGGTCTGACTAGTTAGCCATGATTTCTGTTTCGGAAGCCTCCTAAATATTTCTCGAATCATTTTATCCGGCGCCATAAGATTCTTCGTCGCACGTCCTTCAACTCGTAACGTATCGACCACTATCTCCCGCACGCCTAAATCCGACAGCCATGAAACGGTTTCCGAGAATGTGAGAACGTTATGAGCTCCGATGACTAGGTTAACCTTCACGTTGATTCCCGCTTTAATCAATCTTTTGATGCTAGATACTGTCTTGTCGTAAGCTCGATGACCTTTCCTGAAATTGTCATGAATACTTGAATCTCTGGACTCTAGACTAGTAATAATAGCGGAAGGCTTATACGACCTAAGCACATCAAATGTACTCTCAGGCAAATGCGTAAGATTAGTGAATATGCTATATATGAATTTTTCGTTCCTAATTAATTCAATTATCTCATTAATGTGCGAATAAATTAATGGCTCCCCGCCTGTAAGATCTATTTGACAAATTTCAAGTTCCCTCGCACTGTAAATTGTTTCTTGTAGCCGAGCAAAATCAAGTTCCTGTGTTCTTGTAGGTAAGAAATTTCCGTAGCAGTGAAGGTATCTGAGATTGCAGTTGGCAGTTAGCTCTACGGACATTCGTTCTACAGTTGTTCTTGGAATTCGTAAATGTTCATTTGTGAAACACGCCGGTTCTTCAGTCAACACTCCCCACTCAACTAACTTTTCGATTGATCCTCTGTCGCAGACATCATCATAGTTCGTACTACCATCCCTGATTATCCTCAAAATTTCAGAGAAAAACGATCTAGATACCGGAATATTCAATCCAGAAAGCAGCTACCTTAGCCATGCAGATTGCGTTTGGGAATTGTATGCCATTATCACGTCCGAAGACAACGACAGTGCCCCGTTACACTCCCAATTAACGCATTAAGTTTAACTTGCACTAAGTTATATCAAGTTGTACTCATCGAACATTTTTACACCATCTCAATCCAGGAAAAAGAGGCATAAAATCATTTCACTTAAATCTTTAAGCTAGCCCCCTCAAAGTTTAATCTAAATCCAAAATGTACTTCGAACATTAGTAACATCAAGGACAACTTTAAAAGAACCGAAAATACTTTTAAGCCACAAAAAAGAACAACTTAGCGCTTACCCATACTTTTTAGCGGATAACGTCAGCCCGGATAAAAAACTCCCCTGATCACAGTTTTTGCGACCTGCCAACCATTAACTACAACTACCTACACAGTGCCCACAGAATAAGAAGCCCCCTTGAAGGCCGCGTATTTCCAATGAAAACACGATCCTCAAGGGGTTTATCCCTCACCCAAATTTTCGTATCAAAATGAGCGTCTTAATGGTGGAGCCCAGGGCGCACGCGTCGAACTCTTGCCGATTAGGGATCATTTACTTTTAGTAGGATCCAAAGTGCCTGTGTAATCTCATGATTTTCAGCAACATCTTTTGGTAAACTTCAGCAACAGCGACCCGGAACTATAGCACGGAGCGACAATAACAACCGTTTGGACACAATGATGCGCATTGCCTTTAGAGGGTGCGCACCCAATTGTTAGAACTATCTTGGGCTTTACCCTAAATTTCTGCCCTACCTGGTCTGGCCGGCCAATATAAAAAACTATATAGGTCAACTAAACCTTTAGCATTTCCGATAACCGAACGATTTGAGCGGACCGAAATACAATACCAATCCGAGACTCTATAGGCACCAGCGGATTCAAAGCCGAACGCCCACACCCAAACGATCCTCAGAGGAATGACCTGCGATTAGAATGCCTAAGTGGCCAGTAAAGCTTAGTGGCTTTGGACTACCCACTGGCATACACAAAGCCAGATCAGCCGAAGGCAATAAACTTCAAAAACCGTATTTCTCCTTACGTAAGCGAAACGCACGCTCACCACCTTCCATTACAGACGTGATCGCATCCCGCACCGCAGTCATATCGATAGCCCCTTGCTCTTTGATATGACCAGCTGACTGATCACCTGCATTCAAATAGGCACAGACCAGAACAAGATCGGCATCGCCATTCACAACCAAATTCGCGTTATGACTGGAAAATATCAGTTGGCGCCTGCTCTTGGAGCTCCAAATCTTGGACACAATCTGCAAGACCGTTTCACTGTCAAGATCGTCCTCAGGCTGATCAATAATTAGCGGTGTTGTTCCCTGCGAAAGTAGGGTACTGAGCAGAGCCGAGGCCTGCTGCCCAGCTGATGCAGAGTCGAACGGAATATACTCACCTTCCTTAGCCCGATATTCAAACTCAGGGAAGGCAGACAACTTGGTCAGCGATAAATCAAGCCACTCATCAGGCGTGAGCTTCGATTGGATTCGCTTTTGATCGGCTTTCGTCAAACCAAGATCACTCAGTTTGCTTGTATGCTCCGTAGTAATGTCAGCATCCTGCCCGAGCAAGGCCAGCGACTCAAGCTCCTCCAACACACGTTCCCAGGCCACTTCCGGATTCGGCTCCTCTACAAGCTTCTCGAAGAAGCCTTCTATCTTGCTCGATCGGAGACTCGATCCGGTTAATAAATCCTTGAACTTAGACTGAATCGCTTTGAATCCGCGCTTGATTGATAGGGTAGCACGAATCGTGCCGTCCGAAGATGAGGCGAGAGCCTTGCACTCTGTCTGCAAAGCCTTCGTCCGTTTCATTTGTGTAGCTGTTAGCTTACCGCGTAACTCCAAGTGCTTCTCGTGTGGTTTTCCAAGGGAGTCACGTTCAGCTCGTTGCTTTTCCAAAAGCTCACGAGTATCGCGTTGCTGTTCCTCCAAATTAGCTAGTTCGGCCAACTTGGCTTGGTGTGCAGACGATCGTTCTTTCACCTCTCGATAGCTTTCCTCATACTTACAGATCTTCTCTGCTAATCTTCTAGAGGGAATATCTATCGCACCGCCGTCTGCTGTGAGGGCACTAAAGTCAGTTACTAGCTGTTGGATTTCCGAACGAAGCTTGATTAGAGCAGCGAGCGTCGATGCTAACAGCACATCGGCCTCATCAGATAGCGTCTTTGGCACGAATGGTGGCATCGAAATCTGCTCGAACGACGAGTCGAGCGACTTGAGTAGGTTTTCAAGACCAACACGGGCAGACTCGACATGCTGGAGCCAGGCCAATTGCCCTGACTTCAAGTTGTCATGTCCAGCCTTACTATCGAGAATCTTCCGATCATCTTCGGAGATTCCTTCAAGACTGTTACGCAGGACCTGTAACTGCCCGGATAACGACTTGCTACGAAAATCGCCACGTTCGATTTCGGAAGACAAATTTCGGTGCCGTTGAAGCGTTGCGTAGTTCTCACGAAGCCGACCAGCAGCCTCTTGCCACTCACGATCAATCGCTTCTAATTGGGGCTTGATAGGTGCGGTGACGAATTCAAGGAGTTCGTCAACACGGATTGCTACACTGCTCAACTGCTTCTGACTGTACGCCTGGATCGGTAGTAAACTATGAATCGTAGTCTCGCTGACCTTCTCGAACTCACTATCTCCGACCTTAAGCTCAATTGTACCGTTAGTTGCATGGCGACGAACGACGTGCGCAATCCCGTTTTTTACACAGTGCACCTCCACATAGGCGTCACACGGCTTGAGTGTTGCTTCTACAATCTTCCGCTGGCGGGTGAGCGGATCCACAACCTCGTCGTCTTCTGCTACGTGTGCAGGATGGTCGCACAGAGCCCACCGAAGATAGTCCAACACCGTCGACTTACCCGTCCCACGCCCTCCGATCAGTGCAGTGTACTGTGGGTTAAGCGCAATATCGATTTTCCCCATAAACTTACTATCCGACACAAAAACGCGAGAGACCCATACATTTGGTATTGCCGGTGACGTTTGGGAAATCCGAGACTCCTGTGCCAAACACGCCTGGCGAATAGCCTCGGCTGTAGGATTGGCCCATTTAACCCAAGTTGTATGTTCACCGAGCGTCGAAAAATCAGACCTGCGCGCGTCTGATGTCTGGAATAATGCCAAACGCTTCGAACCCCAGTTCTTGTCTTGCCCTTCAAGAATCCGTTTCGCGCCGGCATTTTTTGCACTTTCGAGCTTGGAAATAGACCCATCGAGATAGCCACCAACCGGAATCATTGTGCGGTACTTCTCTTGGAACGATGTACGTAGAAGCGTCTTATGACCTTTAGGCGAGACGTTGGGAAGAATGATGTACCGCCCCTTGAGCCAGTCGTACTTGTCGAGCTTCTCATGTAATAGATTAATGTCCCCAGAATCAGGCAACACCGCGGTATTCGGGAGTTCCTTGATAGTGCTATCAATGGGATCGAAATGCATCGCCTTGAGTACGTCATCGAGTCGATCTTCAGGGAAGTTAGCATCCAAGATCATGATTGCCTGGCACGGGACACTGAGTGAGAGTTCTAGTGCCGGAAATACGACCAACCGGTCCGCATCTGGAACATCCCTACCATCCGGTAGCTTCTCGCAAGCCGCTGCCTTCTTGATGTACGGAAAATAAGCAAAGTCATGATGATCGGAGATTGCGACGGCGTTCAGCCCTTTCTCTCGTGCCTTAGCTACAAATTCAGCAGCCCACTGGTCGCGATTCTCCGGGCGCTCTCCATCCCACGCACTATCGCGAGGCGTATGCACTTGGAAGTCGGCTCGATAGAAATGACCTCCCTTATCGGCTAATTCCAAACTACGCGTACTCACTTCACCGTTCATGTTACATCTTCCGCATTAAGTCTCTCGTTGTCCTGACAGGTATCGCATAGGAGAGTACAAAACCAAAGAAACAAGTACTTTCCAATTTATTTTACCCTTCTGTCGTTTAAATGAGAATACGGAAATGCTATCAGTTTAAACGACTGACGGGTTTGTTTCTACGCTACTTTAAAGCCTAAGCCCCTCTCTACACCTACTATACTAACCCGAGCAGGAGACTACCAAGGCGAAGACAGGCTGGGGCTTATCGTCTAACATGAAGCTGGCCTGTGCTATTTTTGGCGTAGTTTTGCCGTAGCGGGGCTTGGGAGTTCTACAATTCGTCGCGTAAAACTGCGAGTCAGCGAAGTACGCTGAAAAGTTTAAGGATTTCCCTTCTGAGCTTAAAAAGTGATCAGCGTTACAACATATTAATGCTAACCACTACTTGGTGGGCTTCGTGGTATATGTATTGAACTTCGCAGTGACGGTAACTTGCTGATTTTGAGTTATTGCTTGGCGGCTTAAGTGAGTTCACACTGAGTCGCTGCATACTCCACTGTCCCGAGAGCACAGAGGGCGGGGCGGCATGGCTTTGGGCGAGCCGATGCAAAATTTATTTGGCATAGATGACACAGATGCATCTGTGCCATACTTTTTGTTGCCACTGTGCAGAAAACTCGAATTACCTTGGGTGGCACAGATGATTTTTATATCTATACGGTATTTCAATTCCAGGATTTAAGTATATATTCTAATTTAGGCAAAAGAGCTGTGCCATTTGGAAAGAAATGGCATTTACCAGGGATTTTAGTGGCACAGATACATTTGGCAGACTGCGATAGTTTGAAACCGCAGCAGAAAGCCTAAAGTTCACGATCGCCACGCCCTCCCTTCTCTCTGTGCAATCTTGAGAGCGGGCTTTTCGGCTCTTTTTTATGCAAAAGACGTCCTTCCTTGTCCTGTCCCGAGTTGTCAAAGTCGGGACATGCGGTCGCATTTGTTACAAAGTTGGAAGTTTCATGATACAGTAAACCTTATCGCGAAATCGTGCGCGAGAAGGTAGCGCTGAATGAGTCGTTTTTTGGGAGCTTATAGGTCTAGGGATTTCAGCTCCCCCTAGGGACGCGGAGTAAATTCCGATTCCCGAAGGGTTTTTATGATTATCCACAACATTGATATTCAACAGTTACCTGCCCAATATGTCGCACCATTTACTGATCAACCGCTTATGACGTCCGCGCAAACCGCCGAGTTTCTTGGGGTCACCGATAAGACCTTGCGTAATTGCAGAGCACAAAACTCCGGGTTATAGGACAGGTGTTGTTGCTGCGGGACCCGACTTTTCCCTGGTATTCCTGGGGTGCGTCGGGTTTTTAGTTTGTGGGATTCATTCTGGGGGTATGAATATTCCTAAATGCCCTATCTGTAATAATTAGATGATTCGTCACTGGAAGACTAAAGCTGGGCGCCAACGCTGGCGATGCAAAACCTGCTCGATAACTAATTTGAATCCCATTAACAACGAAGCTAAACAACTGATTCTCTTCCTCAACTGGCTTTTATCCCATACTCGACAAGTAGATATGCCAGGACAAGGGCGATCTTTCAGAAGAGATACGCAGCAGTTTTGGGATATTTGGCCGCTTCCACCAATCGTGGATGAAGTGCACCCGGTTGTGTATGTTGATGGCATACACTTAGGCCGTGAAGCAGTTTTTTTGATTGCTCGCAGTGACCGGCATGTTCTTGGCTGGTATGTTGCTAGAAGTGAGAACTCTAGAGCGTGGAAAGCCTCGTTAAGCCGGATTGCTCCACCGGATTTAGTGGTTTGTGATGGTGGGAGCGGGTTTATGAAAGCCTGTAAAACCACCTGGCCCGACACGAAGATACAACGGTGTGTCTTCCACGTGTTTACGCAGATTAAAACAGCGACTACAACGCGTCCTAAACTCGAGCCTAACTGGGAGCTATACCAACTGGGTAAGCGCCTGTTACACGTGAAAACCCTTGATAGTGCAACCCAGTGGCCTTAGAGATTATCAGCAGTGGCAAACCAAATGGCATGACTTCCTACAGGAGGTTACCTATCATGAGCGTTCGTGGTTGTATTCTCACGCTAAAACTGTGAAAGCGTGTAGAAGCATTAACTCTCTTATTAGGAACCAGTTGTTGTTTACGTATCTTGACCCGCAGTGGGATGAGCTTATGCCAGCTACTACAAACAAGATTGAAGGAGGCACTAACGCGCCTTTACGGCAGATGCTTAGAGACCATCGGGGAATGAGTTTAAGTAGGCGTATTAAAGCTATTTTCTGGTGGTGCTACACGCACACCCAGTTTCCCTTACCTCCAGCGGAGATCTTGAAAGTTATGCCACGAGATAAAGACATAGAAAACGCTTATTGGAAAGCCACAGTAGATAATGAACTAAACGCGGTTATCCCACAATGGGGAGATGCTATCGCATGGCACGAACTACACCACACACAACCCTACCGACAAGACTGGGACTAAACCACCCCAACAACACAATTTGTCCTACAACCCGCTGATTTGGGCTTGCGTTGTCCAGTCACGAGAAGGGGGGGGGGGTCTGTGCTCAACACGCCCCACTAGAATTCTTACTTGATAGTAGAGCAACGGAACACATCTAAATTAGAAGATACATGAAGATTCAATAGGTGATTTACATGTAAATTCTGCGTGGTCTTGCCTCCATCGCTCAGCTTGTATGGTAGACTTGGGACGGCCCGTATGGACAATAGGGAGACCCATGGCATCGAACAAGCGCAAGGTTCCGATGCGTCATACCAACATCGGTGATCTTTCGCATGGTTAGGCTTCGCGTCTGATCAAGGAAGCGATTGAGAAGGATGAGCCTGCCAACGTCATACGTTACGGCAACCCCATCGCGGTACTGATTTCGCTTAAACGCTACGAACGGTTAATGAATGAAGGGATAGATCCGAGTGAGCACTGAGAAACTAACCAGCCACGTCTCCTTGATCTGGAACATCGCAGAGCTGTTGCGCGGCGACTACAAGGAACACGAGTACGGTGACGTGGTGCTTCCCTTCACGGTGATTACCCGTTTAGACTCAGTGCTGGTTGACACGAAGCAAGCTGTCTTGGATATCAAGGACACCTCAGTGCCATCCAAGGTTAAAGAACTGCAGTACGCGAAGGCCACGGGCTACCCCTTTTGGAACACTTCAAACTTCACCCTCAAAACCTTGCTTAACGATCCAGACAATCTGGAACAAAACCTGTCATGCTATGTGCAGGCTTTCGCTCCGGCAGCGCGCGAGGTAATGGAGGCCTACAACTTCTATAACGTGATTGAGCGCCTCGACAAAGCAGGCTTGCTTTACCAGGTACTCGCTGAGTTCACGTCCGCAAAGGTCAATCTTCACCCTGACGTGGTCAGCAATGACCAGATGGGCTACATATTTGAAGAACTCATTCGCCGGTTCTCTGAACTTTCGAACGAGACAGCGGGTGAACACTTCACCCCGCGTGAAGTCATCAGCCTGATGGTCAACCTCTTGTTCAACCCAGAAGAAGACATCAACCGGCTCTGCGCAGACGGAGCAATGGCCTCGCTGTATGACCCGGGGGTTGGCACCGGTGGGATGCTTTCGATCGCTGCCCAGCACGTCGATGACCTGAATCGCACAGCCCGCCTCGAGGTTTACGGCCAGGAACTCAACCCGCAAACCTATGCGGTGGCTAAGTCAGACATCATGATCAAGGGCGAACGCCAAGAGCGCATCTATCAGGGTAACTCCCTGACCAACGACCAAACGGTAGGGATGCGGTTTGACTACATGCTGTGCAACCCGCCCTTCGGCGTGAATTGGAAGAAGTACTCCGACCCGATTCTTGACGAGGCTCAATGCAAGAGCTCCCAGGGGCGTTTCGGCGCGGGAACGCCACGTGTATCGGATGGCTCGTTCCTCTTCTTGCAACACATGATCTCGAAGATGAAGCCCTACGACCCCAAGGATCTCGTGAATGCTCCTGGCACGCGGATCGGGATCGTGTTCAACGGTTCACCCCTCTTCACAGGTGGAGCCGGTCAGGGTGAATCAGAGATCCGCCGCTGGATCCTTGAGAACGACTGGCTCGAAGCGATCATCGCACTACCGGATCAGATGTTCTACAACACCGGCATTCTCACCTACATCTGGGTGCTGTCGAACAAGAAGGAGCGCCGCCGCAAGAACAAGGTGCAACTGATCGACGCCACCCAGTATTTCCAGCGGATGCGTAAACCCCTGGGTGAAAAGCGCAAGGAACTCACCGAAGACAACATCGCCGACATCACTCGCATCTACGGCGCGTTCCAGGAAACCGAAGTGTCGAAGATCTTCGACACCAAAGACTTTGGTTACCACGAAGTTGTCGTGGAACGCCCGCTACGGTTGAGCTTCCAAACCACCCCAGACGAGATCGAAGCACTCAAACAGGCCAAGCCATTCGCGGATCTTGCCACCTCGAGGAAACGAACCGAACCCGCGCGCACAGAAGAAATCGAGGCGGGCAAGCGAGTGCAGGACGCGGTCATTGCCACCCTCGAGGCGTTCGATGCTGAGCACGTGTACCTCAACCGGGACGAGTTCACAGACGTCCTCCGCGAAGGCATTAAAGCCCGCGGCGAAAAGATCGGCATCGCAGCCCTGCGCAAGATCGTCGCCGAACTCGGCACAAAGAACCCTGACGCGGACATCTGCGTAGATGCGAAAGGTAACCCAGAACCAGACACGGATCTACGCGACACTGAGCAGATCCCGTTCCGTGAAGACATCGAAGCATACTTCCAGCGCGAAGTTATCCCCTACGCTCCCGACGCCTGGATCGACAGCGATAAAACCAAAGTCGGCTACGAAATCCCCTTCACCCGCTACTTCTACAAATACGAAGAACTCGGCGACCCCGTAGAGAGCCTCGCCGAAATTCAGGCGCTCTCAGCCAGCATCCAAGCTGACATCGCCAAACTCTTTAGCGAGCAGGTGAAGTGATGGATCGTTCGAGTAAAGGAACCGCTTTTCTACAGTGGTTTGCTGAATCTCCTGCAGAATGGAACAGGCTAAGACTGCGGAACGTATTGGATGAAATTCTTGCTGGAAACTGGGGCGAGGATGCTGGCATCTCTGAAGCGGATCGATATTGCGCACGGATCGCTGACTTCGATTGGCAGCATTTGAAGCTTCTTGGAGGAAGCTTGCGAACGATCCGTTCTTACACATATGCCTCAGCCTCACGCTTTGTTTTACGTGACGGCGACTTGCTGGTGGAGAAGTCGGGTGGCGGGGAAAAGCATCCTGTAGGCCGTTGCGTACAGTATGAAGGAAATGAAGGTCCTGCTTTCACTAATTTTGCTATGCGTCTCCGAACTAACCAGCTAGTGTTAAGTGACTATCTCAAGTTTGTTCTCGCTGCTAGCTATTACAGGGGTCATTCGTGGAAGATACTGAGCCAAACCACCGGCATTCAGAATCTTGACGTTTCTGCATTCCGATCAACCCCAATTCCGCTTCCCTCGGTTAACGAGCAGAAGCAGATTGTCACGTATCTCGATGCCAAAACCGCTGAAATTGATGGGCTGGTGTCGAAGCTTGAACGCGAGGCGGAGTTGCTGGAGCGGTACCGGCGTCAGTTGATTGCGCGCACAGTGACGCGTGGTCTACATCCTAATACACCAATGCGTGATAGCGGTGTCGAGTGGATCGGAGAGGTCCCGAAAGCGTGGCGAGTGATTCCTCTGAAAGCTCTCCTTCGCCGTAAATCAAGTAAGAATCGTCCTGACTTGAGAGTTCTTTCGGTAGAGAGGAACCAAGGAGTTGTTGATCGTGAGGCTGAAGGTTCAGCAGATAACCATAACCGACTTCCAGAAGACTTGAGCGGATATCTAGTGGTATCCAAAGGGCAATTTGTCATGAATAAAATGAAAGCGTGGCAAGGGTCATATGGCGTATCTTTCTATGATGGTATTGTCAGCCCTGCATATTACGTATTCGACTTATCAACCGAGGTTCCTGAGTTCTTTAACTGGATGATTAGATCGGACGCATTCATACCGTTCTTCGGTATGAATTCATTTGGCATCCGGACAGATCAATGGGATTTCAAGGTCTCTGCATTACGAACTATTCCTCTTTTCATGCCATCCAAACATGAACAGCGGAAAATCGCAGTTTTTCTTGATCGAAAGACTGTTGCGATCGATTCGGCTATCGCGGGTATCAAACGGCAAATTGAGTTGTTGAGTAAGTATCGCAAGCAGGTTATTAATGATACGGTGACAGGCAAGATTCGTGTGGGAGAGGTAGCGTGATGGACACGTCTGAGCGCAGGTTTGAAGATGAAATTGAGTACGCGCTGACTCATGTTGGCCCCTCGGAGCTTGACTTGTACGAGTCGCGAAGCCCTGATGGCTATGACCGGGGCTTGGGTTTATATCCGCAGGATTTGCTCGACTTCGTGCGGGACACGCAGCCTCAGCAGTGGAAACGCTTAAAGCGCATCCACGGGGAGAAGGCTGGCGAGAATTTCTGCAAGCGGGTGGCCCGCGAACTTGACCGGCGCGGCGTTGTCGAGGTTCTGCGTCGTGGAGTGGAAGACCTGGGTACTAGGTTCAAGCTGGTGTTCTTTGCGCCTGGTTCGGATTTGAATGAGGTGTTAGCAGAGAAGTATTGGGCGAACCGGATGACGGTGGTGCGTCAGCTGCGCTACTCGACAAAGAACAACAACTCTGTCGACACCGTACTTTTCGTCAACGGTATCCCGGTGGTGACCTTGGAGTTGAAGAACCAACTCACCGGACAGACCTACCGTGACGCGATTGACCAGTACAAGCGGTCCCGCCCAGCCAGCGAGGTACTCTTTAAGTTGAACCGCCGTGCAGTGGTGCACTTTGCGGTCGATACTGACGAGGCGTGGATGACCACCAAGCTCGCAGGGATGGACACGGTGTTTCTCCCGTTTAACCGTGGCTTTGGTAATGGTGCTGGCAACCCTCCCCTGCCAGATAAGTACAAGACATCCTACTTGTGGGAAGAGGTACTGGCGAAAGACTCCCTGCTGGATATTCTGCATCGCTTTGTCCAATTCATTCCGCACGAGAGCGACCGGCGTAAAGATAAATTGATCTTCCCGCGCTACCACCAGCTCGATGCCGTGCGAGCCCTCGTGACCGACGCGAAGAACCATGGTGCGGGGAGGAACTATCTGGTGCAGCACTCGGCTGGCTCAGGTAAATCGAACACGATCGCCTGGCTGGCCCACCACCTATCGAATCTGCACGATGACCAGCAGCGTGCAGTGTTTGATTCGATCATCGTGATCACCGACCGGCGCGTGCTGGACAAGCAGTTGCAGGACACGATTTACGCGATGGACCACACAGCTGGCGTGGTGGTCAAGGTCGACAAGAACGCCCGCCAACTCACGGACGCGCTGGCTAATGGAGTGAAGATCATCATCTCCACCCTGCAGAAGTTCCCGTTTGTTGATGTCAGCAAGGTCGCTACTACTGGTAAGCGGTTCGCGGTAATCGTGGACGAGGCGCATTCCTCTCAGACGGGTGAGGCGTCGGAGAAACTCAAGCAGGTGCTCGCGGATACAGCCACGGCGGGAAAGGAGTCCGAGGAAGACTTACTTGAACGCTACGCGACTGCCGAGGCCCAAGTGGAGGCCGAACAGCTAGAGATCGATGAACAGATCGCCGAGGACCTACGTACACAGGGCCGCCAACCCAACTTGTCGTTCTTCGCGTTTACCGCAACCCCGAAGCAGAAAACGCTCGAAATCTTCGGCACCGCGGTGCCCGATGCCACCCCAGTTCCGTTCCACGTGTATTCAATGCGTCAAGCAATCGAAGAAGGCTTCATCCTTGACGTGCTCAAGAACTACACCACGTACCAGACCTATTACCGGGTCGGGAAAACTACGACGGACGATCCTGAGTACTCCACTAAGCAAGCCAACAAGGCGCTCGGCAAATACCTGAGTCTGCATCCATACAATCTGCGGCAGAAGGCCGAGATCATCATTGAGCATTTCCGCGCCAACGTCGCTCACAAAATTGGCGGTGACGCCAAAGCCATGCTGGTGACCGGTTCACGCCTGCATGCCGTGCGCTATTACTTCGCCTTCCGCGACTACATCACACATATGGGCTACGCAGACCTTGGCGTGCTCGTGGCATTCTCAGGAACGGTCGAAGACCAGGGCGCGAAATACACCGAGGAACAGCTCAACCAGATCCCCGAAGCGGAGTTGCCAGAGAAGTTCGCCACTGGCGAGTACCATCTACTGCTCGTGGCCGAGAAATATCAGACGGGCTTCGACCAGCCACTGCTGCACACCATGTATGTGGACAAGAAACTCCACGGGATCAAAGCGGTGCAGACCTTGTCGCGGATCAACCGCATGCATCCGGGCAAGACCGACACGTTCGTACTCGACTTCGTTAACACCGCTGAGGAGATCCAGAAATCGTTCCAGGACTATTACATTTCCACCGGTATCACTGAGGAGACCGACCCGAACATCGTCTACGACCTCTACCACGACCTCGCTTCTTGCCATTTGTGGACGGACAAGGAGATCGAGGGCTTTACCAAGGTCTTCTTCACCGAGTCGAAGAAGCAAACGAACCTCGACTTCAGCCGTCTCAACGCCTACCTTGACCCAGCTGTCGCGCGCTTCAATGAACTTGAGAATGAGGACAAGCTGAAGGTGCGGGCGAGGATGAACAAGTTCAACCGCAATTATGATTTCCTGACCCATATCATCCGCTACCATGATGAGCGCCTCCACCGCTTCGCCGCTTACGCCAAGCTGCTGGTACGCAAGCTCTACATCGAGGGCGACCCCGCGCCTCATCTCGACGACGAGGTCGCATTGCAGTATTACCGGCTCCAGCAAGTCTATGAAGGCTCCATTGTCCTTGCCGATGAGCAAGGACAGCTGTCAAATAACCCTGATACTGCAGGCTCGAGCGGAGATGAGAAGGAGACGCTGTCCAGCATCCTCTCGAAGCTCAACGACCGTTGGGGTACCGAGTTCACTCACATGGATAAGGTCATCGAGCAGCTCACCGAAGACATGGTCGAAGACGTCGAAGTCAAGTCCCGCGCCCACAACTCGTTCGACATGTTCTCCATTGTCTACTCCGAACGCATCCAAGACATCGTGCTCGACCGTATGAACCAAAACCAAGAGTTCGCCATCAAGTACCTGTCGGATCCACAGTTCAAGGCCGATGTAGACCGGGTTCTCCTACCGTTGATTCACGCACGCCTCAATCACGAAGGCTGATAGCCGACCTCACTCGTAGGCCCGCTCGACACGTCGTCGGGTGGGCCTACTTGAACCCCAAGCCATTCGCGTGTTAGCGCGTTTGCTAACACGACAGGAGGAGCGATGAGCGACAACTTAGAGTTCGGAGAATTCATTACAGAACGCCGCAAGCATCACGAATACACCATGAGACAGTTCGCTGGTATGATATGCGTGACCGCCCCCTACCTCAGCAACATCGAGAAGGTACGTCGCGCTGCCCCTAATAGCAAGCACGAAGACATCGCAGTCGCACTGCGCGCCTTACTAGTGCTGAGCGTGAGCGCATGTTTGACCTGGCTGCTATGACCCGCGAGAACCAGGTTTCGGCTGACTTGTCGGGCTACATTATGAAAACCATCTGGCTCGTGTTGCCATCCGTCGCGCCAAGGAACGCGACCTGAGCGACAAACATTGGGAGAGCAATATGGACATTATTGAAGGAGAGGATTACAGCCAGTGAGTATTCCACCCAGTACCTCAGCAAAGTCAGGCTTGAATCCAAGGCTGAGGAAATCCTTGCGAAATATCGTGGCGGCGCACATCTTGAATCTCCTGCGTCGCTCCATATTGACAGCTTCGCAAAGTTTCACCTGGACGCCGCCAACAATGCCCGCAAGTGGAAGACTGTTGAAGAGAAGTGGCTGAAGCTATTCCGCAACAAGACTGTAGAGACTGGTATGTCGGCCACGCAGGAAGTCACGCACGAGGACGAGTGGCTCGTAGAGGTTTACATGGAGACAGATTTTCGAAGCTCACGGCTGATAACTTCCAAACAACGCTGAACAACTATCTCGCCTATCTCGTGAAGGAAGGCCGCGTTGTAGAGGCGGATCACTACGACACAGATGAGGATGCGTAATGAAGCAGGATGTTTCAGACTGGTTCGAATTCAAGATCGAGGATCTCTTTGAGAGCCTCGAAGGTGGAAAAGCACTTCAGATGAATCTCGAAGAAAATCCTGACATTTTCTATGCGGGAGCTAAGAAAGATAATAACGGCGTCATGCAGCATTGCAAGTATGACGAGGACACTGTCAGCAAGGGAAACTGTGCAGTGTTATATGCGATGTTCAAGGCTCGGTTGGCTATGTCAACTACATGGATCGAGATTTTACAGCATCCCCAAATATGACACTTGGATACGCCAAGTGGCTCACGCCTGAAATTGGCCTGTTTTTGTCAACCATCTTCAGCCTCGAACGACCGAAGTACTCATTCAGCAGGAAGTGGGTCGCTCCTTGAAGGACACGATAGTCAAGTTACCTGCCCAACGAGCCGGTAACGGTGATCCGATTATTAATCCAGAAAATACCTACATTCCTGACGGATATATCCCAGATTGGTAGTTCATGGAAGATTACACCCGAAGTCTTCATCATAAGCCAGTTACGACTGTAAACAGTGGGGTGCAGAGCGACGTTGAGTCAATCAATTGGCAATTCTTCTTGCTGAAAAATCTATGCACGATAGACATGGGCAATAAGCTGGACTTTTCTGTCCTGTCTACATATACCCCGATGTTAACTTTGCTGGACGGTCCGCGGAAAACAATGGCGTGATGGGAAAAGTAGAGCTAGTCGAAGACTTAGCTCCGTAACCAGCAGAACATTGACGGTAGCTTCGGCGGTAGTTTTGGCTCAACTTTCCTTCAAGATGAGCCTTTTTACACGTCTCA
This sequence comes from Gleimia sp. 6138-11-ORH1, assembly GCF_024814355.1. GTDB lineage: Bacteria > Actinomycetota > Actinomycetes > Actinomycetales > Actinomycetaceae > Gleimia. The sequence goes on along the minus strand of NZ_JANUXV010000001.1, from coordinate 158,758 downwards.
AAACGTCACAGCGCTTCAGTTCAACAACGACGAGGTCTCAACTCGTGCTCGCCTCTTATTAACCTGCATGATCCAGTTTGAATCACGCTTTAAGTACTTCCCTTTCAGGAGGGAGCTTAATGGTATATCCGTACGATCTTCGGCTTCGCTCTCCTAGCTCTGAGCGATGAAAACAGCGTTCCCGTCATAGATCCAATCAATCAGTATCACGAGGACGGTTACATTCCTGATTGGCAGTTGATGGAGAACTACAGCCGTACGGTGACCGCATCCCTGATATCGAGCCTGCCGAGAGTGATCCTCAAGGGCGGGACAGTAATTAGAGATGGAGGTCGGATATACTAGCGTTTCAACGAAAAGCCAAGGTGCGTCGTTGGAAACACAGGAAGCATCACTGAAGACGGAGGGCTACGAGAAAATCTTCTATGACACTATCAGCGGCACGAAGTCGTCAAGACCCGGTCTGGACAACGCACTGGAGTACATGCGTGAAGGTGACGTTTTGGTGGTCACTCGACTTGACTGACTCGGACGCACCACGCTGGATACGCTGAAGACAGTCTCTGAGCTGGCGGAAAGAGACGTGCCAGTCCTCATCCTTACCCCCGAACTCGACACATGTAATAAAGACGGTCAACGGATGGTAACGATCTTGTCTGGTCTTGTACAATGGGAGCGTGATCTACTTATTGAGCGAACCAAGGAAGGTGTCGCTCATACACGCACTCAGGGGCGTGTTGCCGGCCCGAAGCCGAAGCTATCTAGTGAGCAGGTGACTGCCATTCGTGCAGCCGTGGATGGTGGGCAGACAGTTTCGGAGGCCGCGCGGGCGTTCAACGTAAGCAGACAAACGATCTATAAAGCGTTAAGACGGTGAGGGTATGCACAATAACGAGGAAACTGCAAATATTGATGACGCTAACGAAAAATTGGATCCGAATGTAACCGATAACGCTGAGGATGCAGAAGACGGCATCCGACACATGACACTCAAGGAGTTGCAAGAAGCCTACGAGGACGAGTCACACCCTCGATATGAGGAGGCGATGGTCGAAACTAAGCTCATCTCTGAGCAGTTGACCCCTTCTTTGGAAGCACTGCGGAAAACGGTTGGTCATAGTGTTGATCTATCGGGCATCATCAAGAAGATGATACCAGTGGCCGAGCAGTTGGGGAGTGTGTCTTTGAATGCGGGTGTTGCCGACATATTCAAGAATGCTATACCGAAGCCCAACCTTCCATCTACTGACCTGCTAAACCCGACGTATGAACCGCCAGTATTCGCGAGGTACATGCCAAATCTTGATGTAGATTCACTCAGGATGCCTGATTACAAGGGTTTACTTGAAAGCATTGCTGAATCATCACGCGTGAACGAGAAACGCGCACAGCGGCAACTGGAGACGTTGGAGGCAATGTCTGCAGTCCTCATGCAGACGCAGACTGAATTGGAGCGTCAACACAAGGAGAACAAGGAATCAGCGTCTATCAATACGAATCTTGTCAGGTGGACACTAATTGCAACGGTAGCAGGCATCGTCATCGGCGCTACCGTCACTGTAATCACAAGCCTGATGTAGCCAGGTAGCCGACAACCATAGTAAGAATGACCTGAGCCTACTGTGGAGTAACTACGGTGTATGCTTGGCATTTTATGATTGTCGCTTCTTAGGTTTATTAGGGATAATTGAAGTAGATATACACTACCGGCGTAAGGGAGAGATATGCACAAGAAGACGGCTGCTTTTAATGACAACACCACCGCCGTTGCATACCTTAGTTATTCGTCCAGCTCGCAAAACGAAGCCTCTATCGACCAACAACGTGAGATGGCTCAGAGGTGGGCACAGGCACGTGGAATAACGATTATCAAAGATTATCCCTAGCCTGCCAAGTCTGGCGCCAATATGAATCGCCCTAAGCTCAATCTCATGCTCCAAGAGTTACCGACACTGCAACCGGAATACGTCATCACATGGAAGAATGACAAACTTGGGCATAATCGCGGGGATCTACTCAAGATTAAGGCTGCTATTCGTAATGCTGGCGCCCGGTTAGAGTACGTCGAAGGAATTGAGCCGGAGTCTATATTACTTGAGGGTTTCACGGATGCTTTCGCTGAATATTATTCGTTACAACTGTAGGTGAACATTAAGCACGGGCAGAACTATTACGCTGAGCACGCGCTGTCGAACGGCCGGAAAATCTCCGGGTATATTATTGACGGTGAGAAGCGTTATCAGCGCGATAACGTCACAGATCCCATCCACGGCGCATGATTTGGTGACAGATTTAGAAGCGTTATCAGCGCGATAACGTCACAGATCCCATCGTTGATAGTATTTTCGCCGATCACATCGGCGGGAAGAGTTCGCAACGCATCGCTAATAGCTTAAACAATGCCGGCGTGTGCACCGCACAGGCTAAGAATTTCACTACTAAAACGATCGCAAAGATTCTCGAGAATCGAGCATATTTCGGATAGTGCTCGTATGTCAAGCACGTTATCCCTGGTGGTATGCCACAGTTGGTCAGTAACACAGACTGGGATCTGGCACAGAAAAAACTCGCTAAGAACAGGTATCGCGGTGCCAAGACCAAGGCTGAGCTTAATGCTATGGGATCTCACCTTCCTCAATACTGAGTGACGGGCGTCGGTTACTGCTAGTTATGTGGAGGACGCCTGGAGGGTGTTTCTGGAACGTCTAAGACAGCCCGGAAATACAGGTATTATTACTGTCTGAATCAGCGTCGTAAGAAGTGTACACTCAAGCCGGTGCGTAAGGACGCACTTGAAAACACAGTCGAAAGTGTTATTGATATTTTCCTCGAAAACCCTGAGTCATTGGCTTCGTTGGCTGTAGATCTGGCCGCTGAGTAAAAAGCAGCACACGGGCGCAACGAAGCTGTGATAGAGGCGCTGGAGCTTGAACGGAAGGATGTGGAACGGCAGAACGGTATTTTTGTTAAGGCAAACGCCCAGGGCATATTTTCGACCGCTACGGCGCAGGCGATGAACGACTTGGAGCAACGTAAGAACGAGCTTGATGCGCAGATCCAGACCGAGCATGTAAAGAATACCTTGATGGAAGATGAAGGCTCTATCGGAGCGTTCTTCCAACGGTATGCCGAGGCGAAGCTTGATGATACAGATACTCGTGCGATGTTGCTGGAATATTTCGTGAACAAGATCTACGTGGGAGACGGCACGCTGACGGTCGTTTCATGGTTTTACGAAAACTGCGACCAAATGACATGGGAGCGAATGTTGGTGAGCAAAGAAAATGTCCCTCACGCCTCACCCTTAACGGGTTCGACATGAGGGACGTTAGTGGAGATGGCGGGAATCGAACCCGCGTCCAACAATCAACCCCGAGGGCTTCTCCGTGCGCAGTCTGCAACTTATTTCTCAGCCTCTGACTATGCGCAGACCCAATGTCAGTAGGCTCAGTTAGCTAAAATGTCGATTCGTAGTCACTAACGAACTAAAAATCCAGTGGCTCTTAAGGTTGCGCCAGGGTCCAAGCTAAGAGCATCACTTGGTCTGACGGACTGTCTTGCGCAATTAGGCAGCAAGAGCGAAGTCGGTGCGATTCTGTTCGGCACCTAATTTTTTGAATACCTGGTTAACGAGTTCAGTAGACATCCTCGGCACGCTTCTCCACGATCGTAAATCGCTGTCGAAACCGATCATCCCCTATTTAGTTTTCACTATTTTGCTATTATCTAGCAGTTGTTTAATTTTACCGGTTTCTTTCCTTGATTCTCAACCAGTAAATCCTATACAAATATGACTCGGATTACTTTTTGTTTGGATTTTATGCCCGCAAGCCTCTAAATTAGTATTGTGACTCACATTAACTCATCAAATCTCAACACCAGCTCTACTTTAGATTCATACCGTCAGATTTTAATTGACGGCGATCCGACGCTTACTCTCTCTGATTTAGCTTCGCGTTCAGGCACTACCATTGAACGGGTGAATTCTTATTGGATTGCTATGGGGTTTTCGCCAGCTCCGGAAACTGAATTGATTTTCACCGAAGCTGATTTGCGCGCCTATCAGGCGTGGAATGAGTTAGTTGAGTCTGGTCAGATTGATTTAAATACTGCTCTTTCTTTTGCGCGGGCTGGTTCGCATATCGCGGACCGTTTAGCTTTATGGCAGATGGAAGCCTTGGTTGATGATCTTTCCCGCAGGTTCCATTTAGATGACACCACTGCGCGGATTACTGCGTTAGATCGTTTCCGCGAGTTTCTTCCTTTTTTGGAAAACCATATGGCATACACGTGGAAACGTCAGTTGGAGTCTCTTTTAACCCGTGTTGATCAGGAGGTTTCGCATCGCGGGCAGGGAAAACAGTCAGGCACTTTCCCACTAGTTCGTACTTTCGGGTTCGTCGATATGGTTTCTTATACTTCCAGTTCTTCTAACTTAACTGGCAGAGATTTAATCGATTTGATTAACCGTTTTGAAACTATCTGCAGAGAGACTATTCCCGCGTCGGGTGGCCGTGTTGTCAAGATGATTGGAGATGCGGTTTTCTATATTGCTGATGATCTTCCCACTGGGCTTCAGGTAGTTTCTTCCTTGATGAAGCGTCTAACTTCAGATAAGAATCTGCTTCCAGTGCGCGCATCAATCGTTGAGGGTTCTGTTTTTTCTCGTTCTGGGGACGTTTTTGGGCCGCCGGTTAATTTAGCTTCTCGTTTAACAGATGTTTCTCCGGTTGGGCAGATTCTAACTGACGCGGATACTGCTCAGCGGATTATCAATGGCGAGGGCGGAGACTCTTTCTTTGCTGAGCCTGCCCGTGAGGCTGATCTGCGTGGGGTTGGAAAGGTAATGCCTTTCCGAGTAGTCGTCAATTAATTTTGATTATTTCCGTAAATATTCTTGAAATTTTTTCTTTTCAAACTTAAAATATAAATTTTACAAAGTAAATAAGAGGTAAAGTTTCGGTTTTTCTAGTATTCTGAAACTATGACAACAGTAATTTTAGTTGAAGACGATCCAGCGATTGCTGAGCCTTTGGCTCGTGCCCTTACCCGCGAAGGATATGATGTGCGCTCACATGGCACTGGCAGGAGCGCCTTGAACGAAATCGAAGCCGCTGACCTACTAATCCTAGATTTAGGGCTTCCAGACATGGACGGCTTGGATGTTGCCCGCCACGTGCGAAAACTTGGTCGAACCATCCCTATCCTGATTCTCACTGCTCGCGCGGATGAGATTGATATGGTTGTTGGCCTAGATACGGGTGCAGATGACTACGTAACTAAGCCATTCCGTTTAGCTGAGCTACTTGCCCGCGTCCGTGCTTTACTTCGTCGCATTGGCAATGAAGAAACTGAAGAAGATTTAATAGCCCAGGACGTGCGCGTTTCTATTTCAGCGCACCGTGCTTTTGTGAAAGATCGTGAGCTGCAACTAACTGCCAAAGAATTCGATCTTTTACGAGTCCTCATTCGCGAAGCTGGAAATGTAGTTGAGCGTGACCTGTTAATGAGAGAAGTTTGGGGTTCTGACCCAACCGGTTCCACTAAAACCCTGGATATGCACGTTTCTTGGTTACGCCGGAAGCTGGGTGACGACGCTGCTGACCCCCACTACATTACAACAGTACGTGGAATGGGTTTCCGTTTTGAAAAAGAACGGCACTAATTCTTGCGCCAAAGACTCATTAAACTGATCATTACTGCGGTAACTATCAGCGTTCTCTTTCTGGGTATCCCCTCGACTATTCTCGGGGGGATACTTGTATGGCGTTCTGAACAGTTAGCATTAGATAATTACACGGCTACTATAAGTAACACGATTGACCGCCGGCTAGTTGCCAATGAACCGGTCACTGCCAGTTACGTGCGTTCATGGGCAAAAAATGATCATCTAAATTTCGCGGTTGAACACCTTCAGGTACGTGTCCCCGGTAATCAAGTAATTTCTGTTGGCGAGGACGTTCAGGGTATCAGCCTCCGCTCAGTTAATGTTGGTGCTTCAGGTACTGTGGTGGTTGCTAAGGCTTCCGGTTGGAAAAGCGTTATCCGCGTTGCTACTTATGTTCTTTTCTTGTCTTTTGCAATTCTGCTTTCCTTACTGGTTGGTGTTTGGCTTGCTTTACGTGGTTCGCGGAAACTTTCTGCCCCGCTAATTTATTTGGCTGCCCAAGCTGAACAAATCGGTGCGGGACAGGTTCGTGCGTCAGTTCAGGCTTGTGGAATTGAAGAGATTGATTTGGTCCAGGAAGAATTGGTGCGTGCCGGTGAGCGGATGGCTGGGAGGTTAGTGGCTGAACGCCAGTTCGCTGCGAATGCTTCCCATCAGCTGCGTACCCCGCTAACTGCGCTTTCTATGCGGCTTGAAGAGATCGAGCTGGTTGCTACTGATCCAACGGTGCAAGATGAGGCGCGTATCTGTTTAGAGCAGGTTGAGAGACTCACGCAGGTGATTCAAGATCTTTTGAATACTTCCAGCGGGCAAGGTGTTAATCCAGAAGCCTTCCATATTTTGGAAGTTTTCAATCAGCAGCGTGAGGAGTGGGAAGAGAGTTTCGCTAAGCGTAACCGCACGTTGCGTTTTGTTGATGAGGCTGCTCAGCCGGTGCTTGCGGATCGTTCGATTTTAACGCAGATATTGGCAACTTTGATTGAGAACTCGCTTCAGCACGGGGCGGGTACTACAACGGTGAGTTGTCGTAAAGGTGCTTCCTCTCGGTCAGTTACTATCGTAGTGATTGACGAGGGCGCCGGAATCCCCTCTGATTTAGTAAATCGTATTTTTGAAAAAGGTGTTTCTGGACAGGGATCTTCCGGTTTTGGACTTGCTTTAGCGAAAGATTTAGCTACTGCAATTGGGGCTCGCCTTGAACTTACCGGAAGAAAACCTGCTGAGTTTACGATTAGTTTAGCTGCGATGCCTGCAGGTATGCAGCTTGATTCAGTGGTTCCCCAAGGGGCGGTTGTGGCTGTCAGCCGCCGACGGCGCCGATTCTAAAACCACCTGGTGAGTAATTTAATTTCTCTAATTGGCAGTTAAACCTGGCTTTTGCTGATCCTCATGTTTAGAGGGGGTAGGATTCCCTACCCCCTCTAAACATTTTGCTTATCGACGCCCTTTTGCGAACCTATGCATTTCACGCCGAGCTTCTAGATTATCTTGTCTTTCTTTCAAGGCGTGTCTTTTATCGTATTCTTGTTTACCACGGGCCAGGCCAAGTAGTACTTTGGCTTTACCTTCAAAGAAATAAAGTTCTAAAGGAACAATTGTGTATCCTTTAGCTTGGACTCGGTGCCATAGCTTAGCTATTTCTGACTTATGCAGTAGCAGTTTACGTTTACGAGTCGGCGCGTGATTAGTCCAAGTTCCCTGCGCATATTCTGGAATATTTGCCTGTCGAAGCCAGGCTTCTCCATTTTCAATTTCAACCCATGCTTCCATTAATGAGGCTCGGCCAGCACGTAGCGCTTTAACTTCCGTACCTGTTAGCACCAGTCCTGCTTCGTAGCGTTCCTCAATGAAATAATCGTGGGTTGCGCGCTTATTGCGGGCAATTATTTTCTTAGCGTCAGCCGCTGCTTTAGCTTTTTGCGCAGCAGTTAGTTTTTTTGGTTTTTCCGGATTAACCATTTTAGTTCCTTCCCTTACTACATGTAGGGAACTGGGTTTACGGGTTGTCCGTTGACGTGTACCTCATAGTGTAGGTGGCATCCTGTGGAGTTACCGGTTGTGCCTACGAAACCAACTACGTCACCGCGGTTCACTCTTTGTCCAGCACGTACATTATGCTTTGTGAAGTGCATGTAAATAACTTGAATCGAGTTTCCATTCACGATCCCATAGTTAATGATCACCCAGTTACCGGCCAGGTAATGCCAGTTTGCTGTAGTAACTGTTCCAGGAGCAGTTGCTAAAGCTGGGGTGCCACAGGGTGCTCCCAAGTCAATCCCGTAATGGTAGTAGGCTGAAGCAGCTAAACCTGGGATATAGCGTGGCCCGAATCCGGAAGTAACTGGATACCTTTGTGGGAGTGGATACCCGTAGCCACCGTTTCCAACAGAAGGTGCTGGGGGTGGAGTTGGCACTGGGGTTGGGGTCGGTGCTGGCCCGGGACCGGGCTGGTTGCGTTGGCGTTCTTCTGCTGCTTTGCGTTCGCGTGCTACTCGTTCCGCTTCTGCTCTGGCAGCAGCTTCTCTTTGACGGCGGGCTTCTTCCGCTGCCCGGCGACGGTTTTCTTCGTCGATTTTCGCAATTTCACTATTAAAAGTAGCTCTTAAGCTCTCTTGGTCTTGTTTTTGTTTCTCTAAATCGCCGATCCGTCCCTGCAGTGCAGCAGTTGCGCTACTTTCTTCGGCTTTGAGGGTATTTAACTCAGCAACTTTAGCATTTGCTTCTGCCGCACTGGCTTCTGCTTGAATGGAGGCAGCTTCGGCGCGAGCTTGCAACCCCGAGATTCTATCTCGAAGAGCTTTCTGCCGCGCTTCCCTATTTTTAGTAACAGCTAACTCTCCCCGCGCATTTTCTAACGCCCGAGATTGTACTCTTGCCATCGACTGAGCGGTGGTGGCACGCTGAGAAATATCTGCCGTAGATTCAGCTGATAGAGCTAGTAGCAGAGGTGACGAACTGTCCCCTGAACGGTACATTTCTCTTGCCATCATCGCTAGGGCTCTGTCGTTACGGCTACTTTGCCCACCCAGATCTGAAATAGCGTCTCCCAGATCTTTAAGCTCTGCATTTGCAACGTTTAGTTGGTCGGTGACAATTTGTAGTTCACGCTGCGCCGCTTCAGCAGTTGCAGTAGCCTGATTAGCTACTCTTTGTGCTTCAGGAAGCTGCTCTTGAATCGCTTGAATTCGGCGAATACGATCTTGCAGGTCCTTATCTAAAGGCGCGATGAGGATTTCTAACTCGTCACGTTTCTTCTGCGCTTCCTGAGCTTTTCTTACCAGATCTTCACGATCGTCGGACATAGATGGGAGCGTATATGAAGAAAACAGCACAGCCACCATACTCACTACAGCAGTTGCTCGAAGCCAGTTCATTTTTCGTGTTGTCTTACGCATATATTATCCCCTCCTTAAATTTTAAGCGCGCGTAAACTTCGCTAAGGTAGCCAAAGAAGCTAACGCAGCAATCGTTATAGCGATAAGTAACATGATTGGAGCTACAATCCACATTTCTGAAGCACCCACCAGGTAGGACCAGGTAAAGGAATCCGTTACATAAGTATCGTGAATATAACGTAAACTCAACCAAAGTGCCCCAACTGCCAGTAGCCCTCCGCTAAGTGCAGCAATTGCTCCTTCAATCATAAACGGTAACAAGATAGTGATACTAGAGGCACCCACATAACGCATGATAGTAGTTTCCCGTTCACGCGCTTGAGCAGAAAGACGAATTGTTGTAGTCATCAGCAGCAGTGCGGCTACCCCCATAACCACTGCCAGAACCCCGGAAAATAGCATAGCTCCGTCAATCACTTTCAGAAGGGGCTCAACAATCTGCCGTTGATCCTGCACTTGAGCTACCCCGGGTGCTCCAGCAAATTCTTCTTCTAATAAGCGATATTGATTAGGATCAACCAGTTTCACTCTGAAAGAAATCTGAAGCCAATCGGGATTAGAAAACTGCGCTAAGGGCGAATTAGCGTAGAGACGTTGAAAATTCTCAAACGCTTCTTCTTTTGATTCCATATAAGATTCTTTAACAAACGGCGCCAGCTCAGCAGATTCAAGTTTTTGTTTAACCGCTTCAATCTGTTCCGCAGTTGCTTCGGTACCAGCACATGACGGAGCAGTATCATCTGCGGCACACATGTAGATAGAAACTTCGATTTTGTCATACCACTGGGACTTCATCGCTTCGACTTGCATTTTCCCCAGGCTAAAAATCCCCGTGAAGAATAAGGAAACGAATGTTACCAGCACGATAGAAGCAAACATCGCAATATTACGAGAAAGCCCTTTACCTACTTCTGAAAGAATAAAACGTCCGCGCATCTGTTTACTCCTGCGTCCCGTATTCACCGTCACGCTCGTCGCTGACGATCCGCCCATTTTCCAGACGAATCACTCGTTTACGAGACTCATTTACTACCCCCACATCGTGGGTGGCCATCACAACTGTAGTGCCAGTGTTATTGATATGCTTCAAAAGAGCCATAATCCCTTCAGAAGTTTTAGGATCTAAGTTACCCGTAGGTTCGTCAGCTAAAAGTAACTGCGGGCGATTAACCATTGCCCTGGCAATTGCTACTCGCTGTTCTTCACCACCAGAAAGCTCTCCGCGGCGCCGGTCTTCTTTACCAGATAAGCCCACCAGTTCTAGAGTTTCGGGCACCTGCGTTTCAATCTGATGCCGTTTACAACCTAATACTTCCATTGCGAAAGCAACATTTTCGTAAACGGTTTTATTTTCTAACACTTTAAAGTCTTGGAAAACCATTCCCATCTGTCGCCGCAACAGCGGAATCTTCCAGCTAGAAAGCTTACCAACATTCTTCCCCAGCACCCAAACGTCACCCGAGGTCGGCTTTTGCTCACGAATTGCTAGTTGCAAAAAAGTTGATTTACCAGAGCCTGATTTACCTACTAAGAAAACGAACTCGCCCGGCAAAATTTCTACTGAAACACGGTCTAATGCGGGTGCTAAAGCACTGTCGTATGACTTAGTAACCTCATCAAATCGAATCATCTTAGTTCCTCAAACTTTTCTGCCTACCCGAAAGCTATTTTTCTGTGTCCTGGCTTTGGTCTTTACGCCAACGAATTCCGGCGTTAATAAAATCATCAATATCACCGTCAAATACGGCTCCAGTGTTACCGTTTTCCTGCCCGGTCCGCAGATCTTTCACCATCTGATAGGGCTGTAAAACGTATGAACGCATTTGGTCACCCCAAGAGGCTTTAACGTCCCCAGCTAGAGCTTTCTTCGCAGCCTGTTCTTCCTCATGACGCAGCTGCAACAAGCGGGATTGCAAAACTCGTAATGCTGCGGCACGGTTTTGAATCTGCGATTTTTCGTTCTGCATCGAAACAACGATCCCTGTGGGAATGTGCGTCATACGCACAGCGGAGTCAGTAGTATTCACTGACTGCCCCCCTGGCCCAGAAGACCGGAATACGTCGATCTTCAATTCAGATTCAGGAATTTCAATGTGGTCAGTAGTTTCAATCAAAGGGATCACTTCAACTGCCGCAAAAGAAGTATGTCTGCGTCCTTGATTATCAAATGGACTAATTCGCACTAAACGGTGAGTTCCTGCTTCAACTGATAAAGTGCCATACGCGTAAGGAGCGTTCACTTCAAAAGTTGCTGACTTCAAACCAGCTTCTTCTGCGTAAGCTGTGTCCATAACTTTAGTAGGATAGCCACGTCGTTCTGCCCAGCGTAAATACATTCGCAAAAGCATTTCCGTGAAATCAGCTGCATCAACCCCGCCTGCACCAGCACGAATGGTGATTACTGCAGAACGCTCATCATACTCACCGGAAAGAAGAGTCTTAATTTCAAGATCTGCCAACGCTTTGCGGATACTCGTTAAATCCTCAGTCGCTTCTTCTAATAAGAGTTCTTTATCGTCTTGTTCTTCTTCAGCCATTTCCACCATGACTTCCAGATCGTCAATCCGGGAAGCCATTTTCTCGATACGCCCCAACTCTGCCTGAGTATGGGAAAGCTCTGAGGTCACTGCCTGCGCCGCATCTGGATCATCCCAAAGATCGGGAGCAGCAGCTTTTTCAGACAACTTTGCAATCCGTTCCCGCAATTCATCTGGGCGGGTAACGGCTACAATATTTGCTAACGTACCTCGAAGGGTCTCAATCTCAACTGAAAAATCAATACTCACTCTTCCACACTACGGGATTTTGTCACTGAAACTATAGATGCAACGCGGATTTTCATCGGTTCGGTGAGGAAACTCATGTATCTAGAGACAATTGGTAAGCTCGGCACCGTCTCAAGCACCACTTCCAACTCAGACTCATCCACACTCACTGCCGTAACCAGCGGGCTCTCCCCCACCGCGCAAACGTTAGTCACCAAAAAATCAAAACGCTGTTGCACCACCTTTTTCACATCTTCACTTAGCGTGTGCAATTCGCCGGTTGTATAAAAATCCGTTCCTTTAACTTCTTGAGCAGCACTCAACGCTACAGTATCGGCACAGGCATACAACTGTCTACGCTGCGTGTGAACACTGGTAATCACCATAGCTACAGTAAGTATCGCCATAACTAAGAAAGTTAAACCGATAACTAAAACACTAATCCGCCCGTCCTCGTGCTGCGAATAATGCCTACTCATGGCGGATTACCAACCCTTCAACTGGGAAAGCATATTCGGCGACAACCGGCAGCTCGGCACCCAACGTCTGAGCAAAATCCCCGGGAATAAGAGGTAAAGGCACCGCTGTTTCCACCCGCACCAAAAGTAAACTCCCCACCGCACACGGCATAGGATCGCACCGGTACGAAAGTTTCCCAGTCCCCTGTTCTTCTCTCAAATAAGAGGAAAAATTTGCGTCTAACTGTTCGATCGCTAAGTTTTCGGCAGTTAAATCATGACTCAAAATATAAGCGGCATCGCGTGCACTGGCTTCAGAAGCGAAAACAGCTGCCTGCAAGGAAGCCAAAGTTAAAATCAAATAGGCTAATGGCACTAAAACAACCGTAGCCAACATAATAAACTCGACCACAACTTCACCAGATTCCGACCTGTCAGCCGCTCTTACAAAAACTTTTTGAATAAACTGGTTTTTCCAGCGCCTCACGGAAGCCTCCACACAGACGCCTCAACAGTTAAAGCACGCGGCACACCCCAGGGACCTAAAATCGGCAGATCTGTTGAAACCTGCACAACTACCTGCACCCGGTCAGCAACTTTCCGCTCCGTAATCAGGATCTGCCGCTCGCCAGTTCCTAAACCACCGGATAAAAGCGCTTCAATCCGCGCATAGGTACGCTCTAAACTAGCCCCTTGTAAAGAGTAGTAGCGAGCCCCCTCAGACGCCGCATCAACTGCCACATTACGGGTATAAAGAACAAAACCGAGTTGTAAAAGCGCGGACACTAAAATCAGTACCAACACCTGAACTAATGCGTGCGAGACAACTTCAGACCCTGATTCTTCCGCAGACTCCATCCTCTCCCTCATTTCTAAAGAAGTAAGAATCCGCTTCCCTTTTACGGAGATACAACTGATGAAATAGCTTCTGCGAACCAGTTTCGTAACGCCTGGTCAGCTAAAGCCCAAACGACAGTCACCAAACCAGCCGTCATCAAAGTCACTAACACCCAGCCAGGAACGTCTCCTGCTTCAATATTTTTAGAACTTGGGTGAGTTAGTTCCCGCGGCAGATGAAATTCGGGAAGTGAGTGTTGGATTTTCATTTTATTTTCCTTTCATTGAATCCAAACTACAGGGTTTCCAAACCTAAAAACGTAAAGCAATCAGCCCTGGATAAAGGGCAAAAACCACGGTAACGGGAAGGATTAAAAACACCACTGGAATTAGCATGGCGATTTCATTCCTCCCACCGGCTTCCAATAAAGAACGCATAGCTTCTTCCCGTAAATCCTTCGCCTGATCTCTCAAGATCACCGATAGGGCTGCGCCCCTTTCATTACCAGAAATAAGCGTCTCCAGCAGACGCTGTAGCTGCGGGCTGGGGGTTATTCCGCTTAAGTTACGTAATGCTTTCGACACGGGCACTCCTTGTGAAATCTGTTCCAAAGCAATCTCTAACTGAGCTTTCATTTGCGGGCCGCTGATGGAACAAACCCGATTAAGTGCCCCGGGGATTGATTCTCCTGCAGAAATAGCTAAAGCCAGTAGCTCAGCAGCGTCAGCCACCTGATAGGAAAGCCGTTTAGCAAAAACCTCAACCTTATAAGTCAATAACTTATCCCAAATGACGGTGGCTAAGATAAAACTTAACGAAGTGAGTAAAAGCCACTGAATGAACGTAATACTTCGCACCGTGGAAAGTCCGATTAAACTAATCCCCACCCCTAAAGTTGCCAATACGGAAACTAACGTTTGTAAAAGACGGAAACCAAAAATATCCATACCCGCCCCCACAATAGCTAAACGCTTTTCAACTGATTTCGTAGTAGAACCTATCGCATTCCAAAGAGGACTAATCCAACTAAAAATATGCTGAGAAGAAAACGGTTGCCACTGCGATTGCAAATTTTTTGGTTGAACATAGGGAAGGACGCGTTGTTCTAACCGACTAGGGCGATTCACAATCGCACCGTAACAAAAATAAATCCCCACCCCTAAAAGCGTCCCAGAGATTACTGGCAGAGCAGAAAAATCCATTTTTATCTCCTGTCGTGATCCAGATTAATCCGCCCCAGCCGCTGCATCAGCCAGTAGGCAAAAGTGCAGGCAATCCCACCGCAGGCCAGCACCATCATCCCAGTCGCACTACTGTAGGCTTGCCCCGCGTCAGTACGGGTAGAAATCAATAGCAGCACTATCCACGGCGCAGCCACAGCTAAACGCGCAGCATTCACAATCCAAGATTGTCTGGCTTGGATTTCTCCACTAATGCGCAGATTTTCACGCATCATCATGGAAAGATCGCGCAGGATATTACCCATTTCATTACCGCCTACTTCTCTGCTTAAACGAATAACTTCAATCACCCGATCAGCAGTGGGATCATATAAACTCCGCTGCAGTTCGTAAAGAGCCTCATCGAATCTGCCGGAAGTTCGATAATCAGTTGCAAACTTTTGGAAGAAAGGCCGGGTTGTTTCCGGACCAACCACTGCCAACTGCACCACTGCTTCAGGTAGGGAAACTCCCGCGCGCACCGCAGTTAAAAGTGAATCCGTAATATCAGGCCAGGCATTAGCAAATCGTTGCCGGCGTTTTTCCAAACGCATTCGCAACCACCCCCACGGTAGGGGAACCACTGCGGCCATCATGGCTATAGCTACGGGCCAAACTCGGGTCAGGCCATAGCTAATTAGTAAAACAAAGGCGGGCAAACCAACTACTACGATTAAAAACAAAATCCGCTGCCGGTGATCTAAACCTGCTTTAAGCAAATAATTTCTGAGCCTACTTCCCCAGTTTCTAAAAGGCAGGTACTCAAATAAACGGATCTCAACCACCGTTGCGTAAACCAACAAAACTCCCAGGGCAAGTAATACCCCCACGAATAGTTCCATTCTGCCTACCCCACCTGGCTTTCGTAGACTAAACCGGTAGAGCAAAGCGCCCCTGCTTCCCAACGCCACAGGGGGATCAGCTCAACATTACCGTTTTCAAATCTCCCACTAACCTGACTTATCTCCTGCACGTATCTGAACCCATTGGCTTCCTTCTTCAAGTGAACAACCAGGTCCACACAAGTTGCTACAGTTGGGACTACGAACTGTAAAGAAACGTTTTCGCTTGCCAATAAAGGCAGCATGGTGAGTTTACGCAGCGCCTCAGTCGCACTATTTGCGTGAATCGTAGACATTCCGGGAACTCCTGCGTTTAATGCCAAGAGCATATCTAAAGACTCTGCCCCGCGAACCTCACCAACGATTATTCTCTCTGGACGCATCCGCATACATTCTCTAACCAGGTCCCTTAAAGTTACTGCCCCGACTCCTTCGATATTTGCGTTACGAGTTTGCAGCGCTACACAATCATGATTACTAAGATTTAACTCAAAAACTTCCTCACAGGTTAAAACTCTTTCTTTAGCGGGGATTTCATGCGCTAAAGCTCTTAAAAAAGTAGTCTTACCTGATTGGGTTGCTCCTGAAACCAACACTGTTTTACCGGCGTGCATAGCATTTTGTAACATTTGCGCAGCGTCCTCGGGAAGCATTTGCAACCGCACCAAATCTGCTAACCGGTGATTAATCTTCAAATGTTTGCGGATATTCAAAGACCATTCTTTACCCGCTACCGGTGGAATAACCACGTGTAAACGCTCTCCTCCGGGCAGTGTTGCGTCTACGAAAGGAACCGACAAATCTAAACGCCTTCCAGAATGATAGAGCATTCTTTCTACCAAATCCTTTACTTCCTCAGCAGTCATAATCAGATTTGTTAGCTCAGATTTGCCATTCTTTGCAATAAAAATCTTGGCTGGAGAGTTAATGTAAATCTCTTCTACCGCCGGATCATTCAAGAAAAACTGCAGTTCCCCGTACCCGCCAATTTCTGCCAGAAGCTGCGTCACCTGCAGTCTTTGCTGCTCAGCATCTTCCAGCGGATATTCAATAAAAGATTGGTTTACCAGTTGCTTCAACTTAGCGTTTTCTAAGATCGGGTCTATCCCCATCTCAGCAACTTTTGCTCGCACCCAACGATTCCGTCTTACTCCATCAGCTGTTGCCATATCCCCCTCCGTTGAAAGCTGATAAGGCTTAACATAGCTTATTTACATATGTGAATACAGCTGTTTGACATACCTGTGGATAACTTTTTAATAAAAGTATTCTGAATGAATACTGAAAATCCAGGGGGAGCAATTCGTGAAAATTCCCTATTTTAGAAGATTAAGTGCGTGCCGTCCCCCGTCAATTTGCAAACTGCTTTAGGGTAGAAGTTATGAACGCCCTATCTCCTTTAACTTTAGTAGCTCACGCCACCGCTGTATTTCCAAACTTCAACGTTGTTGGCTTAACTGAAATCAGCAGCAACGACGGGGTAAGTATACGACAGGGTGTAGTAGACGCAAACGGTGACCGCTGGGAAATCGTTGCGCCTTTAAATGAAGCTGAAGGAGCCAAACTAGAAGCTGAAACTACCCTATTACGTTTCCTTAAACGCGCCCACGAAAAAGGTTTTATCCCCTTTAGCGTCGCAGTTCCAGTGGCACACTCGCGGGTAAATGAAACCTTACCTCTTTTCATCTACGCTGAAGCTCCCGGCACCCCGCTTGAGTTTGACGATCTTTATAACTACCCGACTTTATCTCATTCAATCGGGAATACTTTAGCTGCGTTGCATAGATTACCCGCTGAAATCATGGAACGTACTGGCCTGCCCATCCACTCTGCTGCAGATTGCCGTGAACTGTTACGCGCACAGCTGATTGAGGCTTCCCGCGCTTGGCCGCTACCAGCAAACCTTTACCGGCGCTGGGAAACTGCTTTAGATGATGACACGTTATTTAACTTCACTCCCACTCCGATTCACGGAAACGTGGATATTGATTCATTTTTAGCTGTCAAAGGTGCGGTAACTACCATGCGAGATTTTTCTGCGGCTTGTTTGGGAGATCCCGCTGAAGATTTAGCTAACCTACTGGCCGGTGAAGATGAGGACCTAATCGATAGGTTCTTAGCTGCTTATCTGAAGGCACGTAAAGATCATGTAGATCTTCATTTGGTAACCCGCGGATACTTATATGCAGAGTTCAACTTATTACGTTGGCTTTTGCAAGGAATCCGCAATCACGACAGTGAAGTGATCGCTGATGCTAAGACACTGATTCAAACGTTAGCAGATCGGATTGGTAACGAACCGCTTTTGCCTGAGCACGCGGAAGTTGAAAGAAATGAAGTTAGCTTACTTGAAGTAGCTGCTGCTGTGACTGCCAGCCAAAATCAGGCGGATACTGCTTTCCTTGATCCGGCAAAATCGGAAGCAGAAACAGTAGTTTTAACTCCGTTAGTAGTCCAAGAAGAATGGTCTGCCCCTGAAACTGAAGCAGATAGCTCCCGTTAAGCCTAAGTAGGGTTCAAGCTAATCCAGTAGCTACGCCTCTAAGCTGCCTATACCGGTTTTACTTTTGCGGTGGAAATTTCCTATTGGTTCTGTGAAAGGCCCGCAAGTAAAGTTTCTATATCAACTTCGGGAAGTATTTCCTGTAGCATTTCCAAACTTACTCGCCTTTGTTTCGCAGAGTATGTATCGCTTCCGCCTAAGAAGATTAGTTCTGCCTTGACTTCACTTTCTGGGACTTGTTTTTGTTGGGCAATAGCTTTGCGGTAGAGCATTAACTGTCCTAAGTAGCCGGACAATTGTGCGATATTTTGCCGACTTTTTTCTGGGGTAACTGGGTGCCCAGTTTTCCAGTCAATGACTTTCCACTTCCCCTCAGTTTGTGTCAGCACGTCTATCTGTCCGCGGATAGTTACGTCTTTTTGTTGGAATGAGAATGGCACTTCCAGTCCCACTACGGTGGGAAGTTCTGGGGTGAAGATCTCTTTTGCTCGTTTTTGAAATACTTCTAGCTGTTTTCTTTGTTTTTCAGTGAGGCTTTCAAGCAGAATACTGATTTCTGTTTCATTGCTTGTTTGGGCACTTTCGGCTTGCGTTGGTTCAAATAGCATTGGTTCTTCGGCTGCTTTTTGACACCAGGTTTGCGCCCATTTGTGGAAAATCGTTCCCATTAGGGCGGCTTGGCTGGGAGCTTGCGGGAGGGGGCGCCTTAGTTGCAGGGCGTATGCTTTGGGATCTAATAGAAGTGTCGCTGCTGAAGTTGCCGAGAGTTTATTTACCGTCACTTCAATAACTTGGTTGGCCAGTTGGCGTTGGTATTGTGCGAAAGCGCGCTGCACTGAGTGGACTAATTCGCTTTGTGCTTGGTTTGCCTGGTCATATTCCAGTTCGGGAGCTGTTTCTACCGGGTTTTCGCTTTGGGTGAGGATTAGTTGATTTACCCGTTTCGCACTTTCGTTTACTAAGGTGCGTGAGTTTCCTGGGCGACGGGGGAACTGTACTTCTTGATTGATAAAGTTAAAGTCGTCAATTTCCAAGCAGGGTTCGTCCCATACTATTTTTTCATTTTCTAAGCCAATTGTTGGCAGTTTTTCTTCCCCGAGGGCGTCTGGTAAATTCTGCATTTGAGTTTTTAGGATTTCAATGGCTTCAACTAAGGGAGTTTCCTCTGCGGGTTTTGCTATGCCGCTGTTAATGATTTCTCTGAGGTAACGGGAGGGTTTTTGAATACTTTTCTTTCCCCAGGTGTACCACGCTCCTGAGAGGAGCAGTTCTTTTTTGGGGCGGGTGAATGCCACGTAGGCTAGGCGGCGTTCTTCTTTTTCTTGGTAGGAAGCTAAGCGCATAAAGTAGGCTTCTAACTCTTCTTCTAGAGATTCACTGTCATCTCCGTTAAGTTCAATAAAAGCGGGCAAGATAGGTTCGCCTGTGGGGAATTTATAGTCTAAACGCAGTGGGTGCGGTAGTTGCGAATAGTTGCCTACCCACTCTTTTTGCGGGCGGTTTTCAAAAGTAAATTCCGGCCCTAAACTTGCTTTCCCGTCGGTGCGAATATAGTGGGCTCCGGTGTAGGAGGGGAAGGAACCTTCGGTAAGCCCCACTACAGCAACGCGATCCCACTCTAAGCCTTTCGCCTGGTGGACAGTCATGATTTGGATGACGCTTGGGTCTACTTCCACCGCGGGGGCTTTTAAGCCTTGTTCAGCTTCTATTGTGGTGTTAATCCAGTCAAGAAAACCGTCTAAGCGCGCATATTCTGTTTGGCTTGCGTAGTCATTAGCTACTTCTAAGAATGCGTCTAACGCATTATTTGCTAAGTTCACGTAAGGGTCTGCGGCAACTTCAATATCTAAGTCAAAGACGCGGATAGCTTTTGCAATCACGTAGGGGATTTGTTGGTCCAAAGTGGCTCGGATAGTTTCTAAACGCATCCGCAGTAGGTTTATTTGCTGGTGTGAACGCTGTGAAAATCCTTCTCCTGTGTCATTACTCCACCCCACCTGCGGGGGAATATCAACTGCGTCTAATAAAAACTCACTGCGGTCTGAGCTGTCTTGACTGCGTTCTTTAGCGCGGTGGCGCGCCCACGCATACAGGAGTTTTAGGTCTCTGGCTGGTAAGTCCAGGTTAGTAATCAGTCGCATTACGGCAGGGCCATCTAAGGGATTTACGCAGGCAGTGAGAATTGCTCGTAGGTCGGTAACTGCCGGTTGGGTGACTAACCCGCCTAAACCGACTACGGCAGCTTCTAAACCATAGCGTTCTAATGCTTCAATTAGGGGGAGAAAATGTGCTCTGGTGCGCACTAAAATCGCGTAGGTTTCAAGGTTCTTACCAGTTTTTTGGTCGGTGTAGGTAAGTTTCCAGTTTTTCACCTGCTGGGCCACGAAATCATATTCTTCAAGATTGGTGTGTGGGTATAGGTATGTTACTTCCCCACTTCTTGGTTTTTGCTGTGGTGCTGGTTGTAAAGTGAGTACGTCTACTCCGGGATAGGTTTTTTCGGCCAGTGGTGCGGCTATTAGGTTAGCGGCTTCAAGAATTTTTGGTTGGTTACGCCATGCTGTAGAGAGGAAAAGGGTTTCTCCGGTAGTCTTTTCAGCGAACATGGGTAAAAACAAGTCTAGGGAGGCGGCGGAGGCGCCGCGCCAACCGTAGATTGCTTGGTTTGGGTCGCCTACGGCGGTGACAGATAAGTCTTTAAAGAGACGAGAGAGTAGTTCCATTTGTGCAACTGAAGTGTCTTGGAACTCGTCTAGTAAAACTGCGTCGTACTCTGCGCGGATACTGTCCACCACATGAGGGTATTCGCGTACCAGTTTTAAAGCTAAGGCCATTTGATCGGCGAAGTCTAATAGCTGTTCCGCTTCTTTGTACTGGTTAAATTTTTCAATCACCGGCAGGAGTAGTTCCATTTCAGCTAATTTTTCTGCCGCTGAAATAACTGTTTTCGGGAGAGTGCGCTTACGTGGAGCTAGGGGTACGTTAAGCAAATAGGTAGTGGTTTCTTGAATGAATTCTTGAAGCTCTTTAGTTGTAACTCCGTGGCTGGTAAGTTCATTCGCTAAAGCTAAAGTTGCTTTACGGATTTCTTCAACTTGGTTTTTGGGTAGCTTTTTTTGATATGTGATGAGGATATTATCAATCAGTTGCCAGCTAGCTGCCGCGGTAATCAGTCTGATATTGGGGTCAAGCCCTAAAAGTACCCCGTATTCTTTTACTATATTTCCTGCGAATGAGTCGTAGGTGGAGACATTTACTGAAGCTGCAAACCAAGGGTCGTTAGCTGCTTCTGCTAATAGCCCACTTTGACCTAAAAAGCCGATTCGTTTACGTAAGCGTGAGGAAAATTCTCCGGCAGCTTTGCGGGTAAAGGTAAGTCCCAGGATTCTTTCGGGTTTAATCCCATATTTGGTAATCAAATAGAGGACTCTTTGGGACATCGTTTCTGTTTTCCCTGAGCCAGCTCCGGCTATAACCAGAGTTGGTACGGGTTTTCCTTCAATTACTTGGGTTTGTTCTGCTGTAGGGTAATTGATTTTAGTGCCGCGTGGTTCGCTAGATTCTGCCAGTAGTTTCGCGGTTATTGCTGGGGTTTTTTCTGGGCTCATTCGATTGTCCTCAATCCTTCATCCAGCAGGGGGCAGGAAGCTTTTACTTCGCAGTAGTCACAGTGGGGGCCGGCAATCGGTTCATAGAAGGGGCCTTTAGCACGCTTCACAGCTTCTGCTAAATCAGCTTCGGTATTTTCTAAAAGTTCCGTTGCGGCGTCCGTTTCCCCCATGATCCTAGTTTGCACGTATCTATTTGGTTGTTTTTCTTTCAGGGCGATCAGGCGTGCGCCGATAACATTTGCTCCGCTTTTCATTAGCGCATACTGGTAGAAAGCTAACTGCTTATGTTTATCCATTTGTCTAGCCGAAGGTACCAGACCGGTTTTAATATCTGAAATGATTACTCCGTCAGGTAAGTGTTCTAAACGGTCAATGAAACCAACGATTATGGCTGGGCCAACATCAACTTTCACTGGTTTTTCAACTTCTACTTTGACTGATCCCAGTGTGTCAAAATATCCGGCTAGTTTAACTATTTTTTCCTTTGTGTCTTCAAAAGCGCGTCTGCCCAGTTCTGTCCCGCGGTTGTATTCTGCGTCATCCCAGATATTTTCTAACTCAGTTAAGAGTTCTTCGGCACTGCCCTGCGGGTATTTTTCTGCGATGGCGTGGACCAGGTTTCCTAAACTGGCAGCTCCTTTAGTTTTACTTGTCCCACCGTGCCTAGATAGGAACCATTGCGCTGGGCATTTCAGCAGGCTTTCAATTGCGGAGGGCGATAGGACAGGTTTACCTGTTGGAAAAATCTGCTGATTTTCGATTTTTTCCAATTCGATTCCCGTCCAGTTCAGTGGGTTAGCTACCCGGATTCCCTGCTGGGCTAAAAAGGCTAAAAGGCGTTCTGCCACTAGGGTTAGCTGAGTGTGTTCTTCACTGTCGTTTTCGGTTTTAAGGGGCAGGGTTGCAGATAGTCTCCGTAGTTTTGCGACTAAAGAGCGCAGATCTGCTTCTGGAATGTCAGCTACTGAGGTGGGTGGCAGGGGAGTTTTTTCCGGTTTTGCTTCGTTAATAAAGTCTGTCACCATTTCATAAAATACTGAGGGTACTTCATCTTCATTGCTGACGGCATACACGTAAAGGTCTTTTTGCGTCCTCGAGATAGCGCAGATGAAAGTGCGTAGTTCATCTATGCGTGATTGGATTCTTAACTGCCAGTTAAGTTCAGCTGGTTTTAAAGCGGTAAGTTCAGGATGATTGACTCGGTAGGTGACTTCTCCGGCACGGGTAAGCCGATTACGTATGGCAAGATTGGGCCATTTGTCTGCCTGCACTCCGGCAACGATTACCACCGGCCACTGTTTACCTGCAGCTTGCATTACCGTAAGAATTTCCACCCCAGCTGGTCTTTGCGCAATGGCAGCGAGGTTATCTGAAGGTAGTTTTTGCGACAAAAACTCGTCTGCGAATCTTTGGGCACTTTGTCCAATATTTCGTTGTTGCCATACATCGGCTGTGCGCGAAAGTGAGATTACCGCGTCTAATCTGTCATCAGCGGTAGTTGCTTCCGGAGAGTTTGAAAGCGCAATTTTTGCCAGTTTTTCTTCCAGCTCAGTTGCTTCCCAAAGTTTCCACACGGCAATAGTTGGTTCCGCGTCGCGTAGACTGCGTCCTAAGGCAACTAGGGTATTTACTTTGGCTACTAGGTTGCGGATTTGTTCATAATCAGAATCTAAGAGGGCTTCTTTAACGCGTTTAAACTCGATTGACTTATCCGGCGAGTTAATTGCAGTGAGCGCAGAGTTAGTTGCCGCGAGCGCAGAGTTAGTGCTGGTTACCGCAGAGTTAGTGCTAGTTACCGGAGAATTAGTGCTAGTTAGCTCAGTGATTAAAGCGAATAATTCCTTTAGGTTCAATTCCCTTTGCGCTAACTGTCCCACCAGGTCAGTTACTCGTTGGAGCTTTAGAGGGTCGAACTGCACCAGCGGAGAGCGAACCAGCTCTTCAATCAGTTGCAGTTCCTGGTCTACTTGCAGTTCTTCTCCAGTTGGAGTTTCTATAGTTTTTTCTGCGGTGTTTTCGCTACTTAGTAAACGTAGTAGCATCGCCGTGAGGGGTTCTTGCGCATAGGCAATTGCCCGCGAGTTCACAGAAACTGCTAATCCGGCTCTGACCAGTGCTTGTCGGATGCGTTCAACGTCAGCTGAGTTTCGTACAATCACCGCAATATCTGTTAGCGGAGTTTCGTGCCTTAAATAGTGGTGGTTAATAGTTTTAATGATGGCGGCATTTTCTTGATGTGTAGAGCTAAACGCCGCGGTTTTTAGGCGACTATAATCTTCATTTGGATCTATTGCCCCGTATTTTCTACGTTCTACCCCTCCAGAGACAGTGAGTTTTTCTGCCAGTAAATCAACTAGTTGCGTATTACGTTGATTTCCTCGGTAAGCGGGTCCCAAATGGAATACCTGCGGTTGCAGTGCTTCTTTTAGACGACCATCTAAGTGCGGTTCTCCCCCGCGGTAGGTAGCTACCGCAATATCTGGGTTAGCCGTCGCAATTATCCGCGTTCCTTTAGCGGCTAGAGCTTGGAGGAACCGTAAGGTAGCCAGGGTGCAATCTTGTAAATCATCGACAATCACAGCGTAAGGTGGCGTGAAGAGCGCCTCTACTTTGGCTTTTTCTTTTGTTTCTTCCCAGTCTTTCACTATTTTTGCGGCTTCTTCTTGTAGCCGTGCCGCCGATAGGTAGGCTGGTTCTGCCGCGGTGGGTGTGTTAAATGGAAGTTTTTCCCAGTGCGTTAATAGCTCTCCGCTGCTTTCCCAAATGGGGACTTGATAGCGGCGCCCTAGGGAAATTAATTCTTTCCCTGACACTCCCATTTCTCTGGCTCGTTCGAATAGATTTCTAATCTCCATTCTAAAAATACTGGATTCACGCAGTGCTTGCGGAATTTCTGCTGGCCAGGCTAACGGCGTTTTTTCTATCAGTTCAGCCAGTTCTTTATCTTCTCTAGCGCCGGTTAAAAGCTGGGGTGGCATTAGTGGTTCCACGCGTTCTACGTACCAGCTATTTAGATACCGGTACGCTAACGCAGTGGGGGTTCTGACAGGGCGCACCAAGGTAGGCAAGGCGGCTTCAACTGTGCTTTGCAGCCGGTCAGCTCTGAGCCGGTCAGGGACTAGGAAAATAATTTCTTTTCCGGTGGCGTTAAAGAGTTCCCGCGCAATCGAAATCGCGATGGTAGTGCGCCCGGATCCGGGGCGGCCGTAAAGTAGCGCATGGTGCGGTTTTAGAGGATACAGATTTTCCGGGGCTAGGATAGTTCCGCAAATTTCAGTTTGCAATTTATCGAGGGCGGGCAGTGCTAACTTTCCTGCGTGAAAGTTTAAGCGGTATTCCATGTGATCCCTCGAAATCAGTTTAGAAATGTTTGGACTTGTAACTTTATGTTTTAGCCATCTCAGGTTACCTGATCTGGGTTTTTGACTGTTACTAACCTTATTTTAAGCTGTCTTTAGTAAAACACAGAGAGCTGACATTATTTTTTACTTAACAACTTTTCTTTTAAATCACCTACACTTAAGGGAAGTTGTATTTCATTTTACGTTTAAGGAGAAATCATGGTGGTAACTATTGGTGTAGCAGGTTGCACTCGGGAATTGCGTTTAGATTTAGACTTAAATGTAGAAGAACTGCATTCTTTAGTTGAGACAGCACTCAGTGAGAAAACTCCGGTGCGTCTGCAAGAAACTAGCGGGAATGTAGTTATTATTCCGGCTGCTGCGCTGGGTTATGTGCTGGTGACTGAAGAAAAACCACGCCCGGTTGGTTTCACTGTCGGGTAACTATTTTCCCTGCTTTTAAGGTAGAGTTTTGTCACTATCTGCTATGGACTCGCTTTCTTTTCGAGTTTTACTTTAGAAAACTCCAGAAAATCAACTAAAATTAGGTTGATAGACAAAAGGAAAAGAGAAGAAATGGCAGATTCAGCCAAACATTATTCAGCCGCAGTGGTTAATTTAGCGGGTGTTGAGTACTCCACTTCGCAAAATGACGCGACTCCAGATATTGAAGAAAAACTTTCCACCACGGATCTGAAAGCTAAGACTTTCGCAGATTTTGGGGTGAGTGACGCAATTTGTGAAGCCCTGACTAAGCAGGGTATTACCCACCCCTTCCCCATTCAAGCCTTAACTTTGCCAGTAGCTTTAGCTGGACGAGACATTATTGGACAAGCCAAAACCGGGACTGGGAAAACTCTTGGGTTTGGTCTGCCGGTGCTAATGAAAGTTGCCGGTCCGGATACGGCTGCTTACGCTACAGAGATCCCTTATCCGGGGCATCCGCAGGCTTTGATTATTGTTCCAACTAGAGAGCTTTGTAAGCAGGTAGCTGCTGATTTACGAGTGGCAGCTAAGCAGCTTTCAACTCGGATTGTAGAGATTTATGGTGGTGCTGCCTTTGAACCACAGATTTCCGCTTTAGAAAAAGGCGCTGAAGTTGTGGTGGGCACCCCGGGGCGTTTAATCGACCTGCTGAAGCGCAAGATCTTACAGTTGCACGGTGTGAATGCAGTTGTTTTAGATGAAGCTGATGAAATGCTGGATCTGGGTTTCTTACCCGATGTTGAGGTTTTGCTTTCTCGGGTTCCTCAAACTCGCCAGACTATGCTTTTTTCTGCCACTATGCCGGGTGAAGTAGTTGCTTTAGCGCGGCGTTATATGAAGCAACCTACGCATATTCGCGCTCAAGAAGCTGATGATTCTTCCGCAACTGTGAAAACTGTTAAGCAGGTGATTTATCGTTGCCATGCGCTTAATAAGATTGAAGTAGTGGCTCGTATTTTACAAGCCCGCGAGCGCGGTTTGGCAGTTATTTTCACGCGCACTAAGCGGACTACTTCTAATTTGGCTGAGGATTTGACGGCACGTGGTTTTGCCGTGGCTTCTTTACATGGTGATTTGGGGCAGGGCGCGCGTGAGCAGGCCATGCGAGCTTTCCGCAGTGGTAAGGTCGATGTTTTGGTGGCAACGGATATTGCGGCTCGTGGGATTGATGTTGATGACGTGACTCATGTGATTAACTACCAGTGTCCAGAAGATGAAAAGATTTATTTGCATCGGATTGGGCGCACGGGGCGTGCTGGGGCTTCTGGTACTGCAGTTACCTTTGTTGATTGGGATGATGTGCCGCGTTGGGGGCTGATTTCTAAGGCTCTTAATTTGGGTGTTCCGCAGCCGTTGGAGACCTACCATACTTCTGCGCATCTTTATTCTGACTTGGATATTCCGCAAGAGGTTACCGGACGTTTGCCACGGGCACGCCGCACTCGGGCAGGTTTAGATGCTGAGGTTTACGAGGACGTATCTGGGAAGGGACGCCGGTCAGCGGGCCGATCTGGTTCCAACCGAGCTGCGGGACGATCTGGTTCTGGACGTTCCGGTTCTGGCCGATCTGGTTCTGGACGGTCCGGTTCCGGCCGGTCTAGTTCCGCCCGATCAGGTTCTGCCCGTTCTGGACGTTCAGCAGAAACTAACGCAAATACAAAGCGCCCTCGTCGCAGAGTCCGCCGGACTCGTGACGAACAGTAACTTTTAAAGGCACTGCATTAAACCCAGACTTAACTATTCCATACACAGGTTCCTTAAACAGGTTCCTTACACAGCTTTCTTAAGCAGGTTCCTTAAACAGGTTCCTTACACAGGTTACTTACAGGGGTTTCTTGCATAGGTTACTTGCCGTGAAAACTATTGGGGGTCTGCACTCAGTGTGCAGACCCCCAATATTCAAGTTAGCTTAACCCATTATCACGTGCTTATTAGCTGCGATAAAGTCGAAGATTGAAGATGCAATCATCTGGGTGGCGATAGCTGCCAAAAGCAACCCGGCAATCCGGGTGAGCAGAAGGGTTCCGCCCTCGCCAAGAATTCCAGATAATCCCACCGCGAAATAAAGCGAAATCCACAAAACAATATGCATCACAATTACTGCCAAAGCCACGGCACTGGTAGCAGCAAAGTTCCCTGAAGCGTTAGAAACAGCCACCATCACAGCAACAATAGTGCCAGGCCCCGCCAAAAGAGGAGTTCCCAAAGGCACTAAAGCAACGTTCACTGAATAATCACCAGTAGCATCAGGTTCCTGCTGGTCTTTGCCAGTTAAAAGTTCCATTGCCACTAAGAACAGCAAAACACCGCCAGAGAGGCGAAGAGCCTCAACTGAAATTTGCAGCAGCCCCAAAATGTAGTGTCCAAAGATCGCGAAAGAAACAATCACAAAAAACGAAGTCAAGGTGGCGTGTAAAGCAGCTTTCTTCTGAGCTTCCGCCCCGGCTTTATTTGTTAATGCTAAGAATACTGGGATATTTCCCGGCGGATCCATAATCACAAACAGGATCGTAAATAATGATAAGAATGTTGCGATGTCAAACCACGCACTCATGGAAGCAGTACCTCTAACTCACCCTGTTGGGCGATTTCTTCAAAAACGGACGGTTTGGTTAAATTTTCCCCTAACCGATTAGATTTCCCTGTTCCATGGTAATCGGAAGATCCGGTAATCAGTAGTTGATACGCATCTGCTATCTCGATTAAGAACTCCCGATCTGCGTGAGAGTTATCTCGGTGGTGGACTTCCAGACCTGCTAACCCATGTTTTGCCATTTCCAAAATTACTTTAGTGGGCAGTAGTTTTTGCCGCATTCTGGCCCGTGGGTGCGCAATCACCGGAACCCCTCCGGCTGCTCTGACCAATTCCACTGCTTCAATCGGATCCAGCGACCAGTGCTTCACATAATAGCGGCTGCGCGGGTGTAGCACAGTTTCAAAACAGTCAGAGCGAGTAGGAAAACACCCTTTTGCAACCAAAGCGTCCGCAATATGAGGGCGCCCAATCGGACCATCCAGCTTCGTTTTCGGTGCTTGCTGTAAAACATCTTCCCAGGTAAGCGGGTAATCTTCTCCCAGCCGAGTAACCATCTCTTTGGCTCTGCCTTGCCGAGATCTAATGGTATGTTCGTGGGCTTGTTTTAGCGCCACATTTTCAGGATTTTGCAAGTAACTTAGCAGGTGGACAGTTATCCCATGCCACGCGCAAGAAATCTCTGTTCCGCGGACTAATCCAACCTGAGTGAGGGGAACTGCCTGCGCAGCTTCTTCCCAACCGCTAGTCACGTCATGATCGGTGAGGGCAATAATATCTAAACCAGCTTTTTGAGCTTGGTGCATTAATTCTGTGGGTGTATCAGTCCCGTCAGAATGATTCGAGTGAGTATGCAGATCAATTTTTAGCATTTTCTGTTCACCTTGTGGCTTCGAATGTGCTTTTGCGTTAAAAAATAGCACAATATAACTATGACAGATAAGAATATTGAAAAAGACCAAGCTTTAGAAAATCGGGGAACAAATCGTTCTCATCGCCCCGATTCAAGTGCTTTTAAGAGTTTTATCGGCACTAACTGGGGGGAGCGTCCCGCTGGCCCCGCTCGGCAAGAGGTGGCGGATTATCTTCCGGCGCGGCATTTGCAGGCAGTTAAACCGTTTGCCGGAGAACGCCTGGTAGTTCCAGCTGGCCCGCTGAAAGTGCGTAACAATGACTGCGACTATCGTTTCAGAGCTCATTCTGCTTTTGCTCACCTCACTGGTTTAGGAGCTGAACTGGAACCGGACGCAGTTTTAGTTTTTGATCCTTTAGCAGATGGCTCACATGAGGCAGTTTTCTTCTTCAAACCGCGGGCTCCGCGCGATTCTGAAGAGTTTTACGCAGATGCTCGTTACGGCGAGTTCTGGGTGGGGGCGCGTCTTTCTTTGGCAGAAATGGAAGTATTTACGGGCCTTAAATGCGCTCACATTGATACTTTGCCGGCTCGTCTTGCTGCAGATAACACTCCGCTGCGGGTGATTCGCGAGGCCGATCCTGCCATCACTTCCCTTGTCGATCAGATTCGCGAGGACGCCAAAATCAGCCGTCCAGTAGCTGAAGATGATGCTCTGTTGGAGCATTTTTCAGAAATTCGCCTTTGTAAAGACGCTTTTGAAGTGAAACAAATGGAACTGGCAGTTAAAGCCACTCACGCTGGTTTCGACCAAATCATTAAAGAGCTTCCGCGGGCCATTAACCACTGGCGCGGTGAACGAGTTGTTGAGGGCGCTTTTGGCGCTCGCGCCCGTGAAGAAGGCAACGGCTTAGGTTATGACACTATCGCTGCTTCTGGGAATCACGCTAATACTCTGCACTGGATTAACAACAATGGTCCAGTTAATGCCGGTGATTTAATTTTGGTTGATGCCGGTGTAGAAGTTGATTCCCTTTACACCGCGGACATTACCCGAACGCTGCCTGTGAATGGGAAGTTCACTGAGGTGCAGGCAAAAATCTATCAGGCTGTATTGGACGCTTGTGAAGCCGCCCTCGTTGCCGCTAATCGTCCTGGCTGCCGGTTCCGCGAAGTGCATGAAGCCGCCATGGAAGTGATTGCAACGAACCTGGAAAAATGGGGTATTTTGCCCGTTTCTAAAGAAGAATCTTTGCAACCTACCGGACAGCAGCACCGTCGTTGGATGCCACACGGAACCAGCCACCATTTAGGGTTGGACGTGCATGACTGTGCGCAGGCACGCCGGGAAATGTATCTTGATGCCGTTTTAGAACCAGGAATGTGTTTCACCATTGAACCCGGCCTATATTTCCGCGCCGATGACCTGGCAGTTCCAGAAGAATTCCGCGGGATCGGAGTTCGTATTGAAGATGACATTATCGTCAATGCCGATGGCTCTGTAACCCGCATTTCAGAAGATATTCCCCGTACCATCGCCGACGTGGAAACTTGGATGGCCCGGGTGCAAAACAGCTAGACAAGAATTATAAAAATAATGCGTTATCAGCCTGACTTTTGGTTGATAACGCATTATTTTTAAGTTAGCGCTTTAGCTCCCACATAGTTCGCTTCCTGGCCGGCTACTTTAATTCTTCGCGAGCTTATTTCGTTTCGTCACCGGCTTAGTGTGCTTCATCAGTGGGCGAGGGCGGGTTGGTCTGCCCCGATTCAGCTTGAGGAAGTTCCTCAGACGCTGGAAGCCGCACCCCGTACTGAGGCGGAGCCAAATGCACTGGCGTTGGTTTAACGGAAGTTTCTTTCGCCACCTCATTCTCTGAATCTGCTGGGCTTGGCTCTCTGCCTTGAACAGTGGGAGCCCCCATCTGATTAGTTGCAAAGGAACTTCCTTGACTAATCGTTTCTGGACGTAGCAGATTACCAGGTACAGAAGTGAAAACCTGTTTAAAGTAGTCTATATTCCGCTCTGCTGTGATGGCATACCGCGCAGCTACCAGACCTTTTTGGGTAATAAACTGGTGGGCTGCTCTTCCCGTGACGATTCCAATCGCACCGCGAGTTAAACCGCCGAAAAGCCCCGCAGCCAAAATAAGACTAATCACTAACGTATTGACTTGCGTCGATAAAAGCGTGTAACCAAAAGCAAAAAAGAGACTAATCCAAAGTCCAGACATCATCCCTGAAAGCAAATGCTTAAAAGTGGTTACCTTTCCTTCAATGAAAAGTACCGATTGCAAGTCTGAGCCAATTACTCTTAGCCCCCGCAAGTCAGCACCTGCCTCTGATGCTTTACGAATCGCCAGCTGCGCTTGTTTAGCTGAGCGAAACACCGCAACTTCTGTGCCCACAACTTCTAAGCTATTGGTGCTTTGTTTTGCGAAAGTGTCAATATCCCAATTCATATTCCTATGCTTTCAGAAAAACCTCTATTTTGCCCACTTAACTAATAGGTTTCATGCTATCAGCATAAAAATATTATTTTTGGCTGTTAAAATTTCCTCCCAAAGCGTTACTCTTAAATAGTGATGAATGGAAAGAAAACTTCTGCAACCAGCCCAACCCGCGCTTTCGTTGGGCGTATTGCCGGTACCGACGTATTCGACCCGGTGGGCGACCGCGTCGGCCGAGCCTACGACGTAGTAGCAATTATCGGAACCAGCGGGCGACCACAAGTAGTTGGGTTAGTGGTTGAAGTTAGTTCCCGCCACCTAATTTTCGTACCATTTTCACGGATCACCTCTGTTAAAGTCGGGGCAATTATTACCACCGGCGTGCTAAATATGCGGCGCTTCAAACAAAGAGCGGTAGAAACTCTCTTAGTAACCCAACTGTTAGACCGTTTGGTAACTATGCGCGACGGCAGTGGAAACGTCTATATCCGCGACGTTGAAATAGAAAAAATGAACTCCAATGAATGGAAAGTCAGCGGACTATTTGTAGAAAGAGAACGCCGGAATGCTCTGGGGTTCAGACGCGCCGGGGAAACACTTAAAGTAAAAATCTCTGACGTTTCCAATATCTCCGTACAATTAGGCACCCAAGATGCTACTTCCCTAATTGCTAACACCGAAGAAATGAAACCGGCAGACTTAGCAGATTACCTACACAACCTAACCGATGACCGCCGGTTAGAAGTAGCCCGCCAGTTAGCTGATGAACGTTTAGCAGACGTATTGGAAGAACTCGGTGAAACCCACTCTGTCTCTATCCTTGAATCCTTAGATAGTAATCGCGCTGCCGACATTCTAGAACTTATGCAGCCAGATGACGCAGCTGACCTAATCGGTGAAATGCAACCAGAAACCGCCGACCAGCTGCTTAGCCTAATGGAAAAAGACGAAGCAGCTGACGTGCGTCGCCTGATGAGTTACGAAGACTACTCTGCCGGTGGGTTGATGACTACTGAACCAGTTATCCTCGGCCCTGATGATACAGTTGCCCAACTCTTAGCTTCAGTACGTAGAGAAGACATTCCCCCGGCCCTGGCAGCAATGACTTTCATTGTCCGCCCTCCGCACCAGACGCCCACAGGGCGACTTATTGGGGTTGTCCACACCCAACGTGCTTTGCGAGAACCACCCCAAACGCTACTTGGGTCAATCGTGGATACTGACGTTGAAGAAGTAACCCCAGAAATGTCTATCGCCACAGTAACCCGTTTACTGGCAACCTATAACTTAACTGCCCTGCCGGTAATTAATGAGGATTCTTGCCTTTTGGGAGCAGTTTCTGTGGACGACGTTTTGGACCACCTGCTGCCTGATGACTGGCGCGATCAAGCTGACGAAGTAACTGACGCGGAAATGGAGGAACGCTACGATGTCTGAGCGTACAGAGGCTCCGAAGAACCGCGAGCGGATTGATACTCCGAAAGAACATCGACGCAAGTGGATTCCGCGGATTAATTTAGAATCTGAAGCCGTGGGGATTGTCGCTGAGAAGATTGCTCGTTTTTCCGGCACCCCCCAATTTCTGATTTACCTTTCCCTCTTTGTGGCTTTTTGGCTGCTTTGGAATACGTATGCGCCTGCCTCAATGCAGTTCGACAAAGCAGAGTTAGGGTTTACAGTGCTGACCCTAATGCTCTCTTTACAAGCTTCTTATGCGGCGCCTCTGATCCTATTAGCGCAAAACCGGCAAGATGACCGTGACCGTGTGACTGCCGAGCAAGACCGCAAACGGGCTGAGCGTAATCTTTCCGATACTGAATATTTGCTCAGAGAAATTGCCAGCTTGCGTTTATCCCTTTCTGAAGTAGCTACCCGTGACTTTGTGCGCTCCGAACTTAGAACTGAATTGCGTTCTTTAATGGAAGAGCTGCAAGCTGCTAAGGAAGCGACCGACGAAGAAACTGAAAGTAACCATCGTTAAAGCAGCTGCGCGCTACTTATTAAATGACTCCATTGCTTCACGCACAACCTTTGTGAAGATCTCTCCCCCGGCTGGGCTGGGGTGAATGAAATCTGTTGCTAAATAGTCAGTGTGTTCACTGATGGCTTGTGCCCAATCGGCTACGCGCACGCGACTGGGATTTTTAGCTGCGAAATCTTCAATCGCCCGATTTGAATTTGCGATCCAGCTGATCCGATCCGGCCCGAAGCCATTAACTAAAATCAACCGTCTTTCTCTGCCGATCTGTTGCAAGATAGTTTCTAACTGTTCTTCAGTTGCTTCAGAGTTAGTTGCTAAAGCAACTACAACGTATGGTTTTAAGCGCCCCTGTGCCTGGGTTTGGTACAGAATTTCAGATGCTTGATACATATGCCGTGAAACTGCCGCATCGACAATGATCCCTGGGAAACCGGCTTCAAGGGCGGGGGTGGAAGCCACTGTTACGGAATCACCTAAAACGTAGATATTTTCCCCGATGATTTCGATTGGTTCAAGGGCTTGCCACTGCGGCAGAGGGATATAAAGCGGTGGTTTAGCATCAGGTCTTAAAAGCGTGAATGGTTTTGAACTTTGCTTATTTTGCTGACCGGCTTCAACAACTTTTTGTGCGGAGGTTTTATCTGGAGCAGATAGTAAGAAACCAATCACAGCTCCGGCCACCACAATCATTACCAGGGCCGGTGCCAGAGCTTTACCTAAGCTAAAGGGGCGGTTGTCAGCTAGCGTCTGATTATTTGGAGTTATCAGGGCTGCTGGATCGCCTAGCCAGCTACGAATGGTCGCTGCGATTCCTTGGCGGCGCATTGGTTCTTCCACCCACGTATATGACAAAGCAGCGACGAGGATAGAAAGGAAAAGCACTGCTGCCCCAACTAAGTACGCGTTAAAACGGGGGAACTGGTTTACGGCAATCACCCAAATCGGCCAGTGCCAGAGGTAGATTCCGTAAGAGCGTTCACCCAGCCAGCGTAATGGAGCGATTGATAGCAAGTTGGCTAAAAGTTGTCCCGGGCCGCTTGCTCCGTCGATTTCCGGGAGGAAACCTTGGATTACCAGGAGGGTGGCAAATACTGAAATTAGGGTGCCCAGTGGGTATACCCAGGCTTGGTTGTCTGGAATGTAATAGAAGCTGAGCACCATGATAACCAGTCCCAGCCAAGCCAAAGAGCCTCTGACCCAGCGTTGCGAAGGGACGGCTGGGGCTTTATCTAAAAGCGGGGTTTTGGCGATGAAAGCGAAGGATGCTCCGAGCATTAAGCCAAAGGCGTGGGAATCAGTTCCCTGGTAGGCGCGGGTGAAGTCGCTGGCTCCGTTAATATAAAAAGCCATCAGACCGGCAGAGATAACTGCTAAAAGGAAGGGAATTCCCCATTGGTATCGGCGGTTGAGCCTGAGAATCAAGATGGTGATTAGGGGCCAGATGAGATAAAACTGCTGTTCTACTGCCAGGGACCAGACGTTTGTCCACAGGTGTGGGTTGGCGTTATCGAAGTAGGAAGCTCCCTGGTAGATTTCCACCCAGTTGTATGAGAAGGTGACGACGCCAAAGAACTGGGGGACGATTCTGGCCAGCAGATCCATGTTGATTATTCCCGCGACAATAATCGTAACGATAGCCATTAGGAAAGCTGCGGGGAAAAGTCGCCTGACGCGGCGCACCCAAAAACGTTTTAAGCTAATTTTTCCGCGTCGAGTCTGCTCTGAAAGCAGCAAAGAGGTGATGAGGAAACCGGAGAGTACGAAGAATACGTCTACGCCCAGGAATCCGCCTCCGGACCATCCTGGGAAAAGGTGGTATGCCAAGACTGCTAGTGCCGCGAGAGCCCGTAAACCATCCAATCCGCGGATTGGTCGGATTGTGGCGGGTTTAGTTTCTGCAGTTGTCTCGATCTGGGTAGTTTCAGACGCTGGATTTGCTACTGGTTTAGGGATAGCAGTGAAGTGCGTGGGAGAACTACTCGGCGACGGTGGATTAGCCACTGTGTCTTCCTTTAGTTTCGTAGGTTATTAGCAACACTCTACTTTCTAGAGTACCTGTGAACGAGCGCAAACTTAGCATTACGGTCTAGGATAGTAGGTATGAGTATCATCACCGAAGAAAATGTTTGGGCTGCTCTGGCTACTGTTGAAGATCCAGAGATACATCGCCCGATTACAGACCTTAATATGGTCGCGAAAGTTGAAATTAAAAATACTACGGTAGAGGTTGAAATTCTTTTAACCACTGCTGGCTGTCCGCTCAAAAATCATATCAAATCCGCGGTGGAACAGGCTCTGCTTCAAGTCGATGGAGTGGAACAAGTTTCTATCATTATGGGGGCGATGAATGATGAGCAGAAGAAAGCTCTGCGTGAAAAGTTAAATGGCGGGGTGGCCGAAAAAGAAATTCCTTTTGCTAAGCCGGGTTCTTTAACTCGGGTGATTGCGGTGACTTCTGGTAAGGGCGGAGTTGGTAAGTCCTCGATGACAGCTAACTTAGCTTGTGCTTTAGCTAAGCAGGGTTTGAAAGTTGGCGTAGTTGATGCGGATATCTATGGTTTCTCTATCCCTCGCATGATGGGGGTAGAACATGAGCCAACTGTTTTGGATGGGATGATTATTCCTCCGGTAGCGCACGGCGTGAAAGTTATGTCGATCGGGATGTTTGTTCCTGAGGGGCAGGCTGTGGTTTGGCGTGGCCCTATGTTGCATCGGGCGATTCAACAGTTTTTAGCCGATGTTTTTTGGGGAGATTTGGACGTCTTGCTTTTGGATCTTCCTCCGGGCACTGGCGATGTGGCGATTTCGATTCCGCAGTTACTTCCTTCTGCTGAGATTCTGGTGGTTACTACCCCGCAGTTAGCGGCAGCAGAAGTTGCTGAGCGGGCCGGTTCGATTTCGGGACAGACTCGTCAGCAGGTGATTGGGGTGGTTGAGAATATGTCTTATTTGCCCCAACCGGATGGTTCTTCACTGCATTTATTCGGCGAAGGTGGCGGCGAATTGGTTGCTTCTCGTCTTTCTGAGCAGCTTGGCTATAAAGTTCCCCTGCTAGCTCAAGTTCCTTTGGATATGCAATTGCGCGAGGGCGGTGATAACGGTCTGCCCGTTGCTTTACAGGATTCTGATGCGTCTAAGGTAATTAACGCTTTGGCTGCGGAGCTGGCGAAACGTTCCCGTGGTTTAGCAGGACGCCAACTGGGAGTTACCCCGAAGTAGCCTTAAGTGGCTAAGTGACAGCGGTTTTGCTTTCACCTACAAGTGGGGGGAGTATCGTTACGATACTCCCCCCACTTAGGTTTAGTTTGTTGAAACTTTAGTTATTTTTAACTTTAGTTTTCGTCTTCTTCTAGGGAAATTCCAAGTTCTTCGTAGGCCCCTTTGATGGCTTCAAGTGAAGTGGCAATCCCGCAGTGGATTTGTAGGGCGAGTTGCTTATCGGTGCAGCCGTCTTCAAAGTCAATCGAATGTTCGCAGCAGACGCGCAGGGCGGTATCTGCTTCTACTTTGCGAGTATAAACTTTTGGAAAGTAGTGTTCCCGATGCCAGTTTTCTATAAAAGCATCTAAGAGATCTTCATGATCTAAAGGAATATTCACGGGGCTTTGTGAAAATACTGTTAGGATTTCGCCCTCTTCACCATTTAGGTTGAAGAGGAAAGGAATTCCTTCCCAGCCGGATTCGATTTTTGCGCGAGTGCCCTCTTCAGGATTTGCGTCAATCAATCCGTATTTGAATTCCTCATCGTCCATGTACTTAGCGATTCGTTCAATGGTTAGAGGAGTAAGTTCGCCGCCTACAGTGGGGGGAACTGGTTGGAAACGATCCCCGGCGTTTGTTTGAGGTTCTTGTTCTTCACCTTCGGAACTAAATAGTTTTGAAAATATACCCATTTTTATTTTCTCCTCACGCGTCTAGAGCGGCTTCGAGTTCTTCAAAGAACTGACGGCTGGTAGAAACGGCACACTGTAACTGTAGTTTTAGCTGAGAATCACTTACTCCGTGTTCCCAGTCGTAGGTTAGCTGAGTGTGTACGGTGATAAGACCTTCGTCAGAAATACGGTAGAAGCAGGTTGGAAAGATTTTATCGGCGTTAAAAGACTTGATTGTATGTCGAATAATATCGAGGTCTTTCATGCTGACTACTCGACGCCAACGGCTCATCACATGGAGTAGCTCTTGATTTTCACCCACCAGAATGAAATGGAAAGTATTAAAATCCCAGAATCCTCCCAGATCTCCATCATTATCTTGATAATATTTGAAACCGTTATCATCAAATAGCTGCTTTAGACGTTCCTTGCTTAAGGGACGCACTAAGTCTTTTTCATCAGCCATAACTTAGTTCCTTCCTTTGGGTTTGTTGTGCTTAAGACGTTTACTCAGCGCCCTCCGAGAGGGCCCTGCTGCTGGTCGAACTACTGGCTGAATCCGGTAGATTCCACCGTACCTCGGCATTTCGTTTTTCTTTCCTCGTCCTTTAGAACTTAATGTTCTACCGACTTTCCCTTCAGTTTCCTTTTCTGCAGGAGCTACGATACCGGCTGCTTCTAAAGCTTCCGCAACGGCTTGCGCAGAGGCTTCTTCCACTGCTTTGTGGGCAGCTTCTTCAGCTACTCCAATGATAGAGTCACGCATCGTTTCAGCGCCACTGGAATCAGCATTTTCACTATTTGCTTTGGTCGTTCCAAAGGGAGAAAGGAGGTCTTTCCACTCATCCATTTCCTCTTGGACTGCTTCTTTCACTAACCTCCGCGGATCGTATTTGCGTGGGTCAAGTGCAGATAGGTCTATGTCGGATAATCCCAGTTCACTGTTTTCATTAAGCTCTGCTTTGAGTTTAGCTAGCTGCATCCTGGCTGCTTTGATCCATTTGGTAATTGAACGCGCCACATCGGGTAAGCGGGACGGTCCGATGATGATGGTTAAAACCAGTAGCAATACCAGGAACTCAGGGCCGGAAATTGGAAATGACATACTTACATTGTACGTGCCACCCCTGACACATTTAAATGCGGAAGAGGATAAACTGGAAGAAAATCTCAAAACTCTATGAAAGACCTTAACTAATGAGCAATGATAAAACCCTTAGCTGGTCCTACTGTGAAGATTTTGTCCCAGAAGGAGAGGTTCTAGAAACTGCCCGGCAACATGCTCGCGATTTGGCTGTTAGCGCTATCTCTCCTGGGGTGGGAGCTACCCTAAGAATGTTAGTTGCTTCTTGCGGGGCTAAAGCTGTTGCAGAGATTGGCACCGGCACAGGAGTTTCCGGGTTGTGGCTACTTTCGGGGATGAGTGCTGACGCGGTTTTAACTACTATTGATAAAGATATTGAGAATCACCGGATTGCGAAAACTGCTTTTGCGGCGGCAGGAATGCGCCCTCCGCGCACTCGCATTATTACCAGTTTGGCACTTGATGTGCTTCCCCGTATGGCTACCCGCGCTTACGATTTAGTTTTCATCGACGCTGATGTTGCCTACTATCAGGCCTATGTGAAAGAAGCTACCCGAATGCTCCGCCGGGGTGGGATTCTGGCGATTGCGCACGCACTTTGGAATGATACGGTAGCTGATCCGGCTCGCCGCGAAACTGAAACCGTGTTGATGCGTCAGCTGGGTAAAGAACTTGCTGAATCAGATTCTTTTATGACTTCAATCCTCCCCGTTGGGGACGGTTTACTGGTGGCGGTGCGACGCTAAGCCTTACTTTTGTAACATTTGCAAAGCCAAAATGATCATTATTGGCGTATAAAGAGAGTAGAATATTTACCTATGAACCAAGACCAGAAGTTAGATTTAGATCCTTTTGTTTTAGCAGCTGAAGCGGCTGCTGTGATTCGGGAGCGTTCGGGGATTGAACGCCACGACATTGCTTTAGTGTTGGGTTCCGGATGGGGCGGCGCAGCTGAGCTAATCGGTGAAGTCGTCTCTGAGATTCCCGCCGGGGAAATCCCTGGGTTCCACGCTCCGGCAGTTGCCGGACATGGGGCTACGATTCGTTCGATTAAACTTCCCAATGAAAAAGTTGCGCTGGTGTTGGGATCTCGCACTCACTTCTATGAGGGCAAGGGCGTTCGCGCAGTCGCTCATGGAATGCGTACCGCTGCTGCTTGCGGAGTAAAAACTGTTGTCCTTACGAACGGTTGTGGCGGGTTGAAT
Source organism: Gleimia sp. 6138-11-ORH1 (assembly GCF_024814355.1). Lineage (GTDB taxonomy): Bacteria > Actinomycetota > Actinomycetes > Actinomycetales > Actinomycetaceae > Gleimia. The sequence goes on along the minus strand of NZ_JANUXV010000001.1, from coordinate 119,653 downwards.
CCGCTGTGGGCACCGGGACAACCAGTGCTGATTAGCGATCACATTAACCTAACTGCAGCTTCTCCTTTAGAAGGGGCTACTTTCGTTGATTTAACCGACCTATATTCTGCTCGTTTACGGGACTTAGCTCGCTCAGTTGATCCCACTTTGCCGGAGGGCGTTTACGCGCAGTTCCGGGGCCCTCACTATGAGACTCCCGCAGAAGTTAAAATGGCGAAGATTCTGGGCGCAGACCTTGTGGGAATGTCCACTACGCTAGAGGCGATTGCGGCGCGAGAAGCGGGTATGGAAATTTTAGGGATTTCTTTAATGACGAATTTAGCTGCGGGTATTTCTGCTACCGCACTGTCACACGAGGAAGTACTTGAAGCCGGACAAAACGCGGCACCCCGGATTTCTAAACTGTTGGCAGAAATTGTTATTAAACTATAGTTTCGTGAAGGACTTTCCTTTATGGGAAGGTCCTTTACTTGTTTTGGAAGGAAAATGTAATGGTAGATTACCAACTAGTTGAAGAGTGGATTAAAGACGATCCTGATGCCGTCACTCAAGCTGAGCTAACTAAGCTGTTAGCTGCTGCTAAAACCGGCGATGAAGCTGCTGCAGCTGATTTAGAAAATCGTTTTAGTGGAATGCTTACTTTTGGCACTGCCGGGTTGCGCGGCGAGTTAGGTGCCGGCCCAAATCGGATGAACCGCGCCGTAGTGATTCGCGCTGCCGCTGGTTTAGTTGCTTACCTGAAAAAGACAGTTGGGGCTGATTTCCATTTAGTTGTGGGCCACGACGCACGTTATGGGTCGAAGCAGTTTGCTTTGGACACTGCCGCAATCGCGGTAGCTGCCGGTGGCCGCGCTTCCTTGTTTAACCGTGAGCTTCCTACCCCTGTAACAGCTTTTGCGCTACGTCATTTGGAAGCTGACGCTGCGGTTGTGGTGACGGCCTCGCACAACCCTCCACGGGACAATGGTTATAAAGTTTATTTAGGGGGACGGGCAGTTACTGATGCCGGTCAGGGCGCGCAGATTGTCTCTCCCGCAGATAAGGAAATTTTCGCTGAGATTAAGGCAGTTACTTCTGCTTCTGCAGTGGCTCGCGCCGAATCAGGTTGGACTGTTTTAGGTGATGAAATTGTTGATGCTTACCTCCAGCGGGTTACTTCTTTAGTTTCTGATGAGCCAAAAGATCTGCGGATTGTACTAACTTCCATGCACGGAGTGGGCGGGGAAACTTGCGTCCGCGCCTTAAACCTAGCTGGGTTTAATGAGGTACACGTGGTGACTGAACAGCATGATCCCGACCCTGATTTCCCAACTGTGGCTTTCCCTAACCCTGAAGAACCAGGGGCTTTAGATCTTTCCTACGCCCTTGCTTCTAAAGTTGATGCGGACATTATTCTAGCTAACGATCCTGACGCTGACCGTTGTTCAGCTGCGATTAAAGATCCAAATTCTGCAACCGGCTGGCGCCAGCTCACCGGCGATGAAGTTGGTTCCTTACTGGGTGAACAAACTGCCGCTTTGTATGCGGGTGATAAGTCAGCTGTTTTAGCTAACTCTATCGTTTCTTCCCAACTGTTAGAGCAGATTGCTGCTCACCACGGGGTTTCTTACCGCGCTACTTTAACTGGTTTTAAGTGGATTTCCCGCGTTGATGGTTTAGTTTTTGGTTATGAAGAGGCTTTGGGTTACTGCGTTGATCCGCAGTCAGTTCGCGACAAAGATGGCATTTCTGCCTGCCTGCGCCTAGCTGCTTTAGCTGCGCAGCGAAAAGCAGCGGGTTCTTCACTACAGGCTGCTTTAGATGATTTGGCTCGTCGCCACGGCTTATACGCTACTGCCCCACTTTCGATTCGGGTAGCAGATCTTGGGTTGATTCAGCAGGGAATGGCAAATCTTCGCTCCGGTAGTTTAACTAGCTTAGCTGGGGAACCTTTGGCTTCCGTAGTTGATTTGGCTGAGGGGTCGGCTGAGTTGCCACCTACCGATGGGTTGGTTTTCCGCACGGCGGCGGGTGACCGAGTGATTGCTCGTCCTTCTGGTACTGAACCGAAGTTGAAATGCTACTTAGAGACAGTCATTCCTGTTTCCGAGGGCGCCGATATGAGTGAAGTTCGCGCAGCTGCGGCAGCTCGTTTAGAACTAATGAAAGCTGATATGGCAGCCGCTTTAGGGATCTGAGTAGACTACTAAGTGGGTGGTGGGTAGTAAAAGCTACCCACCACCCACTTTATTATCTGTCTCCAGTGTCTACCGTTTTTGTTACCTGTTTAGGCTTTAAGGTAACTGCGGATTTTAGTGAGAATTTCTTTCCGCGCAGTTAAGTCATTTAATAAATCAACTTCACCGATGTTTATTTCTAATACTTCCGATTCGTCGTAGCAGTTGATTACCCAGTCGTCATAGCCTTCCCACAGACGCCGGTAATAGGCAGTGAGTTCTTTTCCCTGTTCAAATTCTCTACCCCGTTGCGCGATTCTTTCTAAAATAATCTCAAAATCTGCATGTAGGTAAATGAATAAATCCGGGGCTTTTGAGGGGATTTCTGCGATTTCTTGCATCATGTTGTTTAGCAGGTCTGAATAGATTTTCATTTCCAGATCACTGATTCCACCCAGCTGGTGGTTTACGTGTGCAAAATACCAGTCTTCATAGATACTACGGTCCATTACAGTGCGGCGCCCGTGGTTACGTAGCCCCTCTTTAATGGAAGAAAACCTTGCGTTTAAGAACTCTAGTTGGAGTAAAAATGGGTAGCGGTGTTTGATTCGTTCTTCTTCTGTAGAAGTGTAAAACAGTGGTAGCACTATAGATTCATCTACTTTTTCGCAGATTACGTCGTATCCCAGTTCCTTTGCTAAAAGCGTGGAAATAGTAGTTTTTCCTGCGCCAATCATTCCACCGACTACTATCATCTGTCCTCCTCAGTCTCATTCTAAAGGGCGGTCTGCCAAATCTTCATTCGACAGACCGCCCTCGAGAATCTCTGCTTAATTCATTTCCGCTAAGATAGCTGCGGAAGCAGATAAACCTAACCGGTTTGCGCCAGCTTCAATCATTGCCAGCGCATCAGCAGCGGTGCGGATCCCCCCGGAGGCTTTCACACCCAACCGGTCTTGCACAGTGGCGCGCATAAGTGCAACTGCGTGTACGGAAGCACCTCCAGCAGGGTGGAAACCGGTAGAAGTTTTCACAAAGTCTGCTCCGGCTCGTTCCGATGCTTCACAGCAGGCAACAATCTCTTCGTCAGTGAGGGCTGCTGATTCGATAATCACCTTTAGCAGGGCACCGGGGATAGCGTCGCGCACAGCCTTAATGTCTGCTTCAACTTCATCCCATTTGCCTTCTTTAACCAGTTTCAGGTTTACGACCATATCCACTTCGTCAGCTCCCAAAGCAACTGATTGAGCGGCTTCAGCAGCTTTAACTTCCTTGTGGTGGGCGCCGGAGGGGAACCCGCAAACAGTTGCTACCGCAACGTGTTCCGGCACTTGAACGGGAAGCTGATTTGGGCTGACGCAAACTGAGAAGGTACCCAGTTCAGCGGCTTCAGTGATGATTCGTTCCACATCAGCTGCAGTGGTTTCTGGCTTCAAAATAGTGTGGTCGATTAGTTTAGCTACTTCGTTTTTATTCACAATTTCTCCTTGAGATTGAGTTTTGTTTTCAGCTTACAGGTTATTGGCAATTCGATCTAATACCACTGATTCGCGTGGGCGCGGAGCTTGTGTTCCAATCGCATATCCGCCTGCGAGGGATTCTAAGGCACGTTCAAAACGAGCTGGTGTTTGCGTATGTAAAGTCATTAGTGGCTGTCCTTTACGCACTGGGTCACCGATTTTCGCGTGTAGTTCAATCCCCGCTTCTGCCTGGACTTTTTCGTCTTTAGAAGCACGTCCTGCCCCTAAGCGCCAAGAGGCTACCCCCACGGAAAGCGCATCCAACTCAGTTAAGTAACCGTCTGCTTCGGCTAATACTTGATGGGTGTGCTCTGCTACTGGCAGCGGCGCAGTTGGGTCTCCGCCCTGGGCGCGGATCATCTGGTTCCACCGGTCCATAGCTCGACCGTCTTTTAGGGCAGCTTCGACGTCTACATCTTTTTTACCTGAAGCAGCCAGCATTTCCCGTGCCAGGGTCACAGTTAATTCAACTACGTCGGCGGGGCCGCCACCGGCTAGAACTTCCACTGATTCGCGCACTTCCAGGGCGTTTCCAACAGTGAGTCCCAGTGGAGTGGACATATCTGTAAGGACGGCTACTGTGGGTAGTTTATGGTCTGCTCCGATATTCACCATGGCTTCGGCAAGTTCCCGAGCTTTGCTGAGGTCTTTCATGAAAGCGCCGGAGCCGACTTTCACGTCAAGTACTAAGGAGCCGGTTCCTTCCGCGATTTTCTTACTCATGATCGATGAGGAAATCAGGGGTACACAGTCTACGGTTGAGGTGATGTCACGAAGCGCGTAGAGTTTTTTATCGGCTGGAGCCAGGCCAGCGCCGGCCGCGCAGATTACTGCTCCGGGGCCGGTTCCTAACATTTCCATGATTTTTTCATTAGAGATTTCAGCTTGCCAGCCGGGGATGGATTCTAGTTTGTCTAGAGTACCTCCGGTATGTCCCAGTCCGCGTCCGGATAGTTGGGGGACAGCTACGTCAAATACTGCAACTAAAGGGGCTAGGGGCAGGGTAATTTTGTCTCCTACTCCCCCGGTTGAGTGTTTGTCTGCGGTGGGGCGAGGCAGGCTGGAAAAATCCATGGTTTCACCGGAGTTAATCATTGCCTGTGTCCATTGGCTGATTTCGGTGGGGTTCATTCCGCGGATAAAGATTGCCATGGCCAGGGCAGCCATCTGTTCGTCACCAACTACTCCGCGCGTGTATGCGTCGATTACCCAGTCTATTTCGGGTTGGCTTAAAGTATTTCCGTCACGTTTTATGCGAATAATATCTACTACGTCGTATTTTTCAGTCATCATTTTCTCTCTTTACTATCTAGTTTTAGATATTGGGAGTAGTTTTTAGTTTGGTTGCTATTTCGGTTAAATAGTCGGGTCCAAAGGCTTCGGGAAGAACCTCACTCATTAGTTTTATTCCAGCAGGCATCATTAGCTGCAACTGTGGTCCGCCGTGTTCATAAAGTAGTTGGCGGCAGCGTCCGCACGGAATTAGGATTTCTTCGAGGGCGTTGACACAGGTAAAGGCTTTGAGTTGCCCTCCCCCGGTTTTTATTAGTTCAGAGACCATGCCACATTCGGCGCATAGGGTGAGTCCGAAACTAGCGTTCTCTACGTTGCAGCCCGTAACAATACGACCGTCATCAACTAAAGCTGCTACTCCGACAGGATAGTTTGAATAGGGGGCGTATGCTTTTCGCATGGCATCCACTGCATGTTGGTGCAGTATTTTCCAGGTTTCTTCATTGATTTCTACCGCCATGGGAGTCCTTTCAATTTCTGAATTGCCTGTTTCTAATTTAGTGTGAGGGCATTTTCATGCCCTCACACTAATGTCTATTTAGTTTATCAGGTAACTAAATGCTCTTAACAGCGGTTTAAGCCGGATATGGCTTTCCTTCTGCTGCTGGGGCTCGCACGGCTCCAACGAAACCAGCCACCGCTAAAATGGTGATGACGTAAGGGATCATCAGCAGGAATTCTGCCGGTAGATCCGCTTTAACGGTCTGCATGGTGATCCCCAGGTTGGTAGCAAAGCCAAACAGCAAGGCTGCGGCGAAGGCACCGCGTGGGTTCCAGCGTCCCAGGATCATTGCTGCCAAGGCGATGAAGCCAGCTCCGGAAGTCATATCTTTAGAGAAAGCCAACCCTTGGGATAGGGTGAAGAATGCGCCACCTAAACCAGCTAAAGCTCCGCCGATTAAAACGTTTTGCCAGCGGGTGCGATTAACTTTGATCCCCACGGTGTCAGCTGCTTTTGGATGTTCACCACAGGCGCGCATCCGCAAACCCCAACGGGAGTTAAAGACCAGGAACTGCATGGCAATCACTACGATAAACATCAGGTAAACCAAAACATTGTGATCGAAGAAGATTGGCCCGAAAACTGGGATGTCAGCTAAAACTGGGATAGGTAGTTTTGGTAGGATATTAACCTTATTCAAAGCTCCGTTATCCTCTGTGAGAATAGTTGAGAACAGGAATGAGGTTAAGCCCAGTACCAGCATATTCAGCACCACGCCCACAATGATGTGGTCGGTACGGAAGTTGATAGTAAACAGTGCTAAGAGGACGGCTACTAGCATGCCCGCAACCATTGCTCCAAATAAGCCTGCATATACGTTAGAAGTGAGGGTGGCTACCAGTGCGCCCAGGAAGGCTCCAAAGAGTAGCTGCCCTTCAATTGCAATGTTGATAATTCCTGAGCGTTCGCAAACTACGCCAGAAAGAGACCCAAATACCAGGGGGATTGCGAAGGTGAGACCACCGGTGAGCAGTGCAATCATAGGTAGGTGTGCGTCTGCTTTTCCAGCTACTGTAAAGGCCAGGAATCCCAGTACGAAAGCTAGGGAAACTCCCACCAGGAACCATCCGTTAATCGGCTTGCGGTTTACTGCTTTCATCCAGATGAAGGCAGTTAATACGGCTGCGATTAGGAACATGGCGATGGTAAATGGGCGGGCTGGCAGATGTGTTTCGGGAATATCAAACCAGCTGGTTGCGCCGCTCCACGTAATGTTAGAAGTTCCTGAGGAACGTAACATGATGAGGAATGTCAATACCGTCATCACTGAAGCAGTGATTGGGTCGCGTAATTCAATTTTCTTACGCACGTCCACTGTGTTTTGCATAGTTTCTGCACTCACTTTTCTGCTCCTTTCACGGTATTAGCGGTTGCTGCTTGAGCTACTTTTCGTTTTGCTTGGTAGTAGCGCACAGCTTCAGAAGCAGCAATCAACAGTACGATTACCGCCTGAGTAATTTGCACGATATCTACCGGAATACCAGCGGCGGCTTGCATCGTTGAAGAACCGGCAGAAAGTGCCCCAAAGAGGATACCTGCTAAAACTGTTCCCAGTGGGGTAGCTTTACCAAGTAGTGCCACGGTGATAGCGTCGAAGCCGAATGATCCGGCGGATGAGTTCGCTAAGAAGCGTTCGGTTCCCAGGACTGGGGCGGTTCCAGCTAGACCTGCTAGCGCACCTGAGATAGCCATGGTTAAGAGGATTACCCGGGGAACTGACATTCCCGCGGTGCGGGCTGCATCTGGGTTAGCCCCAACTGCGCGTAGTTCGAATCCGAAGGTAGACCGTTCTAATAGCCACCAGACAAAGGCTGCGGCAAGAAGTGCCACAATGATTGAGAAGTCTAGGCGCAGCACGTCTCCTAAAAGGCGTGGATAGGCAGCCGTGTCTTGAATCATTTGCGATTTACCTTGTGTTCCACCTCCGATTAGGAATTCTTGTCTGAGGAGGAATGCCAAAAGTTGAATGGTTACCGCGTTCATCATAATGGTGACGATAACTTCGTTAGCTCCCAGTTTTGCCTTTAAGAAACCGGGAATAGCACCCCAGAGCATACCACCAGCGATAGCGGCAAGTACTGCTACTAGTAGGTGAATCCCGTAGGGAAGGTTTAGGTGTATTCCCGCGATGGTGGCGAAGATAGCTCCCATCGATAGCTGGCCCTGTACACCGATGTTGAACAGGCCTGCGCGGAAAGCAACGGTGATAGCTAAACCGGCGATGATTAGTGGTACCGCACGGGTCAGCGTTTCAAATAGTGGCTTAATCGCACGAGTTGAGTTACGCGCATTGTAGTCGTAGATGGAACCTCTAAAGAGTGAACTGAAGAACCCTTGGAGAGAATTCCCAACCTCGGCAAAAAAAGCGCTTGGGTTGGTTGTAAATGAAGCGGCAGCGGTTTGTACGTCTTTATCGAAGATCACGACGATAAGTGCGCCGATTAGCAGTGAGGCAATGATCGCCCCAATGATGGTGAGGGTGTTCATCCCAAAGATGCGCTTAAGGATCTTTTGCGCGACGGGAAGATTCTTAGTTTCGTTACTCATCAGTAGCCTCCAACTGAGTCGAATTAGTAGCTGCCTGAGCCTGGGCTTCTTCTAAAGGTACCCCCGCCATCATTAGTCCCAGCACGGCACGTGGAGTGCCGGCAGGAACGATTCCCACAATGCGTCCGCGATACATCACAGCAATGCGGTCAGCTAAAGCATCGACTTCATCTAATTCAGTGGAAATAACCAGGACTGCGGTGCCGTTGTCACGTTCTTCGACGATTCGTTTGTAGACGAATTCGATAGAACCTACATCCAAACCACGCGTGGGTTGGGATGCCACTAATGCGGTTAGGGGACGAGATAGTTCACGTGCCAAAATCGCTTTCTGGGCGTTACCACCGGACAGAGTAGAAATAGGATCGTGAACTGAGGTAACCCGGACGTCAAATTCTTCGCGACGTTTTTCAGCATTTTCTGCGATCACCGTTGGACGCATATTGATGCCTTTAGCGAATGGTTTCTGATCGTATAGGTCCAGAATCATGTTCTCTGCGATTGAGAATGAACCTACCATACCTTCAGTTTGTCTGTCTTCGGGAACAAATCCCAGTCCTGAGCGCAGACGCTGTTTGATATTTAGTCCGTCTACTTTGTTACCGCCCAGAGTGATTTCTCCTGAGTTAGGTTCAATCGCCCCGAGGATAGAAGCTGCCAGTTCTGTCTGCCCATTTCCCTGTACCCCGGCGACACAGACAATTTCACCACGTTTTACATCTAAATCGATGTGATCCAAAAGTAGCTGTCCGGTTTCTGAAAGGACGGAAAGGTTTTTTACGGAAAGACCAACTTCACCTAGTTCTGGTTCATCTTTATCAACCCCCAGATTAACTGGACGACCTACCATGAGTGACGCGAGTTCTTTTTCGGTTGAGGTGGGGCTGGCTTCGCCAACCACTTTGCCGCGCCGGATTACGGTAATGCGGTCAGCAACTGCGCGAACTTCACGGAGTTTGTGAGTGATGAAAACAATGGAGGTGCCGGCCGCTTTAAGTTGCAGCATGATTTCCATAAGTTCATCGGTTTCTTGGGGGGTGAGCACTGCGGTGGGCTCATCTAAGATGAGAACTTCTGCATCTCGAGAAAGTGCTTTAATGATTTCAACGCGCTGCTGTGCGCCAACAGGCAAGTCAGCAATTTTTGCTTGCGGGTCAATATCGAAACCAAATTTCTTTGAAAGCTTTTCAACCAGGGCAGCTGCTTCTTTATGTTTGATAATTCCCGCAACGTTGGTCGGTTCATATCCTAATGCTACAGATTCTGCGACTGTGAAAACTGGCACCAGCATAAAGTGCTGGTGAACCATTCCAATCCCAGCGGCTACAGCGTCGCCAGGACCTTTAAATGTTACCGGTTCATCGTTGATCAGAATTTCACCATCGTTAGGCTGGTAAAGACCATATAGTACGTTCATCAAGGTCGACTTACCGGCGCCGTTTTCACCTAATAGGGCATGGATTTCTCCTGGCTCAACTGTTAGGTCGATATGATCGTTTGCGACTAGCGGACCGAAAACCTTGGTGATTCCTCTTAGTTCGAGTTTCACGTCGTGTCCTATTCTTATTTAGATATGGAGTAAGGTCCGAGCCGACTCGTCGGTTCGGACCTTACTCACCAGGATAGATCAATTATCAGGGTTGGTTTTTGGATTCAACCTTGATTTCGCCGTTCTTGATCTTTTCTTCTAGCTTCTTAACGCCTTCCTTAACTTCAGCAGGAACCTTGTCCTCGAAGTCGTGGAATGGAGCCAAGGATACGCCACCATTCTTTAGGTTACCGATGTAGGCTTCGCCTGAGAAGCTATCTTCGGAAAGTGCCTTAATGGTGTCGAATACGGAGGTACCGATTTCCTTAACCACAGAGGTTAGGATCAGATCTTTGTATTCTGGCTGAGTGTTGTAGCCGTCAGCGTCAACCCAAACTACCATAGTGCCGTTATTTGCTTCTCGTGCAGCTGCCAAGGTGCCTGCACCTACTGGTCCAGCAACTGGCATGATAACGTCAACGCCCTGTTCGATCAGCTGGTTAGAGAAGGTCTGTCCCTTTGGAACGTCAGAGAATCCGCCTACAACAATGCCGTCCTGTTTTGCTTTGTCCCAGCCAAGGAGCTTAACATCGGTGCCGTGTTCTTCGTTGTACATCTTCATGCCGTCTTCGAAGCCGTCAGAGAAGATAGCGGTGGTTGGAATGTTCATGCCTAAGAAAGTACCGATCTTGCCTTTAGCAGTCATGCCTGCTGATACGTATCCAGCTAGGTAGGAAGCTTCAGCGGTGTTGAATACCAGTGGCTTAAGGTTTTCTGGCTTTTCTTCGTAGTTGAAGTCAACGATTGCGAACTTAACATCTGGGTTAGCGGCTGCTTTTTCCTTCATGATGTCTGCCATTTGGTAGCCAACGCCAATGATGATGTCACAGTTGTCAGAAATCAGTGCTTCGATGTTTGGATCATAGTCAGCTGATGCGTGAGATTCGGTGAACTTAATTTCGGTGCCGAGTTCTTTTTCAGCACGCTTGAGGCCTTCGAATCCGGACTGGTTGAAGGACTTATCCTCAAAACCGCCTTCGTCGGAAACCATACAAGCCTTAACTTTCTTTCCGGCATCTGGCTTAGCTCCCCCATTATCGGCGCTTGGAGTGGTTCCCCCTCCACAAGCAGACAGCATTAAAGCTGCGGATGCTACCAGAGCACCAAACTTCATTGTATTCTTCACTTTTCCTCCTACAAAGTGTTAAGGATTACCCCTGAATTACCGTAACCATGTTAAATATTTCTTCATTGATTGGTAACTCATTTGCCTTTCTAGTCTACCTGATTATTCCCACTAATATCACCGTTGATGCGGAATCGTTACTCAGATTTACTGCAATTATTTTAGGCGTATAAATACCAGATATACTGAACCCGCTCCCCTATAGTAACTTTCATGCAGTTACGGGGAGCGGGTTCAGTAAACGCAGCTATTTTATTAGTTTTGTACTGCTAGTAGGTCTACGTGCATGATGTCACGACGAACTGGGTGACGCTGTACGTCCTTAATCACAGCTAGCTGTTCTTTACCATCAAATGCGATAGCTAAAGTAGCTTTGCGACTATTCTTCACAACCATGAAGATGTCGTGACCAGGTAGTTCAACGTGGATAGGATCCAGGCCAGCTCCGTAGATTACAGCTGGAACTTTGCCAGCCATACGGCAACGACGTGCAAATCCTTTTCCAAAATCAGTGCGTACTGCAGCTTCTAAACGAATTACGTCAGACATTTTTACTCCTTAGGGTTTCTCATAATTGACCCCGGGTGCGATATTCCCAGTCGTTAGATCTAAGATCTTTAACCTTAAGGAACATTCGCCCAGTCGATAACGGCAACTCAGCACACACAATGGCAATGCCAAATTCCCCTCGCCGAGGCAACGACACTTAGTATAACTTATTTGCCAAAGTTAAACTAGTTTAGGCAACCCCGTCAAAAAGTGAAGTTACAGAACCATCGTCAAATACTGCTCGAATTGCTCTTGCCAAAAGTGGCGCAATAGAAAGTACAGTCAGGTTCTCAAAACGCTTTTCTTCAGGGATTGGGAGGGTGTTTGTGATGACGACTTCACGTGCTCCGCAGCTGGAGAGGCGTTCAACAGCTGGGTGAGAGAGAATCCCGTGGGTAGCTACAACTGTGACTGATTTCGCCCCAGCGTTCTTAACTACTTTCACTGCTTCTGCGATAGTTCCACCGGTATCAATCATGTCATCTACCAGCACACAGTCACGACCTTCAACTTCACCGACTACGCGGTTGGCTACCGCAACGTTTGGGCGAGTCGTGTCGCGAGTTTTGTGAACGAAAGATAGTGGACATCCGCCCAGCTGATTTGCCCATTTTTCAGCAACGCGAATACGTCCTGCGTCAGGTGAAACCACAGCTACATTTGCTAAGTCAATCGTAGATTTTACATAGTCTACTAAAACTGGCATGGCCCACAGGTGATCGACTGGCCCATCAAAGAAGCCCTGCGCTTGGGAAGCGTGAAGATCAACTGACATTAGGCGATCGGCTCCGGCAGATTTAAATAGGTCTGCCATGAGACGAGCTGAAATTGGTTCACGCCCCAGGTGTTTCTTATCTTGCCGCGCATACGGGTAGCAGGGGGCTACTACGGTGATTCGTTTTGCGGAAGCTCGCTTTAACGCATCCAGCATGATTAGCTGTTCCATGATCCATTCATTTACGGGATCAGTGTGGGATTGGATTACAAATACGTCTGCTCCACGGACTGATTCGTTAAAACGAACGTAGGTTTCCCCGTTTGCGAAGTCGTATGCGGTGGTAGGTGAGACTTCGGTATCGAGTTCCTTCGCCACCGCCTCTGCCAGCTCTGGATAGGCTCGTCCGGAAACAACCATTAGTCGTTTCTCACCCTGCGTTAGAATACCTGTCAACGTAATCTCCTGTTTTCGACGGTGGGATTTTTGTTAGTCGTGCTTGTAGGTGAAAGGTGGAACAACAGTTCCTTCCGCAACCTCTGTGTCGTGCAGGAAACAGTGCGCGATCACTGCTGCCGTTCCAACATGGACATTGCGAAGTGTAGTGTTAGGACCAATTTGGGCAAAGGGTTCGACTACAGTGTCACCTTCTAAAACAGCACCTGGTTCAATGCAGGCATCCGGTCCAATTTCAACAGTAACGTCAATATGCGTGGTGTTGGGAGAAACAATAGAAACTCCCGCTTTCATATGAGCATCTAAAATTCGACGATTCATTTCGTCACGTAAGTCTGCCAGTTGAGCGCGGTCATTACACCCTTGCGCTTGCCATTTATCTTCCAAAATAAATGCGCCACACCGACGTCCTTCGGCTACCGCAATGGCGACAGTGTCAGTTAAGTACACTTCTCCCTGGTCATTGTCGGTACCAATTTTATTAAGAGCGTTTCGTAAAAACTGCGCGTCGAAAGCGTAGATCCCCGCGTTGATTTCGTTAATTTCTTTTTGCTCAGCGGTGGCATCTCGCTGTTCCACGATAGCAACCAGATTCCCTCCGGTGCGCACCATTCTTCCGTAGCCAGTTGGGTCCTCTACTAAAGTACTTACCACCGTAACGGCATTTTGCATTGATTCGTGAAAAGCGTGTAATGCCTGTAAGGTTTCAGCTTCTAAAAGTGGAACGTCAGCAGAGGTAACGATAACTGTTCCATTAAGGTCTGTAGGGAGCGCAGCTAACCCACATTGTACGGCTCTGCCAGTTCCGGGAATCTCATCTTGGTCAGCGATTAGTACGTCTTCTGCTATTTCTTTAATCGCTGCAATAACTTTTTCTCTTTGGTGACGCACTACTACTACCACGTCGTCAGCACCAGCGTCATAGGCTGCAGCAATCGAGTGTCCTACCAATGGCAGCCCGCACATCGTATGGAGAACTTTAGGGGTTGCGGATTTCATCCGTGTTCCCTGTCCAGCTGCCAGGACAATTACCGCGCTTGGATGAGTGGGGTTAGAAATAGGAGTTTGGTCAGCTGGCGATGATACTGCACTTTGGTGGGACACGAGGTAGCTCTTTCGAAGTTTGCGTTATTTCCCTGGGTGCCCTCTGAGTATTCAAAAGACACATCTTTATCTATCATAAGCGCTTTTGGTAATAAAGTGTGAACTGTCCATATTTTTGTTTTAGGCTGTCCAAATTTTTAGCTTATTAAGAGATTTTTATGGATTATTTTGCTTCTGCGTCTGGATCGTAAGACGTCGGATGACTGATGAATATTTTCCGGGTAACATATTGGCATGGAACTCAACGTAGAGACCCGCCGACAGCGATTAGTCGGCGCAATAGCAACCATCACTTTAATCGCATCACCGCTTGTGGCGTTACCGACAGCTTTTGCTACAGAAGCTAATCCGACTACGCCAGTCGCAGTCAATAGCACTGCAGAGGAAGCCACCACACTTCCTAATGTATCCGTAGAAGTTACTCCCGCAGAGGACCGCGTTTACAACGTGGGAGAGACCATTCGGTTTAACATCAAGATTTCTAATCAGACTCAAACCGCCTATGGTCTGCAGATTCTTCCTACGGAAACTAACCTAAAGAATATTGAAAAGTGCCGCTGGTCTACTTTCGCTGCCGGCAAAGTCGGCGATTGCAATACCAGGAATCTGCAGGCCACTCACCTGGTAACCGCTGCAGATGCACAGGCTGGGCAATTCGTTCCCGAATATGCGCTGACCCTTTACACGCCAGCTCCGAACTCGGCAACTGGCTACCGTAATGTGGTCGCAAAATTCCCTAAGGCCACCGGCGCTCCTGTAAAGGTAGCTAACCCGGTTGTCCCACAGCCCCCCACACCTGACACTCCTGCCCCGGCACCACAGATTGCTGAGATTTCTTTCCAGCTGCGCAGCCAAAAGAACGGGCCTTGGTCACTTGGGGATCTGTTGGAATACACCATTCACGTGAAGAACATTTCCGGAGCACCTCGCGGTTTCACTCCTATTGAGGGGAACTTAGACGGTTGGCAAAGGTGTAAGTGGACTCGCCCATTCCCAGATCAAACCACTAAATCTGACTGCAATTTCGTCTCTCACCGGATTACCGCCGAGGACGTTGCCCGCGGTTACTTTGAACCTTTCATCACCTATCAAGGTGTGCCAAAAGTTACCGGCGATCGGGTGCTTATCCGCCCTGAAGCGATTCGTTTAGATTTAGAGAATTTCGAGGGCGAAAAAGCCCTTTACACTGTAGGGGATGTACTTCGCTTCCCAGTTAAGGTTGTTTCTTTAGGAAGCGAAGCCTACACGCTCCGCACTGAGGGAACTAACCTGACTTTTAGCGGTGCAAAGTGTGATGGCCAGCTTGCTGTGGGACAATCTCTAAACTGTGAAGTTGCCACCCATACGATTACTGAAGATGATTTGGAAGTTGGGTTCTTCTCCCCTACTTTAACGGTGAGCGCAGTGGGCACAAATAATGAGGTAGCTGGAACTGCTTCTTTGAAATTCCCTACCATCAATCTTCCCCACAATTATTCATGGCCTAAAGCAGGTGCTTTCACCCCTGCAGATTACAATCCGGCTGGAACCACAGCTGGTGGGCTAACCGATGAGATTATCATCGCTCAGCAAAACGGAGATAACTTCTACCGTATTCCGGCTCTCACAGTGGCTCCGAACGGCGACCTATTAGCTTCTTACGATCACCGTCCTAACCACGCTGGTGACACGCCCAATGCAAACTCCATCGTCCAGCGTCGTTCTTCTGACAACGGTCGCACCTGGGGGCCAGAAACCTATATTGCAAAGGCTCAGGGCATTCCGGGACGTACTTTGGAATCTTTCTCTGATCCTTCTTACGTGGTTGATTACACCACCGGTAAAATCTTTAACTTCCATGTAAAGGGTTATAACCGCGGTTGGGGTAACGCTCGCTACCACTTCAACGGTGACCAAGTTCAGGTGGGGCATCGTGACTCAATGGATTTGCACGTTTCTGTCTCTGACGATAATGGGCGTACCTGGACTCATAAGGTTATTACCGATCAGCTTTTGAATGGTCGCACTGATGCTTTGAAGGCTTTCGCTACCTCTGGTAACGGGATTCAAATTCAGCACGGTAAGTACAAGGGGCGTTTAGTTCAGCCAGCTGCGTGGGGTCTACGCGACGGTAAAGTTGTTGCCGGCGCAATTTACTCTGACGATCATGGTGCCTCTTGGAAGCTCGGTCAGTGGACTCCAGTCCAAGGAGCAGATGGAACCTACCGTTGGGATGAAAATAAGATTGTTGAACTTTCAGACGGACGTTTAATGATTAACTCTCGCGTTTCCGGTGGTCCTGCTACCCAAGCTCGCGTGCGAGCAATTGCTTATTCCTCTGACGGTGGGGTCACCTGGAGCGCTCCTCAGGCTGAATCACAGCTAACTGACCCAGTAAATAATGCGCATATTATCCGCGCGTTCCCCACTGCCCCAGCTGGTTCTGCAAAAGCTAAGGTTCTTTTCTTCTCTAACGCGAAGAACCCAAATGCCCGCGTTAATGGAACTATCACAGTTTCTTGTGATGACGGGAAGACCTGGAAGAATGACACGGCAAAGCAGTACTTCGCCGGACATATGGGATACTCTTCAATCACCGTATTGAATGATGGTTCAGTAGGTATTCTTTCTGAAGTAGCCGGAGCTTCAATCCGTTTCCAACGTTTTGATTCCTCTTGGTTAGGTAATCAGTGTGATCTCACTGAAACACCACCGCCACCAGCTACCCCAGATTTCAGCATTAACGTAGAGCCAACTGAAAAGCGTGTTTACACTGAAGGTGAAAAGATTTGGTTCCGCATCTCTGTGGAAAACAAGTCTGACCAGGCTTACGGTCTGCAGATTGCTGCTGAGGACACTAACCTTTCGCGCACTGATAAGTGCCGTTGGTCTACTTTTGCTGCCGGACAATCCGGCACCTGTAGCAATGAGAATCTGATGGCTTGGCATGTGGTTACTGCCGAGGACGTTGCGGCTGGCTCATTTACCCCGCACTACGCCCTCAGCTTGTACCAGCCATACCCAAGCAACAACGATAAGCGTTATCAGGAACTGTTGCATAAGCTACCTCGAGTAACCTTAGATCCAATCCAGGTTGCTCCGGCAGCTCCGAAAGCAGAAATTAGAATCGCGCTGAATAATCCAAAGACTACGCCTTGGACTAAAGGTGAAGTACTCAGCTACACCGTTTTAGTTAAGAACACTTCTGGCCAGACCCGCGGGTTCATTCCAGAATCATCTAACCTAACCGGTTACCAGCGTTGTCGTTGGACTGCTCCATTTGCAAATGGAGTTACTAAGCGTGACTGTAACTTCCTGACACACGAAATCACTGATGAAGATATTGCCAGAGGATACTTTGAGCCGCGGATCAAGTACCGTGAGGTAGCCGAAGCTGTAGGACAAAAAGTAATTGTTCGTGCTCCAGCTATCTCCTTAGTTCCCACCGCTGTAACGCCACAGGCTGATTACGCGATCGGTGACAAGATTACTTTCGGAGCTGAAATTGTTTCCAACTCTCAAAACCCTCTAACCTTGCAAGTTGAATATACTAACGGCACGGTTAAGGCAGATAGTTGTGCAGGAACTTTAGCTGCAAATGAACGTAAGGCTTGCGTGATTGAACATACCGTTACCGAAGAAGACCTAATTACCGGTTTCTTCACTCCACGGTTACGTATTTCCGCCCTCGAAAATGGGGAAACTGTTCAAGTTGTGGAACTGCCAGCTAATGCTCTTCCGCTACCTACCACCCACCAGTGGCCCGCAGCAAAAGCATTCAAGCCTCACAACTTCAACCCAGAATCTTCTGCCGCGGGTGGATTGACTGAAGAAATCATCATTGCCCAGCAGCATGGCAGAGTATTCTACCGGATCCCTGCCCTGACGGTAGCTGCTAACGGCGACTTGCTGGCCTCTTACGACTACCGTCCAAATCACGCTGGTGACACTCCGAACCCGAACTCGATTGTGCAGCGTCGTTCTAAGGACAACGGCAAGACCTGGGGGCCAGAAACCTTTATTGCTAAGGCAAGTGGCACCCAGTGGCAAGATCTGAACTCTTACTCAGACCCTTCCTACGTGGTCGATTACACTACCGGTGAGCTTTTCAACTTCCATGTCAAGGGACATAACCGTGGCTGGCATAATGGGGCTCGCTACCAGTTCGACGCGGACGGTAACACCACCAACGATCACCCAGATGCAATGGACTTCCATGTAGCTTCCTCAACTGATAATGGCTACACCTGGAAGCATCGGGTAATCACCGCGGAAATCCTTAAGGGTCGCACAGACGCAGTTAAAGCCTTCGCTACTTCCGGTGACGGTATCCAAATCCGTCACGGCAAGTACAAGGGACGTCTGCTGCAACCTGCCGCTTGGCATCTTTCAGACGGCACTACTCGCGCTGCAGTTATCTACTCTGACGACCATGGAAAGAGCTGGAAACTCGGCGAATGGACTGCCGCTGAGGGCGAGGGCGGTCGCCATAACTGGGATGAAAATAAGGTTGTTGAGCTTGAAGATGGCCGAATCATGATTAACTCTCGTGTTTCTGCGGGAGAAGCTAACCGGCTGCGCGTACGCCTAGTTGCCTACTCTGAAGATGGGGGCGTAACTTGGGGTGCGTCAAAGATTGAAACTGAACTAACCGACCCAGTTAATAACGCGCATATTATCCGCGCGTTCCCAACTGCAAAACCGGGAACTCCAGAAGCAAAGGTACTGCTGTTCTCTAATACGAAGAACCCACGTAGTCGAGTTAATGGTTCTATCACTGTTTCTTGTGACTCTGGGGATAACTGGAATAACGCGCAGGCAAAGACCTATAACCCAGGACATACCGGCTACTCTTCCTTAGCAATTTTGCCAGATGGAACTGTGGGCGTACTTTCTGAAGTTAGCGGTGCTTCTATCCGTTTCCAGCGTTTCGACGCAAGCTGGTTGGGTAAGCAGTGTGACCTACCTGGTTTAGTTGATGAAGATTACGTACCTGCTCCGGAAGTTAATCCAGCACTTACTTTAGATGCTGGCACTCTGCTGGCAGGACAGCAGGTAACTGGTAGCTTCAGCGGCTACACTCCAAATGGTGAAGTACGGATTGAGCTGCACTCTACTCCAGTTGTTCTGGGACAGGTGACTGCTTCCGCTACTGGTACCGGTACTTTCTCATTCACTATTCCAGAAGGAACCTTGGTTGGTTTACACAATATCGTGGTAGTAGATGTGACTACTAATAAGTTGGCTAGACTGCCGCTGATAGTTAATGCTGCCCCAAGTGATGGTGGTAAGCCTAAGCCTCCGGTAGTTCCACCTCCGGTTGATGGCAAACCTAAGCCACCAGTAGTTACTCCTCCAAAGGTGAACCCACCAAAGGTAACTCCACCAAAGGTTGCGCCAAAGACACAACCTGCATTGCCTAAGACTGGTGCAGAGATTGCTACCCTAGGTGGAATTTCCCTGCTGACACTTGTGTTGGGAAGCTGGCTATTTATGCGCCGTAAGGCTCGTTAGTTAAACCTCAGCTAACGATACAGTTAGCGGGTTTTCCTAAAAGAATGTTCCTTGGAAGTGAGACTGTGAAAACAGTTTCTACTTCCAAGGAACATTTCTTTATTGCTATTAGTTAGCCTAGTCAGCTATTAGTTAGCCTAGTCAGTTGGGGCGAGGCCAGGTTTCAGAAAGTCTGTTTCAAAACCAGAGGTCAGGCTGGTTTCACAGTGGAAAGTTGATGTTCTTTAGCTTTTAAATTAAGAAGCTAATTTTGTAAATGATAAAAGGGAACTTGCTTTTGCAAGTTCCCTTTTATTTGGTTCCGCCCCCAGGATTCGAACCCAGATCTCAAGGCACCAAAGGCCCGCGTCATGCCGTTAGACCAGGGCGGAAGCTTCTTCTATTTTGCCACAGATATTCTAAATCTCCTAATCGAAATCTACATTAAAAACCCCCTGTTTCACCCTGAGTTTTTCTCAGGGTTTACCCTGATTTTTTTCTCACCCCCTTAAGTTATGATTGATAATAATCCCTCTAAACAAAGGTGATAAAGATGGACATACCTGCGCTAGAGATGCGTAATTTAAGTAAAGTTTTTGGCAATACTATCGCTGTGGGCAACGTTAATTTAAGAATCCCGAAAGGGTCTTTCTTTGGCGTAGTTGGCCCAAACGGCGCCGGTAAAACCACTTCCTTGAATATGGCTACCGGGTTGTTAATACCCGATCAGGGAACAGTCTTTATTAACGGAATCGACATTTGGGCTAACCCTGCTGAAGCTAAACCTTTACTGGGAGTAATGCCTGACGGACTCCGTTTATTTGATCGACTTTCCGGCCCAGCTTTAGTTAGCTACTTTGGAATGCTGAGGGGGCTATCTAAAACAGAAGCTGAAAATCGTGCAGTTTCCCTGATTGAAGTTCTGGGTTTAACCGAAGCAGGTAATAAGCTGGTTGCTGATTATTCCGCTGGGATGACGAAGAAAGTCACGTTGGCTTGCGCTCTGGTACATAATCCTGAGGTACTGGTTTTAGATGAACCTTTTGAAGCGGTGGATCCCATTTCCGCGGCAACTATTACGGAAATTTTAAATAACTTTGTTGCTCATGGGGGAACCGTGGTACTTTCAAGCCACGTTATGGAAACTGTGCAAAAACTCTGCACCCACGTGGCAATTTACAATCAGGGTCGTATTTTAGCTGCGGGTACAACAGCTGAAGTTGCTGCCGGTATGGATTTGGGCGAACGTTTCGCGCAGCTAATTGGCGGCGTTAAGTCTGCGGAAGGTTTGGAATGGCTGCGTCACTGATTAAAATGAAGTTCCAGATGATCTGGAACGGTCTGCGCCGAGAAACCTGGAAAATGGTTCTTTTCATTTTCATGGCGCTTTATTTCTTAGCAATTTACACTTCTTTATTGGGCGTAATAATTGCCTTAGCTTCCTCAGGCAATTTAACTGAATTTCCAGAGGTAGTTCCCACTGCGGGGATCTATGCGGTTACCCTCATTTTTCTAGCTTGGCTGATTGGCCCGATTGTAGGTTATGGTTTTGATGACACGTTAGATCCGCGCCGCTTTTCGACAATCACTTATCCTAACCCGCGGTTGGGGCGAGCTTTAATCATTGCGACAATGTTTGGGCTTGGTTCCCTCCTTACTGTGGGTATCCTGGTGCTTCTCTTTATTGCTTTGCTGGGAATCCAAGCGTATCTTTCTTCAGTTTTACTTGTGGCGGTTACTCCGTTAGCAATCTATATCTTCGCTTTGTGGGGACGTGCATTGTCCACCACACTGGGGCATGCTTTAGTTGCTAATTCGAAGCGTAAAGATCAGACTGTTTTCACTACTACTTTGGTTTTTATTGCCGTTTTAGCGCCCCTGGGTCTTTGGCTAAACCTGCTTGCTGAAAATTTAACTTACGAAACTCTGCGAGAATTCGCTTCAGTTTTGCTTTGGCTTCCGGTTACGGCTCCGTTTGGGATTGTTTTCGCATTTTCCGAGGGCGCCTGGGGACAGCTAATTTTGCAAGTCATCTACACGGTGCTGCTTGTAGTGGTGGGACGTTGGATCTGGAATCGGACGCTTGCACCTTCCATGGTGGGCGTTCCTACTGTGTTGTCTGCTAAAGCGAAACAGGCGATTGCCGCAGGTAAGTCAGTGGTTGATCCTAATCAAGTTCAGACTGCGAATGTATCTGATTTTGATTTAGCTAAAGAACTGCCAAGTCTTTCCTTTTTTTCCAAACTTGGGTGTTCTCATCCAACCGCTGCGCTGGCTGCACGCACATTGCAATATATGATGAAAGATCCCCGTATTTCTACCTCTGTTTTGAGTATTATGATTTTTCCACTCATCGCAGTTTTTACTTCCAGAAATGTGTCGGTTGAGCTAAATGGTGATTCTGCGTCTAGTTTCAGTTTCTTAATTTACCTACTACCATTTGTCTTGGCTTTTATGGTGGCTTCCTTACCATCTTATGATTCCACCGCCTTGTGGGGATATATTTCTGCGGGGATTTCTGGAAGAACGGATCGGTTAGGTCGTCTTTTGGGGAGTTTACCAGCGGTTATAACTATCTTAGCTTTTTCCATTATTTTCTTCTGGGCTTTTGCTGATAATGTTAATCCGCTTTCACTCGCTTTCTCATTACCAACTGTTTTTGTTCTTTCGTTAGCGGTTTTACAGTTGGTATTCACTTTTTGGTTACCTGGAGTACAACCACCTGGTTCTTCCCCACTTTCAACTAAGGGAGCTGGGAACCAAATGATTGCTTTCTTAACGATGATAATTTCTCCGATTGTCGTATTTTTACTCTATGCTCCGATTCTGCTGGTTTCCATCTTTTGGGGAGGTGCAGGTACGGTTGGAGAACTTATTATTTCAATCAGTGGGTTGATTTGGGGAATTTTAGTGCTAACAATTTCTCTAATAATTAGCATTAAGTTATATCCGAAACAGGTTCCAAACTGGTTAGCACAAATTCAAAAGTGGGCAAACCACTAAGATTTAAGGCATTTCCTTTTGTTATTGATATGCTTAACTAATAGCAAAAGGAAATGCCTTTTCTAATCTTGTTCTAATCTTTCTCTATAAATTATGGTGTTTACTTAAGCTACTCCCATCTTTGAGGCGTTCATAGTGAATGCTAACTACCAGAATTGGAATACTTTCATTCCGGTAAGAAATCATTTCTTTTCTGATTTTTATTCCGGTTTTGGGCATTCTTGTTAATACGCTTCCACCAGGAGGAAAAATGCGTTTAAATAAAGTTAGTTTCTTAGCTACTGCGGTGGCTATACCAACACTCTTTCTCTCAGCTTGTGGAGGGCTGATAGTACCTACTGATAATAAGCCCCCAGTTTCATTGAGTGAACAGCGTTCCCAATCTGGCTCGCAGAACAATAACTCTGGCAATCCTGGAACGCAAACAAATCCAAATAACCCGCCTGCTACTCCTCCAACGCAAACACCCGATGGAAGTAGCTCAGTGACAGGTTTCTACGAGTACTTCCAACGCACTCCGCATGATGAGTTCACCGACTACCGGGAAATGATGTTGGAAAGAGATCTGCTAATTGGTTTATACGCTCGGAACAATCAGATTGACCCTACGTTAAAATCAGTTGTTGATGCTGAGCTGGCCGAAGTAGATTTACCCTGGCCCACCGGACACCCAAACTTACCTGCTGAATACGTGATGCCGATTCTGGTGGGTGCAACAGTGAAAGCAATTGACGCAGACCAGTATCTGGTAACCAGCGGAATACAAAATCCCTGGGTACGGGAGTTCTTAGAAGATACTCCGCAAATAACTGAAACTTCAATCACCTATAAGAAAGGTGATGCGCGGGTTGCCAAGATTTACCTTTGGCAGTGTGCCTGGGTCGAAGATTATGCAAATGCGTTACACACGCGGTCTGCGGATGTGGAATCAATCCGCCAGGTACTTTCTACTCCGCAGGTACAGACTATTTTAGATGAGTCTAACCGCGGCGCTGCTGATGCTTGGCGCAGAGATCTTCCCGTCCTATTAAACCCACCGCGTTTAGATACGGTGGATGACTGGTTAGATTTGTACTGCGACGAATTCTAAACAACTAAATAGTTTGGGGTGGTTTCCGTAAGTTTCACGGAAACCACCCCAAACTATTATTTGGTTTTTCTAGGAAATCTTTTCAGCTAACTCTAGCCACCGCATTTCTAGATCTGCGTGTTTATCTCTTAGCTCATTGCTTTGTTTCACCAGTTCGCTCATTTTTTCTAAGTCAGTTTGGCTCGGCCCCACCAGCGCAGATACTTCCGCTAGTTTCGTTTCAACCTGCTTGTTTTCTGCCGCAATTTTTTCCATCTGACGCTCAACCTTAGCCATTTCTTTTTGAATTTCTCTGGTGAGTTTAGCGTTCTGTGGTTTTTCAGCCCCTCCGGTTTTACTTCCCGTAGTGGGACTGACTGTTGCTTTTGGACTAGTGGCTCCTTCCATCTGGGCCCGCAATTGCAGATACTGTTCTACCCCACCGGGCAGGTCACGGATCTTTCCGTCCCCTAATAGTGCCAGCTGATGGCTGGTGACTCGTTCTAAAAGATACCTATCGTGAGAGACTACTACCAAAGTGCCGGGGAATGAATCCAAAAGGTCTTCCATTGCAGCTAAGGTATCCGTATCTAAATCATTGGTGGGTTCGTCTAATAAAATCACATTAGGTTCTGCCATTAGAAGTCGAATCAGCTGCAACCGGCGGCGTTCCCCACCCGAAATATCTTTCACTAAAGTCCAGGCACGTTCTTTAGAAAAACCAATCCGTTCTACCAGCTGAGAGGCGCTTACTTCCTTTCCTCCAATCACAACTGAAGCGGCCACGGCAGAAACCGCTTCTACCACCCGCAGGTCACCTATTTCATCCAGTTCGTGCGTGTCTTGGGATAATACAGCTACGGAAACTGTTTTCCCGCGTTTTACTCTTCCAGCATCGGGTTCAACTGTGCCGGCTAATAAGCGGAGTAACGTGGTTTTTCCAGCTCCATTAACTCCCACTATGCCCACACGTTCTGCAGGGGCCAACCGGTAGGTCACATCCGAAAAAATAGTTTTTTCGCCGAACTTTAGGGAAACATTTTCTAAATCTAAAACGTCCTTCCCTAAACGGGCGGTAGCCATTTTCACCAGCTCAACCTCATCACGTGGCGGCGGTTCATTAGCAATCAACGCTTCAGCAGCTTCAATCCGAAAACGTGGCTTTGAAGTACGTGCCGGCGCACCACGTCTCAACCAAGCTAGCTCTTTACGAAGTAAGTTCTCACGCTTAGCAGCCGAAACTGACGCTAACCTGGCTCTTTCTGTCCGGGCTAAAACATAAGCAGCATAAGAACCTTCATATACTTCGATCCGCCCAGGAATTTGCGGTTTCCCTTTTCCCGGGTCTACTCCGGCAATAACTTCCCAAATATGCGAACAAACTTCATCTAAAAACCAACGGTCGTGGGTAACTACCAGTAAAGCTCCACTTTGCTTTGGCTTTTGCCCCCGCCCTCCGAATCTTTTATTCAGATGCTGGGCTAACCAGGCAACCCCCTCTACGTCTAAGTGGTTAGTTGGTTCATCTAAAATCAGCACTTCGGCGGGCCGGCCACTGATTAACCCTTGGGAAAGGACTCTGGCTAAAGAAACTCGCCGCTTTTGCCCTCCGGAAAGAGTATCGTAACTTGCTTCTAAAGAGACGTCCCCTAAAAGCCCTGCGTGAATATCGCGTATCAAAGCATTAGCAGCCCATTCGTGGGCTTGTTTTCCCGGGTGAATTACTTCTAAAACACTCTTATCAGTTACCGGATCACGTTGGGTTAAAAAAGCAACCTCTACTCCATCGCGGTAAATCAGGCTCCCCCCATCAGGTGCACTAACCCCCGCTAAAAGTCTTAAAAGAGTTGATTTACCGGCGCCATTACTTCCTAAAATCCCAATTCGGTTGCCGTCTTCAACAGAAACATTAATCCCATCTAAAATTACTCGTGACCCGCCCAGTGCTTTTAGATTCTGTGTTCCGAATAGGTGTGCCAAGTGCCTCTCCTTAATGCGTCTTTTCTACCATAGCGGGCAAACCTGGGCCGCTGGTAATTAAAGTTCCTTGCACTAAGGGGTGAGTGTTAATCTGCTGTACTAATTCTTTCACAGTTTCTGCTTCTCGCACTAACACAGCTAAAGTGGGGCCAGATCCCGAAAGCATTACCTTTTCCACGTCTAATGACTGTAAGTATGCGTAAACTTCAGCTACATCAGGACGCAGCGAAAACGCGGTTTCTTGCAGATCATTTTCCATAATCTGAGCCATTTTTTCAGCCGGCGCTAACGCTAAAACCAAATGATCATCAGCTGCTAGAACTTCTGGAAGGTCTTTAACCGCTGGAATAAATGGCCTGCCCCCGTCGGCTTCATCAAAAGCCTGAAAAACTGCGGGAGTAGCCAACCCTGTTTTTGCCATTACCATCAGCCACTGGTGGGAAGCGTTTTCTTCCTCCGCCAAACGGTTATCTAAACGAGTGATGTGGTCACCATAACCTAAACCTAATGAAGTTCCCCCATTTAGGCAGGCCGGCACGTCAGCGCCTAAGGAACGCGCAATCACCTCTAACTCTGCTAAGGATAAACGCAATCCCAGCAGTTCATTCACAGCAACTAAAGTAGCTGCCGCATCAGCTGATCCGCCAGCCATTCCCCCGGCCGCGGGAATACGTTTAGTGATCCTCAAATTAAGCTGACTATCCGCAGGAAGCAACTGATACTCTGGCAGTGCAGCTGCTTTCTCAACTAAAGCAGCTGCTGCTTTCCAAGCCAGATGATTCGAGGGCGCAACTTCACCCAACTGTTCTAAAGCCTGCCGGTTAGCAGCTTCACTACCTAAATCTGCTATAGTCTGCACAGAAATTGGATAGCCACTTTGTGTGTACGCTATTTCTATGGAAGTACTGTTTGGAACTGGGATAACTCCACTTTCAGGGTGATTTCGCGGGCTGAAACTTGCTTCGCAAGTTTCCCGCAAATCCACAGTTTCAAATATGGAATAAAGCGGGTGATACCCTTTTGCATCAGGTTTACCCACCAGTAGTTGCAGATTGATCTTTCCTGGTGCTGAAGCGGTGACCTGATTCATATAGTGCATAAACCTAGTTTAATAGACTCAGCTTCTGCGCGGATTCACCCAGGGCAATAAACTCTGTAATATTTAGAGTTTCTCCGCGGCGCTGCCCGTCAATCCCCGCGCTTTCCAAAAGTAGCTCAGCTTTTTCGGCACTGTTAAGCCAATTTTTGAAAGCTGCTCTAAGAGTTTTCCGTCTTTGCGCAAAAGCTGCTTCAATCAGTTTAAAGACAATTTCTCTAGCTACCGTAGGAGCACCTGCAGCGTCTAAAGAATAGGGTTCTTCTCCCGCCTGATAGCGGGTAATTCGCACCAGGGAAGAATCAACGTTAGGAACTGGCCAAAAAATCTGCCGAGAGATTGTTCCTGCCATTTCCGCTTTCCCATACCAGGCGGTTTTCACTGAAGGGACCCCGTAGATCCGCCCTCCGGGACCGGCACTAAGCCGCTGCGCCACCTCAGTTTGGACCATGACTAAGATTTCAGTAAGAGAGGGAAAGTTCTCTAAGAAACTCAGTACCAGCGGAACTGCCACGTTATAAGGCAGATTAGCAACCAGGCGAGTGGGGGCTTCCCACTGCGCGTAAGTGCCGTTAATCAAAGGAGCTTCATCTAACTGTGCCAGTTCAGAGACTTCTAATCCGTCTTTGTGGAGGACTCTGAGGGGAAGTTCGCTATTTCCCTGGGCGGTGACTGTTGCCGGGAGGGCGGTTGCTAGCACTGGATCGATCTCAATCGCAGTGACCCGCGCTCCGGCTTCCAAAAGCCCTAACGTTAAAGAACCCAGGCCAGGGCCGATTTCTAAAACGTGTTCCCCCGCAGTGACTCGCCCGGCGGTAATGATTTTCCGGACAGTTCCCCCATCGTGAACGAAGTTCTGCCCCAGTGTTTTGGTTGGGTGGATCTGTAATGCGTCACAGATTTCACGGACATTAACGGGGGTTAATAGGTTCACTTCAGCCACCGGCTGAGATTGTGATTTTTCAGCGTCGATTTGCGTTTCCGACATTTAATACCATCCCACGCGATTTGAATGTCCTAATGCTCCACACGGTGTTCCGTAGCGGTTTTGAATGTATCCCAGTCCCCAAGTAATTTGCGTAACCGGGTTTGTTTGCCAGTCTGCTCCTGCGCTGGCCATTTTATTTCCCGGAAGTGACTGTGGAATACCGTAGGCGCCCGAGGACGGGTTCTGTGCGTTTGGATTCCAGTTAGACTCGCGTTCCCATAGCACCAGAAGGCACTGATACTGGTCGTCTCCCCAGCCTTTTGCGCTTACTAAAGGACGTGCTAAAGTCCGTGGGTCAGTTCCACTATAGGTGGGGATAGGAAGTTGATTTCCTGCTGCGTCAGTAGTTTTACCAGCTGCGCGGAGTTTCTGGCTGAGTTCTTCAGGCTCTGCCGTTCCCACTAAAATCACTTCGGTAACTGGCGCTTTAGTGACGCTATCGGTAACCAGGGTATCGACAACTGCTTTTCCGTCTACCTTTTGTTGGTAGCGCACAATGGTACGTTCCCCAACTTTACCTGGGGTAGCTACTTTTCGTTTCCCTTTAATAATCTGGTCAGAGGGTTTTTCTTCACTCTTAAATGGGATTTCTTCTACTATCCGATGTGTTCCGCGGGTAACTCGTTTCACGCTGACAGTGAGTTTCCCGTTTACTCGATGAGTAATCACCTGGTCAATTGGCCCTACGTTTATGTTAGCTTGGGAAAGTAAAGCGCGGACGTTATGAGGCAGTGTAACTGGGAGAGTGATTTCTTTCCCATCAGCTGCGACCACTACCTCAGTGCCCACTTCAGCGAGGGGTAGGATACTGTTGCGTTCATCGAAACGCTGCGCGGGAATTTCTAAACGGGAGTATTCGCTTCTTTCCAAAAGCTCATCCAGGGTAGTTTCAGTCACCCAGTGTTTTTCCGTTTTTCCCTGGTCAAATACGGAGATTTCTTTTGCGTGACGGATTTTGATTGTATCTGTTGCAGTTACTTTTTGATCCAGAGCTGGCGTGATTTCGTCTCTGGAGGAAAATGGGATTCCCGCGTCCTGTAAGATTGCCTGTACTTTTTTCTCAACGGTTGTTACCGGCCGCGAAACTCCATCTACAGATACGTAGATAGTCTTATGGCTTAACGCAATATCGGTGGCGGCTGCCCCTACGGTCAGGGTAGCTGCGATTGCAGCGGATGTGAGTATAAATTTCGTTGTTTTAAAGATACTCATATACGTTACTTTCGTAGCTGTTTCCTAGGTTTATTCGGGTGAACTTTTGATCTATACCTTTGCCAGCCTAACAGTTTTCCGGGTGCTTTAGTAGCTTAAATTGGAAACCTTAAGCCG
The DNA here is from genome assembly GCF_024814355.1 of Gleimia sp. 6138-11-ORH1. GTDB lineage: Bacteria > Actinomycetota > Actinomycetes > Actinomycetales > Actinomycetaceae > Gleimia. The sequence goes on along the minus strand of NZ_JANUXV010000001.1, from coordinate 91,160 downwards.
GTTCACATCTGCTACAGTAGCCCCAGTTTACGGGCACAAGCTGGCCATTGTCCCCAGCCGGCACGGGCTTGTAAGATTTGCGCGCGGTGAGTTTGTTCCGCGGCACTTGCTTCTGAGGGAAGCCCAGTTCCGCCAACTGCCTGCCAGGTAGGTAATGAGAACTGATACATTCCGTAGTATCCGTTACCGCTGTTGGTAGCTGGATTGCCACCTGATTCGCACTGGGCAAGGGCTGACCAAATATCTCCGCTCACTGCAGTTGGTGCTGGCTGGCCAGCCTCATTTTGAGTTGCGTTAGTAGTTGCCTGATTTTCCCGAGGGCGTTTTTTAGTGCCTTTTTCAATGATTCTTGGCTGTGCTTCTACCGCGGTAGTGCGCCCGATTTCTTTATCGACTACTTTTTGACCTCCGCGTAAATGACGGTAGTAGGTAATTTTTGTAGTTCCTGCGGCGCCCTCGGAAACTACTCTTTCTTGCCCTTCGTAAAGGGAAGCAGTTTCGCGCACCTGGGTTTCAACGGGGATTTCGATTTCTTCCGAAACATTCCCGCGGGTTACGCGCACAATATCTAAACTTAGTTTTCCGTTGGCATTGGTTAATGCCACTTCATCGATTGCAGAAAGCTGCAGATCCGCTTTTGTTAATGCAGTTGCCAGCGTGTCTGTGGCGGTGAGTTCAACTGCTGTTTCTTTTTCTCCGTCTTTGAAGTTAAGTTTTCCATCTGCTGCCAAAAGTGGTGTTTCGTTACTGTGATTAAGTGGGAGCGCCACGTTTTTGGCTTCTACGGAAGAAAGGACGTTTTGGAAGTTAGTCGCTGTTGAGAAGATCTGCTTTACTTCTGTTTCGACTAATACTTGATAGGGTTTTGCCCGCGTGATTTTAATTTCGGTACCGTTTTCTACCGGCTCATTAAGCGCTGGGCTGATCAAGTCGTGTTCGCTTACTTTGATTTCTGCGGCGGCAAGAACCTCAGCTACTGTTCCTTTGCGAGTGGTAATTTCTTTACCGTTTTCCCCGTCGCTAATCAGGTAGGTGGCTGATTGGAAATATAGTCCGCCCAAAGCCAGGGCACCAATTAGCAGAATGAGGAGAGTTAGCAGGAGAGTTTTCTTATATTCGCTTACGATACGCAAAAATAAATCCTTAACGTCGGGTGTATCTTTTCGAAGTTTAGAAAAACTTGTATGCCTAACACCCTAGCCGGTATAGGCTTACTCCGCATTTTTACTTAACCAAAGTCACACTAAGGATTATTTGTTTAATTCCCGCATATTTTACTTGGAATACTCACCAGGTTCCGTAGATTTGCTGCGCATTTCGGTTGAGTTGGGCGATTGCCGCACTTTCGTCTATTTCCCATAGTTCCGCGATGAAACGCACGGTATGAGCCATTACGTAGGAAGCATTGGGGCTACCGCGGTGCGGTACGGGAGTTAGGTAGGGGGCGTCTGTTTCAACTACTATGAGTTCTTTTGGTAACGCTAAAAAGGCTTCTCTGAGTTCTTGGTTGGCTGGGTAGGTGAGGGGTCCGCCGAAACTGGCGTACCAGCCTTGTTTTGCACATTCTGCGGCCAGTTCTGTTCCGCCAGAAAAACAGTGAAAGACGATGGGGACACTGGGTTTTGCGTCGTGTAGTACGGATACGCATTCAGCGTGGGTTTCCCGATCGTGGATTTGCACGGGCAGGTTGTGGCGGTGAGCTATTTCTAAGTGTGCGTGGAAGGATTCGATTTGGGCTTTTAATCCGCCGCGAGCGGTGCGGTACATATCCAGGCCGGTTTCGCCAACGGCAACTACTCCGGGGTGCGTTATTTGGGTTTCCAGGTAGTTTAAGGCTTCATCTAATGGGCAGTGTTGTGGCCCGATCTTTGGGATGAGCCCGTCTGGGGAAGGTTCGTTGTAGCCGCAGTGCAGGGGGGCTTCGTTGGGGTGTAGGGCCAGGGCAGCGCGGATTCTTAAGTCGTCTTGGTTGTATTCTTCGGTGAGTTTCAGGGCGCCGGTGAAGTCATTGATTTCGCAGGCTACGGTGATTATGCGGTTGATTCCGGCTGCTTTGGCGCGTTCTAGCTGTTGGTTGAGAGGTAGTTTTATTCCGTCTGCTGAGGGGATTTCCCATTCTCCCAGGGGGAGGTGGGTGTGGTTGTCCATTACGGGTAGGGGTAGTGGCTGGGGAGTTTCGGGCCAGGTGCGTTTCTTTTTGCTCACGTGTTCCAGTGTAGCTTTGCTTTTTGGGGGAATGAAATATTTGTTTTGAGAATTTTCAGAAAAGTATTTTCATTAGTTAATGATGAAATTGGGAAAGTTCAAACCTAGAAATTAATGGCTTCTAACCGTTAGACTTAGAATGCGAATATTTGCTCAATAATGTGCATTTACAAGCAATCTCACTCAAAAATCGATTTGGAGACGATGATGTCAAGAACTCCCCGAATCTCTGCGAAGGCTATGGGTTTGCTGATAACTTCGGCGTTTATCAGCGCTGCACTGCCAACTGTAGCTTTAGCGGACGATACAACTAGTGAGGCAACTTTCACTAGGATTGCGCAGAATCAAATGTCTGTCGTTTGGTCCAATTCCGCCGTTGCTGAAAACGAGGGCGCAAATGGACCTTTGGACAAGATGCTTGACGGAGACAAAAACAGCTACTGGCACACTAAGTGGTCTTCTCCAGCTGCTCCGCTCCCCCACAACTTCATTGTTAAGCTGGGGGATTCTCCGGTGAAACTAGCGAAAGTGGTTCTCACTCCGCGACAAAGTTCCAACGGCTCTGGACGAGCCAATGAATGGGAACTCTACACTTCTACTGACGGTACCTGTGATGAAAACAGTACCTTCACGTTGGCTCAGCGGGGTTCTTTCCCCGGTGATACAGCCACCTATGCAAGTGACCGAGAGATTCATATTAAACCCAGCGTAGAAACGAACTGTGTGAAGTTCACGCAGCTTTCTTCTTGGGGTGGTCACAATCCTGGGCAGGAAACTTCTCAGCCGGAAACTGTTGGGTCTTTAGCAGAGTTCAATGCTTTTACTGGTGAATGGCCAGCTGATCCTGCTAACCCACCAACTAACCCCGGTGATAATAATCCAACTGATCCGGATCCAGCTGTTCCTGAAGAACGCCTCTTCACTTTATCTGCCGGTAACTTGAACGTTAAGATGTTCAAGAATTTCCCGCAGGTCTACGAATGGAAACTTGGCGAAGCTAAAGCTCCAGGGATGACCAGTGAACCAGTTGCTTTGGTAACTGTTAATGAAGTTCCTAAGCAAGTTAAGGTTTCTGAAGCAACTGTTGCTGCGGATAATGCCAGTGCTTCTTGGGATATTGCAGTTATTGATACTCAGATTCGTTTCAAGGCTGTAGCTACCGTTGCTAACGGCGTGTGGAAACTGCAATTAACTGACCTGCAGGATCCTGAAAATGCTCTGAACCGGATTTCTTTCCCGGGTCTTTCCCTGGTTACTTTAGGGGAGAATGAAGAGTTAGCAACTGCTCGCCTGTCGGTTAATCGCGCTCAATCTGGCGATAAGATTGCTCCGGCTAAGGGTTACGCTCGTTTAACTCGTTCTTACATGAGCGTTCCTACTGCCGGTCAGCTGTCTTTCGGGATGGATAACAACGCGATTGTTGATAACACTCAAAATTACAGCGAAGCTGGCATGGGCTCCAATAACCGTTGGTTGAATATTTTCTTAGACGGTAAGGGAAAGGTCATTCCTGGCCCATTCGTTTGGAAGTCCCCAGTGGCAAGCGGAATTGGCGCTGATAAAGATCCTTACATTGTGGTTAAGCCTACCGTTGATGCTAATAATGACGGTGCGTTGAACTGGCAGGATGGGGCGATTGCCATGCGCGATATTCGCCCGGCAATGAATGGTTCTGAAATGGTGAAAGATACGGTAATTACCCGTATTCCTTTCAACATTGTTTCTCAGGCAACTCACCCATTCTTACGTACTTTGGATGACACTAAGCGTATTTCTTTAGCTACCGATGGTTTGCGCCAGCAGGTGATGTTAAAGGGCTATCAGGCTGAAGGGCACGACTCTGCTCACCCTGACTATGCCGGACACTACAACGAACGTGCCGGTGGTTACGCTGACTTGGTTACTTTAGCGAAAGAGTCTGAAAAGTGGAACGCAACTTTAGGTGTCCACGTGAACGTCACCGAATCCTACTCTGAATCTAAGAACTTCTCTGAAGATCTACTGCGGATGCCTCCTCGTAAGGCGTGGGGTTGGATGAACCAGGCTTACTCTATTGACGGTCCGAAAGATCTGGGAACTGGTAAAGTACTGGAACGTTTCCAACAGTTTAAAGATGAAGCTCCAGCTAACTTGAACTGGCTGTACATTGACGTTTACTACCCTGATGGTTGGGAAGGCCGCCGTTTAGGTGAAGAACTAACCAAACAAGGTTGGGTAATTGGCTCTGAATGGTCCAATAAGTTCCCTGAAAACTCGATTTGGTCTCACTGGGCTAACGACGAAAACTACGGTGGTCAAGCCAATAAGGGGATTAACTCCCAGATTTTCCGTTTCGTTGAAAATACTCGCCGTGACGTATTCAACCCACACCCAATTCTTTCTAACTCTAACGTGGTTGAGTTCGAGGGTTGGACTGGCAACATTGATTTCCGTAAGTTCATTATGAATGTTTGGAACCGTAACCTGCCGGTTAAGTTCCTCCAGCAGTCAGAAATCATGAAGTGGGATGCGCACCGGATTGAGTTCGCTAACGGTACGGTAGCAACTTCTAACTTGGATACCATTAGTGGCCGCGACATCCCTTACGATCGCACTATCACTTTCGATAACGCAGTTGTTTACGAGGGCGGCAAGTACCTGCTTCCTTGGAAAGACGGCGGTAAGGATCGTCTCTACCACTGGAATATTGCCAGCGGTACTTCCACCTGGACGCTAACTGACGCTTGGCGTAACCAAACGTCTTTGGATATGTACAAGCTAACTGACACCGGACGCGTTAAGGTAGGTACTGTTCCAGTAACGAATGGTCAGGTTACTTTGGAAGCTGACTCTGGTGTAGCGTACGTACTGTACCCAACCAGCAGTGTTTTGGAACCTAAAGTTCCTAACTGGGGACAGGGCTCTAAGATTGTCGATCCTGGTTTCTTCTCTGGCACTTTGGACGCTTACCAGGTAACTGGTGAAGCTCACGTAGTGAAAACTAAGTTCCAGAACTTCCAAGCCGAATTAGGTGCTGGCCCAGCTTCCATCTCTCAGTCTTTCGAGGGCGGCAATCTGCCTGCTGGCACTTACAATGCTTCAGCTTGGATTGAGATTGATCCTGGAAAAGAACGTGAAGTTTCCCTAAGTGTTTCTGGGGCGGGAGTAAAGCCTACTCAACTACAAAAAGCAGTTGATGGGGTTCCTACTACTACGTTCAACACTTCTTTGACGGTGAATAAGACGGCCTCGGACGAGAAACTGGGGACCTACTTCCAGCGTGCCCGCGTAACTTTCTCTACTACTGGTGGGAAAGTTGATTTCAAGATCGCTGCAGGTGAGGGAGATGCCCGCGTTTCGATTGATGACTTGCGTATCGTGCCATTTGTGGAGCCAAAGCTCCCTGCCGGTGTGGACGCTTCTAAGGTTATTTCTTTCGATAACTACGAGCACCCTGACGCTGGCTACTGGCCGTTCGTAACCGGCCCTGATCAGCGCGGTGACGCACGTACTCAGCTGACTGAGTTACACGCTCCTTATTCACAAGCTGGCTGGTGGGCAATTGACCCGCAGGGTAACCCACGTGAAGGTTACAAGCTGGTGGATAACGTGCTGGAAGGCAACTGGTCTTTGATGGCTCACGAAGAAAACCAAGGCGTGATCTTAAAGACTGCTGAAACTACCGTTCAGTTCAAGCCTAATCACAAGTATCGGATCACTTTCGACTACCAGAACGCAATCGATGATTCTTACGCTTTTGTGACCGGTTACAATGCTGTGCGTAATGGCCAGCTTTACACCGATAAGAAGCAAGTACACGTATTCAAGTCCACTGCGGATGCGACTACCCTACCTGCTAAGGGTCACACTAAGAAGTTCGAGCACGTTTTTGATGTGGGCGCCTGTGGTTCTTACTGGTTCGGGATTGAAAAGCTGACTCGTCCTTTCCAAGCTGACCTGGTGATGGATAACATCATGATTGAAGATCTGGGTGTTTCTGAGAATCCTCCAGCTTGTGCGCGGATTGACGCTCGCGCAGCGGACGGCAGCTTAGTTGCTGGTAAGACAAATGTTGTCAGCACTACGGTTACTTCTAACGAAAAGACCGAAGCTAACGTGCTTTACCATAAGATGCTTGCCCCAGAGGGTTGGAGCGTAGTGGCTTTGGAAGCCGCTGACACAACTTTGCCTCCGCAGGAAACTTCCACGCAGCATTGGTTGGTTACTCCACCGGCTTCTGCAGCGGGAACCACTGGTGATTTGCAAGTTTCTGCTGCTTACACGCTGAGTGATGGGGCTACTCGCCTGCTTGAGAATCTGGTTCAGGTTAAGGTGAATACGGATGGTTTGGTTGATGGGAAGAACTACCTGTCCGATCTTCCATTTGTAAGCTCTACCAATGGTTGGGGCCCGGTTGAACGCGATACGAATAACGGTGAAAACCAAGCTGGTGACGGTGGCAAGATCAGTATTGATGGGGTCACCTACGATAAGGGCTTAGGTACTCACGCTAATTCTCAGATTCGCATTAAGTTGGACGCTAAGTGTACTCAGTTCCACGCTGTAGTTGGGGTTGATGACCGTCAAGCTACCGCTGGTTCGGTTCGTTTCAGCGTTTCCGGCGATAACCGGGTACTGGTTCCAACTACTGAAGTGCTGCGAGCTAACTCTCCAGCTAAGGTTTTGGAAGCAGATGTAACTGGCGTTAATGAACTTGTCTTGAATGTTGATAATGGCGGTGACGGTTTCGGAAATGACTGGGCTTCTTGGGGTGACGCACATGTGATGTGTTCTGTTGCTGCGAAGGAAGCTCCGGCTACTTTGAGCATTACCCCTGAAAAGGTTAAAGCCGGTGAAGAAATCACCTTATCTTTGGGTGGTTTCACCCCAGGAGATGCTCCTGTTTCTTTGCGTTACGCATTATCTGCAAAGGAAATCGGTTCAGTTGAGGTTTCTGCTGAAGGAACGGCTACTTTCAAGTACACTGTTCCTGCTGATACTAAGGAAACGGAACTTATTTTCGGCGCGGTTCAGGCAGTTGGTGAAGAGTGGAAGGCTGCTTCTGCCAAGGTAACGGTGGAGCCAGCTAAGGACGTGAAACCCGATCCCGACCCATCTAACCCAGGTACAGATCCATCCAACCCAGGTACAGATCCTTCTAACCCTGGTACAGATCCTTCTAAGCCAGTTGTGGAGCCAAAGGTTTCCTTACTGACCTTAGAAGTCACCGCTGGCGAAGCTATCCTGGGGGTTGGTAGTGGATTCACTCCTAACTCTGAAGTTGCGGTGGAACTGCACTCTAAGGTAGTTGCTTTAGGAACTGTTACTTCTGATGCTGCGGGTAAGGTTGCATTTAACTTCAAGACCCCAGCTACCGTACCTGCTGGTCAGCACCATGTGGTGTTGGTTGATAAGGCAACTGGAAAGTCTGTAAAGGCTGCTGTGCTCATTAAGCCAGTTAAGTCCGTTAAACCAGTTAAGCCGGTTAAGCCGGTTAATCCAAAGGTACCACCTAAGAAGACACTGCCAATCACTGGTGCGTCAAGCGCAGGTGTGGCACTTGGAGCCTTAGTGCTGGGTCTATCCGGAGCTGCTTTAGTTCGTCGCCGTAAGGGACAAGCGAACTAACCGTTCCAAATGCAGGTTTAGTAACTATTAGCTGATAGTTACTAACTGTAAAAATAGCCTCGGGTTTAGCAGATACTATCTGCTAAACCCGAGGCTAACTTATTTTTAATAACGGTCCAAACCAGTTTGATACGCTCTTAGAGCAGTTCTCTCTTTGGCTTATTTTGCGCAGGCGAATTCTGCTTTACGTTTTTGCATGTTCTCAAGGGAGGCTTAGTCTGTGGCACGGTAAAGGTCGTCCATATTTAGGGCAAGTAATCGAAATAGGAACCCATTTTCTGTACGCCTGTAGTAAACATTCAGACTCACAAATGTAACAATAATTTAACTACTCTGATTGCTTTCAGAGTCTAATACCCAAAACTTACGCGGTAAGTTCTTTGCGGTGATTCAGCTTTAGCCTGTCTGTTACGTTTATACCCTTACTTGCATCCTTTAAAAGAACCATCATTAAATGACCCTGGGATAGAAAACTCGTCTTCTACCATGATGGAAAACTATTTTCTTAAGTATTTATTTCAAGAAGATAGCCCTGAATCAGTTAGGACTTTATCATCGCTATCAGGTCGAGCTGTCTCTTCTTTGTCTACTTTAACAAAAATAGGAATACCTAAGGCATTGCCAGTTACCACCGCTTCTCCTTGCCCCAAGCTAGGGACCATAAGATAAGAGCTTCTATCTAAGGTTTGCATTGTGTTCTCAAGCATCCTTAGGTCTTGGTCATTTACTAGCCTATGCACAAAGAAATTATGTAACTGCGAAGTGATTGTTACTGATATATCCGCTGGTCTTTGACTTGCTAGGGTAATATAAAAACCAAATTTCCGCCCTTCTTTGATAATTGCTTCAAATCCAGCCACACTGTATTCTTGCCAGTTATCGCCTGTATTTTTATTTCTCTCATTCAAGATATTATGGGCTTCATCAATAATAAAATGAACTGTATGAGTTTGATATTTAGGGTTATTGTTGGAATTGCCCTCCCTTTTATGATGATCATATATCATCTTTGCGAGCAATATCGGCACGATGCTTTTAACTTCTGTGTTCGCATTTGTCAGAGAAATGATATTAAAAAATTTATATTCCCCATATGCGCTTGCTGCATCTTCCTTGGGATCAATCACTTTTTCTAATGAGATGAAAGCAGATTCCATACGCTTAAACAGAGGCTCTATATATTCTATGTTAATTGTTTTGTGAGCTGATTCATAAATCTTTTTAAATTCTAAAAACGTCTTTAGACGCTCAATCGAAGTAGCTTTCCCATAGCAGTCTTTAAGTGACTTTTCTAGGCCATCAAATTTAAAGTGTGTTTTACCTTGAGGTGTTATTGAACCGCTATTCACAAGCAGATGATTATCCTGATCTTTTACACACTGGTTACCGTAGTTCAGATAAATTTCTAGTTGCTTGAATTCTTCTAGGTTTGTAGAGGGAACTCCAACGTTCTCACAACTTTCTATCCAGTTATGTACTGCACCAATCCCTCCTCCTTTCGGTTCCACTAATATAAATTGGATTAATTCGCTTACCATACGAGCAAAATTTTCTGTTTCCTTTGCAATATCTTTGTCTTTAATTTTTTGTAAGTAGTATTCCACGGATTTTCGTAAGAACGGGACTTGCGTTGTGGTTGTAGCATTAAAAAGAACCGATAAGGTGTTTGAATCTAATAGATATTCCAAAGGAATCGGTAGTTTTTCACCAGTCGTTCCTATGGTATTTAAATCGAATATCTTGCGTTCTTTGTTATCCAGTCCAAAGATGTTTTCACCAGTATACTCCCCGTTAAAATCAATGACAAAGAACTGAGATTTTTGTTTAATCCTCTCAGAATAGTCACTCTTTAACAGCTCAAAATACAGTTTATGTAGTGTGTTCGACTTACCGCTGCCGGTATTACCAAATATCCCTATATGAGAAGCAAAGAATTTATCTATAGATAACCTCACGGGCTTACCTTCTAATATTGAGCTTCCGATAAGTATAGTTGGCACATTCCCTTGCAAACTATATATGGTTTCTAGGTCAGCTTCCGTCGTAAGGCAAACTTCATTACCTATCATAGGAACATATTTGCTTGTGACGACAAACTTACCTTTTTTAATAACACCTTTTGTTTTTAACCTAATAACCCTGTTAATCGAATTTTTTCGATACCTATTATCAAACGCTACACTTTTGATTGTATTTTGACTATCAATTACTTTTTCTCTTGAAACGGTCGCGATGATTTTCACATCGTTTTGATGAATTGTCAGCAACGCACCGACCCTAGGGGCAACTAAAAAATCTCCCCGCCAAATGTAATACCTATCATTTGACATATCATACATTCCAACATCTGATTCCGTTCCCTCTACGCCAATAATTACTCCTAAAACCTTCCCTCTATCAGTCATGACCATTTCCTTCTTCTTTCATCTCTTCATCGCTGTTTTCCGGCGCTTTTCCGATAATGCGGCCATTATTTAAGACTTCAGTCAGATCATCTAAGGTAAACTCTTTTCGATCTGCTTGATAATGATCCGAAAAAATAGTTCTAGGGGTGATTATCTTTAAGTTTCTAGGACAATAATTATCTCTACCTAAATTCTTTAGAATCTCTGGTTTGTTACTATCCATATGCGCAAAAACGTAAACCAATAGTTCAGGATTTTGTAAAGCCCGATTAACCATCCCAGCTATATGCTTATCTTGAAATGAAAATCCGCTCACTAACAACACACTTTGCGGCTTATCTAACTCTAGTTGGAATGCTCTTAGTATCTCGTGAAAATGATTATCCAAGAAGGTATCCCGCGATTCATTTCCCGTGGGTGGCACAACCATAGGTTTTTCAGCTACTTGGTTTAGAACAAGTACGTCCTCCTCCCTTTTTTCCCAATTCACCGACCCATGTGGTTTCATTAAGTTCAAAGAAGGAATTTCAGAAATATAATTATCATTTACTCCCTTAAAAGCTACAACTCGATTGTAATTTGTTGAATCAAGCCTTCTATTAAAATATCCGTTAGCCCCGTCATTAAATACGAAACGATAGTTTCGCAGTACCTCTTCTACCCCTTTTTCAATGTAAAGATCGTAGTTAGTTGTGAAAATATTAGCAGTTTTCGGAACTTGTCTTGAGTTACTACTATTCAGCAATTCAACAACGCATCGAACAAAGTTTTCGTAGGTTATCTGATCTAGCTTAATCTTCTCTTTAATCTCATCCTCTGTTTCCCTACCACTCTCTTCTTTAGTTGAATCAAAAGAGCCATCCTGTGAGCTAATTTCTTCTAACAAACCCCGAGTTCGATCACTAATTTCTTTAACCAAATAACTATTACGCTCCTCATCTGACTCGCCTTCGCATTGATTCATCAAAGGCATTGAACGAGACGAACATCCAGATCCAATTAAAAAATTCAATTGCTTTTCAATCGCAACATTACGAATTTCCTCAGCAAGTTCCACATTAAATTTCTTCTCAAAGTCCATTTTCTTCCTTCCCATAATTTCAAGACAATTGTTTTTCTTCAGACGAGCAGATCTGATTTGTTAGTAGTGACAAAACAAACCAAAATCACCATTAAAACCCCTTGTCTACATGGGTCTCACAAATTAATTTTTATTCTGTCACGGCTAATAAAGTCACTAATATTCTACTAAAAATACAGTTCTCAATCGCAACGACACATTGCAACCTAAACTCATTCAGCATCTAAACAAGGAGATGGGATAGTTGAATCTATACTCACCCCCAAAATATAAGCCCAAAAAAGGCCAGTTTTTAACTACCTTCTAACTAAAGTTACAGGTTCGTTTAGAACTGGCCTTTTATTACTTCTATAGGACTAATCCACTTTTTGCGTTACTCCCACTCAATGGTGGCTGGTGGTTTAGAGGTGACGTCCAAAACCACGCGGTTTACGTCAGCTACCGTGTTAGTGATCCGCGTGGAAATACGCGCTAACACATCATAGGGCAGGCGACTCCAGTCCGCAGTCATCGCATCTTCAGACGAAACTGGGCGAAGCACAATCGGATGCCCGTAAGTACGCCCATCCCCCTGTACGCCCACAGAACGCACATCAGCTAAAAGCACTACCGGACACTGCCAGATAGTCTCATCTAAACCAGCTGCAGTAAGTTCTTCACGCGCAATCAAATCAGCTGCCCGCAGAATCTCTAACCGTTCCTTAGTCACCTCACCGATAACTCGAATCCCTAGCCCAGGGCCGGGGAAAGGCTGGCGAGCAACAATCTTTTCAGGTACGCCCAATTCACGGCCAATCGCCCGCACTTCATCCTTAAATAAGGTACGCAGTGGTTCAACCAAATCGAACTTCAAATCCTCAGGTAAACCACCCACATTATGGTGGCTCTTAATATTCGCAGCGCCCTCGCCACCGCCAGATTCCACAATATCCGGGTAAAGTGTCCCCTGCACTAAGAACTTGATTTCCGCCCCAGAAGCACCAACTTCAGCAATTACACGTCGCTGCGCGTCCTCGAAAGAACGGATAAACTCGCGTCCAATAATCTTTCGTTTCTCTTCCGGATCAGACACGCCCGCCAAAGCCGCCAGGAAACGTTCCGATTCATCAACGGTGATAACACGAATCCCCATGCCCTTTGCATAGTCTTTTTCCACCTGCTCGCGTTCCCCGGCACGCAGTAAACCGTGGTCTACGAAAATACAGGTCAGCTGATCTCCCACCGCGCGGTGTACCAGCGCCGCCGCAACTGAAGAATCCACGCCTCCAGAAAGCGCACAAATCACGTGAGCGTCCCCCACTTGCTTGCGGATCCGCTCCACCTGTTCGTCAATAATCGACCCGGGTGTCCAAGTTGGCTCCAGCCCAGCGCCCTCGTAAAGGAAATTCTCTAAAGCTGTTTGCCCGTAAGCAGAGTGCATAACCTCAGGGTGCCACTGCAACCCGAAAAGGCGACGCTCTTTATCCTCAAAAGCCGCCACCGGGGTTTCCGCGGTAGAAGCAGTGACCGTGAACCCCGCCGGGGCTTCCTGCACCGCGTCACCGTGGCTCATCCACACGGCTTGTTCCAAAGGTGTCCCCCCGAAAAGGCAAGAATCTGCTGCTACTTGCGCGGGAGTATGCCCGTATTCGCGGGTTCCCGTGCGCCCCACAGTTCCCCCCAGGGAATGAGCCATAGTTTGGAAGCCGTAGCAAATCCCCAAAACAGGAACTCCCGCGTTGAAAATTGCCGGGTCAATGGTAGGTGCTCCCGCTTCGTAAACGGAAGAAGGCCCGCCAGAGAGGATAATCGCGGTTGGTTTTTTCGCTAAAATCTTCTCAACACTCATGGTGTGGGGAACAATTTCGGAATAGATTTTCGCCTCACGCACACGCCGAGCAATCAGCTGCGCATACTGGGCACCAAAATCAACAACTAGCACAGGGCGAACATTAGTGTCGTTCGCGGACACAGATTCTAAAATACTCACACTGCTACTGTAGCCTACTGCCCACTTCCCATGCCAGAAGTGTACGGCTAGTGGATTCTTAGGCGCTGAAGCAGGGCAAATAAAGTTCCGAGGGCGCCCAAAAACTGAAAGTTTAATTGTAACGCCCTCGGAAATAAATGCCCTCGGAAAATTCTGAAACAAACGGCCTTGAAAATATGGACTAGGTGATGTTTCTTCCCGCTTCTACTCCGCCTGCCAAGTATGCCACAGGGAAGCGTACTCTCCGTCTAATGCCACCAGCTCATCGTGGGTACCTAACTCAACAATCTGCCCATCAACCATGACGGCTACTCGGTCAGCGTCATGGGCTGTGTAAAGCCGGTGGGCAATGGCGATTACCGTGCGCCCCGCCAGAACTTTCGCTAAAGAACGCTCTAAAGAACGGGCTACTGTGGGATCCAACATCGAAGTAGCCTCATCTAAAACCAGCGTATGCGGATCTAAAAGCAGAATTCTTGCCAGCGCAATCTGCTGTTCTTGCCCGGGGGTTAGGCGAGTTTTCCCTGAGCCAACCTCAGTGTTAATCCCCTTTGGTAGAGCATTTACCCAGTCAGTAGCTTCAACTGCTTCTAAGGCTTCCCACAGTTGCTCGTCGCTGGCGTGAGGAGCCGCTAAAAGTAGGTTAGAGCGGATAGAACCAACGAACATATGGTGTTCTTGGGATACTAAAGCCACGTGTTTATGTAACTCGTTTTCAGTTAGTTCAACTAAAGAAACGTCTCCAACAGTGACGGTTCCACCTCCGGGGGTGTGGACTCCGGCCAGAAGCCGCCCGAAAGTTGATTTACCAGCGCCAGAGGGGCCAATAATCGCGAGTTTTTCCCCGGGGCGAATCTCTAAACTAACGTCCTCTAAGACAGGTATTCCCTCTCTGTAAGCGAAAGAAACCTGCTTAGCTTTGAGGTTTTCTCCATTTGGTTTAGCGTCAGTTGCTTCCCGGTCTGATTCCACGTCGTCAATCCCGAAAATACGTCCCAATGAGACGTTCACCGTCTGCATCGAATCAATCCAGAAAGAAAGTTCGTAAAGTGGTTCTTGTAAGTCGATTGTGTAGAAAGCAACGGTTGTGATTGCCCCTAAGGTAACCAGGTCATACTGGTAGAGCCAAGCGCCAAAAAGAACTACGAATAAGGTGGGGACACTGAGCATAGAATTCATTAGTGCCACCAGCCAGGTACGAAGATAAGCCGCGTAGCGTTCAATCAGAATCATCCCGTTGATTTCTCTGTCATAACCGGCGTTACGTGGTCCCGCCATAGAGAAAGAATCGATTGTACGGGCTTGTTCAGTTGTTTCGGAAACGTAGCCGTTTAAGCGCGCCCACTGGGCGTTCATAGTGCGATACGCGGGAGTTGCGTGCCGTAAGTAATGTTTCAGCGCGTACCCAACTACCGGTAGTAGCACCATTGAGGTGAGCGCCAACTGCCAGGAGGCAGCGAAAGCGAAAATGTAGGTGAGGACGATAGTGAAAACTGCGGTAACGAATTGAGAAATCCCCTGGTTTACTACAAAACGGACGTTTTCAATGTCTGTGGTGGTTCGTCCCAGTAAATCTCCGGTGCCGGCAGATTCAATCGTAGATTGTGGAATATTTAAAACTCCGCGAACCAGTTTTCCTCTTAGCCGGGCGAATACTTTTTCAGAGAGGACTCGGGAAAAATATTCTGAGAAGAAGCTAAGAATTGACTGGGCAAAGAGCAGGCAGAAAATGAGGATTAGATAGTTCACTACATTTTCTCTGGTGGTTCCTTCTTGGATACTGTCTACAACTTTTCCGATGATGAAGGGAACCGAAACTGTTCCGGCAACTACCAGTACTTGCAGTACGATTACTAGGCTCAGTTGGCTTTTATACTCCGTTAGCAGATTGACGAAACGTCGCTGTGCCACAGTGGTTTTCGCAATTGGTAGTTTCATGCTTCACTCCCGGTAGTGCGAGAAACAATACTTTGATAGATCAGTGCGTTTTCCCCCGTTTGGTTGGAAAGTTCCGCGTGGGTTCCGCGAGCGATTTCTTTACCGTCTTTTCCAAGTAACACGATTTCATCGCAGTGTTCTAAGATTAGCGGCGATGAGGTGACTATCAAGGTTGTTTGTCCCTGGCGTTTTTGGGCGACTCTTTTGGCGATACGGCTTTCAGTATGTGAGTCTACTGATGCGGTTGGTTCTACTAGGATAAGTACCGCGGGGTTTGCAAAGAGGGCGCGGGCTAAGCAGATGCGTTGTTTTTGCCCGCCGGATAGAGAGCGTCCTTTTTCTGAGATTAGGCCGTCTAGTTTCCCGGGGAGGGTTTCTAAAATGTCGGTGGCATCGGCTGCGGCGAGGGCTTGGATCACTTGTTCGTCTGCGGGGTTTTGCCAGGGCGGGGCACTGTAAATTTCTTCACGTGAAGCATTTTCGATTACTTCCGCGTAAATCATTTCTTTTAGTTGAGGCATGGGCCAGTGGCGCCACTGGGCGCCCAGGATATTGTCACGCAGGGTGCCTGCGAATAGGTGGTAGTCGGTTGATGAAAGGATTACGTTGCGTCGCAGTTCATTTAGATCTAGTTTGCGTACGTCGATTGGTGCTTGTTCAGTTTCTTGGTACTGTACCAGCCAAGAGTCGTCCATGCGTGCTAAGCGGGTGGCTACCTGGGCAGCTTGGTTTGGTTCTGTGCTGACGAGGGCGGTGAGTTTACCTGCTTTGATGTTAAGTTCTGTATTAGTGTCGATCAGGTCTGCTGCCGCGTAGTTTATGGTGGTGCCGTCTTCACGTTTGTTGGTGACTACTCCGGGAACAGCGAAGATTGAGGAGATTTTTTTAACTCCCACCCAGGCGCGGGTACCGGCTTGGATTACCCAAGTAAGTGCGGTGATGGGTGCGTCTAGGTATGAGGTCCACGCGTAAATGGCGATGAGTGTTCCAACGGTGATTTTTTCGTCAAATACTAAGAGGGCGGCGTAGCCAACTACGAAAGCTACGAAGATAGCGGGAAGGGAAGTTTCAAAAGTGGTGAGGAGAGATTGGGGGACGGCCACTTGGTAGCCTTTTTCTGCTACTTCTTGGTTTTTTTGTTCATAGGTTTCCATGAACTGGTCTTCCCCACCTAAGCCGCGGAGGACGCGCAGTCCGGTTACAGCGTCGGTTGAGAGGGTGGTGAGTTCTCCTTGTGCTTGACGTTGGAGTCCTTGTTTATTTTGGAGTGGTTTAATCACTAAAGCGGTGATCATGGCCAGTAAAGGCATTCCAAAGATGACGATTAGCCCCAGGGTAACGTCTTCTTGCAAAATCAGGTAGATTACCACGGCGGTGGCGATGGAAGCAGAGATGAGTTCCATCATTTCCCATTGGGTTGAGCCAACGTAGTCTACGTCTGCGGTAGCTGAGGCTACTACGTCCCCAGTTTCTTTTTTCGCGTGGATCGAGATGCCGCGTTTTGAAACGCGGTGTGAAAGGGAGCGGGCTACTGTCGCGGTTCCGGAAAACCAGGTGGCTATGCCGAACATTTGCCCGAGGGCGCTGGTGATAGCGGCTATGAGGATAAGTGAAAGTACCCATAGTGAGGGCCAAAGTAGGTAGATTCCAAAACCGTCTTCTACTCCGCTGTCTACCAGGTTACTTACTGCTTCAGCACTATAGATGGTAGCCAGGTTGGCGATGGTGGCTACGGTAGAGCCGATCGCAATATAACGCCAGTTTCGTTTGAGGACTTGTTTGGCCAGTGCTTTTGGTTCATTGGGGAAAGTGTCAGCTTTACCTTCAAGAATCTTCAGTGCCGAGTACCGGTAGTTTGGTTCTCTGGCTATTGGTGGGAGTTTTATTCCCTGGGCTTTTGCGCGTTCGCGCAAGTTTTCTTCCATTTCGCTGGGCGTGTATGGAACGCTGGAGGCGGATTCGAAGGATTCAGCTTTCAATATCCCTCCCCTTCTGTGAAATAGTGTAGTAGTTTCATTGACAATCTTTAATGATAAGGGATTGCGGAATCTGGTAGTTATTTTGTCTATCAAATGGTCACATGAGAATTCGTTGGCTTAGGTAGGTCGCTAAACTCGCCTCCGCCACCCCCTTTCGCACGCGAACGCGCTTTCCCGCGCGAAACCAACCCCGCAGGCCTCCCCTACTCGCACGCGAAAGCCGTTTCCCGCGCGAAACCAACCCCACAGGCCTCCCAACTCGCACGCGAAAGCCGTTTCCCGCGCGAAATGAGGATTTCCGAGGGCGCCTACCAACGCCACAATCCCGAAGCCAATCTAATTCCCAAAGACCTCGCCACCTTACTTAGATACCCCGGTGTATTCGCCTGTTCCCAAGAAACTCGAATCACCCTAAAGCCCAGATTTTCAAGCGCCTTTTGCCGGTTTGACTCGTACGTCCGTTGCGGATCGATCATATATTTTTCCTGTCCATCGCATTCAATAACCAACAGCTGTGCCGGAAGGCATAAATCAGCATAGTAATGACCGCCCTCGGAAAAAATAGGGAACTGGCACACCAACCCAGGCACCCCGGCCCGCACCAAGTCTACGCGTACCAGGGTTTCCAAAGCGGACTCAGCCAGTGGATTCATCAGCGTGCACCGACGCTGCACCCGCTGCGCAACCGCTTCCGTGAAATACTGCCGGGCCAAATCAACCACCGTCGCACGTAGCTTGGCTAACTCGCGCTGTTGTATTTCGCTAAGAGAATGCTCGACCTGCAGCACCTTCCGCACCAGCGCATCCGCCGTCACCAAAGCCTGCTTCGCATCATCTAACTGCAACAATTCCAACAGAAAATAAGGGTAATCTAGTACGCGCAAACCATTTTGCTGCACCCAGGCGTCTGCAGGATACTTTCGGTTGAAGCGGTGCACGGGCAAACCTCCGCGACCGGCGAGCTCGCCGACTTTCGAAGTTCCTCGCCGGCGATCATCAAAGTAAATGACGTCCAATTGCAACGGAAAATTGTGGGCAGGGATGCCCCACGCGTGCGCGGCAATCAGCATACTGAAGGCATGTTCGGTTTTGGTGCGGGAACTTGTCCGAGTTGCCAAAGCCAGTAGTGATTCATGCCAGACCTCCCACGCAGGAAGATTTTCTGGGTAAATAAATTGTTTGCCGCGATGAATTTGCTTTTCTTTGATTTCCGGCACGTAACTCGCGGTCAGTTCGGTGCTGGGCGCTAGCAATTTCGTTTCCATACTTGCAGGCTAGCGAAGCTGGCGCCGAGGCTGTAGCCCCCCAGTTTTTCTGTGGAAAACTTTTCGAGGGCGGCAGTTTAGCGTGCACTACTCACGAAGCGAAATGCATGTGCACACTCCCCTCTTTTCGCACGGGAAAGCCGTTTGCCGCGCGAAAAGAGGGGATACAGGGCCCCAATTCGCATACGAAAGCCGTTTGCCGTGCGAAAAGAGGGATATAGGGCCCCAATTCGCATACGAAACGCGTTTGGCGTGCGAAATGAATGTGCGACCTATAGGAACTTCCGAAAATGTCTTTCTTCTCATGTTTAGCACACTAAAAATCTCTGACATTTTGTCAGATAATAAGTATTGTATAAGTCTATTTTTCCACTCGATAGTTAACGTGAGTTTGTTAGCTAAACGTAAAACATTGAGGAAAGGATTCACTTCAAATGTCGAAGTTGCTATTTATCACTGCTTCTGAAAGCATACAAGGCGCTACCAAAGTAGTTCAAGAAGCCTTAGAAAACCTACGCAAAAACTATGAAAACGTCGGTGTTTTCCGCCCTTACATTAACGGCCCCGCTGAGCAAGACACCATCTTGTCACAGTTTGAAGGAGATTGGGGTACTACCCGCAGTCAAGTAGTCGCTGATGAAACTAAAGCAATGAACCAAGTGATCAGTCGATTCACCCAATTCAATCAGGGTTTCGACGCGGTACTCATCGTCGGTTTAGTTGACGGAGACTTAGCTAACCCCGGTGAATTAACTCGGATTGGTCGCACTGCAGCTAACCTGGGGGCAACTATGGCGCTGATTATTGATGGAGGTGTGCGCACCGCTGACCGCGTAGCTGACTACGCCAAACTTGCGGTAGCAGAATTACGTTCCGTACACGCCCCAGTTTCCGCGCTGATTGTACTTGACCCGTCCGAAGGATCCCGCGTAGCTATCTCTCAGCACCTGGGCTCTATGCGAGTTATCACCGAACTAACCGACTACGCTTTGATTGAATCAACTGAGGAAGAATCCACCGTAGTCACCCCCCTAATGTTTGAAAATGCGTTAAAAGACCGAGCACGTGCGAATAAGCGTCGCATTGTCCTACCTGAATCTGAAGATGAACGTGTCCTACGCGCTGCCGCCATCATCTTAGAAGCAGACGTTGCGGACATTATTTTGCTCGGTGACGCTGAAGAAGTACACGCTAAGGCAACACAGCTGGGCATCGACCTATCTAAAGCCTCCTTCGTTTCCTTAAACGACCCCGCTTACCGGGAACGTTACATTACTGAGTTTGCTCGCCTGCGGGAAAAGAAAGGCGTAACCGTCGAACAAGCCGCAGAAAAAATGAATGACGTATCCTACTTCGCCACCATGATGGTGCAGATGGGAGACGCAGACGGAATGGTTTCCGGAGCCACTCACACCACAGCTGAAACCATTATTCCTTCTTTCCAAATCATCAAAACTAAACCTGGCACATCAATTGTTTCTTCAGTGTTCCTCATGCTGATGGATGATCGAGTCCTGGTCTTTGGTGACTGTGCGGTAAATACCAACCCTTCACCTGAACAATTAGCAGACATCGCAATTTCCTCAGCAGAAACCGCCGAAGCGTTCGGAGTGGATCCGAAGATCGCGCTGATTTCCTACTCCACCGGCACTTCCGGTACCGGCCCGGACGTAGACGCAGTTGTTGAAGCCGTACGAATCGCTAAAGAAAAACGCGGCGACTTAGCTTTAGAAGGCCCAATCCAGTTCGACGCTGCCATTGACGAAAAAGTAGCTGCCACGAAACTACCTGGTTCTGACGTCGCTGGTCAAGCAACTGTATTCGTCTTCCCAGACCTCAATACTGGCAACACCACCTACAAGGCAGTGCAGCGCACTTCCGGAGCAGTAGCAGTAGGCCCCATCCTGCAAGGATTAAATAAGCCAGTTAATGACCTCTCCCGCGGAGCACTGGTAGAAGACATCGTAAACACTATCGCCATTACCGCGGTACAAGCTCAATAACGCGGTACAAGCTCAATAAATAGAGTTGGTGGGGCTTTCTCTAACCCCACCAACTCAACCCCTATTTTCCAAATCAGGGGTGAAAACTTAAAATTAATTTGCTTTACACCTCTAAGCGCGTAGTCTTAGCGAGTAACTTCCGAGGCGCCCTCGGGAAAAGAAAATAAACGAAAGGTAAATCGTGACTGTTCTTGTCATCAACTCTGGTTCTTCCTCATTAAAATACCAGCTGGTTAATCCCGAAACTGGGGATGCTATCGCTTCTGGACTGGTAGAGCGAATCGGAGAAAACTCTTCCTTACTAAAGCACTCCTACGGTGCGCAGGAAGTGAACTTAGAAGCACCCGTACACGACCACTCTGAGGCCCTAGCTAAAGTGTTGGAACTTTTCGACCAAGTTGGACCCGCTTTATCTGAAGCCGGTATTGTTGCCGTAGGGCACCGCGTGGTGCAGGGCGGCTCCTACTTCTCTAGCGCTGCGATTATTGATGACCGTGTTCGTGACCTTATTGAAGAATTAGCTCCTTTAGCTCCGCTGCACAACCCGGCTCACCTGAAGGGAATCGACGTAGCTCGCGAACTAATCAAAGTCCCAAACGTAGCAGTTTTTGACACTGCTTTCTTCCAAGGGCTTCCAGCTGCAGCTGCTACCTACGCGCTGGATAAAGAGGTAGCTGCGAAATACTCGATCCGCCGCTACGGGGCGCACGGCACTTCCCACCAGTTCGTTTCCGCCGCAGTTGCTGATTTCCTTGGTACTGAAGAGCTAAAGCAGGTAGTCCTCCACCTGGGGAACGGCGCTTCTGCCTCTGCAGTTGTGAATGGAAAAGCGGTAGACACTTCCATGGGGCTGACTCCACTGGAAGGCTTGGTAATGGGTACTCGTACCGGTGATATTGATCCGGCTGCAGTATTCCACTTGTCACGGGTGGGCGGCATGAGCACCGATGAGATTGATACTTTGTTCAACAAGCAGTCTGGTTTAAAGGGGCTTACCGGCGACAATGATATGCGCGCTGTGCGCTCCCGCGCTACCGAGGGCGATGCGGACGCTCGTTTAGCTTTGGACGTTGTAGTCCACCGCCTGGTTAAATACGTAGGTTCTTACACTGCTGTTATGGGTGGGTTAGATACTCTAACTTTCACCGCTGGGATTGGGGAAAATGACGCTGAGTTGCGCGCGGAAGTTTGTGAACGCCTAGCGTTTATGGGTGTTAAGTTAGATGCGGACGCTAACGCGGTTCGTTCTATGGAAACTCGCGTGATTTCAACTGAAGATTCCGCGGTTAAGGTGCTGGTTGTTCCCACTAACGAGGAACTGGCAATTGCCCGTCAGGCGATGAGCTTGCTGTAAACTTTATTGCTTAAATGGGGTGGTTAGCTTCGGGCGCCACCCCATTTTATTACCCAATTTCGCACGGGAAACGAGTTTCCCGTGCGAAATGACCCCCGTACCCCCGCCAATTCGCATACGAAAGCCGTTTCGCGCGCGAAAGGAGAGTTAAGCAGCACTGCTTTCGCACCGAATTCTGATGGGACTATACTTTAAGTAGTTAAAACTAAAAGGAGCCCACATGAACTTCTACAGCCTCTACGACCAAGGTTTTGCCCGCGTCGCCGCAGTCACCCTCCCAGTAGCCTTAGCAAATCCAAAAGAAAACGCCCAGCGAATTATTAGCGCCGCCAAAGAAGCTGACGCTGCCGGATGCGCCCTGGCAGTATTCCCAGAACTATCACTAACCGGATACACCGCGGAAGACCTATTCCTCTCTGACCTACTTTACGACGAAACCCAAAAAGCACTTGAAGAAATCCGCGCGGCTTCCACTGAACTTACTCCCCTAATCATTGTGGGCACGCCGCTTCGTCAAGGAGCCAACCTTTATAACACTGCCGTAGTCATTCACCGCGGCAAATACCTCTGTGTAAAACCAAAACTTCATATCCCCAACTACGGAGAGTTCTACGAAGTCCGCTGGTTCGCGCAAATCGACTCATGGCAAGTTCCCAGCAGTTTCACAATCGGCACTCACACAGTACCCGCATTTGCCCGCCCCGCTTTACAAGCCAAAGACCTCCCCGCCTTTGTAGTTGCCGTGGAAATCTGTGAAGAACTGTGGGTGACCTCTCCGGTCTCTGCAGACGCGGCGGCTGCGGGAGCAACCATTATTGCGAACTTAAGCGCCTCCCCCGTTACCGTGGGCAGAGCCCGCGACCGTAAACTCATGTGCCAATCCGCTTCCCACCGCGGAGCTTGCGCTTACATTTACACTTCCTCAGGTGCCGGCGAATCAACTAATGACCTGGCCTGGGACGGGCAGGCGCTCATTTACGAAGCCGGTGACCTGCTCAAAGAAAACCAGCGTTACAGTCAAGAAACGCAGCTGACAATTGCCGACATCGATTTGGATCGCCTGCGCCACCAGCAGCAGCGGATGAATACTTTTAACAACGTCTCTGCGGAAGAAACCCAGCTCATCGAGTTCACCTTGAACCCACCAAAAAACGACTTGGGATTAAAACGCCAAATCCAGCGTTTCCCGTATATTCCGCAGGATCCGGCTACGATGGATGAGGATTGTTTTGAAGCCTACCACATTCAAGTCACCTCTTTGATTCGCCGCCTGCAGTCAATTGGCCCAAACGTTAAACCAGTAATCGGCGTTTCGGGTGGGTTAGATTCCACCCACGCACTGTTAGTTTGCGCTGAAGCAATGGACCGTTTGGGGCGCCCTCGGGAAGATATTCTCACTTTCACCATGCCAGGTTTTGCAACTACCGACCACACTCGCTCTAACGCGCAGAAACTGGCTGAGGCGCTGGGAACCACGTTCCAAACCCTGGATATTCGCTCAACTGCCACGCAAATGCTGCAAGAAATGGGGCATCCGGCGGGGCGCGGTGAAGAAGTTTATGACGTGACGTTTGAGAATGTGCAAGCCGGGTTGCGGACGGATTTCTTATTCCGGATTGCGAACGCGCGCGGAGGCATTGTGATTGGCACCGGCGACCTGTCTGAATTGGCGTTGGGTTGGTGTACTTACGGGGTGGGCGATCACATGTCCCACTACAGTGTGAATCCGGGGATTCCAAAGACTTTAATGCAGCATTTGGTGCGTTGGGTGGTTTCTTCTGGGAAGTTCCCTGAACAGGTGAATGAAACGTTGCGTTCCATTTTAGAAACTGAGATTACTCCAGAGCTGATTCCTCTGCGTGAGGGGGAGCAACCGCAGTCCACACAGTCATCGATTGGCCCGTATGCGCTGCATGATTTCACGCTTTATTACAGTTTGAAATACGGGTATCGCGTGGAAAAAATTGCGTTCCGCGCGTGGCATGCGTGGCAAGATATTTCCGAGGGCGACTGGCCAATGCTATATCCTGAGCATGAGCGGGTTGCCTATGACCTACCTGAGATTCTCATGTGGATGCGTCTTTTCTTTAGAAGGTTTTTCCAAAATCAGTTTAAGCGCACAGCGGTTCCCAACGGTGTGAAGGTAATGCCGGCGGGGTCACTGTCTCCGCGTGGGGATTGGCGGATGCCTTCTGATGCTTCCTCGGCTGCGTGGTTGCAGCGGATTGATGATTTGGGCGCGTCTTTAGGGTTTGAGGTTGAGAAACGATGAACGATTTTCAGATAATTGCACTTAGTGTTCTTCTTATAGTCATTTCGATTCCTTTCGCGTTCAATGCACTAATCTGGTGGCGAGCCACCTATGCGATTGGCGAGTGTATCCGCCGTGAAGTTTCCATGGTTAGTTTAGATTATTCAACTCTGCCGTTTAGATTCCTGATTCCTGGCTATTATCCGGTGAAGAATAGTTGGGGTTTTGTAGCTGCTGAAACTGATAAGCAGCTATCTAACCCGCAGCGGGTGCGTTTAACCTCGATTGAAAACCTGATGCGAACTTTCACGGTGATACTGTTCTTCGTGTCAGGAGCACATTTTGGGCTCACATTGGCTTTTGGGTTAGCAGGCTTAGTTACGCTGGATTCTTTCTGGGTGGGGTTAGGAGCTGCAGTTTCAGTGTCTGGAATGATAGGCATATGTGCCTTGTTTTTCACTATGCGCTTGGCTTTTGTAAAAGAGGGTATTGAAAAAGCCAAGCTAGTGTAGCTGACTGTGGGGATAGTTTCCCCCCACTTTTATTTGTTCCCTTGGGCTTTGGCAACTTTTCTAACCATTCAGTTAATGCAAAGTCCGCGCAAGCGTTATTTGCGTTACCGTTAAACCTGGCTTTCCAATAGCGACCGTCTTTTGTTTGTTCGTAGCATTCGTCTGCGCCCTCGGAATTGGTGCATAGCGCATTTCCGTAGCCTTTATAGGAAACTGCGTACCCGCGGTCTTTTATTTTGGCGACTTGGCTTTCTTCAGTGAAGGGGGAATCCACCTGCTGAATGGAGATGCTATTGCGGCTTGTTGGCAGAAAATAACGGTAGGTTGGGTATTTTGTTTCTGGCTTCATGTTATCTGCAAGCTCATAAGCGCAGACTTTTTTGGGTAAATATTTTTGTAATTCGGCGTCGCTTCCAGTCACGTTAAATCGTTTATCTGGGTTTGCTGCCGGGTGAGTTCCTAAGTGGGGGCGAGTATCGCTTACTTTCGGGAAGTTCTTTACAATTTCAAGGTCTGTAGTAAATGCTTCACCGTTGAATTCGAGTTCTACTAGCTGAGTTACTGAGGCAATGTACTGTTCATAAATTGAATTCAGCTTACTTAGGGCTTTTGTATCCAGGTTTGGGTCTTTTTCAGTGGCTCTTAGTTTTTCTGTAGCTTTCACTGCTTCTATTGTGTTTCCAGGACAAGTTCTACATCTTCTTCAGTTTCAAGATCGGCGATTCGCGTGTTTTCTAAGTCCTGTCGATAGCCGCCTGAGATTAAGTTCTTAAGATCGTTTACAGTGTTTTCGTAATATTCTTCTGCTTCTGCTCTGATACCTGTTTTTTCCATTACTCCACGGCTGGTGTGTAGCTTTTCCAGCGCAGCTTGTATAGAGCCGAGCTTAATACTGTTTTCCTCTGTGTTGAAGGGATTTCCTACTTATAAGCATAGGCGCATCACATTACGCATACAATAGTCGGAGCTTTTTCCACTTGCCGGTATTTTTTTGTGCAAAACACGTTGATCATAATAGCTCCGATTGGGTATATGCGGGGCGCAACCACGCTGGCATTCTCTACATACTTCACATTTTGCCAACTATCTTTTCCGAGGACGCCGTGGAGGTAAAATATCGCGAAACATCGAGTGTTTCTAAGGATAATAAGCGTTATTCTGCTGACTGTATGCTTTAGCGTTTTTATGTCCGCTAGCAACCTAAGGGTACATAGCTGGGAATCAGTCTTATTTCCCTTTGATATACTTACAAAGCATTACGAGGGTCACGCAGAAATGCTGGGAATCAGTCTTATTTCCCTTTGATATACTTACCCAGGACAATCGCCCTCCGATTAATCAGCTGGGAATCAGTCTTATTTCCCTTTGATATACTTAAAGGAATTAACAACATGCAGCCCTTCCTGCTGGGAATCAGTCTTATTTCCCTTTGATATACTTACCGCCGAACGCTGCCATCTCTCCTGCCCGCTGGGAATCAGTCTTATTTCCCTTTGATATACTTAACCTCTCCCAAACCAGGCTACCCACGTAGCTGGGAATCAGTCTTATTTCCCTTTGATACACTTAAAAGTCGCGTATATGCGCGTTCCATCGGGCTGGGAATCAGTCT
Organism: Gleimia sp. 6138-11-ORH1; assembly: GCF_024814355.1. Classification (GTDB taxonomy): domain Bacteria; phylum Actinomycetota; class Actinomycetes; order Actinomycetales; family Actinomycetaceae; genus Gleimia. Next base: position 64,979 of record NZ_JANUXV010000001.1, on the reverse strand, counting down.
TATTTCCCTTTGATATACTTAGCACTAGCATGGAGGCTTCAACCTCATAGCTGGGAATCAGTCTTATTTCCCTTTGATATACTTAGTGGCCACTAGGTGTATTCGTCCTAGCTGCTGGGAATCAGTCTTATTTCCCTTTGATATACTTACCGCCGAAGCCCTGCGGATGCGCGCCCGGCTGGGAATCAGTCTTATTTCCCTTTGATATACTTAGCAACGGCTAGTTCACGCTCCAACCGTGGCTGGGAATCAGTCTTATTTCCCTTTGATATACTTAGTTACCCATTCACTACCGCGCGCGCCGTGCTGGGAATCAGTCTTATTTCCCTTTGATATACTTAGACAATCCTCAGCCTCACTCTTAGCCGCGCTGGGAATCAATCTTATTTCCCTTTGATATACTTACCCCGCATTGTAATATGTATGAGCGACGGGCTGGGAATCAGTCTTATTTCCCTTTGATATACTTAATTCTAAAAAAACAAGAAACACACGAAAGCTGGGAATCAGTCTTATTTCCCTTTGATATACTTACCAAACCATCAGTTCATCGTTACCGTAAGCTGGGAATCAGTCTTATTTCCCTTTGATATACTTATAAGCTGATAACTCATGCTACGCCTACGGCTGGGAATCAGTCTTATTTCCCTTTGATATACTTACGGACGGCAATCGAACTTGTACCGGGTTGCTGGGAATCAGTCTTATTTCCCTTTGATATACTTACTCGATCTCATATACATGATTCACCATAGCTGGGAATCAGTCTTATTTCCCTTTGATATACTTATTTCTAATAAAGTGGGGGCAGGCAACCTGCTGGGAATCAGTCTTATTTCCCTTTGATATACTTAGCATATGCGTAACTTCTTCTGGGGGAGGGCTGGGAATCAGTCTTATTTCCCTTTGATATACTTACAAACGTGGAACAAGGCGTTTTGAACGAGCTGGGAATCAGTCTTATTTCCCTTTGATATACTTAGCGCAAATCAGAGCCGCCTCCAAAATCAGCTGGGAATCAGTCTTATTTCCCTTTGATATACTTAGACACTCCGTCAGCTACAGCCCTTTCCGGCTGGGAATCAGTCTTATTTCCCTTTGATATACTTAGATTTTCGCCGCGAGGCCTTCCGACGCTGCTGGGAATCAGTCTTATTTCCCTTTGATATACTTAACTCTTGACCATCGCGTGTGACTAGCACGCTGGGAATCAGTCTTATTTCCCTTTGATATACTTAACTTCAACATCGTCATGCACCCGAACCGGGCTGGGAATCAGTCTTATTTCCCTTTGATATACTTAGCCTTTGAAGAAATCGGCTTAGAAAAAAGCTGGGAATCAGTCTTATTTCCCTTTGATATACTTAGTTGGCTGTGGTTGCATTTCTAAATCAAGCTGGGAATCAGTCTTATTTCCCTTTGATATACTTATACATTCTTCGGCTTCACCCTTGGCTACGCTGGGAATCAGTCTTATTTCCCTTTGATATACTTAAAAGACACATACTGGCGGCCATCAAAAGGCTGGGAATCAGTCTTATTTCCCTTTGATATACTTACGAAACTTAGCCAAACCACGGTGCACATGCTGGGAATCAGTCTTATTTCCCTTTGATATACTTATAAGCGAAAGAAGCGTGAGGAGACACCTCGCTGGGAATCAGTCTTATTTCCCTTTGATATACTTAGCCGTCATCAACCAGTTAGGGGCTATCAGCTGGGAATCAGTCTTATTTCCCTTTGATATACTTAGACCCACAGAAGCCCGCCGAACCCTATTGCTGGGAATCAGTCTTATTTCCCTTTGATATACTTATGTTTTAGGCGCTGGCGGTGGCGTAGGCGCTGGGAATCAGTCTTATTTCCCTTTGATATACTTAAGCTCCGGTTAAAAACCCTCCGAACTCAGCTGGGAATCAGTCTTATTTCCCTTTGATATACTTAACCGACCTAATCGAACGGACCGTAGTAGGCTGGGAATCAGTCTTATTTCCCTTTGATATACTTAAATATCACCGTTGTTCCTTGCGTCGGCGGCTGGGAATCAGTCTTATTTCCCTTTGATATACTTATTTGAGCCTGAAACCGCTGTTAAAAGAAGCTGGGAATCAGTCTTATTTCCCTTTGATATACTTATCTTATCCACCGTGAAGTTGCTCGGCATGCTGGGAATCAGTCTTATTTCCCTTTGATATACTTAGTTGGTTGCCATACCCATTTGTTGCTGGGCTGGGAATCAGTCTTATTTCCCTTTGATATACTTACCCTTAACCCGCACAGTCGGAACACCCTGCTGGGAATCAGTCTTATTTCCCTTTGATATACTTATGCTGCGCCTCCACCCCCTGCGGAGTAGGCTGGGAATCAGTCTTATTTCCCTTTGATATACTTAAATATCAAAGGGAAATACCCAATTTTTCAAGGGAAAATAGCATTTTTACGACTAAAAAATCGTTAGTTGCTCCGGTGTTTCCGGATCATTTTCTATCTGACGATTAGAAAAACGAAGCATGGTAGACCACTGCCTATCAGTAATTTGCAAAATTCTAACTTTACCGCCAGACGGAACATTTGCCTTAATCCCAGACACTACTCTAATATCTGATCCACCCGTAGGCCGATACCTTGCGTAAACACTAAACTGCACCATAGAAAACCCAGAATCTAAAAGCAGATTCCTAAAAGCAGTAGCATCTCTACGCTCCTTCTTCGTAGTAACCGGAAGATCAAACATCACTAAAAGCCACATCGGATCATCAGCCATTCTGCTCACTCCAAACTGGAACACTCAACCTATCAATTTCACCCTCAACATACTTCCCATAATGTTGAGCAAAATCCTCAAAAACAGCCGGAACAGTCAACCCATCCCCCGAAAACTTTGATGATGCAATCTCAACTAACCGACGCTTCACAGAAACAAAATCAGGAATCCCCTCAGCACACTCTTTTGCAACATAAAAATCCACTAAAGGCCGAAAAGGCTCCATCAAATCATCCACCAAACAAAATGGATTAGACCGATTGTGATGAAAAAGCCCCAGCGAAGGCTCCAAACCAGCGGAAAGCACCGCCCGAATCCCAAAACCTCTAAGCACAGAATACGAATAATCTAAAAGACCATTAACACCCGTACGAGTCCCCGGAACCCTGGAAAACCCAGCCCCAAACAGTTTCTTCCAATAAAACCTGGCAGCCTGCCCCTCAACATTCTCCGGATCACCAGAACGAACCTGCTTCCGAAGCTCCAAAAGAAAACCCGAACCAGCCGCATCACTCAACTCCAACGCAGCAGCCTGCCCACGAATCTTCTCTTTAATAATCGCCTTCCAAGCAGACTTACGCCTGGGTTCACTTAAAAGAGCCTGCGCATTTCTTCGAGCAGCCACCCTGGAATGATCACTCCAACCAAACGCACCACCCTGAGGAACACCACGCCAATCGCAAAGCAACACAGCCACACCAGCAGACAAGCACCTATGCAAAGCGCCCCCGCTAAAATACACCCCATGCCCAACCAAAAGAACCGCAACATCCGCAATAGGAATCAAAACCGGATCTTTACCCTCAGGCTGTACAGAAACAGCCCCGCGAGCGGAGCAAATCTCACCGCTCATTGAGCTGCAATCAATCACTCTCCACCCGCGAGGCATTTCCCTATTCCTTAATGCCCCAAGAAACCGGCAAACTTGAACTCTCAACCGTTCTTATCTGCCCGATAGCATTGCGCCGAATAATCCGGGGATTACAGTTATTGAACACCACGTTTATTGCGGGACGCCACCCATGACCACTAATAATTGCGGAAGTGCCATCTGAAAACTGATTGTCTTCACTTTCTGGTTCATCTTCCTTAGTTTTATGTTTCTTAAGCCCTTCCTCTGCAAGATAAATTGGTCTTAATCTAAATTTTGATGGGGAAAAGAAACCCGCGATAGTCCACCGATTCGTCCCAGGGAAATCAGTAAGTAGCTCACCAATCTGCCCACTAGACTCACTGCTTAAATCCAGCTCAAATTCATCGCCTACAACTACCCAACCAAGGTACTCAGCATTTCCCTCCCGAAGTGCTTGTCTTACCTTTGGTTCTGCGTAGCGGATTGAAACAGATTGAGGTGGCAGCTCCACAGAGAATAAATCTCCATGGCGGTCTTTCAACAAATCAGTAGTAAAGACACGCACCATGCCATAAGAAGGCTTCTTCCCTTTAATCCGATAGATACGGGCATGGTGAATCGTATTGCCAACCTCTACTGAACCGCCACGCACCAGAATCGAAGCCGCTCCATTAGCGAAAATTCCAACCTCAGCTTCAGGCCCATATTCGGTGCCGTTCACCTTGATGGTTCTTTGAGGATTATCAGGTAGCCCGTTATTCCAATCAAAGTCTGGTTCCCGGGTAAGAGCACACCAAAGCGCGGGGGTTGAAGCACGGTCTATTTCTGTAATTGACCAAGCATCACCCACCTTATGTAGCTGCAGTTTCGCAATAGTGTCATCGTGAGCTTTTCCATTTCCCAGCCGTAACCGCAGACTTGAGAAAACCGCAATCTCATCATGCGTTAATGCTAAGTTAAACTTTTCAACTAACGCCAGCATGTTCTCTGTCCAGCGATCAAAAATTATTTCATCCGCCTTGTTTTCACCGCGGAATGTTTTCCAAGTTTCAGCAACTCCACTCAGTTGTTCGCTGGCGCGGATATTGCCGCGAAGCACCAGAGTTTTAGCTACCGACGGCCGGAGCATAGCAACAGTAGCGGCATCCATTGCGTGATGGCGCCGATCAATACGAGTCTTGCCATTCCCACCAATAAAATTAACTCGCCGTTCAAATCCTGAAGCTTTACGAGCAGCTGAAGTTATCGAACCACGGAAAACCCGAACTTTCGTTCCTTCCTGCTTATTCTCATAGTAGTGTTGCACTCTATGCTGCAGTTCACGCGCCATCCAAGCAACTGATTCCATTGAACGGTCATCTAAAGGCGGATCCTCAACTCTACGTTTTAACCTGTCTTTCACACCTTTCTTCAATGCTTTTAGGTCTTTCGCATTGGAATAACCGTCTGGAATCCAAAAATCTACCCGATCTAAAGCTTCCTTTAAGGACACACCAGGAATATCAGCTTTCTCTGCCCAAACTGCGAACGGAGTATTAGATTTAGCTCTGTTACAGCGCGAGCAGGTAGCCACCAAGTTATCACGCGTATTAGTTGAGCCAAGGCCCGCCTGTGGCACAATATGATCCATTTCTAAATTTGCGAAAGTAATCATCTGCCCACAGTACAAGCATTGCCCATTTTGCCGTTGAATAGCCAAATAACGGGTTACGTCAGATGAGCGAACCTCGCCCTCTCTACCTGTCAGGCTCAGGATCTCTGCTTTAACCGCTTTATTACGCAAAAACCGTTTTTCGTTTTCCTGGTTAATTGTGGCACCTTGGCGTTTTGAAACAAACCCGTCTCTAACGTGCTCAATATTCACAGAATGGGGGGCGCCCCACTGTTTTTCTACCGCCATCAGGTAGCGATTCACGGCTTTGAGCACTCTATCAACAGCTGGGTTTCCAACCGGTTCACCTATCGGTTCTGCCGGAGGACGCCAATCATCGCTAATCCCAAACTCATTGACTCTGGCCTCAAAAAGGTCTTCACCATTTTCAATCATTCGTTTAGACAATCGGTCTAAGGAATCAACTGAATAAGCTGCCCGTCCGATTGGCAGGTGAATGGAGTCAAGTTTTTCGTTTTCTTCATCCGTAAGTGATTGCAAGAATTCTGCTACAGCATTTTCTGCCGGAGACGAATCTGTAATCGCACTTGAATTAGAAAGGGCATGAACCATAGCGCATTTTTCATCGTAATCGGCTTTTACCCACCAGTTTTTCAGGGGTTTAATCTTACATGTTGCCAGAACTATATCAGTTACATCCCGCGGAGGTGTTGCTGAAGCGCGTTCCCCATCTGCTGTTTCTGAGGCAGTACCTGCCAATAGGTTCCGGTCAACGCCAATAAATTCTGCTACATCGCTCCAACTAATCTCACGGCTGGGTTTTGCAGTCAGCAGGAATTCAATGACCTTTGCTTGCACATCAGGTTCCAGACGTTCTTTTTCACCAGAGCGCGGGTTAATGATCCGAAGATTACTGACGATTGAAGCTACCCGGTAGCGTTGGAAAGCAGGGTGAGCTTTCAACGCTCTGATTTTTTGTTCCTGCCCGGGTAATACGTCTTTACCCGCGAGCTTTTCAGATTCTCCCTTTGGCGATTCAGCTTGGAATACTTTCTCTATTAACCCACGCAACAGTTCATCGCTTAGCCCCTGCATCTTAGCGATTTTTCGCAGTTCATTAGCGTTATCGGATTGCATGAGTTTTCCACCCAAAATACCCGATTTCTTATTTTCCTCTTTAGTTTTAGTCTTTTTGCGGTCTTTTGGACGCAGGTTTACCGCGATAGAAAGTTCCAGTGCCACAACCATTTCTGCTGAGGTTACGTCATCTGGTAAGGGCAGCAAAGTTATTTGTTCAACGCGTTCTTTAAGAGCCAGATACTGATCCGAGGGCGGTTGAGCAACGTGTAATGAACGTACCGGCACCCACGGTGAACGCCACCCGCGGTGGCGAGCCATATGACGAACAGCGATAGCAAGTTTTTCTTTTAACTCAGCTTCATCACGAATAGGTGTTTGCGCCAGTTCAGCACGCACCAGCCAAGGAGTGTAAGGGTTCTTATAGTTTTCGTGATTTGTTTCTGGGAAGCCCTCTGCCTTTAAGAACTTGTCCAGATCCATTAGTCGCTTTTTGCGCCTGCGGAAAAGTCTACGAGTCCGGCGGGCTACCCCTGAAGCAGCTAAACGAGTGGTGTGGGTTTTTCTTCCGTTAGGATCAATCCCCGCATCATGCCTGTACACAGACAGGTTAAGGAAGCGAAGCGGATAATCATTGTCATCCACCTCTACACAGCAAAAACCAATAGAATTAAGACCTACGTCGATACCAACACGGTATTTAAGATGTGCTAAATGAGACATAACAATAGTGTAATCCGTTGCACAGACATAATAAATACGCAACACGAAAATAAACGAAAAAATAACCGGACTCTTACGAGTCCGGTGGAGAATTCAATTTCACTAACGAGGTGAAACTTACTGAGAATATCAGTCTGAAACCAGGATAACCATAACGGCTCCAAAAGGCAAGCCCCCGAATAAACAAACCCTTAAAACAACCCCTTAATACAACACCCTAAAAATAAGCTCTAAAAACAAACCCTAAAATAAACCTCTTTATAAACTCTGCGGCTCGTTTCGGCTGAAACGAGCCGCGGAGTATACAACTATTACCTATCGGGTGGGGGTTGCCCCAAATCTTGGGGCAACCCCCACCCGACCCGCTATTAAAGATCAACCTCAGGATACTTAGCCTTAAACTCCTGCGCATTAGCGTAAGAAGTCTGCGTTCCCAAACGAGTCACCGAATCACCCGCATAAAGCCCCGCAGCCTCCAAAGACTTCGCAATATCACCCGTCTTTACCCACACATGGGAAAAACAACCGATAAACGCATCGCCAGCGCCAGTAGTATCACGCGCCTGTACCTTAGTGGCAGCAAAAAACTCTTCCCGCTCGCCATCAGTCCAATAAACACCGCGCGACCCTAAAGTGACAATCACATTCTTAATCCCCACGTTCAACAACACAGCCGCGGCATTACGAATATCGTCCTCGGACTCAACTGGCATCCCCGTGAGAAGCGACAACTCAGTCTCATTCGGCACAATAAAATCACAAGACTTCACCCGATCCAACACCAAATCCGGAGCCGCCGGAGCAGGATTCAAAAGCACCGGAATCCCATGCTCTTTCCCAAACGCAACCGCCGCATAAACAGTTTCCAACGGAATCTCCAACTGCAAAACAATCAGCTTACATTCCTTAATCCGATCAGCAGCCGCCTCAATATCATCAGCAGACAACTGATTATTAGCGCCCTTAACAATAATGATCGAATTATGCGACTGCTGATCCACAAAAATTGGAGCCACCCCCGAAGACCCTTCAGTGCGTAAAACATGGGTAGTGTCAATCCCATTTTCTGCGAAATTGCGAATCGTGTTTTCAGCGAATAAGTCATCACCAACTCGCGTCACCATCACAACTTCAGAACCCAACCGGGCAGCCACAATCGCTTGATTAGCTCCCTTACCACCACAGCCAAGCCGAAAATCAGGAGCCTCAATCGTCTCTCCCTCTTCAGGCATACGCGTAATGTAAGAAATCAAATCCACCATATTAGAACCAATAACTGCAATACTCACTACAATCACCCCTTAATACCAGTTGTCACAGAAAAATGCTTACTCTCACCGGCAGGAAGCCAAATCAACATTCCGCACGCTTCCGCCGCTTTATAACCCTCAGGGCGGCTGGTACCTGGAAGCACAAAAGCAGCCACCTTCTGATCCTCATTATGTAAAATCCACCGGGTAGCAACCGGGAAATCAGCAGTCTTAAAAGCCGTATAAAACGTCACTCCCTCAGGGGAAGTAAGCTCAAACTCAGCATTCTCACCATACTGCGGTAAATCATCAGCAAAATACACAATCTCTGGATCAAACGCTTCAGCACCCTCTAACGAGTTCGCATTAAAAGCCCCCGAAAGAATATCCTCATTAAGTTTCGTCCACTCTGGCGTAGGCTTAACATGCGCCGGAATAGTACGCCGCAGCTTAAACGCGTCATCAGGCAAATTCGAACTCATCCGCCCACCAGGCACAAACGCATAATTCATATGGCACATATACTGCAGCGGCATCGGCTGATAATTCGACAGATTAGAAACCCGCATATCAATCTCAAACAGGGCAGACCCCGCGTTAAGCTTCACCGAAGGCACCGCCTCATAGTGGTGGCCAAACCCCTGTACATACTCATAAAGAGAATAGGCGGTGACTGCGCCCTCGGAAATCTCTACCCAGGCTTCTTGCATATCCGCACACGGAAACTCGCCATGCAGCGGGTGCGTATCTTCCGAGGACGGGCACCCACCCGAAAGTAAACCAGAATGGAAACTAAAACAACCGTAATTGTCCACAATCTGCTTAGCCGGTTGCGGCTGGGAAAACATATTTGTCATCCGCAAATCCACCCCGTCAAACTCGGCAGCCCAAAGAATCTGCCCCATGTAAGGAAGCAACTCAACATAGCCACGCGAGTTTTCCAAGATTAACGACTCAATACCCGTACCGTATTTGAAAATGGAAACGGTAAACTCTGCAGTTTCTGCAATCACTTTCGGTTCAGCAGAAAACTGAGCACGATCTAAGAAAATTTTAACGCTCACGTTAATCACGCAACTTTCTTTCCAGCGTGCAGCATGGTCAAGAAGTACCAGCCAACCACCGCGAAACAAACTAGGTTAACAATGAAAGAGAACTGTAAAGAACCAGTCGCATCAGAAACCAGCCCTTGGATAACAGGAATAACCGCGCCACCAATAATGGACATGACGATCACTGCCCCACCGGTTTCTTGATGGCGTTTATCTTCAATCGTGTCCAAAGTGCGTGCGTAGATAGTTGCCCAACAGGGGCCAAATAAACCGGAAGTAACAATCGCCATGTAAACAGCTGACATATTGGGGACGAAAACAGTGTAAATAACTGAAGCCATTCCCAAAATCGAGTACCACAGTAGAACTTTATCCGTATCGAAACGGGCAATCAGTAGGTTCGCGATGAACTTGCCGGCGAAGAAAGCAGCAAAAGCCCCGATCATGAAGTTAGAGGCGGCTCGTTCGTTTAGAGAAGTGTCCAAAGTCAGTGCTAAACGAATTGTGAAAGACCAAACCGCGGTCTGCATACCCACGTACATGAACTGAGCGAAAATGCCTTTGCGGAACGGCGCGTTTGCAGCCAGGTAACGGAGGGTTTCCCCGATTGACGCCTGAGCTTCTTTAGCTCCCTCACGCAGTGGCTTACAGTGAGGGAACTGCGTAATTGCAATGATTAGTAAGAGCACAACTAGGATCGCGATAATCACCATGTAAGGCTGGAGTGTGCGTTGGAGCATTTCTTGAGCGAACTGGGTTTTAGCTTCGCCTTCTAAATCACCTAACTGAACGTGCAGCGCATCGCCCTCGGTGAAAATCAGGTACTTGCCTAACAAAATCCCGGCAATTGAACCCAGAGGGTAGAAGGTTTGGGACACGTTCAGCCGCAAAGTAGCTTTATCTTTTGGCCCGATCATCGACGAATAAGTGTTAGCTGAGGTTTCCAAGAATGAAAGGCCCACGGCAATGGCGAAAAGGGACGCTAAGAAAACCGAGTAGGTTGCCATGTGGCTGGCGGGGAAGAACATGGAACAGCCGATGATGTAGAAAGTTAAACCGATCAGCAAACCAGTTTTATAGGTGGAGTGGCGGATGACTCGGGACGCGGGGATGGCGATGAGGAAGTATCCGCCGTAGAAAGCTGACTGGACAAAGGCAGAAGCGAAGTCTGATAGTGTGAAAATCGCTTTGAATTGGGTGATGAGAATGTCGTTTAGGGAAGCTGCCACACCCCACATGGGGAAGCAGATGGATAAGATGATGTATTGGAACCACGGGGTGCGGTCCAAGTAACCGTCTTTTTGTTGGATGGTGGGGTCTTTAATTATGCCAAATGATTGGTTTGTGACCGGTGCACCGGCTTCTTTGGTGGTGCTCATTGTAGGTTTCCTTCCAAATAGGGTTGGGTGGCTGACGCTCCTGTGCGTTGTGCCAGTTATTGCTGGTAGTCTGGCGAGGGCGTCAGGCTACGTGAATATTTCTATTTGCGCGGTGGCTTCAGGGATAGACGTCTGTGTCTGGTGAAGTCCCGTTTCGGATTTTTACATTTGTGCTTGTTGAAAAGGATAGGTAATCGCCTAAAGCGTCTTGGGTTTAGCGCGATACTCATAAACTACTCCCCCGCACACACATCTGTCAATCTTTTTTAGGCACATTTGTGCCAATTTTGAGGGTGGGAAGAAAAACCCTAAAAGAACCCGGCAAAACTCCTGAGGAAAATCCGGCAAAAGGGCTAAGCAATACCCGCAAAATAGCTGAGTAAATTCCGGCAAAAGGGCACCGAATACCCTGGCTAAACTTAACGCAGAATCTCTAAAGCCGTATCCGCATCAATCACCAAATGACTAACGTAACCATTTTCTAAAGCCACTTTAGTAATCGACGCTTTTTCCACGCCCGCTACCACCATGATTTTCTGCGGAATCTTACGCAAATGCGGTAAAGAAATAGACATCGTCCGAGAGTTCAGATCAGGCAAACAAATCCGCCCATTCTCATCTACAAAACGCGAACAAATATCCCCAACTGAGGTTTCCAATAAAACCTTTTTCTCTGACTCACTAAGCGCAGGAACTTTCATCAAATAAGACTCAGCTGCCATTTCACTAACCGTGAAAACTGCGAAACGCGCCTGACGCGCTAACTCAAGCACTTCAACAACTTGCCGTTCTTTTTCTACCGCAGTTTTTACCTGCACAGTCTCAAAAACCATTGGCAAAGCCAGGAAATGCGCTTGCGCATCAAAAGCCTCAGCAAACCGATTAATAGTTGAGATTTCAGAAAAACCACTTTCGGCAGTACCCACACCCCCGCGGATTTGCACTACTTTCACATTTCGGCGAGGAGTTTTCACTAATGCTCGGCTCATTGCCTCAATCGTGCGGGACCAACTCACACCGATAATATCGCCCTCGGCAACTAAAGATCCCAGCAGATCCGCAGCCGCTTTGCCAAGGATTTCGTTAGTTTTTTCTTTACTGGCTACCCCGGGGAATACTACTTTCACATCGCTTAAACCGTAGCGTTCCATCAGGCGCTCTTGGATAGCGAGATCTTCTGTGCGCGGGTCATGAACGCTAATCCGCACGAAACCTCTTTCCTGCGCGTGAGAGAGTAGTTTCGAGATAGTTGGGCGCGATAAATGCAGAGCGTTTGCAACTTCTTGTTGGGACATTCCAGAGTAATAGAGCTTCGCTGCGTCGATTGCTTGAATGTCTTTATTGCTTAGTTGCAGATTGGCGAGCATATTAACAGCGTTTTCCACTTTGCTAAATCCTTACCTTATCTGACTGCCTGAAGTTGATGGGCAGACACCAGTAAATTCAGTATCACAAACTTAGGCACATTTGTAAAACAGCGGTAGGCAATTAGGTGAGGTAGTGGGTCGGTTACGCCACGCTTCGCCTCGCGTCTCTTTATTCACAGGATGCTTTTAGTCACCGGGTACTTTTATTGACTGGGCACCTTTATTGGCCGGGCGCCTTTATTGACTGGGTGCCAGTGCCGACTTATTTCCCTGGTTGCGTGGCTGACTTATTTCCCTGGTTGCGTGGCTGACTTATTTTCCTGGTTGCGTGGCTGACTTATTTCCCTGGCGCCACGATCCGCGCCCCGTGATACCAGCTTTCTTCTTCAATCGCTTTAAGCACGTCAGCGTCTTTAAACACGAACCCGGTTTCTTCCAGGCGTTTGGGGAGGACTCGTTGGTTCGCCAGTGCGAGTAGTTGGATTTGTTCTGGAGCTAGGTGCAGCAGCGCCCTCGGGATTTTTATCCATTTTGGTCGGCGCGTCCGCTCTGCCATGAATTGGTGGAAATCTCGCGCTGGGACGGGGTTTGGGCCAACCAAGTTTACGGGGCCGGTGAGCTCGGGGGTTTCCAGCACGTGGCAGATGGCGCGCACGTGGTCGCGGAGGGTGATAAGTGGCATCCAGTTTTCGCCGGTTCCCAGTTGCGCGCCCAGCCCGTAGCGGTAGAGTTTGTCAAAGGTTTTCAGCAGGCCGCCGCTGGGGTGCATGACCAGGCCGGTGCGCAGGTGTGCGACTGGGATGTTTAGGTTTTCGGCGGCGGCTCCGGCGGTTTCCCATTTTTGGCATAGTTGTGCCAGGAAATCGGTTCCGGCGGGGCTGGTTTCGGTGATTTCTGAGTGGTTTTGTGACGCGTTTGCCCCGTAGTATCCCACGGCTGAGGCAGTGATTAGTTTCGAGGGGCGGTGCTGTGGTGGCAGAGTTTCCAGGGTTTTGATGAGGGTTTGGAGGGGTTTTAAGCGCGAGCTTTCCAGGGTTTCTTTACGTTTTTGCGTCCAGATTTTATCTGCAATTCCCGCGCCAGACAGGCAGATCACGGCTTTTAAAGGGGTTTCTTCCAGATTCCCGAGGGCGGCTGGCTCCAGGTATTCTTTTTCAGGATCCCAGTAGATTTGTTTAACGTTAGCAGTCTCATGTTCGTGCTGGTGGCGCACCAGTTGAAGCACTGTATAGTCTTTTTCAGACAGTGTTTTAAGCAGAGCCGACCCAATAAAACCGGAGGCCCCCGCAACTAGGATAGTTTCTTTAACAGCCATGATCTTCCTGGAAAGTTAAGTTACGCTTCTGTATCCAGACTATCGAAATCTACCTGAACTTTGGGGAAATTGTTTCCGATGGTTTCTCTGATTACCTTTAGTTTTTCTTTTTCCCTAGGGTGGTCTTTTAATGCTTCTTCAAGATCTTTGTAAACGTTTTCGATACGTTCCTTTTGTCTTTCAAGTGTCCAATGCTTGTTGTGATCGTCGATCGTCCAGTAGTCCTTGTCTTCGATCATCGTCCATTCTTCAGAATTTAATACGTTGAGAAGATTTGGGTTGGGAAGCAGGATCTTCTTTGTCTCTGGCGCATATTCAAAAACAGTATTTTCAATATTCAATCCATCGAAAAATGTAGTTTCTTCAAACCAAGCGTTACCGGCAAACCTCGCCCCAACAAACCGAGCTTCACCGGCAAACCTCACCCCATCAAACACAGCTACACCGGCAAACCTCACCCCATAAAACTCAAAGTCACCGGCAAAACTCGCCCCACTAAACCAAGCGTAAGCAGTAAAACTCGCCCAATTAAACCATGCGCCACCGGTAAAAATCACCCGATCAAACCGAGCGTCACCGGCAAAACTCGCCATCTCAAAAACTACGTCTGATTTAAACGTTGTATCCGTGAATACTACAGCTTTATCCCAAAGAGTTCTTTCCCATGAAACAGTTTCATGAAAAGTTGCTCCCGTAAAATCAAAACTACAATCACACCAAAGCTGCTCATCACCTACCGTCTGCACAACTTCAATATCCTCAACAAGAACCCTATTTTTGCGTAGCCGCTCCCCAATTACCTTAATAATCGCAGACTCAACCGCCGCATCCTTAAACTTCCCATCAACAACCAACTCAGAACGATCAGTACGCAAATACCCACATAAAATATCAACCACCCGCTGCTTATAACGACCCAAATAATTATCAGCAACATCAGCTAAACCATAAACTCCCGCTAACCTCACCTGCGGGGACTCGCTCCCCAACTGACCCACAGCTTCTTTCAACTTACGGTCAGCCTCAGCGATCCGCGAATGCTCCAACTCAACTTCTTTATCCAGCCGCTCACGGTACTTCATCACCAAATAAGCTACCGCACCAATACCACCAACAGAAGTAAGCGAAGCAGTAACAATCCCCACTAAAGGCTTAGCTCCCGTATCTTTATCAATAGAGGAAAGAAACCACAAAAAAACAAACACTGACCAAACAAGCGAAACTGAGAACATCACCCAAATAAAAATAGTCAGTAACAAAGGCATACGCTTATCAGACCGCTCCACCTACACACACCACTTTCTACGCACACAGGAAAACGCGGAAACACACCGCCCTCGGAAAACTACGCCGGATCATACGGACTCACAACCAAATCCACCCGCTGCAAATCCTTCAACTCCAAATAACCAGCCGCCGCCATAGTACGACGCAAAGAACCCAAAAAATTAACCGTCCCATCCGCACGTGAAGACGGGCCATGCAAAATCTCCTCCATCGTCCCCACAGTCCCCACACGAACCCGCAAACCACGCGGCAACTCCGGATGATACGCCTCTGAACCCCAATGCCAACCGCCACCAGGAACATCCTCAGCCCGAGCCAACGCCGCCCCCAACATAACCGCATCAGCACCACAACCAATCGCCTTCGGCAAATCACCCGTACGCCCAATCGAACCATCCGCAATCACATGCACATAACGGCCCCCAGACTCATCCAAATAATCCCGACGCGCCGCCGCCACATCCGCAATAGCAGTAGCCATCGGCGTATGAATCCCCAACAACTGCCGAGTCGAATACGCCGCCGTACCACCAAAACCAACCAACACCCCAGCAGCACCCGTACGCATCAAATGCAAAGCCGCCGTATAAGTAGACACACCCCCCACAATCACCGGCACATCCAACTCATAAATAAAACGCTTCAAATTCAAAGGCTGCACCTTAGACGAAACATGCTCCGCAGACACAGTAGTCCCACGAATCACAAAAATATCAACGCCCGCATCCACCACATCATCACAAAACTCCAACGTCCGCTGCGGGCTAAGCTTACCAGCCACCACCACCCCAGCATCACGAATCTGCTGCAAACGCTCACGAATCAAATCACGCTTAATCGGCTCAGAATAAATCTGCTGCAACCTAAGATTAGAAGCATCCCGCGGAAGACTACAAATCTCCTCAAAAATCGGCGAAGGATCCTCATACCGAGTCCACAAACCCTCCAAATCCAACACCCCAATACCACCTAACTGCCCCAACTTAATAGCAGTCTCAGGACTCATCGTCGAGTCCATAGGCGCACCAAAAATCGGCGTATCCACATGATAAGCATCAATCTGCCACGAAATATTCACATCCTCAGGATCCCTCGTCCGCTTCGACGGAACCAAAGCAATATCATCTAACGTAAAAGCACGCCGAGCACGTTTCCCGCGCCCAATCTCAATCTCATAAGTCATAGCACCAGTCTATCTGCTCACGTAAACTAAAACCATGACAATTATGTACATAAGCGTCGCGCTTCTACTCGCATTTGGATTAACCGGCGCACTAGTGCAAATCTGGCCATCCACCCCATTCATCCTCACCGGAATCCTAATCTGGGCACTCTACCTGGGCGGATACACCGCCTGGACATTCTTCACACTCTCCACCATACTGCTACTCCTAGCGCAGATCCTAAAAATCCTAATCCCCGGAAAACAACTAAAGAAAGCAGGAATCCCCACCTCCACACTCCTACTTGGAGGCGCCGGAGCAATCCTCGGATTCTTCATCATCCCCATAATCGGACTACCCGCCGGCTTCATCCTAGGCATAGGACTAGCAGAATATCAGCGCCTAAAAAATCCCCAAGAAGCCAAAAAATCCCTCCTCAAAACACTCAAAGCAACCGGAATATCCGTCCTCATCGAATTCAGCATCTCATTCCTAATAGTCACCAGCTGGGCAGTGACCTCACTACTCATCAGCACACCCTAAAACAAACAAAATTAAACCACCCTACAAACCCAATTAATCTAACCAATCAACCGAAGCCAAAGGCTCTCTCCCTTTCGACTGCAACCAGTTAGAAAAATCAACCGCCCACCGCCGATACGCAGCCCTCTGAAAATCATGTAACTCCAACAACCCCATCGCACCAAGCTGCGGAAACCTCCGCCCCATCGCCTGCAACAAACTCAAAGTCGCCGAAACATCCACATCCGACTGATGCAAATCCAAAGGATTAACATCCAACCCATAAACCCCCAACAAATCAACCAACTTACGCTTCCCCCTACGCCAACGATCAAACTCACGATCAAGAATCAACGGATCAATCACCGGAGCAAACCTACCCCCTAAACGCTCCGCCACAGTCGGAAGACTATAACGCCTCAACTCAGCCTCCAACATAGTTACATCAAACTGCACATTAAAACCCACCAGCGGAACGCCCTCGGAAAGAAAAGAAACCAACTTCCCCGCCAACAACTCCAAACCAACCACCGGCTGCAACCCCTCAGCCCGCGCCCGCTCATTCGTAATCCCATGCACATCAATCGCCACCTGCGGAATCTCCACCCCAGGATCAAACAAAAGCGTCTCCTGCAACAAAACCTCCTCCCCACGCCGCAACTCCCAAGAAGCCGTCACAATCCGATCACACAACGGATCCACCCCCGTAGACTCCACATCAAAGCCCAACAAAACCCCATCAAGCCAACTCATCAGAACTCCTTTCCAATCCTTACTACCAGCTTAACGCGCACCACCGACATAATCCCCTCTGCCCAACCCCGTGTACACAACCACACCCCACCAAAAAATATCCACAGAAAAAACTACCCCCCAACCCACCCACACCCCAACCCATGCCACACTCAACCCATGCAAAACATACCAATCAACCAAATCACCCCAACCCGCCACCCCCTCACCCAAACCCAACTAAACCGAACCACCACCCTCATCCACACCCCCGAAACACCCCACTGGGAAATACAACGCGCCCAAATCATCACCCTAGTCCGCGACAGCAACCACAAAAGCCACCACGCCCAATACGCCAGCGGACTCACCGCCGCACAAATCAGAAACATCCCCCTATGGCACACCACCCACACCATAGAACTAATCAGCACAGCCCCCGCAAAATTCCACACCTCAAAAATAGCCACCACCAAATACCAAATAAAACGAGTCCGCCGCACCTACCCACCCGAAGCCTACACCCAAATCAGCGACATCCCCACCCTCTCCCCCGAATACCTAATCCTAGAAATACTCCGACTCCCCAACCCCATAACCGCATTCGTAAGCGCCGACGCCATCCTCAGACAAATAACAAACACAGACCGCAAAATGATCAAATACCGGCACGCAGAAATACACCAAGCCAAACAAGCACTACTGCGCCTTGCCACCCCAGAAAACCTTGGCAAGTTCACCAAAAGAGTCCGCCGACGAATCCCCCTTTTAGATCCCTACTCAGAATCCCCCGCAGAAAGCGCCCTGCGAATCATGCTCCTACAGTTACGCCAAGAATCCCTCCAAAGCCAGCACCAAGTCCCCAACCCACGCGGCGGATTCTACTACGGAGACATTTACATTCCCGCCCTACACACAATATGCGAAGCAGACGGCGCAATGAAATACGCCGACGCCAGCGCATACCAAGCAGAAAAAGAACGCGAAATTAACTTAAATACCGCCGGTTACCGCGTAGTACGAATGCACTGGCGCGAACTCACCTCACCCGAAGCACTGGCGATTTTAGCAGGGAAGTTACACCTCCCATTTCGAAAGCGCCCGGCGACACTGTAAGAGTTGGAGGGAGTTGGGTGCGGGTTTTGGGTAGAGGCTGGGGTGCGCCTGGGGTGCGCTGGTCTAGGTGTGGGTGCTGGGGTGCGCCGGTTTAGGTGTGGGCGCTGGGGTGCGCCGGTTTAGGTGCGGGTACCTGGGTGCGCTGGTCTAGGTGTGGGCGCTGGGGTGCGCCTGGGGCGATTTACGAGTCAGCGCACCCCGGCAGACTCGTATTTCCTCCAAAAACAGAAAATTTAAGGGCGGTTTACGAGTCTAAATGCCCTGTCTGACTCGTAAACCGCCCGAAAGTACCCTAAACCTAAAATCAGTTCTTAGATGAGTGATAGTTCGGTGCTTCTACCGTCATTGCTACGTCATGAGGGTGCGACTCACGCAAGCCAGCCGGAGTAATCCGCACAAAACGTCCGTTTTGCTTTAACTGCGCAATAGTTGGAGCCCCCAGGTAGAACATTGATTGATGTAAACCGCCTACCAGCTGGTAGATAACTGAAGCTAAAGAACCCGAATAAGGTACTTGCCCTTCAATACCTTCGGGCACAATCTTATCGTCCGAAGAAACATCTGCTTGGAAGTAACGGTCTTTTGAATAAGACTTCCGGCCACGGGAGGACATGGCACCTAAGGATCCCATTCCGCGGTAGCGTTTGAATTGTTTACCGTTAGTAAATACCAGCTCGCCCGGGGATTCTTCACAGCCAGCCAGCATTGAACCGACCATAACGGTGTCAGCTCCGGCAACCAGAGCTTTGGCAATATCACCTGAGTACTGCAAACCACCGTCAGCAATCAGAGGCACTCCTGCCGGGGTACACGCTTGAGCTGCCAAATGTATCGCAGTTAGTTGAGGTACGCCTACGCCAGCTACTACGCGGGTGGTGCAAATCGAGCCGGGGCCTACGCCTACTTTAACTGCGTCCACACCTGCGTCGATTAGTGCTTGGGCGCCCTCGGTAGTTGCTACGTTGCCACCGATAATGTCAATGCCAGCGAACTGCGGGTCGGCTTTAATTTTTGAAATCATTTCCAACGCCAGTTTTGCGCCGCCGTTTGCGGTATCTACTACCAGCACATCAACGCCAGCTTCTGCCAGGGCAACTGCTCGTTCCCAGGAGTCTCCCCAGTAGCCGATTGCAGCGCCTACAATCAGGCGGCCTTCTTTATCTTTGGAAGCGTTCGGGTACTGCTCAGTTTTCACAAAATCTTTAACAGTGATTAGACCTGCTAAGCGCCCGTTTTCATCAACGATAGGGAGTTTTTCAATCCGGTGTTCTGCCAGCAGAGCTTTTGCTTCTTCGCGGGAGATCCCAACTTGTCCAGTGATCAGTGGCATGGGAGTCATGCAGTCTGCAACTCGACGTTTATTCCACTCGTTTGCAGGTACAAAACGCAGATCACGGTTAGTGATAATTCCCAGGAGTTTTTCGTCTTCATCTACTACGGGAAGCCCGGATACGCGGTAGCGTCCGCAGAGTAGATCTAGCTCCTCGATTGTGGCTTCAGCGTGAATGGTAACAGGATCATTTACCATGCCGGATTCTGAACGTTTCACTAAACGCACTTGTTCGGCCTGATCTTCAATCGAAAGATTGCGGTGCAAAATACCAATCCCACCTTGGCGGGCCATGGCGATTGCCATGCGAGCTTCAGTTACGGTATCCATCGCTGCTGAGATTAGCGGGACCCGTAGGTTGATATTTCGAGTCAGTCGAGTGGTGGTATTTACTTCTGAGGGAACTACATCAGTTAGTTCGGGAAGTAAGAGAACATCGTCATAGGTTAAGCCAGTTAGCGCAAAAGCGTCAGATTTCAACTCCGTCATTTTTGGATAATACCCCATTTTTAAGGGCACTTTCCAACTGGTTCAGCATCTAATACGTCATGCAACTAGGGTCACAAGAGAAGTCTAGTGGCACTTTCCAACTGGTTCAGCATCTAATACACTGGATTTCGGTTTTAGGAGAGGATTCCTAACGCGAATGTGGGTGCCAGTTTTAGGTCTGGTAGTAGTAGCATTTGCGCCACGTGGTAGGCGTCTGGTTTTCCTCCCCAGGTGACGGCGCTCGGCTGGTTTTTTGCGTCCAGTTCATGGCGCCACTGCCCGGGGGTGGCAATCAGGTATTTCTCTGCGTACGCCCACCAGTTGTCGATTCTTTCTACTAAGAGGTTAATCCGCGCCTGTGAGAGGCTACTGCGCGCCCGGGTCTTTTCCATTGGCAGATTGGAAGCGCCCGAGTCCAGATCTGAAACGTCCGACTCAAGATTGGAAGCGCCCAAGTCCAGATCTGAACCCCCCATCACGCCCTCGAGTTCTCCCTTTTCTCTTTCGACGCCAGCTAGCTCACGAGCCTGTTTTTCTACAATAGCTTCTGCCAAGGTGGTGGCTGCGCCGATTGCTTCACAAAGCACCCAGTGCATTCTTTCTTTGGCGACTGGTTCTCCGGTTTCGCTGGTGGTGTAGACAAATCCGGGTTCGCCGTCTGCGTGCCATCCGTCGGTGATTGCGCGTTCGATCACTTGGTCGGCGCATTCGAGGATCCATTTTGGAGCTGGTTCGTTTAGGCGTTCCAGTTCGGCTCCGGCGTGTAGGGCCAGGCGCCCCCATTCTAAGCCGTGTCCTGGGGTGTGGCCGTAGGGGCGGAACGGGTCGGTGGGGCGGTCGATGTTGTATTCTGGCAGGGCTTGCCAGTTTTCGTCGTAGTGTTCGGTTATCCGCCAGTTGTTTGCGCGGGCTTCTTCATCTAGTACCCATTTGAGGATTTGCAGGGCGCGGTTTAACCATTTACGTTCTGCGGTTGCGTCAAAGGCGGCCAGGTAGCATTCCACGGTGTGCATATTTGCGTTTACTCCGCGGTAGGCTTCTGTTTTGCTGAAATCGCGGTTGTAGGATTCTTTTACTTTTTGGTGTTTTTCGTCCCACCAGCGGGTTTCTTGGGTTTCGAGGGCGTGGTCGAGCAGTTGGCTTGCTCCGGCGATTCCGGCGATGGTTGCCGAGGACGCTGCTAAAACTACAAATGCGTGTGCGTAGGCTGCTTTAGTTTCATCTACGACGGTAATTGTTTGGGCTGTTTTGTCTGTTTTTGCTGAGGTTTTTTCTTTGTTGGTTTGTGGGGAAATTGCCGAGTACCAGCCGCCGTGTTCGTGGTCGTGGAAGTAGTTGTTGAGGCAGTAGATTCCGTGGGTGGCGAGGTTTTCCCAGGTGGTGATTTTGGTTTCGTCTGGGGTGGGTTGTTTCTTTTCTTTTAGGGCGGCGAGGGAAAAGACGTGTACCATGCGGCAGGTGATCCAAAGCTCGACTGGTTTTTCTGTTGAGACGGTGGCGTCATCAAGTAGGTAGCCGAATCCGGTTTCTACTTTTGCGTTTTTGGCGAATTCCAGTAGGTTGTCCCATTGTTCGCTTCTGGCTTGGGGTGTGAAGTTTTTTGCTAAGGCGTTGATGATGCCCATTGTCTCTCCTCTTTGAGATTGTTTTTGCTTAGCAGTTTCAGCCTTATCCAGTATAAGTGGTAACTATGTGTGTTGGGGGGTAACTGGTGTTGTTTTCTTCTTTCGCCGGGTAGATTTTCCCAAGTTTGGGTAGGTTACCTGCGGCTTAAATAGTTTCCCCAAGTTTAGGTAGCTTACCTGCGGCTTAAATAGTTTCCCAGGGTTTGGGTAGCTTACCTCTGCCTGACGCAATTCACGTCTGATTTGTGACGAGTGTTTTGCTTACTTTAGTATCCGCGGAAGTGGGCGATTATTTCGTCTACGCAGGCTCCGGCTGAGCGCATTTGGGTGGCGTTTGCGGGGAGGTAGCTTACTTTGGTGGGGCCAACCAGAACTAGTTGCAACTCGGTGTTTTCTAGTTCTTTTAGGTATTCTGCGTTGTGGATTGAAGATCCCACGATAACGGCTATTTGAGCTTTGATCTTATTTGCAAGTTTCCGGGTTCGTTCGACCATATTTGGCACGTCTGGATGCAGTTGTGTGACGGGAAGCAGGGCGGGCAGGAGGCGCGCGTTTATCCCTTCCCAGGTGAGGGAAACTCCGATTATGTGGGCTAAGAGCGAGCGCGGTTCGTCACTTACGACGACTACGGCTTGTCCTGATAGTTTGGCTTCTATCGCGCGCTTATTTTCGGCTCTTTCAGCTATTTCGCGGACGACTTGCAGGGTTACTTGTGCCAGCAGGGCGCGCGGTGAGATTCCTGGGGTTTCTCCGTCTGGGTCAGTTTGGAATTTCACGAGGGCGGGTTGTATGAAGTCTGTCCAGGTGCGGAGGATTCCGTCTCTGGTGATAAGAATGTCTAGGTCTGCGTGAAGTGCCGTGTAGTTTCCGTCCTCGGTATGCCGGATTAGACATTCCAGGCCGACGGTTTGGTGGGTGGCTTTGTAGAGTTCTGCGGCGTTGCGAACGCTTTGGCAGGCATCTGCCGGGGAGATTCCTGAGCGGACTAATTCCACTACTGTCTGGATAAGTTCAAATTCGGATACTGAGTAGCGTCGGTGGGCGCCTATTTCTCTTTCTGGGCCGAGGCCGTAGCGGCGCTCCCAGGTGCGCAGGGTGGAGGCTGAGACACCTAGTTTTTGGGAGACTGCGGTGAGAGTTAGGGGTGCTGGAGAGAGGTTTGTGGTGAGGTCTGGGCGAGGCATAAGTCTGTCCTTAACTTTCTCTCAGCAAACTTTAAGATTTATAAACTACAACTATATTGTTACCTGAAAATAGGTTTTGCGCTATTCGAAAGCAAAATTCGCTTAACCAAAAGTTAGTTATTGAGCACACACTGAAACATCCTTGAATAACTATTGAACAACTTGATATTATTGATTAAGTGAGCTTTCACTCCTACTCAGGTAAGAGTTAGAGCTTTACATAAGAAAGGAGAAACATATGTCTAATCTAACTAAACTGCCTATCGCAGTATCGAATTCAATCGATCCGCGTAACTGGCAAGAAGCCGGCGCTTGCCGCGACATGGACACTGAATTGTTTTTCCACCCTGAAGGTGAACGCGGTTCCACTCGTCGTCGCCGTGCTGAAAACGCTAAAGCAATTTGCGCTACCTGCCCAGTGATAGAACAGTGCCGTGAATACGCGCTTTCTATTCAAGAGCCTTACGGCATCTGGGGCGGAATGAGCGAAGAAGAACGCCGCGAATATTTAGTGGCCCAGCGCAAAGCGCGAACAGCGTAAATAATCCAACGCGAAGCGTGGACAGGATTAAACCCAGCGCAAAGCGCGAACCGTAACTTAACTTAAGATTTATTACCTGTAAAAACAGAATATTCAAAACTAAATGGTGGTGGTTCCGATGTTTAACATCGGAACCACCACCATTAGTAAACCCAGCGTTATTTATAAACTAATCTACATTTATAAACTCAGCGTTACCTCTAGGCTTAAAGTTACCTATAAATTCAGCGTTCCAAAACTGCTAAAACGTCACGCAGTTCCAGGATCAGGTATTCTTCACCCAGGTACTTAACTTCAGTTCCTCCGAACTTAGAGAAAATCACGGTGTCGCCTACCTGTACATCAACAGCAATCCGGTTGCCATTGTCATCTACACGTCCTGGGCCAACTGCAACAACTTCACCTTCTTGTGGTTTTTCCTTTGCTGCGCCAGGAATCACCAAACCGGATGCGGTGGTCTGTTCAGCTTCCAGCTGCTTAACTACAATACGATCTGCCAGAGGCTTAATTGCGATTGCCATAAGAAACTTCCTTTTTCTAAGGGAGGGATAGTTAATCTACATTCTCTAGGGTAAGACCCGTTTAGCACTCTTGCAACCCAAGTGCCAAACCTATCCGATAGAAACTATAGGGAAATCTATAATCCAGTAAACTAAAGTAAGCACTTTACTTACCTCACTTCCGGAAGAATAGGTTTCATGAATTTCAACCCGCTGAGTATTTTCACTGATCCGCAAATGCGAGAATTATGTGCTGAACTCACCGCCCTCGGGATTGAAAAAGCTAGCCAACGAATCCAAAAATACCAACTTGACCAGAATGTGCGCGCCTCCCTACTCACTCAAGTGCAACTACGCCACCAAGCCGTCAATAAACTGGGATCACAAGCGCTGAAAATGTTCTTCACACGCGACGGAATGGAACAAGCTACTCGCCAGCAGATTGCGCAACTTCACGCCACACGTTTTCTTAACGCAAACGCCACGCACATTGCCGACCTGGGTTGCGGTAACGGAGTAGATGCACGCGCTTTTGCCGCTGCCAAAATGACAGTAAGCGCTTGGGAAATCGACGAAATCTCACATGCCGCTGCGTCGCTTAACTTACTTAACTACCCAAACTGCACAGTCTATCAAGGTGACGTAACGCAACTAAATATCCCTGAACTCACCGCCCAAGGAATTGACGCTATTTTCGCTGACCCCGCACGACGCACCGGAGCAGGCAAAGGAAACCAGCGGGTAGCCTCGCCAGAAAACTGGTCACCCTCCCTCCCCCAGGTGTTTTCCTGGAGAGAAGAACTCCAAAAACACTGCGATACCGAACGGCTAGGAGTAAAACTCGCCCCCGGGATAGAACACCACTACCTGCCCGCAGATATGGAAGCACAGTGGATAAGCGTCGCCGGAAACCTCTTAGAAGCCTCCCTCTGGTCACCAGCCTGCACGCTGCCAACTGCTAATGAGGAAGAACCAGGCCCCGGAAGGCGCGCCACCATTTTCCAAGGCGAAAACCAATACGACTAT
The DNA here is from genome assembly GCF_024814355.1 of Gleimia sp. 6138-11-ORH1. Classification (GTDB taxonomy): domain Bacteria; phylum Actinomycetota; class Actinomycetes; order Actinomycetales; family Actinomycetaceae; genus Gleimia. Next base: position 40,072 of record NZ_JANUXV010000001.1, on the reverse strand, counting down.
TTCTGCCCAGGAAACCCCGGACTTGCCGCTCCAGAAGTTAGTGAAACCAGTGAACTAAAACCCTACCTGTGGGAAGCCGACTCGGCGATTATCCGCGGCGGGTTACTACACCTGCTAGCTGAAGAAACTGGGGCGGAAGTAATCTCTAAACAAATCGCCTACCTGCTGGCTGATGCTCCCCCGCCTGCAAAATGGGCTCCGGCTGTTACCGTTTACGAGGTACTGGGAAGTACAAAACTAAAACCCAAAGCCGTGGCAGCAGAACTGAAAAAACTTGCAGCTACGAATGTGGAAGTTAAAAAACGGGGAGCCGAAATTGATCCTGCCAACTGGCAAAAGGAACTCTTAAAGTCCTTGAAACTAAAGAAAACCAGTGCAGACAATCCGCTTACCGTAGTGGGAACTCGATTTAAGGGAAGCCACCTGGCGGTGATTACGCGGCGGATAAAGTAGTCCGGCGGAACATTCCGCTGCTACATGCTCATCTGCTGCAAGCTCATTCCCGAATCTGGAGAAAATTCCAAGTCAGATGGGGCCACCCCAGCGCGCGCCAAAGTAGAACCCATAGCTGCGATCTGCGCACCATTATCAGTACAAAAACGCAGGGGCGGGATCCGCACGGTAATCCCATGTTTTTCAGCGCGTTCTTTCAATAGGCTCCGAATCCGGCTGTTTGCAGAGAAACCTCCGCCCACGATAATCGTGTCAATCCCGTGATCTAAACAAGCCTGCACTGCTTTTGCCGTTAAAGAATCATTGATGGCTTCGGAAAAACCGGCGCAAATATCTGCTGGGTGTAATTCTTCTCCGCGTGACTGAACGCCCTGCACGTAGCGAGAAACCGCGGTTTTTAAACCTGAGAAAGAGAAATCATACTTGTAGCGTTCTTTATCTTTCCCAGCGGAAAGACCCCTGGGGAATCGGATTGCTTCAGGATTTCCAGCTTGGGAAAGGCGGTCTACGTGAGGGCCTCCCGGATAAGGTAAGTCCAGTAAGCGCCCTACCTTGTCGAAAGCTTCCCCAGCAGCGTCGTCTAAAGTTCCCCCCAGTTCCACTACGTCAGTTGCTAAATCATTCACTAACAGCAAGTTAGAATGCCCGCCAGAAACTACTAGCCCAATGAATCTTTCTGGTAACGGCCCGTCCACCAGTTCATCAACTGCCAGGTGTCCGAGGACGTGATTTACCCCGTAGATAGGCACTCCCAGCGAAATTGCCAGGGCTTTTGCCGCGCAAATACCAACAGTTAAAGAACCCACTAATCCTGGGCCAGCTGAAACAGCGATTGCTTCAACTTCATCTAAAGTTACTCCAGCTTCTTCTAAAGCCGCATCCAAGGTGGGGAGGAATGACTCCAGGTGTGCGCGGGAAGCAATCTCAGGGATAATCCCTCCGTACCGCGCGTACTGGTCCATGGAAGTGGCGGTGCGGTCAGCTAAAAGAGTGCCGCCGCGCACCAAAGCTACCCCGGTTTCATCACAGGTAGATTCAATCCCTAAAATGAGTGGGTCTTTTGTTTTAGTTTCGCTGTTAGTCACGAGCCTTATTTTAATCTGCTGAAGCGGGAAGTTCCATCTCATCGTCCAATTCCACAAATTCGCTGCAATAACCGGCTACATTTGCCCGATTTTCATAGAAAAACTGGCAGAAGCGCAGAAAGGGTGGCAAAGTTAAAGTTATGGGACGCTTAGTTTTCTTGGATTTAGATGGCACATTATTAACGCACCACCAGCAGGTGCCTGCAGACGCGGAAGATGCGTTGCGTGCTGCCGTGAAAAACGGACACCGCCTGTGGATTGCTTCTGGGCGGGCGAACTGTGAAATCTACCCGTGGCTTTTAGAGTACGGGTTCCAAGGCATTGTGGGGGCGAATGGTTCTTACGCCCAGATGCTCACTGACGCTGACCGTTTGGGTGGTAAAACAGTGGGCGAAGCTCCTGAGAACATGATTTTTGATCATCGGATTGAAGCTGCTGAAGTAGCGTTTTTGGAAAACTATCTGTCCGAAATTGGGGGGCTTCCCTGGTGGTCTACTCCGAATGAAATTTTCACTACCGAGTCATTTATGCGCGCATTCCGCCCCGCGAAACCTGGCGATCCGCCTACTCCGTGGCAGGCGTATGTGGATCAGGTGACTCCGCACGTGCGGATTGAAACTCCTCCGGTAGCTTCAAAGTTGGTGGCTATGCTTCCATCTTGGACGGGGGTTAGTTTAGAAGATTTCCGCAAAGCGGTTGGTTCGCGTTTTTGTGTGCTACCGTCTTCCATTAACTCCAAAACGCTGGCAGTTGAGGTTACTTTAGCGGGGATTACCAAGGGTTCTGCCGTGCAGGAAGTGGCTTCTTCCCTGTGGTTTCCGCTGGCCGATACGATTGCGGTGGGTGACTCTGCCAATGACGTAGAAATGCTGAAAGTCGCTGGTTTTGGGGTGGCGATGGGCAATGGCACGCCCGAAGCAAAGCAAGCTGCTGACTGGGTTACTTTAGATATTTCCGAGGGCGGTTTGTCGCAGGCTTTTGCGCATTGCGGTTTGATTTAGCCCCTACATGTTTTATTTGAAGCTGAGTGTTTTAACGCCGAGTGCTTTGGAAGAAATTAACGGCGCGCTGCCATAAACGCCACGGAAGTGCCCGTAAATCTTTCGGCATTTGCTTCATACTGTCTGGCAGGGCTTGCAGCGCAATAATCCCGGTAGTTAGTGGGGGTTCTTCTGCGCCGTAGACTTCTCTTTCATATTTGACGATAGATTCTGGCGATTCTAACTTCTCAAAAAATACGAAGATTGCCAGGCCACTTAAAATCATCACTGTGGGAGCGCTAAATAGTAGTCCCCAGTCGTTAAAGAGTACTGCGAAAACACCAATTGGTGGGTACTCAATCGATTCTTCCTTAAGGTGCGGGGCGATTACTTGATACCACAACCAGAGGCGTTGAATCAGATTCGCGAAGGTTCCAACTGAGCCGATCAACAGTAGCACTATGCTTGCTTCATGCCATTGGGTGACCATGCGGCGCCGTTTTTTCTCAGTGATTGTCTGCCCAAAATACGGCAGTGACTCATAGGCGCGGTAGGTGAACCACCAGACCATTAAAGTAAGTAAGCCCAAAAGCAGGTCAGTTAGGATTAGGACTATAAGGTTCCCCGCGGTTCTTGGAAATTCGATAGATTGTTCCAAACCGGATATGAACAGGTTAGTGTTAGTTACCAGCAGTCCGGTGGGGACAGCTGAAAGAAGCACCCCAAGCAGTTGGATAGTTGTTGCTACCGCTATAAAAACGGATAACCCCCAACCGCCGAGGCGCCAAACTTTCAGACTGAGTAGCTTGCGCTTTAAACTCATCGTTTCAGAAGAATTCCTCTTGCGTCATACCGCCATTTTGGATCGTCAGAGACTAGGAATAAGATTCCTTCAACCAGACCCCAAAGTGCGGAAACAAAAGAGAGAATACCGAAGCTAAGAACTGTGATCAGTAACTGCGCTACCCCAACTGAGGTGCGGCCAATGTAAAAGTTGTGAGCTCCGAAAACTCCCAGCAAGATACCCAAAATGCCTGCAACGATTGCTGAACGCTGTTCAATATGCCCGTTTGCGTAGTATCCTGCGCCCTGTACTGGTGGGTAAGGAACTCCCCCATTTGCTGGCTGCGCGTAGGAAGCACCCGCCTGCGCTCCTTGCGCGTAGGGAGAAACTGGTGGTTGGAAAGGAGCCTGTGGTGGTACACCTGGATTTTGTGGCCCAGTGTTAGGCTGATTGCCTGGATCGCCATTTGGAATTTGTGGTGCGGATGGATCTTGATTCATGATAAACCTTTCATTGATTCTACTTATTAAGTCTAAAACACTCCCCTATAAAAACCCAGTTTAGGACCCGCTTTTCAGGGTAGATTCAGGGTATTATCAGGGGACTTACTTCCCCTAACCCCATTAGATAACTCAAGTCACTTAAGTAACTTATAGTTTGTGGGGCTGGGTGAGGACTTCCTCACCCAGCCCCACAGCAAGTCGTTTCACTTAGTTACCGGAATCTAATTTAATAGCTTCCTCCAGTTTTTGTTTCAGTAACTTCTGCTTTTCCCCGTAAGTTCCCCAGTCTCCTGACTGCAGAGCTTTTTCAGAGTCCAACATGGCTTGCCGGGCTTCTTGGAGTAGTTTATTTACTTGCACAGACTCTGAAGGTTTAGTTTCCCCTTCAGTTTGCGGTTTATCAGTGCCTCCAGTTTCTTTTCCAGCTTCCCCCTCAGCCAGTTGCGCCGCTGAATTACCTTTAAAGGTCTGATCTAAAGATGCTTCCAAAGTATCGGCAAAACCTACGGAATCTCCGAATGCGGTAAGAACTTTTCGTAAAACCGGATACTTTGTGCTGCCGGTACCTTGTAAGTAAACCGGCTGCACGTAGAGTAACCCTCCACCAACAGGCAAAGTTAATAAGTTACCTAAGATTAGCTCTGATCCCTGTTGGTCTAAGAGGTTAAGTTCCCGCCCAATTTCTGAGTTGGCGTTAAAGTTGTTCTGTACCTGCCCCGGGCCGGGAACTGTGGTGGAAGAAGGGAGAGCTAAGAGGCGAAGTTTCCCGTAGCCTTCTCTGATCTTCCCTGGTTCTGATCCGGTTTCCGAATCTACCGCCAAGAATCCTGCCATTGGTTCACGATCAGATTTACCGCCGGGGACAAATACTGAAGTCAAAGAGAATTCAGCAGTTTCTTGTCCGGGCATCTGCATCGTTAAGTAATAGGGAGGTTGAACTGGTGCTTGCGTAGAAGATTTCTTGCTGGTGGGATCTTCAGATAGACGCCACCGGTCACCACCGGTATAGAAGTTATCTGCTTTATTCACGTGGTAGGCAGCTAACAGGTTCCGCTGTAGCTTAAAAAGATCCTGCGGATAACGCATATGTGCCATCAGGTCACCAGAAATTTCTTCCAGCGGAAGAACTTGCTGCGGGAAAATCTTCATCCACGTATTGATAATCGGATCCGTCTTATCCCACTGATAGAGTTTCACTGAACCATCATAGGCATCTACCACTGCTTTGACTGAGTTACGCATATAGTTCAAGTCGTTAATGGAACTATAGGCGCGTTCCCGCCCAGTTTTAGAGTCGGCTGTATCTACCCACAGGTTCATAGTTTGAGCATACGGGTAATTGTTGGTAGTGGTGTAAGCGTCAATAATCCACACTAGGCGTTTCGGCGTGGCAGGATCACCGTCCATATCCACTACCGCCGGATATGGGTTCTGATCTAACTCCAGGTAGGGAGCTACCTTACGGACTCTTAAAGAGGGGTCCCTGTCATATAAAATCTGTGACTTTTCGTTAATCTGAGACGCGAAGAAAATATTCGTTGATTTGAACTTAATCGCGTATAAGAGCTTATTCACAAAGCTACCTACGTATGGCCCGCCGTTACCAGTAAAGGTTGTTGGCACCTGCCCGTCTGCAGATTCGTCCGGATAGTCCAGTTCTAATGGTTTTGCGCCCTCGGGAGCACCCACAATGGAGTATTCGGGAGAAGAAGGAGAGAAGTAGACGCGCTGTTCGTACTCACCAATATCGCCTTTAGAAGGAATCCCTTCTTCCCACCAAGACGGCTCACCTTTAGAATCAACTTTATTTCCGTAAGCGGCAACAACCCCATAACCGTGAGTGAAAATAGTATGTTCATTCACCCAGTTACGTTCGTTTTCGTCCAAACCTTCTAAGTTAAGTTCGCGCACAGCAATCACCGTGTCGCGTTTAACTCCGTTAATTTCATAGCGGTCAACGGAAAGTTGGCTGGGGAAAGTGTAGTAAGAACGAGACTGCTTTAACTGCCGGACAGTGGGAGAAATAACGTCAGGGTCAATCAAACGAATCTGCTGGGTAGAAGCAGCGTCATCACGTAACTGGCCCGGAGTTGTCTCTGTCTTAGCCGAATAGGTTTGCATTTCAACATCGGCAATCCCAAAGGCCTCCAAAGTAGCGTCAATATTTCTTTGGATATAAGGACTTTCCATAGCTCTTTCATTAGGCTTCACTTGGAATTCTTGCACTAATGTTGGGTAGGCTAAACCAACTACTAAAGCCGAAACAACCGTAACAGCTACCCCCGCAGCAGGAATCTGCCAAGACCCTCTAAAAGCAGCTACTACGAAAAGAAGAGCCACCAAAATGGAAATAGCGGTTAGGATAGTTTGTGCGGGAATCTGCGCATTAATTTGCGTGTAAAGAGCCCCATCAAAGCGCTCCCCCTGGGTGGAAAGAAGCTGATAACGTACCAGCCAGTAACGGGCAGCCACCACCAAAGAAAGCAGAGCAGCTAAGATACCAATCTGTCGGCGAGCCGCCGCCGAAACACTAAAGCGGGGGAAAAGCGAAATCCCACTGTAAAGATAGTTCACTACAATCGCAGCTAGTAAGCTAAAACCAATTACTCGCATTAACAGAGCAACAAAAAGTTCCAACACCGGCACAGTAAAGACGTAGAAAGAAATATCCAGCCCCCACTGAGCGTCCACATTGCCAAATGGGGTTGCATACCACCACGCTAAAAGCTGAGACCAGTCACTTGCCAACGCAGTTCCGGTAGTAAACCCAATAAAAAGAGGTACCGCCAGAAAAATCACTTTTCGCAAAGGCTCAATTTGCTTTTGATACTCACGCATTTGGGGATTAAACTGAGCGGAATTTACGCTGGGACGCGCCCGGTAAGCCAACTGCATTACTAAGGCAACAACTGAACCGTTAATAATAGTTCCAAAAAGAACAAGTACTACTATCAGAATCCAACGAGTCCAAAATACTTCCTGGGCACCGACCTGGTTGTACCACAGAACTTCAGTGATGAAATCGCTTAAAAGGAAAAAGATACCGCCTAAGAGGAACAGGCTGAATATGGTAATCCGCAGCGGAGTAAAGAGTTCTCGTAAGTTAATGGGTTCTCTTTGCCCACCGGAAGAACGTCCCTTCCCAGAGCCACCTCCGTTACCGGAACCTCCGGAGAATCCGCCAAAGCCAGACATGAAGCTTTCCCAACTATTCGCTCCAGAACCGCCACTTCCGCCAGCTCTGCCACTTCCGCCAGATCCGAAGTTGTTGTAGCCGCCTCGTCCGCCGCCATTCCCGCGATTATTTGCTCCGCGAGAGGCACTATTTCTAGCGTCGCCAGAACTATTCTCATCATTATTTTGGGGGGGAAAGTTAAACACGGGTTACCTTTCTTTCGCTCCTCTTTGGGCAATTACACTCTTAACCAGTGTACCGACTGGAATGTGTAAGGGCACTTGGAGCACAATATTGCTATGAGTGAAGCACATTTTCCCACTGAAATTGAACTGGCGCTAACCCAAGCTGTTTACGAAATTGAACGCGGCGCCTCCGCTTTAGGGTGGGATCGCCCGGCAACTGTTTACGCTTTAGTTTTCACTAAAGATCTGCTGGCAATCCCAGAGTTACCCGCTGAAATGCGGCAGGAGTTAGAGTCTTCTTGGAATGGAAATCCCGCCGCTTTAACAGCGATTATTCAAGAGGACTTACCCGGCGCGGATTTAGAAGAAACTTTAGCTCAACTAGCATGGCCTGATTCGGTAGCCGGAGCAGCAGTTTGTACTGAAAGAGTGATGGTTCCCCCTCAAGCCCAAGCCTCTGCGCCCGAAGATCCTTTAGAAGCCTTAGAGTACTTTGCGAACCACCCTGATCGGGATGAAGTTCGTTTAGTTGCTGCTGTGATGCGAAGCGGTGAAGCCTGGTGTGCAGTGCGCGCGCGTTCCCACGATTTTGACGATCAGGTTGGGGAAGGCTCAAACCTGGTGCCCGGATTGGTGGACGCCTTACAAGCCACTTTCCTCATCTGCTCAGACAATGCGGATAATTCAGACTCTGCTGACGGTTGCACAGATTGCTCATGTAAAGAATAGGATTTTATTCCCGAGGGCGGATGTGAACGCCCTCGGAAAAATAATGAAAAGAACGCAAGCAGAAACTACTTGCGTTCTTTTCATTTGCCAACTTAGCGATTCATAACTTGCTCACAAGTTTCTAACCCGGCAGTATCTTTATTTTTAATCCCCTGCAGAACTCTTACAGCGTCATCTAAAGTCTGCACCGAGTAAACTTCTATACCGGAAGGTACATTTCCTACCACTTCATCGCAGTTTTGGATCGGAGCGAGGAAGTATTTTGCGCCATCTCTTTTTGCTCCGTGCATCTTCTGAACAATCCCCCCGATGGGTTGAACTTCCCCATCGTAGGAAATTGAACCGGTGCCGGCCACTACGTTATCTCCGATCAGAGAACCATCAGTTAATTTATCGATAATCGCCAGTGAGAAAATCATGCCCGCTGAAGGGCCGCCGATACGCTCTAAGTGGATCTTCACATCGATTGGAAGTTTGAAATCTACATCTAAGTAAACTCCCAGCCGAGAGCCTCTATCAAACTTAGTTAATTGTTCCGGACGATAAGTTTCAGTAGGAATCTTTACGATATTCCCGGCACGTAAAACTTCCAGCTCAATTGCTGTGCCCGCAGGAATTTCTCTGGTGAGGGCGAAAATACTATCCGCCGTGTCAATCTGGTGAGTAGTGCCGTTTATGGTCACGGCTTGCAGAATATCGCCTTCTTCTATTTTATTTGCTAAAGGCGAATCCTCGGTTGCTCCTAAAAGCGTTACTTTTGCCGGTATTTTCATATCCAGGTAGTTAAAAGCCGCTGCCGCAGCCGTAGATTGGGAAGACACCATCGCCTGTTTATTGTGTCTATCCAATTCTTCTGCAGTGACGTTAGGAGGGAATATTTTCTCCATCGGAATCAGGTCATATCCGGGAGTTAGTTTGGCTTGGAGCCATTGCCAACCGGAAATCCAGTTATCGGGATCTCCGTATTGGCGTACAGTTACCATCCGCAACTCTCCTTGCGGATTGTTATCTGCTCCGGGATCGAGTACTTCCACCAACGGTGTGTTTCCGTCTTTTTGAAATACGTCTACAGTTGGTCCAGGTGAGGCAACCACGTATGGAAGTGGCATTAAAGCGACTCCAAAGATAGCGGCAGCTGCGGCAAATGGTACTAATACTTTTGCGTATTTTTTCCAGGGGCGTTTTTGCTCTCTGGGAGTTTGGATCGGTGAGTAATATGCTCCAGGAACTTGCTGATAGTTAGGCTGCGCTGGTTGAGTTGGGTGCTGGCCCGGCTGGGTTGGGTATTGGCCCGGCTGGGTTGGGTATTGGCCCGGCTGGGGTGGATACTGTCCGCCAGCCTGTGCTGGGTAGCCTGGGTACTGCGCAGGTTGAGTTGGGTATTGGCCCGGCTGGGTTGGGTACTGGCCCGGCTGGGGTGGATACTGTCCGCCAGCCTGCGCTGGTTGAGTTGGGTACTGCGCAGGTTGAGCTGGGTACTGGCCCGGTTGAGCTGGGTACTGGCCCGGTTGAGTTGGGTACTGGCCCGGCTGGGTTGGGTGCTGGCCAGGCTGTTCCCCGCTGCCGTAGGTTGGCAATTCTTCGTCTTTCATAATGCTCTTTCTTACCCACAAATATTGAAAATCCTACTGTTAGCTTAACCTGCCTAATCAGCTACTTCCTGCCTAGACTTTCTAAAACCTGCATATTTCACATTCAGCGTAATCTCTTTACTAACTTTACTTTTATCCGGCAAAACTGTTCCAAACCTAGTATTTTGGTTTTATGAGTGACTTTAATTCTCCGTTCCCATTCGGGGGCATGCCTTTTGACCCAAATAGTTTCGATCCGAAACAACTGGCGCAATTCCTACGTGAAATGGGAATCGATCCCAATACTGTGGTACCCGGCGGAGTAGAGAATTTATCTCCTCAGGCTTTCCAACAGATGATGCAACAAGCAAGTTTCATTATGAATGCTTCTGACCAATCCATTAACTGGCAACTGGTACAACAGCTGGTGCGGCAAAAAGCGTGGGGAGATGGCGACCCACAACTATCTGCTGCGCAAGCCGCCCAAGCTCGACAGAATCTACAAATTGCTGATTTGTGGTTAGACGCAGTAACTGAAATTGCCCCGGTTGCTTCCGAACGAAAAGTTTGGCGCCGCTCTGACTGGGCTGATGAAACTTTAGAAATCTGGAAAATCATTATTGAACCTATTGCAGAAAATGTGCAACGCGCTTTTAAAGAAACTATGGCGCAGCAAGCTAAACATTTTGAGTCTTTAGATGAAGTAGATTTAGAACACTTAACTTCCCAACCGCAGTTTGAAATGCTTAAACAGCTTCCCGGTATGCAGGGAGTAGACGGCCTCAAATCGCTTCTTTCCCAAAGCGAATCTTTAATGGCGCAGTTAAGTTCTGCGATTTTCAGTATGCACATTGGCCGGGCGTTAGGGGAACTTTCTACTGCTTCCCTGGGCTCTACTGACGTGGGGATCCCCAGCGGTAAAGATCCAGTCACTGCTCTGGTTTTACCGAACGTAGACGCTTTTGCCGCTGGGTTTGAGATTCCAGTGGATGAAGTCCGCCAGTTCTTAGCTTTAAGAGAGTGTGCGCACGCTCGTTTATTTGCTTCCGTCCCCTGGCTAAAAGCTGAGTTTTTAGCAGCTATCCGCGCTTATGCTGCCGCAATCTCGATTGACACTGACGCGATTCGTGAAGCGATGAGTGAAGTTAATGCGATGGACGAAGAAGCCTTACAAGTTGCCTTAACTGGGCGTCTTTTCAAACCGGAACCGTCGGAAGCGCAACTAAAACAGCTTGCCAAATTAGAGTGGCTCCTGGCTTTGATTGAAGGTTGGGTAGAGACAGTTACCTTTGAAGCTGCCCGCACATATTTGCCAAACGCTTCTCAGCTCCATGAGATTATGCGGCGCCGACGAATCGATGGTTCCCCAGCCGAGCAGGTTTTAGCGCAGTTGATCGGGCTGCGTATGCGCCCAGTTAAAGCCCGTAACGCAGCGGAACTTTGGGAGCTTTTAGGCGCTGGTGGGAAAGCTGAACGCGATGCTTATTGGCGGCACCCAGATGTGGCGCCAACGGCAGCTGAGTTGGATAAGCCACTTGAGTTTTTGGAAAACCGGCAGTTACAAGCTGCGGTAGAGACTTCCATTGACGACGAGTTATCTTCCCTTTTAGATGGCACGTTAGGCTGGGCAGAGGGGTTAAGTCCCGAAGATGATTCCGAGGGCGATCGGCAAATCTAAGTTCCCGCTGAAACCCCGCTTTAGGTTCAACCACTAAACGCCAGTTATCCACAGGTGAAGTTGGTGGGTGGCTGTAACCGTGCGTTCCTTGCGAAAGTAGAAATATCCGATTCTACTGTGAGGTTTTGCAATGTTACAGCTTCGCCCTTTTACAGAAATTAGTGTGACTGGTAAATCAGCGGTGAGTTTAGAAAACGCCGGAAGATTCTTGCACTTACCGCATATAAGTTACGGTGAGATAGAGCTGCTTAAATTACTGCAAGCTCCTTTGCAAATAGAGGTATTTCAGGCTTTAGCAGTTAATCTGGGGGTCGGTGCTGAGGCTTCCCATAATCTCTTACAGATCCTGCAAAAACATGATTTTCTCTGCCAGTTTTCAGCAGATTTTTATGACGCTAAAACAACAGTTACTGACCCGGTGATCCCTTCGGCTTTAGAAATACTAATCGCCGTGCCAAATCTATCAGCGCAAATAAGAACTTCCCCAGACGTGGACTTTGCCTACCAGTCTTTAACTGAAAGGCTCTTTCCTTTTATTAGCACTCTGATTGATTTACTTTTAGTTGCTCCGCTTAACTCAGTTAAGTTCACCTATGAAGGTGATTATCCGGTGGCAGAGCTGCCAGAAAAACTACAGGCAGTTTATACTACTAACCGGCTTTCTAGCGTTGAAGTACCCGATTTACTTCTTCATATTTGTGCTGATTTACCGGATCTTAATGCCATGTTAGCGGCGCAGTCTGCGGGGGTTCCGTTTCTACCCGTTGTTTTAACGGAAGATTCAATGCAGATTGGCCCGTTAGTTAAACCTGCCGGCGCTCCGTGTCTAAAATGTTTAGAGCTTTTTTACCGCCGGAACTTTCCGCAGCAGTTCGCTGCTTCGGTTGCGTCACAGCAAAAAGGTTTTCCGTTTTTGGCTCCCCCTTTACTGGTTGCCGGCGCCGCCCACGTGGCTTTAGCTTGTGAGCACCTTTCCAAAGCGCAGAGTTTACTTCCAGGTGAAGTGCGTTACCTTGATGAGGATCTTTTATTAGAACGGACTCTGTGGCCCTTTAACCCTGAGTGTGACAATCACCTACCGGCGTTACCGTCAGTTAGTTAAAAACTACCTAAAGGTTCTGGGCGTCAGCTACAGTTTTTTTCACAATCCGCAGAACTGCCGTACCAAACTCTTCTAATTTCACTGCCCCTACCCCTCTAACGATTCTTAAATGCGTGAGGTTACGCGGTTGCGATTTTGCGATTTCAACTAAGGTAGCGTCTCCAAAAATCACGAAGGGAGGGACTGAGCGTTCTTCAGCTTCATTTTTGCGCCACGTTTTTAACGCATTAAATAATTCTGTTTCTAACGGGTTTAGTTCATCTAAAAGCGCTTGCTTTTTAGCTCGCTGACTGATTGCCCCAGTTTTTGGTTTTCCAACGCCACTAACTGTTAAGTCTTCACGCGGCCAAGTTGCGCTGAGGAATCTGGATACTCGACGTTTCTGGGCGCGTCCTTCGCCCCGAGCTTTCGCGTAGGTGATGAAAAGACGCTGTTTCGCTCGGGTGACTCCCACGTAGAGTAACCGTTTTTCTTCTTCAATCTCCGCTGGTGTTTCCGCTAAAGAAATTGGCAGTAATCCTTCACTGGCACCGGCTAAAATAACGTTTTCCCATTCCAAACCTTTAGCTGCGTGGAGGCTAGATAAAGTAACTCCCGCTATTTCGGGGGCTAACTGAGCTTCAACTCTTTCCATGAGTTCAGAGTTAAACTCAATAAGGGAAAGCTGCTGCTTTTGGTACGCCAGATTAACTAAAGCATCTAACCCTTCCCAGCGTTCACGTACCGCTCCCCCAGTTTTTGGCATGTCTTTTGACCACCCTAAAGGCGTGACTAAGTTCTGTACAGTTTCCACCAGTTCCCCAGTTTCCCCAGCTTCTATTCGAGAAGCTACGGCAGCTGCACGGCGAATTTCTAACAGCGCTTGTTTAATTTCTGGGCGGGCAAAGAATCTTTCTCCGCCGCGCACCAAAAAAGGAATTCCCGCGGCAGCGAAAGCATTTTCAAAGGCTTCTGACTGCGCGTTAGTGCGGAATAATACCGCCACGTCCTCTAACTTAGTTCCCTGCGTTTGCAAATTTTTAACAATCGAAGCAACTGCGGTAGCTTCAGCCTCATCGTGTTCAAAAACATTAAAAGCTACCGCCGGGCCCGTTTCTTTTTGGGAAACTAATTTCACTGACCCCACAGGCATTTCAGTTCCGAGCCTGCCGTTAGCGCTGGTAGCTAACACCTGGTTAGCAAAAGAAACAATCTGCGGTGTGGAACGGTAGTTGCGGTTAAGCTCAATCCGCCTTGCCCCCGGATGGTCTTTTTCAAAATTAACTAAATACTTATGGCTAGCCCCAGTAAACGAGTAGATAGTTTGTGCCACGTCGCCAACTACACAAATATCGTGTCTTCCCCCCAACCATTGATTTAACAGTTCATACTGCAAGGGGGAAACGTCTTGAAATTCGTCCACAACAAAGTGCCGGTACTGACTGCGGATCTGCCGAGCAATTGGCTCATTTTCCTGCATAATCCCAACCATTAAAAGCAGCACGTCCTCGAAATCTATCTTGCCAGCTTCAGTTTTTAAAGACTCATATACGCGCAGTAAATCAGCCACAGTACTGGCATCTAAATCCCCGGGAATAAGCCGATTTTGTTCACCAACTACCCGCAGGTAATCAGCCGAGTCAAGCATAGATACTTTTGCCCACTCTACTTCCGCAGCCAAGTCTCTAATGAGCTGCTTATCAACTCCTAAACCTAAATGCGCACAGGCTGCGGTTAAGAGACTGGCTTTATGCTTCACAATTTGCGGGACATCTCCGCCAATGGCTTGGGGCCAAAAATAACCAAGTTGCCGCAAAGCTGCCGCGTGAAAAGTGCGTGCCTGAATGGCGGGCACCCCCAAGGCTCTTAACCGATGACGCATCTCCCCCGCAGCCCGCGCAGTAAAAGTCACTGCCAAAACTGAGTTCTGCGAAAACGCCCCCTGCGCAATCCCATAGGCTAACCGGTAGGTAATCGCCCGAGTTTTCCCCGTACCCGCCCCAGCTAAAACCGCGAGCGGCCCGGTAACTTGGGTAGCTACCGCACGCTGTTCGGGATCTAACGCCTCTAGTAAGTGCGCTCCACTGGGCATTTATTCTCTCCCCCCGGTTTTAAAAGTCGTAAGTCTCAAATAAAGTTTAACGACTTCCCCTGACATAATCGCGTCACGATAGTTTATCCACTGTTAAGCGTCTTACAAACTACCTTCTAACCAGGCTTTTACAAGCGCGGCAGCTACTGAGCGGTTCACTGGCCCGCTGATTTCTTTAGTGGTAATCGCCTCAATATATTCTTCTGGTGAATACCAGCGTGCCCAGCTGATCTCTAACCCATCCGCCTGCGGGTCGGGTGGGTTAGTTAAAACTACTTTATAAGCAAGCATTAAAGAACGGGGGAAAGGCCATGTCTGAGTGGTTAAGTAGCTTATTTCAGTGGGTTTAACAATTAGCCCAACTTCTTCATAGATTTCTCTAGCTACCGTCTGTTCAGCGGCTTCTCCCATATTCACGTACCCGGCGATTAGAGAGACTCTGCCCGCTGGCCAAGCCACATTATGGGCCAGTAGCATCCGGCCTGTGTCATCTAAAATTGCGGTGATAACCGCTGGGTCTTGGCGTGGGTAAACAGTTAGGTGACACTGCTGGCAAGTCCGTGACCAACCGCCCTCGGAAATAGCTAACTTCCCACCGCAAAGATGACAGAAGCGGTACTCCAGGTGAAAAGCTGCCAGCCCATTGCCAGCTGAGTAAAGCTGCGCCTGGGTGGGGGTGAGTTGTTTTCCGTCGCGAATCGGTGTCCACGGGAGTTTAATCTGTGCGATTTGCCTCCCAAAGACCACTACTTGCGGAAGCATTCTAGTTGCTTGTGAAACAGTGGTTTCTACCGACCCTAAATAAACTGCGCGGTACTCTCCCGCCGCGAACCTGGGCGTGACCTCAGATGCAGAGGGAAGCCAGTAGTTTCCGCGCCCGTCCACCACGAAAAAACTGGCGTAATGTTCAGCCTGCCACTGATTTGGTTGTGAAAAAAGCTGTTGCCAGTCGATAGTTGCGTGGCTCAGGTTTTGTTCCCAGTGCCCTGCCCCAAGCGGAGGAATAATCTGCATACTTATAAACTACGCTATTAGCCCCATAACAAGGTAGTGTTGAAATATGACAAGTAATCGAGCAGATGGGCGGGCTAATAACCAGCTGCGCCCCGTAAAAATCACCCGTAACTGGATCAGCAACGCCGAAGGCTCTTGCCTCATCGAATTTGGAGGAACCCGCGTTCTTTGTGTCGCTTCTTTAACTGAGGGCGTGCCTCGGTGGCGTGCCGGCTCTGGGGAAGGCTGGGTGACCGCAGAATACTCTATGCTTCCGCGTGCCACGGCGCAACGATCCCAACGTGAGTCAGTTAAAGGCAAGATTGGTGGGCGCACCCATGAGATTTCCCGTCTGATTGGCCGTTCACTGCGAGCCGTGGTGGATACTAAAGCCCTGGGTGAAAACACTATCGTTTTAGACTGCGACGTGTTGCAAGCTGATGGGGGGACTCGCACCGCGGCAATTACCGGGGCTTTTGTGGCGTTAGCTGACGCGATTGCGTGGGGACAAAAACAGGGGTGGATTGCTCCTGATAAGGCGAACCAGAAGGTGCTCCAAGATACGGTTGCGGCCATTTCTGTGGGGATTATCGATGGGCAGCCGCGTTTAGATTTACCCTATGAAGAAGATGTGCGAGCAGAAACTGACATGAATGTGGTTGTTACCGGCTCGGGCGAGTTCATTGAAATTCAAGGCACTGCTGAGCACGCTCCTTTTTCGCGGGCAGAGTTGCTTTCCCTTTTAGAATTAGCCGAGGGCGGTTGCCAAGAACTTGCTGTCTTACAGCAGGCTGCTTTAAGTGAGTGACTTCGGATGACTGATTTTCGTTTGATTCTGGCGACCGGTAACGCGCATAAGGTAGATGAGTTATTCGCAATTTTAAGCCCGTTACTTCCGCAGTTAGCGCGTGAGGAGATTGCTACTTTAAGTGATTTTAGGGTGACTCCTCCGGTGGAAGATGAAGTAACTTTCGCTGGAAACGCGTTATTGAAAGCCCGGGCTTTGGCTGCGCAAACGGGGCTTCCTTGTGTGGCTGACGATTCGGGGCTTGCAGTTGAGGTTTTAGGTGGGGCACCGGGAATTTTCTCTGCCCGTTGGGCGGGTAAGCATGGGGATGACCAGGCAAATTTGGATTTGCTTTTAGCCCAGTTAGCTGACGTGAAACCCGCTCACCGGCAGGCAGCTTTCGTGTGTGCAGCGGCTTTAGTTGATCCGGTAAGTGGTTTGGAAGCCGTTGAGGTTGGCAAACTAAATGGGGTTTTAACGGATAAGCCGCGGGGAGAAAATGGGTTCGGCTACGATCCAATTTTTGTTCCGCACGGTTTTTCACAAACTACCGCAGAGTTGGATCCGCAGGTGAAGAACTCTATTTCCCATCGGGCGGTAGCTTTCACTGCGTTAGCTCCCCAGCTGCTTAAAGTGTTAGCTTAAAGTCAGCCCCCTAAACTTCATTACCTAAACATTTGTTTCGTACCGATTAGAGGGTAAAAATGCCAGCTTTAAATGATTCTCTTAAACTTCGTAACCTGGTTATCCCCAACCGCATTTGGATGCCTCCTATGTGTATGTATTCGGCGGTAGCAACCGGTAGTGACCGGGGTAAACCGAATGATTTTCATCTTGCCCATTACAGTGCGCGCGCAGCCGGTGGGGCGGGACTGCTAATTGTTGAAGCTACCGGTGTTTGCCCTGACGGGCGGATTACCCCTTGGGATTTAGGTCTTTGGGATGACCAGCAAATCCCTGCGTTTAGTCGCCTTACTACCGCGATTAAAGCTCACGGCGCAGTTCCGGCAATCCAGTTAGCCCACGCTGGACGAAAAGCGGGAACTAACCGCCCTTGGAAACACTCGGAAGAAACCGAAGAAAGCCGGGCGGCAGAACTTGCTTCTCTAAAGTGGGTGCCGGTGGCGCCCTCGCCGATTGCTTTTCCCGGGTTAGTAACCCCGCAAGAGTTAGATAAAGCTGGGATTGGTAGCATAGTTGCCGATTTTACTTCCGCGGCAGTGCGCGCCGTCCAAGCCGGTTTTGAAGTGATTGAAATCCATGCGGCGCACGGCTATTTGCTCCACGAGTTCCTCTCTCCGCTTACTAATCAGCGTACTGATGAATACGGGGGTTGTTTTGAAAACCGGATCCGGTTACTCACTGAGGTAGTTACCTCTATTCGGCAGGCGATTGGTAAAGATATTCCCCTATTTTTGCGTCTTTCTGCCACTGACTGGGTGGAAGAAAATCAAAGAAATGAATTTGCCGGGGCGCAGCTGCCTGCCGAGCTTGAAGCAGCTGAGTCTTGGACTGTTTCGCAAACTATTGATTTAGTGCGGGTGGTAACTTCCCTGGGAGTGGATTTGATTGACTGTTCCACCGGCGGGTTGATTCCGATTACGATGGATAATAGCCGCAGCTATCAGATTGAAAAAGCGATCCGCATTAAAGAAGCTACCGGCGCTTGTGTAGCTGGTGTTGGTAGGATAACTGATCCGCTTTGGGCTGGTTCTTTGGTTTCTGCCCAGCAGTTGGATGCTGTTTTAGTGGGTCGGCAACTCCTGGCTGACCCGACTTGGCCAAATCGTGCTTTTGTGAAGTTAGGGCTTGCCCCATTTTTGCGCCCACAGTATGCGTGGGCAACTACCGTCCGGCATCTGGGTGACTGAAATTAGCTTCCCGAGGGCGTTTGGTAAACGTAGTTTTGGCGAATGCCCATCTCATCGGGGTAGGCAGCGCCCTCGGAATTAAATTGCGTAGGTAGCGCCCTCGGAATTAAATCGTGTAGGTAGCGCCCGCGGAATTAAATTGTGTAGGTAGCGCCCGCGTAGGCAACTGAAATTGCACCCGCCCACACCTGCCGAGCTTCTCTGAGGACAACTTCCGTATCTGTCCACGGTTGAATATGGGTAAGCACCATCGCCTGTGCTCCCGCATTTTTAGCCAGCTCAGCGGCGCGCGCCCCCGTTAAATGAACTCCGCGGACTTTATCAGTTTTCGTGAACCCCGCTTCGCTAAGGAGCAGCTCTACCCCCGTAGCCATTTGTTCCATGCTCTCACAGTAGTCTGTGTCCCCGGTGTACGCTAAAGTCACTCGATGGGAAGCGTCTCCTTCAGAGGGGCCTTCTACTCTGAAACCGAAAGATTCCACGGTATGCCACCCCTCGTATGGAGTGATCCGCAGCGGCCCGATTTCAAAGGTTTCTCCCGCCTGCAAAATCAGGGGTTTAAACTCTGTCTCATAGTTTTCTGTTTCGTCTGCGCCGTCTATCCCGCGGACTCTTTCCATTAGGTTAGATGGGCCGCCCAATAGAACTGGCCCCAGGCCACCTTCAGGATGCCACCGCCGGTAAACGTGTAGGGAAATCACGTCAGCCATATGGTCGGCGTGCAGGTGAGAAAATACCACGGCATCTATTTTCCGCGGATCAACGTAACGCCACAACTGTCCAAAAGAGCCGGGGCCTAAATCGAAAACAACGTTAAATTCTCGGTCTTCACCAGTTTCTGGGCAGATTCCGCGTCCTTGCACCAGGTAGCAAGAAGCTGCTGAATAGGGGCCGGACATTGAGCCGGTGCAACCAACTACGGTAAGTTTCATCTTGAAATCTCCATCTGGTGCACGTCTCCAACTATTGGCCCCAGAAAACGCCGTGCCAACGGAGCAAAAGCATCCAAAGTGCCAGTTCCATAGAACCTGTGTTGTACGTTCCCTAAATCCACTCCGGAAGCAGCGATATTTTCTCTCACTAGACGCTGATAAACTTCATTTGCTGCGGACTCAGAAGAAGAAATCAAAGTTACTTCATCTCCCATATGCTGCGAAATGAGGCCGGTCAGTAGCGGATAGTGGGTGCAACCAAGTACCAGGGTATCTACTTGAGCTGCTTTAATTGGCGCTAAATATTCTTCGGCTACTTCATTTAGCTCATCTCCGGTAGTAATCCCTTTTTCTACGAATTCAACGAATCTGGGGCATGCTTGCTGTACCACGGTCAGGTCAGGAACTACTGCGAAAGCGTCTTTATAGGCTCCGGAAGTAACTGTTGCCTGGGTGGCGATCACGCCGATCCGCCGGTTTCGAGTTGCCACTACCGCAGCTTTAGAAGCTGGTTGGATAACTTCCACAACCGGTATTCCCGCGTCTACTTCGTATCTTTCTCTTGCGTCTCTGAGGACGGCAGCTGAAGCAGTGTTACAGGCGATTACCAGCATTTTCACGTCGCGCGAAGCCAGCTCATCCATCACCCCGAGGACCATTTCTCGCACCGTCGCGATAGGTTTATTTCCGTAGGGAGTATTGGCGGTATCCCCAACGTAAAGGATTTCTTCTTGTGGGAGTTTGTCAATGATTGCGCGCGCTACAGTTAATCCGCCTAAGCCCGAATCGAAAATCCCAATTGGCTGGTTTGACATACTTCAAGCCTAACCGCATTAGAGGGTGGAATTAACCTTCTCTAATAGTGAATCTTGCCACCAAGACACTACCAGGTAAGCTAAGGACAGTACCGATTCCAACGCATTTTCCGCATTTAAAGTGGAGTCTTCATCCATAATCAGACTGGCTTGTTCAACTAAATATACTTCATCTAATTCCACCAGCTCAGGATTTCCTCCCAGTTCGCAAAGACGAACTGCTAAGAATAACCGCAGATCGTTAAAGGCACTTAACCATTCCCATACCTGCCCGTAGGGGATCTCTATTTCTGGCGCAAAATCGTTTTGAGATAATGTCTCAGCTAGTTTTTGCCTAACTTTCATTAGCCGCTGGGCTTTTTCATAGCGGAGAGTTTCTTCGGTTAAACTCCGCAGTTCAATAGCTTCATCCGGGTCGATACTCATATCGGGAAGTAGGTGACGCAGTACCGGGTCTGTGGGAGGCTGTTCAATCAAAGTATTACTACAGAGGGAAGCTAGAATATCCATTCCTCCGACGGGAGGATCTAAGGTAAGAATCAAAGAGGAAGTGAAGTGAATGATAAGTTCAGAAAAATCTTGCCGCACCGTTAGCAGATAGGGTTCTTGAGTTTCCAAAGTGCTGTCTATTTCAAATTCAAAGTGCAATTTTCACCTCCTTAGGCTGCTACGCGTTTTCTACTGGTTCAATAGTTGCTCGCAATCCGAAGCCGTGCATGGCAAGCACATCGGCTTCCATTCTTTCTTTAGCTCCTTGGGAAACTTGAGCGCTTCCTTCTACGTGTACGCGCATCATCAGCGCGTGCGCATTTGCCTGCGAATACCCAAAGTGACGCATGAACACGGTTTCTACATATTGCATGGTGTTAATTGGGTCGTTCCACACAATTGTTGCCCAGTTCGGAGCGGAAAACCGGTTGGTTTCTAAGGAGCTTTCAACTTTCTGCGCTTCTTGCATCGCAACTTTCATACTTATAAGGTTATGAGAAAATCTCGTTGGATGGAGTGTTTTGAAGTATCCTCATATTATGATTTCTTCAAATTCAACCGCATTCCTGACGGATATGTATGAACTGACTATGGTTGATGCCGCTTTAAAAGCGGGCACTGCTCACCGAAAAACTGTTTTTGAACTTTTCGGACGCCGTTTACCAGCGACCCGCCGTTTCGGGGTAGTTGCTGGCACCGGCCGTTTTTTAGAAGCCTTACAGCGTTTTCATTTTTCTTCCGAACAGCTCCGTTGGTTAAGTGATAAGAAAATTGTTTCTGCGCCAACTATCAAATATTTAGAAAACTTTGAGTTTAAGGGTGACATTTCTGGCTACGCTGAGGGGGAATGTTACTTCGCAGGCTCTCCGATTTTAACGGTTAAGGGAACTTTCGCAGAAACAGTTTTAATTGAAACTTTAGCTCTGTCGATTCTTAATCATGACTGTGCGGTAGCTTCTGCTGCTTCCCGAATGACGATTGCAGCTCACGGACGCCCCTGCCTGGATATGGGAGCGCGCCGCACTCACGAAAGAGCTGCCGTGTCAGCGGCTCGTTCTGCGGTGATCGGCGGGTTTGTGGGGACTTCTGATTTAGAAGCGGGGATTCGTTACGATATTCCTACGATTGGGACTTCCGCTCACGCATTCACTTTACTTCACGACAGTGAAGCAGATGCGTTCCGTGTGCAGGTTGATGCTTTAGGCACTTCCACTACCTTGCTGGTTGATACTTACGATATTTCCGAGGGCGTTGCCCGAGCCGTGCAGATTGCTCGTAAAGCCGGTGGTGAGTTAGGCGCTGTTCGCCTTGATTCTGGCGATTTAGTTGCCCAGGCTTTCAAGGTTCGCGGACAGTTAGACGCATTGGGAGCAACTGGCACAAAGATCACTGTTACGTCTGATCTGGATGAATACGCGATTGCTGCTTTGGGGGCGGCGCCGGTAGATTCCTATGGTGTGGGGACGCGTTTAGTCACTGGTTCAGGTGTTCCTACGGCGGCTTTAGTGTATAAGATGGTCGAACGTGAAGATACCAATGGCAATTGGATTGACGTTGCGAAAAAGTCTGCTTCTAAGTCCACTGTTGGGGGCGAAAAATATGCTGGACGGGTCTTAGGCGAGTCTGGTTATGCTCTGGAAGAACTGCTGGTTGTGAACTGTTCTGCGGCGGAAGCTAAAGAAGTCTTAGCGGCTCATAATGCGCGTCCGCTCCAGATTTCTTACGTCTCTAACGGGGTGATTGATCCGAAGTTTGTGGGGGCTGAGATTGTGCAAACTGCGGCTGCTCACCATGTGAAGGCGCGTAATGAGTTGCCTTATCAGGCGTGGCGTCTTTCTGAAGGAGATGCGGCTGTACCTACTCGTTACTTGGATATGCAGCAGCAATCCAAGTAAATACTGTGACAGCAGCCCGGGTAAATGCTGCAGCAATCCAGGTAAGACTGCCTTGAAAATTAAGTTTTGCTGGGAAGAAAGATCTTTCTTCCCAGCAAAACTTATATTTATCTGAATTTAATGATTTCTTTGACTATTTCTGGCCAAGTTTAACTTTAACTTCAGTTTCCTCTCCGCTGCGGACCAGTTTTAGGGTAACTTCGTCCCCGGGACGGTAGCGTCTGACATATCCGGTAAGTGATCTGCCGGAAGTTACTTGATTACCGTCTACATAGATGATTACGTCACCAACTTTTAGACCAGCTATTTCAGCTGCAGAGCCAGGCACAATCTGTTTAATTTCAGCTCCGAAACGGCTTTCTGAAGCGGTAGTTCCTACCCCGTTAGTGATAGATACACCCAGTTGCGCGTGGGCAACGGTACCGGTTTCGATAATCTGAGTTACTACGTTCCGTACCAGGTCAATGGGAATAGCAAACCCCAGTCCAATCGAACCAGCTTCTTCACCGCGGCTTCGATTTGAAGCAATAGAGGAGTTAATTCCAATCACTCGGCCAGTGGAATCAAAGAGAGGGCCACCGGAATTTCCAGGGTTGATTGAAGCATCTACTTGAATCGCGTTAGTAATGATTGGTTCAGCAACTGTTTTTTGATCCTGAGGTTGGTCACCAAACCCGGGTGCGCCAGGATTTACACCGGCAACTGCCACGGGACGGTTTAACGCAGAGA
The DNA here is from genome assembly GCF_024814355.1 of Gleimia sp. 6138-11-ORH1. Taxonomy (GTDB): domain Bacteria; phylum Actinomycetota; class Actinomycetes; order Actinomycetales; family Actinomycetaceae; genus Gleimia. The sequence goes on along the minus strand of NZ_JANUXV010000001.1, from coordinate 17,245 downwards.
TAATTCCCGTGGTGACAGTATCAGATAGTCCCAGTGGAGAGCCTACTGCCATTACTGGTTGCCCAATTTGTAGGTCATGAGAACTTCCCAGGTTTCCAGAGACCAAGTCAGCTGGAGGAGATTTAAGTTTAATAACTGCCAAGTCAGTGCTTTTATCAGAGCCAATAACTTCAGCGTGGTAGAGCCTACCATCTGAGAGCACTACGTTAATCGAATGTTCGCCTTCTGCCCCGTCAATTACGTGATAGTTGGTAACAATATGTCCTTGATTATCCCAAATCACTCCAGAGCCAGTTGAACCTCCACCGGCGGTGCTAACGGTTAAAGATACCGTTGCGGGACGCACCGCATTTGCAACTGCTTCCCAGTCGGGAGCTTCCCCAACATTTTCAACTACTTTCGCGATTGGCCCATCAGTTTGTGGTTCCAGTAAGTTTGTTTGCGAGCGCGCGTGAGAACTGAATCGGGTTGTAGTTATTCCGCTGAGAAACAGTATAACTACCGTGAGAATTGCGGTCAGTAGCATGGAAAGGAAAAGAGCTCCCCAGCCTGGTCCGCGCCTTACTACCAGCGCAGTGGGAGCCGGAACTGGCCGATACGCCGTAGCTTGGCTTGGTTGCGGGTAGCTGGGCGGAATCGGCGCAGCTGGTTGAAATTCCTCTGCAGGTTGCGCGGGAACAGGTTCGCCTGGTTGCTGACTATTCCAGTTAGACATAAGCCTCCTATCAGACGGGCAAAAAGATACTTTTCTATTTTGCGTCTAAGGATATTCTTTTGTCTTGTTGAAACTATGCTTTTATTTGCTTCCAAAATAAAGTTTAGAAAGCAAACAGCCGCCTGATTTGCTCAGAAATCTTACTATGGTCGCAAACTAGATGGATAATTCTTCCGCCCTTAACTTCTGTTTCACTTAATAGCGTCTGCATTTTCACCTGTTGTTCGGAGGAGCTTAATCCCGCTACTTGGTGATACTGCCAGCCGTAGCCATCAGCTAATGCCTGGTAGTTTACTTTTTGTCCCATCGCAAAATACTTTTCATAAAGTTCCTCAGAGGCAGCTTTTCCGTGTTCTAAAGAGGCAAAGATACGCCCTCCGCCGTCATCTAAAACTACAATGTCAATTTCTGGACAGTCCTCTGCCCACCCGTTTAATAGCGAGGAAGCATCATGCAAAAAGGTAATATCACCAATGAAAACGACTGTGCGAATCGCGTCCAAGCGACCTGCTTTTTCAGCAGTTTGTGCTTTCCAAAAAGTGTGTACTCCGCGAGCGAAAGCGATAGTTCCGTCAATCCCAGCTTGCCCGCGGTTAGCGAATATTTCTCCGTGTTTAGAAGAGGTATCGGCAATTAAATCTAGGTAGCGGATTGCGTTTGAAGCTCCGGCGATAAGGGGGTTTGCTCCCAGCGTGTCCCAAATGATTTGGGCGGCGCGCAACCCATCGGCTAATACCAGTTCTTTACCGATTTTCCGCACGTAGGTGATTGCTTGGTCCCGCCAGTTTTGCGCCCAAGTGGTGGCTTCTTCACTTAGTTTCGGCAGTTCAATACGCCGGTCGGTGACGTATTTTGCGTTGGCGGTTAAATCCGGGTAGTCGGCGGGTTCAGCCACAACAATTGTGGGGATTTTATCTTGGTTGATAAGCGCTGTGAGGGGGCGGGATAAGGTGGGTCTGCCGATGACGATAAGCTGTTCGATTTGGTCTGCGTATTTGGTGACCATTTGCTGTTGGCAGGGGGCGCTGAGCCCGGCAGAGAACGGGGTGGTTCCGGGTTCGGCTAGGATTAAGTAGCCTTTTTCCAGGTATTCTTCCCATTGCCAGCCCATTGCCGCGCGGTGTTCGCCGACTATGAGGGCGGTTTTGAGTTGGGGATTAAGCAGGTGCGGGGGGCAGGGTTGCGAGGGCGTAGGTGGAACTGGTTTTGCCAGTTTAATCGCAGGTTCCCCGCCGGTACTGCTGGTAGGGGAAGTTTCCCCACCCGTACTGCTGGTAAGGGAAGTTTCCCCGTTTAGGATTGCGGTGGTGGCGGTGAATAACTGTCGGATTAGTTGTTCACCGTGTGTTTCTGTTTCTGTGGGGGTTAGTGGTTCTCTCAGGGCTACGTTGAGGTGAGCGGGGCCTCTTTGGGCGCCCTCGGTTTGCCAGCAGCGGGCTAAATGCCGCAGTTGATTGAGAACTTTTCGGGCTGGTAAAGCTAGGGGTATCTGGGGGTTTGTGGGCAGTTCCAGTTTGGCGGGTAAATCTATAGTGCGGCGGACGAAGTGACTGAAAATCCCAATTTGTTGGGTGGTTTGAGAAGCCCCTACTCCGCGCATTTCATAGGGACGGTCGGCGGAGATAATTAAAAGTGGGGTTTGCGTGTGGTGTGCTTCCATTACGGCGGGGAGAGTGTGGGCCACGGCGGTTCCCGATGTCATAATTACCGCTACCGGCTGGTCGGTGGCTTTAGCGATTCCCAGGGCGAAGAATCCGGCGCTGCGTTCATCTATTTTTGGATAGACTTTCACGGTGGGGTCGGCAGTTTCTAAATCTGCCAGCGCGTATGCGAAGGGGGCACATCGAGATCCCGGACAGTAGATGAAGTGGCGGACTCCCAGTGTAGCTAAGAATGTGAGTAGGTAGCGTGTATCCGTCACTGAGTTACCTGTGGTCTGCGCGGGTGCGGCGGTGTTCATGGAATAGTCTCCCCCTTAAAGTTCAGTAATAGTTTACCGCGTTCACCATTTGTTCTAAGCGTAGTTTCCACGCGGTTATGCGTTCATTGATGGGGTTGGGGCGTTCCGCATTTTGAGCTGACTGCCATAAAACTTGAGGTTCTTCCCAGGTGAGGAATCCGCCGCGGGGTATTAGGGGTGTTTCTACCACGTCGGAGGTAAACATTCGCGCGGTACCTAATCCGCAGGCAAAAGGCAGGGACGGTAGGCTAGCAGCTAAGCGTAGTCCGCTGGCAATTCCCACTGAGGAATCTAAGGCTGAGGAAACTACTGCCGGTAGGCCTGCTTCTTCTACTACTTCCACAACACGGCGAATTCCTGCCATAGGTTGGAGTTTCACGATCAGCAGGTCAGCTGCTTGGGCGCGGGCAACTGCTAAAGGATCGCTTGCGCGGCGCACTGACTCATCTGCGGCGATGGGAACGTTGCAGCGGCGCCGAACTTGCGCAAGTTCTTCAACTGTTGCGCAGGGTTGTTCTACGTATTCTAAACCGCCAGCGGCTTTTCCTAAAAGGTTTATTGCTTCAACTGCTTCTGCCTCGTTCCACGCTGCATTTGCGTCAATGCGGATTTTTCCGCGCCCTCCTAAGTTTTCTCTTACCGCTGCAAGACGGGAGGCATCTTCTGCCAAAGTCACTCCGGGGTCAGCGACTTTCACTTTTGCGGTTACCGCTTGTGCCGGGTCAGTTACTGTAGAGAGAAACTCTTGCACAATTTCTGCTGCTCTATCAGGTGAAACCACGGGAATGGTTACATTTATGGGGATTTCGTTGCGGTAGGTGGGTAGGCTGCGAGTGTCGGTTGCCTGTTCTAACCCTGCTGCCAGCCAGTGGGCGGATTCTTCACTGTCATAATCCCAAAAGGGGGAGACTTCCGCCCACCCTGCCGGCCCGTGTAATAGTAGGCCCTCCCGCTGGGTGACTTTGCGGAATTTGTTTTTTAACGGCAGAGTGAAAAAAGCGATGCGGTCAATCTGCGTTAAAGCAGCTTGGACGGGTGTGCTTAGCTCAGTTTTCTCAACTGCAAATAGTGTCTGCATGCTTCCTCTATTCTGCTGGTAAACCAGGTACTCTGTAAATATGTTTATTATTGCTCTTTTACTTAGTGTTGGCGCGGGAATAGCCGCTTGGTATCTGCGTCAGGATACTCCTGCTGCGAGAGCTTGGGAATCTAATAACGGAATAATCGATGCGCGGTTTGCTTTCGTGTTTCTCCCGGCTTTTTCCATGGCTCTACTTGGGTTAGCTCTGCTTTCAATAGGCGGACTGTCCCGTGAGATTCCTTGGATTTACTGGTCACTTTCTACTTTCGGTGGCTTATTGGCACTGGTCGGATTAGGCGGTTGTGTTGCGGGATTATTCGGTAAGAAAATCCCTTTATTTCTGCAACCTGCTTGGTATCGCAACCGCAATCGCGGTGCGCGGCGGTAGCATCACATGCCCAGTTGCTTCCCTTTGGGTGGTTAGTTCAAATCCGCTTACCCCAGCTAACTGCACAGATTTGTCTGAGTGATTTAGGTAAAAGCGTACGTTCCCTCTTTGGGTGACTTCTACCCCCGCGGGAAGATCCACCGCAGTGGGGCTGATACGCGCGTAGGCACAAACTACTTCCAAAAGGGCTGCTTTACCGACCTCGTCTAAATCAGTGGCCACATACCAGGCGGCGCCTTTAGTTTCTTTCCCCACTTGGCGGCGGGTGATTGCCGGCCACCCTGCCAGGTCATTTCCGCCCTGCCCACTGAATTGGGCGATTACTTCAACTTCATCATTTAGCCAAGTCGGCAAGGTAGTTTCAGAAGCAGGTTGGGTGGCTACCACGTATTCCCCCCACTCAAAGCCGGTTATCCGCGGCGTCGGTTTACCAATTTTTTCGAGGGCGCGTTGCAAAGGCGCAAAATCAGTATCCAGGTAGATTTGCCTGTCCGCTCCCGGTATACCAACCGCGCTGGAAATGTGATTTACCCGCGGATCGGGTTTTGGATAGGGAAGACTAACGCCGTTTTCTGAGGAGAGCTGGGAATACTCACTGGCGTTTATACGATGATCAGTAACTTTTACGCCTAAGAGATTTTTCAGCGACCCCAAGTAGCCACCCAGAATGGCTTTAAGCGTGCAGTCCACTACCCCAGTTTCTTTTGTAACGATAATCTGCGCGCCCGCTGCGGCTGCTTTTTCTAAATGCTGGGCCAGTTCGGGGTAGTCGATGAAAATATCTGGAACGATGATTACTTGGTAACGGTTCGGGTTTTGTTTTAGCAGTTGTCGCACGGCCACTACGTCCGCAGGGAGGTTCTTTTCCCACAGGGCTTTATGCCACGCGCGCGCCGCCGCATAGTTTAACGGAGTTTCTTTTGGGCCAACGCTTAGGTGGCGTGCCCGAGCACTATCTGCGTCAGTAAGTACAGCAATTGAGTGAGATGTAAATTCTTCACTCACTGCATTTAGCTGCTGAAGTACCTGTCCGGTTAGGGCTGTTTCCTCCCAGAAGAAGGAGCTTTTCCCGCTGTGATTTACCATCGCTGAATGGAAAGTTTCTGCTCCTCCGGGGCTTTGTCTCCATTGGAATTGGAGGATTCCGTTGGCGCCGTGGGCAACCCGGGAAAGTGACCATAAGAGGTGTTGTCCAGGGCGTTTAGGAGTATTCTTTTTGCGCCATTGGACGGCTGCGGTGGTTTGTTCCATTAGGATAAAAGGTTGATCACCGGCATATCCGCGCATAAGGGCGGAGTTGAAAGCAACCTGATGTCCTGCTGCTGGGTTTGCTGGGTCTGGGTAGTCGTCGTCACTAATTAGGTCTAGATGTTCTGCCCATTTTGCATAGTCCAGGGCGGGGAATTCGCCCATAAAGTTTGTGGTGATCGGACGGTTTGGACTGTGGCGACGGATTATTTCAGCTTCGGTGAGGAAGTTTCTTAAAAGCTGTTCGTCAGCGAACCGGTAGTAGTCCAGTTCATGGGCGGGGTTAGTGAAAGTTGCGGTAGTGCGCGGAGGTAGGATTTGGGTGAAGTCCGTGTAAGTGTTTGACCAAAATGCGCCCACCCAGGCAGAGTTTAAGTTTTCGATAGTTTCGTATTGTTCGCGTAACCATTTTTGGAAGTTTATAGCGCAGTTGTCGCAGTAGCATCGCAAGGTGTGGCAAGCGTATTCATTATTGACGTGCCACATGGTGACGGCCGGGTGATTACCGAAAGTTTCGGCGAGTTTTTCGACTAGTTTTTTAGCTGCCTGGCGGTAGGTGGGGTTGGTGGGACAGTGTTCTTGCCGGCTTCCAAAAGTTAGTCTCACTCCGCTTTTAGTCACTGCAGTTGCGGTTGGATCAGTGTTGAATAACCAGGCGGGGGCTGCAGCAGTGGGAGTTGCCAGGTCTACTTGAATTCCTTTTTGGTGGCATTCGTCTAAGATTTCTCTTAGCCAAGCAAAGTCATAGTTTCCGCTACTTGGTTCTAGTTTTGCCCAGCTGAAAATGCCTACGGACATGAGGTTTACTTTAAGTTCTTGCATGAGTTGGAAATCTTCAGTGAGAGTTTCGGGTGTCCACTGTTCGGGATTCCAGTCCCCACCGTAGGCAAGGGTGTTTTCACGGAAGAATGAGTGGGAGGGAAATTTCTCTGACCAAGTCATGTAGAGTCCTTTAGCGGCTTTGTTGGGGAGATTTGAGATTAATTTTAGTTGATATTTGGGGTTTCACCAGTTTGGAATTCCGTTACACACGCACGCACATTTTTTCATTTACGTGGGTTTAAAACGAATTTAATCCCAGTTAGTTGAACATTTGCAGGAAATTAATTGTTTTTCCTATACAATAAATCCTAACGGGGAAAACACCGAATACAATTGTATTCATTACATAATGAAGTGTGTCCCGTCTCAGATTCACAGTGTAGCGAATCTGCAATCTAATGTACGCATAAGCGTTAATCAATGAAAAGGAGTCCTCTTATGTGGGCTGATCTAACAATGGGCCAGATTTTCCTGGCTGAATTTGCGGGAACCGCAATGCTACTACTTCTCGGTGGAGGCGTTGTTGCTAACAACATCCTGCCAAAGAACAAAGGTAACGGAACCGGCTTCCTGCACGTAAACTTCGGCTGGGGTATTGCAGTTTGGATGGGTGTCATTGTTGCTTTCAAGACCGGCGGACACCTGAACCCAGCGGTTACTCTTGGGTTAGTAGCGAAAATGCTCGTAGCAGGCGAAAGCGTTAACTTTGCTCAGATTATGGTTGCAATCCTAGCTCAATTCGCTGGCGCATTCCTCGGTGCAGTACTGACTTGGCTGGCCTACCGCAAGCAGTTCGACCTATCCGACAACCAGGGTGCAAAACTCGGTGTATTCTCAACTGGCCCAGAAGATCGCGACTACTTCTGGAACATGATCACTGAAGCCATCGGCACTTTCGTACTTCTGTTCGTAATCGTTACCGCTGGCCTAATTGGTGGCAACCCAGAAGTTTCCAACCCAGTTCTTGGCTGGCTCGCTCCAATGGGCGTTGCCTTCCTGATCGTTGGGATCGGTGCTTCCCTCGGTGGCCCAACCGGCTACGCAATCAACCCAGCTCGTGACTTGGCACCTCGTATTGCTCACGCGGTTCTACCTATCAAGGGTAAGGGTGGCTCTGACTGGGGTTACTCTTGGGTTCCAGTAGTTGGCCCACTGGTTGGTGGCGTCCTCGGCGCCCTTGCCGGCGGACTTATGGTAGGCGCATTCTAAGCCTCCCATAACTAAAACAACCTATATGGGGTGTGGAGAAATCTCCACACCCCATATTTTATGGAACTATTATTTCTTTAGAAATAGTAAGGGAAAGATGACCAGTCTGGTTTTCTTCTTTCAACAAACGCATCTCTACCTTCTTGGGCTTCTTCCGTCATATAGGCTAAACGGGTTGCTTCTCCCGCAAATACCTGCTGCCCAGCTAAACCATCGTCAGCTAAGTTGAAAGCAAACTTCAACATTCGGATTGCCTGCGGTGATTTAGTAGCCACAATCCTAGCGTATTCTAAAGCCGTTTCTTCCAGCTGAGCGTGTGGAACTGCCTCATTTACCACTCCCCACTGCTGGGCGTCAGCTGCAGAATATTCTCTGGCTAAAAAGAAAATCTCTCGCGCCCGCTTATCCCCCACTTGGCGTGCCAAAAGTGCTGAACCATAGCCGGCGTCAAAAGAACCCACATTAGCGTCAGTTTGCATAAAACGCGCGTGCTCTATAGAAGCAACTGACAGGTCACACACCACGTTCAAGGAATGTCCCCCACCTGCTGCCCAGCCAGATACCGCTGCGATTACTACTTTCGGCATGGTGCGGATCAGACGTTGGACTTCAAGAATATGTAACCGGCCTGCCCGGGCAGGATCAATGGTTTCTCGACGCGCTGAAGCTGCTGCGTCCTCACCTAAATCAGTATCTTCGTAACGGTAACCGTCTTTACCGCGGATCCGCTGATCACCACCGGAACAAAAACCGTAGCCTCCATCTTTTGGAGAAGGCCCATTCCCGGTAATAATCACCGCAGCTACATCTGGTGTCATCCGCGCATGATCTAAACAACGGTACAGTTCATCAACTGTGTGCGGGCGGAAAGCATTTCGTAAAATCGGACGGTCAAAAGCAATTCGAACTACCGGCAGATCTTCCCCAACTGCTTTACCATCTATGTCTTTTCCGCGTGAGATCCCCCGGTGGTAGGTAATGTCAGTTAAAGAAAAACCGGAAACTTCCCGCCAGCGGGAAGCGTCAAAAGTATCGGATACAAAAGGTAATACGCTCATACCTACCATTCTAGTAGTTATGAGCGTATTACTGTTATTGTCTTAAGGATCAGTAGTGAACCACTACCGGGTCACCCATCTGTGACCAGTCGTAGATGAACTTCGCGTGTACGCTGGGGGTATTCACACAGCCGTGTGAACCACCTGCTGAGTGCCCTAAACCAAAGTAAGCGCGCCAAGGTGCCCCGTGAATCGCGTAGCCACCGTGGAAGTAAGTCACCCAAGGTACGCCTTTAGTTAAGTAAGGTGACCCGTCGATGTTGGTGCCGCGCATATCCTGCACATTGTATTTCAAGTAAACGGCGAACTTACCAGTTATCGTGGGGGTTTCTGGCGCGCCCGGAACAATCTGGTTTGTATGGTAAACCGGTGTTGAACCCTCATAGGCGGTCATTGTTAAGTTAGAGAGGTTAATGTCGATCCAACGTTCCCCGGGGGCTGCCTGGTAGGCTAAGCCTTCTGCCCCGTCAGCGATTAAACGGGTTTCCACCGGTTGGGGAACTTTATCGTAGGTGAATTCTCCGCGGAATTCTTTCCCTGCTTTTAGAGCTTCAACAGTTTGATTAGCAACTGCTTCAGCGTTGTTTACGTTCCACCCGGGTTTTCCTTCGGTAGCTACCTGTACCACTGCACCCTTGCTATTGACATTGTGCAAAGCTGGTTCTGGGAGGGAGTTAGTTTCCACTGACAAGTCCATTACGTACTTATGCACTTTAGCTTCGTCATAGTGGGGTTCTACAGTTTTTCCGTCTGCGTCAGTGAAGCTAAGCAAAGTGGCTTTTTTCGCCACGGGAACTTCAATGTCATAGTTACCTTCAAAGAAAGCAAGTTTCAGATTAGCCAGTTCTACAGCTTTAGTTTTGTAGGCGTTTACCTGTTCATCAGTAACATCTGGTTCTTGAGAAACGATTTTCGCTTTAACTGGGGCTTCGTCAAGAGTAGCCAGTTTGGCTTTCACCTGAGTCAGCAGATCAGCTTTATCTACTACTTCGCCGGTAACACCTGGGATAGCTTTAAATTCGCCGACTTCAGCGTCATATTCTAATTTTGCGTTTTGCCGTGGTTTAGCTAGTTTTTCTTCTAATCCGTCTGCAAATTGATTCAGTTTAGCTTCATCAACTTTTTTCACGATCATCAGATCGCGGGGAGCAAAGTAGGCGATAAAACGATTCCAAAGAGTTTGGTTCGCAGAAAAAACACTATCAACTGTGGCAGCTACGTCAGTAGTAATGCCCAGTTCTTCGTATTTGGCTTGAATTTTTTCGCTACCAACTTCAAAGACCAGTTCTTTACCTGCAGAAGTGTCAGCGATTAATTTTTCAACTTCTGCCTGCTTCATCCCTGAAATATCTTTTCCTTGGAGGGTTACTGCAGGAAGTACACGATCCTCATAGTAAACTCCGTACGCAACCATGGAGCTACCCAAAGTTAGCCCTAAAACAGCTGCAACACCCACAGCTACTTTCATTCCACGTTTGAAACGTTTCTTTTCTGGCGCTGCGCTTACATTCTCTGTTGCATTTGTAAGATCGTCTACTGTGTCCATGCTTTCCCTTTTAGGTTCACCGTCCAGGTATTTTCCCCTGAAAATTCGGTGAAATTTTCGATTGGCTTAGACCTGGCTTCTATATTCTTCCTAATTATATGTGAATTAGCTTAAAAGAGGCAGATACTCTGGTTGTGCTTTTGCTCAAATTTCTAACTTCTTTTACTCGTTTTTAAACTTCTCAGCAGTTTTATTTCTATTTGCACGATTACGCGGTCACGCCCCTGTCCCCCACACTATTTATTAAAGACATATAAAATGAAGAATGTACCTATTTTAAGGAGTCATTTGTGACCGTTCCTGCTTTAGCCCCAGAGTTAATGCTAGTTCCGGGGGGAACTTCAGCTTTAGCTATTACTCGTACTTATTCTGCTATTCATAAACTCTGGGAGTTTTTTGAAAGAGAAGAAAAGACAGGTCAAAAACGCGGTCGGTGGATTGTGGTTGCGCCCCGGCCAGTAGCGGAGTGTTATCCGCCGGTAATCGCGCAAAGTACCGCAGAGTTAGAGCAACGTTTGCGCCGCCTACCCGCTGAAGTAGACGTGATTGTGGAGACTTCTGGTTCTACTACCGGCCAGCCGCGGTTAGTGGGGTTGTCTTATGGTGCTTTAGTTGCTTCAGCCCGTGCCACCCATGAGGCTTTGGGAGGCCCCGGCCGGTGGATTGTGGCTTTGCCGGTTCATCATATTGCGGGTTTAATGACTTTGGTGCGGTGCTGTGTGGCAGAGGCTTCTCCGATTATTGCTGAGTTGGATGCGGGTTTTGATGCTGATGCTTTAACGCGAGCGTGCCGGTCAATGTTTTCTGGTGGTGGGGTGCGTTCTGATTTGCGCGCTTACCTGGCGATAGTGCCTAAGCAGTTAGCTGCCGCGTTGGATGCGGGCGGTGAGCTGTTGGATTATTTGCGTCGTTTGGACGCGATTTTGGTTGGGGGCACGCAGGTTCCTCGCCAACTGTTGCAGGTTGCTCGCGAAGCTGGTTTGCGGGTACACACCAGTTATGGCATGACTGAAACTTCTGGTGGAGTAGTTTACGATGGGGTGCCGCTGCCAGGGGTTGAGGTTATTGCCGCGGAAAACGGGTGTGCATTAATCCATTCCCCGTCTTTACTGGTTGATTATTTAGATGGTGAAGCGGGAGCGGATTTCATTTGGCAAGGTGAGAAAAAATTCTTACGCACTGCGGATCAGATTATTTCCGAGGGCGGAATTGTTCAGGTACTTGGTAGAGCCGATGACGTTATTATTTCAGGCGGTTTGAATATTTCTCCGGCAGTTGTCGCTGACGCTCTTTTAGATGTAACTGAGCTAACTGAAGTTGCGGTCGTTGGGGTGGCTGATGATACTTGGGGGCAGTTGGTTGCAGCTGTAGTTGTTGCACCTGGGGTTAGTTCTGCTTCGAAGTGGCGGGACTTAGTGGGTGAAGTTTTGGGGCGTGAGTTTGCTCCGCAAGCATTTTTAGCGGTTGCAGCATTGCCGCTCACGGATTTGGGGAAACCGAACCGGAGTGTTTTAGTGGAGTTAGTTAAGGAACAGTTGGGGTTACCAGTGGCTCAACGAAGCGCGAATTTTTGGGTGAAGCCAGTTGTTAAGGAGGAACTGTGAGCGAGTTAAACAGACAGGTGTCTTTGCAAGATTGGTTAGAGGGTGCTCGTTTACGGACACTTCCAGCGGCAGTGGCTCCGGTTTTAATTGGGATTGGGGCTGCCGATCGGTTAGGTGGGTTGCATTGGGGACTGTCTGTTTTAGCGTTGTTAGTGGCTTTAGCGTTGCAGATTGGTGTTAATTTTTCCAATGACTACTCTGATGGTATTCGCGGTACTGACGATGCGCGTTCTGGGCCACTGCGTTTAACGGCATCTGGTTTGGTGAGTCCAAAAACTGTTTTATTTGTGGCCTTAGCTTGTTTTGCTTTTGCCGGTTTAACCGGTTTAGTAATTTTATTTATTTCTGGTCAGTGGGTTCTTTTACTACCGGGGGTTTTAGCGGTAGTTGCGGCTTGGTTTTACACTGGCGGTAAAACTCCTTACGGGTATGCGGGGGTTGGCTTATCTGAGCTTTTCGTGTTCGTCTTTTTTGGTTTAATGGCTACAGTTGGCACTACCTGGGTGCAGGTGCAGCAAGCACCACTTTGGTTGTGGCTGGCAGCTTCTGGGGTGGGTTTCTTATCGGTCGCCCTGTTATTCATTAACAATATTCGTGATATTCCAACTGATTCGCAGGTAGGTAAACGTACTGTCGCGGTTCGTTTAGGTGATCGTGTTTCTCGTTTAGTTTGTCAGGGTCTGATTGGGGCGGGGCTTTTATTAGGTCTACTTTCTTTACCGCTTTCCTTACCGTTGGCTTTTTATTGGGTGAGTTTCTTGCTTTTTGGCTCTGTTTTTATTTTGCTGGTGCAAAATACGCTGCCTTCTATAGTGGGAGCTGGTTTACTTCCTGCGCTTCGTAATTTGGGGGTAACTACGTTGCTTTTCGGTTTTGTCATCAGTTTAGGGTATTTCCTCAGCTAGCTTGCTGTTAGTCTGGTTCTTATAGCTTTGAGGAGGTTTTGTGCCACGAGTTTTGTTTTTGATTTTTTCGGTAGCTATTACCATTTTTGCGGTGGCTGAGATTGCTTCAACCCGTCCTGATCGTTTTCCTTCTGGCCAGTTTCCCGGAGGTATTCCGAAGGCTTATTGGATTTTATTTTCAATAATTCTTCCTCCTTTTGGTGGTTTAGCGTGGCTGGTGATTTCTCGTGTCCAGTTGGCTGATGAGAATGGGTTTTCTTTAGGGGAGATTTTCCAAGGTAAAAAACGTGCTTCACGTTCTGCGTCTCATGGTGACCCGGTTGCTCCTGATGATGATCCAGAGTTTTTGTGGAAGTTGGAAAAGGAACTGTATAAGCGGCGGAAGGAAGCTCGGGCTGCGTCGGAGCAGACGGATGCTGCTGCTAGCGGTGAATTGCAGATTCCAAAATTAGATTCGCAGGACAGTAACTCTGATGAGCAGGACAGTAAATCTAAAGATAAGGGGGAAGGGCATGCAGACGACGATTCATCTGATGCGGCACGGTGAGGTTGCTAATCCTGAGCGGGTTCTTTACGGGCGGTTGCCGGGGTTCGAGCTTTCTGCTTTAGGGCATAAAATGGCTTTTGCTTCTGCGCAGGGTTTGCGTAAAGAGGAAGCTGATTTGGCTTTAATTGCGGCTTCTCCCCTGCTGCGCACGCAGCAAACAGCTTTGCCTGCTGCTTTAGAGTATGATTTACCGGTTACGGCGGATGCTCGCCTGGTAGAAGCATGGAATCATTTCGAGGGCGCAGATATTGCCTCTAATTGGAAACAAGCATTACGCCCAGAACATTGGAGCCAGTTTCTGAATCCTTTTAGGCCTTCTTGGGGTGAACCTTATGTGCAGATTTTGGCGCGGATGCGCTCTGTCATCGCTGACACTCTAGAGGTTGCTTATGGGAGGGAAGCTCTTTTGGTTTCCCATCAGCTTCCCATTTGGGTGGTGCGTTCTTGGGTTGAGGGCTGGCCGTTGGCACATTTGCCGTACCAGCGTGAATGTTCTTTAGCGTCAATTACTTCTTTAGTTTTTGACGACTACACGCTGGTGGGTTGTTACTATTGGGAACCTGCTGGGCATTTACTTAAGCATGCGGCAGATTTAGTTCCGGGAACTTCAGAAGCGCAGAATTTGCAGTAGCTTGTTTTAGATGAGAGGTTTTGTCTCTCATTTAAGGTAAGTAACTGTAAACGTTAAAAGCCCCGCATTGCGGGGCTTTTAATCACTTCTTGTTACGACGCTGGTGACGAGTCTTACGAAGCAACTTGCGGTGCTTCTTCTTCGCCATACGCTTGCGACGTTTCTTAATAACGGAGCCCATTTTGCCCCTCCTTAACGATGTTTCCTGGACATTTACCAGCCAAATATGCACTTTATAGAGTAAGTGCATGATTTGTCAAACTTATGCAGTTTAACCTGCGCCAAAAACTAGTTTAACTCAAAAAAGCTGATTAAAGGTAGCTGGGAACGACCTTTAGTAAGTAACATAATATAAGTAACCTTAGTATCTTAAAACAGTTCAGTTAAAGGACAGATTGTGAAGTTCCCTCTTCCCTTTTCACGCAACAAGAACGTTGTGTTTCGTCCTGATAGGCTTCCTCCTTTAAAAGCCACTGAACAATCTGTTACCCCCAGCAGTCGCCCTCGGACGGAAAATACTCTAATTGCCCGCCTCCGCCAAGCTGCTGACTACTATGCGCGCACTTATCCGGCGCGTGTTGCGGTGGGAATTTTCGCAACTATTATCGCGATTGTAACCGGGTTGCTGAGCCTACCGATTGCCACTACCAGCGGGCAGCGCGCCCCGTTTGCTGATGCCCTTTTCACGGCAACTTCTGCTGTTTGTGTCACTGGTTTAGTAACTGTTGATACGGCCAGCTACTGGTCTCCGTTTGGGCAGGTAGTTCTTGCTATCGCGATTTCTATCGGTGGTTTAGGGGTGATGACTTTAGCTTCTGCTTTAGGTCTGGCAGTTTCTCATCATTTGGGTTTAACGCAGCGTCTTTTGGCTGCTTCTGAAACGAAAACTTCTTCTTTAGGGCAGTTGGGTTCACTTTTGAAAGCCGTGGTGGTCACGGCTTTGACAGTAGATTTTCTTCTCTTTTTGGTGCTTTTGCCCAGGTTCCTCACTTTAGAAAATGATTTTGCGCATTCTGTGTGGTACGCCTTATTTACGGCGATTTCGATTTTCAACAATGCTGGTTTCATTATTCTGCCTGGTGGTTTAGCTCCGTTTACTTCTGATATTTGGATGATTACCCCGATTATTTTGGGAACTTTCCTGGGGGCTATTGGCTTCCCCGTGATGCGTGATCTTTCAGCAAATTGGCGGACACCGAAACGGCTTTCGTTACATACCAAACTAACTTTGGTGGTGTATTTTGCTCTCTATATTGTGAACGTGATTTTAGTGGGAGCTTCCGAATGGCAAAATGAAGCGACTTTCGGGAAACTTTCGGTTCTGGATCGGGTCATGCATAGTTTATTGGCTGGTGCGAATTCTCGTACTTCCGGTATTTCTATTGTTGATATGAGTGAGATGACTCGCGGAACTTGGTTTATCCAAGACATTTTCATGTTTATTGGGGGTGGTTCTGCGTCTACTGCTGGGGGTATGAAGGTAACTACTTTCGCAATTTTAGCTTTGGCTGTTTTAGCTGAAGCGCGTGGGGATCGTGATATTGAAGTGTTTGGACGCCGTATTCCTCCTTCCACGGTGAGAGTTGCCATTGCAGTTACCTTGATTGGTTCTTTTATTGTTGCGGCTGCAACTTTGGTGATGTTACTTATTACGCCTTTTTCTTTAGATCAGGCGCTTTTTGAAACTATTTCAGCATTTGCCACAGTCGGGTTATCTACCGGAATTACGCCGTTGCTTCCGGATGGTGCTAAATATTTGCTGACGTTGCTGATGTTCTTAGGCAGAGTGGGGACAATGACTTTCGCAGCTGCTTTGGCTTTGCGTTCTCGGCGTAGAGTGATACGTCTTCCAGAAGAATCACCAATTGTTGGGTAGAATCATTCTAGTTATTCATGTTTTTAAGGGGGCTTCCTAATGGCTGAGTCGGATTGGCAGTCATCGTCCGGTACGCTGGTGATCGGTTTAGGTCGGTTTGGTTCTGCTGTGGCCTCTACTTTAGATCGACTGGGTAGAGAGACTTTAGCGGTAGAAAAGAATCCCGCTAAAATCCAACAGTTCACGGGGCGGATTCCGCTGGTTGAAGCGGACGCTTCGAATGCGGAAGCGTTGGAGCAGCTTGGTGCCAGAGACTTTTCTGCAGCTGTGGTTTCGGTGGGGTCTTCTTTAGAAGCCTCTGTGTTGATTACCGCGAACTTAGTGGATATTGGTATGCCGTCTATTTGGGCTAAAGCAACTTCCAGAGAGCATGGGCGGATTTTGCGTCGGATTGGCGCTCATCACGTGGTTTATCCAGAGTTTGATGCGGGACAGCGTACTGCCCATTTAGTTTCAGGTCGCATGTTGGACTATATCGAAATGGATAAGCAAGGATTTGCGATTATGAAAATGCGTCCACCAAAAGAATTCCAGGGCTTTACGTTAGCCCAGTCGGATATTCGCGCTCGCTACGGGGTGAATGTGCTCGGGGTTTTGAAACCTGGGTTGGGTTTTGCTTATGCTTCGGCAGATACGCGTATTGATAAGGAAGATATTATTATCGTTTCCGGTGACGGCGCTCTATTAGAGTACTTTGCAAATCGTCCGTAACATTCTTTATTGCCGTCTAACTATTTTTTAGTGGACTGAGGTTTCTGCTATTGCAGTCTTGGGTTTCAGATTCTACTAGGTGATTTAATTAATAATCGGCGTGATGAAATATCAAATGTTTCATCACGCCGATTATTGCTTTGTTAAGTATTTTTAGATTCAGCTCTCTTTACGCTGGGTACGCATTAGCGTAATTCCAGCGAATAGAGTCAGAATGCTAAAGATTGCCAACAAGCCTGCTGAACTACCTGTTTGCGGCAGAGTAGCTTTCTTTCCTGGCTTCACTGCAATCGCGCTCTTACCAGGTTGTTCCTTATTAGGCTCTTTAACTTTTGGCTGTTCAGGAGCAACTGGATCAGTTACCTTTGGCTGTTCCGGTGCAACTGGATCAGTTACCTTGCAATCTAAAGTCGCTTTATCAACTAAAGTAATCTTCTTAGGATCACCAATCTTAATAAACCGATCAGACTTACCAACAGCCAACTTCAACGCAGTATCATACAAAGCCGGAGCATAAGCATTCTCCGCATCAAAGTAATACATCTGCACCTGCAGTTCCTTACCATAAGGAACAGCATAGTTAGGATAAGCAGCCTGCAAATCAGCAAGCGTCAAAGTACCAGCAGCACTCAACTTCTCCCGCAATTCCTGCTTCAAAGAAATCGACTGACCATCAACAGTAGCTACAAAACGAACATTAGCAGCAACCTTACCAGTAACCTTCAACTGATTATCCTCAGCCACCTTATTAACACACTGCGCAGGAACCAAATCAAACTTCGCTTCCACCACAGGAGCAGTCGCAATCCGAGGATCACAATCTAAAGTCGCTTTATCAACTAAAGTAATCTTCTTAGGATCACCAATCTTAATAAACCGATCAGACTTACCAACAGCCAACTTCAACGCAGTATCATACAAAGCCGGAGCATAAGCATTCTCCG